>CAVRPV010000001.1:0-85831 GCA_963723235.1 uncultured delta proteobacterium
CCTTGCCCTGCCGGGTGATCGTGTATTCATCGTCGGACAGATCCACTACCGTGGACGGCTCCGAAATCAGCACGCCGATATCAAGCACCAGGTCAATTTGTCGGCCGAAATAATCATCAATGACCTCACCCGAGTTCAAAAACTTCTCGCGCCACAGGGGTACGCTGGTTGAAATAAGCGGATTGCCCAGCTGTTCGCTCAGTATATGACAGACATTGCTGGCAGGCACGCGGAAGCCGATATTTTTGCGTTTATAGAGCATGTAGCGGTTGACCTCCCGGGCCGCAGGCAGGATAAAGGTATAGGGGCCCGGCAGATACCTGTTTATGAGCCGGTAAGCGCGGTTTGACACTTGGGCATATTCAGAAACGTGACTCAGGTCGTGCGAGATAAAGCTGAGCGGGCTTTTTTCATCAAGGCCCTTGATGCGATAAAGCTTTTCCAGTGCTTTTTTATTATGCAGATCACAGCCAAGGCCATAAATGGTGTCGGTGGGGTAAACCACAAGCCCGCCTGCACGTAGCACTTCAACAGCCTTCTCAATAATGCGTGCCTGCGGGTTCGACTCATACATGCGCATTAACATGGTAGCGGACCTGTCTCCTGCGCCTTCTGCTGAAACGCGCCGGTTATTGACCATGACTATGTGTACAGTCGCTCAAAACCCGCCCCGTGGCTGCAGGCAGCGCCGGGTGTTCAGGCTACAATGGATGTCCAGCCAAAACGGTCTTCAATACGGCCATACTGTATACCGGTCAGCTCGTCATACATTTTCAGGCTGAACGCGCCGGGCTCACTGGTATTGACAGTATAATCACGTCCTTTATAACGCAGGGTGCCGACCGAGGAAATAACCGCTGCGGTTCCGGAACCGAAAATCTCCTCTACCCTGCCGGCCGCAATGTCCTCACACAGGCGCTGTATGCTGATTTTTTCTTCATCAACCTGCATGCCCCAGGAGCGGGCGATCTGCATGACCGAATCGCGGGTAATGCCCGGCAGGATAGAACCGTTGAGCTGCGAGGTTACCAGGCGATCCTTGTATTTAAAGAAAATATTCATGGAGCCGACCTCTTCAACATACTCAAGGTTGACGCCGTCAAGCCACAGCACCTGATCATAGCCTGCGGCCTCGGCCTTCTTGGCGGGCAGCAGGGAGGCCGCATAGTTTGCGGCTGTTTTGCAAAACCAACGCCACCGCGAACCGCGCGCACGTACTGGTCTTCCACAATAATTCCGGTCGGCTTCATGCCGTTGGCATAATAGTGGCCCACGGGTGAACATATAATATAGAACAGGTAGGTCGAAGAGGTTTTCAGGCGGATCAGCGGATCCGTGGCAATCATGGTCGGCCGTATGTAGAGCGAGGAGCCTTCATCATGCGGAACCCAATCTTTATCAAGCGCAATAAGCTGCGCCATGGCCTGATATGTTTCCTCAACGTTAATTGTCGGCATGCATATGCGCTCAGCGGATGCGTTCATACGCTCAAGATTATCCCGTGCCCGGAAGAGTCCGATATGGCCATCCTGCTGCCGATAGGCTTTCAACCCTTCAAAAATTAGCTGCCCGTAGTGCAAACACATCGTTGCCGGGGAAAGCGAAAAATTACCAAACTGTTTAATGCAGGCATCATGCCAGCCCTTTTCCGGGGTATAGCTCATGGTCAGCATGCGGTCGGAAAACGCCTTGCCGAAATCAAATGCCTGTCCGGGAACAACTCCTCCCTTAAGTTTTCCGGGTTGAACCGGTTCAATTCTCACATCCATTCAACACCTCGCGTATGAACGTTTTCACTGATATACAAAGAGTTTTATGTATACTTCTGCCAGAGCACACTACGCGGGTATCTGCGTGCGCAGTTGCTGCCTTATTAGTATACTGCGGGCGGAAGCATACCAAAAAAATAAGGGGAAATCAAATGCGGCCTGCGCAGCCATATGCTCTATTCACACCCCACATTGGCTCTTGTCATTGTATAACGCTTGTGAGAAAATCGGAACAAACTTCCTGCGCATAATGACCGACGCCTGCGCACCGGCTCTGATGATCAGGAAAACCTTGTGAGAAAGAAGCCGGCGTTATTGATAATTACAATAAGAGGGCTTATGCGTACCATAAAAATATGGATGCTTTTGGGAGTCGTTGTGTTGGCTGGGTGTGTTTCAAATTCCGTGACCGTGGTGCGGGATGATACATTTCAATCATCAAAGATGGCCTCACTGGCCTGTATGCCGTTTGTAAAGGGGCGCAGCTGCACCGAGGTTCCATCCGGAGGCAATGCCCTGCTTGACTGCAGGCTCTCTGCCATTAACTACCCCGTCGAATTCTACTCTGCCGGGGCATCGGAGGAGATTTCGCATATTCTGCATGAGGAACTGCAAAAAAAATACGGTCCGGCTGTGAAAGATTATGACGCAGGCATGTTCGGTTTCAGAAAGCTGGCGCGCGATAATCCGCACAGCACACTGCGGTTCCTGGCCGCAACTTGTGCACGTGAGCTTGGCGTTGAGTATGTGATGATCGGCATCCTTGAAAGCTATATCGAACGTGTAGGCAGCGCAAGCGGCATTGAGCGCCCCGCTTCTGTCGGTTTCAGACTGTACCTTATGCATGCGGCCACGGAGTCCGTGGTTTTTGAAGGCTCCTTTGACGAAACGCAACAGGCCCTTTCTGAAAACATTTTGGACGCTTCGAATTTTTTCAAAAGAGGCGCCCGCTGGCTGACCGCCGGGGAACTTTCGCGCGATGGCATCACAGGCATTCTTGCGGACATACCATAAATTGTAGTTTACGCTGCACAGAAAAAAGCGCTGCAATTCAACCGATTAAGAAATCGAAGCAACAAAAACAACACCCCGGATACGCAGAAGCACGCCTGTGCACCTTGGTTCCGACTATTGTCGGGACTGCCCGAGCGACGCGAGTGGACGCGGGTGATGTGCAGTACAGCGTATTCTAACGGCGCGGGGATCCTCTCATTATGCACTTGCTTTCTGACCTGTATGCCCTGTAATATTTAAGCACAGCACGCCGCCTCCCTGGAGCGTGCTGAATACAATTTAATAACCTGCATGTACAAGGTCCCATGAGAAGAATAACAAACATAATTATCATTCTGGCTGTTTCGGTTATATTTTTCAGTTTCTGGTCCCTGATGAACAAACCGGAGAGTGCCCCATCCTGGCCCGGCCGCATTCAGGGTTTTTCCTTCTCTCCCATGCGGGCGTGGAATAACCCCATACAAAAAAATTTCCCGACTGAAACCGAAATTGAAGAAGACCTGCAGCTGCTGGCAAAAAAAACCAATGCGATCCGGACCTATTCGGTCGAATCCACCCTGGCCGCTATTCCGTCCCTGGCAAAAAAACACGACTTGAATGTTGCCCTGGGCGCGTGGCTGAGCCCTGATCTTGAGGCCAACGAAGAGCAGATTGCCACGGTCATCCGGGTGGCCAGGGAAAATTACCGCAATGTCGTCCGGGTGTTTGTGGGCAGCGAGTCGCTCTATCGCCAGGATATTACAGTCAAACAGCTTATCGACTATATTGACCGGGTTCAGGCCCAGCTGCAGGTTCCCGTCAGCACGGCCGAGCCCTGGCATATCTGGATAAAGTACCCGGAACTGGGCGCCCATGTCGATTTCATCGGCACCCATATGCTTCCCTACTGGGAAGGCGTCAAGATGGAAACAGCTGCGGACTACATCATCGACAAGATGGAGCTTCTCAAAACGACATTTCCCGGCAAGCAGGTGGTTATCGCCGAAGTCGGCTGGCCGAGCAACGGCCGAACCAGGGGAGAAGCGGTGTCTTCGCTTGCCAATCAAGCCCTGTTTTTGCGGAATTTTTTGAACAAGGCCGAAGACCTTGACTACATTTACTACGTCATGGAGGCCTTCGACCAGCCCTGGAAAAGGAAAAACGAAGGTTCGGTCGGCTGCTACTGGGGCGTATACGATTTGTACCGCCATTTAAAATTCCCGTTCAAGGCGCCCATTGTAGGCATTCCCGAATGGCGCGTACTGGCCGGCATCTCAATCGTGATCGCTATGATCACGATTTCCCTGCTGCTCATCGACAGCATTTCCCTGGGGCATTACGGCCGCGGATTCCTTGCCGGCATAGCCTTTCTGGCGGCAAGCGGTGCGGTCTGGATCGTTTACAGCTATTCACAGCAGTATCTTACCGTCTCCATTATCATTGTCGGATGCCTCATGCTGCTGGGGATCACCGGCGTGGCGATTGTGCTGATGACGGAAGCCCATGAATGGGCCGAGGCTATCTGGACGACCCGGATGCGGCGGCCCCTGACTCCGGTTGCGGCCCCGGAAGAATCGCTTCCCATGGTATCCATCCATGTGCCGGCCTACAATGAGCCGCCGGACATGATGATCGAAACCCTGAATGCCCTCGCAGCTCTGGATTATCGCCGCTTTGAAGTTATCGTCATGGACAACAACACCCGGGATCCGGCCGTCTGGCAACCGGTGGAGGATCATTGCAGAAAGCTCGGGCCGAAGTTCCGCTTCTTCCACGAGGGGCAGCTCAAAGGCTTCAAGGCCGGCGCCCTGAACTACTGTCTCAAACAGACTGCGCCCGATGCGGAAGTCATAGCTGTCATCGACAGCGACTATATGGTTACCCCTGACTGGCTGAAAGACCTCGTTCCCCAGTTTTTGAAACCATCGGTTGCCATTGTTCAGGCCCCGCAGGACTACCGGGATGAGGCCGAAAATCTTTTCAAGGCAATGTGTTACGCCGAATACTGCGGTTTTTTCCATATCGGCATGGTCACCAGAAATGAACGCAATGCAATCATTCAGCACGGCACCATGACCATGGTGAGAAAGTCCGTGCTGGAAGAGGTCGGCGGGTGGGCCGAGTGGTGCATCACCGAAGACGCCGAACTGGGCTTGAGGATATTCGAAAAAGGATATGAGGCCCTGTATACCTCACGAAGCTACGGCCGCGGGGTCATGCCGGATGTTTTTACCGACTTCAAAAAACAGCGCTACCGCTGGGCCTATGGCGCGATTCAAATCATGCGCTACCATGCCGGCGAGCTGCTGGGCAAAGACAAAAGCCGCCTGACCCTGGGCCAGCGCTATCATTTCATAGCGGGCTGGCTTCCCTGGATTGCCGACAGCATCAACCTGTTTTTTACCTTTGCCGCCCTGTCGTGGTCCATCGGCATGATATACTGGCCCAAAAAATTTGACCCGCCCATGGTCATTCTTTCGTCTGTGCCGCTGGCGTTTTTCGTATTTAAAATTGCAAAAATGTTTTACCTGTACCGCAACCGTGTCGGAGCCACCCTTACCCAGACATTTGCCTCCGCGCTTGCCGGTTTGTCACTGTCACATACCATTGCCAAGTCCATCTTCTATGGTGTTGTCACACGGAACCTGCCGTTTTTCAGAACACCGAAAATGGTAGGCGGCAAGGTGTTCTGGAACGCCCTGCAATCAGCCCGCGAAGAGGGCCTGATGTTTTTGGCGCTCCTGTTTGCCGCCGGCACTGTCATCAGGGTACAGGGCACAGAAACGACCGATGTACTCGTGTGGGTAGCGGTCCTGCTGATTCTGTCGATTCCCTACTGCGCTGCTGTCGCCATGTCCTGGATCAGTGCCTTTTCGCGCCTGTCCGCTCAAAAGCTCATCAGCAGCATAACAGCCCCGCCTGTCATGATTGCTCCCGAGGCGACTCCGGAGCAGTCTTCCGGCCTGTCCGGGCAAAGCGGCTCCTGATCCGGTTTTTTCCGCTCAACACTATGTATCGGCATCCAGTCCGGCAGCCCTATGCCCGGTGTATGCATATGGCTTGAAACGGGGTTCTCTGTGCCTCTGGGAACCGGTCGCAATGTGCGATCGGTTCATCTGTTCAGGTATGGTTTGAGACTTTGACCCCAGAACTACCGATACTTCTTCCCGCGTCAACTCAACCATCAAATCGGATGGAAAGCGGTTTAAGTTTCTTTTTATCTGCTCATTCGGGCGCTTGGTGGACAGCCATACAGTTCAGCCAGATCAAAATCAAGGATTGTTTTCTGGCCGTGAACACTTAAAATTTTTCACTGATTATTTCCGGATCGCAGGAGAGCTTGACTGAAAACGATTTTCTGGAGTCTTGCATGAACCCCTCCTTTGTATGGAAATTCTATGGTTGTGTGACTGTATCAGACAGCGCCATTTACTGTCAGAGGTCTGCAATTTCAAGCCGGGCGAGGCGCTCGTCAAAAAGTTTTTTAAAGTCGTCAGCTTGCGCTGTGTCATGGGAAAGCTCATCAAACAGGCGGTCAATGTCGGCATCACAGCGGCTGATGACTTTTGAAAGCTCGACAATGCGCAGGGCCTCGCCGCTTTCAGACGCGCTCTGCATGGCTGCGCTTGCGCGGGCGAGCTCAGTCTCGCAGGCCTCGATCGCGGCCTCGGTCGCGGCGATCTTTTTTTCAAGCGGCCCAAGCACGCGGCTGCGCTCGCTGATAATGTCCGAGCGCAGTTTGCGCATTTCTTTTTTTGAAAATTTCTGCTCAGGCAGTGCGGCTTCAGTGCTGTCTGCCGCTCCGGTCCGGCCTTCCTCCTGCCAGCCGATACGATCGAGAAATTCCTGATAACGGCCCTCGAAAATATCGATGCGCCCGTTTTGAAATATCACCAGACGCTCGGCAAGGGCATGCAGAAACAGCTCATTGTGCGTAACCATGATGACCGCTCCGTCAAAGTTATCAAGAGCGGCAATCAGGGCGTCGCAGGACTGCATGTCCAGGTGGTTAGTGGGCTCATCCAGCACCAGCAGGTTCACCGGCGTTGCCAGGATTTTGCCAAGCATCACCCGGCTTTTTTCTCCGCCGGAAATAACCGAGATTTTTTTCAGCGCGTAGTCACCCTCAAACATCATGGCCCCGCAAATATCGCGCGCCAGCTGGCGTTCAACCTGTGTGTCGGCTGACATGATTTCCTCTTCAATTGTGCGCGTGCCGATGAGCGAGGCAATGTTGGTCTGCTCAAAAAAACCCATGCACACATTCTGATGCCAGGAAACCTCTCCCTGCTTGGGCTGCAGTGTTCCCGCCAGCAGTTTCAGCAGCGTGGTTTTACCGCGGCCGTTGGGCCCGACCACGCAGATGCGATCTCCGCGTCCGACCGTCAGATTGAAGTTTTCAATCAGGGGGTTGGCCGCATCGTAGCTGAATGAAACTCCGGATGCGCTGCCGGCGAACCTGGCATTAAAGGGGCAGCTGCGGAAGGAAAATTCAAGCGTCTTAATGTTTTCGAGCTTTTCGCTGCGTCCCTGTTTCTCAAGGGTTTTGACACGGGACTGCACCATCCCGGCCAGGCGTGCCTTGGCCCGGAAGCGCGAGATGAACAGCTCCATCTCCTTGCGTTTGCGATCATCATTGAGACGGGTTTTTTCATGAATTTCTTCATCCTGCGCGATCTGGGCATAAAACTTTTCGGTGCTGCCCGCAATTTTGCGAATACGGTTGCGGTGAATGCCCAAGGTGTGTGTGACGATTTTGTCCATGAAACTGCGGTCATGGGTGATGAGCAGCAGCTCATGGGGCCAGGTTTTCAGAAAACCCTCTATCCAGCGAATGGATGTAATATCAAGGTAATTGGTGGGCTCGTCCAGCAGCAACAGGTCGGGCTCGCTTACCAGCACCGTGGCCAGATTCAACCTGACCTGGAATCCGCCGGAAAACTCATGCGGAGAGCGCAGCATCTGATCAGGGTCAAAGCCGAGTCCGGCAAGAATTTTTTCAGCTTTCCAGGCATGATGCTCATGCCCGGCAGGCAGGCCCGCGGCAGCTTCATCAAGAACGCTCGCGCGGGTAAAGTGGAGGTGCTGCTGCACATAGCCGATGCGGTACCCGCGCGGAATTGAAATGCTGCCTGAGTCGGGTTGCTCAAGACCTGCCAGAAGGCGGAACAGGGTGGTTTTGCCATGTCCGTTGCGTCCGACCAGGCCGACGCGTTCACGCCGGTTGATCTGAAAATTCGCCTCGTCGAACAGGGCCTGGCGGCCGTAGCCTTTGGAAAGATTTTCCGCGCTGATCATTTCTGCCTGTTCACATAGTACAGCAGGTTTGCCGCCATAGTGCTGCCGTCAGCCTGCGCAACAAAACCGGCTTCTTGTTTTGGGAAGATGCTCAGTGTGCTTCGGGGCGCTCACAGCGAGGTGCGGCGTTCATTCAGGGCTGTAGCTTAAAGAAAAACCCTGTACGCGTCAACAATAAATACCGTCAAGGGCATCATTTCCCGCATCTTTACATGTTTTTTATTGACTTACCGGGCGCTCAAATTTATAGTGGGCGGGTTTAAATAAATTTTATTTAAGAATTAACAGAAACCCCTATACAAGGTATCGAAGACAACACGAGAGGAGACATTGAATGAAACGGTTTTTTGGTATTGCAATATGCTTGACGGCACTTATGGTGGCGGGTTCTTCTGCATGGGCCGCTGATGACGGCCCGTTTGATCAGTATATCCGGCCGTTGAGTAATCCGGTCTACAATATCGACCCCCGCAATGAAACTACGCTGCGGGTCGTGCACCTGCAGCAGAGACTTCCGAGCCACGTCAAGACAACGATCGGTCGTGTTGATCTGGATGGCGATTTAAATGTAACGGCTTTGCAGCTGACCTATGCGTTCAACGAGCGGTTTTCGCTTGTCGCTGAAAAAACCGGCTATATTGATTTTAATCCCGACAATACCCTGAGTGATGAAACCGGTTGGGCCGACTATGGCGCCGGCGTCAAGTACGCCCTCATCTATGATCCCGACAACAAATTTATCCTGTCCAGCCGCGTGCTTTTTGAGCTGAGTCAGGGCAGCAGTGATGTGTTTCAGGGCAATGGCTCAGGCAATGTCACGCCTTCGCTGCACTTTCTGAAGGGCTTTGATAAATTGCAGCTGGTCGGTGGCGCCGGCATCACCATCCCGTTTGACAGCGGCGAGGAGAGTACCGTGATGTTTGACACCTGGCATGCCAGCTACGCGGTGACTCCGTGGTTCTTCCCGCTGATTGAGCTCAACCACTTCCGCGTGATTGATGACGCGAATGAAAGAGGCCTGGTGCCCGGCATCGTGACTTTTGAGGGCGGTGATTTAATCAACTTCGGAGCTTCTCATGGAGAGCGCAACAAGGATATCGTGACCCTGGCCATCGGCAGCCGTTTCCGCGTGCTGCAGGATGTCGCCTTTATAAAGAACATGGACCTTGGCGTCGGCTATGAGTTCCCGCTGACTGACAAGAATGAAAACCTGATGGAAGACCGCTGGACGTTTGACGTGGTTTTCTATTTCTAAGGCTGTATGCTTTTATCGGCACGCTGAAGACTGCCTGCAAAAACAGGCAGTCTTTTTTTGTGTCTGCATGCCTGCATTACCCCGGCCTGCATATCTGCGCAGTACATTCGGAATGCTATCCGTGCTTGCGATTCCTTCCGGCTGTCAGGCACACAACCAGCATGCCGCCGATCAGCGCCAGCGGCACAAAGCCGCAGAATCCGGGCAGGCACGGCACGGCTGCCGGGTCGGGGCACTGTGTGGGCAGGTGCCTGTTAAACAGCATATGTCTTTCAATGATGCCAAAGGACTGGCATGGCCTGTCCATCCACAGCCGCGCGCGTGGCACGCGATAGGAAAACAGGCAGAAGCAGAACAACAGCAGCGCCAGCCCTGCAAAGCCGCATTGGCTCAGGCGCCGGGGATGCCGAAGCGTCGGCCCGGTCAGCAGGCGCCAGCACAGCAGCGCTGAAGCCAGCAACCCGCCATACATCATCGCAATGTCAATGGCCAGTATGGATCTGCCCATGAGCCAGTACTGCAGCGACCAGGAGACTACCGTCGTCATTATGGCCACGTAGGCGCCCAGCAGCCGCGCAAACCAGACGTTGCGCACTCCTCCCGGTGCTGATGGCCGCAGGGTCGTGCTGCGCCGCAGGATTGCGTACTGGATCAGGCCCCAGAACACAACCGGATAGAAACTGAGCTTTAAATGCTCCCACGGACTTTCGTTCACCGGGAACAGCCATGCGAGAGCGCGGGCAAAGCCCGCGAGCTCAAGGCCGAAATGCATCACTGTCCCGGCAATCAGGGCAAACACGAACCCTGCAAGCTCCAGCCATAAGATTTTTTTCTTTTTCGTTTCCATTGTCCTCCTGCATTCGGGGCGAGCAATTTGATGCGCGCCCGGGAAAGGGCAGCGGCACTGAAGTTGATCCGCCCGCCAGTTAGAAATGCAAAAGCCCTGCAAAAGTAATCAGCTTTGCAGGCCGGCCCGGGGCCGGTTTCTGTATCTTTTGGTGAACAGCACGGTCACGCCGGCCGCCAGTGCCAGCAGCACGATATCGCCTGCGGCAAGCATATAGTTTTGCTTCGGGATATAGTCCTTAACCAGGATGATAACCAGCGATGCGATGGTGGTGATGAGCATGAAAATGCCGGGCAGGAGGGCAAACAGGAATTTTTTGCCCCGCTGCATGAGCCACAAGCTGACCGCCAGCATGGTAAGGGCCGCCAGCAGCTGGTTTGCCGAGCCGAACAGCTGCCAGAGCTGCTTGAAGGTATTGTAGTAGGCCAGGATGAACATGAGCCCTACGCACAGAAACGAATTAAAAAGATAGGTTTTAAGCAGCCGGGGCACGTTTTTAAAAAGCATGCTCCAGAGTTCTTCAAAAAGATAGCGGTTCAAGCGCACGGCCGTGTCGAGCGTCGTGACCACGAACCCTTCCACCAGCAGGATGCCGAATACCACGCCATAGGTCAGGGGCAGGCCCATTGATTTGTTCAAAAGCCCGCCAAGGCCCAGCGAGAAAGCGAGAATGGGATTTGACTTGACGCCGGCTGCCGTCGGAAAAACCAGCGCGGTAAGCTGCTCATAGGACAGGCCCACGCCCACCGCAATCACCACGCCGACAGCAAGCAGCGACTCAAGGACCATGCCGCCGTAGCCGACGACTTTGGCATCGGGTTTTTCCTGCGCCACCTGCTTGGAGGTCGTTCCGCCCGCTACCAGGGCATGAAACCCCGAGATGGCGCCGCAGGCAACGGTAATGAAGAGAATGGGCCAGACATAGCCGAGCTGCATATTGCCGGCGGCGATGTTCAGGGCCGGAGCATTCATCACTGCCGCCCTTGAGCCCCAGGATGACCGTGCCGAGAAAGATGCCGATGACGCCGCCGTAGAGCATAAACGAGTTGGTGAAGTCGCGGGGCTGGAGCACGAGCCAGACGGGCACGCCTGCGGCAAAGATCGTGTAGATCGACAGCAGGATCATCCAGTAAAACGGGTCGATCTTTATGGGGAATATGAGGCCGATCTGGACCGACACAGCGCAGATAATAACGGCAAGGGCTGACACCACATAGGTGTTGACGCCTTTTTTATACAGCAGAAATCCCACAAGGGGCGAGCACAGCGTAATGAAGATAACCGAGGTGGAAGCGATGCCGCCGATAACGGCATAGGTCACGCCGTTTTCAACAATGGTCTGTATGCTGGGTGACCTCGGCGCCGAAATAGGAAAGCGGATACTTGGATGCAAGGGCCGTGGTGGTAAGGGTTAAAAAGACCGAGGTGACCATGAGCAGCATGATGATGGTGAAGGCGATGAACAGGAGAAAGCCCGCCCGGCCCATGGTCTTTTCAGCGATCTCGGCCATGGATTTGCCGCGCTCGCGCATGGAGGCAAGCAGGGCGGTGAAATCGTGCACAGCTCCTATGAAGAGCGTGCCGACCATGATCCAGAGCCATACCGGCACATAGCCGAAGATCATGGCCACGGTGGGGCCGATGATGGGGCCGCCGCCGGCGATGGAGGCGAAGTGATGGCCGAAAATGACGATTTTTTTTGTCGGCACATAGTCGACACCATCGTTGACTTCAACGGCCGGGGTCACATGGCTGCCGTCGACATCAAAGATTTTTTCTATAAAGCGGGCATAGTAGCGGTAGCCCACAAAGAACACAGCGATGGTGATCAAAAAGATAAGAAGTACATTCATGTGTCATTTCCTTTCTGCCGGGGCGCGGGGCGCGCGCCCTTTGTTGTATGTACAGGCAGGCTTACAGCCCTCCAGTGCTCAGTGCCTGATCCTGTTTCCCTATAAGAACGACCACGCTGCGTGCGGCCGCCCGGTAGAGACGATCATTCTTGAGCATCTGTTCTGTCCCGGGCAGCAGGAAATCATCAGGGTGCTCACGGGCGGTATCAATCACGCGATGCCAGCAGCCCGCATGCGCAAGGAGGCAGCAGCACGGTTCGTGGTTCCGGATCGGCATTCAGAATAAAAAACAGCAGGCAATCTTCTTGGCCGGGAACGATGCGGGCGGCGTCGAGTTGATAGCACAGTGTGCGCAGGCTCGTGTCATGCCAGTCCGGCTCCTGCGCGTCAGGCCCGAACCAGGCAATGTCCGGAATACGGTTGCCGGAGGTGTCGCGGCCCTGATAAAAACGCTTGCGCTGCAGGCTGCGGTGGCTTTTGCGGAACGCGATTGCTGTGCGACAGAAAGCGAGCATGTCGGCATTTTTTTCCAGCGAGACTCCAGTCAATCCAGCTGATGTCATTGTCCTGGCAATAGGCGTTGTTGTTGCCCTGCTGTGTGCGCAAAAATTCATCCCCGGCCGTGATCATGGGCGTGCCGGATGAGAACAGCAGCAGGCAGAAAAAGTTTTTGGCAAGCCGGCGGCGCAGGGCCGCTATTTCCGGGTCATCGGTCGGTCCCTCAACACCGCAGTTCCAGGACAGATTATAGTCATTGCCGTCGCGGTTATCCTCGCAGTTCAGTTCATTGTGCTTGGTGTTGTAGGAGACCAGGTCGTTCAGGGTAAAGCCGTCATGGCAGGTAACAAAATTGATGCTGTTAAAGGGAGAACGGCCGTCATCGCCGTACAGGTCGGCTGAACCGGTCAGGCGCCAGCCAAGCTCGCTCACCATACCGGCATCACCGCGCACAAAGCTTCGCACGGTGTCCCGGAATTTTCCGTTCCACTCCGACCATTCAACCGGGAAATTACCGACCTGGCAGGTCTCAATGTCCCAGGGCTCGGCAATGATTTTTATCCGGTTGAGGACCGGATCCTGTGAAATTGCGTCAAAAAACGATGATGATTTCTGGAAGCGGCCGCCTTCACGGCCCAGAGCCGTGGCAAGGTCGAAGCGAAATCCGTCAATATGCATTTCCTGCACCCAGTAGCGCAGAGAATCCATCACCAGCCGCATGACATGGGCATCCGTCAGATTCAGGCTGTTGCCGCAGCCGGTAATGTCAACGTACCTGCCGCTGTCAATCCGGTAGTAGGTCGGGTTGTCTATGCCGCGAAAGCTGATGGTCGGACCCAGTTCATTGCCCTCGCCGCTGTGATTGTAGACCACGTCCATGATCACCTCAATGCCGGCCCGGTGCAGTTCGCGAACCATGGTTTTAAATTCCTGAACCTGGCAGCCTGCATGCGAGCAGGTGCTGTAGGAGATCTCCGGGCTGAAAAAACCGATTGAATTATATCCCCAGTAGTTGCTCAGGCCCCGATCCTGCAAAAAATTTTCGTTATAGAATTCATGCAGCGGCAGGAATTCAACCGCGTTGATGCCGAGAGAGCGCAGGTAGGGAATTTTTTCAATAAACCCAAGATAGGTGCCGGGATGGCGCACGCCCGAGGACGCATGCGCGGTGAATCCTTTCAGGTGCGCTTCGTAAATGATCAGCTCTTCAAAGGGGATGTCGGGCGGGCTGTCGCCCTGCCAGTCAAAAGCACTGTCCATGACAATCGCTTTGGGAACGATACGTCAGATTTTCGCGGCAATCCATGGCCGCGCCAGGGTCTGAAACCGCGGGATCATAGGCCAGCAGCAGATTGTCTGTATTGCGGCATTTACCGCTAAGGGCCTTGGCATAGGGGTCGATCAGCAGCTTATGGCTGTTAAAACGCAGGCCGCGTCCGGGATCGTATTCGCCGAACACACGGTATCCGTACAGCTGACCGGGCTTGATTCCCCGCACAAAGATGTGCCAGATATGGCGCGAGCAATGCTCTATGGGTATGATTTCAGACGGCTGGCCATCCGGTGTGTCGAACAGCAGCAGGTGCACAGCGTTTGCATGTTTGGAATACAGGGCGAAATTGACACCGTCGGGCTGCAGTGTCGCGCCGAGCGGGTAAAATCTGCCGGGGTCCAGGCGTTCCGCAGGTGCCGTGTTCAATTTCATGACGGGTTGGTTCCTGTGTAACGGGTATGATGTGCCGTGTACCTGTATTGACTCTATAGCACGGATGGTTTGAACCTGACAAACCAAAAATATTTCCCGTGAAAGAAGCTGGATATACACGCAGGCAAAGTGCTTTCGCTGCGCAACGATCGTGTGTATGCGATGGAATGTATTTGACAAAGGCGCTGATTTTTACTACCAGTGATGGTCTGCAAAAAACAGGCACAGCAATGCCGGCGAAAAAGGATGGCATGTATGGAGACACGATCAGTGGAATTCAGGACGCGGGGCGTGTGCTGCACCCGCATCAGCTATGAGATCCGCGATGGCCGGCTGTTTAACGTCCGATTCGAGGGCGGCTGCCACGGCAACGGCCAGGGGCTGGCCAGGCTGCTTGAAGGCATGCAGGCGGCTGAGGCTCAAGAGCGCCTTAGGGGAATTGCCTGTGAATCCAAGTCAACATCCTGTCCTGATCAACTGGCCCGCTCTTTGGAGTGTTCCTGAGGCGTCCGGCCCCCTGGTTTTTGTCCAAGAGAAACCCGCGCGCGGCCAGCCATGCTTCAGCAAGTGAAATAATCAAAAAATTAAGCTATGGTTATGGGGTAAGCCGTTGTGCTGCCTATGTTTTTATCCGATATGAGCGGCCAAGAAATTATTGACAAAGGTGAAAAAAAAATGATACCATCATTCTCCCTTTTGGGATGAAAATAGAGAATAATTGGTTTCCGAGTCCTGTTGCGAGCAACAGGACCGAAAAGGTCGGCAAACAAAAACCGGCCCGCCGTGTTTGCAAAGGAAGCCTGAGAGATACAGCTGTATCTTTCAGGCTTTTTTTTATGCATGCGTATGTGGAATTCAGACACGAAAAAAAATTAATTATGAGAGGAGGTGTTGCGTACAGGCTGGTTTCGTTTTCTTAAACGAAAACGGGAAGTATTGGTAACTGAAATTCAGGTACACGTACGACTAGAAGTATCCCTTTGTTGACCCGATTGAAAGGAGGGTAACTAATCATGAGTGAACAGAAAAAGTTGATTTACAACAACGAAATCTGCACCGGATGCAGAAGCTGCGTAGTCGGCTGCTCCCTGTATCATGACGGCGAATGCGGAAAAGTAATTTCCCGCGTAGCTATCGTCAGGAACGAGCAGCACGGCGAATCCTTTGTCGTGGGTTGCGACGGCTGTACTGACGCGCCCTGCGCTGCGGTGTGCCCGACCGGCGCCTGCGCCATGGATCACGCTGCCGGCATCACCAAAATCGATGCCAACAAGTGTATCGGCTGTAAGGAATGCGCCAATGCATGTCCGTTCGGCGCCATCAACATGCACTATAAAACCGGCAAAGCCTTTAAGTGCGACCTGTGTGAAGGCCGCGATGAGGGCCCGGTGTGTGCTGACTGGTGTGTTAGCGGAGCCATCTCCTACGAGACACCGACCATCGCGATGAAAGCCAAACGCCGTAACAAGTTAAACGAACGGTTAAAAGCCGCTAAAGTTGGAGAGGAGGGTTAAGCTATGTACGGATGGGCAGGACAACGACTGAGAGTCGATCTTACAACTGGCGCAAATTACAAAAGAACCGCTGTCATACGAATACCGTCGCAAATGGATTGGTGGCCGTGGTTTCAACTCTGAGGTTATGTACAATGAAGTTCCCGCGGACATGGATCCCTTTGATCCCCGCACGCGCGTATGTTTCGGCATGGGCCCGGTGAGCGGCACTGCTGCTCCTTCAACCGGCCGCGTGACCGTTACCTGCAAAAGCCCGCTGACCGGCGGTTTCGGTGACTCCAACATGGGCGGTCACTGGGGCGCGGAAGTGAAGTATGCCGGCTATGACCAGATCATCGTACAGGGCCGCGCCAAGCACCCGGTCTATATCTGGATTGATGATGACAAGGTTGAGATCCGCGACGCCCGCCACCTCTGGGGCAAGTTTCCGCGTGAAGCCGACCCGATGATCAAACAGGAACTGGGCGATGAGGACATTCACATCATGATGATCGGCCCGGCCGGTGAAAACATGGTGCGTTTTGCCTGCACGTTTAATGATGTGTGGCGCGCAGCAGGGCGTACCGGTACCGGCGGTGTCATCGGCTCCAAGAACCTGAAGGCAATTGCCACACGCGGATCCGGCACGGTCAAGATCGCCGATCCCAAGAAGATGATGGAAGTGTGCAACCGTCTGCGCCAGGCCTTCAAGACCGACCCGATGAAAATCGGCCTGAACGTTCTCGGCAGCCTGTGTCTGATCAATGTTGCCAATCGCGACGGCTGGTTCCCCTGGAACAATTTCCAGTTCGGGTCCCACCCGCTGGCAAACAACGTGTCCGGTGAAAGCCATTCGGCAACAGTTTTGAAGCATCGTGAAGGCTGCTATGCATGCCCGATCGCCTGCGGCCGCTTCACTGAAATCCGCGACGGCAAGTATGCCGGTGAAACCTTCGGCGGCCCTGAGTACGAGCACGCCGTTCCGACCGGTCCGCGTTGCGGTATCATTGAAGACCCCAACGATGTCTGGCACAATTGCCGCCTGACCAATGATTACGGTCTGGATGCTATCGAGTGCGGCGGTGTTATCAGTACAGCCATGGAATGGTACCAGAGAGGCCTGATCACCACCAAGGATACCGGCGGGCTTGAGCTGACCTGGGGTAACGCTGAAGTGGTTGATACGCTGATTAACCAGATTGGTCTGCGTAAAGGCTTTGGCGGTATTCTGGCTGACGGCGCTGACCGCGCTGCTGATAAGCTTGGTCTGCCCAAGGACGCTCACTACTATACCATCACCACCCGCGGCATGACCCTGCCCGGCGACGACCCCCGCGGCCTCGGCTTCGGTTACGGTCTGTCCTTTGCCATGGGTACCCGCGGCGGCTGCGACCATCTTCGCTCCCTGTGCTGTCTTGAGCTTTCCGGCGCCCTGTATCCCGGACTCAACACCAAGCTCCTTGGTGATGAAAGCGCCAACAAGCCGGTTACCACCAATGGCAAGCCCTATATGGTTTACTATGAAGAAAACCAGAAGGCCACTACGGACTGCCTGCAGGTATGCTGCTTCACCACGCACTGGTCCTATGCCGTGTTGACTCCGGACCAGGTTGAATACCTGAACGCTGTTACCGGCCTTGATTTCACTGAGGAAGAATTCCAGGAAGTCGGCGAGCGCATCGTGAACCTTGAGCGCGCCTACTGGAACCGTCTGATGTCGGGCGCTCGCGAAGATACCGTTCCCGAGCGTTTCCTGAAAGAGCCCATGCCCGCGAACGGCGTGGACTATCAGACCAACATCGGCGCAACCCTTCCGCTCAACGAGATGCTGCCGAAGTATTATCAGTATCGCGATTGGGATTCCAAAACCGGATTCCCGTCAGAGCGCAAGCTGAAACAGCTCGGCCTGGACTATGTTGCCAAGGATCTTGCCCCGCTGCGGAGCAAGTATCTGTCCGATGCTGAAAAGAAGAAGATTAAATACTACGTATAATCTTGTGGACGTGCTGAAAGGAGGTACGATACCATGGCAATTATGACCAAAGTACAGGCTAAAAAGCTCATTGAGCAGCCTGACAAAATGCTGGATGTACTGAACTACCTGGTGGAGAAAAAAATCATCAGCGGCGATGAACATCGCTCTTCTATGCTCAAAGGCTTTTCCAAGCTGGTAGAAGTGCTGCAGGAAAAGAAATTGATCAATGCCAAGGATGCGAAAGCGGCCATGCAGGGCGGTTTTGCTTCTTTGCTTGAGACCATTTCAGCCTGAGCCTGATGCATCAAATGTAAGAAGAAGCGCCCGGGGTTTTGTCCCCGGGCGCTTTTTTTTGCGTAGTTTTCCCTCACAGGCATACTACCCGACAATCCGACGCAAATAAAAATATTGACATTTATAGAGTGCTGCTCTATAAAGTGTAGAGTGCTGCTCTATAAATACTAACCCGTACAGGCTTGTTGCTGCCCTATGCGTCCTCACATTGCCGTGCAGCATGAAAAACAGCGCCAGACCAGGGTCCGCACGATTGTGCGCGCGGCTCGAAAGCTGTTTCTTAAAAAGGGCTATCACGACACCACGATTCGCGACATCTGCCGCGAGTCGGGGCTTTCCAACGGCACCCTGTATTTCTACTTTGAAAACAAAGATGCACTTTATGCCCATATATATGAAGAGTGCTTCCAGCATTTAAACGACATGCTGGCCGGTGCTGTTCACGCGGATATGGAGCCGCTTGAGCAGATTGAAACCGCGCTTAAAACCTATCTGTGCTATTTTATCGACCACCGCGAAATGTGGGACATGCTTGATATCAGCTACCGCCGGCTCAATCTGCCGCCTGAGCTGATCAAGCGCTTTGACGAACAGCTTCAGCAGTCCTACCGTTTTGTACACACAGCCGTTGAGCAGTATTTTGAGCGCAACGGGCTATCAGCACGCAATGAAAGCCGCGAGCTTGCCCTGCTGCTGTTTACTTCCATTGACGGCCTGTTCTACGATTTGAAACAAGGCTTTTTTGAAGATCCGATCCGCCAACTCACGCTCGAGCGTCTGGTGGACACACAGATTAAGGTTTTTAAGGCATACCTGAGCGCAGCAGCACAGGAGCGCTAAGCCCGGCGTATTCGCCGGCGCATTGCGGCGGGATAAACTGCCGTACACATCCTGCACGGCAGGCTTGAGTCCGGCCGACATTTTTTAATCTACAAAACCCAAGTCTTGAGGTTGGTATGAAACAAACGCACAGAACCAATGTTTTTCTCATGATCTGCCTGCTTGCCGCAGCCGCATGCAGTTCCGGAACCACCGAACAAACTCCCCCGCCTCCGGTCGTGGAAATAATGGATGTCAAAGCAGCCGATATTGACTGGGAGCCGGAGTTTATCGGCCAGACCGCCGGGTTCCTTGAGGTCGAGGTGCGCGCGCGTGTGGGCGGCATACTGGAAAAGCGGCTCTTTCAGGAGGGCCAGTTCGTCAAGCAGGGAACCCGCCTGTTTCAGATCGACCCCGTGCCCTACGAGATAGAGCTTGAGCGCTCACGCGGTATGCTTGCGCAGGCCGGGGCGCAGCTTGAGCGCACCCGGCGCGAGCATGTGCGCATTGCGGCGCTTTTTAAGGACAGCGCCATCAGTGAGCGCGATCGCGATGAGGCAGAAATGGCCTTCGCTTCTGCCGAGGCGGATTTGCAGGTCGCCCGCGCCAATCTGCGCGATGCGGAAATAAAACTCGGCTATACGCGGGTTGACGCACCAATTTCGGGCATTGTGCGCAAGGAGTCCTGCTCGGTCGGCACTCTGGTGGCAACAACCGCCGAGGCCAGCCTGCTGACCACCATGGTGCAGGTCGATCCCCTGTATGTCAACTTTTCGGTTCCCGGACCGGATTTTGCCCTGCTCAGGCAGATGCTGCAAGAAGGCAGAATATCACGCCCCGAGGGCCGTCAGCAGGCTGCAATCGTGCGCGCCGACGGCAGTCTGCATCCGCAAGCGGGCATCGTCGTTTTTACCGACAGCACCGAGGATCCGAAGACCGCTACCGTTCGTTCAAAAGTCGAGCTGCCCAATCCCGCCAGCGCGATTATGCCGGGGCAGTTCGTACGCGTGCGGCCTTTGGGCCTGCGCCTGAAAAACGTGGTACTCATACCGCGGCAGGCGATTTTAATAACGCAGCAGGGCAATGCCGTTTATGTCGTTGATAAAGATATGCAGGCCCGGCTGCGTCCGGTTACCGAGCAGATGACCATCGGCGCGCAGAGCGTTATATCATCAGGGCTAGTCAACGGCGAGCGCATCATCACGGCCGGCCTGGTCAAGGTGCAGCCCGGCGCCCCGGTGCGCATAGCGGCGCCTGAGGCAGCGCAGGCGCCGCAACCCACGCCTGCGACAGTGCAGTAAGGAGGCCCCATGTTTTCGCGTTTTTTTATCGACAGGCCTATTTTCGCCATCGTTATTTCCATCCTGTTCATCCTGGCAGGCAGCCTGGCCCTGAGCGGACTTCCCATAGCCCAGTTTCCCGATCTTGTGCCGCCGACGGTTTCGGTCAAAGCGACCTACACGGGCGCCAGCGCCGAGGTGGTGGCAACGACCGTGGCTGCTCCTCTTGAGCAGGCAATCAACGGCGTTGACAACATGATCTATATGACCTCGCTGGCAGCAAGCGACGGCAATCTCCAGATTACAGTGACCTTCGCCGCGGGAACTGATCCCGACCAGGCGACCATTGATGTCAACAACCGCGTGCAGCAGGCCCTGCCGAACCTGCCCGAGGACGTGCGCAGATTCGGCGTCACCGTGGAGGAGCAGTCGGTGACGATACTGCAGGTGATTTCTCTGGTATCGCCGGGGGACGTGTACGACACCACCTACCTGTCCAACTACGCCCTCATCAACATCATGGATGATCTGAAGCGCATTCCGGGCGTGGGCGATGCATGGCTGTGGGGCGCGCGCGATTATGCCATCCGCATCTGGCTCAAGCCCGACAGGATGGCGCAACTCGGCCTGACAGCCTCGGACATTTCCGAGGCCGTGCGCAGCCAGAACATGCAGTATGCCGCAGGCAAACTCGGCCAGCCCCCGGTCGGCGAAGACACGGGCCGTGTGTACTCGCTAATCGTGGAGGGCAGGCTTGAAAATCCGGAACAGTTCGGCGATATCATCCTGCGCGCCAACCCCGACGGCAGCAGCCTGCGCCTCAGGGACGTGGCGAATGTCGAGCTGGGCGCACTGACCTATGAATTCACGGGCAAGCTCAACGGCGCGCATTCCGTTCCGATTATCGTCAACCTCTCAGCCGGGGCCAACGCCATTGCAACCGCTGATGCGGTCCTGGCGCGCATGGAAGAATTAAAGAAGCGCTTTCCGCCGGGGGTCGCCTATTCCGTTCCCTATGAAACGACAACATTTGTGCGTATCTCCATCAGGGAGGTCGTCAAAACGCTGCTGGAGGCGGTTGCGCTCGTTTTCCTTATCGTGTTTCTTTTTTTAAAAAGGCTGCGCGCAACCCTGATTCCCTGCCTTGCGGTGCCGGTTTCAATAATCGGTGCTTTTGCGGGCATGTATGTATTCGGGTTTTCGATCAATACCCTGACGCTGTTCGGCCTTGTGCTGGCGATCGGGATTGTGGTCGATGACGCGATTATCGTTATTGAAAATGTGGAGCGCATTATGCGCGTCGAGGGGCTGGGCCCCCGCGATGCAACCATCAAGGCCATGGAGCAGGTCACCGGTCCGCTGATTGCCATCGTGCTGGTGCTGTGCGCGGTCTTTGTGCCGGTATCCTTCATGCCGGGGCTGGCAGGCACCATGTACCGCCAGTTTGCCATTACGATCAGTATCTCGGTTATCATATCGGGGCTTGTGGCCCTGACGCTCACCCCCGCCCTTACCGCCCTTCTTTTGCAGCCGGGACACGGCAGAGCCAAAGGCTTTTTTGAGCGTTTCGATGCCTGGTTCGAGAAAAGCACCGGTCGCTATGCCCGCACGGCCGCCCGCATCATCCGTCACGCCCCGGCTGCGCTCGTCGTCTTTTTCCTGATGATCGGCGTGACGCTGTATCTGTTCGCTCGGGTACCGGGCAGTCTCGTGCCCGACGAAGACCAGTGCCACCTGTTCGGCTTTGCGACCCTTGACGAGGGCGCGTCGCTGAAGCGGGCTGAACGTGCCGCAGATGCATTCGAAAAAATCGCGCTTGCCCATCCTCTGATCGAGAGCGCCGAGACCTATGCGGGCATTGATCTGCTCTCCGGCGCCATGAAAAACAATTCGGCCGCAGTTTTTTTAAATCTGCTGCACTGGGATAAGCGCTCAGGCCCTGCCCAGACACCGGAGGCGGTTGCCGCCGAGATTATGGCGCAGACCGAAGAGGCGATTGCCGACGCCCGCTTTATTCTGTTCAGCCCGCCGGCGATCGAGGGCATAAGTTTGATCAGCGGTTTTGAAGGCTATATCCAGAATCGCAGCGACGGCGACAGCAGTGAGCTTGCAGCGGTGATATCGCGCTTTATGCAGGCGGCGGCAGCCTGCCCCGAGATCGGCCGTATCGACACCACCTTTCGGGTGGAGACCCCGCAGTTCCGGGTACAGCCGGACATGGAAAAAGCCTATGCCCTCGGGGTTTCAAAAGACATGCTGTTCGCCACCATGCAGTCGACGTTCGGCTCCTACTATCATCAATGAGTTCAATAAATACGGCCGCACGTTCAAGGTAATGATGCAGTCGGCAGCGCCGTTCCGGAGCCTGCCTGAGAATCTGCGGGAGGTATTCGTGCGCTCTTCATCGGGCCAGATGCTGCCCCTGTCCTCGCTGGTGCGGCTCGAGCCCCGGGTCGGTCCCGATATCGTCGAGCGCTTTAATGTGTTTCCCTCCGGCAAAATCGTGGGCGCTCCGGCACCCGGCTATAGCTCCGGACAGGCACTGGCGGCGCTTGAAGAGCTTGCGCTGCAGACGCTGCCCGAGGGCTATACGCTTTCCTGGATCGGGAGCTCCTATCAGGAAAAACTCACCGGGAAAACCTCGCTGCTTGCTTTCGTACTGGGGCTCGTCGTGATTTTTCTCATCCTTGCAGCCCAGTATGAACGCTGGAGCCTGCCGCTGGTTGTGATTGTCAGCGTTCCCTTTGCAATGTTCGGAGCCATTGGCTTTGTGTGGCTGCGGGGGCTGCCGAATGATATATACTTTCAGATAGCCCTCGTGACGCTCATAGGCCTGTCAGCCAAAAACGCAATCCTGATCGTTGAATTCGCCCTGCAGAAATATGAAAGCGGCATTCCTCTTGCCGAAGCTGCACTGGAAGCAGCTCGTCAGCGCTTCAGACCGATCGTCATGACGTCCATGGCCTTTGTGCTGGGATGCCTGCCCCTTGCCGTCAGCTCGGGCGCAGGCGCCATCAGCCGCCATTCCATCGGCACGGGTGTTGTCGGCGGCATGCTGGCCTCGACCTTTATTGCACCATATTTTGTGCCCCTGTTCTTTGTGCTGGTCATGCGTTTCACGGAGAAGCTCGGCTCGCTGAAGCCGGGCGCGGCTGCCCGTGCGGCGGCTGCTGCGTTCAAACGGAAAGCGAGAAATTGACATGCTGCGATATCGTTTCGTGTATCTGCTGGCAGCCCTTGTGCTTGCGGGCTGCGCTTTGGGGCCGGACTATACCAGGCCGGACTTTGAGCTGCCGCCGGCGACTGACAATGACTCGGGGCAGTATGCTGCGTTTACGGCCGCAGACTGGTGGAAGATTTTTGACGACCCCACGCTTGACCGCATTCAGGCGGAAGCGCTTGCCTATAACCGCGATCTCAAAGCGGCCGCAGCCCGGGTCGAGGAAGCACGTGCGTTTGCGCGCGAGGCTTTGGCGGACCGGCTGCCCGCAATCGGCATTGGAGGTGCAACGGGAAGAGAGCGAGCCTCGCAGCGGCAGGCGCCGCCCGCAGGCAGCCGCACCGTTGATTTTTATGAGGCGCTCGGATATGCCTCATTTGAGCTTGATTTCTGGGGCCTGTACCGGCGGCTTGATGAAGCGGCGCGCGCCGAGCTGCTTGCAACCGAGGCGGGGCGCGACGCAGTGCGCCTTTCGCTTACCGCGGATGTGGCGGCCCTGTATTTTTATTTGCGCACCCTTGAGGCCCAGACGCGTATTGCCCGCGAACAGCTTGCAACCTATGATACAACCTGCGACATGTACCGCAAGCGCTATTTGGCCGGCTACACGCAGGAGCTTGATCTTCGCAGGATCGAGGCTGACCGGCTTGCCACCGCAGCATTGGTGTACCGCCGCGAAAACCAGCTTTCGCAGGCCGGCACCGCGCTGGCCATGCTGCTCGGACGCAGCCCGGCAGCCATTGTGCAGGGGTTCACGGACAAGGGCAGTGTGCTGGAGGCGCTGAATGTGTTTCCGCGCATACCTGAGGATATCCCCTCGGATCTGCTCACCCGCAGACCCGATATACGCCGCGAAGAAGGCATGCTCATGGCTGCCAACGCCCGCATCGGCGCGGCACGGGCGGCATTTTTCCCCTCAATTCGTCTGACCGGCGGCTCAGGATTTGTGAGCTCCGAGCTCAATGAACTGTTTACCAGGGATGCCTCTGTCTGGAACGCGGCGGCCTCGCTGGCCCAGCCAGTGTTTGAAGGCGGCAGGCTGTTTGCGCGCGAAAAGGCGGCCCGCGCGCGCCAGGAGCAGATGCTGGCGCACTATGAGCAGACCGTTCAAAACGCTTTCAGGGAAACGCGCGATGCGCTGGTTGCCGGCACAAAAACCGCGCAGGCGCTTGAGGCCTCACTTGAGCGGGCCCGCGCCATGCGTCGCAGTTTTGAGCTTTCACAAAAGCAGCATGAAAGCGGCCATATCAGCATCATCGACGTGCTTGACATTCAGCGCCAGTCGCTCAGGGCCGAGCTCGATCTTACGGATGCGCGCCGGGATCAGCTTGATGCTATTATCGCCCTGTGCAGAGCCATGGGCGGCGGCTGGCAGGAAAGCCCCGATGCCGCCCGGGTGTATTGAGGCGCATCCGGGGAAACACCAACGTTACGTACTTTCGAATGCAAAATCAGGATTGCCATCGAACTATCAGCCCGGGCATAAGATATTCGATTGCGATTTCGATCCTGATAGCGATATGGATGATGAAGGTTTATACGCCATGCCTGCCTGCAAACATGAAGTGTTGACGTTAATGCCGCCACCGGAAGCGCGTGTGCGCTGCCGGCATTGCCATCTGACGATTAGCGCGCAGGAACTGGGATCGGGCTGCTGCCCGGAGTGCCTTGAGGTCTACGGGTTGCGAAGGTCTGACTTTGAGGAGGTCCGGGCAGACTCTGAAGTCCGCACCCGCTACCGTTGTGATGCCTGCGGCCTGATTCTTGATGCCTGAGTCAACAGGGCATGTTTTCATTAGACACGCTGTTCTTTTTTTATTATACTCCTGAACTGACTGCTACAGGCGTGCGATCGGCTTGCCGCTTACATCACCCACACCGTTTCCGGGGATATTTTTCCATGAAAGCACTGCGAAATACACTTATCATTATTGTCCTGCTCTTTGTCGCTCTGGTTGTGTATGCCTACCTGCCATATCCAACATCAGAACCAAAAACATTTGCAGGTCAAAACAGCCATTTCATCAACCTTAGCGGCAAAACCATTCACTACACGGTTCAGGGCAGCGGCCCTGTGCTTGTGCTGGTTCACGGGTTCGGGGGCTCAACCGCAGCATGGGAAAAACTGACTTCCTTGCTTACGCCGCAGTACACGGTGTATGCGCTGGATCTGCTCGGATTCGGCCTTTCCGATAAGCCGGTTGACGCATCCTATTCCATGCCGGCGCAGGCCGACATTGTCTGCGCGCTGATCAATGCCCTGAAACTTGAACAGGTTGCCCTGATCGGGCATTCCATGGGCGGGGTGATTGTTGCTGACGCAGCCAGAAAAATGCCGGACAGGATCAAGGGGCTCATTATGATTGAGCCCGGATTTTATTACACGCCTCCGGCTTTTCTTCAAAAACTTTTTTTCCCTTTTGACCGGGCCATGGCAAAAATGTTTTACAGCCGTATGGGCCGCGAGAAAAGCCTCGTGGCTTCCTATTACGACAAATCTCTCGTGACACCGGAAATGCTCGATGAAATGCTGATTGTTAGGAATACTCCGGGGGCGGTTGAGGCCATGCAGGCAATGAGCGGTGAGCCCGAAGCGTATAAAACCAACGAGGCTATCGCCGCCGCGGTTACCTGCCCCTCGCTGATGATCTGGGGCGAGCGCGGAAAGAAAACCCGCACCCGTGAAATTGAGGATTCCCGCCGCCTGATCAAGGGTTCACAGCTGGTTATGGTCAGCACGTGCGGTCACTATGTGCAGGATGAAAATCCCGAGCAAGCCGCAAAGGCTATTCTTGCCTTTTTGCGGTCGCTGCCTTTTTGAAGCCGGTTATTCCAGCCCGCCTTCCATTTCAAGCATAATATCCCGCAATTTTTCAAGCTGAGCGTCGCTTGCCTGCCAGTAGCCCCGGCGGTTAGATTCAAGCAGCACCTCGGACATGCGCTGGGTCGCGTACGGGTTGTTGCGCTCAAGGCGGGCGCGCATGTTCTCATCAAATATCAGGCGCTCGGCCGCTTTGTCAAACACCCAGGACTCAACTGCGTGCGTGGTGGCGGCAAGGCCGAGCAAATACTCCACGCGGTCTTTAACGATTTTTCCGCCGTGAAAGTCGTGAGCGAGCATGCCGTCCAGCCAGCGCGGGTTGAGCGTGCGCGTTCGGGCCGCGCGCTCTACAACCGATGCGAGCTCTTCCACCTCGGTGTCATCTCCGGCCTGGTCAACCACCATGATATCCGCGCCCTCAGCACCGCAAACAGATGCTGCGCGCGCCATGCCGCCCATGAATTCATAATAGTGGTCAAGGTCGGTCACATCGTATTCGCTGCCGTCGCGCTCCTGGGCGATCAGCCCAACGCTGCCCAGCATGCTTTTAAGCGCTTGAGGGTTTCTGCCTGAACTGCCCCCGGTATAGGAGTGGCTCATTGATGCGGCAAAGGCGCTCCCGAGTTCATCTTCTGAGTGCCACGATCCGGTTTCAATCAGCGCGGGCAGATCGGTTGCGTACTGATCCGGTGCCGGGCCGAAAAGGCGCAGGGGCATGTCCCCGTCGCAGGCATCAGGCAGGCTTTGGCAGTGGCGGCGTATATAATTATCCTCTGCGGATTCGTCCTGGGCCGCAGCCAGCGCGCAGGCTCGGCTTATCAAATCAATATGCGTGCCGAACGTGTCGCGGAATATGCCGCACATGGAAACGAGTACGTCGATGCGCGGCCGGCCGAGTTCGCATAAGGGTATGAGCTCAAGGTCTTTCAGCCACGCGCTGGCGCGATGGCGGATGCGCACGCCCAGCAGATGCAAGATCATGGCAATGGTATCGCCGCCGGTTTTCATGGTCTCAAAGCCCCAGAGGATTATTGCGACCGTGGCGGGATACGCGCCGTGTTTTGCGTGATAGGCCTTTAGGAGTTTTTCCGCGGCGAGTGTTCCGCGCGCCTGCGCTGCGGGAGTTGGAATCAGGCGCGGGTCAAAGGCATACATGCCCCGTCCCGTGGGGTAGACCTCCGGGTCGCGCAACGGATCACCGGCCCGGGCCGGAAAAATGTAGCGTCCGTCAAGAGCGTCAAGCAGGCCTGTGCTCTCGGCGCTGAAGTCAAAACGCTTTTGCAGGTCACGTACGTACTGCCGGTAAGCGGTATCGCACCAGGAGGGCGGATCGTTGCGCAGAATTGCGTCCAGGGCTTCTCCAGCGGCCGCACGGACACGCTCTTCATCCGGAGTGTTTTTAACCGCCTGCCAGTCAAGGCCAAGCTCGCGGCCGCACATTGTGTAGAGCGAGGGCTGCTCGCGATCAAAGTGAAGGGCGCCGAGCAGGCAGTCGCGCAGTTCCCGTTCTGATAGCTGTTTATCCATCACATGCAGCCCGTGCGGGTATCAGGCGGCTTTTGATGCGGTAGAGCTCGCGGGCAAGCTCATGCGGTTCAAGCGGCAGATGCAGCTCGCGCGCAACAGCCTGTATGGCCTCATGCGTTTCAGCGCCCGGCTCGCGCTCATACTGCGCAAGAAGATCTTCAAGCAGCAGGTAGTCTTCATACAGGCCTGAGCATGTCATCGGCGGCGATGCGTGCGACACGCACAGGGCATAGCTCCTGCGCTTGGCGATTGTGGCCTCGGAGGGGTTGCCGACCCAGTAATAATAGATGTTGGGCAGGCTGCCCAGCACTATATCCGGAAAGCACTCGCCGGAGAGCGCGACTTCTTTGCCGGGCAGAAACTCAAGCGTGCCGTGCGTGCCGAAATGTACAAGGGCATCAGCGCCGAATTCCTGCTCAAGCCAGCAGTAAAAGGCGAGATACTGATGATGGGGAACCAGAGCCTTGTCATGGTACAGGCTGTCGTTTTTTTCATGGTCCCCGCGCGCGGGCTGCACGCCGATAAAAATATTTCCCAGCACTGCGCCCGGCACAAGCAGGTCGCAGCCATCGACCATGATATTCCCCGGCGGCGGTCCCCAGGCATCAATGACCTGCTTTTGCACGGTTTCCGGCAGCGCACGAAACCACTGCTCATAGCGTGCGGCCGAAACCCTGATGCCGCCGGCGCTTTGATACACGGGCGAGTTGACAATGCCGCGTGCGAGAAAAAAATCCTTCAAGCCGGTTTCAGGAATATCGATTGCATAGCCGTGTTTTTTCATGCGCTCGAGCATGCGTTCAAGGCTTGCAAACACATCCAGATAACCGGCACCGGCAAGGCTGTGCTCGCCGGGCGGATAGCTGTAGGCAGATCAGGGCTATTTTTTTATCGGATACGGGCTTTGCGCGCAGGGCCAGCCATTTTAAAATCCGCTCCCCAAAGCGCTCAATGCGCTCCGGAATGGCAGCCTGGCGCTTGACGCATCCGATTGCGCCTTCGTCAACAATTTCCAGAGCGCCCAGCATGAACGGCTCAACAGCACCGTCGAGTTCCGGCAGGGTCACTGCCAGCACGGTTTCAATCGGGCTGAGCCCGCTTGAGCCCGCGCGCCAGGCGTCAAGATCGGTTTCAAAAGCGTGCAGGCCGACCAGCAGCGGCACATCGCGCTCTCTCAAAAACTGATAAATCACTTCCGGGTCACTGCCGTAGGGCCCGCCCCACAGCCGGAAGTACTGCAGGGTGATAAGCAGGTCAATCCCGTTGCAGCAGGACCTGAGCGCATCCATATTAGCTTCAACGCTTGAAAAAATATTCAGCACGTTGGCTTGTAAGCGCAGGCGTTCGTAAAGCAGGTCTACGACCGGCACGCTGTCGCTGAAATGCATGCCGCCGTGCATCAAAACGGCAACAGTCGGCCGCGTTGAGTCAAAACCGATTGCGCGGTCATATGATCTGCGCTCCCTGAATATTCCCTTGCCCGGACAGTACAGGCCCCAGGCAGGCACGCTCTGCGGCTTTGCCGGTTTTTTGATTCCGCTGAGTCCGCCGTAATGCTTTAAAAGCACGAGCAGCATGTTGTACAGATTGTCAACGCCGCCCTGCGCGTAATACTCCTGAATGAGCATCCAGCGGTTCATGTCGCGCAGCATGCGCACGGGCAGCAGGGCGCTGAGCTTTCTGCCGAGCGCGGAGAATTTTTTTACCCGGATATAGTCGGTGATGGAAAAGGAGCGGTCCTGGCCGGGCTTGAACATCACCCTGCCGGAAAATGCGCCCATGCTTGTCAGGGCGAACATTTCATTGCTGACGGCAATGAGAACAATGACGGTTTTGTTATGGCCGGCAAGCAGCGCGGGAAGGCTGCGGCCAAGGCGCGTATCAGAGCGCACGTCGATCAGGATGATATCAGCGCCGGCTACAGCTTCGCGCACAGGGTCAAGACTCGCGCTGTGCGATTCAAAGTCTTTGAAATAGAGCTTTTTGATGCTGCAGATATCTCCGTGAGCTGCGTGTATGCGCGCGGCAGCATCGTTGAGATCAGCGGAATTGTCCATGGCGGTCAGGGCCAGCATGCGTATCACAGCAGATCCTCCAGATAATAGTGCTCCGCATTCAGGCCGGCTGCCAGTTCTTCCAGGAAACCCACGCTGCGATTGCGACGCTCGGTATTAACGCATACAAGCTGCGCGCCTGTTTGCTGTCGCTGCCAGCAGGCGCATATCTCCGGCCAAAGAGCCGGTTTGAAAAACAGTCGGCCTTCCGTCTGAAATCAGCACAATTGTCACTGCAGCGCGTCGCTCATTTCCGGCAAGCTCCAGGGCCTGCAGCAGGGCCGCGGTGAGCGGGGTTTTGCCGCCGCTGGGGATATGGTCCAGGGCTTCATCAACAGCGTTATGATCACGGGTCGGCGGCACAAGCAGCTGCGGGCTGCTGCCGCGAAAGCAAATCAGGGCGACCCGGTTTCTCTTTTCATAGGACTGTTGCAGAAACTGCCAGGTAAGCGTTTTTGCCAGCCGTACTTTACGTTCCAGGCGCATGGATGAAGACACGTCAAGCGCGAGTATGCAGAGCCCCTCGCCCTGCGATGCCCTGATTTTTTCCATGAGATGGTCAGGCTGAATGGCAAGTGAGCCGCTTTGGCGCACGGCCCGGCGGATGGTGGCGTCCAGTGCCAGGCTGCGCGGGGTCTCTGTCTGCCGGGAGCTGATATAGCGGCCGCGTGACGGGTCCCGGGCGGGCGCTTCACGGCCCCGGGATGGCTGCTCAGACGGGATGCGTTATGGTTTTTTTTTTACTTCGCCGCTGCGCTCAAATGCCTCGGGTTGCTCATGCTCGACCTGTTGGTCAAGCGCGCTCTCGATCTGCTGGCGGTCCAGAGGGATGTCTTTTTCAAATGGTTTTTGGCGCATGCGGTGCGGCAGGGCCAGCAGGGCGGCATCGATTACATCCTGACGGGTAAGTTCCCTGCGTCCGCCCAGCGCGGCAATGGCCACGGCGGTTTTTTCCATGACGATATCGGCCCGGTGCGTGCGAATGCCAAGAGAGCTGGTAATGGTTACAATCTGTTCGAGCATTTGCTGGCTTTCAGCAACCTGAGGCAGGAGCTGCTGAGCAGCGGAAATATCGGTTTTAAGTGTTTGCTGGGCCGCGGCGAACTGTTCTTCAAACGCCCAGCAATCACGATCAAATGCTTTGCGCCGTTTGATAACCTCCAGCCGGTCACGGGGATCCGTGAGCGCGCCCACATCAACGCACAGCCCAAAGCGGTCAAGAATCTGCGGCCGCAGGCGGCCTTCCTCGGGATTCATGGTTCCGACCAGCAGGAAGCGGGCCGGATGGTAGAGCGAAATGCCTTCGCGCTCGATAACGTTGACGCCCATGGCCGCCGCGTCCAGCAGGACGTTGATCAGGTGGTCATCCAGCAGGTTGACTTCATCAATGTAGAGAATATTGCGGTTGGCGCGGGCCAGAATGCCGGGCTCAAGGGCTTTGATGCCGTCAGTGAGCGCGCGTTTGATATCAAGGCTGCCGATCACCATGTCTTCAGTGGCGGAAAGCGGCATGTCAACGATTTCCATGGCCTTTTCAATCCAGGGCAGGCTGCCCTCGCGCTCAAAGCGATGCTGGCAGGCCTTGCACATCAGGCGCATGTTTTCAGGGTCGCAGTTAAACGGACAGCCTTCAACCGCGCGCAGGCGCGGCAGCGTATGGGCCAGTGCACGCACGGCGGTTGATTTGCCCGTGCCCTTGTCACCCGTGATAATAACGCCCCCGACGGTCGGATCAATCGCATTGATCAACAGCGCTTTTTTCAGCAAATCCTGCCCGACAATCGCTGACAGGGGGAAGATGACAAATTTGTGATGCATGGCGATATCTCTGCAGGCTGTTGAAAAAAGCCCATCTGTTGCGTTACGCTCGTCATTCTTCATTGCAGCGTACGAAAAAGTACGCCTCATGCATCATGAACTCGCGTGCCTTACAGCTGAACATTTTTGAACAGCCTGTAAACGTTTTAGCACCCTGTTTGTGCTATGTTTCATCAGGTTTAAAGTATAGCGCGAGGGAAATGATATGTCAAATATTTAAAATCGTGCTACCGCTTGGCAGCTGATGTCTCCCGGACGATAAAACATCGTCTTCCGGCCGATTCTAAAGGCTATGCCGCGGGTTTTGGGGATTGACTTTCCGTGAGCAGGTTGCTATTTTTTCTTCACATACGTACACAGCTGGAGGTTATAGGCATGTCATCCCTCATCCGTTTCGGCATATCGCTTGAAAAAACGCTGCTTGAAGCCTTTGACGGCCTGATCAGCGACCGTGGCTACACCAACCGGTCCGAGGCCCTGCGTGATCTTATCCGCGATGAACTGGTTCGCCGCGAGTGGCTTTCCGGCGAAGTGGTGGCCGGCACGATTACCCTGGTGTTCGATCATCATACGCGCGAGCTGAACGCCCGGCTGACGGACATTCAGCACAAGCATCACGATGTCATCATTGCAACGCAGCACATCCATCTCGATCATCACAACTGTCTCGAGGTCATCGTTGTGCAGGGAACCCCGCAGGAGATTGAAAAGCTGGCCTCACGGTTGAAGGCCGCCCGCGGTGTCAAGCACAGCGCTCTGACCATGGCCACAACCGGAAAAAACCTCTTATAAAGCGGCCTCAGCACCCCGCGCGGCCTCTTGCATTGACACGCATATCAGGTATATTATATAGTGTTTTTAACAGGGAGGCCCGGTCCGGGGAAGGCAGCATCCGCCCAGACAATAACCGGAGATGCCCAGAAAGGGGACCAGGGTTAACGCGCCTGTAACAGGAGTACCATTCAGGAGTCGATCATGATAGAGCTTGGACATATAAAAGTATTTACCTGTGAAGAGGTTGCCGAGCGTCTGGGGGTCACCGTCAGGCGCATAAGGAGCTTTATAAAAAAAGGGCAGTTGAAGGCCCGGCGAATGGGCAGTACCTACTGCATCACCGAGAGGAAGCTTGAAGAATTTTTAGAAGGTGACTCCGGAGCAAATACGTCTCAGAATATGCAGCTTGATGACATTGCCGATGACATCAGCAGGCTGGATGCTATTCTGGGGGAAAATAAAAATACGGAATGAACTCCCCAACAGGCCCTGCGATTTTTCCGGCCTGTCTATCGTCTGCATATAGTCTCAAGGTTGGAACACAATGACCAACGCGCCATTGAACAGATTGCCGAGCCCGTTCGGACCGGATTTCGTCGGTGTGGGTGTGCAGAAAGCGGGCACGAGCTGGGCGGGATACGTGCTGGCCCAGCATCCCGGGCTGTTTATAAATAAAAAGGAGATCAGCTTTTTCGTTCGTTTCTATCACAAGGGATACAGCTGGTATCATGCCTGGTTCGAGGATAAAAATGGACGTTTGGCAGGTGAATTTACCCAGAGCTACATTATTTCTCCCCGGCCTGACTCCGCGCACCGCGAGTTTTACCCTCACTGGAACCCCAGGCGCAGGATTTTTTTCTGGCGCGAGCAGCCCTCGGCCCGGGATGAATTGAAAGCGCATTATCCCGATGTGCGTGTGTTCGCAATGTTTCGCAATCCGGTGGACCGGGCCTGGTCGGCCTACTGGTTCTGGCGCCGCCGCAAGGAACGCATCGGCAAGCGCTTCGTGGAGTTTGAAAAGATGTGGGCCGATGATGGCCGCTGGATCAAAAGCCGGGGCCTCTACGCTGACCAGCTCACCTATTGGCGTAAGGCATTTCCTGATTTCGGCGTGTTCTTCTACGATGATATCAAGACCGATCCTGTCGGCCTGGCTCAATCGCTGTTCCGTTTCATCGGTGTTGACGACATGTTCGTTCCGGAAGGCCTGGAGCGCAAGGTGAACAAGACGGACTACAACCCCATGCCGCCGGAGATCCGTCAGATGCTGGTTGAGTATTACCGCGAGCAGATTATGCGCTTTGCGGAGATGACCGGCAGGGATTTATCGCATTGGCTCCGCGTTTCGTAACAGATACCGGGGGTGCAGGATGGGCGCGTACGCGCCACTATAAGCGCATACTGGAAATCAGCCGCAGCAAAAATACGAAACTCTACGTGCTTCAGTGTAAACATTGAGCCCGGTCTTGGTTGCAATTTGAGAGAACTGCACACGTTCAGCAACGGGGGAAAAACACCGTGAAGATTTTGCTTATTGCCAAGTCAAAAACACACACACGCATCTATCACTATTTTAAAGAAGCATTTAAACGGCAGGGGCATCGGGTTTGCTGGGTAAAGTATCTGAAGTTGAGGTCGTATTTCGGCGAGAAAATCGCAAATATACTTGTCGAAATGCTGCGGGTTTTCTATCGGCCGGACCTGCTCTTTTTCCATGGCAAAGACATTTCTTATGATTTGCTGTTGCGGTTGAAGAAAAAAATGCCGGCGGTCATGTACTTTGATGACTTTTTAACTGCTGCCAGAAGAAATGACGAGCAGTTAAAAAAACTCGGCCGTGAGTCTGATATTATGTACGTGACCGGTCGGGGCGAGCTTGCCCAATACCGCCAATGGGGGATCAACGCCAGATTTATTACCGGCGGCTGTGATCCGGCCGCCCACTATAGGGCGCAAGCTACGGATTCATTTTACGGGAGCGAGGTCGCTTTTATCGGCAGGGCCAATGCGCCCGAGAGGGTGGCGTGCATGCATGAAGTTGCCAAACGCTTTGACCTGAAGTTGTGGGGGCAGGGATGGGAGGATTTCGACCTGAAGGCGGCGGCCAAAGAGGTCTTTGCTGATGAATACCGCAAGATATGTGCTGGTGCCAAGGTGGTCCTGGGCTGGAATAACGACAATGCAACGGTGGATCTGTATTTCTCAAATCGCACTTGGTATACGCTGGGTTGCGGCGCGTTTCTCCTGACGGCCTATTCCCCCTCTCTGGAGGAACTGTTCGGGCGCGGTCGGGAGTTGGACTGGTTTGAGACCATTGAAGAGTGTTGTGAGAAGATCGCATATTATTTGGCACATGACGAGGAGCGCAAGCAGATTGCGGCGGCTGGCTATCACCTGGCCCATAGTAAATACAGCTATGACAATATGGTTAAGACGATCATAGCAGACATCGAAACATTATAGTTCGGCTTGATTTCTGCCCCGCTGGCAGCAATGAGAACAGAAAATGGAAAATACGTTAGACGACATCTGGGGAATCACGTGTTACTTCAATCCGCAAAGAGAGCGAACGTGCAAATCAAACTATGATACATTTCGGGAGGGTTAAAAAATCAAGGATTACGGCTTATAACAGTTGAGCTTGCGAATGGCGATAATCCTTTCGAACTGACACAAAAAAATGCAGATATACTCATTCAGGTCAGGGCGGAATCCGTGCTGTGGCAGAAGGAGCGGCTTCTCAACATCGCGCTACACCGCCTTCCGGAAACCTGCACGAAGGTAGTATTGCTTGACAGGGATATTTTGTTTTTGGACAATGCCTGGGTGGGTAAGACATCACAATTGCTTGACAAGCACGACGCGCTGCAACCGTTCAGCACCGTGGTGAGGCTCAAGAAAGGCCAGACCGCGATTATCAAGCCCGAGCGCCAATATCGATTCGGTAAAAAAGAGGGAGAGAAATCGACAAGCTGCTGCGCTGCATATTTTAGCCATGAGAACCGGTTTCTGGAAACCGGCTTTGCGTGGGCTGTAAAAAAAAGCCTGCTTGAAGGCATCGGCTTCTATGATAAGCTGGTACTCGGTGGAGCAGATAGCCTCATGGCCGTAGCTTTTTTGCCGGAGGATGCGTTTCCCCATAGCCGCAGGAGCAAATATGGCGACGGCTTTCCGGACGAGCTCAAAAAAGGCATGCACCTATGGCAAGCCAGTATCCGCGCCAGACTGAAAAACAGTGCATCCGTGCTGCCCGGAACAATACTGCATCTATTTCACGGAGAGAGAAAGAACAGATTTTACAGAGAGCGCAACAGTATTCTCAGGCTTTGCGCATTTGATCCGGATGTCGACGTGCGACTGAACGAAGATGGCTGCTGGGAATGGAATTCAAACAAGAAGATACTCCATCTGTTGGCCAGATGCTATTTTTGGGTCAGGAACGGGGACAGCAATGCAGCCAAACGCTGCTCTGCGCTGCTGCTGAGAGCGGGATTCTTTCTCGCAAAGAAGATACGGCGGCTCGGAAATTGAAGCGTCCAACTTTTCTGCGGCCCGCACGGAGGGATAGCATCACCGGTTTATTTATAAAAACATGATAAGCAAATATGAAGCTGAATGAACGAACAATTTTGCGCTGTGTCAATTTGTTTGTATATGTGCTGTTTTGCCGACAGGTTCGCACGTTTAGGAGAAAAGTCGGATATTTCCCTAATATCGCAGCTCCGCGGTCCTTTAACGAGAGAATGATATGGCGAAAAATATTCGACCGCAATCCTTTGTTTTGCACATTTTGCGACAAGCTTGCCACGAAAGAACACATCCGCTCCAGGCTGCCTGAGATCGATATTCCGGAAACCCTGTGGACAGGAGTCGATGTTGCCGCTATTCCAACGGCGCTGAGAACCGGCGATACCGTATTGAAAGCGAATCATGGGTGCAACCTTAATATATTAGGACCCTGGGAGGATTTGCAGCCCGAAACATTGAAGCAAACGACTTCGAGATGGCTTGCCCGTGACTATGGCACGAAGAATTGTGAGTGGGGATATCGCGGTGCACGCAAGCTTATTTTCCTTGAGCGGCGCCTTAAGCCCCGGGAGGGCGGGAAACTCCTTGATATCGGCGTGATTTGCTCCAACGGGAAAGCGATTCTTGCTGTCGTAAGCATCGACTACAAATCGAGCGACCCGAAGTTGTCATACTATGATCTTGAGGGAAGGCGGCTTGTTGAATACGAGCTGAAAAATCAAAGATGGAAACCTCTGCCGCAGGACTTCGTGGTTCCGCATTCATTTCAACTGGCTGTCTGCTATGCTAAAAAATTGAGCGTCGGCATCGACTACGCACGATATGATTTTTTATATGCTGATAACCGCATATATGCCGGCGAAATAACAGCATATCCTGCCAGGGGCCTGCGCATCTACGGATTTAATGAAGAGCTCGAGAAAGGCTGGGATATCGCGAGTTCATGGTTCTTATCAGCACAGCATTCGGGATGGAAAAGAACGTATGCCCGGGTTTTGCGCAAGCATTTCGAGAAAAGTGTCACAACAATGCATGCAAGCAACAGTGGGACAGCGGACCCGGCATTATCAGGATAGGATATGTTTGAACTTTCTACGAATAAATCCGGGCAGACAGGGATTTTGCCACAACCGGTTCTGTCAGAGTGATGTCGCACTCAGGACTCCTGGAAAAATCAGGGAAATTGAAGCCAGAATCAGCTGAAGATTGCAGCGTTATCACTACCCATGGGGGGATGCTCACGTGCTACCCAATTTTATAATTATTGGGACGATGAAGGGAGGAACATCAACCCTGTTTCGATATCTATCGGATCATCCCGACATAGAGCCTTCGTCGAGGAAGGAGACAAATTTCTTCGCAACCACCGATTGCTTCTCCAGGGGGCTTAATTGGTACGAGTCCCTGTATAAAAAAAATAATGCTCAAGTATTCTTTTGAGGCATCGCCAAATTATACGAAGCGCCATGTCTCTCCGGGAGTTGCAGAGAGGATGTATTCAGTCCTGCCGAACATTAAACTAATTTATCTGCTTCGGGATCCAATAGAGAGAACACTATCTCATTACATACACAACTACGCATGCGGCAGCGAATCCCGCTCATTTTCAGAGGTGATAAAAGACACCGGCGACGGCAACAATTATATTCAGACAAGTAAATACTATTTTCAAATCCAGGCGTTTTTAGAATATTATTCGGAAAAACAAATTTTTATGATTGAGTCAGAAACATTGCGCAAAGACCCTGTCATGGTACTGAGAGAGGTTGTTGCGTTTTTAGGAATAACAAATGAGTACTATTCTGATAGTACCCGCATCCTTAAGAAGTGCTTTCACCAATCCAGCAACAAAAAACGGCGTACTTTGTTTGAAGAAGAGCTTAGGGAAAAAACAAACAATCGATTCCTGCTGCACCAGATTAAAAAAATATGCAGGCCTTTTAGAAAACCAATCGAAAAACCGGTTTTGTCCTCCGCTGAGCGAGCGAGACTTACGGAAGCATTTGCACCTGACGTAGAAAAGCTTCGGCACTTTTCGGGCATGAAGTTCTTAGCGCTGGTCGCTATAATAACAATTGAATTTTAAGGAGTCTGTTACACGATTTTATAAATCGAAGCATGGCGACGCGATTACAATGACTTTCGACCGCATACGGTGCGCCCGCATCGGTTGACAGCACTGAAAAAACAATAGACAATATCAATGTAGCGCGACCGGAGCAGACAAAATGGTCGCTGCAGTGCAGCCGCGTCTGGGCTGCAGAGGAAAGTCCGGGCTCCACAGGGCAGGATGGTCGCTAACGGCGACTGGGGGCGACCCTAAGGAAAGTGCCGCAGAAAATAAACCGCCCTGCGCCGGTGCAAGCCGGTTCAGGGTAAGGGTGAAACGGTGAGGTAAGAGCTCACCAGATCCCGGGTGACCGGGATAGCTTGGTAAACCCCATCCGGAGCAAGGCCAAATAGGGAAGCACGAACGCTCTCGGGCGTTCAGAAAGTTGCCCGCTTTTACGCTTCCGGGTAGGCTGCTAGAGGCATCTGGCAACAGGTGTCCCAGATGAATGATCATTGCCCCGTCTTCGGGCGGGGAACAGAACCCGGCTTATTGTCTGCTCCGGTTTTTTAATCTTAGAGGCGTTTGAAAAATACCCGTCTGCTTCGTTGCGCTCGTCATTCGTCTTTGCGGCGTACGAAAAGTACGCCTCATTCCTCATGACGTCGCGCGCCTTGCATCCGGGCATTTTTGAACCGCCTGCTGAGTCGTCATTCCGGCAAAAGCCGGAATCCAGAGTGACTGAAAAGGCACTGGACACCGGTTTTTACCGGTGTGACGTTTGTTGATGCGCTGCAACGGGATTAACCCCCAGGATTTTAAAAAACCACAGGGGTTTTTTTGAATGCCATTGTTAGATTGTCATTTCGAAGAAGCTATGCGACTGAGAAATCTTTCTTAAAAGACATTATCTCTCCTGGAGTCTGTCCTGAGCGCAGCCGAAGGGGTCGAGATGACACATGAGTAGAGCAACAAGGAATTGAGCAGGGGCACTGTTGCTCGAAGAGGGGATCGTTCCATGAAAACGCCAATACCTGATTTACAGGGGCAAAAAATCCTCGCCGTTGATTTTGGCACCAAGGCAACCGGGCTTGCCCTCTTTGCTCCGGGCGACCCCTATCCACGGCCCTACGACACCGTGCCCTATCGCAGTGACGATCAGTTGATCAAGGCAATCAGGCAGGTTGTCCGGGATGAGGGCGTATCAATGGTCGTGCTTGGCATGCCCCGGTTTCTTGACGGCAAGCCCAGTTCCATGACCGCGCGCGTCGAGGCTTTCAGCTCACAATTGGAAGAAGCCCTTGCTCCCCTGCCGCTCTTTGAGCAGGATGAAGCGCTCTCAAGCGCGGAAGCCCGCGAGCGCATGCGCGAATCCGCACGCTACAACTTCAAGGTAGACCCCGCAAAAATCGACGAGCTTGCCGCATCCATTATTCTTGAAGATTTCCTGGCAGAGCGCCAGTCCTGATGCCTGCGCATTGTTGCGTGCTGTATCACGCCCGGCACGTGCCAACCCGCCGGATGTGAAGCGAGAACTAATTTCCGAACCCCGCCTCAACAGCCTTTATGGCATCAATGGCAGAGCTGGTAATGCCGCCGGCATAGCCTGCGCCTTCGCCTATGGGGTACAGATTTTTTACATTGACGGATGCATAGTTTTCACTGCGAAGAATCCGTATTGGGCAGGAGGTCCTTGTCTCCGCACCCAGAATGATCCCGTCTTCTGAAACATACAGCGGGTACTGTTTTTTCCATGCAGTAAATGCCTCCTTCAGCGCTTCGCTGACACATGCGGGCAGGATTGCATGCATGTCAACGGCCGCGGTCCCCATCCTGTAGGAGTTGGCATGTACATGGGCCGGAAACCCTTCCGGATAAAAAATCCAACAGATTCTGCGCAGGCGCCTTCCAGTTCCCTCCTGCAGCAAAAGCCTTTTGTTCTATATCCTTTTGAAATGCAATGCCTGCCAGCGGGCCGGTTGATGCATAATCACTTGTATGGCAGGTTACGACAATGGCAGAATTAGAAAATGCCGACGCCCTGCTTGCATAGCTCATACCGTTTACCACCAGCAGGCCGTTTTCAGATGCAGCATTGATCACCTCGCCGCCGGGGCACATGCAGAATGAATACACGCCCCGCCCTGTTGTTCGATTGGTGTGGGTGAGGGAATACGTGGCAGCTCCTATGCCGGCAAAGTCTTTGTATGTATCACCATAGCGCATGAGGTTGATCGTTTCAGCAGGATGCTCCACCCGCACCCCGACTGAAATCGGCTTCTGCTCAAGGCTAATGCCTTTTGTGTGCAGCAGCTCAAATGTGTCGCGGCTGGAATTTCCAATCGCAAGGTAGAGGCTTGAGCAGGGATATTCCTTCTCTCCGTTTATGACGACCCCCACGGCCTTGCCATCAGCAATGATCATATCCGTCATTTTTGAACTGTAGTGTATCTCGCCGCCCAGCTCAAGAATATGGCGCCGTATATTGCCCACTATCCTGCACAGAACGTCAGTGCCCAGATGGGGTTTGCGGATATAGCCTATTTCTTCAGGCGCGCCGAATTTAATAAATGTGTCAAGCACCCTGTTTGCATAGGTTGAATTATTGACCCGGGAAAACAGCTTTCCGTCCGAATAGGAGCCGGCCCCGCCTTCCCCGAATTGAATGTTTGATTCAGGGTCAAGCACCCTTTCGTGAATGAATCGTTGCACATCAATTGAGCGCTCCTCTATTTTTTTACCTCTCTCAAATATGAGCGGCTTGAGGCCATACGCTAAAAGCTCAAGGGCCGCGAACATGCCTGCAGGGCCGAAGCCGATTATTATGGGCCGTTGCCCGCTGCTTTTTGATTTTCTATCCGGCGCTGGTGTTTCAGTGTAGTGCGGGAGGTTGTCCCTGTTGTCAAAGCTGTCGGGGGTGCGCACAACAAGAGCAATATCGTAATAAAACTGCTCTGCATTGTTCGCATCAAGCGCCTTGTTCAGAATCTTGACAAGTTCAATCCTGTTCTGACTGATGTGCAGCTGTTGTGCAGCAGCACTGAGATATTCAACAGGTCCGTCTTTTTCAACGGGTATCTGCACATTGCAACGTATGAGCTTCAAAAAACACCATCGCTTCTATATTTTAAAATACTGAGAAAATTCTAGCGGCATTATAGCATTAATCGGCGGCTGGCGGGGGGCTGTACGGCCTGTGTCCTGAAGTTGTGAGTTCTGAGAAAAAAAGGCTAGGATTTGGATTTATCTATCTCCGAACACCCGGCTTCGAACTGACAAGGCTGCGAAACGATAGGGGTTTAAAACCTAAAATCTTAAGTTCAAAAACATGTAGGGTGGACTTGCGCAGCACGTCCACCAATGGTCTTTCATGCCGGACGCCGATCCGGCATCCAAAATCTAAAATGTTTTTCGTACCCGTTCTTTGCCGCCCAAAGAATGGGTACCCTCAAGAAAGGGCGCCCAGCAACTCGTCCCGACTGAAGTCGGGATTCCCTCACAAAAAACATGTTCACGGCGGCGGCACGAACTCGCACATTCGGGCGCTCAGACAGCGTGCCGCACGGCATCCGCGAACATGCCTTTTGTTCGGCTTCGCTGCTAACGGGTTTTTAAAACCAAACCCTGAAACACATACGTAGTGGCCGCGCTGCATGGCAACAATTTATTTGGAGGGACGGGCTTCTGCACGTCCGGGGTTTGAAACTTTTGACCTTTGAACTTTTGAACCTTGAACATCGTTTTTATGACCTTGGACCTTAGACCTTGGACCTTAGACCTTAGACCTGGGACGTCTTCTCCCCGCGCTTCGTCGCGGCCGGGGTTTGTTTTTCGATTTGCACATCACTGCATATTGGTATACTATCGCGTGTAACAACAAAGTGCACAGGCGAAACCGCAGCGGGGCAACAGGCATGCGGAGCAGGCGAAACAATCGCAACAGAAAAACCGTAGTATAAAAATCACGAGCGAGGAACCTGCAATTCAACAACGTTCACTAGGGCCACACGAGAGTTTTTCGCTAACTGTTGCACACTATTTGCAAACGCGGTGAGAGCACAGGAGACGGCATGGTCGACACGGACGAGCGCAGGCAGGCGCGGCGCATACAGACCAGCCTGAAGTTCATATCCTGCTCTTCCGGCCTCAACGCAGATTCCCGCATAATCAACATGAGCAGCAGCGGCGCTTTTATTGCAAGCAATCACCTCCTGCCTGTCGATGCTGAATTAGCCCTGCACCTTCAACTGCCCGGCGATCCTGAAATCATGCCCATTGACGCGCGTGTCGTCTGGACGAAAACTCACAGCAACGCGACTTCAGCCGGCATGGGCCTCGAGTTTACCGCTATTGCGCCCGCGCACCAGAAGAAACTGGCCGCTTTTATCGAACAAAGCCTTCGCCCGGACAGCGGCCAGGAGCAGGCCACGGTATATGTATAGGGGCAAAGCAGAAAAAGGCGTTGCCCCCCCTTAACCGCCAGCGTTGACGGATAAAGCTTTTTAATAGAACCCCCAATACATTTCTTTATTCTGCGTTTATTTCCGCCTCGTCAACAACGTCCCCAAGTCTAGGTACGGACTTTCCGGCCTGCCGCGGAAAAGGACAATAAAAAGATTGAGCTTTCAGAATGCTTTGTTACTATAGGACATAATATTTAATTTATTCAATATATAATAATTTTCCCATGCAAACAGTAAAAGAGCTGTTTCTCAAATACCGTGAGGCAATCGGGGCAGGCCTGATCGTTTTGCTGGCGCTCATTTCCATAGCTGATGCAATACGCTTTTTTTACCATGCCCGCGAAAGCTACTGGAGCAGACTCGGCATCGAGTATTTTGAGCACCGCTATACCCGCCTGATTAATAACGTACCCCCTTCGGGCCTGTTCGGCTATGTGTGCGATCATGACGATCCGGTGGAGGCCAATGTGGAGTTTTTACTGTCCAAGTATCATCTCGCCCCCCGCCTCCTGAAAAAATCGGATGAGCCGGAGCTGATTATCGGAAACTTCCGCAATCTCCCCCTTGACAACAAGGCACTGACAGACCGGGGGCTGATTGTCCTGCAGGATTTCGGCGAGGGTGTTCTCCTGCTCGGGAGGCGCGAATGATGCTGCAGGCCGTTCTCTGGATCATCATAACCGCCGCCGCAGGATTCTTTCTCGTTGCATGCCTGCTTCCACCGCTGCAGCCGGTTTGGGCGGGGCGCATAGTAGCTCTCAGCCTGGGTACGGGTATCGGTTTTGGACTTGCTTCAGCAGCAACCTTTGCGCTGCTTTTTGTTACGGGGCCCTCGCCGGCGGCGATCATAATAACAGACAGCGGCATACTGCTGATAACAGCGCTTTTCTACGTGAGGCACAGATCAGGGCTGTCAGGGCTCAATAGCGGCCCTGCGCTGCAGCAGCCGGCGCCGAACAGCCGGGGTATTTGTGTGCTTGCTGCCGGCTTTATCGTCATCAGCATTGCGGCTGTTTACCTGTTCACCTCCATATCCCTTTTCCTGCCCGAGGGCTATGCAGATGCCTGGGGCATCTGGAACCTGCGGGCGCGGTTTTTATACCGGGGGGGAGAGGGCTGGCAGTCGGTCTTTTCGCCTCTGGTCACGCACAGCGAATATCCCTATCTTGTATCCGCATCGATTTTTCGCGGGTGGTGCTATGCCGGCCGGGAGTCAGTGCTTGTTCCCATTCTGCTTGGCGGAATTTTCACCTTTGCAATCCCTCTGCTGCTGCTGGCCGCCATGGCGCACATCCGCTCCGCAAGCCAGGGCATGCTCGCCTCGCTGCTGCTGCTGGGCATGCCTTATTTCATCTACCAGGGCGCGGGACAATATGCCGACACCCCCCTGGCATTTTTTATCCTGGCCACGCTTATTCTCGTCGCTTTGCACGACCGGGCAAGCACAGCGTCACCCCGGTTGCTCGTATGTGCGGGCCTCACCGCCGGGCTGGCCTGCTGGACAAAAAACGAAGGGCTGCTCTTTCTGTTTGCACTGATAAGCGCCAGAGTGCTGAGCGCTCTCATTCTGCACCGCACAAAAAATCTGAGAGCGGACATACTGTGCTTTGCGCTGGGGCTTCTTCCGGTTCTGCTGGTGCTGGTGTATTTCAAAACACAGGCCCCCTGCAATGATCTTTTCTCTCCCTCATATAGCCGCCTCGCTGCAATCGCATCCCATCTGTTGAGCGGATCCCGATATCTGTACGTCCTGCAAAAATTCATCGAACAGGGATTGACCTTCCACATGTTCATTATGTCTCCGCTGCCGGTGCTTGCGCTGTATCTGTTCTGCATGGGCGCACGGGTGCAGCCGCAGGACAGGAATTTTCTGCTGACTGCCGCGCTGTGCCTGTGCATCATGGCGGTCGGCTACTTTTTCATATACGTGATTACGCCGCGAAATCTCGACTGGCATATTCGCACGTCGCTGAACCGGTTGCTGCTGCATCTGTGGCCCGCTGTGGTCCTCGTCTTTTTTCTGATAGCAAAAGCGCCGCAAAAGCCTGTGGGGGAACTCGATCGGCCTCAGGGCGACATGGAAAATGCGTTGCCGGACGGGTGAAGAATCACCGCGAACAATATTGACGGTGAGGATCATCGGGATCATCAGGGTCAGACAGGCAAACCCGATGTAACTATCTGATAATAGCGTTTAATTTTTTTCGGGGCCAGTTACGGGACGTTGTTGAAGGCTGAAGCGGGACAGGCGCAGTATGGATATCTCGAAAGCAGACAGAGTGAGGGCATTGGGGACAGATTTATTTATCGTGAACAATCACTATCACCAAGGCTCTCCCTACACACTTGAAAGTCACAGCCATCGTCGGCAGCTATCGCAAGGCGGAACCGTGGACACGGGGCCATCAGCGGGACGCCCTTAAATAAGTAAATACGTTTTTTGCGAGAGAGATGGCAACCGCCGACAGGCAAAACATGCGCCATGTTGTACGCGTCTAAGAATCATGAAAGTTTTTTTAGCAGATAGCGACTATGATGTAATTGTCTTTCATTAGTGTCCCGGTTTGCACTACTTAACAAAAAGGAGGGGATCATGCCGAAGGGAAACGCACTGGCCGTGTTCGAGAATTTCAAAATCGGCGGGTCTACGACGAGAAGACGGAAACCTGGTATTTCTCGGTGGTGGATATCATTCCGGCGCTGATGCAGCAGCCGGATTTCCAGACGGCCAGAAAATACTGGAAGGTCTTGAAGAGCCGACTGAAGAAGGAAGGAAGTCAAATGGTAACAAATTGTAACCAGTTGAAAATGACAGCCGAAGATGGAAAGATACGACTGACCGATGTCGCCGAGTCCCGAAACCCTGCTGCGCTTGATCCAGTCGTTCCCAGCCCCAAGGCCGAACCGATCAAGCTCTGGCTGGCCAAAGTCGGTTACGAGCGGATGCAGGACATGGCCGACCCGGCCCGCTCGCTGGACCGCGCCCGGGAGTACTGGCAGCAGCACGGCAGGAGCGAAAAGTGGATTCAGCAGCGGATGATCGGACAGGAAACCCGCAACAAGCTGACCGACTACTGGAAAGATCACGAGATCAAGGAAGAGGAGGAATTCGCCATCCTGACCAACATCATTCACCAGGAATGGAGCGGGGTTTACGGTCAAGAGCACAAGGCGATCAAAGGGCTGAAAAGCCAGAACCTGCGCGACCACATGAGCGAGGCGGAGCTGATCTTCACCGCCTGGCGGAGCTTTCCACCCGCCAGATCGCCGAAAGCGTGAAGGCACCGGCATGGAGGAGAACGAGGATGCCGGGAAAAAGGGCGGCGGCATCGCCAAAAAGGCCCGGCTGGAACTGGAAGAGAAGACCGGCAGGCGTGTGGTGACGGGCGAGAACTTCCTCGGCCCGGCCAAAAAGAGAAAGCAACTCAAGGACATATCCGGCGGCTCAAACAAACGCAGGTAGGTTGTTCTCTCCGCGATAATCGGTATCGGCGTATCAGCGGGATGGCCCCTATTCTATTCTCATCGTCGACAACTATCGCAAAGGCGGCACCGTGGACACGGTGATCGATTTGGCTCTCGCTGCGCCGCACAATTTTTAATTGCGCCGTTTATTATTTCTGGCCGGCCCCGCCCGCATCGTGCGCCGGGATCAGTGTTGACACACAACCACCCCTGTTTTATAGTCTGCCCATCTCAAAGCACGTTTCTATCATTAACAGGTACGGGGGAGCATGGATTACACAGAGTATCTAAAATTTTTCACGGCACTCCTGGCGATACTGAACCCGATCGGTGTGATACCGGTGTTCGTCGGGATGACCCAGGAAATGCCCGTTCCGGAACGCCGGCGGGTTGCCAGGACCACAGCGATCGCTGTATTCATCCTGCTGATTATATCGAGTGTATTCGGAGAAGGCTTTCTGCATGTATTCGGAATCAGCATTGCATCGTTCCGGGTCGGCGGCGGTATTTTAATCCTCCTGATAGCCATCTCGATGCTGAATGCGCAGCATCCAGAGGGAAGCATTCTCCCGAGGAGGCACAGGAAGCTGAGACCAAGGACAACATCGCCGTAGTGCCGCTTGCGATTCCTCTGCTGGCAGGGCCCGGATCGATCAGCACCGTGATCATCTTTTCGAATCATATTTCGGACCCAATGGACTGGACATTCATGCTGATCAGTATCCTCCTGGTCGGGATTGTCGTCTGGCTTGCTCTTACGGCGGCCATCCCGGTTGGAACGTGATCGGCCGGACAGGAATCGATATTCCGTACGGATCATGGGGCTGCTGCTATCGGCGATTGCAATCGAGTTCATCGTTGGAGGACTGCTTAAATTGATGCCGGGGTTGGCAACATAGGGAAGGGAAGGGGGTCCGCTGTCCCTTTTGATCAGTTTCTAACAGTAAGAGGCTATGATGTTTGAACGAAAACATGAAAAACTTGCTCCGATATCAGTTTTTATCAGAAGGATGGCCACGTCTGTTGTAATGGCAGGCATTTTGATTGCAGTTGCTTTATTCATCGGTATCTCAGGCTATCATTGGATAGCGGGATTTGATTGGGTTGATTCTCTTTTAGAGGCGTCTATGATTCTCGGGGGAATGGGGCCTGTAAATCCGCTTGCTACGGCTGGAGCAAAAATATTTGCTTCCGGATATGCGCTTTTTAGCGGGCTGGTATTCATAGCAATAATGGGGATCGTTCTTGCCCCGGTAACTCATCGGATGCTGCATAAATTTCATATTGATGAAGAGGACCTGCAGCAGTGATGCCTGACAAAAGGGGCAAAGGGGACAGACAAACTATGTATTCAAGGAAGGTGACACTATGACAGAAACAGACGACAGACAACACCGCTTGATCCTGCAGGGAATTGCCCATCGTGCAATGCTTGAAAAAGGGCTTGTTCCGGATTTTCCGCCCCGGGCCCTGGCCGAGCTCGACGCAATAAAAGGGCCGGCGACGCAAACTGCGGAGCCGACGCGTGATCTCAGGAACCTTCCTGGTGCTCCATCGACAATGATGATTCGCGTGATCTGGACCAGCTTACCGTTGCCGAAGCCATGCCCGACGGGGCCGTAAAGATTTTTGTCGCCATTGCCGACGTTGACGCTCTGGTCAGGAAGCAATCGGCCCTTGACGATCATGCGCAGCAAAACACCACCTCGGTCTACACTGCTGCCGAGACATTTCCCATGCTGCCCGAGAAACTTTCCACGGATCTGACCTCCCTCAATCTGGAATCAGACCGCCTTGCCATCGTCATTGAAATGGTGCTTGCCGGGGATGGATCGCTTCAGAGTTCGGACCTCTACCGGGCAACGGTGCGCAGTCAGGCAAAGCTTGCCTACAACAGCGTTGCTGCCTGGCTGGAGGGTAACGGCCCGATGCCGCAGGGGATCGGCACGGTCAAAGGTCTCGACGAAAACCTTCGACTGCAGGACCGCATGGCACAGAAACTGAAAGCGCTCCGGCGCATGCACGGTGCGCTTGATCTTGAAACAATAGAAGCGCGGCCGGTCTTTGACGGAGATAGGCTCAAGGACCTGGAAGCCGACAAAAAAACAGGGCCAAAGATATTATTGAGGACTTCATGATCGCAGCCAACGGCGTTACCGCACGATACCTTGCGTCCAAAAAGGTTCCCTCGCTGCGGCGCGTAGTCCGCACACCCAAACGCTGGGACCGGATCATCGAGCTTGCCGCGGAGCGGGGCACAACGTTGCCCGTGGAGCCCGATCCCAAGGCGCTGGAGCAATTTCTGGTATCGGCGAAAGCCGCTGATCCTCTCCACTTTCCCGATCTGTCTCTCAGTATCATCAAGCTTTTGGGTCCGGGTGAATACGTTGTCGAACTTCCGGGAGACAGCGCCGCGGGGCACTTCGGCCTTGCGGTCAAGGACTATACTCACTCCACCGCCCCGAACCGCCGATACCCCGATCTGATTACACAGCGGCTGCTGAAGGCAGCGGTGGCGGGACGGCCCCTGCCCTACGACAACGATGAATTGGCAGCGCTGGCAAAGCACTGCACCGAAGCGGAAGACGCGGCAAAAAAAGTTGAACGGCAGGTCACAAAATCCGCAGCGGCAATACTGCTGGAATCAAGGATCGGGGAGCAGTTCGATGCCATCGTCACCGGTGCAGCTGACAAAGGCACATGGGTCCGTCTTCTGCACCCGCCCATTGAAGGAAGACTGGTGAACGGGTTTAAAGGATGGATGTCGGCCGCGGCTCCGCGTACAACTGGTTCGCACGGATGTGGAGCGTGGATATATCGACTTTAAAAGAGTGGTGTAAGGAGAGGCTGCTTCAGTCAAAAGAAAATCATCCGACGATTGACCCGGAATTATTCCACATGCAAAAACTGAGCATACTAACGATCAATATCCATAAAGGTTTCTCCTGGAGCAACCGACGCTTTATCCTTCATCGGCTTCGTGAAGCGATCCGCTCCATTCACGCTGATATTGTCTTTTTGCAGGAAGTGGTTGGTGAAAATTTCGCACATGCGCAGAAGCACCCCAACTGGCCGGATCAAGCGCAACACGAATTTCTTGCCGATTCCGTATGGAGCCATGTTGCCTATGGCAAGAATGCATTGTATCCTAACGGCCATCATGGCAATGCGATCCTTTCAAAGTTTCCAATCCTGCATTCCGAGCAGATCGATATCTCGACCAATAGTTTTGAACAGCGCGGTTTTCTTTACTGCGCAGTTACCATCCCGGAGCATCCGGATCCGGTGCATTGCCTCTGTACTCATCTGGGACTTTTTGCCTTTTCGCGCCGTAAGCAGCTAGGTATGCACGCCGACTACATCAGCCGGTGCATACCACACGACGCGCCGATAATCATGGCTGGTGACTTTAATGACTGGCGCGGCCAATGTGTTGACAAGTTCGCTCTGCTTGTAGGGATGAAAAATGCGGCTGTTGAGGCAAACGGCAGGAAAGCGCTCACGTTTCCTGCCCGCAGCCCTCTTCTGCCGCTTGATCGAATTTACATCAGGGGATTGATGGCAACAAATTCCAGGACCTTCTATCGAGGCGTCTGGAAGAAACTTTCCGATCACGCGGCATTATTTATAGAAAGCGAGTTGCCATAGTATGATGAACGTTGATTTTATATTCTTTAACATTCTGCCGATTCTCGGCTTTCTTCTTGCCATGACGCTGCTGGTTCACCAAAACCGCGAACCGCGGTCTCCTTCAAGCACGGTTGCCTGGCTGCTGGCAATTTTACTGGTGCCCTACCTTGGCGTACCTGCGTATATACTCTTTGGCGGTCGCAAATTAAAGCGCATGGCCAAAAACAAAGCTAACCTTGCACTGACATCAAAGACACCGGGGAACGACTGATAACCCAAAGTGTCGATAGTATTTTCCCCGCGCGCGCCGGCAACGAACTATCGCTGCTGGCAACAGGAGAAAAGGCATATACCACGCTTATTGATCTCATCGAACATGCTGAAAACAGCATCGATATCACTACCTTTATTTTAGGAAACGATGAAACCGGCACAACGATTCTTGCGGCCCTGACGCGCAAGGCCGCACAGGGTGTTCGAGTACGCCTGCTTCTCGATGCATTAGGCTCCTTTCGTGTATCAAAAAAGATGCTTGCCCCTTTATCGGCCAATGGGGGCACGTGCGCTTTTTTCATGCCGATGATGCATGTGCCCTTCAGGGGCCGGGCCAATTTGCGCAATCATCGCAAGATAATCATTGTCGACAACGCAACCGCAATACTGGGCGGCATGAATATCGCCGGAGAGTATATGGGCCCCTCCGGCACGCGGCGCTGGCACGACCTGTCGATCATGGTACGTGGGCCGGTACTTGCCGATCTTCACCATATTTTCTGCTCCGATTGGCAATTTGCCGCAAAGCAGGCGGCCGCAAAAGAGGAAATGCCTGTTCCGGCCAGCCATGGCGCACCTGTCACCATGCAGATAGTGCCGAGCGGCCCCGATGTCGCCGGCGATCCGCTCTATGAAAGCATCATTACGGCACTTTTCAAAGCCCAGCAGCGCATCTGGATTGTCACTCCGTATTTTATTCCTGACGAGATCCTGCTTAAGGCGATCTGCATCGCAGCCAAACGCGGCATTGATGTGCGCATCGTGGTACCGCGGGTTTCTGACCATCGCCTTGCCGATCTGGTGCGACGAAACTATCTCAGGCTGATACAGGACAGCGGTGCGACAATATATAACTTTACCCCCGGGATGTTGCACGGCAAGGTAATACTTGTCGATACTGCCCTTGGTATTGTAGGTTCAATGAACACTGATATTCGCAGTTTTTTTCTTAACTATGAAGTCGCGCTGTTTATTTATGATGAAAACGTCGTACGCGATTTGGATGACTGGGTAACGGATATAATGAATCAATCTGTTCAGGGTATTAAAAAGACAAATGTCGTTATTGAATTCTTCGAAGGAGTTGCACGCCTGCTGGCGCCGCTTCTTTAATGAATTAATCTGTAGTGGAGGAAAAGGGAGCAGCTTGAGTAAACCTATGAACGTAACGGCCATTGTCGGCAGCTATCGCAAGGGCGGCACCGTAGACACGGTGATCGATGCCATCCTGTCCGCTGCGCGGGATACGGGCGCCGAAACCACGAAGATATATCTTATCGATAAGCATATCGAGTTCTGCACGAACTGCAGGCAGTGTACACAGCAGGAAGGCCCTTACAGGGGCGCATGCCCGCTGGAAGACGACATGAGCGGCATTCTTGATACCATCGAGCGATCCGATGCCCTGGTGCTGGGCTCGTCCATTAACTTTTACACGGTTACGGCTGTGATGAAAAAATTTTCTGAGCGGCTGCTCTGCTATGCCTTTTGGCCCTGGGGCATGCTGCGGCCTAAGATGCGCAATAAAAAAAGAGACAAGCGCGCTGTTGTGGTTATATCATCTGCTGCGCCGTCGATCATGACGCGCCTGCTGACCGGCGCTGTCAAACTCATGAAGGACGCGGCCTTGATGCTGGGCTTTCGCACCATCGGCGTGCTTACAATCGGCATTGCCGCCAGATCAGCAAAAACGGAGATAAGCCCCCGGATATTGAAAAAGGCCCGTTGCCTTGGCATTGCACTCGCGACCGGCAATCACCCGGCCATGTAGCGCTGCGGTCAATATCCATCAGAATGTATTTTTTATGACGATAACCGGAGGCACGTACTTGCATATCTGAGAGCACTATGCAAGAAATATACAGTATGTATAGAACTGCAACAGGCGTATTATGCAAGTCGTAAAAAAATCAGCATCAAAATTTTTGCACGCTCAGCAGGAGAACAGCACGCAAAGGAGCAGCAGCATGGCCGGGATAAAAAAGAAGGCTGACAAAGCGGTAAAGATACAGGCAAACCTCACCTGCCGCGATTGCGGGGCCCTGGTGTCGGTTGAGAAAAAGCCCTCGACCGTGCAATGCCCCAAATGCGGCATGAGCTTTACGATCAGCAAAAGCTTCAAGGGATAACAGGACGCAGCCGGCAGGATAGGGCAGATTTATTTTATTGCTTTTGATCGTTTAATTTATTAGAGATAGCGCATGCCAAGGTCCGCTCGCTCGCATCGTCATAGACGCCACGCCTCATCATGTTGTCCCGAGAGGCTTAAAAATAAATTCGACCCGTCTTACACGAATATAATTGCATGCGTGATTCTGTGCATGCTGTGCTTCGCGTGCACGCCCGCGTCTGCTCCTGCCCCCACTCCCCCCGACAGCGCGCAAAGCGATAAGGACGCGCTGAGCGCGGCGCTGGCTGATTATATGGGATGTTTTCACCTTGAGCTGATGGGCCTGGAGAAACAGCAGCTGGTGGTAACATCCAAAATTTTCTGCCTTACGGAAGTCTACGCAGAGGAAAATCCGCAGCCCTACTGGGTGAGTCCGGCAGGCCCCGGGCCGAAGGCCCGGGTGGCGCTTGATTTTCTGAAAACAGCCGAAGAAGATGGGCTTGATCCCGAAAATTACGAGACCGAAGAGATCAGCGCGCTTTTCAGGGCGCGCACGGCGCAGAACCTTGCCCTGCTCGATACCCTGCTGACATATAACCTGATCAAATACATCCATGATGTCCACTATGGCCGGATTAAACAGCCGCATGCCGATGTGCGCCAGTTTCCCCGGGCAAAGAGCATCGAATTCAAACCCAGTGAGGCCCTGGGCAAGGCCATGGCAGCGCCCGATCTTAGCGTATATCTTGAGGGCCTGCCCCCTGCACACGAGCACTACGCGGGTTTGAAAAAAACACTCGCCTTGTACCGGGAGATTCAAAAAAAAGGCGGCTGGCCAGTTGTGCCCCTGGGCACAACCATCCGCCCCGGCGATGATGACGAACGCATCCCGGCGATTATTAAGCGCCTGGCCGTGACCGGAGACCTTGACCCGGACATGGACTACGAGGATCCGCCGACGCAGTACAGTTCGCAGCTTGTGCCCTCGGTCGCGCGGTTTCAGAGCAGGCACGGCCTTGCACCTGACGGCGTTATCGGCGAACAGACCCTTGCCGCCATGAACGTATCAGTTGATGAAAGGGTCAGGCAGATCATTATCAACATGACACGGTGGCGCTGGCAGGACCATTTTCTGGGCGAAAAATATATTCTCGTCAACATTGCGGGTTTTAATCTCAGCGCATTTGAGGCCGGTGCAGAGGCCTTCAGCTTTCCCGTGATCGTGGGAAAACTCAAGCAACAGACCCCGGTTTTCAGCGATCGCATCTCTTCGATTGAAATCAACCCTTACTGGAACCTTCCTAACAACATCGCCCGAGAGGAAGAGCTTCCGAACCTCAGGAAAGACCCGCAGTCTTTGCAGAAGCGCAGCATCCGTCTTTTTCAGGGCTGGAGCGAAGATGCGCCCGAGATCGACTCGACGACCATAGACTGGAGCAAGGTCAGCCCGGCCATGATGAACAGGTACCGCATGAGGCAGGACCCCGGCCCAAGGAACGCGCTCGGCCGGATAAAGTTTGTTTTCCCCAATACATACAGCGTGTATCTGCACGACACGCCCACGCGGGGTTTGTTTACGCGCAACATGCGCGATTTCAGCCACGGCTGCATCCGGGTGAGTGATCCGGTGCGGCTGGCCGCCTTCGCGCTTGCAGGCGAGGACGGCGGTTGGACGCCGGAAACAATCAAAAGCGCCATTGATGCACAGAAACGCGTGGTTATCAGGCTCGCAGAACCGCTGCCGGTTCATATCACCTACCAAACCGCGTGGATTGACAAAGACGGCATTGTCTGTTTTAATAGTGATGTATACGGGCGGGATAAACGACTGCTCAACGCCCTGTTTAACGAAGAACAAACTACCGCAACAGTTGATTCGGCCCCAACAAAACAGTAAAGAACCCGCAAAAAAATACCGATAATCAACTCAATATTAAGGAAAAAAAGCCACCGCTTATGTCAGACATCACTCGACGACGGTTTTGCATCGCCGCCGCTCAGGCCGCAGCCGGGCTGCTCATCAGTCCGTCCCTGATCTACTGTGCAACCGAACAGAAAAAATATCCACTCTCGTTCTTTCATACCCATACGGAAGAATGCTTAGAAATTCTGCACACACCCGGACAATGCTGTGGCGCGGTACAGCGAAAAATTAATACGTTTTTGCGGGATTTCCGGACTGGAGAGATTCGTCCTATTGACACCGGGCTCCTCGATATAATCAGCCACATTCAATCGGTCACCGGCAGTCGCGGCACCATTGAGATCATATCAGGATACCGGTCTCCGCAAACCAACAACTTCCTGCATGGGAAATCAAGCGGCGTGGCCACGCACAGCCTGCATCTGGAAGGCCGGGCCGTTGATATACGCATAACCGACCTGCCCACCCGGCAGCTTTGTGCAACTGCCGTTGCCCTCCGCACCGGCGGCGTGGGCTATTATGCCGCCTCCGATTTTGTCCATCTTGATACCGGACGGTTCAGAACCTGGTAGTATGCCCTTCAAACGGTTTTTCGCCTATACCCATCAAACAGCCGCAGCCGGCCCCGCCTCTTTTTTTTCCGAAGCCTGATTTATGTATTGACATGCACAATTATTTTTAATATGTGTGCATTTAATATTAAATTTATTAACATTTTTAACGATAAATTAAACTATAAAGCAGTTTGGGAAAGACGTAGCGGGTAACCGATACGAGCAACTCGAGTTCCTTGTGTGTAAAAGTGAATAAAAACATACATTACAGGGGGAGGGACATGTACGAGAAAAGGCGGGCACCGCGCATAGAAACCAACTTGAGGTTCATATCCTGCTCTTCCGGCATCAGCACTGATTCGCGTATAACCAATATGAGCATAAGCGGCGCGTTTGTTGAAACCAGTGAGCCCCTGCCAATCGATGCAGAGCTGGACCTGCATCTTCAACTGCCCGGCGATTCTGAAGTCATGTCCATAGATGCCTGTGTCGTATGGACCAAATCCGTATGCTGCGCGGCTTCAGCCGGCATGGGCATTCAATTTAAGAAGATCCTGCCGAAGCATCAGCAGAAGCTGGCTGCTTTTATTGAACAAAACCGTGAAGCAGGCAGCCTTGGGCAGGCCATTGTCTATGTATGAGCGCATTGGAAATCAGCTCATATGGCGGGACAGGCAAAGCGAGGTTAACGGTTACCTCTGGTCAAGCAGCTGTATCAGTAAATTCATTTTCTGCCGGGCATCATCCAGAAACACCGCACGACGGCCGGCCGGAACATATCCGGGCGATTCCGATGTCCATTCCCCAAAACAGGAACAGGACCTTCAGGGGCGTCAGGGGGATGCCGTACCGATTGTAATAATTAACAAGCACGTAGGGCATGAGGTAGAGCACATAGATTAAAATGCCGAGCAGCATGAAGCGTGCACCGGACTGCCTGCCTGCAAGCAGAATAAGCACAATACCCAAAAACGGAAGGAAATGCAGAATAACTTTCGAAGCACTGAACCCTTCGATGACGCCCTTTTCATGCTCGCAGTACGGCGGGTATAGAATAAATGCGGCGACAAACCTGTTAACAATACAGGCCGCCCATCGCTGCGGATCAAGCGCGAAGGCTTTCTGGAATTTTTCCTTGTACGTATCCATAAATCCCATTTCGCCGAGCACCTTGTAGGGGGCATTCGGGTCGCTTTGTATCGTCCAGAGCGGATGCTGGCGCACGAATGTTATTTCAGTGAACAGACCGCGCTCGGTTTCATAATTGGCCGTATAGAGATCAAAGTACATGTTGGATTTCATCAGGATAAGCCGGTCAAACACCATATAGTTTCTGACCAGCCAGGGCATGCAGATTGCTGCGCAGACAAGGAGCGACACCGGCAAGAATTTTACTGTATGTCTTCTTGCCATGGTTACGCCCGCCGTTGCCGCCCAGACCGAACCCAAAATCGGACTGGCAAGCATGCAGACACCGCCAAAGCCCCCCCACGCGCACGACTGTCCGAAACGGATGCCTGAACCCCTGATACAAACGGCCCAAGGGTACAGAATGCAGACAAGCAGCATCAGCAGCCATTCGTCATGCGTCAGCTGAAAAAACCATTTAAAGAATACCAGCAACATAAGGCAATAGAGCCCCACGGCAACCTCCGCGCGCAGCGCCATGCGGGTTTTTTTCGCTATCTCATAGATCAGCAGGCCGGCACCGACCAGTATCAGATTTTTGAGCACTATGACGCTGCAGACGATAAGCACTTTTTTTTTGAGCAGGGCGATTAGCCCGGCCAAAACAAAAGGATACAGGGGCGGCATCCATGCGGTCGGTCCGGTATCAACTTCAAACGGATTGCTGAAACCCTTACCCTCGACAATGGCCTGAGCGATGAACAGGTATTCGCCGCCGAGGTGCTCGTTGAAAATTTTGACCACCCCTTTTTTAAATGGAGGGAAAAAAACCTGGGCTTCGGGATTCGCCCGGAAGAAATACTGCGAATTGGCATAGAACGAAAGGCTGAAAACAAAAAAGAAAAGGAATAAAATAAGACGTTTGTTCATGCGAACATATTCAATCGCCACAGGTTTATAATCCTCGGGAAATTTTGTTTATTCTCTCATAGTAGGTAAAGACAAACTCGCCGGACCTGCAAAGCGTGAAATAGTCGTTGTAATCACCCGCCGCAGGGATAGCCACCTCTTTGAGTTGATAGGACTTCAAAAAATCAGGCGACGCCAACAGTTCTGTGTCTCCCAGAAACCATGGTTTTGTCGATCCATTGGCCGGCCCGATAATGATGTAGTCCGGTTTTCTTGACAGCACATAAGCGCCGTCACCTTTTCCGTGCCCCGGCATAAGCTGCCATGGGTTATATTGTTCAAAAACTTTCTTTCTAATTTCATTCCTTCCTGATGCAGTCAAGAGTTGCTGCAACTTGATATCAATCCGATAAGAAACTGGCCTTCTTGCAATCCTATAATCATTAAGCCCCAGCATATCGATAGCTGCAAGCTCTGAATAGTACGGTGTTGAGCCGGCAGTGTTGCAAGCAATAAGTGAATTTGCCGGCCAGTTCTGTCGCATGTACATCCCAGCGTATCGCCCATAATAGGCCGCTGCATCGGGCACAGCAATACTGTACTTATACATGTAACTGTGTTCCTTAACCTTCTGAAAATCTCCCGGGGTCTTTATGATAAGCCCATAGGATATAAGAAAGTTAAGCCCAACCAGACAGGTGCAAATAAGCCTTCTAGTAAAGTCTCGCTGAAACCGCATGTACATTGCAGACTGTGCAACAAGCAGATACAATACCGGCAGCAGAGGCACCATAAATCTGAATCCCGGCATATGGTCACCACCCATTGAGACAATGTAGGCGGCGTAACACACCAGAATGCTGATAAGATAGAGGTTGCTGCGAACAAATCCCTTGAAATCTTTCACTAACAACAGCATGCCAAGCGGAAATCCATACAGTAAAACAAAGTGCGCTAAATAACGGGACCCAAACAGCAGCTTTATACTATTGGCTGCACCGCCTTTCACGTAATATGTGCATGGGAATACATATCCAAAATACCAAAAACGCCAGAGGAAATACGGCGTGAACAGGATCAAAAAACCCGCCAGAAGGAACAGGGCCTGCCGTAGTCCTGAAAGCAGTTGCCGTCTGTTTTTGAAAAAACAGAAGAAAAAGGTGATCGCAAACAGCAGCAACCCTTCAAGGCGCGTCATAGAGGCCAGGCAGAAGAGAAGCCCTGTGCAGAAAAGATTTCGGGGTATGGGCCGGGCCTGGAAAAACAACAACACCCCGGCAAAAGCAAAAAATGTGAACATAAGCGTTTCAAGCCCGCCGAGCGCCCACAGGGCAAAACAGCTGTTCGTTGCCAGCAGCAGCGAACAGAGGATTGTATTCCTGTTGGTACTGATAAAGGGAAGCAGCAAAGCGAGGATTCCAAAGAGCATCCCGGCTACCCGGGATGCGGTAACCAGATCAAAGCTGCAGGCGCCTAAAAGGCTCACAAACATAAGCCAGAGAAAGCAGGAGTACCCTTCCACCCGTTCACCGGGGTTCCAGACAAGCCCCTTCCCGTCCAGCAAATGTCGTGCGTAACGCAAAACGATATATGCGTCATCGTGATAAAACCCCCACAACTGGTAGAGGAAAAAGAGAAAGCACAGAATGCTGAGTAACAGCAGTCCTGTCTTCATCGTGCCGGTTTGTAGCGGCTTATGCCCGGGGTTCATTATACAGTCTGCCTTTTGAATTCTACAGTTTATATACCGCGCAGTATTCTATCTGCATGTAATTGAAGCGTACGCTTTTCAAATCACTGCTGCTGGGAAGAACGGCTGGATGTCGATACAATATCAAGGGGTTCGATGAGTACGTTGCCATTGCTGTCCCGAGAGGATACATACAACTTCCTATCCGGGAAAAAAGTCGCAAGCTCTGTATTACGCTCACCAAGATCGCGTGCAAATATAACAGGACTGTTTAATCCTGGTACGTTGTGGAGGAAGCCGCACCCGAGGTCATTATCCATATATTTGTAACTTTTTTGAAAAAGCAACGCATTATTTATGCCCATTTCGTTCACTTTCTGCATTAACGCATTATCGATTTCCCAAAAAGAGTCGGAATAAAATCTGTACAGTCGGGGTATTCGGATGCATCCGGTATAGAGAAGAAACACAAGAAAAAGAGCTATGAAGCTATTAAAAATACGCATGCTACCGCATCGTCTACTATGCGCAATTTTTTTAATTATTTCGAATACCGCTTTTGCAGTCAAGACAAAAAGAAACGGCAGGCACATGTAATAAAATCTTGGCCCGAGGCACAGGTCCTGGAAGAAATAGAAAAAATAAAAAACAGGCGCGGCAAGTGCCCCGCATAGCAACAGATACAGCTTCGGCTTTTTGGGAAAAGCAAACGGCGTCCAGAACACTATAAGCGGAAGAAGAGACGGAATCGGCCATTCGAAAAGGTACTGATTTAGCGCCATTGAATTGCTCTGAGTATGAAATATGGCGAGCCTAAAAGAGTGCGGCGGCCAGTTTAAAATCATGACGGGCTCCGATGAGAATCCGAAATAATGGCCTGTCGGCCAGCGCAGATTATATCCAAAGACCCGCGGGTCACCGTTGGTGGCAAAATTATAGCAAAGGAGCAGGGCAACCATGATGCACCCGCCAACGATACAGGCAATCAGAAGGTCGTATCTTTTCTTAATGATACTTCGAGCAGCATATGCCATGCAAAAAGGAAGGCCTACAACAACTGCTTCTCCGGGACGGATATTGAGCATGGCGCCGACAGCAATCCCGGCGATACAGCCCAGCCATACAGAACCGTCGCTCAGAGCCTTTTCCGTACAGTAGAGAAAGAGCAGCAGAAAAAAAAGCGCGGAAACATGGTTCATGTAACTTGCTGACATGAACAGCACAAAGGGTGAGATGCAAAACAACAGCACGGAAAAACGGGCTTCATTTTCTTCAACAAAAGCGCGCGCAAATCCATACAGCGGGAAAACGCTACAGGCAGCCAGAATCGGATTGACGATCCAGGGGACGCCCAGCAAAACACCGAGCATCAGCAAAAAGGGGTGGACTGGAGGATATTGCGAGTACCACCTGTCCGTAAACAACATGTTATCATAGTAATACTGAAAAAAATCCGGAAGAGGGGGGAGCGCTGCGGTCAATGAGCCCTGTGCAAAAATTTTTGCTTGAAAAAGCTGGGCAATTTCATCCTGAACATGGGGGATATGCTCAAAAGCCGAAAAGGAAAAAAAATTGGTCACCCCAAACACCCAGACTGCAGCTATCAGCAAAAAGAGTCCGGGACGAATCTGCCAGAATTTCTTAACCGCTGCCACCGCTTTTGTCAACACATCCTGCGGTGCAGCCAGCACATAATTGAGAAACGAAAGCGAGCCAAGGACACCAAGCAGTGATACGATGAGCCAGCGGTAATCACGGAATGGATGGAAGTCCCATGAAATAAGCGGGTTGTGCTGGTTGACCGGACGAAAAAAACATCCCAGACAAACAACAAGGAAAAGCAGAGCCGTCATTCTCTTATAGGAAATAAAAAAAGCTTTCAGCCGTGCATTTGCATTCAGTAGAAATACCACTTGAAAACATGCAGGCACAAAGATCAAAAGCGAGCCCAGCACCACAAGCCCGGGTGGGTTTTCGCAGCCCTCGGCATAGATCGCAAGCAGCAGAGAAAGCAGCGCCATGGTGCCATATGACTGAAGAAGTTTTTTGGGGAATGCAAAAATCATGCGCGCCTTATCGCCCGAAACAAATCGTCATACGATCGAATCTCAGAAGTACCGGCGGCTCGTCAGCAGCCGGGCCGGTTACACACCTACCCCTGGTCAAGCATCTGTATCAGAGAATTCATTTTCTGCCGGGCATCATCCAGAAACACACGCAAATTATTGCTGTGATTGGCCAGAATACCGTTGCGGCTGCCATTGGTGACAATGGTGGGTTCAAAATAGGACTCTTTCAGCGAAGAAATAATTTCACGCATAATGACATCGCTGTTTTTATCTTTGAGGACCTTCTGAAAATCAAGCGCGATTGCCTGCATAACATGATACAGGCCGTAGCCGATTCCCTGTGCATAATAGAAGTTATCATCAATAGCGCTCCAGTCAACCGGTGTATGGTCAGAGAGGTTTCCCTCAGCCGCAGGCCGTGACGCGTTCAAAAGTCTGGCAGTAGACCCGCCCAGCAGAGAAGCGTACCGCTCAAGCATTGTAATCAGATTATCGCTGCGCGGATAAAAATGTGCGTTGCCCTGTTTTAAATTGTCCGCATACGCGTCAAGGTATTTAATACCGCCCCGGAATTTCGTTTCGGCTGAAGGCATGATCCACCGGGCGGGATCGTTGCTGAAGCGCGTAAACGCCTCATCACAATCCGGATCAATCCTGTCGGTGGTGCGTTGCCGCGAGAGATTATCCCTGAGTGAGAGCGCGCCGTAGCGCACCACCTCAAGCACGCCACGCTGAAAGCTCGGACGATTATCAAGCAGCACGCCCGGAGACAGCGCCATATCATTGGGGAGCCAGCCGCCCGGGCCGTTTAACTCTTGCTCCATCAGCCGCGCGAGTGTTTCAACCATCGTAACCCCGGCCGAGCCCTCCGTGCTGCTCGCCAACACAAACTGGGCCGGTTTCATGGAAAAATAAATCATATTAACGCCGTAGAGCACGATGATGCCTGCCGCGATTGCAATTTTGATTATGGTCTTTGTTTGCATGGGCTGTCTTCTCCGCCTGTGGATGTGTTCGGCCTCATCGGAAGAGTATATAGCATGTAAAGGCATGCGCTGGTAAAAAAATCATTGTGTGGCAAGGCGGCCCGGAACGGGCTGAAGCTTGCAAGGCATCATCAAAAATTCAGCGTCTCATCTCCTGGGGTTAAAACCCGTTGCAGCGCGGCCGATCAGACTGATCCGCACTATCGGTCAAATCGGTCAGATTCAACCTGGATTAAAAAGGCTGCGCCTGGGGGGGGATTACTCCCTTTTTCAAAAGCCTCTCAATAGTTTTCAAGGAACTTCACATTGGCGCTTGTAAACAGATACACACAAAAAAGCATGGGTTCAATCAGGTAGACTTTGAGGCCTACGTCGGAGCGCCACCAGTTCTGCGCATCAAATACTGCATTGGGAGCCCCCATTGCTTCGACTGTTACGCCTGAGCCCTTGAAAACCTTGCGGAACGCATACAGCGCCCTGCGGGTATGAAATTCATCGGTGACGATAATAAGGCGCGAATATCCGTTGCGCTGACTGTAGAGCAGCAGATCCCAGGCTTCATCAAAGGTCGATACCGCGCCGGTGCCGCTACGCGACGGAACCACGCTTACGGGCGCGCCGGGCTCAAAATAATCACGCTGGGCATAGGCGATCTTGCGCTGGCTGCAGTCAAAGTCAGGAACGCCGCAGGTATAGGGCCGCATATCGGTCAACAAAATTTTATCGGAATATCCCTGCCGATAAAGCTCAAGCGCGCGCGGGAAACGGGTTTCGATTCCGCCGCCCAGCACCACAAGCGCATTCGCCCCCGGTGTCGCGTTATGCACGCTGAACAACCCGGCATACAGGGTAAGCAAAGGTTTGTAATTGAAAAAAAGGCAGATAAGAATAACGCAAAGAAGGGCGCAAACCAGTAGTTTTTTCATATGTCCCTGTTACTGCTTGGCGGCACTTGTATTATGGTTTTGCTGAGCCATGAGCAGCGTAAAAAGATCTCGCGGCGTGATCAAGCCGCGCTCGACAAAGTATTCTCCGATAGTATGCTGCATCTTGCGCTGGCGACCGATCAGGACTACCCGCTCGCGGGTGCTGATAAAACCGAAACGCTGTGCGCAGGCTGCAAATCGCTCATTGTATGATCTCTTTGTAAGCACGGTTGCTATCTGCCGGGAGGTCATGATCCCAGCCTGCAGGGCGAGCTGCCCGATTTTAGGGCGCTGTGCGCTCTGCCACACGATCGCGTCGATCATGTCCTGCCACGAAATACGCCCGGAATAATAGAGATATTGCCCCAGCAACAGCGTACGCTGAGGGAGTCGGCCTTGATAATAATGATCAGTTGGGCGACGGGCGCCCTGTTGATATGCGTGGCGCTTTGTATAGTGTTGCTTGCGGCGCCCGTTAAAAACCGGCTCCCCCGCAATGCGGCGGCTGCGGTTTTCAACATAGCTCAGCAGCGTCTCATAGGCGCTGCGAACCTTCTGAAAAAGGCGATGCATATCCTCACAATGCCCACCGACAGATCTGGCCCGATCCGGATGTGTTTCAAAAGCTCGTTTGTGATACGCTGTTTTCAAACCAACCGGCTGCAGGTATCTTAAAAAATCGTCCGAAACGGCTATCTCAGGCCCGAAAATTGTTGTACAGGCCTCGTATAATGCTGTGTGCTTACTTGCAATCGTCATAGTTCGTAACCGCCATCACATTACTCCAGAATCATGTTGCCGCATTTATATCAGGAGCGCGCCTGCCAGACAACTAATAAATACAGTTGTGGTGAAGCCCTGAATACGCTGAAACCGTCGGGCTGGTCAGAGGATACGTCCTGTACTGTAAAGAATCGGTGTTCAGGCCGTGCAGAAAGACAACCTATGCAGCTTTTTCTGATGAAGCCGGTTTGGAAGCATCCGAATCCGTGGATGTTGTTTTGGATTCGCTCCCCTGTGATGCGCTGTCGGAGGTGTCAGTGCCCGTTTTCTCCCCGGCTGGAGATTTCTTGCCGCTTGCGGAAGCGTTTGCATCCTTTTTGGCATAGTCGGTTTTGTACCAGCCGCTGCCCTTGAGTTGAAATGAACAGTTGGAGATCAGTTTTCGTATGTTTTGTCCCGCACAGTATTTGCATTCCTGCAAGGCCGCATCGCGGACTCCGACAAATACCTCGAAGTTTTTTTGACAATCATCACATACGTATTCATAAATCGGCATTCCTATTCCTCCTGATACATACTACCGGCAGCTTTTTTTCCTAAAGCCTGCCGTCTTTAAGCCCTTAAAGATAATCATTTATGCCGTTTTTGTCAACTCCCCCGGCGCAAAAAATTGAATCATTGCCGGTTGGCCAGCGCCAGATACAAGTCTTCCTGGGCATGCACCATGGCATTAATATCAAATTCAGCTATCATGGTTTTTCCGGTCGCGCCCATGGCACGGGCTTCTTCCGGACGCTCAAGCAAATACACTATTTTTTCAGCCATCAAATCGACATCACCGGGCTGAACCAGAAAACCGTTAACCCCGTCGCGCACAACCTCCGGCGTTCCGTCCACCCGGGTAGCAACAACCGGCAGGCCCGCAGCACAGGCCTGCGGCACAACCTGTGGCAGACCCTCCCAGTAGGATGACAACACCGCAATCTGTGAAGCATGCAGGATAGCGGCAACATCGCGGCGCCAGCCCGGCATAAAAAAATTGTTTTCAAGCCCGCTCCCGGCAACCGCTGAGGCAATCTGAGTGCGCAGCTCGCCGTCGCCTGCCAGCAGAAAACATGCCCGGGGATAACGGCGGTGAACTGCGGCGCAGGCTTGAACAAAATCAAGCGGCGCTTTTTGCGGCTTAAAACATGCCACCATGGTTACCAGGGGCGCATCCTGCGGGATGCCCAGTTCGCGGCGCACGGCCTGCGGGTCGGACGGTGCTCGGGCAAAGGCTTCAATATCAATGCCGCTTCGAATAAGACAGGTGGTGTCCCTTGAAAAGATCCCGGCATCCTCACCGACTCTGCGGTTTGCCTCTGAGACAACAATAAATTTTTTCGTAATGCGGGCACTGAGACGCTCAAGCACCTGATACATCAGGCGCACGGGGCGCTTCTGAAAATCATGGAATCCGAACCCGTGCACGGAATGCACAATAAGAGGGACACCTGCCAGCCGGGCTGCCCAGCGCCCGATAATGCCCGCTTTTGAGCTGTGCGTATGCACTATCACCGGCGCATCACGATGAGCGTCTGCCATAATGCTGATGAGCGCGCGCCTGATCTGCAGCAGGGCCGCGAAATCGCGCCGGGGAGAAATTTCACGGATCATGTCTGGGATGAGCCGGTAGCCTGCGCAGGATCGGGCTTCCGGCAGCAACTCACCTCCGGGACCGGCCAGCAGAAAAACCCTGAAGCGCTTGGGGTCAAGATGCTGAACCGTATAGAGCGTGTTGCGCTGCGCGCCCCCCAGCTCCATCTTGGTGATGATGTGCACAACCGTAATGGGATGCGCGGCCATTGAAGCCATAAATCTTTCCGAATTATTATTAAAACTATGCTGTAAAACCCAAAATTAATAATTATCCGCACCCCAGGTGCAGTCTTTTTACTCCACGTTGAATCCGACCGATTTGACCGATAGGACAGATCAGTCGGATCGGCTGTGCTGCAACGGATGTTAAAACCCTACCATAAAAATACAACCGCAGAAAACAGATCACTCCCGGCATGCACAGCCCGCTTATTCCATGGTAATGCGCTTGATCCACAGGGTCAGGGCCAGACCGCATGCGACGATACCGAGAAAAATCTGTACGCACAGGGCTGCCGTGTGAGCCAGCTCCATGCCCAGACCCGCAGCGCCCAGCAGTCCCGCAGCAGCGTAGGTAATCAGAACGGTCTGGCGTGTGGAAAGGCCGCTTTTTCTGAGCCGCAGCGCAAAATGGTCGGGGCTGCCCTGAATGACCGACATGCCTTTGCGCCAGCGCAGATACATGACAAGCATGATGTCATAGAGCGGCACGCCCAGAATCACCAGTGGCGCGAGGTAGCCGGCCTGATTATGCTCGGTATACACGCCGATCATGGCAAGGGTTCCCAGCATCAAACCGATAAACATACTGCCCGCATCACCCAGGTATATTTTAGCCGGTTGAAAATTATACCGCAAAAATCCCAGCAGGGCACCTGCCAGCGCGAGGCTCATGACCGCCATCATGGAATGGGCCGTTATGACGGCAATCACAAACAGTACCAGGGAGGCAATCATTGCAGTGCCTGCCGACAGCCCGTCCATTATATCAATGATGTTGAACGCATTGATAACGGCCAGCATCCAGACAACGGTCATAAGTATATCCAGCCAGTCCGGCACGATCGCTATCTTGATATGAATGCCGCATTTTATGAGTACAAAAACCGCAATAATCTGGCCAAACAGCTTCACCTTCGGCCCCAGCGGCTTGAGATCGTCAATGATGCCCAGCAAAATGACAATAGTCGCGGCCAGCAGCAGGCCCAGAACCTCACGGCTGAAATCAAAAGTAAGCGCCAGCGTGGCCAGAAACGACAAATAAATTGCTATGCCGCCCAGGTAGGCGACCGGTCGTTGATGCTGTTTTAAATTCCCGTCCGGCCGGTCGACGATATCGTAGGTCAGTGCGGCGCTGATGACAATCGGCGTGATATACAGACAGCTGCACAGCGCGAGCATGAAAATAAAAAAATACAGATACGGATTCGGATTCAGAACCATTTATCGACTCTCCCTCTCCATGTGCCGATTACGCATCAAGCTCTCATACAGGGCCTGCGTTGCAGCAATCGTGTGCAAAATATCAAAGCGCCTGCGAACATCCAACTGTGCCGCTCGGGCCAGGCTTCTTGCCAGCCCCGGATCATCCATCAGGCGCATGATCGCATCAGACAGGGGCTGTTCCCGGCCCGGTTCGCACAAAACAGCGCTTGTGCCGTCCTGAACCATCTCCTCAATACCGGGCAGATTCGTTGCCACGATCGGCCTGCCCGCAGCCATGGCTTCCAGCAAAACATTGGGCATGCCCTCCCACAGCGACGGCAGCACAACAATATCAATATCCGCCATAAAAGCAACCACATCATCAACCACGCCTGAGAACGTAACAGAGCCGGCAATGCCCAGTGTGCTGGCCTGCTGCCGGAGAAGGTCTTCATCAGGCCCGTCTCCAGCCAGATACAGATGCGCCCGCCTGCCGGAATTGATGATTATTGCTAAAGCCTTCAGCAGCACGCTGTGGCCTTTCTGGCGATGCAGTCGCCCGATCAGCGCAAGGCGTGTTTCATTGCGGACAGACGAGCAGGGGCTCGACACATTCAGAGCCGCGCATTCAATGCCGTTATAAATGGTGATGATTGTATCCGGCGGCACATGCGCGCGCGCAATCATGTTGCGCCGCACCTCTTCGCTCACTGCTGTGTAACAAGATACCAGTGAACGCGTCAGACGCTCAAGTGTGTACTTCATCCAGCTTTGCTCATTGACCCGCACTGCTGCGATAATTACCGACCCCGGACACAGGCATGCAGCCAGGCGGCCCAGCATAGACGCCCTGAAAAGAAAACAGTGCACGATATCGGGCCGCACGCGCCGCATGACCGCAGCCAGGCGCAGCAGCGCCGGGATAAAATTCACCACAGCCCGCAGCCCGGCTGCTTCGCTCAGACCCAGATGACAAAATTCATCGGCAGACGCAGCCAGTCGCGCACTATAGGCCCCGGGCTGCTTCAGGCTGCATATCACCACCCGGTAGCGGTTGCGGTCAATGCGGCGCACAAGCTCGCACAGTGCTTTTTCAGCCCCGCCAGTGCCGGTGCTGGTAATGACATACAGCAGGGTATGAGGAGTATCCATGGATAGCAGGCACACTATGAATATGATGGTTGGCTGCACGCGCAGCCGGGCATCAGCGCTAGCGGCTGCGCAGAAAGTCCACCGCGTTGCGGAACAGGGCGACACCCTGTCCCTCGTCGGGCAGCTGCTCCGCGGTCCAGCGCGGATGATTGGTGCGATGCAGAAATGCCTCGGCATGCGGCATCATTCCGAACACCCTGCCGCTGGCATCGCAGATACCGGCAATGGCATCAATTGATCCATTCGGATTGTGCGGATACTGCATGGTGGGCTGACCGGCCCCGTCAGCATAACGAAGAGCCACAAGATTCTGCGTCTGCAAATGCTCAAGTACGCGCTCGTCGCGTACCACAAACTTGCCCTCGCCGTGCCGGACCGGCAGATACAGTGTGCTGATACCCCGGGTAAAAATACAGGGTGACTGCGCATTCACCTGCAGGTCTACCCAGCGATCCTCAAAACGGCCGGAGTCATTGAAGGTAAGCGTGGTTTCCTGCGCATGGCTCCCGCCCAGGTCCGGGATCAGGCCCAGCTTTACCAGGAGCTGAAACCCATTGCAGATGCCCAGAATCAGCTTGCCGTCAGCAACAAAACGGCAGATCTGTTCATAGAGGCTCTCCCCCTGCAGCGTTGCCGCATAGCGCAGCCGGGTCGCATTGGCCCTGGCTGAGCCGAGATCATCACCGTCGAGAAAACCGCCCGGCAGATTGAGAAAATCATAGTCGGCAAGCTGGGTTTCACCGCCCAGCAGTTTATAGATATGGACAATGTCAACCTCATCAGCGCCGCCCAGACGGCAGGCCTCGGCCATTTCCCGCTCACAGTTGGTTCCATTGCCGGTCAGAACGAGCGCGCGTACTTTTTGTGTCATACCTGCATTCCCTGTAAAAATATATACTGTCCGTAGCGCTGCCTGAAAACCTACCAGCGCAGCGGCGCCTGCCAGGACTTTTTCAGTTCAGCTATTGCGGCCCGCACCACATCGTTGCCGTCCATGCCGGTTATGCTCAGCAGGCCGTCAGCGGTTACCTCCCCGACCTGAGAGCATACGCTTTCAGCCATGCAGTCCTCAAACGCCCGCGCATGTTCCGGTGCAACCGTCACCACAAAACGGCTCTGGGTTTCAGAAAACAGCAGGACATCATCAGGCAAAGAACTTCCGGCAACCACCTGCCGCAGGTCAACGCGCATGCCAAGCTCACCCGCAAAGGCAGTTTCGGCCAGGGCCACGCCCAGACCGCCGTCGGAGCAGTCATGACAGGACCTGACCAGCCCTTTGCGCATGGCATCATTCAGGCGACGGTACAGGGCCAGGGCCGTCTCAGCATCGACCTTTGGTACCTGATTGCCGACGCATCCCAGCATGGCAAAATATTCCGAGCCCCCGGTTTCCGCGCGCGTTTCTCCAAGCACATACACCAGGTCGCCTGCGCGCTTGGCATCCATGGTACAGGCCAGGCGCACGTCATCAATGGCACCGATCAGTGAAAACAGCACTGTTGGCGGAATCGATATTTTATGATCGGCGATCATGTAATCGTTTTTCATGCTGTCCTTGCCGGAGATACAGGGGATGCTGTAGGCCGTGGTGTAATCATACAGGGCCTGATTGGCCCGCACGAGCTGGGCAAGCTTGTATTCACCGTCAGGAGTTTTTGCGGACTGCACCGGATCGCACCAGCAGAAATTATCAAGCCCGCCCAAACCGTCAAGATTGCCGCCCACGCTCACGAAATTGCGCAGCGCCTCATCAATCGCGCAGGCCATCATATGATAGGTATCGATATCGGAGTAGCGCGGGCAGATGCCGTGACTGACTACCACGCCGCGCATGCTGTCCAGCACGGGCCTGATCACGGCCGCATCGCTGGGCCCGTCAAGCAGACGGCCGCACAGGGGCTTGACCACGCTGCCGCCCTGCACCTCATGATCATACTGGCGCACGACGTATTCCTTGCTGCAGATGTTGAGCCGCCCCAGCAGCCCCTTAAGCACTGCGGTCAAATCGCCCTGCGGGCGCTTACCGGGCTCGACATGGCACGGCTGCCGCCACACAGCCTTCAGGCGCATTTCCGGCAGCCCGCCGTGCAGAAAACTCATTGCCATGTATGCCACGGTTTCATCTCCGTAGCGTGCGTGAAAAATGCCGCTGTCGGTGAACGTGCCCAGCACGGTTGCTTCAACCCGCATTTTGGCTGCCAGATCCAGAAACGCCTCACGATGCTCAGGCTGCAACGCAAACGTCATGCGCTCCTGCGACTCGGAGATGAGAATCTCCCAGGGCTGCAGCCCGCTGTATTTCAGCGGAGCCAGTTTCAGGTCCAGGTCGCAGCCGCCGGAGAACTCGGCCATTTCCCCCACCGAGGATGAAAGCCCGCCAGCGCCGTTATCGGTAATACAGCGGAACAGGCCGCGGTCGCGGACCTCCATGATAAAATCCGCCATGCGCTTCTGGGTAATCGGGTCGCCGATCTGCACGGCCGTGACCGGAGAGCCCTCATGCAGTTCCTCGGATGAGAACGTTGCGCCGTGTATGCCGTCCTTGCCGATGCGCCCGCCCGTCATCACGATCAAATCACCGGGCCGTGCTGTTTTTTCCTCGGAGGGCTCACCCAGCACCGTGACCGGCATCAGCCCGCCCGTGCCGCAGTACACCAGTGGTTTGCCAAGAAAACGGTCGTCAAACACAATGCTGCCGTTAATGGTCGGAATTCCGCTTTTATTGCCGCCGTGCTCAACCCCCTCGCGCACACCTTCAAATATGCGTCGCGGGTGCAGGATGCGCGGCGGCAGCTCGCGGCTGTAAAAGGGATCGGCAAAACAGAACACATCCGTGTTGAAAATCAGCCGGGCGGCCTTGCCTGTTCCCAGCGTGTCGCGGTTGACCCCGACAATGCCGGTCAGGGCCCCGCCGTAGGGATCAAGCGCGGATGGGCTGTTGTGCGTCTCTACCTTGAACACAAGGTGATACATCATCGCTCCAGGTAATAACCCCGGCATTGTCCTTGAACACGGAGACGCACCAGTCGCGCTCTGCCAGGCGCTCTCTGATGGTACGGGTAGAGCCCTTGATAAAGGTATCAAACAGGCTCCTGATTTCGCTAACCGTGCCCGAACCGTCGTCATAGGCAATGGTTGCGTTGAATATCTTATGCTTGCAGTGCTCCGACCAGGTCTGGGCCAGCACCTCAAGCTCAACATCGGTTGCCGGTCCGGCCATGCCCTGGGCGCGCCGCGCTGAGAGCACATCAGAGCGCGCAAAAACTGCTTGAATAGCCTTCATTTCTTCAAGACTGAGCGCCAGCAGCCCGTCGCGGCTCATGCGCATCAAGTCATCATCGCTGACCGCCAGATCTATCTGGCTCACATGCGGCTCACCTGTTGACGTTACCCGCGGAAGCGGCACCTGAATGCCGGAAACGCGGTCAAAATCGCGCGCACTGACAATGCTGCAATGCTGTATCAGGTCATTGGCCAGCAACCCGCCTGCAATGCGTTCCACCTGTTCGCGATCAAGCGCGCCGCTGAAAAGATACTGGCGCGAAGCATATATTTTTTCATCCTCACGTGGATTGCGCCCCAGCCGCAGCATGGCCGCCTCCAGAGCTGTGCGGCCCACATTGTCGGTAACTCCCGGCCGCAGGCCTACCTCAACCAGCCAGTCAAACCCTTCGGCCAGCGGAGCATTCACACGATAGGTCTGGATAATGGGATCACTGAACGGCCCGGCAGCAATCTGCTCAAGCTCCTCAATCCCGAGTTCCATATCCAGCGTAAACACATCAATGGTGCGAACCTGCTCAAGCTCTATACCCAGATCGAAAAGCACACGTTGGCGCACTCTCTCGCCATGCGCATCGCGATGCGTCTGCTTGAAACCGACTTCAATCCTGTGTGCCATTCCTGTGTCTTTCACTTTTTTTATTCTATAGTTACTGTTTAAAAATATTGCATCTTTTATATTAATCATTAATTTTATACTATAATGTTTAATAAAAGATTTTACGTTCTCTTGCCTTTCCGGTCAAGAAAAAAGACGGCTCCGCAGGCCCAAAAAATTTTTTGCGCACTACTGCGATGCGGCATGCCGGCAAACAAGCCTGTTTTGTCATTTTTTCAGGGTGGCGGTTCGGTTTGCAAAATAGTCAAAAAGCGCCCCGGCGTAACCAGTTAATTTTTAATTGCTTTTTTTTTGTTTTTTTTATACTACAATATTTGCCTTTTTGGCATAGGCTTTTTGTGCTTGAGCGGACGGCTCACGTATATAGGCATTTCTCTCAATAACGGACACATGTATGAACGATAAAGAATTTTGGCCGGGCTTCAGGATCTGGATTCCAACGCTTTTTATCATAGTTTGCATTCTGCTGTTTTCCCTGGCAAGCAGAAAGGTACTGGTGCGCAACGCCGGTGAAGCCTTTAACCATCAGCAGCTTGCCCTGACAAGGGAATCGGCCAAGGGAATTACCGAATCGCTGCGCAATCTGGCAACAGAACTGCGCATCGCTGCCGCCATCATCGGTGACTCTACGGCCGGGCGTGTGTGTGCGGCAGTTCTGGAAGAAAAACGCCCGCTGATCAAAATGCTGTTCATTGCCGACCGGGGCGCGACAAGGCTTACTCCATACCCGCCTGAGACGGTCCTGCCCGTTCGCACCGCTGCGGCCTGCGCAGAGGCGCTGCGCAGGCTTGAACCCGGCGCAACCATGTTTATCACCGATCCGTTCAGTGATGATGCCTCTGCGGCTCCCGGACTTTTTACTCTGGGCGTTCGCATCAACGCCACCGACTCCTGGCTGTGCACCATTGCCGATTTCACCTATATCAAGGAAAAGTTTGTCTACCCGCTGCGCTCAGCACAAACCGGCTATGCCTGGCTGATTGACAGCAAAGGACTGCTGCTTGCCCACCCCAACCGGGAGATGGAAGGCCGCATGGCCGTGGAGGTGCTGCGTGAACTGTGGCCCGAAAACGCTCCGTTTGTAATGAACGAGCTGGTGAACGAGCAGATGATCTCCGGCGCAGAGGGCAGCGGTGAATATACCGGCTGGCATATGGGCCGCACGGATCCGGTTCGCAAACTGATTTCCTACTGCCCCATAGACGCGTTCGGCCTCAAGTGGTCGCTGGCGATTTCAGCTCCCTACAAGGAAGTAATGGAACCGCTGATGAACAGCATTATCGGGCTGGTGGTGTTTTTGTGCTGCTTTATCGTTATCATTGTTGTCGGTACGGGCCTGCTGCAGCTGGAGCGCGAGCACAAGCGCCAGATCGACCAGGAACTGAACTGGAGCCTTGAGGTGTTTGACAGCATAACCGACGGCATCTCGATTATCGACCGCGACTACAAGGTGCTGATGGTCAACCGGGCCATCTCGTCCTGGCATGGAAAATATAAAAGCGCGTTCCAGAACCAGCCCTGCTACGCGGTGTTTCAGCAGCACCAGCAGCACTGCGAGGGCTGCCCGGCCCGCGAGGTTTTTGCGACCGGACTGCCGGCGTTCCGCAAAAACGTCAGCACCGTTGTCGGCGATCAGAAGTATTTTTTTGATCTCACGGCTTTCCCGCTCAAGGATGCCCAGGGCAATACGGTCAAGGTGGCCGAACTGGTAAAGGATGTCACGCGCGAGGTCAACCTGCAAACCGAGATTGTGCAGCATGAGCGCAAGGAGATGATCGTGAAAATGGCCTCGCAGGTCGCGCACGAAATCAGGAATCCGCTCGGTGCGCTCACCCTCAACATTGATCTGCTTGAGGATGAAATTGCGGGCTTGTCCGAGGGCTCGGAAGTGCGCAGCCTGCTGGCGACGATCAAGCAGGAGCTCGACGCGCTCAACCGCGTGCTGCAGGAATACCTGGAGTGTGCGCGCTTTCCCCGGATCAACCAAAGCAGGCAGGACATTCACGCCATTATCGAGGACCTGTTTGCACTGCTGGAGCAGGATATGCGCCAGCGCCGCATTGTGTGCACGCGCAGTTTTGAATACAACCTGCCGATGGCCTGGGTTGATCCCGATCAAATCCGCAGAGCGTTTTTAAATATCCTGCGCAATGCCATGGAAGCCCAGCCTGATCATGGCGGCTCGATTACGGTCACCACCCGCTCAGATGAAACCACGATTACCGTTATCTTCAGCGACAGCGGAGCGGGCATGCCGGAGGATGTGCAGGGAAAACTTTTCACCCCGTTCTTTACGACCAAAAGCGGTGGAACAGGCCTGGGACTTTCCATTACCCAGCATATCATCAGCGAACACAAAGGCGAGATTGCGTACGCAAGCACTCCCGGATCCGGCACGACATTCAGCGTGCGCCTCCCGCGCACGGCTGAGCACGCCGGCGATGAAGGGGACAATGCTTCGGATCGCGAGCAGAACATAGAAGTGCCTCATGAAGTGAATAACCACAGCACGGTCTAAACGGCTGTCGAATTTTTCAATTGCTGCCAAGCACAACAAAATGGAGATACATTGTGGAATCAAGAGATGACAGCCCGATTTTAATCGTTGACGACACTCCCGGCATCCGTGAGGCCCTGCAAAAAATCCTGACCAAGGAGGGCTTTACGGTATTTGATGCCGAGGACGGCGAGCAGGCCGTTAAAATTCTGCAGCAGCACGCGGTCGCGCTGGTTTTGACCGACCTTAAAATGCCGAAAATCGACGGAGCCGAACTCCTGAAAATCGCGAAAACTATTTCGCCGGACATCGAGGTCGTGCTGATCACCGGGCACGGTACGGTTGAAATCGCGGTCGACGTCATGAAGGACGGGGCGTTTGATTTCATCCAGAAACCGTTCAACAGGATGACCGTGCTGAAGACCGTGCGCAAGGCCCTGGAAAAACGCTCTCTCGTGCTTGAAAACCGGAGCCTGCATGAACGCCTGCGCAGCTCACAGGCGGTCAATGACGTAATCGGGCACAGCAGCGCCATGCGCAAGGTCATGGAGCTTATTGCCCAGGTAGCCCCAAGCTCCGCCACGATCCTGATAACGGGCGAGAGCGGATCCGGTAAAGAAGTGGCGGCCAAGGCCATACATGATGCCAGCCCGCGCAGGGACAAGAATTTCATCAAGGTGAGCTGCGCGGCCCTGCCGGAAACACTGCTTGAGGCTGAACTGTTCGGCTATGAAAAGGGGGCGTTTACAGGGGCCATCAGCCGCCGGGAAGGGCGCTTTGAACTGGCCCACGGCGGGACCCTGTTTCTGGATGAGGTCGGCGATATCAACCCATCAGTACAGGTAAAGCTGCTGCGCGTGCTGCAAAGCGGGGAGTTTGAACGCCTGGGCGGCGGCAAAACATTTAAATCCGATGTGCGTCTGATCGCCGCGACCAATGCCTCACTCAAAGGCCTCGTGGCCTCGCGTCAGTTCCGCGAGGATTTGTACTACCGCCTGAACGTTATCAACCTGGAGGTGCCGCCCCTGCGCGAGCGCACCGAGGATATTCCTTTATTGGCCAATTATTTCCTGCGCATGTACAGCAAAAAGAACGACAAGCCCCTTGAGGGTATTTCTCAGGATACAATCGAAATTCTGCTGGGCTACGCCTGGCCGGGCAATGTGCGCGAGCTTGAAAACACCCTGGAGCGCGCCGTGGTTCTGACGCGCGGCACACTGATCATGCCCGGCGATCTGCCGCAGGACATCATCATGAATGCTGAAAAAACCCCTGATATGACCGGGGAGGAACGAATGCTCACGATCCCGATCGGGAAAATCCCCCTGCGTGATATAGAAAAAATGGTGATGGATGAAACCCTGAAGCAGGCAAAGGGAAATAAAAACATCGCCTCGAAGATACTGGGCATTTCAACCCGGACGCTGTACCGCCGCACTGATGAGGAGTAAAGCAGACTGGCCTCTTAACCTTTTTCCATGTCATGCCGGACCCCGATCCGGCATCCAGCTTTAAACCAAAAAGCAACATCACCTTTCTTTGCTGTGTCCAGAGAGCTGTAGCGGTCAATCCCATCGGGATTGACTCAAGGTGATACCCAAACAAGGGCAGCCCTCGCGCATCGCGGTTCCGCTCAAGGCGGAACTCCCCGAGCGAAGCGATGGGGCTTAAAACCCAAAGGGCGCAAAACCAACATTCAAAACCATGCCCACCCTGTGCTGTCGACCGGGCTCACTTCATGGCCTGCCGCACACTCACCAGCAGTTCATCGGCAGCATCAATCCTGATAAGCCCCAGCCGCGGGAACTCTAAATCGAGAATAACATAATAAATAAGGGCTAAAATAGCGGCGTACACGAACATGTGCAGCCAGCTATGGGTCTTGCTCTGGGCCATGCTGTAGCCGGCCATCAGCGCGCTCAAAAGCGCCAGGCCCGCAAGAAGCAGGTAAATAATTGCCGGCGGGTGCAAATGAAGTGCCACGGCTCGCGTCGTGGTGATATCGATCATCTGGTTGAGCGCGGGCAGGAGCAGCATGGGGGCCTGCGATATCGGTGCTGTCGGGCCGGCTGCCACAGCCTCGCTCCAGATCATGCCCTGCAGTTCGACTGATTTGTCAAAGCTCTGCCTGGCTGCTTCAGGGTCTTGTATTTTGCTGTAGAAATCCAGCCGCGAGTCAACATACCGGCGAAATTTTTCCTTGAGCACATCCCGCGGCCCGGCAGAAAGAAGATCGAGCCTCAGGTAGGCCGTACCGATGGCATTGGCCTCTTCCACAATGAGATGCCGCCGCGCTTCATACCGCGAAGCCGCTCCCGAAAAGGTAAAGGCGAGAAGCAGCCCCAGCAGGCCGTATACCGCGCCTTCCACCGCTGCAAGGCCCTTGGCTGCATCGCTTCCGCCGGCCATGCGCGCAAGCCCGATGCGGCGGCCTGTCTCAAGCAGAATAAGCATGCCGACAAACAGCCCCCCGGTGGTAAGCGCCATAATAAGCATGTAGTTCATACGGTCACCTCACTGTTTTGGAAAAGCTTCTAACGTTTGCATTAAGGGGTTGGGCGCGGTTTATGCCGCAATCCCTCTTAAATGAATTGTTATCGTCTAATTGATAGTTCTAATATCTGTGGCCTCAAGTTTAGAAATAAGCTTTCTTGTTTCTGCGGTGTCGCCATGTTTTTCATTCAAGTAATTTTTCAGGGACGTCAATAATTCTAGCTTTAGCTTTGAAAGTTTCTGGTTCTGTTTGCCGGTATAATCCGTAAGTAGGGCATAAGGTAATTCTTCGACCCAGGCATCAAATTGGGCAGGTTCTCTTTTGAACCAGGCGAATGTTAAATTTGGACGATGGATAAAAGCTAATGCAATACTTGGAGAGACTTCAGCACCAATTGAGCCATCACGATATTTCCAAATCTCACAAAGTGTATTCACAACAGGCACAGCTTCAAAATCTGATCCGCGAACTAAAACAGCTTCAATTTGGCCCGTGTTTTTTAAATACCAGTTTGAAAGTAATGCTATTGATTTTTTCGCCATCGGCAAGTCCGGTGCTAAGAACAATAAAATTAACAGTTAAGATCAGTAAAAGTTTATTCATTATTCATACCGATAACAAGTTATTATATGGAGTTCCGTAATTTGTGGATTCGCCTGAAATGGCTTATTGCAAAAGATAATAATTTTGTCAAATTGATAATTCCAGATTCCGTATTTTGTTGGCAATACAGTGGTTATATGGAACTCCATATACTATGGCAATGCGTTATGGCAACCGATGTATTGCAGGCATGCAAAAGGTCTGGATGCCGGATCGAGTCCGGCATGACAGGCAGGCAGGATTTTGTGTATTGAGGTTTTATCGGGTTTTCAGGACCCCATCGTAGCGCAAGTCCGACCGTACGGATTCCAATGCGGTCGGGCAGTGCAAGGTAGGTGTTCATTCAGCCTGACTGCTATTCGTAGAATTCCCAGGACTTCTCCTGATTAAGCACCTTGATCGCGCAAAACTCTCCGCACATGGTGCACACGTCTGAGTCTTCAGGCTTGCGGCTGTCGCGCATGGAGCGCGCTCGCTCAGGGTCGAGCGCGGCCGCAATCTGGCCTTCCCAGTCAAGCTTTTTGCGGCAGCGGGCCATGCGCATATCCCGCTCCATCGCACCCGGCACACCCTTGGCGATATCAGCTGCATGCGCAGCAATCTTGCAGGCAACCACGCCTTCGCGCACATCTTCAAGCGTAGGCAGGCGCAGATGTTCCGCCGGGGTAACATAGCAGAGAAAGTCAGCGCCATACGAGGCTGCCATGGCCCCGCCGATGGCAGAGGTTATATGATCATATCCCGGAGCCGCATCAGTCACCAGCGGTCCCAGCACATAAAAAGGAGCGCCGTTGCACAGCTTCTTTTGAATCTGGATGTTGGTTTTGATCTGGTCAATGGGCACATGGCCGGGTCCCTCGATCATGACCTGCACACCTGCCTCCAAAGCGCGCTGAGCCAGCTCTCCAAGTGTAATCAGTTCTTGAATCTGGCCGCGGTCCGTGGCATCGGCCAGGCAACCCGGTCGCAGTCCATCGCCCAGACTGAGCGTCATGTCATAGGCAGCCGCAATTTCAAGCAGGCGATCATAGTGTTCATACAGCGGATTTTCTTTTTTATTATGCGCCATCCAGGCAACCGTGAATGAGCCTCCGCGGCTGACCACATCCATGATGCGTCCCTGTTTGTGGATGCGGGTGGCGGCCTCACGGGTGAGTCCGCAGTGCACGGTAATGAAATCAACACCTTCCTCTGCCTGCTGCTCAATAACCCTGAACAGATCCTCAACACGCATCTCGACAATGGGCTTTTTGCTGCGGGTGGTTTCAATGGCAGCCTGGTACAGGGGAACCGTTCCGATCGCCACGGTTGAATGTTTGATGATTTCGCGCCGGATGGCTGAAATATCGCCGCCCGTGCTCAGATCCATAACCGCGTCGGCACCGGCTGCAATAGCAATATCGAGTTTTTTAAGCTCATCATCAAGAGAAACACAGTCCTTTGACGTACCGATATTGGCATTGATCTTGGTGCGCAGCCCCTTGCCGACTCCAAGCGGAACTGCGTTTATGTGTTTGATGTTGCGGCTGATGATACAGTGCCCTGCGGCAATCCGGTCGCGCAGAACCTCCGCGCTGATCTGCTCGTCCGCGGCAACGCTTTGCATTTCGGGGGTTATGATTCCGGCTCGTGCTTCCTTGATCTGCATGCTAGTTCCTCGCTTCAGCTATTCTGATAATTTTGAGCGCCACGTCGTGAGGGTCGCATCCCAGCACGCGGCAGACCGGTTCCTTGCCCACATCCCCACGGTCGAAAATAATGTCGGGCACGCGGCCCATGCGCTCGATTACATCCCCGGTGCCCCACTCAAGGGTTGAACCCTCGCGCTGCTTGACATCAGGCGGCTCCTGATAGCGGTCAAACTCTCCGACACTGAACCCGAGCGCACGGCACCGTTCAACTATTTCCGGTGTGAAAGCAATATTCATGGCAGAACGGCATGAACCGTCGGTGCGCAGGCACGTAAGAATTATTTTGGCAATATGGCGGGAAGCGCCCGGTGCCGGAGAGGCTACCCGTGCTATGCCGCCATGCAAGGCGAATGATGCGGCCCGGGAAGGCGACCACATCCTCAATACCGCATGCGTTGCTCACGGCATACCCCATATTTGACTGTATTTCAGGTATCAGCGCCCCGATGCCGGAGCGCTGCAGCAGGAGAAAAGCATCCTCAAGCGCAGCAGCACAATGATACAGGGCGGCACTTCTCTCAAGACCGGCCGCGTGATTGACCGGACCGCAACCCGAGCCCAGGGGCCGGGCGCTGCGCAGCGCACCGGTTAAAAATTGACGGGCCTGCTCTATGGCATCATGCAGGTCAAGGCCGCGGCCCAGCATTGTTGCGATGGCGGCAGAAAGCGTACAGCCCGTTCCGTGCGTATGCGGCGTGTCAATGCGCGGCCCCTCAAAGAAGTGATGCGTGCGGCCGTCAAACAGCACATCAACGCATTCTCCCTCAAGATGCCCGCCTTTGACCAGAACGGCTTTAGGGCCCATGGCATGAATCGTAACAGCTGCCTGCTGCATATGTTCACGCGTGTGTACCGGACGATCCGTCAGCAGGGAGGCTTCTTCAAGGTTGGGAGTCACCAGCGCGGCCAGGGGCAGCAGGCGCGTTCTCAGTTCGCCAAGAGCATCTTTTTCAATCAGACTGTGGCCTGAGGTTGCGATCATGACCGGATCGACCACCAGGCGCGAAACCCCGTGGTGTTGCAGGGCCTCGGCTACGGCAGTAATGATTTCAGCGTTCAAGAGCATGCCGGTTTTAACGGCTGTTGCGCCGATATCGCTCATAACCGCGTCTATTTGCTCACGCACGAAGGCTGCCGGCAGGCCATGAATACCGGTCACGCCAACGTGTTCTGCGCGGTAACGGCGGTCAGAGCGCTCATGCCGTATGCGCCCAGAACGGTTATGGTTTTAAGATCAGCCTGAATACCTGCGCCGCCTCCGGAATCGGATGCCGCGATGGTCAAAATTCTGTTCATGAATGAGCCTGGTCCGGTCAGGGCCGGAAATGAAAAAATAAACGTGGCGTTTGCAGGCAGGATATACCTGCGGGGCCATGGGACTGTAAGTAATAACAGAAACAGAATTGCACATCAAGGTTTTTAATTTTCCCCTTGTTTCTTATGCGTATTCGTGCTATCCATCGCAGAAATTCTGCAAGCAACAGGCGCCAAAATCTCCTGAGCGGCATACCGCGTTTTATTTATTTCTTACAGTCGGGAACAGTGCATGGAAACACTCGGTGACTATCTGCGGGAAGAACGTGAGAAACAGGGTAAAACCCTGGAACAAATAGCACAAAAAACGCGTATCAGCCGCTCAACCCTTCAGGCTCTTGAGGACAACCGGGATGAACTGCTGCCCCCCACCTTGCATGTGCGCGGTTTCTTAAAACTCTACGCACGCGAGCTGGGCCTGAACATGGAAGATATACTTGCCCGTCTGCCGCAGCAGCCAATACAACGGAGCAGTCTGGCCCTGCCACCGGCACCCGACCTTGAAACACAAAAAATCTCGCTGCTGAAAATCTTTATTGCTGTCGCCATTGTCTGCGTGGCAGGTCTCTGGGCAGGGCAGATGTTTTTTGGCCTTGAGCCGCTCAATCAAAATACATCGATTAATATAGTCTCCCCGAGACCTGCGCAGTCCGACGCTCTCCCCGGCCCCCCTGTGCAGCCGGGCACTGCGGGAGACCAGCTGAACGCCGGACCGGACGCAACCAGGCCGCAGGATATATCAGAACCGGAACGTGTATCGAAACAGGAAGCGCCGGCAGCATCCGAATCACAATTAAAACCCGCTGCTGCGCTCCAGGCTGAAGAAATACCGCCCGGTCGCACCTGAGCGTTTTATGGTGAAGTTTATTGCCCGGGGCATTGTCTGGATGAAACTGAGTGCCGATGGCGGCACAGCGGTTGATATCACGTTGAAAAACGGAGAGCAGTATCGCATGTCAGCGGCCCGGACATTAACGGCGCGCCTGGGAAACCCGGTGCTTGTTGATGTGCAGTACAATGATGTCCCGGTATCCCTGTCCGGCAAACCGGGCGTACCGCTGGACGTGGTATTCCCTGACATTGTCCGGCAATCAGCACCGCACAAGCAATAAGCACCCCGTTTTTTTCAAATCCTTCTGTTGTGAACCATGCAGCGTGCCTGCTAAAACAGGCAAGCCGAATCTGTAAAAAAATACCTCATCACCCGCGTGCGCACAGGGGTGACAGGTTCCGTTCAGGAATGCACATATGCTCATCGGTGTTCTCAGGGAAATCAGGGCACAGGAAAACCGGGTAAGCATGACCCCGGCCGGCGTGGAAGTCATCAAGCAGCATGGTCACACGGTGCTCGTGGAGCAATCCGCGGGCGCGGGCAGTGATTTTGCCGATACGCAGTACGCTGTTGCCGGCGCAACCATCATGGGAACCCCGGGTGAAATCTATGCCCGCGCCGACCTGATCATGCACGTCAAGGAGCCGCAGCCTTCTGAATACAGCATGCTCCGCCCCGGACAGGTCATGTTTACGTATTTTCATTTTGCATCAAACGAGCAGCTGACCCGTTCATACATGCAGACCGGCGCTGTCGCGATTGCCTATGAAACCGTTGAAGGGCCCTGCGGTGGCCTGCCGCTTCTCAACCCCATGAGTGAAGTGGCCGGACGCATGGCAGTTCAGGAGGCGGCCAGGTACTGCGAGCGGTTCCACGGCGGGCGCGGCATTCTTCTGGGCGGAGTCACCGGCGTGCTCCCCGCAACGGTGCTGATTCTCGGCGGTGGCATCGTGGGCTCCAACGCGGCCCTGATGGCTGCCGGACTCGGTGCGCGGGTCTACATTCTTGACAGGAATCTGGACCGTCTGCGCCATCTGTGCGAAATCATGCCCAAAAACTGCACCCCCCTCATGAGTTCAGCGGCCATCATCCGCCAACTGGCCGTTGAAGCTGATGTCATCATCGGAGCCGTGCTTGTCGCCGGCGCAAAGACCCCCAAACTCATAACCCGGGAAATGTTACACAACCTTAAGCCCGGTTGCGTGCTGGTTGACGTTGCTGTTGACCAGGGCGGCTGTTTTGAAACATCACGGCCCACAACGCATGACAGGCCGGTCTACGAAGTTGACGGGATCATTCACTACTGCGTGTCCAACATGCCCGGTGCAGTACCTGTCACCGCGACCACGGCCCTGACCAATGCCACGCTGCCCTATGCCCTGCACATCGCTGACAAAGGGCTGGAAGCAGGCCTGTCAGGATGACGCGGGACTGAAAAAGGGCGTCAACATGGTGGGCAACACCATTACCTGCGAGGGCGTGGCAAAGGCTTTTAATCTGCCCTGCACGCCGGTTGATTCCTGCCTGTAGACCGGTCGGTTTGCAAACAGACTGCATGATTCATGCAAGCGCTCATATCGTCCGCTTATTGACCCAAAGGCCGAAAGTCCATGCGCAAAGTTGATGTCGCGATACAATCCTACAAAAAACCCGAATCGCTTTTGTATACACTCATGTGCCTGAAAGAGTGTTGCGGAGACAGAATCGACACGGTCTATATCAACGACGATTGCAGCGGCCCCGGCGCTGCAGGGCACTATACCAGCGCAGAGGTGCTCGACTATTTCCGGGACTGGACCATACGTTTCCGGCACAACACCCGGCCCGTGCGCTGGCAACGACTCCCTGTTCGGGGCTATCGTCCTTCCTACATTGCTCCGTGGAAATATTTCCTCGGGAGGCTGCGCTACCTGCTGCGGCAGGGGCGGACTATCCCGTCATCGGACGATGTCCGCTATCAGTGGGCACTCAATTCAACGGACAAGGAATTTGTTTTCCTGACCCATGATGATGTGGAGTATGTCGGGGACGTGATCGGACTCTACCTGGACAGCATGACTCCTGACACGGCAATAGTCGGCGATCTGGGCCAGTGCTGGCACTGCCGTTTCGGAACGATGCCGAATCCCTGCTCCCCGCAGCGTATCATGCAGGGGGAGCGGCCATGGCCCCTGTGGCCGCTGACCGACAGCAAGCCCGGCCCGCACAGGCGCGATTGCAGAATAAATGAGTGGTGCTGCATGCTGCGCACCTCGGCGGCTAAGGACATCACGCTGAAAGAGGGATGTTTTTTTGGAAACTACGATGATAAAGGCGACGTCGGAGCGTACTGGTTCGAGCAGGCGATCAGGCACGGGTACCGGTTCAGCGATCCCTTGCCGCAGCAGGGTATGCGTAATTCGTATTATAAGCACTGCTGGCAGGGGCATGCCGGACATGTGTGGACCGGACAGGCAACATACAATCCCGACCTTGTACTGAAGCGCACAATGGAGCGCTTCGGCTGCACGCTTGTATGAAAAAAGAAGCCCCGGGGGGATCGCGGGATGACATCACCGTGCCGCGCCATACCGGGCTACAAACCCCGTCAACACGCCGCAGCATGGGCCGTGCGACAATGTTTTCCTTGACACACCCCTACCGCAAACCTATACTTTCCGCGTTTCGCGGGGTACAATGACTGTGCGAACTCCTGCACCAATGCATACAATGAATCACAACCAGACTGCCAGTTTAACCGTGCGCATGACGAATCCATGGTAAAAAAAATCACCGGCACATCCGTTACCTGGACAGCTATCGACGAAATGCCGCCGGAAGCGCTGGCCGGGATTGAAAATCTTGTCCGCGGTGCGACAATTGCTCCGGGCGTGCCGTTTATTAAGGACAACAATGTCCGCAGCGCGTTTCTCCTTGAATCGGGCGTGCCGGGCTGCCCACGTCTGTTTGTGAAATGGTTCAAAAAGCCCGCGGTAGTCCAGCGTATCAGGCATCTGTTCGTGCCGTCCAAAGCGCTGGAGGAGTGGCGCAATTTACGTGCGCTTGAAAAACAGGGCCTTCCCTGCCCACGGGCGCTTGCTTTTTTTGAAAAACGCAAAGGTGGCATGCTTGAGACAGCCTGCCTGATTATACAGGCACTTGACGACGCACAGCCCTTGAATGAATTTAACGCGTGGTGCGCCCTGCCTGCCCGGCAGAGATTTGAACTCACGCGGCAGTTGGCCCGGCTCAGTGCTGCCATGCATGCGGCAGGTGTCTTTTCCCGCGATTATCATGCCGGCAACATCATGGTCCGCCCAACCGGAGCAGGGGAGCTTCGAGCTGTTTCTCATTGATCTGCACAAAGCGAGGCTGCGTAAAAAACTCGGGCTTTCCATGATCATTGCCGATTGTGCCAAGCTTGCCAATTCACTTCCGGCTTCACGCACTGCCCGCCTGCGCTTTGCACAGGAATATTATTGCCACGCACGCTCTGACTGCCATGTCCCTGTCCGAATTCGTGCGCCGCATCAATGACAAAAGCGCCCGGATTAAGGCCCGCCAGATCCTAAGCCGCTCCCGGCGCTGCGTGCTGAAAAGCACCGTTTTTGAAGTCGCCCGGACATGGAAAGAACGCTATTGCGGACGACGCGATTTTGGTCATGCCGCTGCCCGGGCCCTGATTGCGCGCCACCTGAGCGAAAACGACGACCCGGCGATCATAAAAAAAACGTCCAAATCAATGCTTACCACGCATGCCAACGCCGGACAGACACTGTGCGTAAAGGGCTATCGTTTCCGCGGCCCGGTCTATGCCCTGGTAAATCTGTTTCGCAGATCGCGTGCGCTAAAATCCTGGATTGCCGCCAATGGACTTATTGTGCGCGGACTGCTGACTCCGCAGCCCCTGGCCATCATTGAAAAGCGCTTCGGGCCCATACTGCGGGAGAATTATTATATCTGCCGCTGGCTGGACCAGCTCCGGAGCTCAATACCTATATTACGGGGCGCCAGTGGTCGCAGCCCGAAAAAAAACAATTTATCCGTTCTCTGGCGCACACCATAGCCAGATTGCACGCTCAGGGTATTTACCACGGTGATTTAAAGTCAAACAATATCCTGGTGCGCGCGCAGGCCGCATCATGGGATTTCTTTTTTATCGATCTTGACCGGGTATCTTTTTCACGGCCCCTTACGTTTGAGCGCCGCGCCAACAACCTGGCACAGATCAACGCATCGGTGGCTGATGTCATGACCCTGCGCGACCGCCTGCGGTTTTTTCGAATTTACTCCGGAACAGCAGCCTGTTATACTGAACGCAAACGCTACTTTGAGCGCATACTGGCAATCAGTCGCACCAAAGGCACAAAATCCTACGGACTGCACTTAAAAAAGTAAGCAGAGGCCATGCCGCCACTTTCAGCAGTAATTATCACGTATAATGAAGAAAAAAACATTGCGCGCTGCATTGAATCCGTCAGCAGGGTTGCGGACGAGATACTTGTTGTCGACTCCTTCTCCACAGACACAACAGAAAGCATCTGCAAAAACTACGGTGCAACCTTTAGTCAGCATGCATTTGAAGGACATATTGAACAGAAAAATTTTGCCCTGTCCCAGGCCAAACATGATTATATCCTCTCGCTTGATGCCGATGAAGCCCTCAGCCCTGAACTTGAGGCCAGTATTGCAGCGATCAAGAAAGACTGGAAGCATGACGGGCACGAATGCAATCGCCTGACCTGCTATTGCGGGCAATGGATCAGACACAGCGGCTGGTATCCTGATCCTGAAAATCAGGTTGTTTGACCGTAAAAAAGCATCATGGGGCGGCATAAACCCGCATGACAGAATCATAATGGCCACTGATGCAACAACCCGGCACATACCTGGAGATATTCTGCACTATACCTTTAATTCCGTTGCAGAGCACGTTGCACAGGTAAACAAATTCTCAGAGATCAAGCGGAAGGGCTTTTCAAAAAAGGGGAAACAATAAACCCTCTGCGGCTTGTGGTAGAGCCGTTATTTAAATTTTTCAAAAGCTACGTATTACAGGCAGGTTTCCTTGATGGATGGTATGGGCTCATAATCAGCGTAAATTCAGCGCATGCAATTTTTTTGAGATATGCAAAAGTATATGAAAAAAACAGAGCCGCACGAGATAAATAATAAAAAAATCTGCTTTTTCAACACGAACAAAGCGTGGGGCGGCGGTGAGAAATGGCATTTAGAGAATGCCCGCGGCCTGCGCGATTGCGGATACAGCGTGTGCATTGTGGCATACAAAGAAAGCCCTCTGCATACAAAAGCCCGTGAAGCGGGTATTCAGGTTTTTGGGCTAACGCTGAATAATTTCTCGTTTGTAAATATCCTTCATCTCAGGAAAATTAGAAAAATACTGCGGCAAACAGCGACAGGGTTGGCCATCTTTAACCTCGCCCGTGATCTGAAAGCCGGTGGTTTGGCTGCAAAAAAAGCAGGCGTACGGCACAGGATTTACCGCAGAGGCAGTGCAATCCCGGTGAAAAATACTTTTTTAAACCGGTATATTTTTAAAAACGTTGTTACGGAAATTATTTCG
>CAVRPV010000002.1:0-94158 GCA_963723235.1 uncultured delta proteobacterium
TCAAGGTTGTTCGTGTCCTCTCCTCGCGGATCAAAGTGCGAACAACAATAATGTATGCACCTTAAAATTGCAACAACAAAGCTACCGGGATACATGCAGCATCGGCAGAACCCGACCCCGGTTTTTTTATTTTGGACAGTAGTGCGATTTTATATTATTGTTTGACCATCGTTAAGCAGGCATTGTGCACCTATACAAAAAGCTAAAAGCTTGAAAAGGGACGGATTGAACCTACCCCAGTTTGACGGACACTTCAAAAAGTATACAATAGAAGTGAAAGGAGTGTCCAATGAGAAAAAGAAAGCCATTTACCCGAGAGTTTAAACTGGAAGCAGTGCGATTGCTGGAAGAAGGCAAGAAGCCAGCTGCCGAACTGGCCCGGGAGTTGGGGATCAGAAGAAACCAGCTCTACAAATGGAAAGAGCACAGATAAGCATGGAGGCAACATGCCTTTCCGGGGCACGGGAGGCGTTGTGCGAGCGGACGCTGAGGCAGAAGAAATAGCCCGGTTAAAGCGGGAGTTGGCACAGGTCAAAGAGGAGAACGAAATCTTAAAAAAAGCCGCAGCGTTCTTTGCGCGGGAGCTGAAGTAAAGTATCGTTTATCAGGTCGCAGAGAACGCAGTTTAAAGTGGCGGTGATTGTGTCGGGTGTTAGAGGTATCCCGAAGCGGTTATTATGATTGGATGACAGGCCGGAGAGCAGGCGAGCCAAGCGGCACAACGCACTTAATGACCAGGATACGGCAAGCCCATATAGAAAGCAGGAAGATCTACGGTGCGCCACGGATTCATGGAGAGTTGGTAGAACAGGGCGAGCGGGTTGGCAAAAACACGGTAGCCAGCTTGATGCGCAAGAACGAGCATACAATCAAAGGTGCATAAACGTTTTGTTATTACAACAGATTCCACGACAGGACAAAGAAGCCGGCAGCAAACATACTTAATGGAGCATTTACCGCAGACAAAGCCAATCAGAAATGGGTATCAGACGTTACGTTTATACCGACAAGAAAGGGCTGGTTGTATCTTGGCGGCGATAATGGATCTTTATTCCCGGATGATCGTGGGTTGGTCGATGGGAGAGAAAAACAGCACGGAGTTGGTCCAGGATGCATTAAAAATGGCCACAGCTGCAACAGAAGGGTATCAAGGCGTGCTGTTGCATTCTGATCAGGGAGTGCAGTATGCTTCAGTAGCCTATCAGCAGCAGATGCGTGATTGGGCATCGTGTGCAGCATGAGCAGGAAAGGCAATTGCTGGGATAACGCCCCGATGGAGAGTTTTTTTCATTCATTGAAAACAGAGTGGGTAAGTTTTGAAGATTACAAGACTGACACCAAAGCCCCAGTCATAGACCTCCGGCAAAGCCGGAGGCTTGAAAAATGTGAACCGCTCAAAGCGGATTGAAAAACCATGAGCCACCCAAGGTGGCTTTAATCAAACAGTTTTAATTGGTCGAGCCGCTTATCTTCGCTTTCCTGGTGCCGTATGTATTCCCTGACGTCCTCATCATCTTTTCCACACGTGGACACGAAGTACCCGCGCGACCAGAAACTCTCTCCAGTAAAATTTTTTCTGCGCCCACCAAAATTCCGTGCAATATATATGGCACTTTTACCCTTTACAAAACCCACCACCTGCGAGACTGAATACTTCGGCGGTATCGATACAAGCATATGCACATGGTCGGACATCAGATGCCCTTCCCATACCCGGCTCTCTTTCTGCTGTGCTAAATTCCTCAGCACCTCGCCCAGATATTTACGCAAACTTCCGTATATGGCCTTCTTGCGATACTTGGGTATCCAGACTATGTGGTACTTGCAATCCCATCTCGTATGTTTTAAGCTCTGGTACAGTTCCACTGAAAACCTCCTTTCGGTTAACTTTGAGCGGTTCACCGAATCAGGAGGTTTTCTTATATTCCCGGATTTGTCAAACTTTGTGAGTCCCCCGGCAAAGCCGGGGGTTTACCCGTGATTATTAGTATTTTTAGCTACATAGAATTGTTTTACAATCGGAAACGCAGGCACTCATCGCTTCAAAACAAAAGCCCGATGGCCTTTGAACAAGCCATGAGTGCCCTTTAACCAAGTGTCCGAAAAATCGGGGGAAGATCAGGTCGCATGCACAGCCCGGACACTCAGCAGGTACTACCATCCGAGAACACAGGCCAAAAACGCGCTCTGTGGTCATGGGCTCTCTATGATGCCGGCAACAGCGCCTTTGCCACGATTGTTATCGCCGGTTTTTTCCCGATCTGCTTTAAAACGCTCTGGAGCGGCGGGGCTGATGCCGCCTTGAGCACGGCCCGGCTGGGCCTTGCCAACACGATTGCCGCCTGCCTGCTGGTGGTAATCGCACCCGTGCTGGGAGCTTTAGCTGATGCCGCACATACGCGCAAAACAATGCTGGGCATATTCACCCTGATCGGCATTGCGGCCAGCGCGGGCCTGGCCCTGGTGCCGCACGGCAGCTGGGCCGCTGCCGCTGCGGTGTATAGTGCGGGCCTTGTCGGTTTCTCCGGAGGCATGGTTTTCTACGATGCGCTGCTGCCCGGCCTTGCCCCCCGGCATCTGCTGGACCGCGTTTCAGCCCTGGGATACGCGCTGGGCTATATCAGCGGCGGGGTGCTGCTCGGCGGCTGCGTGCTGCTCACCCTTAACCCGCAGCGCTTCGGACTGGACAGCGAAACAGCCGTGCGCACCGTGTTCGTGCTCGCCGCACTGTGGTGGCTGATTTTCGCACTGCCGCTTTTTTTGCATGTCCCTGAGAGTGCGCAATACGCAGATCCAGCCAATCGGGCGCAGCATCAAGCAGGGCCTGCGGGAACTTGCAGCAACCATACGTGCTGTGCGTGCCCACAGGCAAATCTGGCTCTTTCTGCTGGCCTACTGGTGCTATATCGACGGCGTGGATACCGTTATCCGCATGGCAGTCGACTACGGCATGGCCCTGGGATTTTCTTCCGCCGACCTGATTGTCGCCCTGCTCATAACCCAGTTCATCGGCTTTCCCTGCGCACTTGTGTTCGGCAGGCTCGGCACGCACTGGGATACAAAAAAGGCCCTGCTGCTTGCCATCGGAGCCTACTGTATAATTGTGCTCTGGGGCATGCGCATGCAAAACGTTCGGGAATTTTTCGCGCTGGCAGTCTTGGTCGGTGTTTTTCAGGGTGGCATACAGTCATTGAGCCGGTCGTTCTATGCGCGCATAATCCCTGAGGAACAACCCGGTCAGTTTTTCGGTTTTTTCAACATGATCGGCAAATGGGCAACCATCCTCGGCCCGGCACTGATGGGCCTCGTAACCCTGGCAACCGGCAGCCACCGCATCGGCATTGCATCCCTGCTGGTATTCTTCATCGCCGGGGCCCTGCTGCTTATTCGCGTTAATCCCGTATCCGTATAGTATTAAGACGTCGCCGGCGAGATGGAATTAGTTTTTTTGCGTTTCCCAATGGGGACAGGCTCGGCTCCTTTTTCGATCCAAAGCACAAACAAAGGGCCTTTACTCTTCCTCCAGCCCCCAGTGTTTTTTCCAGTACTGATACTCATGCTGCCATTCATCCCGTTTATTGGTGACCATGTAGCGCATCATGGAAAAAGTCTGCTCGCGATAGTCAACCTGATCGGCAATCGGCTGCTTTGTCTGAATGGCCGCAACCACCTTGCGGGCAAGCCCGCCGACTTCCGCACAGACGTTTGCGCGTTCATCCGCATCTTCCAGCTGCATCACAGCTGCCCCGGCACTCCCCACCTTCCAGCAGCCCAAAAATCCCAAGATGCTCAGCATGTATTCTTCGATAGTGTCAAAGATTGGCCCGGCTGAGCTCACCAGGGCAGCGCCGTATTTGCCTACCATGGTCTGGCAGTGCACATGGGTAAAGCAGCGGTCCATGAACATCTTCATGTGCCCGCTCACATTCATCATATAGTTGGGACTGGCATAAACAAAGCCGTCAGCACCAAGCATTTTTTTCTGTATGCCGGCAACATCGTCCTTGATGGGACAAATGCCTGTTCTGGAACAACTCATGCATCCGGTACAGGGATACAGAGCTATCTCACCCAGGTTAACGACCTCAGTGTCTACACCTTCCTGCTTGAGCGCATCCACGCAGGCTTGGATCAGGACACCGGTATTGCCATGCATACCGCGCGGGCTTCCATTGATAATAAGAATATTCATGAGGCTTCTCCTGAAGGTTATTACACTCTGCGGTTACTCATTTACATTCTAATTGAAATTGGCTATAAACCACAATAGTTTCTACCTGCATGGCAAAAGGCACGGAGACCCCCGATTGTAAAAACCACGAATAGCAACGTGACCATGATGAGGCGGTTTTCGAATGTTATTGGGTTTGACGATGCGCCCTTCCCGGCCAATTACACGGGAGGGGTCAAGGTCGTGGGGACCGTCTATGCCAAATCACAACTGAACGGCATCCTGATTGGCGCGGTAAAACGGGACGGAACAGATTCGGCAAAAAAACTGATAGCTTTGCTTTCGCAGTCGAAATTCGTTCGAAGCGTTCAATTGATCATGCTGCAGGGAATCGCACTGGCAGGTTTTAACGTGGTTGATATTTTCGAACTATCCGCGCAGCTCAACCTTCCCGTTCTCGTTGTTGCGCGCAAACGCCCCGACATGGCCACGATACAAAAGGCCCTTCTAAAGATGCGCGGAGGCCGCAGCAAATGGGCCTTGATTGAAAAGCTTGGCCCCATGGAAACTGCAGCAACCGTATATGTCCAGCGCGTGGGTCTAACCCTTGATCAGGCTATTGAAGTAGTTAATAAATTCACACTGACAGGCAATATACCCGAACCGTTGCGTGTTGCGCATCTGATTGCCGGGGCAATTATAAACGGGCAGAGCAGCGGACGAGCCTAGAAAAAAACAGGGTCCGGCTGTCCATAATTTTTCCACATGACTATGATCACCAAAACAATCAGCCTCTCTGTACGTTTCCCTGCTGCTGGCGGGTCCTTCTCAGCTGTTCCGCACCGGGTGTCGGCACCAGGATGCATGACACCGGCATCTTACCGGCAACTCCTGCGCCCAAACGGTTTATCGTACGCGGACATGAAATCATCGACACCGCCGCAAACAAACCCCTCTTCTTTAAGGGCATGGGCTACTCCCCCTTTTTGCCGGGGGAGACCCCGCTTTGGGGTGATCAGCCGGCAGACGACGGCCGCTATGAAGAGCATCTCGGCCTGATGCAGGACATGGGTGTCAAGTATCTGCATGTATTCCCGACAAAAATGCCGCCGAAATTCTTTGCCGCACTGGACAAAACCGACATGCTCTATGGTCAGGACATCTTTGTATGGGCCTATGAAGAAGATTTTCTCAATGAGGCGTTCCTCGCCAAAACACTGGAAGACATCAAGGCGGCCATTGACCACACCTACGCGGTCGGCAGGCCGGACAGGCTTGTGCTGTTTTCCATCGGCGATGAGTTGCAGGCCGATTCGGTTGTGCGCACCGACACCCGTCATCCCGAGGTGCGCAGTTTTACGGGCAGGCACCTGTCTGTCACCAACCGCACCCCCACTGAAATCGCCATCGCCCGGCTGATAGACGGCGCGATGGATTATGAACTGACCCGCTACGGGCAGCGGCATCTATACTGCCACACCAGCTGGACCCATATCGGCCCCCTTACCAATCGGCCGGACCTCGAAGTGCCCAAAGAAAGCGCCATCAATCCCGATCTGGGCGACCTGGTGTGCCTGAACGTCTACACCTATGCCCGGGGCGTGCGCACCTCGCCGCCCGGCTCCGTGACCGGCACCAGCTACCAGGGCTACGTGGAAGAACTGGCGGCACAGACTGAAAAACCGATCCTTATCACACAGGTCGGCCTTTCGACCTCACCCTTTGAGCCAAAGCCCTGGGTTCCCGGATTCGGCGGCCACAGGGTCGAGGACGTACCCGGAGTTTTTACAGCTGTCTGGCAGGATATCCGCACAGCAAGAGGCAGGGAAAAAATCTGCGGCGTATCTTTTTTTGAACTGAACGACGAATGGTGGAAAAGCGGCGAGGACCCGACCGATTCGACCCGCCATGAGCCCGAAGATCCGGAGGAGTGGTTCGGGATGTATGAAGTCGGACCGGACCGGCGGCTTATGCCCAAGGGCGGCATCCCCGCAGCCGTCAAAACGATTTTTCAAGAAAACTGAACGGGAGAATGTAGATGCATTTTATCATTACCGGCCGTGACGGCAGCGATGCCGGAGCGCTTGAGCGAAGAATGAACGCCCGCGAAGAACATATGCGCGGCGTCGACGAACTGGTTCGAAAAAAACGCCTGCTCTATGCCGCGGCCATGCTTGATGACGCAGGAACCATGATCGGCTCAACCATGATTGTTGATTTTGAATCGCGGGAAGCGCTCGACCTGTACCTGGCAACCGAGCCGTACGTGACCGGCAAAGTATGGGAAGCACATTGATGTGACGCCCTGCAAAATACCGCCCGTTTTTCTGAAATAAACGCGCTCAACAATTAGTCACACCGGTGAAAACCGGTGTCCAGTTCCTTTTAAGTAATTACAAAACTCTGGATTCCGGCTTTCGCCGGAATGACGGACGTGTTGGATTTGTAAACTTTTACGGCATCATTTAACATGCTATTATATGCGCAGTTACAAATATCCTGCCTGGTGAAAGGATTTAAAAAACCATGACACCCCGTTTTAATTTCCAAAAAGAATTCGGCCCCATCACCAAGCTCGCCGGCGTGCACGTACCGGCCTTTATCCTTGACGCAGGAGAGCCGGTGCTGTTTGACCCCGGCGTTTCAGCCTTCGGCCCGATGTACCTGAAGGAGCTTGCATCGCGCTTTGGTGCGCGTGTCAAAGAGTCGCTTCTGATGCTTCTGACCCACTCACATTTTGATCATTGCGGTGCGGCCCCCTACCTGCTGCGCGCCATCCCTTCTGCGCGCATCGGCTGCAGCCCGCTTGCTGCTGACGTGCTGCAGAAAGAAAAAGCCATTGCGCTGATACGCAGCTTCAATGCCGAATACGAAGATCGCATGCAGGATGAGCTTCAGGGACAGGACACCACCTTTTCCGCACTGCCTGTCAGCCTGCTCCTCAAAGAAGGCGACACGGTTAAACTTGCAGATGGTACGATTCAAGTCTATGAAACGCCGGGGCACACCCGCGACTGTCTCTCCTATGTATGGCACGAAAAAGGGATTTTGTTTGCCGGAGAAGCAGCCGGTGTGTACACTGATGGTGAATTCCACAGCGTGTTTTTGTCAGACTACACGAGCTACATTGCCTCGATTCACAAAATCATGACAATACAGCCGGATGCGCTGTGTGTTGCCCACGCAGGCGTGCTGTCCGGAGCCGGGCAGATTGCCGACTATCTGCAGGCAGCACTCGATGCGGCTGAGGCTTACCGCGAAATGCTTGAGCGCAGTCTGGAGCGACACAGTGATGACGTGGAAAAGGTTGTTGAGGAGATAACCCGCGAGGAGTATGATACCCAAAGTGAACCGGTTATCAACCGCAACCCGTTCATGACCAATCTTAGAGCAAAAACACAGGCTGTCATGCGCCTGCGCGATCAGCAGTAGAATATGAGGTTCAACCGCCCTGCAAAAACTGCAGGATGCGTCGTTTGAAAGGAACTGTTATGCGGAAAAAAAACAACCGTCAGGCAGGCGCCGGAAGACACCACAAGCAGCCCGGATCTTCGCCCGGCAGCCTTATATACACGGGTGAAAAACAACAGGATGCGGTCTCCCTGCAACTTATTCAGTTTACCGAGAACGCCATACATGCCAGCACGGAAAGGAACATACAAACGCTGCTCGGCAAAATTGATCCGGCACAGGTAAACTGGATTAATCTCAGCGGGCTGCATGATACCGCTGTCATTGAAACGCTAGGCGATCACTTTACAATAGACCCGCTGGTCCTGGAGGACATCCTCCACACCGAGCACATGCCCAAACTGGAGGAACATGACAATTATCTGTTCCTGACCCTCAAAATACTGACCTACTGTGAGGAACTCAACATTATTGAGCGCGAGCATTTCAGCATGCTGCTGGGCGACTGTTACCTGATCACGTTTCAGGAAAACAACAGCGGCGTATTTGACGTGATCCGCGACATGCTCAGCAGCGGCACGGGCCGCCTGAGAAAACGCAAGGCCGACTACCTGTTTTACCGGCTGCTGGACACAATCGTTGACCACTATGGTGTCATTCTTGACAAAACCGAGGATAAACTCACACACATCGAAGAGGAGCTTCTGGGGAACACGGGAACGGGTGTGTCAGAAAGAATACTTGCCGGGAAAAAGAACATGCTGGCCATGCGTCGCACCGTACTGCCGCTGCGCGAGGCAATGCGCCTGTTCAAGCAGCGCGACCTGGCGCTGATCACTGACAGCACCTACGGCTTCCTCGATGATGTCGCCGACCATCTCCTGCACATGAGCCAAACCATCGAGCATTCGCGTGAATTGTTCACCGGTTTGATGGAGCTTCATATGGCGGTCAATGCCAATAAAATGAATAATGTCATGAAAACCCTCACCGTGTTTGCCGCCATCTTTATGCCGCTCACGTTCCTCGCGGGCGTATACGGCATGAACTTTAAGTTCATGCCCGAACTGGACTCGCGCTGGGGGTATCCGCTGGTGCTTGGCATCATGGCAACTATTGCCGTGGGAATGCTGCTGTTCATGCGCCGCCGCAAATGGCTGTAGTGATAAAAGGCTGTTGAAAAAAGCCTGCCTGTCGCGCTCAAGCTGGATTGCATGCATCAGCCCTCTTCAGCCGCTGCCTCAAAATCCAATGCAAGGATACGGTCAAGCCTGAACACGCGCTCCTCTCCCCGCAACAGACAGTGGGCCCGCATGCCGGTGTAGGACATCTTGCTGAAGGTAAGCGTACCCACGAAGCTGGGCTGAACCGTGCGCGTGCTTTTCTCCTCATTGGGTTTTATATACGTCATTGCCAGGCTGGCCTTGTCGCTGATGGCCTGCGTAATCATAGCCATTTTATCCTGCAAAGACATACGTTTCCCGGAGCCCTCCCCGCTCAAAAAATGCCCCACGCGCCAATCGGTGAGCAGATGGGATGTTTTCAGCGGACGGGTCAGCACCAGGTTCTCCAGCCGACGGCAGCGGCTCAGGGCAACGTAGGCCTGACCATGCGCGAAGGTGCCGCGCCCCAGGTCTACCACGACTTTATCAAATGTCTTGCCCTGACTTTTATGAATGGTCAGGGCCCAGGCAAGCTGCAGCGGGAGCTGGGTGAACGTGCCGATGCTTTCGCGCTTTAGGGCCTGCACCTCGCTGTTATAGCTGTAGCGATACATTGACCAGGTATAGGGCTCAACGCTGACCAGCAGTCCGTCCTGCGTTTTGACCAGCACATAGTCCTCATCGAGCTCCATGACATGCCCGAGTGTGCCATTGACCCACAGGCCCTCGCTGTTATTGGCCGAGAACATGACCTGCGCCCCGGCTTTAAGCTGCAGTTCAGGCGCAACCGGTGCGGCTGTCGTGTCAAATTCATCCTGTGTCGTACCGAGATAGCTGAAAACCCGGCCCTCCAGCTGTGCCAGACGCGCGGCATTAATCAGCGTGGCAGCCTTGTTGGTTGTTGTCAGGCAGATCGCATCCGGATGTGCTCCGGGCCCATCCTCATCAACTCTGCGATTGATCTCCTCAAGCTGTTCCGCATTAATTGAACGCGACCTGACCGCGCTCAACAGCTCTATAAAAAAATCGTCCTGCTGGCGGTACACCTTTTCAAGCTCAACGCATTCAAGCTTGAAATCGCCTGAGCACATCACGCGCGCCGAGAAAAAGTAGGGGCTGTCATACACCTGCTCGAAGAAAGGCTGCTCGTGGCGGGTGAGAACCGGCGGCAGCTGGTAGAGATCGCCGATAAAGACCATCTGCAACCCCCCGAACGGATCATCATTTTTGAGCGCCGTGCGCAGGAATACATCAATGGCATCCAGCAAATCGGCGCGCACCATTGAAATTTCATCAATGACGATCACATCCAGATGCCGGTACAGAGAAACATCGGCACACTTACGCGCGATCTTGCGGGCATCATCCGGGGTCAGTCCGGGCTTGAATCCGAAAAAAGAATGAATCGTCTGGGCCTGAACGTGCAGCGCGGCAACACCGGTTGGAGCCAGCACGGCCATGCGCTTGCCCGTAACCGAGCGCAGATGTTGCAGCAATGTTGATTTACCCGTGCCGGCCCGGCCGGTAATGAACACATTCTGGTCACTGTGCTCTACCAGCGTAAAGGCTTCACGGAACTGCGGGTTATAATCGATTTTTTCCATGCCGCTGTGTGGCCCTTCCTTCGCTCCCGGCCATCCGGGATGTGAGGGAAATTATACGTGATCTTCGAAGACTGTCAATCCGATGCAACGATATTTGTACCGCACTTGGCTGGACGAGAACCACCCTAATTCTTCACCGCATAGGCTGCACGTTTTTCTTTGGCAGCAAAGCCGATTTTGCGCTTGGGCTTTTCTTCAACGCCCAGCAAGTGGTCAAGCGTTTCAAAAACCACCTGAAACCGGTCGTTGGTCTGGCGCTTTAGTTCATCAAGTTCTTCGCGGAGTTCCTTGCTGACAAGCAGCATCTGCCGCATACGTATAAAGGCACGCAAATAAATATGCTCATTTCGATGGCGCGCGGTGAGTTGAGAACATTTGCCGCCATGGCAGCCCCATGCTCGGTGAAGGCATACGGAAAAAACCTAACATTTCGTTTTGATGCGGTCGCAAATTGCGACCGCATTGGCAAGCCGTAGGGTGGACCCGCGCAGCGCGTCCACCACAATGTTATTCGCAATTCATATTCGAGATCGTTTCAGGTTCGTACGAGCCCCAAGCTGGCTCATACAAACCACCCATTACAGCTTTATTAAATGAACTGTAAGGCCATTCAGCCGGGCTTTTTGTATATCCATGCTTTACCGGGTTATAGTGAATATAATCCATATGCCTGTGATAGTCTTCCTCGTCCCGGATCAAATGTTCCCAAAATCGTCGTTGCCAAATTTGCTTTTCACCACGTTGATTTTTAAGTGAATCGCATAGAAGCAATGATAACATGGTTTTTTTATCGCATGCACCACGCGTTGAATCAATCTGCATCGTTTTAAGGAAGTTGCCATAACAGTATATGTATCGGGTAATCCAATAGCCTCAATTAGGCAGATTGACCTTTATGCATGAACGGCCGTTAATCCTAGCAGTAAATACTTTGTCCCAACAGCGGGTGAGATTTTTTAATAAATTGGTGGAAGTTTATAATGTCAAGCGTGAAATAGCATGAAGATTGGCCGACTTCAGGCCAAAGTAGAGGTTAAAACCATCGATATAGGTAATTACACGTTCCATTATGCTTTTCTATTCTGCCTGCATTTTATTGTATAAATATTTCATTGACATTTTTTTATCCGGGGCTATAACTACGAATAGATAACAGCCCTGTAGATAGCATCTCCAGCCTGATGCCTTTCCGAACTTCGGAAAGGCATTTCTTTTTTAATGATGGGTTTTACCCACACTACCTCTATAACGGGGGTCTCTGTGCCTTTGTGAACCGGTCGCAATTTGCGACCGGTTGGCTGAACTTGAGGTCGAATTTTGCGACCTCAAATCTTCCCATTCCTGAAGAGTCAACCGAAACATAAAATCAACGGGAAAGCGTTTTTGGTTTCGTCTGAATTGCTCATTCAGGCGTTTTGTGGTGACGCCATATATTTCGGCAAGATCAAAATCAAAAATGACTTTCTGGCCCCGAATAGTGAAAATTTTTTCAGTTATGATTTCCGGCTCATGTGCCGGTTTTACTGAGACCGATTTTCTGGAATCTTCCAATCCCCCTTTTTGTATTTCGAATGAGAGATTAGCGAGATGCGAACCCACCCTGCAGCCGCTGCATTTTTTAAAACATATCCGCTACACATGCTGATGTCTGTCCAAGGCTGCGGTATTGAATCGCTTCGGCTATGTGCCCGGCTGAAATTGCGGCCTGCGCGTCCAGATCTGCAATGGTGCGCGCGACCTTCAAGATGCGGGTGTAGGCCCGGGCTGAAAGGCCCAGCTTGTTAATGGCCTTTTCCAGCAGCGCGTGTGAATCCGGCTGGATTTTACAGTGGGCGCGCAGCTGACGCGTGTCCATCTGGGCGTTGCAGAAGATTTTAGACCGGCCGAATCGCTCCTGCTGAAGGCTGCGCGCGCGGTTGACCCGCGCGCGTATATGCACGGATTGCTCGGCAGGGCTGCGATCGGTAAGCTCCTGATAACTCAGGGGCGGCACCTCGATGTGAATGTCGATACGATCCAGCAGCGGCCCTGATATTTTGGCCATGTAGCGCTGAATCTGCACGGACGAGCAGGTGCAGTCATGCTTGGGGTCGGTCAGGTATCCGCACGGGCAGGGATTGAGCGCCGCCACCAGCATAAAACGTGATGGATAGGTAAGCGAGGTCAACACCCGCGAAATCGTCACCACGCCATCCTCCAAAGGCTGCCGCATAACCTCAAGCGCGTTTTTCTTGAACTCCGGCAATTCATCCAGAAACAACACCCCGTTATGCGACATGCTCACCTCGCCCGGACGGGGAATCGTGCCCCCGCCGATCAGGCCGGCATCCGAAATGGTATGATGCGGGGAGCGAAAAGGACGATACACGACCAGTGCGCTGCCCGGACCGAGCACCCCGGCCACGCTGTGAATCTTGGTGGTTTCAATCGCTTCGCCAAAGGTCATCTTGGGCAGCACGGTCGGCAGGCGTTTGGCCAGCATGGTTTTGCCTGAGCCCGGGGGACCCATCATCAGCAGGTTATGTCCTCCGGCAGCCGCAATCTCAATCGCGCGCTTGGCATGCTCCTGACCCCTGACGTCCGCGAAATCAATTGACAGGTCTTCACAGGTATCAAACAAACGGTCTACATCAACAACGGTCGGCTCTATGTGTTTGTCGCCGTTCAAAAATTCAATTGCTTCAGACAGGGTTGCAACGCCGATTACCCGCACCCCCTTGACCATGGCAGCCTCATGTGCATTTTCGCGCGGCAGGATCATGCCCTGCCGGTTACAGCGCAGGCAGCTGTCGGCAATCGGCAGGGCTCCGCGCACCGGCTTCACCCGCCCGTCAAGCGACAACTCGCCCAGCACGATATACTCATTCAAAACATTGGGGTCCGTTATGGTTCCATTGGCGGCCAGGAGGCCCAGGGCAATCGGCAGGTCAAACCCCGAGCCCTCTTTTTTGATATCAGCCGGTGCGAGGTTGACAGTGATGCGCGCGTTGGGGAATGCATAGCCCATATTTTTAATGGCTGATTTTACGCGGTCCTTGCTTTCCTTCACAGCGCCGTCGGGCAGGCCCACGGTCGAAAAATACGGCAGGCCCTGGATGATATCGACCTCCACCTCGATCAGGCAGGCGTCAATACCCATGATGGCGCTGCTGTATGTTTTGGCAAGCATGTGCCCCTCCTCTCAGGCTGTTGAAAAACGCCCATCTGCTTCGTTGCGCAATATCAATTCGCACTGCGGCGTACGCAAAAGTACGCCTCATTCGCTCATGATTGCGCACGCCTGGCAGCTGATCATTTTGAGGCAAAAGCCTGACATCCTCCACAGAGCATTAACATACTATTTAATTGTCATGATCCACAAGTAGAGCGTTGCCAACCCGCCGTTAAAAAAGAGTGGCGGGTTAGCACACGCCCTCGATTCATGGTGCACACGTACCGTCGGACATACAATGGCTCGATAGCGCGTGCGGCCATGCTGAGCCGGCGCCTGTTTTCCTCCGCTTTCCACGCACACACTTCGGGAATGTATTCTGGAAAGTGCTTTTGTAAGTACGGTATTGCGGCCGGTATGTCAATATGTTTTTGCCCGGCTTTATTCCCGAACGCGACGCACGCAAACTTTGCAGTTGACTCACCTGAACAGATGAGCTATATACTCCCCCTGTTCAGGTGCTCGCAAGAGCTTAACAGGGAACCTCGTGAAAATCGGGGACGGGCCCGCCGCTGTAATCGGGGACGAAAGCCGCACACAAGTCACTGTCACGCCATAGGCGGACGGGAAGACGCGGCAAGTAGGCGTAGACGCAACGAGTCTGCAGATCCGCAAGTCAGAAGACCTGCCTGAACACAAGCATGTTCGTCGCGGAACGGAACGTGCCCATAGATCACTGGGATAAAAAAGGGACATCCCGGATCGACGCAATATGTCGTTCCGGGATGTTTTTTTTTGCTACATCGCAGAGCTGCATCTGCAAATATTGACACACCTGCTGCGCATTTTTGAACAGCCGTAGCGCCACACTTTTTCAAAATTCTGAAACACAAGCGATGACATCGTAGATGAGCTTTTGAACGCCTTACTGCTGCTTTTTATTTTTACCATAAGAAAAGGAAACAGCAACAATGAAGGCAGGTACTATCAGCGTTATTCTGACAGGAGCATGTATCTGTCTGGTTCCGTTTGTGTATGCCGGTGACGCGGATCCGGTTGAAATGGAGGAAGTCGTTGTTACCGGCACGCGCAATGAGCAGCAGGTGAAAAACATTCCCGCCAATGTTACCGTCATCGATCAGGAAGCCATCAAAAACTCGACCGCACGCGACCGTGGTCGAACTGCTGCGCGGTGAGCAGAGCATTGTCGTGCGCGACACGAGCGGCAACGGCAAAAGCGCCAGCGTTGACATGCGCGGATTCGGCGAGAGCGCTGCGGGCAACTCGCTGATCCTTGTCGACGGCCGGCGGGTCAACGCGATTGATCTGAGCGGCGTGGACTGGTTGCAGATTCCCCTTGACCAGGTCGAGCGCGTGGAAATCGTGCGCGGCACCGGCAGCGTGCTCTACGGCGACAATGCCGTGGGAGGCGTGATTAATATCATTACGAAACTGCCTTCCGACTCGAGAACCGCGCAGGCTGGCACGTCTTTCGGAAGCTACGGCCACCATAAACAGCAGGCGTCCCTGAGCGGCTCGCAGGGGCCAATCGGCGCCGCACTGTTCGCAAGCAATGATTCAACCAACGGATACCGGGAGAATGCCGGGCTGCACGCAAAAGATATCGGCGGCAAAATCATCTATGACGCAACTGATGTGTTAACCTTTCGGCTGAACGGCTCCTATCATGCGGATACCTATGGCATGCCGGGCAGCCTGACCGCAGCCCAGGTGCACGCTGACCGCAGAGCAAGCAACAGTCCCCTTGATGAATCGCAGACCAATGACGGCTATCTCGCCTTCGGGATAGATGCCGACTTTCAGCAAATGGGTAGGTTCGCCTCGGAAATCTCCTATCGGCAGCGCAGCACCGACTCACGGTTCGTATTCGGAGGGTCTTCACGGAACGTTCATAAGCGACAGCGAGCTAGACACCTGGGGCTTCACGCCCCGCTATACGCTGGATGCAGAGCTCGCCGGTCACGCCAACACGCTCATTATCGGAACCGACCTCTATGGGCCGACCAGGACACGGCCTCGTTTTTTTTCGGGCCTTCGAGCCGCGCCAGTGTCGGTAAAAATTCCCTGGGTGCCTATGTCAGCAATGAATTTTCGCTGCTGGATAACCTGATACTCTCAGCCGGCGCCCGGCGCGAGCGGGTGCGCTATGATATGAAGCAGCGCGATCTGACCGGATATCTGGCGCCGCTCAACGATGACACGACCGAAACCGAGAATGCCTACAGCCTTGGGCTGACCTGGCTGTACTCCGGGGATTCCTCGCTGTTCGTGCGGGCCAACCGCAGTTTCCGGTTCGCGCTGACCGACGAGCTTATTGTGTATGATTTTTTCAACGGCACGCAGTCCGTCAACACCAATCTCAAACCCCAGACAGGCAAGCACTACGAAATCGGAGGGCGCCATTATTTTACCGAAACCATCCAGGGCAGCCTTACGCTGTTTCGGGCCGACATCAGTAATGAAATTTTCTACAACCCGATGACGTATGAAAACGCCAATTACCCCAAAACGAATCATCAGGGAATCGAGCTGGGCCTCAAGGCCGATTTTCTCGATGCGCTCACCCTCTCCGGCAATTACACCTTCCAGAAATCTGAGTTCAGGAAGGGGGCGTACAAGAACAATGCTATTCCGGCTGCCCCGGAACACGCGGCCTCGATCGGCGTGCAGGTTCGCAATGTTGTGCCGGGTTTTGTGTTCTCGACGTTTTACAATTATGTGGGCAGCAGCTATCTGATCAGCGACCAGGCCAACAGCCTTAAAAAACTGGACGACTACGGCACCCTTGATGCGAAGGTATCCTACATGTTCAGAGGAATCGAGGCCTTTGTGAGCATCATCAACCTGACCAATGAGAAATATTCTGAATATGCGGTGGCAGGCGGCGGCGGTACGACCCGCAATTTTTATCCTGCGCCCGAGTGCAACTGGTGGATGGGCATCAGCTACAAGCTGTAAGCCCCGCGCAGCACAATGGCCTTGCAAGTTGTGCGCGATGGCATATAGTAGAGTAAAAACAGTCTCCGAGGCAGTGCATGTGTAAATGGACCCTCATTATTGTAACCCTGTGCGCGCTGGTGCTTGCCCGGCCTGCAGCCTGCCCGGCCGCGACGTTTCAGGACGCGCTCGGGCGGCAGGTGGCGCTGGCGAAAGACCCCGTGCGCATCATCGCGCTTGCGCCAAGCCTGACGGAAATACTCTACTTTCTGGGACTGGACGACCGGATTGCGGGCGTTGCGGACTACAGCACATATCCTGCTGCAGCCCTCGAAAAGCGCCGTGTGGGTTCCTATGTCAAGCTGAACATTGAAACAATCATCAGCCTGTCACCGGACCTGGCCATCGGCACCAAAGACGGTAACAGCCGCTCCGATATAGAACTGCTTGAACAGGCCGGAGTCCCGGTTTTTATTGTCAACCCCCGGGATGTTGCAAGCGCGATCGAAAGTGTCGCCCTGATCGGAGCGGTGTGCGGTATACCGGAAAAGGCCGCTTGTGCGGCCGACGGGCTGAAGCGGCGATTTGATGCAGTCCGCGCCGCGATCCGATATCAGAAGAAACCCCTGGTCTTTCTGCAGATCAACAATGTGCCCGTTATGACGGTCAATAAAAACACGGTGCACGATGATGTGATCAGGCTCGCGGGCGGCGTCAACATGGCTTCTGATGACCCGGTCACCTATCCGCGCATCAGTGTCGAAGAGGTGATCCGCAGAGAGCCCGACGTGATCATTATCTCGTCGATGGAACGCGGCGCGCGCTTTGATGAGGCCCGGAAGTCCTGGATGCAGTGGACATCGATCCCGGCAATAAAAAACAACCGCGTGCATGTCATTGATTCAGACCTCATTGACCGGCCTTCGCCGCGGATTATCGACGGACTGGAGGCCATGGCGCGCATGCTTCATCCCGAAGTTGCATGGAATGGCGGCACTCAGCAGCCCATGGCTGAAAAATAGCGGTTAAACGGAAAGGTCTCTTTCATGGTTTCCAGGCACGCACATGCGATTATTACACCCGGCAGGGTGGTTGTGGTCTGCCTGATCATGTGCGCTGTTCTGGTGTGCACCATGGCCGTTGCGCTTGTTGTCGGCACGGCGGATGTGTCCTTCAGCCATATCGCCGGCATTATCACGGGCTCGCTGCCGGCCGATGACCCGCTGCGGCTGATCGTGCTGAAGATCCGCCTCCCCCGCATCATCCTGGCCGGGCTTGCAGGGTTCTCCCTTGCCCTTGGCGGGGTGGTGTTCCAGGCCATTTTGAGAAACCCGCTGGCCGATCCTTTTATCCTTGGTGTTTCCAGCGGCTCGGCCTTCGGCGCGGTGCTGGCCATCTTTTTAGGTCTCGGGTTCAGCTTCGGGGTTCCGGTATGCTCGTTTGCCGGAGCACTGTTAACCATCTATCTCGTAATGAGCCTGGGCGCCAAACGCATGGGCATGGAGTCTTCCACAATTTTGCTCACCGGCGTGATCATCAACGCTTTTTTCACGGCCGTGATCATGTTTTTCATCTCCGTCTCCGCTAACGAGCGCCTCCACAGCATGCTGTTCTGGCTGTACGGCGACCTCTCCCGCTCCCGGATCGGCCAGCTTGGCTTCATTGCCCCGATCGTGCTTGCGGTCTTCATCTGGCTGTACAGCCTTTCCAAAGAGCTCAACATCATTACAACCGGCGATGATATTGCCACGCAGCTGGGCGTGAATGTCGGGACGGTAAAAAAGACCTGCCTGGTGCTTGTTTCGCTGCTGATGGGCCTGGTGGTTGCCTTTTCAGGCCTGATCGGTTTTGTGGGCCTGATTGTCCCGCATCTGGCGCGCATGGCATTCCGGGCCGACCACCGAATGCTGATTCCCGTGGCATCACTGGGCGGAGCCATATTTCTGATAGCGGCTGATACCCTGGCACGCACGCTTGTTTCTCCGGGTGAGCTGCCGGTCGGGGTGGTTACGGCCTTCATGGGCGCGCCGTTTTTCATCCTGCTGCTGCGAAAAAAGGGGAGCCAATGGAGCCGATCTTAAGCCTTCGCAATATCGGGTTTGGTTACGGACAGCAGCCTGCGCTCGCGGGTATTGATCTGCGCCTGATGGACGGTGAGATCCTGGGTATCATCGGCCCGAACGGATCAGGCAAAAGCACGCTTCTAAAAGTTATGGGCGGTCTGCTGACGCCCAAGGATGGCGAAATCCGCCTGCGCGGCCGACCTCTGTGCGAACTGAGTCGTCCTGAGCTGGCCCGCGATGTGGCCATGGTTGCCCAGGAAAACTATTTTCGCTTTGCGTTCACCGCCCTGGAAGTCGTGCTGATGGGCCGCTATCCCCACTTGAAGCGCCTGCAGTTTGAAGGCCGCAGGGACATGGACGCGGCCATGCATGCGCTTGAAGCCACGCAGGCCGCGGAACTGGCAGACAGGCCGATTCACGAACTCTCAGGCGGTGAGCGCCAGCGGGTGCTCATTGCCCGGGCACTTGCGCAGGAGCCGCGCATCATGCTGCTGGATGAGCCCACCTCGTTTCTCGACCTGAAATTCAAGCGCGATATTTTCCGGCTCATCGCCCAGCTGAGCCGGGATACGGGGCTCACGGTCGCCCTGGTCTCACATGATATTGATCTTGCAGCCATGTACTGCAGCAGGCTTGTTATGCTCAAGCAGGGCGGTATATACACAGAGGGTGCGCCGCACGATGTTGTCACGGCTGAACATATCGGAACCGTGTATGAGTGCCCGGTGCTGGTGGATACAAACCCCGCAACCGGCCGGCCGCGCACGTCGATAGTATAGCAGTCTGTTAAAAAAATATTTTTACACAGGCTGTTCAAAAACGCACAGATACAAGGTACGCGTTGTGGGGCAGTCTGACAATAAGGAGGTATTATGATCGAGATGTTTATCAAGGGCGGACCCGTCATGTATCCGCTGCTGCTGTGTTCCGTGATATCCCTGAGCGTTATTATCGAGCGACTGTTTTTCTGGATTGATGTTGACCGGGCGCGCAGCCGGGGGCTTTTGGACGAGGTGCTGGAGCTGTGCCGGCAGGGCGACTGGGAAGCTGTGCGGCTGAGGGCCTCAGGCTCCAAAAATTACGTGATCCGCGTTTTGATCAGCGGCATCCTGCACCGGGACTATTCCCTGAGCAAGGCCATGGAATCAGCAGCTGCCGATGAGGTGAACCGGATGGGCCGCTTCATGGGCGTGCTGGATACCATGATCACCGTTGCCCCGCTTCTGGGGATTCTCGGAACCGTCACGGGTATCATCAACAGCTTTAACATGCTGGGAGCTCAGGGGACCGGGAATCCGCAGCTCGTTACTGCGGGGATTGCCGAGGCCCTGATTACAACAGCCGCGGGGCTGATCATCGCCATCGCCACGCTTGTTCCTTTCAATGTGTTCAACGCACGGATCGAGCGGGCCGCCCGGACAATCGAAAAGTACGCCACCAGTTTTGAGATCGTGTACGAAAAAATCGTGATGGCCCGCGAGAAAGGAACAGGAAACAGACCGTGAAAGTCGCACTGCCCGCACAGCGAAAATGCCGCATTGAAATGATTCCCCTTATTGATGTCGTCTTCCTCCTGCTGGTGGTGTTTATCTACTCCATGCTCTCCATGGCCGTGCACCGGGGCCTGCCTGTGGCGCTGCCTGCCTCAGCTGCGGCGGAGATTGAAAAAACCCTGGTGCTGTCTGTTACCATGCAGCGCGACGGCTCGGTATACCTCGACAAAGAGCCGGTCCGGCTTGACGATCTTACGCAGGCGCTTATCGAAAAAGTTGAGGGACAGACTGATCCCGGCGTACTGCTGTTCGCGGACAAAGACGTATCCTACCAGGACCTGTTCCGGGTCCTTGACCGTATCCGGAGTGCCGGCCTGAACCGGATCTCCCTGCAGGCCGAAGGGAACAAGTAAATGAAACGTCTTGCGGCCGCAGTGGCCTGCGCGCTTCTGTTCCACGCCGGGATGTTCTGGATCGGCTCGGGCTGGTTCATGAGCAGAACCGTTCCGCCATCCGTCTCCCGGTTTGTAACGGTCACCATGTCCTACCGGGCGGCACAGGAACAGGCGGCGGGCGCACGCAGCGCGGAAGCGGGATCGCGCGACATGCCTGCGCCAGACAGGCCCGGGCACAGACCGGCAGTGGAAAAATCCGCTAAGCCGCGTTCGGCACAGCCGCCGGAAAAGGAATCCGTTTCGATATCTGAGCATGAGAATGTGCAGGATGCCGGACAAGAAAATGCATCCGCTGCAGCCGGGCAGCAGGGGGCCGCGCAGGGCGCTGCCGGCGGCTCGGGAATGGGCGGTAGCGGCACGGGCATGGTCCGCGAGGCAATCCCCCTGTACAAAGTCAATCCGCCCCCGCGTTATCCCGCAGCCGCCAGGCGAAGGGGGCAGCAGGGCACGGTCGTACTCAGCGTGCATGTGGATGAGCACGGCCGCGTTTCAAACCTGTGGCTGTTTGAATCAAGCGGCCACATATCCCTTGATACTGCGGCTCTTCAGGCGGTCAAAGACTGGATTTTTGAGCCCGGCATGCAGGGCGGCAGCACGATTGCCATGTGGGTCAACGTGCCGGTCAGGTTTGAATTGAAATAGCCGGGGCTTTTTCAACAGCCTGCTACATCAAAAAAAACGGGTCGACATCAACGATCACCCGCACATCACGCGGACAGGCTTTTCCCGACGATTCAAGCAGCCGGCTGCAAAAGGAGCGCAGGGCGTTCAAGTCAGTGCTGCGCAGCAGCAGCTGAAATCGATACCGGCTGTTAAGCTTCTCCCAGGGAGACTGGGCCGGACCAAGCACAGTGACCCTGTCGCCGAAATTTTTGGGAGAGCAAAGCTCGCGCGCGATTTCGCCCATGCATTCAGCCTGCCGGGCAACTGCAGCACGATTTTCACCCTCACAGCGGATATTGATCATGCGGCTCAGCGGCGGATAGTTCAGCGTTTTGCGAAAAAGCATTTCCTGCCGGTAAAAACCTTTAAAATCATGCTTCTGGGCGCACCTCAGGCTGTAATGCTCAGGGTTGTAGGTCTGAATAATCACCTCCCCGGCAACGCTTCCGCGCCCCGCCCGGCCGGCCACCTGCGTGAGCAGCTGAAAGGCTCTCTCTCCGGATCGATAATCAGGGAAACCCAGTATCTGGTCGGCGCTGATCACACCCACCAGGGTCACGCCGGGCAGATGCAGGCCCTTGGCGATCATCTGGGTACCGACCAGCACATCAATCTCTCCCTGAAGCACCGCGGTAAGAATGCTGCGCCGGGCAACGGCCGTGTCGCGGTCAAGCCGCGCAATACGCGCTCCGGGAAGCAGAACTTTCAGCTCATCTTCAAGCCGCTCAGTGCCCCAGCCCAGCGGCATGAGAAAGAAACTGCCGCAGGCGCTGCACTCCTGCGGTACGCGCATAGTGTAATCGCAGTAATGGCAGACAAGCCGGTTGCGGTTTTTATGCTGAATCAGGGGCACCTCACAGTTGGGACAACGGAAGGTATGCCCGCACTGACGGCACAGCAGGGCTGAGGCAAACCCGCGGCGGTTCAAAAGCAGAAGGCTCTGCTGCCCGGCGGAAAGCCGCGCACGCAGCGCCTGAATCAGAAGGCCTGAGAGCACCGGTGATTTTTTCCGGGCATGCGACGGCTCGCCTTTCATGTCAACAATCGTGACCGCGGGCATGCTGCGCTCCGCTGCCCGGTAGCTCAGATGCTGCAGGCTGTATTTGCCCCGCACGGCATTGGAGTAGGATTCAAGCGAAGGGGTAGCTGAGCCCAGCACGACAACGCAGCCTGCCTGTTGCGCTTTCACCACGGCCAGGTCGCGTCCGTTGTAGCGCAGCATATCGTCCTGCTTGTATGATGCGTCATGCTCTTCATCAACGATGATCAGGCCGAGGTCAGCGCAGGCGGCAAACACGGCTGAGCGCGCGCCGATTATGATCTTCATATCGCCGCGCCGGATCGCGCGCCAGGCATCGAAGCGCTCGGCTGCGCTGAGACTGCTGTGCAGCATGGCAACCGGAGAAGCCAGGCGTGAACTGATGCGGTCGCGCAGCTGTACGGTCAGGGATATCTCGGGAACCATGAACAGGCACTGCTGACCGCGCGCCAGCACATGCTGCATCAGCTGCAGATAGACCTCTGTTTTGCCGCTGCCGGTTACACCATGCAGCAAAAATGACTGATAGCGACGCTCATCCAGGGCCGCGCGCATGGGCTCAGTAGCAGCACTTTGCTCATCGGTCAGGCAATGCACCGGCTCATGCATGACCGTGGCATGCTGCGTTGGCTGGCGATACACCTCGCGCTGCTCGCAGCTGATCATGTTTTTCGCCTGCAGGGCCTTCAGCTGTACGCTGCACGTTGTAAAGCGCTCCCGCAGCGCCGTGTGCGCAATGCATCCGGCTGCGGCAATGCAGGCATACACCTCCAGCTGACGGCCCCGCAGCGTGTCTGCGCAAGCAGCAGGAAGAGTGCTGTACCAGTTTTCCATACGGGGAGCAACTGTGCGGCCGAGTTTATGAAACGCCTCTGTTACACATCCGCGCTCAAGCAGATCCTGCACAACAGCCCGGAGCTGGGCGAACCCGGTTTTTTTTTCAAGCTCGGGCAGGCTCAACGCACCGTCTGCAAGCGCGCCGAGCACGCGCTGCACCCGGCCGGCGGCGCTGCCCAAAGCCTGATGCCCCGTCTCGCTCAGCGCATACAGGGCCTGATACTTCTCATTGAGACCGGAGGGCAAAGCGGTTTGAATTGTAAGACCCAGCGGATACAGGTAATAGGAAGATGCCCAGCGATAGAGCTCAAGGTCACGCTCGCCGAACAGCGGCTCCTCATCAAGCACGGCACAAACATTTTTAAGCTCGCGCTCGGGATTTTCGTCCTGAAAGCCGACAACATACCCGGTCATGCGCCGGCGGCCCAGCGGCACCAAAACCCGCTTTCCCGGCTCGATTGCCGCGCGCATGTCCTCGGGAACCCGATAGGTATATGCGGTTGGAACCGGCAGGGGCAGCGCGACTTCAACACTGAGAGCACAATTCCGGGACATTGCCTGCATCCGCCTGAAAAAAAGATGGTGCCGTAAACAGCCCGGTTGCTTTTCAACCCGGGATTTTTACGGCACCATGAGAGACATAACCGTTCCGGTTCTCAGTTGACTGAAAATTTCCTGCGGTCCTTCAGCTCTCCGCGCTTGCCGGGATTCCAGCTGGAAACCTTGGTGAAATATCCGGTAATACGGGTTATATTCTCAACCTGCAGGCCTTTGTTGATCGCCTTCAGCAATTCATCCGCGTTCAGTTCCTCCACCTTACTGTAGGTGATGGCGGTTTTGCGCTCAGGGTTATTGCGATACCAGTCAAGATGTTCATTGCGGAAACACAGCAACTCTTCTTCCAGGGCATCAGAGCAGTGGATGTGATCATTTTGTTCCAGAAAATTTTCGAGTTCCTGAGCGTTCATAGTGTTCCTCCCTTGGCTGTTTTTGAAAATATGATTCCAATCCTGCACAGACTGTGCGCTAACAAAACCCAACATATAGTAAGTGCAATGATAACTATAACTATATATCGTGCTTGTCAACAAATAATTTAGTTTTTTTTGCTCCCGCTGAAAAAAAACCAGCACAGCCTTGTTTCCTGTCACCAGCAGGCCCTCAGCGCTTCAAAAATTGTTCGTAGACGGGATTGTGCTTGAGCTGATTGATAAAATCAGCACTTTTTTTCGTATCACCCTCACGCTGATATATACGTGCCAGCAAAAACCGCACATGGTCCTCACGGGCCTTATAGTAGCGATCCAGATAGCGCTGCAGCGCGAAAGCGGCCTGTTTGTAGTTCTGCCGGTCATACTCAAGCAGCCCCAGGAAATAGGTAAGTTCGGCGCGCAGGTCCGAATCTTCAGAAGACGGCCATCACGCGGCGGTAATTAAGGTTTGCCTGCTCATACTCGGCGCGCAGGTGCATGCGGCGCACCTCTCGATACACGGGCGGTTCCTGAAAGCCCATTGCAAACAGCTGCACGAGCGGCAGCAGCCACACATTGCAGGTGTAGTCGCGATCCGGCAGCGTGAATGTCATCAGCTCAGGGTTATAGCTGAAACTTTCCATGCCTTCGGCCCGGCAGAAAAGATGTCCGAAAGTATTGTGCGCACGCGCCAAATCAACATACAGCACAGGCCGCGCTGCACAGGTTTCGGCAAGCACGGTCTGCACTGTTTTCATTTTCGGCAACAGCGCCAGGGGATGGTAGGGAATGCGAAACGAGGCCTTCTTAAGGGACGTGCCCATGGCGGGGCCATACTGTGAATGCAGGTGTGCGATTATTTTTGGCTGTGCCAGAGCCTCCTTGATGCCGATCGGCTTTTTCGTGGCAGGGTCCTGCCAGACAAGCCCGCGCACGGGATCAACCAGAACCGAGCCTTCCTCCAGAAAAACAAGCACCAGCACGGCAGGCGCCTCGCCTTCAACAGGCGGCAGATAGGCCAGCGCAGTTGCAAGGCCCTGCTGCTGCACCAGCGCGGCAAACGCCCAGCTTATTTGGAAATCAAGCCCGAACCCGCGCTCAATAATATCAAGCGGGTAGACGGGGCGGGACTCTGCCGGACGCTTCTGCAGCGGGCTGCTCAGGGAAATATGCTCAAATGTCCAGGAGGTGAGGCGCTGTACTTTTTCAAGCGCCGTGTTCGCGTTGGCGCACACGGCATCCGAGACACGCTTGAGCAGCAGCGTGTCAAATATATATCCCAGCTCATAGAGCTCAAATTGATTCGGCTGCGACTCATCCTTAAAAAAAGCCTCAAGGGCCTTGCGCGAAATATTGCTGCTGCCGGCCAGCAACTCGGCATTCAGGCCCAGAAAGGCTTGACGGTTGGCGCTGTCCGGTATGCATATTTCAGGCTTTGCGCTACAGGCCTGTTGCAGCAAAACATCAAGCGCTGCGCTGCCGGGAATAAAATCATCCTCCATCAGCACTGTTGAGCACAGAGCAGCCGGAGACGCCGGTGCATCGGCACCCGAAGCCGGCTCAGCCGCTGCGGCTCCCTGCAGGCAAACAATCAGCAGCACGCTCAAAACTATATGTTTCATGGCATCTCCTTCATCTGGATAATGGTAAGCGGCCCCGGACAAACATCTGGTCATAAACCGCAGGAATTCACATTGCTGCAATGCCCTGCGCGCAACTATACAAACTTGCCGTCAGTGTTGTCAAGCGGTCTCGTGCAGCAGAAAATAAAGCCAATTTCCGGTTATTTTCAGCATGGCAATCGCCCACTTCGTATGCTATCGTTCCATCAGGTAAAACCTGACTGAAGGCTGCCAGACTGCAACGGAAACATATATGCCATGCTCCAAACCATATGCGCTTTCACACACGCTTGAGCAACTATTGGCGCAGCAATGCGGACTCGAGCAGGAACCCTGGCCTGATGCGGATATTGCGCGACTGGCCCGCTCGGTTAAAAAAATTGCCGATGTATACACTGAAGGCCACAACCCCCGTGCGCTTTTCTCGGACCCGGCAATGCGCATGGCATACAGCGCCTATTACCTGCCCTGTAATGCAATCAAACTGTTCCCCATACTGAGCGAGCTTGAACGCCGCAGTGCGCTGTTGCTCAAGGAACGCAGTCTGCGCGTACTTGATCTGGGTTGCGGACCGGGAACACTGCTTGCTGGACTGCTGGATTACTGTGTGCAACAGCACGAACACAGCGGCCTTACGCTTGATCTGACGGGCATTGACCGTGACCCGGGTAATTGCAGCGCTGCCCGCGCACTGATTGAAGCATATAGCGCCAAGGCCCCTGGCGCCCCGTCTGTGGCGGCGCTGCACTTCCTGACGGGTGACATGCGCACCCTTGACAAACTGGCCGCAGCCGCACCCCACAGCGGTTTTGATCTTATCATGGCCGGCAATCTTATCAATGAACTCCACGGAGGTGAGCTCTCTGCTCTGGCCGACAGGATCACGGCACTGCTGAACCCCGCTGGCAGTATCATGATTCTTGACCCGGGCACACGCCAGTCTTTCAAAAACCTGCTGATGTTCAGGGATGAGCTGCTGAACCGGCACGGCATGCACCTGATAGCTCCCTGCCTGCAGGCGGGCACCTGCCCGCTGCAGAACTGCGCTGAGGCGTGGTGCCATGAAAAGCTTGCCTGGTCTCCTCCCCTGCAGGTCACATCGATTGATCAGCGCACAGGCTTTACCAAGCACAAAGGAGTAAAATTTTCATACCTTGTCGTGAGCCGGGATACGCAAAGCCGGCTCTTTGCCGAAGGTTCCCCGGGGGAAGAAAATCTCTGGCGTGTTGCAAGCTATGTTATCCGCAATAAGGGCGAAGAGCGCCTGTATGTATGCAGCGGCCGCGAAAGGCTTCTGCTGCGGCGCCTGACACGCATCAGCGGCACGCTCAGCTCTGATTTCTCACATGCAGAGCGGGGAGACCTTGTCACCTTCACGGCAGCTGAGCCCCGCAACGATTTTATGAACATCGGCCCCCGGACCATTTTCAAAAAAATCATCTAAAATTTTTCTCGCGCGGTTTTATTTTTTATCCGGGGTATTGACTTTGATTCTTGCCCGACTATATATGTAAGTAAGAGATAAACAACAATTCTGGAGTGTGCGAACAACCGCCAAACGTAGCAAAATCTATCATAATACTAAAAGGTCCATTGGTCGGAGAGACCCTACGTTGGACCAGATCTGCTCAGACAGATCAGTAGCAAAAACATAGAGTTTTTTGCAAAGTGGCGGAACGGCATTCCGGATTTCATAAAAAGACCCTCTCGGACGAACGGTGCTCCTTGAGGGCCTTTTTATTTTGCCTTGCGGGGTTTGGTTCGACCAAATCTCCGATGATTGATCCGGACCGTGCCCGGTGCATGCATAAGGACCATGTTGCGATGAATATCTACCGGACCTGTAACGGCCCCTGCCCGTACCTTCCAACCGGTCAATGGATAACCGATGTGTTTTACGCCGGATGCATCACGGGTCGCAGCTATGAGGACCTGCTTGAAAAAGGCTGGCGCCGAAGCGGGTGCTGTTTTTACCGGAACACCTGTGCGGACTGCAGCAGCTGCATACCCCTCAGGGTTGATGTACACCGTTTTCATCCCAACAGGTCACAAAAACGCACGCTCAGGCACAATCGAGATATTACGGTTGAGCGAATTCCGGCAATGTTTCATGCGCAGGACTTTGCTCTCTATAAAACATACTGCCTCACCCGGCATAGCCAGAGTCCGAGCGAGGACGATTACAACCATTTCCTGGTCCAATCACCCCTTATGACGCACATAATGCGCTATTGGGCCGGGTCAACCCTGTTCGCCGCAGCCTGGATTGATATGCTCCCCTTGTCGATTTCAAGCGTGTATTGTGCCTATGACCCCGCATACCTGCGGCGCTCACCCGGCACACTGTCAATCCTGCACCAGATTGAACTGTGCCGCGAACTGCAAAAACCCTGGCTGTATCTCGGGTTTTACGTGCAGGCAAGTCCCCGGATGCGCTACAAAAAAAACTTTCAACCCTGCCAGGCGCTCATGAACCAACAGTGGCGCAGCCTCTGAAATCCCGCTCTGCGCCAGCACATCAGCACAAGCACAGGCACGCCTGCAAACCACGCTCCGCGGCAGTCACATGATGAGCTGACGTGACACATTCCCATAATGCGCTTACAACCAAACCCTTCGCCAGGACTTAGCTGTTGACAATGGCACACATTCAGCGTAATACTGTTTTAGAAGTAAACAATCGCACAAAGAGCCTCCCCCATGAACGAAATGAACACTGAGCATGCAATCCAGAAGGTAATAATCCGCCAGTATGCCCCTCACGACATAATCGTGGATGAGGGGTCCTCAAATGAACGCTTTTATGTGATCATGCAGGGCAGGGTTGAAATTTTACAGGCCGACAAAGGCCTCCGGATTCTCAAGGATGGTGATGTTTTCGGCCTTGAAAATTATTACCTTCAGCTGCCCTATACCACAACCGCAATTTCGCGCGCCACATCACGCATCGCCTCCTACCATATCAGCATGATTCATGAAATTATTTATGACCACCCGCAGCTGGCCCATCAAATTCTGACCTCTGTGGTGCGCCAGCTCGAACAGACCACCAAGCTGGCTGTAAAGCACATGCCCACGATAAAAACCATTGACTTCAAAAAACTCATTCTTCAGGATGATGGAAACGAGCTCGAAGATATTTTCTCTGCAATTATTGAAGCCTGCGCAGAGGAAACCGGTGTGCAGGCCGCACCGCCGCCCGAGTTGAAAATCGAATTCAAGGATTTCCACGATGAGGTACTTTCATACTTCATTGAAGAATCCTCTGAGCTCATCAAGGATGTACAGGGAATCGGCGAGATGCTTAAGCTGGTCGGCATTCCCAATGACCGCGAGTTTCAAATGCTGCAGGAATTTGTTCAGAAGCTGCATCGCCTGATCGGCGGCACGTCATCCATGGGCTTTGATTCGTTCTCACGCCTCTCCCGTAAAACATCGCTGCTGTCGGCCGAATGCGCCATGTGCCACGACATAACGATCCGGTCCCTGATCAGCAACATGAACCTGGTAGTATCGGTGCTTGAGACCTGCTTTGCCAGCGTTGAGTCCATCAAGCGCGTTGAGCACAGCATTCCCGCCATTGAGCAATATCTGGATATGTGCCTGCTGTCCATCGGCATTGCCAATCCTGATATTAAGGATCAGACGCAAATCGACCAGATATTCACTGACCTCAAAAACAACTGAACACCCAGCAACCGCTTCGTACGCACAACACACTAACAAACTGTTAAAAAAGTCTTTTCATGCAGACTGTTCAAAAATGCTCAGATGCAAGGCGCGTACGATCATGAGAAATGAGGCGTACTTTTTGTACGCCGCAAAGACGAATGATGAGCGCAACGAAGCAGATGTGCGTTTTTCAACTGCCTGCTAAACACACCATATTCATCTGTTCCCGGGAGATCACCATGAATCTTGCATTTACCTATTACATGCCCACACGGCTGCTGTTCGGCGCCGGCACACTCAAAGAACTGGCAACAACACCTTTCCTGCCGGGCAGAAAGGCCCTGATAGTGATCGGCGCGGCAGGCGCCATGCGCAAGCACGGCTACCTTGACACCGTGGTGAAACTGCTGGCCGCGAACAAGGTTGCAAGCGTCGTGTTCGACAAAATCCTGGCCAATCCGGTTGAGGAAAATGTCATGGATGGTGCTGCAGCAGCCCGCGACAACGGATGTGATTTCGTGCTGGGCCTGGGCGGCGGCAGCAGCATTGATGCAGCCAAAAGCATCGCGGTTATGGCCACCAATCCCGGCACCTACTGGGACTATATGAATGGCGGAACCGGCGGTGGGAAAATGCCGCCGAACAAGGCGCTGCCGCTGGTTGCGATTCCAACAACAGCCGGAACCGGCACCGAGGTTGATCCCTGGACCGTCATCACCAAAACCAGCACAAATGAAAAAATAGGCTGGGGCATTCCGGACACGTTTCCGAAGCTCTCAATTGTCGATCCTGAACTGATGCTGAGCGTGCCGCCGCGCATGACGGCCTATACCGGCATAGATGCCTTCTGCCATGCAGTGGAATGCTACCTGGCTATCGTCAACCAACCTGCCTCTGACAGCCATGCCCTTGAAGCGATATCGCTTATCACGCGCTATCTGCCCATTGCCGTCAAGGACGGGAAAAACATGGAGGCGCGCTCAAAACTTGCCTGGGCATCAACCGAGGCAGGAATCTGTGAATCGCTGTCATGCTGTATTTCGCATCATTCAATGGAGCATGCCATCAGCGCCTACTTTCCCGGAAACCCCGCATGGCGCGGGACTGGCACTTCTGTCCGTAGCTTATTTTTCATACCTGGCCGAACGCTGCCCTGAGCGCTTCAATGCCATGGCACGCGCCATGGGCGCCGACACCACGGGTATGAACCAACAGGAACAGGCGGCTGCATTTATAGCCTGCCTGAAAAAACTGCTTGCGGATGCCGGGATTGGCAATGAAAAACTCTCGGATTACGGCGTGACCCGTGAGGATATTCCCCGGCTGGCGCAAAACTCACACCATGCCATGGGCTTTCTCTATGACCTGACACCGGTACCCTTGAGTGAGCAGGACACAGCAGAGATTTTTAAACGCGCGTTTGCCTGAGATCAGCCGGCCGCAGGATGCGCACGGGCGCACCCTGCGGATTCCATTTGGCGGGTTGACACTCGCTCTACAAGCGGGATCATAAGAACAACTTTTGTTGGGGCTGCCCAAAAATGACCGGATGCAAGGCGCGCGAAGATGCAGGAATGAGGCCTGCGTTTTGTACTCCGTGTGTAGCTCACCGCAACAGACGAACGTTTTTCAACAACCCCCCAGACAGGCCATGATTGCCTCTGCCATCAGCCGGTACCCGGCCTCAGAGGGATGCACACGGTCATACAGTACCAGACTGTCATGCGGGGTGCCTGCGGCAATGGCATCGCGCCAAAGCTCATCAACCAAGGCAACGCCGCATTCCTTCTCCCGGGCAATGTCTTTCAAAGCCCCGTAAAACGGAGCGACCACATCAAGCTCAGAGGCGTCAGCAGGCAACGTTGAGGTGAGCAGCAGGACTTCAGCACTGCTTTCCTGCCGGATTCTCTCAACAATAGCTTCAATTGAGCGCCGGAATTCCCCAAGGCTGCACCCGCAGAAAGCGTCGTTGAGCGCGAACTGCACCATGACACAATCAGGCCTATAACTGAGCGCGTCCTGCTGCAGGCGGTAGAGACCACCGGGGGCCGTGTCGCCGGGTATGCCGCTGTTGATAATCCGGACATCGGCCTTCGGAAAGCGGATCAGCAGCATGTCGCGCAGAAACTCGGTATAGCCGCGCGCAACCATCCAGCCGCTGGTCAGTGAATCGCCCAGCGCGACAATGGTCACCGCAGAACCTGATTGTAGTTTTTTGATTGTATTCTCAAGGTGAGATGCCATATCCTGCAAGCCCTCAAAAACCGGCCCGGCATCAGCGCTGCCCAATGGAACCGGACGAAGCGGACTTATGTTTTCAAGCCGGAAGTGCTGTCGGCAATGCTGTCAAGCACGCCGTTGATAAATGCACCCGACTGATCGCAGCCGAACTTCTTGCCAAGCTCAATTGCCTCGTTCAGGGTAACCTTATAGGGGATATCCTTGCAGTAGAGCATTTCATAAATGGCCACGCGCAGGATGTTGCGGTCAATCGGGGTAATGCGCTCAAGCGACCAGTTTTTCGCGGTAGCGACGATGCTGGCGTCAAGGGACTCGCGGTTCTCCCACACGCCCCGGGCAATACGCTCCGCAAAATCCCTGACAACATCGCTGTGAACGTGGAGTTCCCAGAATGCCGGCAGGGTCTGCTCGATATCCTGGGCATTCATTTCCAGTTGATACAAAATCTGAACGGCAACAGTTCTGCCTTTTCTGCGGCTCATCGGTCGTCTATCACAATAAGAAATTTCAGCGCAGGCGCTTTCCGTCGTAGTGACGTCAAAAAAAACAGGTGCCGTTACAAAGACCGTTGCTCGCCAAATGCAGCGCTGTCCGGGCGGTGTTCGAACCGCCGCCTGCTACATCTTTTTCAGCAGATTAACCATCTCAATCGCGGAAACAGCGGCATCCCAGCCCTTGTTGCCGGATTTGCTGCCGGCGCGTTCAATGGCCTGCTCGATATTTTCAGTTGTCAAAATGCCGAACGTCACCGGAATCCCGCTGTCAAGAGCGATGGAGGCAATGCCCTTTGACACTTCGGCAGCAACATACTCAAAATGCGGTGTCGCCCCGCGAATAATGGTGCCGAGGCAGATTACCGCATCGTATTTTTTCGATGCAGCCGCTTTTTTGGCAGCCAGCGGTATCTCAAAGGCGCCCGGCACAATGATAATAGAAATGCTGTCCTCACTGGCACCATGGCGCATAAGCGCGTCCATGGCTCCGCCCTGCAGACGGTTAACAATGAAATCATTAAAGCGGCTGCAGATAATTGCAAACCGGAACCCCTGCGCATTTAAATTGCCTTCGTATGTCGTAGTCATGCGAGTCCTTTCTGTGATTGTTCCATACTATCGCCTGCTGGCGGTTAGTCGTGCTACTCGTTTTCGTCAAGGTCGAGAATATGCCCCATGCGTTTTTTCTTGGTTGACAGATAATGCAGATTTTGCGGCAACGGCTGGATTTCAATCGAAACACGCTCTGTGATTTCAAGCCCGTAGGCCTCAAGCCCGATAATCTTTTTAGGATTATTCGTCAGGAGCCTGATCTTGGAGACACCGAGATCGCGCAGTATCTGGGCGCCGACCCCGTAGTCGCGCAGATCGGCATCAAAGCCAAGATCCTCATTGGCCTCAACCGTGTCACGGCCCTTGTCCTGCAGGGCATAGGCCCTGATCTTGTTGAGAAATCCTATGCCGCGGCCTTCCTGGCGCATGTACACGACAATACCCTTGCCCACCCGGGAGATTTGCTGCATGGCGCTCATCAGCTGCCCGCCGCAATCGCAGCGCATAGACCCAAGAGCATCGCCGGTCAGGCACTCTGAGTGCACCCGCACGAGCACGGGTTCATCGGGCTCCCACGATCCCTTGATAAGCGCCAGATGGTGATGCGTATCAACCGTATTTTCATAGACCACCATGTGAAAATCACCGCCGTAATGCGAAGGCAGCGTTGTCTCCACCATGCGCTTTACCAGGGATTCCCTGGTAAGCATGTATTTAATAATATCGGCAACCGACACAATGCACAGATCATGCTCCCTGGCAAAGACCTCCAGCTGCGGCATGCGTGCCATGGTGCCGTCATCGTTCATGATTTCACAGATGATACCGGCCGGTTTAAGACCGGCCAGCCGGCACAGATCGACTGAGCCTTCAGTCTGGCCTGTGCGCCGCAGAACACCGCCCGGCATAGCCCGCAACGGAAACACATGCCCGGGACGGCCCAGATCAGCCGGTTTGCAGTTCTCGTCGATAGCGGTCAGAATCGTGTGGGACCGGTCCCCCGCTGAAATGCCGGTAGTGGTCCCCTTGACCGCGTCAATGGAAACGGTAAAGGCCGTGTGAAATGATGAGGTGTTGTCCTGCACCATGGTCGGCAGATCAAGCTCCCGGCAGCGCTCTTCCGTGAGCGAAAGACAAATCAGGCCGCGTCCGTATTTGGCCATGAAGTTGATGGCCTCCGGGGTGACGTATTGCGCGGCCATGGTGAGATCGCCTTCGTTTTCGCGGTCCTCATCGTCGACCATGATGACCATGCGGCCCGCTTTGATTTCTTCAATTGCTTTTAGAACTCGATTAATCGGCATAGCTTTCCTCAAATCTCTCTACAGCCATTACGACTGCAAAAAATCATGTTTTGCCAGCAGCTCGCGCGTAACGCCGCCTGCGGAGCCGGAGCGTAAAAATTTTTCTACATACTTTCCAAGCATGTCATTTTCAATGTTTACCCGCTCGCCGGGTTTGCGATCGCACAGCGTCGTGTTAGCGAGCGTGTGCGGAATAATCATAACAGAAAACCCGCTCGATTCAACCGTATTGATCGTAAGGCTGATGCCGTCGATGGCAACCGATCCCTTTACGATCATGAAAGCCAGCAGAGCCTTGGGCGCGTTAAAATCAAGCCGCGTAAACGCTCCCGCGCGGCGCACGGACTGCAGCGTTGCCTGACCGTCCACATGGCCGGAAACAAGATGGCCGCCCAGGCGATCAGAGAGCCTCAAGGCCCGCTCAAGATTCACCCGCGCACCGGCCTTTTTCGAACCCAGCGTTGTTGCGCCAAGGCTCTCCGGTGATACGTCCACCACGAAACCTTTTTGGGAAAACGATGTAACCGTCAGGCAAACCCCGTCAACCGCGATACTCTCGCCGTTGCTCAGTTCCGCTACAGGCAAAGGACTGCCGAGCAGCAGCTGCAACCCGCCGGCTGTGCGATCACAGCGCTCAACAACACCGATTGCTTCAATAAGGCCGGTAAACATGTTTCACACCATTACAGGCTGCCAGCAGCATCGTTTCAATCCTTGTACCGTATGCGGCCTTCCACCAGAAAATCACATCCGACAGACCGCACAGTCATGCCGTCCAGCTGCAAACAGCCGGCAATCTTTGCCGGACCGCGGCCAAAGGCCATTCCCAGGGCGTCCGAGCCCCCGAGTATTTTCGGGGCATAAAAAAGCATGGCCCGATCGACAATCCTGGCGCGCAGGGCCGCTCCGATCAGGGTTGCGCCGCCTTCAAGCATGATATGCGCGATGCCACGGCTTCCCAAAACACCCATAAGCTGCTGCACGTCAATCCGGCTGCCGCGCATCCTGCAACCCAGCACCTCAGCACCGAGGCTGCGCAGCTTTTCAGCCTTTGAACTGCCGGCCGCACGCGTGCCGGTCACAATCAATGTTCCAACAGCAAGCCCTGCCTGTAACAGTTTGCATGCCGGGTCAATGCGCAAGCGGCTGTCAACAACAATGCGCAGCGGATCGCGCCTGTTCTGCCGCCCGAGACGAACATTCAGCTGCGGATCATCTGTGAGCACGGTTCCAATACCGACCATGACCGCGTCTGCTTCGGCGCGCATGCGGTGCACCATGCGGCGCGACTGCGCGCAGGTAATCCAGCGCGAGTCACCGGTGCGGGTGGCGATTTTGCCGTCCAGGGTCATGGCCGCCTTCAGCGTTACCAGGGGCAGCCCGGTGGTAACGTGTTTGCTGAAGGCCTCGTTCAGGGCAGAGCACTCCGCACGCAGAATCCCGACCATAACCTCAAGGCCGGCTGCACGCAGCCGGCGAATCCCGCGCCCGCGCACAAGCGGGTTTGGATCGACCTGACCAATAAAAACTCTTTTAATACCGCTTGCAATCACCTGATCGACACACGGCGGTGTCTTGCCGTGATGAGCGCAGGGTTCAAGCGTAACATATATATCAGCTCCACGCGCTGCTGAACCGGCCCGGCGCAGGGCATTCACCTCGGCATGCGCAGCACCGAATGCGCGATGGTAACCGGCTCCGACCACACGCCTGCCGCGCACAACCAGGGCCCCCACCATGGGGTTGGGGCTTACCCTGCCGGCGCCTTTGTGCGCCAGCGCCAGGGCGGCGCGCATATAATCCTCGTGCACGGTTTTTAAAGACATACCAACCTTAGCATGCAGTGCCGCAGTGCATGTTCCTGGGGAGTAACTATTCAGGCACATCGACCTTCTTCTGCGTCCGCTCTCGCCGCTCAAGAAACGTCTTGACCTCCTCCATGAAATCATTCAGATCCTTGAAGGAGCGATAGACGGAAGCAAAACGCACATAGGCCACCTGGTCAAGATCATGCAGCTCATGCATGATCTGCTCACCTATTTCAGAGCTCTGCACCTCTTTGCCGCCGCGCTCCATCAGACTGCGCTCTATCCGGTCGGTAATCTCCGTGAGCTGCTCCATGCTGATGTCGCGTTTCTGGCAGGCTTTGCGCAGTCCCGACATAATTTTTTCCGCGTCAAAGGGCTCGCGCCGGTTGTCTTTTTTAATGATTACCGGCAGCGTATCCTCTATTTTTTCATGCGTGGTGAAGCGCTTCTCACAGGCAAGACATTCTCTGCGCCGGCGAATTGTAACGCCATCCTTGCTGATGCGCGAATCAATCACTTTATCATCAAGATTGCTGCAATACGGACACTTCATGGCTTATCCCCCACTATTTCAATATGAATGCCGGCCTCTTTCAAAAAACTTTCGGTGAGCTGATCCGGGTAACCCTCCACGCATACCATCTGGCGTATACCGGCGTTGATCAGCATTTTCAAACAGATGCTGCACGGCACAGTCGTGCAATACAGTGTGGCACCGTTGATGCTGATACCGTGAAAAGCCGCCTGAATAATGGCATTCTGCTCGGCGTGCAAACCACGGCACAGCTCATGGCGCTGACCTGAGGGCACCTGCTGCTGTGCGCGCAGACACCCGACCTCTGCGCAATGCGCCAGGCCGCTTGGGGCGCCATTATAGCCGGTTGCCAGGATACGCTTATCCTTAACCAGAACAGCACCGACAGAGCGGCGCGTACAGGTTGAGCGCCGCGATACCAGCCGGGCAATATCAATAAAGTATTCGTTCCAGTCAGGTCGGCGTGCTTGCTGCGGCATGACAATACATGAATTGCGCTCAGGCGCAGGCATTACACCGGCTCATGAACAGGTTGTGATTACAAAGGCTGCAGCCTGCCTCGTGGCAACGGCAGCCTTGCATTCAAGGCGGGCTCGTATCCGGATTCAGGCTGATAATCCGGCCCGATCATCAATGCGAGCGTTTATGCTTGTGCCGGAGACTGTCTACTGAGGTCAGCCTCAATCGCGGCAATAAGATCAAGCCGTTGTTGATGGCGACCGCCCTCAAAGGCGGTCTCAAACCAGATCGCAGCCATTTCACGGGCAAGGGCTTCACCGGCTGATTCACCCACAACCAGTATGTTGGCGTTGTTATGCAGGCGGCACAGTGTGGCTGTACGGACATCATGACACAACGCTGCCCGAACACCCCTGAATTTATTGGCTACAATCGACATGCCGATACCGGAGCCGCAAATCAGAACTCCCCGGTCGCACGCTCCGCGCGAAACCGCACCGGCCACCTTGCATGCATACTCAGGATAATCCACAGGGGCATCGGTTGCAGGCCCCATGTCCAGCACATCAGCGCCGAGCTGCTCAAGCCGGCTGATAATGGCTGCCTTTACGGCAATACCGCGATGATCGGAGGCAATCGCTATTTTTTCACTCACGTGGCACCACTCAGCCTTCAAATTTACGAAATACAAGCGTTGCGTTTGTGCCGCCGAAACCGAAAGAATTGCTCATAACGGTCTTGATGGCCCTCTCGCGGGCAATGTTAGGCACATAATCAAGGTCGCAGTCAGGATCAGGATTCTCATAGTTTATCGTCGGGGGCACAACGCCGTTCTGCAGCGCCTGAATGCTGAAAACAGCCTCGGCACCTCCGGCGGCACCCAGCATGTGCCCGGTCATTGACTTCGTGGAACTGACCCATAATTTGTCGGCATGCGATCCGAAAGCCCGGCGCATGCCCTGTGATTCCGCCCTGTCATTGGCACTGGTTGAGGTTCCGTGCGCGTTAATATAATCCAGTTCCTCGGGATTCATGCGGGCGTCCTTCAGGGCCAGCGTCATGCAGCGCGCCGCGCCCTCACCGCCCGGTGACGGTGCGGTAATATGATGCGCATCGGCATTGCAGGCAAATCCGGCTATCTCAGCCAGAATAGTGGCCCCGCGTTTTTGTGCCGTTTCCAGGGACTCCATCATAAGCAGTCCGGCCCCTTCGGCGATTACAAAACCATCCCGGTCTCGTTCAAACGGGCGACTGGCCCGTTGCGGCTCATCGTTGCGGGTAGTGAGCGCTTTCATGGCGCAGAATCCGCCCAGGGCCAGCGGTGTAATGGTTGACTCAACCCCGCCGGCAATCATTGCATCCGCGTCTCCGCGCTGAATAATTTTAAAGGCCTCGCCGATTGAGTGATTGCCGGTTGCGCAGGCCGTCACCATGCTGCAGTTGGGTCCCTTGCAGCCGAAAAGCATTGAAATCTGACCGGGCGCCAGATTGACGATAAGCGCCGGGAATGAAAAAAGGAGATATCCTTTTCGCGCCCTGTTCCAGCAGGATTGCATGGTATTTTTCAATGGTTTCAAGCCCGCCCAGACCTGAGCCGACCAGAACGCCGACACGCTCGGCATTGCTTTCATCAATAACAAGACCGGATTGTTCAACGGCCATCCGGCCTGCCGCAAGGGCGTAATGCAGAAAGGGGTCCATCTTTTTTATTTCTTTTTTTTCAACCCAGTCTTCCGCATTGAAATTTTTCACCTCACCGGCAATCCGGGACGGCAAGTCCGAAGCGTCGAATTTGGTAACCGGCGCAATACCGGAGCGGCCGTTGCTGACGGCAGCCCAGTTCTCTTCGAGCCCGATACCAAGCGGCGAAATAATACCCATGCCGGTTATGACTACTCTTTTCGTATCCAAGCAGCTATTCCCCCATGCTCAATTTCCAAAAGCCCTCTCCGTTCAGGAGAAGGCTCTTTTCTTACATACGCGTATACCGACAGTGAACAGCCGGTATTAATTTTTGCGTTCTTTAATATAGGTAATCGCATCCTGGACAGTCTGCAGTTTCGCAGCGTCTTCATCCGGGATTTCCTGGCCGAACTTCTCTTCCATGACCATGATCAGCTCAACAAGATCCAGTGAATCTGCGCCAAGATCATCCACGAAAGAAGCCTCGGGCACAACTTCCTCGGCGTTGACGGAAAGCTGCTCGACGATGATTTCCTTAACCTGTTCTTCTATGGTTTTATCTGCCATTGTTCCTAACCTCCATGCTGTTAAAAAATATTAATACCATCGTATACCTGTTGAGTAATACCTACGTGTAAAGTCCGCCATTGACGTGAATGACCTGTCCGGTAATATAGCTGCTTTCATCTGCTGCCAGAAAACAAACGGCATAGGCGACATCCTCAGGGGTGCCGAGCTGCCGGGCGGGTATCTGGGCGATCATGGCTTCGCGCTCTTTATCCGGTATGGCGTCGGTCATGGCCGTTTTTATAAATCCGGGTGCCACCGCATTAACCGTAATGCCGCTGTGGGCATATTCGCGTGCAACCGCCTTTGTAAAACCGATAACTGCGGCCTTTGAGGCGGAATAATTGGCCTGGCCGGCATTGCCCATTGCGCCGGTTACGGACGAAATCTGGATAATACGGCCGTATTTCTGCTTAAACATGGTGCGAAGTACAGACTTGGTACAGTTAAACGTTCCCTTGACATTCACCTGCATCACCTGGTCCCACTGCTCCTCCTTCATGCGCAACAGCAGCGTGTCACGGGTAATGCCGGCATTATTGACCAGAATGTCTATCCGGCCCATTGCCTGCACGGCCTCCTTGACCATATCCTCACATTGCGCCAGGTTGGAAACATCCATGGCGATTGCATGTGCACGACGGCCAAGCGCCTGTATCTCGGCCACCACGGGAGCAAGACCCTCCCGGTTGATGTCCGTGACGACAACATCAGCGCCATGGAGCGCCAGCTGCAGCGCAATGGTTTTACCGATACCCTGAGCAGCACCGGTTACAATCGCTTTTTTATCCGCCAAATTCATAGTTGCACCTTTTTATACTAACTTCCCTCTTTGCGCAAGATTTTATTTGCCTGCGCTATCCAACCTTATTACCGGCAACCTCCTTGATCAGGAACTGGCCGATAACATTGCGCTGGATCTGGTTGGTACCTTCGTAAATCTGCAGAATTTTCGCATCGCGCATCATCTTTTCAACAGGATACTCGCGCATATAGCCGTAGCCGCCGAAGATCTGAACGCAATCGGTTGTAACCTGCATGCACACGTCAGAGGACAGAAGCTTGGCCATGGAAGAATACTTGGCCATATCCTTGGCGCCGCTGTCGCAATAGCGTGAGGCTTCATAGGTCAGGGCGCGGGCCGCCTCAATCTGGGTGGCCATGTTGGCAAGCATATGCTGTACGGCCTGATGCGAAATAATCGCCTTGCCGAAAGTTTTGCGCTCATGCGCATACTTAAGCGTCTCATTCAGGGCGCCCTGCGCCAGTCCGACGGCCTGGGCCGCAATGCCGGTGCGGGTCTGATCAAACGTCTTCATGGCAACGATAAACCCGGTGCCCTCACGGCCAAGAATGTTACCAGCGGGAATTTCACAGTCCTCGAACACGAGCTCACGTGTGGCCGATGCGCGGATGCCGAGCTTGTTTTCCTTCTTGCCGAAGGTAAAGCCGGGGGTGTCTTTTTCCACAACAAAAGCACTGGCACCGCGGGCCCCTTTGGTCTTGTCGGTTTTGGCGATAACCGAATAGGTCAGGGCCTCGCCGCCGTTGGTGATCCACTGTTTCACGCCGTTAAGCACATAGCTGTCGCCCTTACGGGTGGCTGTGGTGCGAATCGAGCCGGCATCACTGCCCGCTGCGGACTCGGTTATGCCGAAAGCGGCCAGCTTTTTGCCGGCAGCGATGTCGGGCAGGTATTTTTTCTTTTGTTCATGGCTGCCGAACAGCAGAATCGGATATGCTCCCAGGCCGCTGGCGGCAAAACTCACGGAAACGCCGATACAATATTTGGACAACTCTTCCACCACCAGGCAGTTCTCAAAATTACCGAACCCAAGTCCGCCGTATTCCTCGGGGATATAGACCCCGAACAGCCCGGCTTCAGCCAGAATGCCCAAAATGTCCCAGGGGAATCTGCCGGTTTCATCAAGCTCGGCCCGCGCGGGAACAATTTTTTCCTTGCCGATCTTGCGGGCAAGATCAATCATCTGCAGCTGTGTTTCATCAAGATTGTAACTCAACATGTCGCTACCCACCTTTCTGTCGTGTACTCGCAGTATACCACTCTATGTTATTCTTTGTAATTTACCACCTGATAAGAGCCGATCCCCAGGTAAACCCTGACCCGAAAGCATCCAGCAGCACCAGGTCATTCTCCTTGATACGGTTTTGCCGGTTCGCCTCATCCAGCGCAATCGGGACGGACGCCGACGACGTATTGCCGTATTTATGAATATTGACAAAAACTTTTTCAGGCGCAAGATTCAGCCGTTTCGCAATGGCCTGAATGATACGGTCATTGGCCTGATGCGGGATGAGCAGATCAAGATCGTCGCCGGTAATACCATTGTGCTCCAGAGCTTTAAGCGCCGCATCTTCAAGTGATTTTACCGCAATTTTAAATACCTTGTTGCCGTCCATTTTTAAATAATGGGCGCGCGCATCAACACTTGCATGGCTTGCGGGCATTGCCGATCCACCGCCGGGTACATACAGGAGCTTGCCGCAGGAACCGTCACTGTACAGATGGGTGGAGAGTATCCCCCGATCGCCTTCGCTGCGCTCAAGCACCACGCTGCCGGCCCCGTCACCGAACAGTACGCATGTGGTGCGGTCCTGATAATCGGTAATTTTTGAGAGGGTTTCAACCCCGACAACCAGTATTTTTTCGTGCATGCCCGAGCGGATCAGGCTGTCGCCCAGTGACAGGGCATACAAAAATCCGGTACATCCGGCCGAGATATCAAAGGCGGCCGCATTAACCGCGCCAAGCCTGTCCTGCAGGACACAGCCGACCGACGGCGTAGGCGTATCAGGCGTTATGGTGGCAACAATAATGCGGTCAAGCTCACGGGCGTCGCAACCGGCCATTGCCAGGGCATTTTCAGCGGCCTGACAGGCAAACGTTGAGGAGGATTCCCCCGCACCGGCAACATGCCGCTCCTTTATGCCGGTTCTGGCCGTGATCCAATCATCGCTTGTGTCGACCATTGTTTCAAAATCAGCATTGGTCAAAACACGCGCAGGAACGCATGAGCCTGTTCCGGTTATTTTTGCTCTATACATAATGTGATCGATATCCCAATCATTGCGATGCATGCACGCCTGTCACTGTGCCGCAGCACTCGCTGGCCGCGTGCCGCGCCTGCCGTACTTCAGCCTGTACCTGCAGGTGTGCTCCCGCTTCCGGCGCACACGGCATGCGATCTCAGTCGGCACTGACCGCAACCACCTCGCGGCCTTTATAATAGCCGCATTTGGGGCACACATGATGAGACCTGGTCGGCTCATTGCACTGCGGGCAGGTTGCAAGACTGACCTTTTTCAGGCCATCGTGTGCACGCCTGCTGCCGCGCCGCGATCGGGATGTTTTCTTGACTGGTACTGCCATAATGACTTCCTTCTGTTTGTTGCTGTGGTTTATCCGGTCTGCGCCTCAAGCCTTCTTTTTAAGCTTGCCGAGTGCGGCAAAGGGCGACTGCGTCCTGGGGCCGGTCTCACAACCGCATGCACCGTTATTTAAATTCGCGCCGCATTGTGCGCATAATCCTCTACACTCCTCGCTGCAGTGCGGATAGGCCGGCAGACCGAGGTGAATCTGTTCAAATACCGGGGCAACCAGGTCAATATGCTCACCGTCGTAGTAAGCCATTTCCAGGTCGTCCGGGCCAAGCTCAATAGTTCCGGTCGCGTCGTTCATACCGATGGGCTGAAAAACACAACGGAAAGACAGGTTGAGCGGGTACGGAAATCGCTCCAGACAACGAACGCAGGTACTCATGCCCTGAGATTCACAGCTGCCGTCCATAATAACCCGATGCCCGTCAGGGCTGAGACGCAACTGCAACCGCAACGGGGCTTCAATATCAGGCCGGATTATGTGTTCCGGCAGGCTTTCCAGCAGGGCCGCATCCCAGAGTAACTCAAGCTGCAACCCGTGTTCCGGTATTTCGGCTCGGCGGATTGATGTAATCGAACCCGTTATAACCGTATGGCTTTCGGGCACATTTCGCACAGGCAGCATTCCATGCCCGACCGGGCGCTTCGGTTAAATTTTTACATTCTTATCATATGTGACAAGGAATTTCAAGCACTAACTGTGTATCCGCGTGCCCGGAAAGACGCTACAGCTCTAAAACCTCTTTTTGATGCGCTGCATAGTCGAGATACATGATTTTTTTCGGAACAATCCTTATCAGGGCAAACCCGGGATCAGTATAACCCTGTTTCCAGAACCCGCTCCACTGTTCCTTCCATTTCGCCCGACGCACATTATCGTCCATGACAATGTCAGCCGTTCCGCTTACGGAAATACTGGAATGATCCTCGGGCCGGTAGAGAAAAACATTGACACGGGGCTGGGCCTTGATTTCAGCAACCTTGTCGGATGCGGCAAAGGTGGCGAAATAAAAAACCAGATCTTCCTCAAGAGCAACATTTTCCATCATACGGCTCTTGGGAAAGCCCTGGCTGTCGATGGTAATCAGATTAGAATATGCATAACTGGCGGCAAACTCAAGAATCGTCTTTTTCAACTCCTCCGGCGACATGATACGTCCTCCTGTTGTTCTCAAAAATATTTACTGGTGTAGAGCCCTATGTTAAGAAATTATGTGTAACACACTTTTTGTAAAAACGTAAGTAAAAAATGCTTTTCCTTGACTTAACAAAAAACTTACGATAATGTAAACCCTTTATTTATATACATATTATCTAATGCAACGAGACCGGGTGCATACCCGGCAGCGACACAGCCACAATCATGGACGAGCTCAAAGATTTCATCAGACACCGCCGCGAAAAAGCCGCTGAGTTGCGCGAGGCCGGCATCAATCCGTATGCCAACGGATTCAAGGCAGACCACACGGCAGCGCACATCACCGCCCTGTTCGCCGGGCGATCCCGGGAGGACATTGAAGCCTGCGCGGATGTTTTCAGTCTTGCCGGCCGGATTGTCTCGCTCAGGGACTTCGGCAAAGCGGCTTTTGTGCAGGTACAGGATCGCAGCGGCCGCATGCAGGCCTATATCCAGAAAAACGGAATCGGCGAGGAGAACTTTGCCGTTTTCAAAAAAGTCGATATCGGCGATTTTATCGGTGTGCGGGGGCGCGCCTTTGTAACCAAATCCGATGAACTGACGATAATGGCTTCGCAGGTGTGCCTGCTCACCAAATCGCTGCGGCCTCTGCCCGAAAAATGGCATGGCCTGCAGGACGTTGAAACCCGCTACCGGCAGCGCTACCTTGACCTGATTGCCAATGAAAATGTTCGCACCACGTTCCAGGCCCGCTCACGGATTATAACGCTTATCCGGAGATTCCTGGAAGAGCGCGGCTTTCAGGAGGTTGAAACGCCAATGATGCACCCGATCCCGGGAGGCGCAACCGCCCAACCGTTCAAAACGCACCATAACGCGCTTGACATTGAACTGTTCATGCGCATTGCACCGGAACTGTACCTGAAACGCCTGCTGGTCGGCGGTCTTGAGCGCGTATTTGAAATCAACCGCAACTTTCGCAATGAGGGCATATCAACCCAGCACAACCCGGAATTTACCATGGTGGAATTCTATCAGGCGTACGCAACCTATGAAGACCTGATGCACCTGACTGAGACCATGATTTCGCAGGTGTGTATTGAGGTCAATGGTTCCGCCACGGTTGAGTACCAGGGCACGACCCTTGATTTTTCGGCCCCCTGGCAGCGCCTCACCATGAAGCAGGCTGCGGCACAGTTCGGCAATTTCGACCCCAAAGACCTTGAGTCCCTTGAAAAGCTGCAGTCTCACGCCCGCTCCCTGGGCCTGAAGATCTGCGGCCAGGAACAGCCCGGCGAGCTTGTTGCTGCGATTTTCGAGGAGGTTGCCGAGCCGCATCTGGTGCAACCCACCTTTATTACCCACTTCCCCGTTGAAGTCTCACCGCTGGCCCGGCGCAATGAACAGGACCCCGGTGTTACCGACAGGTTTGAGCTCTACATTGCCGGCCGCGAAATTGCCAACGCATTTTCCGAGCTCAACGATCCGATTGACCAGCGCGAACGCTTTGAGGCCCAGGCCGCGGCAAAAGACCGCATTGAGGGGGCGACAGGTACGATTGACGAAGATTTCCTGCTGGCGCTGGAATACGGCATGCCCCCTGCAGCCGGCGAAGGCATCGGCATCGACCGACTGGTGATGCTGTTAACCAATGCCGCTTCAATCCGGGACGTAATTCTATTTCCGCTGATGCGCTGAAAGGGTTTTGACGTTCATGACCGGCTCATTTGAAATTTTTATCGCGGGACGCTATTTGCGCGCCAAACGCAAACAGGCTTTCGTGTCGCTCATAACGCTCATATCGATTGCCGGCGTTGCCATAGGCGTTATGGCCCTGATCCTGGTGCTGGGCGTCATGACCGGATTCAGCGATGATCTGCTTGAAAAAATACTGGGGGCCAACTCGCACATTGTCATCACCGGATTCGGCACAGGCATTGAGAACTACGACCGGACCTGCTCTGACCTTGAACAGGTCAGCGGCGTGCTGGCCGCCACCCCGTTCATCATGACACAGGTCATGCTGTCCTCGGAGACAAATGTTTCCGGCGCTGTGCTGCAGGGCATCGATCCTCACGGCGCAGGCCACGCCATCAGCATTGAGAAAAACCTGACACAGGGAACCATTGAAGAGCTCGCGGGCCGGCACACCCATGAGGACCTGGAGCTGCCGGGCATCATTGTCGGCAGCGAACTGGCCAAAGCGCTGGGCGTGCTGAGCGGCAGTGTCATCACGATTGTTTCGCCCACGGGACTGCTCTCCCCCACCGGCATGGTTCCGCGCTGGAAAAAATTCATGGTCACAGGCCTTTTCGAATCCGGCATGTACGAATATGACAGCGGCATGGCCTATATCAGTCTTGAAGCCGCGCAGCAGTTCCTGAAAATGCCGGGTCAGGCCAGCGGGATCTGGGTTCGGATCAACGACGCCGACAATACCGCGCCGGTGGCTGAAGCCATACGGGCCGTGCTGACACCGCAGTACCATGTGCGCGACTGGAAGGAAATGAACCGCAGCCTGTATTCGGCCTTGAGGCTTGAAAAAACCGCCATGTTCATTATCCTCGTCCTGATCATTATCGTGGCCGCTTTCAGTATTGTCGCGACCCTGGTCATGATGGTCAATGAAAAAAACCGCGAGATTGCCATTTTAAAATCAATGGGCGCGTCTGCAGGCGGCATTATGAAAATTTTTATGTACCAGGGGCTTGTCATCGGCTCGATGGGCACATTACTGGGCCTGGCTGCGGGCTGCGGCCTGGCCTGGGTGCAAAACACCTATGCAATCATAAAGCTGGCCGGTGATGTGTACTATATCCCGTCCCTGACGGTAAAAATCGGTTTTGCCGACACTCTGCTCGTGACCCTGTGCACAATCGGCATCAGCTTTCTCGCAACCATATACCCGGCGCTGCAGGCAGCCCGGCTTGAACCGGTTGAGGCCCTGCGCTATGAATAATGGGGCCCCACAGCATAGTGCTGACGGTAATGACCTGCTGCAGGTTCAGGATCTGTGCAAGGCATATACCAATAACGGCACGGTGACAGAAGTGCTCAACAAGGTGAATGTAACCATTCGCACAGGGGATATGCTGGCAATCATCGGCCCCTCAGGAGCCGGCAAAAGCACGCTGCTGCATATTCTGGGAACTCTTGACCACCCTACCGGCGGCCATGTTCTGTACCGTGAGACCGATATTTTTTCGCGCACGCCGCAGGAGCTTGCACGATTTCGCAACAAACGTATCGGTTTTATTTTTCAGTTTCACCACCTGCTGCCTGAATTCACGGCCTATGAAAACACCTGCATGCCGGCTATAATTGCCGGAGATGACAGCCGGCAGTATCGCGAAAAAGCCCGGGATCTGCTGGAGCGCATCGGACTTGGCAACCGCATGCACCATAAGCCCGGGGAACTTTCCGGCGGAGAGCAGCAGCGCGTAGCGGTTGCGCGCGCCCTGATTATGAACCCTGAACTTGTTCTGGCTGACGAGCCGACCGGCAACCTTGATTCACACACCGGCGGGGCGGTCTTCGACCTGCTGCTTGAACTCAATGCCCAGATGCGGACCACGTTGATTATCGTGACGCACAATGAGGAATTTGCCCGGCGCATGCCGCGCTGCATAACCCTGCGTGACGGCGCGGTCGTGCCGCATGCAACCTGAAGACTGAACGACTATGACAATACCTCGAACAAAGCTTTTTGCCGCATTCTTCATGCTGTTTGTGCTGCTGCCCGGCATGGCACGTTCTGCCGAGCAGATGCGCGTTGCCGTGCTGCCTTTTGTTACGCACAGCGAAACCGACATGACCTACCTTCAACAGGCCATCCCCACCATGCTTACCAGTCGCCTGGAGGAAACCGGTGACATTGCGGTCGTTGACCGGTCAACGGTTCTTGAACAGGTCCAGCGCTTCGACTGGAATGCCATTGATGAGGAGAAGGCGGCTGTTATCGGCAAGCGCCTGCGTGCGGACTTTGTGGTGACCGGAAGCCTGACAAAAATCGGCTCGCAATGCAGCATTGACGCCCTGATCATCAAAACCGATGACCTGGCCGCAACCCGACGGGCTTATTCAACAGCAGCGGATGAAAGCGCGTTGCCATTCGAGATGAGCGATCTTGCCAACCGGATTAATCAAACCATTTTCAATAAAGTGATGGTTGCCGATGTGCAGACCCGCGGCAACCTTTTCATTGAAAAGGACGCCATCCTGTTCGCGATTGAAACCAGAAAAGGACGGGTGTTTTCACCGCAGGTGCTGCAGGAGGACCTGCGGCGCATTTATCAAATGGGATATTTCAAAGACATCCAGATTACCACCGAGGAGACAGAACGGGGCATGGTCGTCACGTTTGTGGTTAAGGAAAAACCCATGGTGCGCTCCGTGCAGATCATCGGCCACAAAAAAATCAAGCTTGACGACCTGCAAAAAGTCATGGAGACCAAGGTGCGCACCATTCTGGATATCGCCAAAGTTAAGGGCGATGTAGCCCGCATGCGCAAAGTCTATGTCGATAAGAGCTACTATGAAGTCAGCATCAACTACACCATAACCCCGATTGATGATGATTACAGCTCGGTGGAATTCCGCATTAAGGAAGGTGAAGCCGTTAAGGTTGCCAATGTAACATTCTCAGGCAACAACTCGATTAAAGCAGGCACGCTGCTCAAGGTTATGGAAACCCGCAAAAAGCACTGGCTGCTTTCCATATTCACCTCCCGGGGCACGTTCAAGGATGATGCCCTTGTAAAAGACACCGAGCGCATTGCTGCCTACTATTTCAGCCAGGGATTTCTGCGGGCCAACGTACTCACACCTGAAGTCGAATTTAAGGGCAAAAAGGTATATGTGCATTTTACCATTGAGGAAGGCGATCGATTTACAATCGGCAGCCTTGATTTCAAGGGGGACTTGATCTACGACACGGATTTTCTGCTCTCGAAGGTAAAGTCGACCCCCGGGGCGACATTCAATGGACAGCTGCTCAATGATGACCTGATTGCCCTTAAGTCTCTGTACTCATCGAAAGGATTCGCCTTCGCCGACATTACGCCCCTGACCGATATACAGCCTGAGAACAAAACGGTAAATGTAGCGTTTAATATTCAAAAGGGCGATGAAATCTACCTTGAAAAAATCCGCGTCAGCGGCAATACGAAAACCCGCGATAATGTTATCCGCCGTGAAATGACTCTGCTTGAAGGAGCTCTCTACGATTCCAATGCAATCGACCGCAGCAGACAGAACATCAACAAGCTTGGTTTTTTCGAGGATGTACTCATCAACACCGAACCCGGCAGCGTACAGGACCAGGTTAACCTCAACGTGGAGGTTAAGGAGCGCCCCACGGGTTCGTTCAGTATCGGGGCCGGCTACAGCTCGGTTGACAGCATCATGGGTATGTTTCAAATTTCCCAGAACAACCTGTTCGGCAAAGGACAGCAATTGACCTTTATGGCGCAGGTTGGCGGGCACTCATCCTATTATAATATCTCATTTACCGAACCCTGGTTCCGCGACCGTCCCCAGTCGGTCGGCTTTGACCTGTTCAAAATTGAACAGGAATATGAGGATTTCGACCGTAATTCCACGGGTCTCAATTTGCGCACCAGCATGCCCTTCAGGGACTGGGATTTCACCCGGCTGCACCTGACCTACCGCCTTGAATCCATTGATATCAAGCTGCAGGATGATGAGGAGCAGGTTCCGCTTTCCATATCAGAGCAGCAGGGCACCAGCTCGGTCAGCAGCATCATAACCGCCTTGATCAAGGATTCCCGCGATGATCACTGGGCACCGCGCAAAGGCGTGTACAACAGTGCCTCCGTAGAGTTTGCCGGCCTGGGTGGCGACGGCCGCTTCATAACCGCAATCGCGAGCGCAGCAAAATTTTTTCCCGTGCTGAAGGATTCAGCTTTTATGCTGCGCGGCACCATCGGCCAGATTTTCCCCTATATGGGCGAGGACATTCCGATATCCGAAAAATTCTTTCTTGGCGGCATGAACTCCCTGCGCGGTTTTGAAGCGCGCAGCGTAGGGCCGCGCGAAGTGCGCCCCAAACTCAAACCCGGAGACCCCGGCTACGACCCCACCAAAAAGTATAATAATAAATATGATGTTGTGGGCGGAAAGAAGGAACTCTACTTCAATGTCGAATACCTGTTCCCGCTTATGAAGTCGGCCGGTTTGCGCGGCATGCTGTTTTTTGACTCCGGCAACTCCTATGCAAGCGGGGATGGGTTCTTCTCAGACATGCGCAACGATGTGGGCGTTGGTGCCAACTGGTACTCGCCTTTCGGCCCGCTGAAAGTGGTCTGGGGCTACAACCTGTCGCCAAAATACGATGAAAGCAGCAGCAACTTTGAATTTTCCATGGGCGGGCAATTTTAAGCCGCATACATAAGGAGGCAATCCTGGTCTCTTTCTAGATAGCAAAAGTTTTTAAATGCTTTTCAAAAATGACCGGATGCAAGGCGCGCGTAATTATTTGTAGGCACCGCATGCCGTACCCCTACCGTACGCCGCAAAGACGAATGATGAGCGCAACGCAACAGATGGCCGTTTTTCAACAGCATGTTCAAGAAGCAAACAAACCCTGGTGCACCATACAAATCAAAGGAGATCAAACACTATGAAAAAAACGCTACTGTCACTCATGCTCACAACCGCGCTGCTGGCAGCAGGAACCATCTGCAATGCCGCCGAACTGAAAATCGGCTATGTTAATATTCAGCGCGCGGTTGCGGAAAGCAAAATCGGCAAATCAGCCAACGAAAAATTCACCGTTGAGGCAAACCGGGTAAAAGACGATATCATGAAACAGAAAGAGAGCATTCAGCAGGCAGCCGAAATGCTGCAAAAACAAAGCGCGATGCTCACCGATGATGTCCGCCGCTCCAAGGAACTTGATATGGCACGCCGCCAGCGCGACTATGAGCGCATGGTAGAGGACCAAAAGGCCGAACTGCAGCTCAAAGAGGCGCAACTCACGGGCGAGATCCTGGAGAAGTTGATTCCGTTAGTGCGTGACTACGGCAAAAAACACGATTTCAGCATCATCTTCGAGCGCTCCGAGCGGGTGCTGCTCTATGCGGAAGAAGGCCTTGACCTGACCGATAAAATTATTGCAATGCTTGACAGCGGTTCTCAAAACTAACAGCAGGCCTGTATATGGAAATTTCCCTCAAAGAAATCGCACGGATTCTGGGCGGTGAGATTGACGGTGATGAAAACTGCATCATCTCGGGTCTGGCCGGCATTGAAAAGGCCGGGCCCGGCGACATCACCTTTGTCGCCAACCCGAAATACGCGCAATACATTGCCACCACGCGGGCCTCGGCCATTGTGTGCGCCCCGGAAACCATTGCACCGGGTCGAAACCTCATAAAGGTTGCCAATCCCTACCTGGCGTACGCAAAAGCACTGCGATTTCTCAACCCTGCGCCGAAAGAGCCCGGCACGATTGATCCGCATGCAATAATTGCCGACAACGTCCACATGGGCAGCAATGTCACGGTGTACCCCTTCGTATATATCGGCGAGGGCTGCCGCCTGGGCGACAATGTGACCATATACCCGCACTGCTACATCGGCAGAAATGTTTCAATCGGAGACGGCACGCTTGTGCATCCAAACGTCACGATCGAAGAGCGCTGCATAATCGGAAGCCGGGTCATTATTCATGCCGGCACCGTAATCGGCAGCGACGGATTCGGCTTTGCGCGCGACAAGGCCGCGTATTACAAAATACCGCAGCTGGGCATAGTGCAGATCGACGATGACGTGGAGATCGGCGCGTGCAATACCATTGACCGCGCTGCGCTGGAGCGCACCTGGATCAAGCGCGGCACAAAAACCGATAACCTGGTGCAGATCGCCCATAATGTCATTATCGGGGAAGACTGCTGTGTGGTGGCCCAGACCGGCATCTCCGGCAGCACCAAACTCGGCGACCGGGTTATCATGGCCGGCCAGAGCGCCGCTGTTGGACATATCACCATCGGCAGCGATTGTATCGTCGGCGCGCGCGGCGCCGTCAGTGCCGATCTTCCGGACGGACAGATCGTCTCAGGTGCCCCGGCGATAGAGCATAAAAAATTCTTGAGGGCGACAACCACATTTCCGAAACTGCCGGACATGCGCCGTACCCTTGTACAACTCACGCAAAAAGTAGAAGCCCTCGAAGCAGCGCTTCACAAACAACAGGAGAAAGACAGGATATGATTACGATCAAAGACATTATGCGATATCTTCCGCACCGATACCCCTTCCTTCTGGTTGACCGTGTGCTTGAGACCGTTCCGCAGAAGCGCATCGTGGCAATAAAAAACGTCACGATCAACGAGCCTTTTTTCCAGGGCCATTTCCCCGGCGAGCCCATCATGCCGGGGGTGCTGATCGTTGAGGCGATGGCTCAGACCTGGGGCATACTGCTGATGAGCAGCGGGGAGATGGATGTTTCAAAGAACAGCAATATACGGTTTCTCGGCATCGATAAATGCCGGTTCCGCAGGGCGGTAGTGCCCGGCGACCAGCTCCGGTTCGAGCTTGAGGCCATTGCGGTCAAGCGGGGCATATGGAAATTCGGTGGCAAGGCCTATGTGGGCGATGAAGTGGCGGCTGAAGCTGTGCTGATGGCGACCATGTAAATGAAACTGTTCAGGGAAAGGGGCTGTCAATGATTCACAGCACTGCACTAGTCAGCAGTAAGGCTGATATCGGGGCCGGCGTTGCAATCGGGGCCTACAGCATTATCGGCGATGAGGTCACCATCGGCCAGGGGACGGTCATCGGGCCCCATGTGGTTATGAAGGGACCGGCTACCATCGGCCAGGGCTGCCGGATTTACCAGTTCTCCTCGATCGGGGAAGATCCGCAGGACCTGAAATATCACGGCGAGCGCACCCTGCTCACCATCGGCGACAATAATACCATACGGGAGTATGTAACTATCAACCGCGGCACCGAGGGCGGCGGGGGCATTACCAGCATCGGCAACAATAATCTTATTATGGCCTACTGCCATATAGCACATGACTGCCGGCTTGCCAGCAACATCATTATGTCCAACTGCGCGAACCTCGCCGGCCACATCACCATCGAAGACTATGTCATTATCAGCGGCCTTGTGGGCATTCATCAGTTCGTGCGCATCGGCGCCTATGCCATGGTCGGCGGGGTTTCGGGCGTGCCTCAGGACGTGCCGCCATATGTGATTGCCGCCGGCGAGCGCACGAAATTAAGCGGCGTCAATATCGTGGGGCTGAAGCGCCACGGATTTTCTCCCGAAGTGATTTCCGAGCTGAAGAACGCCTACCGGATTTTTTTCCGCTCGGGGCTGACGGTGAAGCGGGCAGTTCAGACGATAGAGGAAGAGGGCCTTGAGTCGGCCGAGGTACAGTACCTGAGCAATTTTATTCTAAACTCCGAGCGGGGGGTGCTGAGAAAATGAAACCGGTTCGTGCTGCCGTTGTCGGTGTCGGGTATCTGGGGAAATTTCATGCTGAAAAGTATGCCGGCCTTGCCGAGGCTGAGCTTGTAGCTGTTGTGGATGCCGACATTGATCGGGCCCGCGAGATCGGGGCGAAGCATAACGCGGCAGCCTTCAGCGATTACCGCGAACTGATCGGCAAAGTGGATGCCGTGAGCATCGTCGTGCCGACCGACCAGCATCACCGCATCGCCCGCGGCTGCCTCGAAAACGGCCTGGACGTACTGGTTGAAAAGCCCATAACCGTCACGCTGGAAGAGGCTGACGACCTGATAGCCATAGCGAAAAAAAACAACCGCATTCTGCAGGTTGGACATCTTGAACGCTTTAATGCTGCTGTGCTGGCCCTCAAGGACGTCATCAAAAACCCCCTGTTTATTGAAACCCACCGACTGGCCCTGTTTAAGAACCGCGGCACCGATGTTGATGTTATTCTTGATATCATGATTCATGATATCGACATTATTCTGAACATGGTAAACTCTCCGGTCACGGCAATACACGCTGTCGGCGTCCCGATTGTATCCCCTGAAAAAAATGATATTGCCAATGTCCGCCTTGAATTCGCGACCGGTTGCGTTGCCAACGTTACCGCCAGCCGTATCTCGCTCAAGGAAATGCGCAAAACCAGAATATTTCAGCCGGATGCCTATATATCAATCGATTTTGCCACACAGCAGGCTGAAGTCTTCAAGCGCATGGAAGATGCGGAAGCCGTCGATGGAATGCCCCAAATCATGTATGACGAGATCAACATCGTTCAGGGTGATGCCTTGCTTAACGAAATCAGCTCATTTCTTGACAGTGTTGATACACGCCGTGAGCCATCCGTGCCCGGCGAAGCCGGTCGCAACGCGTTGAAAGTTGCCCTTGAAATCGTCGAACAGATTGAACACCGCAAAAAAAAGATTCGGTTCTAGGCCCCGGGCCTGGACCGTGAATGCGCCTGGCAGAAAGCGGATAATGGACATTAAAACTCCCCGTGTCATGATTGTTACCGGTGAAACCTCCGGCGATCACCATGGCGCCCTTGTCTTAAAGGCCCTCAAACGACGCTATCCTGAGCTGCAATGCTGCGGCATCGGCGGTGATGAACTGCAGCAGGCCGATATGCGGCTGCTGTACCACAACCGGCACCTGGCGGTGGTCGGCCTGGTTGAGGTGCTGGCACATGCGCCCCATATTCTGCGTGCGTTCAGGGCCCTGCGGCGCGAAATTAAAACCAACCCACCCGATCTTATTATTTTTATAGATTATCCTGATTTTAATCTGCGCATGGCGGCATTTGCAAAACGCTGCGGCGTGCCGGTGCTCTACTACATCAGCCCGCAGATATGGGCCTGGCGGCAGGGACGGGCAAAAAAAATCGCGCGAATCGTTGATACCATGGCGGTCATATTCCCCTTTGAAGTGCCGTTCTATACCAGGGTGGGGCTGGATGCGCATTTTGTCGGACATCCGCTTATGGATCAGCCCATGCAACTGCTGAGCAGGCCCGAGGCCCTGCAGCGCTTCGGGCTTAACGATACCTGGCCGATTATAGGCCTGCTTCCGGGCAGCCGCACCGGTGAAATCAAGCGCCTGCTGCCGCCCATGCTCGGAGCAGCTGAACGCATCCACGCACAGTATCCTGAGGCGCAATTTATTATTCCGGCCGCGCAGGGCCTGAACCACGAGAACATCCGTGCCCTGGCAGGTACGCTGCAGGCGCCGGTACGGGTGGTGCCCGGCAATTTTTACGATGCGGTGAACTGTTGCGATATCGCCCTGGTAACCTCGGGAACGGCAACCCTGCAAACCGCCCTGCTCGGCAAACCCATGATTATTGTCTACCGCATTTCACTGCTGACCTACCTGCTCGGGCGCATGCTGATCCGGGTTCCCTGTATCGGTCTTGCCAACATTGTTGCAGGCTCAATGGTTGTCCCGGAACTTATTCAACATAATGCCACGGCCGACCGCATTGCAGGGGAGGCCCTGGCGCTTTTGGACGACGACAGCCGCCGCAATCAAATCAAGCAGCGGCTCAACACCGTTAAACAGGCTCTGGGCGGCCCAGGCGCATCAGAGCGGGTTGCAGACCTTGCCGCCGATATGCTGGCCGCAGGACGCCCGTAACAAGCGCCCCGCTCATAGGCGCCCGAACAACGCAAACATTGTATATGCCGAAACTATGTCAACCCATAACCTGTCTACCTACAAACGTCTGATTCCCTTCATCAGGCCATACTGGAAACGCATTGCTCTGGCAGGCCTTTGCGCCATACCGCCATCGCTATGCGCCGCCGGTCTTGCTTTTTTAATGAAACCGGCAATCGACGACGTGTTCATAAAAAAAGACATGGCCATTCTCACACTGATTCCACTGGCCATCATTGCCCTGTTCAGCATACGGGCCATCTTTGAATTCAGCTATGAGTACCTCATTGGAGAAGCCGGCAGCCGTATCATCAACGACTTCCGCAATATACTGTTTGAGCATGTACAGAACCTCAGCGTATCATTCTTCATAAAAAATCCGACCGGGGAACTGATGTCGCGTGTAACGAATGACGTCAACCTGCTGGAACGCGCTGCCGCTAAAGGCTTCATCGATTTTTTGCAGGAAACAACCACCCTGTGCGGACTGACATTCGTACTGTTCACTCAGGATCTGCTCCTTGCCGGCATTGCCATGCTTGTGATGCCCTGGGCACTGATTCCCTTTCTGCGCTTTGGTAAAAAAACGCACACCTACTCCACGCGCGGACAGGAAAAAGTCGGCCGGCTTGCAACGCTGATTCATGAGACCATTTCCGGATGCCGCATTGTCAAGGCCTTCGGCATGGAGGCGTATGAAAACAGCCGCTTTGACGCTGAAAACTTCAGGATCATGAAGCTATACAATAAGCGCATAAAAATCAGGGCTAAGACCGGACCGACGATGGAATTGATCGGCGGCATTGCAGGAGCTGCGGTCATCGTATACGGCGGTCTGCGGGTGCTCAGCGGAGGGCTGACACCAGGCCAGTTTTTTGCTTTTATGACAGCGCTTTTTCTGCTGTATGGACCGATAAGAAGGATCAGCGATGCCTGGCAGGACATTCAGGAAGGGCTTGCCGCATCCCGGCGAGTATTTGACGTGCTTGACCAGCAGCCCGAGATAGCAGAAAAGTCCAGCGCCCCGGCCCTGCCCTCATCAAAGGGTGAGATTTGTTTTAACAATGTCGACTTTGCCTACAACACCGAACCGGTTTTAAAGGGGATCAATTTGACCGTGAAACCTGGAGAGGTTATTGCACTTGTCGGCATGACCGGCTCGGGCAAAACCAGCCTTGTTAATTTATTACCGCGTTTTTTCGATGTGAGTGCCGGATCGTTGACCATTAACGGCTGCGACGTGCGCGACGTCAGCCTGTGCTCGCTGCGCGCACACATTGCACTGGTAAGTCAGCACCCCTACCTGTTTAATGCAAGCGTGCATGAGAATATCAGCTACGGCTCTCCCGGACAAAGCCGCGAAGCCGTTATTGAGGCAGCACGCAAAGCTTCGGCGCTTGACTTTATCGAACAGTTGCCCGACGGCTTTGACACTTCTGTGGGCGAACACGGCAACCGCCTGTCCGGCGGACAACGCCAGCGTATTGCAATCGCCCGGGCGATTTTAAAAGATGCCCCGATCCTGATTCTTGATGAGGCCACCGCATCGCTGGATGTGCAGCTTGAACAACAGATACAAAAGTCGCTTGAACTGTTAATCAGCGCGCGCACCGCTTTTATCATTTCACACCGCCTTTCAACCATTCGCAACGCCAACCGGATTATCGTGCTGAAGGCCGGCCGGATTGTCGAGCAGGGTCCTCATGATGAACTATTCAGCCTCGGGGGTGAATACACCAAATTATATTCTGTGTTTTTACAGGATGATTCGCGCCGCAATGGAGAACAAAGCGCCTGATGTTTCTTGTGTATAACAGCCTGTTACTGCTGGTTGCCCTGGTGCTTGCGCCGCTGCCGATTTTGCTGACACTGCTGAGAAGCAGCCAGCGCCAGAGGTTTATCGAACGCTGCGCGCTTGCCTACACCGACAGCCTGAGCGGTTTTGCATGCCGACCCATCTGGATACACGCGGTCTCGGTCGGAGAAGTCATGGCATCAGTTCAGCTCATACGCGAGCTGAAGCACCGTTTTCCCGATCGCCCCGTTGTGCTCTCGACCACCACTGCAACCGGCAATGCAACTGCGCGCACGCATGCGAAGGCCGCAGACGCGATCATTTATTTCCCCTATGACCTTCCATCTATTGTAAAATGCGCAGTGCGCTGTATTCAGCCCGCGCTGTTCCTGGCGCTCGAGACCGAGATCTGGCCCAACCTGTACCGGGTTCTGTACAAACAGGACGTGCCAATGCTGATCGTGAGCGGCCGCATCTCCGAGAAATCATTCCCGCGCTACCGCACCTTCCGGTTCTTCTTCCGCCGCGTGCTCGCCATGGTGAGCCGTTTTTGCATGCAAAGCAGCGCCGATGCCTTGCGCATCAAAGAGATCGGCGCACCGGCTGAGCGCGTCAGCGTCTGCGGCAATATCAAGTTTGACCTGCATGTTCCGGCAGTCACGCATGCAGAAAAAACCGAAATGCTCGGTCAGTTCGGGCTCAACCCTGAGCAACCGGTTCTGATTGCCGGCAGCACTCACCGCGGCGAAGAAGAGCAGGTGCTCGATGCTTTCCTTGAGCTGCGCAAAGAAATACCCGATTTGATGCTGCTGCTTGCGCCCCGCCATCCTGAGCGGTTTAACGAGGCTGCTGAAACAATAGCGGCCCTCAATCTTACCTGCGTGCGCCGGACCGAGTTGACGAACGGAGCCGTGCGTAAAGATGAGCCCGTTATTCTGCTCGACACCATCGGCGAGCTTGTGCGCGTCTATTCAATCGGCACGGTTATTTTTATCGGCGGAAGCCTTGTCGAGGGAATCGGCGGCCATAATCCGCTTGAACCGGGGCTCGCCGGCAAACCGGTCATTTTCGGGCCATACATGTCAAATTTCAAGGAAATAGCCCGCAGCCTTACTGCCAGACACGCTGCCTTTCAAATTGACTGCAAGGCCGCGCTGGTTGAAAAAACGCTTGAGCTGCTGCGCACACCGGACCTGCGCATTGCGGTCGGCAATGCAGCCTTAGAGGTTATTCAGTAAAACAGCGGCGCTGTCAATAAAATTGCCGACACGGTGCAAGCCGTGCTGCAGCAGCGCTCATAGAGCAACCCGTTATTCAAACGATGTCGCTCAAGCCGAATGGCCACCATATATTGACGGTGGATTTTTTATTGACTCCTGCCTGCGCGCCGCCTATACTCCGCCCATACCAGACAGATACACAGCACAGCACAGCAAAGCACAGACAACATCAAACGCTCTTATATAAGGGGGAGTTATGAGCACAAAACTGTGTCTAGTCATCTGTTGCATTGCCCTGTTACCGGGACTTGCCGCAGCCCAGGAGGAAAACTGCCTGACCTGCCATGAAAAGCAATCACCCATGGTTGTTGAGCAGTGGCGCAACAGCAAACACGGCCAGAACGAGATCGGCTGCCTTGCCTGCCACGACCCCGCAATCACCAAAACCATCGTCAGCGACCGCTGCCCTGAAAAAATCGCCGTTGTCGTGTCACCCATGGTCTGCGCCAACTGCCACGAAAATGAAGTTAAGCAGCAGTCAGGCACCAAGCACGCTGCAACCCTTCATTTCTTTGTCAATGTCCTGAATGACCCCTGGACGGTCAAGGGTGCCAACAGCGATCCCGAGCGCGCCATCGGTTGCTACATGTGCCACGGCTCAATCGTCAAGGACGAGACCAACTGGATCAACTGGCCCAACAACGGCGTGGGGCGGCTGAACCCCGATGGAAGCCTGGGAACCTGCACAGTGTGCCATTCGCACCACAGCTTCTCCCTTAAAGAGGCAAGAAACCCCACGACCTGCGGCCGCTGCCACCTCGGGCCCGACCATCCTCAGATCGAAATTTATGAGGAGTCCAAGCACGGCAAGCTCCACGCTGCCGGTGAAAAATGGGCCCCGACCTGCTACACCTGCCACATGGGCGCCATCAAAGACAATACAACCGGCAAAGAGATCGCGCCTGCCACGCATGATATCGGCTCACGGCTGTACTGGGAGCTGCAGGCGCCCGAGTCCACGGTTCAGACAGATAAAATCACCCACAAGCCAATGCCCGAGCTTGCAAAAAAGAACCGCGCGGAGATGCGGGCCGTGTGTCTCCAGTGCCACGTAACGCGCCATGCCGATGCTTTCTTTGAAAAATTCGACAATGTTGTCGTCGAATACACGGAAAGCTACTACAAACCGGCCAAAAAAATCTATGACGAGTTGAAGGAAAAAAACCTGCTCACCCCGAAACCCTTTGATGAAAAGGCGGACTGGATATTCTGGTACCTGTGGCATCATGAGGGCAGGCGCATGCGCATCGGCGCCGCCATGATGGGGCCTGATTATGCCTGGTGGCACGGCGCGCATGAAACCAAAATACGCTACATAGAGCTATGGCAGGAAGCCGAGCGGCTCAAGAAACTCGGCCGGCCTGACCCGGTTCCCTATCTGCCCGGCGCACCCTATGAGAAGGGGCCCAACCTCAGGCCGGGCATTGATGTGCCGGACCTGCGTGAGCAGAAACAACCGTAATCAGCGCACCGTTGCCGTGCACGCTGTTTTATAAAGGTGCAACCAGCGATAAACTATAAAAAAGAGAAGCCCGAAACTGTAATAGTTTCGGGCTTCTCTATTTAAAACTGGTGCCGAAGGGGGGACTCGAACCCCCACGGATCTCTCCGCCACCCCCTCAAGATGGTGTGTCTACCAATTCCACCACTTCGGCACTATTCTTTTGTATATACGCGAGCATGTATTACTCTTGCGCCGCCGGCTTGCCCTGTTCCTGTACGGGAGCTCCGGGCATGGCCTCTGGCACAGCAGGCTGCTCGACCGCCTGACGGGCGTTCCTCAACGCCGCCATACCGAGCCTGCCAAGGGTTGGCCGAAATATAGGCCAGCGAAAGCGATGTGACCATGAAGACGACTGCCGCTATTGTGGTGATTTTGCCCAGAAGAGGGGCCGGTCCGGCGCCGCCAAACAGCGTCTGTGATGCGCCGCCGAAGGCTGCGCCCATATCAGCGCCCTTGCCTGTCTGCAGAAGCACGATCATGATCAGCGATCGACAGACAACAACATGCACAATAATCAATAATGCATACATACTCGTAGTATCCTTACAGATATGAACCAACTATCAAATCCAAAAGTTGTAAATATTAGAGCAATTTTAAACAAATGGCAATGCTTATTATGCAATCATGGTTCTTCGAATTTTACAATCCGGGCAAACGAATCGGCCTTCAGGCTGCCCCGCCCACAAGCGCGCCGTCAATATCAGCCTGGCTCATAAGCACATCGACATTATCAGCCTTGACGCTGCCGCCATAGAGAATGCGCATGCCGACGCCACCTGCGTGCCGGCAATGGCTGCAATCAAAGCCGAATGCCTTATGCACTTCCTCGGCCTGCGCCGGCGTGGCGGTTTTGCCCGTACCGATTGCCCAGACCGGCTCATAGGCAATGATGATTCTGGCAATATCATCTGAGGACAGCCCGCAAGGCCGCCCTTGACCTGTCTGGCAACAACTCATGGTTTTGCCGGCTTCGCGCTCCTCAAGGAGCTCACCCACGCACATAATGGGGGTCAAGCCCGGCCTTCAGCGCGGCCTTACCTTCTTGTTGACCGTTTCATCGGTTTCGCCGAAATACTGGCGCCGCTCGGAATGGCCGATAATGGCATAGGTGCATCCGGCATCTTTGAGCATGCCGGGCGCTACTTCGCCGGTAAAGGCGCCCTTCTCCTCCCAGAACACATCCTGGGATGCAAGCGGCAATATTGGAGCCGTTCAGCTCGGCCGCAACCGCATGAAGGGCCGTAAAAACCGGGGCCACCACAATCTCAACGCCCTGAGCCTCAGCCACCAGCTGCCTTGAGATCGCGCACCAGCGCAAGGGCTTCAGCCACGGTATTGAACATTTTCCAGTTGCCGGCAATGACAGGTGTTCTCATATTGTATACCTCCGTAAAGAATTTTTTTATAATCGAAATCGGTATCGCTATCGAAGCCTGTAGGAGCGACCTCCGGTCGCGAATATCGCAGCTAAAGCCGCTCCTACCTATTCATTGTATTTATACCTACCGTGTCAAGCGCGGTAATGCCCGGAAGGATCTTGCCTTCCATCAGTTCCATGAAAGCGCCGCCGGCAGTTGAAACAAAGGTGACCTTGTCCTGATTGCCGGATTTTTTCAGCGCCGAAACCGAATCACCGCCGCCCACAATGCTCATGGCAGTGGACTTGCGCGATAGCATCGGCAATGGCAAACGTGCCGCTGCTGAACTCCTGGATTTCAAACACGCCCATGGGGCCGTTCCAGACAACGGTTTTTGACCCTGCAATGGCATCGCTGAAAGCCGTCACGGTTGCCGGGCCGATATCAAGGCCCATCCAGCCCTTGGGGATGTCGTTAACCGAAACGGTTTTGGTCGTAACGCCTGCCTTCAACTCCTCGGCAATGACGCAGTCCGTCGGGAAGCAGCAGCTGCACGCCCCTGTCGCCGCGGCTTTCTCCAGGACCGCTCCTGGCCGTCTCGATCAAGTCCGTCTTCCACCAGGGAGTTTCCGACCTCTTTGCCCTGCGCCTTCAGAAACGTGAAGGCCATACCGCCGCCGATCAGGAGCAGGCGGTCGACCTTCTGAATAAGATTTTCCAGCACCTCAAGCTTGCCCGACACCTTGGCCCCGCCGATAACAGCTGCCAAGGGCCGCGCCGGATTCTGCATGGCCTTTCAAAAGCTCGTGATTTCCTTTTTCATGAGAAAGCCGCCGCCACCACCGGCACAAAATGCGTGATGGCCTCAACCGAGGCATGCGCGCGGTGGGACACGGCAAAGGCGTCATTGATATAAATCATCGGCGCCGCTGCCAAGCCGGGCGGCAAAGTCTGCATCGTTTTTTTCCTCCTCGCCGTAGAAGCGCAGGTTTTCAAGCAGCAGAACCTCGCCCGGCTTCAAGGCTCGAGCCCGGGCAATGGCCTCATCGCTGATGCAGTCATCGACAAACTGAACCGGCACGCCCAGCAGCTCGCCCAGGCGCGCGGCCACAGGCCGCAGGCTCATTTCCTTGACGACCTTTTTGCCTTGGGCCTGCCAAGATGCGATGCCAGCGATAACTGCGCCGCCGTTGTCCAGCACATATTTCAGCGTCGGAACTGTTTCGCGTGATGCGGTTGTCATTGGTGATGTTCTGCTTTTCATCAAGCGGCACGTTAAAATCGGCCCGGACAAAAACCCGCTTGCCGCTGCACATCAATACCGTCAATGATATTTGATAGCCATACGTCGTCCTCACCGCCTGAACGGTAACAGCGTGAAGCGCCTGTATATGGACTCTTCACGCCGTGCCGTTTCAAATTTTTTTCTGTACTGTAAAGCCGGTACTACTTCACCGTATTCATGTGCAGCATCAGATCCATCACCTTGTGGGAGTAGCCCATTTCATTGTCATACCAGGAAACAACCTTCACGAAGGTATCGCTCAGGGCGATGCCCGCATCGGCATCAAAAATAGAGGTGCGCGAATCGCCCAGAAAATCAGTTGATACAACGGCATCTTCGGTATAGCCGAGAATACCCTTGAGCTCGCCCTCGGAAGCCTTTTTCATGGCGGCCTTGATCTCGGCATATTTGGCCGGCTTTGCAAGGCGGCACGGTCAAATCAACAACCGACACATTGGGCGTGGGCACGCGGAAAGCCATGCCGGTCAGCTTGCCGTTCAGCGCGGGGATGACCTTGCCGACAGCCTTGGCCGCACCGGTTGACGAGGGGATGATGTTCTGCGAAGCGCCGCGACCGCCGCGCCAGTCCTTGGCAGACGGCGAGTCAACGGTTTTCTGCGTGGCGGTAACCGCATGCACGGTTGTCATCAGCCCTTCCTTGATGCCCCAGTTATCGTTCAGAACCTTGGCAACAGGGGCCAGGCAGTTGGTGGTGCAGGACGCATTGGAAACGACGTCCATATCGGCTTTATAGTTTTTGTGGTTGACGCCCATGACGAACATGGGGGTATCGTCCTTTGAGGGGGCGCACATGACCACGCGCTTTGCACCGGCCTTGATATGCCCGGCAGCCTTGTCGCGCGACAGGAACAGGCCAGTTGACTCTACAACATACTCAGCGCCCACTTCAGCCCACTTCAGGTTGGCCGGATCTTTTTCCGCGGTAACGCGAATGGTTTTGCCGTTCACGACCAGATGGCCGCCTGGAAACCGAAACGATCGCCGCTCGAACTTGCCGTGGGTTGAATCATATTTCAGCATATAGGCCATATACTCGACATCAATAAGATCATTGATGCCGACGATCTCAATTCCGGGCCTTGCTGCCGCAGCCCGAAACACAAGACGTCCGATTCTGCCAAACCCGTTGATTCCTACCTTGATTGCCATGATACAGTTCCTCCTGAAAAAAAATAAAAGGTGAGCAGGGGATAAAAATATTACTGCTGAATACTTTAAAAAACCCTGTAAAACTGATACGATACCGTAACATTTGAATTTAACCATATCTGCCTTCAAATATCAAGGAATTGATGTAGTCTCACACAGTAAAAGAAACCCTTTTTTTAAGGCGCGCTCGAAAAAAGACCGCAAATGCAGGGTATATACTGTACGCAATGATCCCGCTGTGGCGGGATGCAACGCAGTATCCGGACTTTTTGCGAGTGCGTTAAGGAATGTGCCGATGGATCGCGCCGCACGGACTTTAATGGAAGTCATGGAAGTTATCCGCACGCTCAGAAGCCCGGAAGGCTGCCCCTGGGACCGCAAGCAGACCCCCGCAATGGTCAAAAACTATCTGAGCGAGGAGATGTACGAACTGCTGGACGCCATTGACGGTGATGACACAGCCCATGTTGCCGAGGAAACCGGAGATGTGATCTTTTTGCTGCTGTTCCTGGCGCGCATGTACGAGGAGCAGGGCGCATTCAGCCTGGCCGACAGCTTAGAGCGCATCCGCGACAAGATGATTCACCGCCATCCGCATGTGTTCGGCGATACGCACGTCGACAGCGCCGATGAGGTTGTCGCCAACTGGCAGAAGCTTAAAGTTCTGGAAGGCAAGAAGCCCAAAGAGTCGATTCTTGACGGGTTGCCTTCCTCCATGCCGGGCCTCTCCCGGGCCTGCGCGCTCACGCGCAAGGCTGCCCGAGTAGGGTTTGACTGGCCGGATGTAAGCGGCCCTATCGCCAAAGTCAAAGAGGAACTGGCAGAGCTTGAAGCTGAGATCGGAAAGGCGCAGCCGGACCGCATCAAGGACGAAATCGGCGATATCCTGTTCAGCATCGTCAACCTCGCCCGCCATCTCAACGTAGAGCCCGAGGAGGCTCTGCGGCACTCAAATGAAAAATTCAAAACGCGCTTCAGCTACATAGAACAGCAGCTCAAAAAACAGGGCCGCGAACTTGAGAGCGCAACACTTGAGGAAATGGATCTGCTGTGGGAGGAAGCCAAAAAGGCCGGTCAGTAATCACTGCCGTGCGCTCAGCTGTAGCCCCGTGGCTTTCGTTATTTAATCTATCGTAGGGTGCGCCGTGCGCACCATCAAAACGTTTTGCCGCAAATACATTCGACCATCAACAAACAACCACCGGTATACAACCAATGTTCAAACATCAACCACGGTAAAGGCGGTGCGCACGGCGCACCCTACGGCTGACAAAAAAACTTTCATGGGTGAGCCCGCTACCCTGCCTGCCGTGCGGCAAGGCGCAACCCATCCAGCAGATTATCCTCAATGTCGATTTCACCGCTTTCAAGGCATTGCCGCGCACGCTGTTCTTCCCGCTCGCCGGGAACAAAGATCTCATCAACACCGGCAAGGCGCCTGGTCGATTTTATTTTTGCGGCCATGGCGGCAACATTGCCCGTAAACTCGTCACGGTCGCCAAGCAGGTCAGGGTCAATGGCGATCACCAGGTGTCCCCAGTTTTTCTTGCTGTTGCCGATACCCGCAAAGGCCGCACCCACCAGCGGGCCGGCAAGAATTTCTGCCACGAGCGCAAGCCCCGAGCCTTTGTAGCTGCGGTCAAAAGAACGGATAGCGCCCTGTATGGCGGCAGCCGGATCGTCCGTAGGGCGGCCCTGGGCATCATAGGCCATATCAGAGGCGATTTTGCTGCCGGCGGTTTTTGCCTCGACCAGGCCGAAATACGAGATTGCCGCAGTCGACATATCAAGCACGACCGGTGACGGCGAACAGGGTATGGCAATGGCGATGGGGTTTGTCCCGAAAACCGGCTCGAAGGAGCCGTACATGGCGACCCGCTCGGTTGAGCGGCCGAACACCAGCCCGATTAAGCCCTCCTGCGCCAGCTGCATGGCATAGTTGCCCACAGCCCCTGATGAGGTCGACGTGTTGAACGTGCCGACAATTGCAAAGCCGCTTTTTTTGGCTTTTGCAAGCGCCACGGTAACGGCCTTTTTCATCACGACCATGGCCTGATTGCCGCTGCCGTCGATGCGGGCCGAAACCGGCGTTTCCTTCACAATGGCGATCTCGCCGGCATCAGGGCTTTTAGGCATGCCCGCACCGATGAGTTTCACCACGCCCTGATTGTTACCCCTGAGCTGGGCATAGAAAAGGGCCTGACGGATGATGGGGATTTCATCATCAGTGTAGCCGTAGTTTTTCAGCGCTTTGTCGGTCAGCTCCGTCAATTCATTCAGCGTAATTTTCATATGCTCTCCTGTGCAGATTTAAAATGTAAGCGCAAAAGCAACCGGGGCAGATCTTGGCTTTTCCCACAAAGCCTCCGGCTTCACTTCTTTTCGGAGAGTGCTTTAACGCCCATTGTTTCAATCAGCTGGTTCATGTCGGTGGTCTTAAGATTCATGCCGCCCTCGGACACGGGCAACAGCATGATGCGCTTGCCCTGAAGCGCCTCGGCTATTCTCAGCTTTACGATAGCCTCGCCGCCCGGTCCGGCAAGGGCATTGTTCATTTCCTGAATGCCTTTGGCTTCGGCGATGCCTTCGGCCTGAATGGCTTTGGCCAAAAGCTGCTGCTGCTCCAGGTACACATCGGCCTCAATTTTATCCTTCAGGTACTGGCCGTCAGCGTCGGCCACCATCTTATTGACTTCGCCCTTGGTTTCTTCCAGCTTTCGTTTGTATTCTTCAGTGGCGGCATGCTGGGCAGACTTGTTTTTTTCGACCTGCTGGTCTGCTACTTTTTTGTCTTCAATGGCCTTGGTGTACTCGGCATTGAAGCGGTAGTCATTGGTGAGCACCTTTTCAACGATAATGCCCATGGGGCCCAGAATTTTTTGCAGCTCGTCCTTGGCCTTGATGGCCTGTGCTTCGCGTGATTCGGCAACATAGAAGGCCTCGGTTTTGAGCTCGCCGAAAATGTCCCGCGGCTTGCTTCGGGCAACGGTGCGCACGATCTTGTCGCGCAGGATATCATCGTTGCGGGCTACATACTGAAGAATATGGGGAGCTTTGTCGGCATCGATGCGATAGGCGATAATGACATCGAGGCTGATGTCATTGCCGTCGGTGGTTTTGAAAATCAGGTCGTCCTGGGTTTTGCGGTCGCCCCGTTCATGGGACAGCGTCATCTCCAGGTTCTGCAGCTTGGTGTCAAATACATTCCAGTCATTAATAAACGGCGGAAAAAAGTAGGTGGCACCGGGTGCGTACACCTGGTCTTCAACCCCCTTGGGGCCGAAAAAAGCCAGCTTGCGGGTTCTGACGCCAACTTCCGTCTCGCCCGTGGTATGAGGCGTGCAGCCTGCGGCAATAAGCAGGCACAGCATTACGAACGCTTGAGAAAAAAAGCTCTTCATTGGGCACCTCCTTTCCGAACATCGAAGAGTTGCAGGGCATTGCTGAGGTTAAGCGGGTTAACCCCTCGTGCTCCGTCACTGGGCAGGATGATCATATCCAGCCCCTTGTAAACATCAGCCATTTTCAGCCCCACCATGCGCTCGGAGCCGAGACCTTTGAGAGCATCATTTTTCAGTCGGACCCGTTCGGCTTCCGCCAGCTGCACAAGCAGGTTTGCATCGGCTTTTATCTTGCGAACATAGAGATCCTTTTCAGCGATTTTGCGGGTGACATAGGCTTTGCCATTTTCCATCTCAACAGCGGTTATGACCATGCCCTCCTGCACGATTTTCTTCAGCTCAGCCTCTTCTCTGGCCGCCCGCGCAGCTGCCTGGTTGGTGAAAACCATCTGGTCCTGCAGCTTTTTCGCTTCAATATTTTTCTGTATTTCCGGGCTGTATTTGAAGTAGCGCACCAGCACCTGATCTACCTCGATGCCCTTTTGATTTAATTCGCGGTTGAGCTGCTCTTTGGCCTCTTCGGCTTTTTTAACCCGAATGGGGCTGTTGTAAAATTCCTCGGTGGTGAGCTTTCCCAGTGTCTCTTTCAGTGCCGGCTCGGCCTTCGGGATAATACCGTTTTCCTCAAAGAGGGTGCCGGGACCGATGGTGGTAAAAACCAGATAGGGATTGCTGATGTGGTAAAGAATGGAAACATCCACATCAACGAAAAAGCCGTCCGAGGTCTGAATATGGGCGGCCCGGTCTTTGCGTGCCAGCAAGGCGGCGGTTTGGGGGAAATTGGTCAGCTCCAGCACCTGAATGCCTTTGGGTAGCCGGTACATCTGCTGCAGGCCGAACGGCAGCACAAAGCACAGACCCGCATGGTATTCTTTCTTTTGAACGCCGCGGTTCAATCCGATACGCACAACCTTGATCCCGTACTCATCGGGCCGCACATAGGTGAAAAACATATTCCAGCACACAAAAACCAACCACTGCGATGGCGATCGCGGTTTTCAATCCTCCCGGCAGACGCAGGTTCTTCAATGTGTCTCCGGAGGCACGCAAGACATCTAACTGCTTATCCAAATGTTCGCTGGTCATATTGGTGCTCTCCCTTCAAAAAAATCTGGGTGCTTTTGTTTTTTGCCAAACTCAGAAGTTGACCTGGCATGATAATTTTGTGCGGCTTTATCCCCCTGTTTTATGCATCAATATTTCATATAACCTTTATTAAAAATAGAAAAAAGTCAAAGTTTAAAAACAATACTTAAAATTCATAAAGCCATAAAAAATCCGGGCGCGCTTCATTGACCTAATCTTCAAACTCCCAACTCCACGCTCCAGACTGTACCTCCTCCCGGTTCCCCGCTCTGGCAGAGCATTGAAAAACCTCCTTATACAGCCTGTTCAAAAATGTCCGGATGCAAGGCGCGCGACAGCATGAGGAATGAGGCGTACTTTGTTGTACGCCGCAAAGACGAATGCTGAGTGCAATCCCGCTATAGGGGACAGATGGGTATTTTTCAACAGGCTGCTCCCTACCCCTTCATCACGCCCAACGGCTTGAGGCGCGCAACCTTGACGGCAATGCCGGCTTCGGCAACGACATCGACAACCTCGTTCACGTCCTTGTAGGCCTCGGGCATTTCCTCCGTCAGGGTGCCGCGCCCGGCAGCGCGCACGTAAATGCCCTGCTGCTCAAGCTCACGGTCGATCCTGCGGCCGCGCGCGGCTTTGTGCGCCTGGTTGCGCGACATGGCCCGCCGGCACCATGGCAGCAGCTGCCGAATGTTTCCTGCATGGCCTGCTGCGTGCCCGCAAGCACGTACGAGCAGCGGCCCATATCTCCCGGGATCAGAACCGGCTGGCCCACGGCCCGGTAGTCTTCAGGCACCTGCGCATGACCGGGGCCGAACGCGCGGGTTGCTCCCTTGCGATGCACGCACAGCTTTTGAGCACGGCCAGCGACCGTGTGATCTTCAATCTTGGCAATGTTATGGCAGACATCATAGACCAGCGCCATGCGCAGGGCCGCGGGGCTCAGACCCAGTACCTGCTCGAATGTTTCGCGCACCCAGTGGCCGATAATCTGGCGGTTGGCAAAAGCGTAGTTGGCGGCCGCGGCCATGGCCGCAAGATACTGTTTGCCTTCAGGAGAGGAAACCGGCGCGCAGCACAGCTGGCGGTCAGGCAGGGCAATACCGTATTTATGAGCCGCCTTGAGCATGGTCTTGATAGACTCATCACACACCTGGTAGCCAAGGCCGCGCGAACCCGTGTGAATCGTTACCACAACCTGCCCGGTCTCCAGCCCCATGGCGCCGGCAGCGATCCGGTCGAACACCTCCTCAACAAAGGCGATTTCAACAAAATGATTGCCCGATCCCAGCGTGCCCAACTGCTGGCGGCCGCGCTCGCGGGCTTTGTCCGAAACAGCCTCAGGATCAGCACCCTCAATGCAGCCATGATCCTCAATGTGTTCAAGATCACCACGCTCGCCATAGCCCTGTTTCACAGCCCAGGCAGCGCCCTGCCGCAGCACAGCCGTCTGATCAGCGCGGCCCAGCTTTAAATCACCGCGCATTGACCCGAGCCCGGAGGGGATGTTGCGAAACAGCGTATCGACAAGATTTGCAACATGTCCGTCAATATCCCGGCGTTCCAGGCCGGTGCGCATCAAGCGCACACCGCAGTTGATATCATAGCCCACCCCGCCCGGTGAGACCACGCCCGCGTCCATATCGAACGCCGCAACCCCGCCGATGGGAAAGCCGTAGCCCCAGTGAATATCGGGCATGCCGAGCGCACTGCCGACAATGCCCGGCAAACAGGCAACGTTGTGCACCTGCTGCAGGCTCTGATCAGCCATGATTTTAGGCAGCATCGCTTCCGAGGCATACACAATTCCGCTGGTTTGCATGGAACCGCGCCGCTCGATCATCCAGCGATTGTCATCAATTTTTTTGACCGCAATCTGCTTCTCACCCATGGGGGCTGCTCCGTAATGTTGTCCACAGTGCCGGCAGCCGGAGATATCGTGCAGAGTGAAATCGTCACCGAGCATGCACTAAACGATAGTATAGAACCTTACGTCTGTTGACGCAACATGCAGGATGCCGCAGTACACTATTCCCTCCCCGGCAATAAAGCCCGTCCGCTGAATATATTCTTGCGATGACAATCACGTCAAAACCTGCTATACTTTTTATTACGCCCTCGAAGAGGGCCTGAACTGTAAACAGACATGTACAGAAAGGGATGTGTTCATGCAAAAAACAATCATTGAAATTGCCTCGAACGATCTTCGCAAATCACTGCCGGATGCAGCCTGGAACGCCTCCGAGGACAGCTTTTTTGCCGTTTGGCCCGCGGCCCCCGGCATGGAGGGCAACAGCGCCGACTATTCGATAGCAGGGAGAAAAATATCTTCCGACGGAACGCTCATGGGAGAACCGGTCGAAATACTCAAAACCGAAGACATCCTGATGCTGCCCCGCGTGGTGTACAACCCGAACAAAAACCAGTTCCTTGTGATCTACTGCCGCGCCGAAAGCTACTTCAACATCCGGGGCGTTATACTGGATGCAAACGGCAAACCCGTGGGAGACCACTTCATTGTCACCGACGTTCCCGCCAACCAGTTTCACTACACTGCAGCGTTCAACAGCAGGCGCAACCAGTATCTCATAACCTACAACGATTTCCGCGACGATGTGAGCAGCGTCTACGCCGTGATCATAAATGACAGCGGCGCAGTGGTTAAAAAAGAGTTCCTCCTGTGCAGCGCCCAGGGGCATCAGGTAAACCCTGTTGTCTGCTACAACCCTACGGATGACACCTGGCTTGTCAACTGGGAGGATTTCCGGGCCCACGGCAACAGCCTGGAAGCACTGGGAACGCTCGAAGTCATGACCGATATTTACGGAGCCCTCCTGGCGGGAGATGGCACTATCATGGTCGGCGACATACCCATGTGCGCCGATGCCGCCGGCACAAACGCTGACCAGCGCTTTAACGGCATCGCCTACAACTCGAAGAAAAATGAGTTTCTTGCCAGTTGGACCGACACCCGCGCTCAAATTAAAAACGTGGCGGTCATGGGCAGAATCGTGAAGGCCGATGGCACGATGCCCGCAGGCGATTTCGCCCTGGTTGACGCGCCCGGCGCCCAGATGGTCTCACATACCCATTATGTCCCCGAAGGCGACGATGCCTATTTTGTCGCCTTCGAGCGCGACAGAAACGATGTTGACAAATTTTACTTCAAGGACATTAAGGCCAATCTTGACATCGGAGCCCAGTGGCTTGACGCCGACGGCAGCCCCAAGGGCGCAATCATTGATATTTTCAGCGGCACGGGCAATCAGCGCTTTGTGCGCTTTGCCTACAGCGAAAAAAGCGATGCGTTCCTATTGGTCTGGCAAAGCGATTTCCCGGGCGTATCAGATTCAGTGGAAGGTCACATCATGAGCGCCGGCGGCAATATCATGGGGGCGGTGTATAAAAAGTAGACCTGTAAGGTCTTCTGTCTTTGGAGGGACGCGCTCCGCCGCGTCCAAATTTTCATGCTGTATGTATGTTTACACGGCCTTGACGGAGCATGGCCATCCACAAATCCAGATGGAGCTTGTTATCGCACGAACCCCTGCCTGCCAAGCTCATCGATCATATCCGACAGACCGACCCGCTTCAGGCACGCCTGCGTAAACAGGCCGGTTTGCACGTCCCAGTCCCTCAGCCGGTAATAATCGTCCATCATCCGCGTGAACACGTCGGGCTCCACGACCGCGCCGAAGCGCGAGCGGATTTCGCCGTCGCTCATCGGGAAAAGCAGCTCGGGGTTGAAAAGCCCGATGGGCGGATCCTGTCCCGCAAGGGGCACGCTGTGGTTGAACGGCTCAAGCACATCGCCGGCCCGTCCCTGCCTGCCCTCGCGCAGGTAGATCGCGCGGCACAGGTTCACGCTGCGCTCGCCCGTGAGCAGATAGCCCGGCAAATCCATGTCCATACCCGTGAGGGCGGAAAAAAGCCGCGCCTCAAGCTCCGGGTCGCCCACGCCGGTCGGGCTGTTGGCCGAGTACTCGATGGGCCAGAACCAGTCGCACAACACCATGTTTTCCATGGCATAGCAGCGGTTCTGGTTAAGGATGGCCGCTTCGGCCTTTTTGTCGGGTATGTCGCAGGCCAGCGCCTCCTCGCTGCCCCAGAAGGTACGGGCCAGTGTGCGCAGCTTGTCCGTGTCGAGAAAGCCCATCATGCCCTCGGTGCCGTACCAGATGATCCATTTCAGCATGGGCATGCTGATGCGGTGCAGCTGCGTGATCGGATAAATCGGCTCGGTGGCATAGATGGGCGCATTGGCCAGAAACAGGCGCGGCGTGTAGAAGTCAGCATCAAAGCCCTGCTGAGTGATAAGGCCCTCGATAAGGTCTTCGGCGCCCAGGGCCCTGGTGCAGCGGCGGCTGCCCTCGGCAAGAAGGTCCCCGACGCCCCGGCGGCTGCAGATAAGCTCACCCAGATTGTCGATCCACGCATCCGTTCCCATCTGGTCAACGGCAAGCCCGGTCTGCACCGGGTCGATGAGGCTGCGCTCTATGGCCCTCGGCAGCCAGTTGAGCATAAAGCGCAGCTCAAGCATGCAGATGCCGAGGCGGTTTGCAGCCTGCGTGGCATGGAACGTGGCAATGGACATCTTGCCCGTGCGCTCCATTTCATGATTGTAGTAAAAAACCGACGAAACGCAATTCTTGCGGTGCCCTGTCTCGCCTGCCGGGGTTTTATAGATGCCGCGGCGGCAGATTCCCGGACATCCTGCGCAGGGCTCATGCCGCACTTTTTCAACATCCTCAAGCATCAGCTCGCTCCAAAACCGGCCTGAGTCCGCACCCTTCCACAGGGCCGTAATCTCGCGGCGCACGCGCCTGGCTTCATCGGGCCGCGCCTCAGGCATCCGGCGACGGGGGGCCGTCACCACAATGGCTTTCAAATTTTTTGATCCCAGGACCGCGCCGAAACCCTTGGAAGCAGCCGCGCCGCCCGTGGCAATAATATTGGCAAAACGAACGCGAGCCTCACCTGCCGGGCCGATGGCCAGGGCCTGCGCACCCGCGCCATGGCGCTGCACGAGCAGGTCAAGCGTCTGTTCGGTGTCTTTTCCCCACAAACCGGAAGCATCTTCAAACGTGCATTTTCCCTCAGGCCCTATCAGCAGATAGACGGGCTTTTCAGCAGCGCCCCGCACGGCCAGACCGTCAAGCCCCGCCCTTTTCAGCGCCGCGCCGAAGGTGCCGCCCAGATTGCCGAAAGCATACTGCTCCGGCACTGCCATGGGAGACTTGCCAAGCACCACCCAGCGGGATGCGCCGGGTGCATGCATGCCGCACAGGGGGCCGTTCATGAAGTAGAGGGTATTGTCAGGGTCAAAGGCACTTTTCACGCCGGCCGATTCTTCCCAGTACAGGCGGCTTGCTACCCCGCGTCCGCCGATAAAGCGCTCCTGCAACTCCATGATCGAACACATCTCAACATTCCTGCTGCCGAGATTGACTCGCAGCAAATTTCCCGTCCATCCATAGCGTTCTTTCACAAATTGTCTCCTGTAAAGTATGTTGCAGAGAACTTGACACCAACTCATTTTAAGGCTGGGCAAGTATAGACAGGCAGGCAGTCGATGTCAACACAAGAGCCGGCCTGGGATTACCCCATTTTTTGAGTGACAGTGCTTGCCCATTACAATCAACCGCCCCGGGTTGCATCCGGCAGGCAAATAGACTACACTTGTTTTCAGAATCACTTCACATTGTGCAATCCGCGTTCAAAGGTGTTTACGGAGAAAACCGCCATGGGTATCTTCGGGAACTCTGCAGTCCTCCTGCTGTTGGTGCTGGCATGTGCGTGTATCCTCATCGGGCCTTCACACGCACAACAGGCTGACCCCTTTGCCACTGCCCGCCGGGAAATGATCGAGCGCGATCTCAAAGGGCGCGACATTACCGATGCTGCCGTGCTTCAGGCCATGCGTGACGTGCCGCGCCACAGGTTTGTCCCCTCGTCCCTGCAGGAAATGGCCTACGCTGACTGCCCCCTGCCCATAGGCCATGGACAAACGATTTCACAGCCCTATGTGGTCGCGTTCATGACGCAGATGCTCGAGGTGCGACCCGAAGACAAAGTACTGGAAATCGGCACCGGGTGCGGATATCAGGCCGCCGTGCTTGCGCGGCTGGCAAAGCAGGTGTATACGATAGAAATCGTCAAACCGCTGGCTGATGAAGCCCGAAAGCTGTTGGCAGAGCTGGGATATAAGAACATTTTTATAAAAGCAGGCGACGGATTTGAGGGCTGGAGCGAGCACGCACCCTTTGATAAAATCATACTGACCTGCGCGGTAAAGGAAATCCCCCCGGCGCTGATCGAACAGTTGATGGAAGGCGGCCGCATCATCGCGCCGATTGGCGCTACGGGTACGGTACAGCAACTGATTATTGCAACAAAGCAGGCAGGGAGGCTGAAACACAGGGGGGTGCTGCCGGTGAGGTTTGTGCCCATGACGGGCAAGGCATTAGAGACGGCTGAGTAACAACCCAAAACGCACGGGACCGTCACACCGGCGCAGGCCGGTGTCCAGTTTATTTAAAACCTCATAAAATCGCTGGATTCCGGCCTTCGCCGGAATGACGGACAAACTGACCCTGTCTGCCTCAAGCAAAGGCAATGGACCCCGCATGAAGTGCGGGGTGACACCAGTAACACATCAATCATAGAGAAGGAGAAAAGCCATGCAAAAAGTCAACGTTACAGATATGCTTGTTAAAAGCCTGTTGTGCCTGACGGTTTTTTTTATGACCCTTGCACTGGGAGGATACGCATCGGCCGAGATGCTGGGCGAGGGCACGCGCGCGCCTGATTTCACCCTCAAGAACCAGGACGGCCTCGATGTGACCCTATCGCAGGAACTCAAAAAAGGCTACGTCGTCCTGTACTTCTACCCCAAAGACAACACCCCGGGCTGTACGAAAGAAGCCTGCTCGTTTCGCGACCTGTCAGAGGAATTCCGGCTTGCAGGCGCATCAGTTTTCGGCATCAACACCGACAGCGTCGAGTCGCACAAAAAATTCCACGAAAAACAAAAACTGACCTTCAGCCTGCTGGCTGATCCTGACGGCACAATTACAAAGCGCTACGGTGCAGACGGGCTGTTCAATTTTGCCCGCCGGGTAACATACCTGATTGATTCAAGCGGAATTATACGGAAGGTATATCCCGATGTTGATGTCTCAAGTCATGCGGCGGAGCTGCTACAGGCGGTTCGGAAGCTGAACGCGGAAAAAGTGAAACCCTGAGGTCGAAGGGCGAACCTGCCGGTCGCCCCTACATCTGCCAGGGGTTATCAGACCGAATCGGACGGATTGGACGGATATGTCGGATCGGCGGCGCTGCAAAGAAGTCAAGCTTTCGAGTGAAAGCTCTGAGGCCGGAAGATCATCGGGCTCGATGGGCCCAAGGAAGGTATAGGTGAAAAGCTCATCGCGAAAAAGCTCGCATGCCAGAGCCTGTACCTGATCGGGGGTAACGGCATCAATGTCGGTTAAAATCTCTTCAACCGGAATATAGCCGTCATAGTACAACTCGCATTTTGCCAGGCGGCTCATGCGGCTGTCGCTACCTTCCAGCGCCAGCAGCAAATTACCCTTGAGCTGCTCCTGGGCATGAACAACTTCTGTGCGCTCAACCGGGCGATCACATAAAGACTTCAGTTCGCGGTGCGTTATGTCCAACGACTCCTGCAGGGTCTCCTTGAGAACGCCCATGCTCACACCGAACATGCCGGTATCCAGAAATGATGTCATGAAAGAATATATTGTGTAGGCCAGCCCGCGATTTTCGCGTATTTCCTGAAAAAGACGCGAGCTCATGCTGCCCCCCAGAATGGTATTTAAAATATGCAGCACATAGCGATTGCCGTCCAGATGCGAAAGTCCCCGGGTACCAAGGCACACCTGCACCTGTTCGAGTTCGCGATAGTGAAAATCAACACGCCTGCGGCAGGCAAACTGTTCCGTGCGCTTAGTAAGCGCTCTGGCCGGAATTGACTCAAAACGCTCCCGAATCGTATCGACAAAACTCTGATGTTCGAGATTGCCGGCAGCAGCGATGATCAAATGCTGCGGACTGCGGTATTCGCGCTCAAAGAACCCGACGATCTTGTCGCGATTGAAACCCTGTACTGTCTCAATCTCGCCCAGAATATTATAGCCCAATGGATGATCGCCAAAAAAAGCCTGGTTAAACAGGTCCTGCACATAGTCATCAGGCGTGTCCCTGACCATGCTGATTTCCTGTAAAACAACATTGCGCTCTTTTTCAATTTCTTCCGTGTCAAAAAGCGAATTAAAGAAGATATCGCACAGAAGCTCGATGGCAAGATCACAGTGCCGCGAGAGCACCTTGACGTAAAAGCAGGTGTACTCCTTGGCGGTAAACGCGTTCAGCATACCGCCGACCGAATCAATCCGGCGCGCGATCTCAAAAGCCGAATAGCGGCTGGTGCCCTTAAAGAGCATATGCTCAATAAAATGCGCCAAGCCCTGCTCCGCAACGCTTTCATTGCGGGCCCCGGCTTTCACCCATATACCGATTGTAATTGAATGAACGCCCGGAATCGTTTCAGTAACGATCCGGGCGCCATTATCAAGCAGTGACTTCCGTATCATTGAGGCCTATTGGTTGCAAAATGCTCGTTTAGAGACGCGCTCGTAAAAGTTTGCAGGCAAGGCGCGCACATTCGAAGGAATGAGACGTACATGTGCGTACGCCGCAGTAACTGAGGATGCTGCGCAACGCAGCATCCGGACTTTTTACGAGCGTGTCAAGCTTACTTTTTATATTTTTCAATATCCTCATCCAGCGCGGCCTTACGGCTGAGCCTGATTTTTCCGGAGGAATCAATTTCGAGCACCTTGACCAGCACCTCCTGGCCCTCGCTCAACACATCACGCACAGAGGCAACACGCTCATTGGCCAGCTGCGAGATGTGCACCAGACCGTCCATGCCGGGAAGAATTTCAACAAACGCACCAAAATCAGTAATGCGCCTGACCGTGCCGACATACAGCTTGCCGATTTCAGCTTCCTCAACAAGAGCCCTGATCATCGCAATCGCCTTGTCGATTGACTCTTTGTCAGGCGAGGCAACCTTGACTTTTCCGGTATCATCAACATCAACTTTCGCGCCGGAGGTGGCAACAATATTTTTGATGTTTTTACCACCGGGACCGATGATAGCGCCGAGCTTGTCAGGGTTAACCTGAATGGTTTCAATGCGCGGAGCCCGCTCCGAAACATCGGATCGGGGTTCAGCAATAGCCTTCTGCATGATACCCAGAATATGCAAGCGTCCCTGCCGCGCCTGTTCGAGCGCCTGCGCAAGGATCTCCCGGCTGAGTCCGCTTATTTTGATATCCATCTGAATCGCAGTTACGCCGTCACGGGTTCCGGCGACCTTGAAGTCCATGTCACCGACATGATCCTCATCACCCAGAATATCGGACAGCACCACAAAGTTGTCCCCGTCCTGAATCAGCCCCATGGCAATACCGGCCACCGGGGCCTTGATCGGAACACCTGCGTCCATCAGCGACAGTATGCTCCCGCAGACGCTGGCCATTGAGGAGGAACCGTTGGACTCAAGAATTTCCGATACGATCCGGATGGTATACGGAAAATCATCATAGACCGGAAGAACCCGTGCAACGGCGCGCGCTGCCAAAGCCCCATGACCGGTCTCACGCCGGCTTGTGCCGCGCAGGGGGCGAGCCTCTCCCACGCTGAACGGCGGAAAATTGTAGTGCAGCATGAACTGTTTCTTGCTCTCGCCGAACAGCGAATCAACACGCTGCTCATCCTCGCCGGTACCCAGCGTTGTTAACACCAGTGCCTGGGTCTCACCGCGCGTAAACAGTCCCGATCCATGCGTGCGCGGCATCACGGCAACTTCGCAGTCAATCTGGCGGATATCAGCAGGCCCGCGACCATCAAGGCGTTTTTTCTCCTTGATAATTTTGTTGCGGATGATTTCAGATTCAATTGTTTCCAGCACCGCGCCGATCTGGGATTCGCGCCCTTCGAATTGCGGCGCAAGCGCCTCCTTCACTGAAGCGCATACGGCGGCGGCTGCGTTATTCCTGGTATGTTTACCCTGAAGTGCGAGTGCATCGCGCAGCGGCTGTTCGGCCTGCTGCCGCACGGCGGCTTCAATGTCAGTGTCAATCACCGGCGCCACGACCGTTGTTTTCTCACAGCCAACCTTCGACCGCAACGTATCCTGAGCATCAAGCAGTTCCTGAATATGCTTATGCCCGAACATAATGGCGTCAAGCAGCACTTCTTCCGAAACACAGTCCGCTCCGCCCTCAACCATAACCACTGCGTCACGACTGGCGGCCAGAACCAGATCAAGATCACTTTCAGCCATACGGCTGATCAGCGGATTAATCTCGAGCTCACCGTTTATGCGTCCCACACGCACACCTGCTATAGGCCCGCCGAAGGGGATATCCGAAATACTCAGCGCTGCTGAGGCGGCGGTAATCGCGACAACATCCGGATCATTTTCACCATCAGCCGACAAAACCGTTGCGATGATCTGCACGTCATTGCGAAAGCCTTTAGGGAAAAGAGGACGCAGGGGACGGTCAATAAGCCGTGAGGTTAAAATTTCACGTTCACTGGGCCGTCCTTCACGTTTGAAAAAACCGCCGGGGATCTTGCCGGCTGCATAGGTCCTTTCCTGATAATCACAGGAGAGCGGGAAAAAATCTATGCCTTCACGCGGCTTCTTGGCCGCAACCGCTGTAACCAGCACAACGGTCTCACCATAGCGGGCAACCACTGCGCCGCTGGCCTGCTTGGCAAGGTGGCCGGTTTCAAGTGACAGGGCGACGACCGCCCCATGTTACTGTTACTGCTTCCTTCATACTCTCTTTCCTCATGTCTTTAAGCGTGCAACTCCAGAGGCTGCGCGCCCTGTTGTGTTCCGGATAGTTCCGGTGTGCTTCATCTCCGTCGTGAAGCACTATTTGCGCAGGTTCAGTTCCTGCAGAATCTTCTTGTAGCGCTCAGCATCCTTGTTCTTCAAATAATCCAGCAGCTTGCGACGCTGGTTAACAATTTTCAGCAGGCCGCGGCGTGAATGAAAATCCTTTTTGTGCGAGCGAAAATGCTCGGTTAAATAAATAATCCTGGTTGTAAGCAGAGCAATCTGCACCTCGGCCGAACCCGTATCATTCGCATGTCCCTGAAATTTTTTGATTACTTCCTGTTTTTTTTCCGTTTCTAATACTGCCATGACATTACACCTCTCCGTGATATGTGGTTAATACTGCTCCCGTTTTGTTTTCTGCTTGTTTTCTCTCTATATATGCCAGATGCGAATCTGTTGCAACAGCATAAAACTATTTCATGTTCACTGCGCGAACACCCGCACCGGACGCAGGGTCGCGCCGTTACCGTCCGAACTAACGCTGCTGCCGATGCTGATCAAACGTCCGTCCTGTGCAATCAGCTTGACCAGGGCTCCGTTTAAAAGCTCTTCTCTGCACAGTGCCGGGAGTTCCGCACCGCAGAGCGAAATGCCGTTACCTGCCTTGCGTTCAAGCTCGACGCTCAGCATAATTTCAGGCATATCCTTGAGCGTCTCACGCATTGCCACAAATGAGCGCTGCGGCACCATACCGGCCTCAAGCTCCAGGGCCATTTCCACGGGCAGCGCGGCATCAATCTCAAAATATCCGCAGCGGGTGCGCCTGAGCGCGGTCATATGGGCTCCGCATCCCAGGGCCTGGCCGATATCATGACACAGCGTGCGGATATAGGTTCCGCTTGAACAGCACACCCGCAGGCTCACGTCCGGCAGTGCAATGGCTGTAATCTCAAGCGCATACACGGTAATTGGCCGCGGTTTCCGCTCAACCGTCTCGCCCCGGCGCGCCAGCTCATAGAGCGGACGGCCGTTGCGTTTCAGGGCCGAATACATCGGCGGAACCTGCAGCTGCTCACCCTGAAAACGCTCACATGCCCGGCGGATTTCCTCCTCCGTTTCGGGCAGACAATCAGTCCGGCTCAATTCGCGGCCCTGACTGTCCTGCGTGTCAGTCGCGCTGCCGAGCCGCATGGTCGCGACATATTCCTTGTCAGCATGCATGAGAAACTGCGCCACCCGGGTGCCGTCATTGATGCACAGCGGCAGCACCCCGGTTGCCAGGGGATCAAGCGTGCCCAGATGACCGGCCTTTTTCAGGCCGAAGTGCCTCTGCACCTTCCGGCAGGCATAGCCGGAACTCATGCCAATCGGCTTATCCACTACCAGCACACCGTCGCAGGCACGCAGGTCAATGCACGCATCGTCCCGCATCTCAGCTGCCCTCATTACTGCTCTCGGCATCAATCCGGCGCAGCAGTTCTTCCATGCGGGCGGCATCACGCAACGAGGTGTCATACTCAAAACGCAGATGCGGCACGCAGCGCAACTGCAGCCGGGATCCGATCAGGCGCTGCACAAAACCGGCGCTGCGCTTCAGGGCTGCGGCCACATCCTTCAGTCCGGCGTCATCCTGCAGGGCAGTATAATATACACACGCATGCCGCAGATCCTTTGACATGCGCACAGCGGTTATGGTCACAAGCGGCGCAAGCGGCTCCTTAACCTCGCGCGAGAGAATCGCGGAGATTTCACGGCGCAATAGATCGCCAACCCTGTCGGTTCGCTGTACAGTGCTTTTCATAGTGTTTCGTCAATGTCCGCTTGCGGTATCAAGCGTGTTTCGAGGCGGGGGTATTCATACCTTTGGCATGTTCCGGCGCCCGCCTGCAATTCCCGCACGCACAACGCGCGTATCTACAGGCTGATCAGCTCAATGTGCTGATCAATAATTTCGGCAAGATAAAGATCCTCGATAAAATCAAGCACCTTATCCACAACCGAATTTACATATGCACCGTCATTGCCCACCACCGAAAAGCCGATAGCCGCACTTCTCAGTTGATCATTCTCCGCAATTTCAGCTATTGAAACGGGAAAGGAGTTCCGCACCCGGGCGGTAATCCTTTTAATAATTCCCCGTTTTTCCTTCAAAGAAAAAACGCCATGCAAGGCCAGCCGCAGCCGGCATACTCCGACAACCATTTATTCCAGCGTCTGTTCTACCTGCTCAAGGGCAAAAGACTCTATAATATCTCCGGGCTCAAAATCCTTGAAAGAACCCAGGAAAATACCACAGTCCTGCCCGGAAAGCACTTCACGGGCGTCATCCTTAAAGCGCTTCAGCGAGGTTATTTCACCTTCATACACATTGTCGCCATTGCGCATAACGCGCGCTTTTGAGCCCTTCGCCACTTTTCCTTCCACGACGAAACATCCGGCCACCCGGCCGTATTTGGAAATATCAAAAACCTCGCGGATTTCAGCACGGCCCGACAGATGCTCGACATACTTGGGCGCCAACAGCCCGACCATGGCCTTGCGAACCTCATCAATAATTTCATAAATAATAGAATACATCCTGATATCAGTGCCTTCGGCCTCAGCGGTTTCATACACCTTCGGCTCGGTTTTCACGCCAAAGCCGATGATAATCGCACGTGAGGCTGAAGCCAGCATGACGTCATTGAGGCTGATTGCGCCGACGGAATAATGCAGGACATTGACCCTGGCTTTTGCAGTATTAAGATTCTCAAGCGACTGTTTTACCGCCTCAACCGAACCCTGCACATCGGCCTTCAGTATCAGGCGCAATTCCTTCACCTCGTCCTCGCCGACATTTTGCATGAAGTTCTCAAGCGATACTTTCGCGTCTTTGCGCAGGTTCTCATCACGCTTTTTCTGCTGCCAGTAGTCGCTGGTCTGACGCGCCTTGCGATCATCAACGACTACAAAAACGTCCCCGGCTTCCGGTACGCTTGAAAATCCAAGGATTTCCACCGGTGTTGAAGGCCCGGCCTCCTTGATGGTTTTACCGTGATCGTTAATCAACGCACGCACCTTACCGGAATTATGCCGCGAAACAAACGAGTCGCCCGGCCTGAGCGTGCCTTCCTGCACCATAACGGTTGCGATCGGGCCGCGCCCCCTGTCAATCCGGGCCTCGACAATAGTACCCTTTGCAGGCTTGTTGGGATTGGCTTTGAGCTCAAGCATTTCCGCCTGCAGCAACACGCTTTCAAGCAGCTTATCGATATTGATACGTTTTTTGGCTGATATGTCGACAAAGATAACCTCACCGCCCCACTCCTCGGACAGCACCCCGTACTGGGACAGTTCCTGCCGGATCCGCTCAGGATTGGCCTCAGGCTTGTCGATCTTGTTAACCGCTACAATGATCGGCACACCGGCGGCCTTTGCATGATTGATCGCTTCAATAGTCTGGGGCATGACCCCTTCCTCGGCTGCTACCACGATAATAACGATGTCGGTCACCTGGGCACCGCGGGCGCGCATAGTCGTAAAGGCAGCATGCCCCGGCGTGTCAACAAAGGCAATATCTCCTGCAGGCAGACTGACGCGATACGCGCCGATATGCTGGGTAATGCCGCCGGCCTCACCCTCGGCCACCTTGGTATTGCGAATAGCGTCAAGCAAACTTGTTTTGCCGTGATCAACGTGGCCCATCACCGTGACAACCGGGCAACGCGTAACCCGATCCTCGTCCTCGCCAACTTCTTCCTGCTCAAAAATCGTCTCTTCTTCAATGGAGGCTATTTCAATTTCATAGTCGAAATCAGCGGCCAGCAGCGTGGCGGTATCATTATCCAGCAATTGATTTATAGTAGCCATAACGCCCAGGGCAACCAGCTTCTTTATAAGCGCGGCAGCCTTGACGCCCATACGCCGCGCAAGCTCCGCCACGGTAATACCTTCTTGTATTTTAATTTTCCGCTTGATCGCTTTCGGAACTGTTTTTTCAGTTTCGCGGGCATTGACAGCGATCATTTCAGCTTTGCCCCTTTTCGAGCGACCGGCCTTGTCCTTCAGCTTATAGCGCACGCGCTTATGCCGCGCGGCGGAACGCTCGCTGTCATCCTCCTCAACAACGGCCTCCTGCTTCCACTGAAACTTGGCGCGTTTCTGATGGTCCTTGGCAATAAGGCGCTTGCCCTCGCGGTCTTCCGGCACGGCATCAGCCTTAGCACCGCTGCCGCGCGGCGGAACAGGCACATCCGGGACCGTTACAGCCTCGTCTTCATCCGCAGATTTTTTGTTCCTGCCAAGATCAAGCCTCCCGAGAATTATGGCGGGCGTTGCTTCCTTTTCGGTAATCCGCAGCTTTTTAACCACCTGGGCGGCCTGTTCCTCAACGGGAACCAGTTCACCGGACTCAGGCTCCGGCACTTCCTCTGCGGACACCTCGGCAACCGAGGTCCCATCAGCAGGTGGAGTGTCACCGCTATCGGTCAGCTCCGCTTCCTGCGTTTGCAGCAATTCCTGCTCCGCCGTTGCAACACCTTCGGTCTCCTCGCTGGGCGCGGCCTCCTGCACAACAGCTTCAGGCTCGGCCTTTTTACGTCGGCGAATTACTGTGCCGCTCACGCGCTGTTCTATAACGGTCTTGGGAGCCTGCCCGTCAGTCTCACGCACCACCACCTTGGCGGTCACAACCGGGGCGGTGGGTTCGGTTTCAGGAGCACGCTCTTTTTTTACTGCTTTGGGAGCTTTTTTCCGGGGGGCCGGTTTTGCAACCGGCGGCTTCGAGTCTGCACCACTGGCATGGATTTCCCGAACCTTGTCAACCTGCTCGTCAGTCAAAACTGCAAAATGAGTCTTGATTACGATATCCATACCGGCAAGAATACCGGTCAGTGTTTTCGTATCCGTTTGTAACTCTTTTGCCAATTCGTGAACTCTCATGTAATCGCCTGCGCTAAGTATTCCTTTTAACAATCATACACTATGCAAAACCGCATCCAACGCGCGCTACTGCGTCTCGTCTGCCGGTTTCCGATCATTCGGCTCCACGTCCGCATCATCACCTGCGGGCGTATCATCGCTTGCCGGAGCATCATCTGCTGCCGGTTCAGTCGAAGCATTATCATCTCCTGCCGGCTCATCGTCAACCCCGGCCTCCATCAGTTTTTGAGCGCTGTGTATAATAATCTGCACCTGCTCATTATCAACGCCCAGCACTTCCTGCAAATCTTCACAATCGGCCAGGGCAACTGATTCTATTGAAACCAGATCTGCATTATACAGCGCCTCAGCCGCGCGCGCATCGATACCGTCAATCTTCAACAGCTTATCCTTAAACTGCTGGGAACGCTCCAGGTATTTCGTCTTACTGCGAATATCAATCTTCCAGCCGGTCAACTTGGCGGCCAGGCGCACATTTTGACCTTTTTTGCCGATCGCCAGGGACAGCTGGCTGTCTTCAACAATAATCTCCATGGTGCGGTTTTCTTCATCCACGATCAGCTCGGTAACCTCGGCCGGGGCCAGAGCCACACACACATAACGGGTCTGATCATCGGTCCAGGGTATGATGTCAATTTTTTCCCCGTGCAGTTCGTGCACAATATTCTGAACACGGCTGCCGCGATTTCCCACGCAGGCGCCGACCGGATCAACCCTGGAATCGGTTGATTCCACAGCAATCTTTGCACGAAAACCGGGCTCGCGGACCACGTTGTGAATCTTGACGATGCCCTCGGATATTTCCGGCACTTCAAGCTCAAACAGTTTCATTAAAAAACCCGGGATGCGTTCGGGACACAACAATCTGCGAGCCCTTGGTGTTTTTCTTCACATCCAGCACATAGCCTTTAATACGGTCGCGCAGCGAAAACATTTCACCCGGTATCTGCTCTGAAACCGGCATCAGCGCTTCATAGCGCCCCAGCATGATGATAATGTTGCCCTTTTCAAAACGGTGCACATAGCCGCTGACCAGTTCGCCTTTTTTGTCTTTATATTCGCCATAGATGTTTTCACGCTCAGCCTCACGGATATTCTGCGTGATAACCTGCCGGGCGGTTTGAGCGGCAATACGCCCAAACTGCTTGACATCCATCTTGACGCCGATCTCTTCACCGACTTCGGCATCCGGCAGAATAATACGGGCTTCCGGAATCGAAATTTCCCTGGTGATATCCACCACGTTTTCTGCCACGGTCTTATATTGAAAAAGCTCGATTTCCCCGAGTTCTGCATTGTAATGCGCTTCAATATCAAGGCTGTGGCCGTATTTGTTGAGCGCGGCCTTTACCAGCGCCGTTTCAAGCGCATTAACGAGCACTTCGCGGTCAATACCCTTATCCTTGCGGGTTTCATCTAAAATTCTATCTAACTCTGAAAGCATGATACAGCCCTTTTTAAAAAGTTATTTTTTTTTGCTGCTGAACTCATATTCAATATGAGCCCTGCTGATACTGTCAAGCGGCAGCTGCACACTCACGCCATCCACTTCCAGATGAACCAGCCCATCCGTATACCCGGTGAGCTTCCCCAGAAAATTACGACGGCCCTGCACGCCAGGATCCATTTTAATGCGCACCCGCTGACCCGCAAATCGTTCGAAGTCAGCGCTTTTCTTCAGAGGCCGATTAAGCCCGGGAGAAGAGACTTCAAGATTATACGCATGCCGGATAACGTCCTTACCCTCAAGCATGTCACCGGCCTGCCTGCTGATGCTCTGACAATCAGCGATGGTCACTCCGCCGGGCCGATCAATATACACGCGCAACACCCAGCCCTGCGGCTCGCGCTGATAGGTCATGTCAACCAGCTCACACCCTTCGCCTGCCACCAGCTCTTCCATGAGCGGCTCGGCCAGTGCGAGCACCTGACGGGCAGTCTTGTCCATGCCTGCCATCCCGTTAAAACTCACCGCGCCTCTGTGGGCGGATTAAAATAAAAAAGTGGGCAATGCCCACCTTCCAGACAAGAACACGAACTCAAGAAAAAATATCAGTTGCCGGGCAGTTGGAGCGGGCAACGGGATTCGAACCCGCGACACCAAGCTTGGGAAGCTTGTACTCTACCAACTGAGCTATGCCCGCCTTGATATTTAAACCATTCAAATTATACTGCCTGTATTTAATGGTGTCAATCTTTTTTTTGCATTATCCTGGAAGGAGTGCTATACGTTTTACCTTTTGTCGGACACACTGAAAACAATAACGAGCACATTGATCCGGATAGCGAATGAAAAAAAACAACCAAAAACCCGCGACTGCTCCAGCATCAAAACCCAGGGGATTCTTTGGCTCAATGCTGAGCCGTGAAAACATCGAGGCAATTGTGATTGCCATTGTGCTTGCCCTGTTTATCGGACGTTTATCGTGCAAGCCTTCAAGATTCCCTCCGGCTCCATGCAGCCGACCCTGCTGATCGGCGATCATATCCTGGTAAACAAGTTTCTGTACGGAGTCGGCATACCCTTTACCGACATAAAACTGCTTGACATAAAAAAACCCGACCGGGGCGATGTGATCGTTTTTATATATCCGGAAGACGAAAGCAAGGACTACATCAAAAGGGTCATAGGACTGCCCGGCGACACGATCCAGATTATCGACAAACAGATTTTCATAAACAGCAGCCCCTACCATGACAGCGTCGGGGTCTATGTTGATCCGATAACGCTGGCACGAGGGCAGATGAACGGCAACCGGGACAACTTCGGCCCGGTCACCGTTCCACCGGGGGCACTGTTTGTCATGGGCGACAACCGCGATCACAGCGCCGACAGCCGTTTCTGGGGATTTGTAAACATCAACAAGGTACAGGGGCAAAGCCTTTATCATTTACTGGTCCTGGGAAAGTGCGTTTAAAAATTTCCGCCTTACACGAATCGGCCGCCTGATCGAATAAGCCCCTCTGAAGCTTCGCGCCCTGTAATGATCCATAATTATTCCTCTTTTCTCCGCCCCGGCAAAAAGGGCAGGCGCCGCTGCACGCGGTCGGCTTACATGAATCCGTTATCTCTGCTTATTTCCCTGGAAAATATTAAAATGCGCGTTGCTTTGCTTACAATGGAAATCCGGCGCCCGGATGGCGCATAAACAAAGCAACGCTATCCTGCGGGGCGGACTATAGCATGCTCTTCTGCATTCGTCCATAATTTCATGATATGCACGAAATTCGCACTTATGAAAGCTCCTGCCCGGGCACAAAGAGGAACAGAACCAGAGCTTCATATGTCAGGTTAATTCCTGGATGCGCTGCCCGGCTTTTATTGTGTCGACCGCAGGATTAAGGAAATGTGGCTCAACCCTTTTTGTTATTCAAATTACAGCTGAATAACCCTCCTTTATCCGAGCATCCGAGCATATACCGCCATTACTATTCGCCATAGCGTGTATTGCACCCGCCCGAAAACACCCTTGTTCCGGAAGATTCAATATCCGCACGCAGCAGAGCGCGCACAACATCGGCAATCCGCACTGCCGCAACACCCATGCCACGATAAAAAAACCAGACCCGCATAAGTTCGCGCGGCCGCGCACACAGCCACAGCAGGGCAGCGATGCGGCCGAAGCGATATCGCAGACGGAAAAGTGTGGCCATGTCGGCCGTGTCGTGCAGGGCCGCATCGGACACGACACGGATGTTTACAAAGGGCATGCCCACACGCTGAAATTCATATCCAAGCGCGGCGCTTTCCATGTCCACGACATCCGCCCGGTTGTTTTGATACAGAGCCTGCTTGTCGGCGGCACGATGCATAAATGTGCGCACCTGGCAGCACGGCCAGCATGCGCCTGCATCCCGGCTGCGCTCAGCGCGTCGAACGCCCGACAGGACCATTCAGCGGGGCATGATATCTCCTCCAGGCTGTTCTCCCGGACGACAGACTCAACGACAACAAGTGCGCCAAGTTCCAAGCACGGATTGAGCGCCCCGGCAGCTCCGGTAATAATAACCATGCCGGGATTGACAATCGAGCACAGATTGCGCGAGCTGCCGCAGCGGCATTTTTGCGCCCCACCCCGGTTTTAACCAGGCAGACATCCCTGCCGCACATGGTCCCGAAGAGAAATTGCCGACCGCCGTAAACCTCAACACGGCATTCGCCGATCATGCGGCGCACGCGGCGCAGTTCAATCTCTGAGGCACTTACAATGACCATCACTATCGTCTTCCCCGCACAGCAACACGTACTGCATGATGAACATGGGTGGCCGAGGAACGGCTTCAAAAAACCCGGAAACAACGCCAGCGGATACCAGAAGAGCACAGCCGGAAAAACAACACTGCGGGCAGGTTAAGCAGCAAAAACGCCCTTGAACGAAACTATGGCAAGCATTAAATATATTTCCAGGTTATGCGTATCTATGCTGCCGATGGCAGAATTCCTGACAAAAGTATCATTGCACCCCCCCCAAAGCAAGTCATTCTGAAAACAAATTGACAATTTTGCCCTCGCAAGGGTATTATTATATATTAACCGAAACAGTAAGGAGAAACAGCATGTCAACAACCGTAATTATGGACCTCGAACCTGCGCTGCCCTGCAAAGTGGCTGATATGTCACTGGCTGAGTGGGGGCTTAAAGAAATGCAGCTGGCGGAGAATGAAATGCCGGGCCTTATGGCAGTACGTGCCAAATACGGTCCCGAGCAGCCGCTGAAAGGCCTGAAAGTTATGGGCAGCCTGCACATGACCATTCAAACGGCCATGTTGATTGATACCCTGCATGCGCTGGGAGCCGATATCCGCTGGGCAACCTGCAATATTTTTTCAACCCAGGACCATGCTGCCGCGGCCATCGCCCAAAAAGGCACGGCCAGGGTTTTTGCATGGAAGGGCGAAACGCTTGAAGAGTACTGGTGGTGCACTGAACAGGCCCTGACCTGGCCTGATGGCAGCGGCCCGAATCTCATTGTTGATGACGGCGGAGACGCCACGATGATGATACATCAGGGCGTCAAGGTTGAAAAAAATCCGGGCCTGCTTAAGCAAAAATTCGAACCCCATGAAATGCAGGTCATTATGGATCGACTGGCCGCAGGCTTTCAGCGCGATCCGCAAAAATGGACCGGAATTGCCGCTCAGGTCAAGGGGGTCTCGGAAGAAACCACCACTGGCGTACATCGGCTCTACCAGATGATGTCAGCAGGCGAGCTGCTGTTCCCGGCAATCAATGTTAATGATTCCGTCACAAAATCGAAATTCGACAACCTGTACGGCTGCCGCGAGTCACTGGCTGACGGTATAAAGCGTGCAACCGATATTATGCTGGCCGGCAAGGTATGCGTTGTGCTGGGTTATGGCGATGTCGGCAAGGGCTGTGCCGAATCTCTCAGAAGCTATGGTGCGCGTGTTATCGTCACTGAAATAGACCCCATTTGCGCCCTGCAGGCCGCCATGTCGGGCTATGAAGTGCAGCGCATGGAGGATGTGGTCGGGCAGGCTGATTTATTCGTGACCTGCACCGGCAACTATCATGTCATTACCGGCGCGCATATCGAAGCCATGAGAAATGAGGCGATCGTCTGCAACATCGGCCATTTTGACAATGAAATTGATATGTCCTTTCTTGAAAAAACTCCGGGATGCAGTAAAATGACCATAAAGCCGCAGGTTGACAAATGGACACTGCCCTCGGGCCGCTCCATCATCGTCCTGGCCGAAGGCCGCCTGGTGAACCTGGGCTGTGCGACCGGACATCCCAGCTTTGTCATGAGCTCAAGTTTTACCAATCAATGCCTTGCCCAGATTGAACTGGCCACCAAGGAACATGCGATACAAGTCTTTACCCTGCCAAAAAAACTTGACGAAGAAGTTGCGCGGCTGCACCTGGGGCGCCTCAGTGTCGGATTAACCAGGCTCACCCAACAGCAGGCCGACTATATCGGCGTACCGGTTGAAGGCCCGTACAAAGCCGAGCACTACCGCTATTAACGGAACGTCACGCAAAGGCCCGGACCTGCATGGATGCTGCACTACCACTCCTTATAATCGGGTCCTACCTGTTGGGATCGATACCAACCGGAGTCGTCCTGGCTGCACTGCTGGGCAAGCAGGACATCCGCACTGCCGGCAGCGGCAACATCGGGGCAACCAACGCGACCCGATTGCTTGGAAAAAAATTCGGGGCATGCACTTTTCTTGGTGACATGCTCAAGGGCTTTGTGCCGGTGCTGGCCGCAGAAATACTGGTTGCAGGCACGGGGAACGACACGCGGCTACACGTTACGGCCGCCGCCTGCGGCCTGGCAGCCTTTCTCGGGCATCTCTATCCAATCTACCTGCGGTTCAAGGGCGGCAAAGGCGTGGCCACTGCCTGCGGTGTCATGCTGGCCCTCGAGCCGATTATTATACCGGTCCTGCTGATTATCTTTGCGAGCGTTGTTGCGGTTTCCAGACTTGTCTCCCTGGGCTCCCTGACAAGCGCTTTTGTACTGCCGCTGCTGCTGCTGGCTGTTAATTCTCTGCTGTGGCCGGTTCCGTTAGCTGTCATGGCACTGGGTTTTCTCATGGCAGTGTTTGTCTTTCTTAAACACCGTGAGAACATCGGGCGGCTGCTGCAGGGAACCGAGAATCGAGTCGGAAGAAAAAAAACAGTTGCACCGTAACCTGTCCGGGTTCCGGTGGAGGAATGCGTAATGGCTTTTCTGGCCGGTTTGAACGACTACCTTATAAAAAAATACCCGAACTCAGCCCTTGATGAGGCTGTGGCCTCACAGGAGCCCTATTGCCTGCATCTGCATGGTGGCACTATTGTGCAGGGCAGCATAACCGCCAATACCACCTATGATATTGAAGTAACAACGTCCGGACGGAAACAGGCGGAAACTGCCAAAAATTCAAATTAAAATACTCTATCCGGCCGAATACGCGCAACCGGTCCAGGCACACATCACAATTGATGAAGCCCTGCAAGCCCAGGGGCTTGATCCGATTGTTGCGGTAAAGCAGCGAAACTTTATAAAAAATAAAAACCTGTTTGTGCTGATGCGCGAACAGGAGGCACTCTCTTTTACACTGCTTGAAGGCGAGATCCTGCAGGGCTGTATTCAATCTTTTTCACGATATGAAATCACGCTGAGCATTAACGAACAAGAAACGGTTGTTGTGTTTCGTCACGCAATTTTCGATGTTCGCAATAAACAGGGCTGCTGCTTTCTGAAAGCCTCGCAGCAATCCCTGCGCGATTGGACCAAAAGCTCTCTCTACATTGATCCGCGTCCCAGATCACAATTGCGCCCCGGATTGAAAAAAAGCAAAATCAAGCGGCGGCGCAAGGTCATAATCCGCTGAAACCGCCGTTTTGCTTGCTACGCCACACGTGCTTTCCTGCTGATTGCCTGAAAATGCCCGGATGCAAAACTCGCGCAATCATTTGTAGGGGCACGGCATGCCGTGCCCCTACCGTACGCCGCAAAGACGAATGATGCGCGCAACGCAGAACTTCGGCGAAGCTCGGGCCGTGAGCCTGTCGAACGAGCAGACAGGTGTTTTTCAACAGCCTGTACTAGTCAGCCGCTTTGCGGGGAATACGTTTGTCGCCCATCCGGATCGTAAGGCGGGTGCGGTCAAAATACTCAAAAATGGGAATGAGGAATTTACGGGTCAGCCCGGTTTGCTCCTTAAAGCCCTGAATGGTCAGCTCGCCGTGCTTCTGCATGAACAAAACGGCCTGTTCGCTCAGATCGCGCATGCTTTCGGCCGTATAGTAGAGATCATCATTGAGCCTGACCAGCACACCCTCGCGCACCAGCAGCTGCAGGATTTCAGCAAGTTCTTTTTCCCGCACACCCGAGTTCTCAAGCACTTCCCTGCGCGTGGGCGGCATGAGACCGCCGCCCGCATACAGCCTGACCACCGTATCTTTTAACTTCTGCTGGCCCTGCTGAAGAGCCGGCCGGTGCGAAGGCAGTGACAGAAATTCCTGCTGCACTCGCATGGCGCCGCTTTCAGCCAGCCTGTCAAGCACCCATTGAAAAAGGCGCGGGTCGATATTGGGCGCAAGCCGGTCAAGCAGCTCCTGCCTGCGCATGCCGGGAACAAGCGGGCTGCTCTCGTGAAAAGCTCTCAGCTGAACAAGAGCAGACTCGTAGAGCTCATCAATAATGCCCGGCACGGAAAAAAATTGCGGCTTTTTAGCCACAAGGGTGATCTCCCCGCGCGCTGTCATGCCGTCCAGCTCCTTGAGCAATTCCTGACGGGCGCGGCCGCAGCGCCGCAGCAGTGCGTCAAATTCCATACCGCGCACACCGGCCTCACGGCAGTAGAGCTGAATACAATCGCTGACCGAGCCATCTTTCAGCACGGAGAGCCGCGCAACCGTTGCCGCAGACATGCGTTTGTGCCTGGGCGGCTGAATGTCAAGGATCATACCGCCGCCGATGGTAGCCACGGGAGAGTAGCTGCGCAGCACAAACCGGTCGCCCGGCAGCACAACCACCGGGGCGCTGAGCACGATCTGCACAAAAGCCTTATCACCGGGGAGCATTTCCTCGGCCTCAAGCAGCACAACCCGCCCCATGCGCTCGGCCGTGCCCGCGTGAAAGCGCACCGGCGCGCGGTTTTTCAGGCCCGCCCGCACCGGGAAGATGTTCATACCAGAGCGCGATTTTTTTTGTCGCCACAAGCGTGTCCGGCAACCCGACAACATCGCCGCGCGCGATGCGATCCCTTTCAAGACCCTGAAAATTAAGCGCTGTGCGCTGCCCGGCGCCGGCGCTGCCGACAGAATCGCCGTGCACCTGCAGGCCGCGGATTTTGGCGCGCTGCCCTCCCGGCTCAATCGACACCTCATCGCCGGTTTGAAACGTGCCGGCCTGCAGCGTGCCGGTGATGACCGTGCCAAAACCTTTCATGCTGAACACGCGGTCAACCGGCAGACGGCACAGCCCCTTTGCCGAGCGCTCCTGAACGCCGTCCATCATCTGCGCCAGCCGGGCTCTCAGCTCATCGAGCCCTGCGCCGGTCTGGGCCGACACCGCCACAACCGGAGCACCGTCAAGAAATGAGCCCGCGACAAAGTCGCGCACGTCAGCGGCCACCGATCTCAAGCCAGTCGGCATCCACAAGGTCGGACTTGGTCAGCACGATACAACCGGCCTGCACCGCGAGCATCCGGCAGATGGCCAGGTGCTCGCGGGTCTGCGGCATAACGCCCTCATCAGCGGCAATGATCAGCATGACCGCGTCAATGCCGCTTGCGCCCGCAACCATGTTCTTGACAAATTTTTCATGGCCCGGCACGTCAACAATGCCGACGCGACGCCCGCCCTCAAGATCAAGCGCAGCGAAACCAAGCTCAATCGTGATGCCGCGCTCTTTTTCCTCGCGCAGCCGGTCACAGTCAATGCCTGTCAGGGCTTTGACAAGCGCGGTTTTGCCATGGTCGATATGACCGGCGGTTCCGATAATAATGCGTTTCATACAAATACCAGATTTAAAATACGAAGGGTGCGGGACGACCGCCGCTTGTATTGACTACTCAAGGCAAATACTTTATCGTTGTTGGGCAATGCTGTAAAGCAGATTTCATACTTGAACGGAGAACAACCGCGCATGGACATTGACGAGATTGAACTGCTCAGCCTTTTTGAAGGCCGCCTGAACCTGTACCAGTATAAAAAGGGCTACCGGTTTTCAATCGACACGCTGCTGCTGGCCGCTTTTGCACGCCAGAGGTTGCGCGGGAGCGTGGCCGACCTGGGCACGGGCAGCGGCGTGCTGCCAATACTGCTTGCGCGCTCACCTGATATCTGCTCGCTCACCGGTTTTGAAATACAGCCTGATCTCGCCGAGCTTGCCCTGCGCAACGTTAAGCTGCACGATCTCGGGCAACGCTTAAGCATCGAGCAGGCCGACATAAAAGAAATCCGCTCGCTGTTCAAGGCTGAATCCTTTGACGCAGCCATTGCCAATCCGCCCTTTTACCCGATTGGAACCGGCCGTATCAATACCGGCTCGCAGGATGCAGCTGCACGGCATGAGCTGCTGGCAACCCTGCAGCGATTTTGTCAGCGCGGCTGCATATTTGATCAAGAACGGAGGGAAATTCTGCGCGATATTTCCGGCCACACGCAGCGCGGATCTCATCTGCACCATGCGCGAAAACAAAATCGAACCCAAGGTGCTGCGCTGCGTACACTCACGGGCTGACGAAACGGCCGTGATGGTGCTTATTGAAGGAATAAAAAACGCCGGCAGCCAGACGACGATCCTCCCGCCGCTTGTCATCTACTCAACCGGCCAGACCTACAGCCCTGAAGTTGTCCGCATGTTTGAAACCCTGTGATAAAGAACACTGACCGCAGAATACGCATCAGGCCCGCCGGC
>CAVRPV010000003.1:0-63418 GCA_963723235.1 uncultured delta proteobacterium
CAGGGCCGGTGGTTTCATAATGCGACAGGTAGTTGTTGGGATTCGCGAACTGATTCGGCATGTAGTACTTATCAGGATGTTCATTGAGGATCTGGTGGGCGCGACGGATCGCCCCGTCAGTGGCCTCCTTGGGCGGGGTCAGAATCACGGTTGCCCCGTAGGCTTCAAGGATGCCCTTGCGCTCCATGCTGACACAGCCCGGCATGCACAGCTCAACCTTGTAGCCCTTGGCAGCTCCGATCATGGCAAGCGCTATCCCGGTATTGCCTGAAGTCGGCTCGAGGATGATCTTGTCGTGCGTCAACTGCCCGGATTTTTCGGCTGCTTGTATCATGTAGTAGGCAGGCCGATCCTTGACCGAGCCGCCGGGGTTGTTGCCTTCGAGCTTGCACATAATGCGCACCCGGCGATTGGGGTTCATGCTGGTCAGTTGCACCATCGGAGTGTTGCCTATGCCCGCGAAAATGCTCATCGTTTGCCTTTCATGTGGTCAAAAAAGTAAAATAAATATACCTATCTGGGGCAGTCGTCAAGGATTTTGATGATTTGCAGGGTGGACTTGCAAAGCGTGTTTACCCTGTATTTTAATTTCGAGCGCAGCGATAAATCCATACCCCTTTTTTGCGTACCCAAAAAAGAGGTACCCCCAAGAAAGGGCACGCCCGGCGTTTCGCGCTCAAAAGGGTTCCCTCGCAAAACCCCTGAACACGGCGGCACCACAAACTCGTTCCGATTGTTCGGGACTAAGACACGTGCCGCTTTTTCTCCGTGTTCAGGAGCTTTGCTCTGCTGAGAGACGATGGGGTTTTAAAGTATTGAACCTTGAACCTCGAACATTCTTTTTCCTCCCCGGTCCGTCTTGACATGAAAAGCCCTTTGTTTTATAGTGTCTGCCTGTTTTGAACGCGTTTGACTTGTGCGAATATTCAGGAAAGGACCAGTCATGAAAATTTTGAAAATCGACCACATCGGGATCGCCGTCAACAGCATGGATGAGGGTAAAAAATTCTGGAACGAGATTCTGGAACTTAATTTTAACGGCGAGGAAACCGTTGAGGCACAGAAAGTTAAAACAGGTTTTTTCCCGGTCGGTGAAAGCGAAGTCGAGCTGCTTGAGTCTACCTCGCTCGACGGCCCGGTTGCCAAATATATCGAGAAAAAAGGAACCGGCATGCAGCATATCGCCTTTGTGGTCGAGGACATCGAGGCGGCCCTGGCCGAGCTGAAGGCAAAGAACGTGGCCCTGATTGATCAGGTTCCGCGTCTCGGAGCCGGCGGCAAGCAGATCGCATTCCTGCATCCCAAGGCGACCGGCGGGGTGCTGGTGGAGTTGTGTCAGTGCGGCAGCAGCCACTAGCAGGTGGTTGAAAAACGCCCGGCAATCCCGCCATGGCGGGATTGCGATGCACCCTCAGTCTTTGCGGCGTACAAAAAGTACGCCTCATTCCTTGGGATTTGCGCGTCTTGGATCCGGAGCATTTTTGAATCGCCTGAAAAAAACGTTTTATGAGTACTAGCATCAAGGAGATATGAATGGGACAGCAGCCTGATACAAAGAAATGGGAAGAACTCGCAGCCAAGGAGTTGCGCACCGCGCCGCTTGAATCTCTCACCCGTATGACACCTGAAGGAATTCCCGTCAAGCCGCTGTACACGGCTGAGGATCTTGAAGGCATTGAGTTTGTTAATACCCTGCCGGGCTTTGACCCGTTTGTGCGCGGCGTGCGCGCCACCATGTACACGGGCCGGCCCTGGACCATCCGGCAGTACGCCGGGTTTTCGACCGCGCGCGAATCAAACGCATTCTACAAGCGCAACCTTGCCGCCGGGCAGAAGGGTCTCTCGATTGCCTTTGACCTTGCGACCCACCGGGGATATGACTCCGACCACCCGCGCGTGGCAGGCGACGTGGGCAAGGCGGGCGTGGCGGTCGACAGCGTCGAGGACATGAAGATCCTGTTTGACGGCATTCCGCTCGACCAGATGTCGGTCTCTATGACCATGAACGGCGCCGTGCTGCCTGTGATGGCGTCCTACATCGTGGCGGCCGAGGAGCAGGGCGTGGCCCTCGAGGCTTTGGACGGCACCATTCAAAACGATATTTTGAAGGAATACCTTACGCGCAACACCTATATTTACCCGCCCGATCCCTCGATGCGCATCGTGTCCGATATTATCGGGTACTGTTCAAAAAATATGCCCAAGTACAATACCGTCAGCATCAGCGGTTATCACATGATGGAGGCCGGCGCCAACTCCGTGCTGCAGACCGCCTTCACCATCGCCGACGGCATTGAGTACGTCCGGGCCGCGATCGCCTCCGGCATGGATGTCGACACCTTCGCGGGCCGCCTTTCGTTTTTCTTCGGCATCGGCATGAATTTTTTCATGGACATCGCCATGCTGCGCGCCGCGCGCTTTTTGTGGGCCGATCTCATGAAGCAGTTCAATCCTAAAAAGCAGGCCTCCCTGATGCTGCGCACGCACTGCCAGACATCGGGCTGGAGCCTCACCCAGCAGGACCCCTACAACAACATCATCCGCACCACGCTTGAGGCCCTTTCGGCTGTGCTGGGCGGCACCCAGTCGCTGCACACCAACTCGTTCGACGAGGCCATCGGCCTGCCCACTGATTTTTCGGCCCGCATTGCGCGCAACACCCAGATCATCCTGCAACAGGAAACTTCGATCTGCAACGTGGTCGATCCATTGGGCGGCTCCTATTACATCGAGTCCCTGACGAATTCGATCGTTCAGGAAGCCAGAAAGATCATCGCCGAGGTTGACGCCATGGGAGGCATGGCAAAAGCCATTGCAGCGGGCATGCCCAAGATGCGCATCGAGGAATCCTCGGCCCGCAAGCAGGCCCGCATCGACCAGGGCAAGGACATCATCGTGGGCGTCAACAAGTATCAGGTCAAGGAAGACCGCGAAATAGACGTGCTTGAGGTATCGTCCGCCGTGCGCGATGAGCAGGTCGCGAGGTTGAAGGATATCCGCGCAACGCGCAACGAGACGGAAGTCAAGCGGGCGCTTGAGGCCCTCACCAACTGCGCTGCTCAAGGCGGGAATCTGCTTGAGGTCTGCGTTCCGGCCATGCGAGCCCGCGCAACCGTGGGCGAGGTGTCGGATGCGATCGAAAAGGTATTTGGCCGCTATGTTGCAACCACGCAGTGCATATCCGGCGCGTTCGCGGCCGAATACGGCGAGAGCGAAGTCATCGAGGCCATCCGCAAGCGCACTGCCGACTTTGCCGAACGCAACGGCCGCCGTCCGCGCATCCTCGTGACCAAGATGGGGCAGGACGGACACGACCGCGGTTACAAGCTGATTTCAAGCGCCTATGCCGATTTGGGCTTTGACGTTGATATCAGCCCGATGTTCCAGACCCCGGCTGAAGCTGCGCGCATGGCCATCGAGAACGACGTGCATGTCGTGGGCGTCTCGAGCCTTGCGGCAGGGCACAAGTACCTTGTGCCTGAAGTCCGCAGAGAGCTGGACGAGCAGGGAGGCCGCGAGATATTCGTGGTCGTCGGCGGCATCATTCCGCCCAAGGACTATGATCTGCTGCTTGGCTCGGGTGCGGTTGCCATTTTCGGCCCCGGCACGCCGGTCATCGAGTCGGCCAACAAGGTGCTCAACATTCTCGAAGTACTGTAGCACTGAAACGCACATCGATTGTTCACGCTGCAGCGCTCCTTTGCGGGGTACGAAAAGTAGCCTCATTCTTATGATTTCGCGCGCTTGCACTGAGCGTTTTTGAACAGCCTTATAAAAGAGACTTTTCAAACAGTTAGTGCTTAACCCCGATCTTACGCTGCGGCTTTTGCATTCGCACAGGCAGTCGGCGCACTTCTATCGCCGGGAAACAAAGGCCATGGCGCTTAAAAATTCCCGCTACTATTTCGACGGCGTGCTCGCGCGCGACCGGCGAATCCTCGCCAAGACCATCACCCTGCTTGAAAGCTCGCGCTCAGATCATCAAGACGTGGCGCGCGAGGTGCTTGATGAGCTGATGCCGCACACCGGCAAAGCCATCAGGCTTGGCATCACCGGCGTTCCCGGAGCAGGCAAAAGCACCTTCATCGAGAGCCTTGGCCGCCATGTAACCGAAAAGGGCCACACTTTGGCCGTGCTGGCGATAGACCCAGCAGCCGCCGCAGCGGCGGCAGCGTGCTGGCCGACAAGACCCGTATGGAGCAGCTCTCCATGAACCCGGCAGCCTACATCCGGCCCTCTCCGGCCGGAACTACGCTTGGCGGGGTTGCGCGCAAAACCCGTGAGAGCATGCTGGTCTGCGAGGCTGCCGGATTTGACGTCGTGATCGTTGAAACGGTCGGGGTAGGGCAGTCCGAAACCGCTGTGGCCGGCATGGTCGATTTCTTCCTGGTGCTGATGATCGCGGGCGCGGGCGACGAGATCCAGGGCATCAAGAAAGGGCTGATGGAGCTTGCCGACGCGGTCGCGATCAACAAGGCTGACGGCGACAACATCCAGGCGGCCGAGCGCGCCAAGCGGGACTACCTCTCGGCCCTGCATCTCTTGCGTCCCGCATCGCAGGCATGGTCGACGCCGGTTCTGACCTGCAGCGCGCATACCTTGCAGGGCATTGATGAAGTCTGGCAAACCGTACTCGATCACCGTGACCGGCTCACGCAAGCGGGCGAGTTGCAGGAGAAGCGCCGCTCGCAATCGCTTGACTGGATGTGGTCGATGATCGAAGAGGGCCTGCGTGAGCAGTTTCACGCGCATGCCGGGGTGAAGGCACTGCTGCCTTCCGTGCTTTCAAGGGTTGCGCATGGCACGCTCGCACCCGGAGCTGCGGCGCGGGAGCTGCTGGATGCCTGCCGCAAATAAAGTCGCGCGGGCTTTGAAAAAGTTTGGAGTTGCGCTGCATCCTCAGTCTTTACGGCGTACAAAAAAGTACCCATCTTCGGAGTTGGGGCCTAGCAGGTACTGTTGTAGCCGGACAAAGTGAAACGTGTCCGGCAAAATAATCAATGAGAAACAACGCCGGACACACTCGCCACGGCGGATTAGTCCGGCCTGCACGACTCAGGAGAGTTGCATCATGGACATGATCGGCAGCGCAACCCTTGGCGACGTATTCGACCGCGCCTGCAGTGCGTTTCCCGACAAAGAATTTATCGTCTTCGAGGACCGTTTGGGCGCTGTTTCGACCTTCACGTACGCGCAGGCCGCGGCCATGGTCGAACAATACGCCGCCATATTCGCACGCAGCGGCATTGCGCAAGGCCAGCGCGTGCTGGTGCACATGCACAACCGTCCGAGCTATCTCTTCACCTGGTTTGCCTGCGCGAAAATCGGGGCAATCATGGTGCCACTCAACGCGCAGGCCGGCGATTTCGAGCTTGATTTTTGCATCGATCATTGCGCTGCTTCGGCGGTCGTGACCGAGCACGCCTCGTTTGAGCGCTTTTGCGCCCTGCAAAAAAACCATCCCGGCCTGCGTACGATTTTTTTGCCCAATACGTTGCCTGAGCATGAATATCCCGGCGCTGTACTGATCGACGAAGAGCGCGACTGCTGTCTGCACGCCTGCAAAAAGGCCGCTTTGAGCAATGAAGAGGACCTGATGTGGCTTTCACCTCAGGCACGACATCACGGCCGAAGGCTGTGCAGCTCACCCATGCCAATGCGGTTTTTGCAGGGAGTTTCGGAGCGCGGGCCTGGAAGGTAGTGCCTGCGGACCGGCACTTTCTGGTGCTGCCCCTGTTTCACGTGAACGGCCAGTTCATATCCGTGATGCCCACGCTCACCGCAGGGGCGACGCTTATCATGGCCGAGGTCTTCAGCGCCTCGAAGTATATGGAGCAGGCGCGCTGGCATGGGGCAACAACGTCGAGCCTCGTCGCGGCAACGGTCAAAATGATATTAAACCAGCCCGCAAGCCGAGCTCGACGGACAGAATGATCTTCAGGATGATCATGTATGCCATCGCGATTCCCGAAGAAAAATGGATTGAGTTCGAGAACGCGCTTCAATGTTCCCCTGTGCGACCTGTGGGGCATGACTGAAACGCTCGGCGCAACGACCATCAACCCGATTGACGGCGTGATGAAGCGCAACTGCATCGGCATAGCGCGCATGGAAAATGCGGTAAAGGTCATGGATGAGCACGGCAATGAAGTGCCGCCGGGCACGGTCGGGGAAATCGTCGTGCAGGGCGTTCCGGGCAGAACGCTCATGAAGGGCTATTACAATAACCCCCAGGCGACAGCAGAAACGACCATAGACGGCTGGCTGTACACGGGCGATAATGCCTATATGGATGAGGATGGCTATTTCCATTTCATGGACCGAAAGAAGGACATGATCAAGCGGCCGGGCGAAAACGTGGCGGCCTCGGAAGTTGAGTATGTCATCAGCCTGCATCCCTGAGGTGCAGGAGGTGGCGGTGGTGGGCGTGCCGGATGCATGCGCGAGGAGGCCGTGCTGGCGTTTGTGACCCTGCGCCCCAGTGAGCGCTGCAGCGCTCAAGACATTATTGACTGGTGCAGCGGCAAACTGGCGGATTTCAAGGTGCCGGGATCAGTGCGCTTTGTGTCTGATTTTCCGCGAACGTCGCTGGGCAAGGTGCAGAAAAATATTTTAAAACAGCAGGCGCTGAGCGCGCCTCCGGCAGGAGCATAGCGCTCCGTTTGGGTTGAGCGCGTTGAGATTGTGATTGCCTGACCCGAACCAATTACCTGCAGGCCTTCAGAAGCAGGCTTCAGGTCATCGTAAAACCGTGCTAAAGCGACGCTTATGTATGGCAGCACCCATAAGAAGCCGATGCCCAGTGTCAGAACGCACACTACGGCCCAGCCGAGAAAACGCACGCTCAGACAGAACAATTTTCATTTATTGCCCTGCATCATCTCTTTGCTTCTGCTGATTGCTTCCAGGGGTCCGATCGAGTCGTTTTCGGCAAGAATGTAGTATGCCATGGCGCATGAAAATGCCGCAATGACGCCCGGTACGATTAAAAGCAGTGCCCACAACAGCACAAAAACAGTTGCCGCAACGTAGGCGAGCAGCGCCCCCTGGAACTTTTTAAACCCGTCGAATATCTGCTCAAACCGGACCTCCTGTTTTCTTGCAAGGGACAGGGAAAAACCTGTCAGGCCGACTGTCATGGGGCCGGCAATAATGATGCTTATAATGTCTCCGGCCTTTGGAATCATTTGAACCCCGATCAAGATCAGTCAGAATACCGCATATCCTCCAACGGCCAATCCCCATTAGTCCCTGAGCAATTCGCGGGCCTGCAGCATTAAATCCTTGTTCTCAGTTTTTGAAAGAGTATTCATCCTGTTTCCCTCCCTCTGATTGTTGTACTACGCTGAACCGGTCACGGTTTGTGATTGGCAGGCTTTTGAAAAACACCCGCCTGTTGCGTCCGCGCGCTCATCATGCGTCTTTGCAGCGTACGGTACATGGCATACCATGCCCCTGCAAGTCATGACTTTGCACGCCTTGCATCCGGGCATTTTTGAACAGACGGTGACGCGGGTATGTTTTTAGGATTTTAAACCCATTGCAGCGCAGCTTGTAGGGGCAGGCCCCTGTGCCTGCCCGTTTCGCTGCTACGCCTTGTAGATTTCCTGCTCCCTGCGCTTCTCAGCCTTCTGGCTGATGGACGTATGCTCGCACACATCAAGCTCAAGTTTACCGATCAGTTTTTTGAGATAGTCAAGGTGCGGGCAGGCAGGCCCGTGGAAGCTGTCCCTGGTAATGCACGAGGAAAGCTTGACGACGATTGTGTCTTTCTCAATGCCCTCTTTGTTTTTGCTTTTGTGGATAAGATTGTTAAGCTTGCGATGCAGGGCACGTCCGCAGCATCCGCCGCACGTCAGGTAGAGCGTTCGAAAGGCTTTGTCAGCGGGGTAGTTCGCAAAGCCGCCGGTTCGCTCATGAAATGCTCTTTCACACATGTAGCCTGAGCAGCGTTCTTTCACTATGTGGCATTGCACGATGACGATGTAGTCTTTGTCTTTCATTTTTGTCCTTCAGCATGGCGCGTGTGGCCGGTGTTTTATGCGCGGTTCCGTGACGTCAGGCGAAAAGCCCAGACGCACAGTATGGCGGGACCGACCGTTCCACACCACGAAATCCACATCGGCACGAACCACGGCCCCAGCTCAAGCGGCCAGCCGTTTACCACTCGAAGCAGGTGCAGGATCGCGACGATACCGAAAATAGTGCCGGAAATGCGCACATAGGCTCGATGATTCATTGTTTCGTCCCCCTTGTTGTCCGCAGCTGTTGCGCACCGCCTTGCCGAGCCGCGACATCCGGCAATTAATATGCAAACGTCTTTTTGCTAACCAGAAAGTTCCCTGAGTTGACGTACAAATACCTGCTTATTAAAACGAATGTCAACCGGTTTTATAGTGATTTTTTGAGTATGTATGGAATATAATGCAGTGCGAATTTCGTAGAGTATGGTTTGCATGGCAAAAGACGATGGGAGCCCCCGGTGCCTTTCCATGTGTACCGCTCTTTTTGGGGAAAGATCAAGCCCCCGCCTGTCCGGCGGCAGTAGTATATGTGGCGAACTCGATTGCAAGGATATAACAGCATGCATTGTGATATCGAAGTCCATTGGCACATAAGCCATTTCTGCAATTTTCAGTGCGTCTACTGCTTTGGCGGTAAGAAGGACAAGGATATTTTTAGAGGGATTCAGGATATCCCCAAAATCATTGAAGGCTTCAACCGCCTTGGATTGAGATGTCAAATCAACATATCCGGCGGAGAGCCGTTCCTGTACAAGAATTTTGTCGGGCTCTGCCAGAAGCTCACTGAAAAACACCGCATCTGCGTCAATACAAACCTGAGCCACAAAGACGTGTATTGCTTTGCCGACGTGATCGATCCCGGCAAGGTACGATATATAAACTGCAGCCTGCATATCCCCATCAGGGAAAAAAGGAATCTGGTCAATGATTTTATTGAAAAATTCAACTTCCTGAGGGAGAAGGGTTTTGCGGCGTTTGCTACGTATGTGATGTATCCGCCTTTGCTCAAACGATTCGACAGTGATTATGCTTTTTTTAAATCCCGGGGGATCATACTGAGACCCAAAATATTCAGGGGCACATATAACATGTTTAACCTTCCTGATGCATGGATACCCAGTAGCGGTCGGCGGTTGTTGAAGCGCCTGTACCCGAATGCCTATTCTAAAAAAGAGCGGGAAGAATTTCTTTTCTATGTTGAGCGCAGCCGTACAGAAGGCGGGGATTCCGGTGGATATGATAATGACTCCGGAGAGCTAAGAATGCTCAATGTCGGAACGGACCGCTTCTTTATGGATGGATTGCCCTGCCACAAAGGGAAACGTTGTCGGGCAGGCAGGGATTATGTGCGGATGACCCCCGAGGGGGAAGTACACCGATGCCACGGAGGCATCCATCGTTTGGGAAACATGTTTGAAGAAGGGGTGCAACTGCTCGGGAAACCAGAAAAATGCACATTCGATATTTGCCGCAACCCTTATCTCGGCTATACCTACCTCGTACAAGAGGGGGAAAGCACAGGGGACACGCCCACCTGAGCCCTTCGCGCAAAGAGTTCCCGTGTACCTGCCCCCGTGCGTATTTTGTCCAGCGGTTTTTACATCTCATGGCAGCGCAGCTGAGCGAAGTGCTTGAGCGCGGCAGAAGGCGCCAAACTTCGCTCAATGGTTTGTGAGGAACAGCATAGATACATGGCGGGATAAATTGGCAGGGGCGTTTCATATACGCCCCTGCCAAATGAGGTGCTGTGGCCTGCGCGCGACGGTTGGGCCGCCCGCAGAGGGGAAGCTTTAAGTTGTTGCAGTTACGGTGCTACTATCTTTATACAATTACAACCTGAAAGTGTATATGAAGTATAACGAGGATGTATTGTTGATATATGTCCTCCAACCAGCAGTTGTTGGGCGGCTACCTATGACGATTCCTTCCGGATAAGCAAGAAATACCCCCCCTGTTACTGTATAACCAGCAGGGCAAAAGGTTTCCGTTTCTAAATAGGTCGCCCGGATCTAAGATAATAAAATTGCCTACATCTACCCTGCTTATGTTAGTGGATCCGGCTCCGACTACCTCGCACACGACACTGCCGTCGGCATTGATCTGTTGCATGGCTTGTCCTGCCGGGCAGGTGCCGCTCACGATTCTCTGTTTTTCGGCCAGTATTACATTGATAACCTCTATTTCAGTTTCCAGGGCAGCAATCAACTCGGAGTTGTGATCAATCTGTGCCTGTAAATTTGTACCCATGTCACTTACAGTTTGACTTAGAGATGAGATGAGACCATTGTTAGTAGCCATTTGTGCCTGCAGGCTGGCGATATCACCCGAATTTGCATTTATTTGCGCTTGCATGTTGGCATTTGCTGCCGTTAAGCCTGCGATTTGGTTATTGATAGATGCAATGTCGGTGGCATTTGCATTTATCTGGTTTTGCAGCGCAACATTTTGTGCCTCAAGTGAAGCTATCGTCACTTCATTTTCATCTACCCGTTCTTCGATGTTATCAACTTTGGCAACTATGGAATCCATCTGATCTTTCATTGTGCTGATTGAGCCTTGTATCTCAATAATTTGACCTTGCAATTCAAGAAACGGTTTACCCTTGGGAGTTTTTCCCTTTCCCGTGTCGTCGCCTTCAGCATACGCCCCGGTACTTATAAAGACTGCAGCCATGACGATTGCTATTAGAACTCCCATGATTTCGATTTTTTTCATTTTTGCCTCCTTTTGATTGGTTTATGTGATGAAAATTGTTTTTGTATACGATATTTATAGCAGAACAGGGATTACAAATCAAGAGGTAATTTGCATTGTTTGATATTTTAAATTTTGAATTAATATTGAGATGCATTGATCGGAGAAGAGACAGGTTAGCAGGCAAGCGTTGTCTTAACTATTTAATAATTATTGCTTTTTATCGATGAAAGCCGAAGGCTGTGGTGCTATGCGGGCTTTTTTTGTTATGGATCGAACACAGGAGAGAACGATAAAAAATAAAAGTCGGCAGGCGCAATAATTATCTCTATTATAAAAACTCACGGCTTGCCCCTTCAAACGCAGACGGGCCGTACGTAAAATATACTCTACTCAACTCGGGAGTTGGCGGAAGGTAGATTTAAGGCTCAGGGCCACGGGAGGCGAGGCTTGCGCGGGTTTCAAGCTGACAAGGGTTGCGCCCCAGGTTCCGGCGCTTTCATCGGCCAGGCGGAACGACATTACTTCGGGCAGTTTCTGCAGCGCGGCATGTACGGTTCGGCGCAGTGAGCCGGTTCCCTTTCCGTGGATAATGCGTATCTCAAGTATATTGAGCCTCCGGCACTCGGCAATATAGTCGGCAACAAGCGCCGCGACCTCGTGCGGCTGAAAGGTGTGCAGGTCAAGCGTGCCGTCTATTGGAATTTCAACCGGTTCCATCCGGGTATCCTTTAAGATTGAAATTGCATAGCGTTCAGCATCATGTTAGAGTGCCGCTGAGCAGCAGAGAGTTGCGAAAAAAGCCGGCATTATTCAGGAGGAACCTTGCTATGGTATTGAAACGAGACCTTGTTTTGGCTATCGGCTCTTATATTATTCTTATGGTAATTGCCGTCAAGTTCAGCCTTATGGACGGGCTCGGACAGGATGAAAGCGCTCATCTGGCAACATCCGGGTGGATGTATGTGCGCCGGATCATCATGATTCTGTTCGCGTGCGTGCTGCCGCTGCTGTGCGGCCAAAAGGGTCATTGTCTCCTATGGCTGGCGTATTACCCCCCGTTGGCTGCTGATTGCAGTGCTGGTCGGAATTTTTATCGGCTTCGGCAATCCGGGCGGCTTTGATCCGATGAGCGTTGTTGCTATCGTGCTGGCAGCCTTTCACACCTTTGCAACTGAATTATATTTCAGGTCCTTCCTCATAACAACCTTTGCCCGATACTGCAAGGGGTTCTGGACCCCGATTTTGCTCTCAGCCGTCATGTACGGCCTTTCCTATTTAACCGTGTACAATATCTGGTTTCATCAATGGCCCTATGCCAGGATGCTCTTCCCGTTGTCTTTTCACGGTACTCGGCATTGTCTTCGGCTACGGTTACCGTAAATCGCAATCCGCCTACGTGCCCTGGATTATGCACTTCTTTGGCGTGCTGAAGTATCGCATGCTTTTTTAGAAGGCTGTCCCAAAACAGTCATCTGCTGCGTTGCGCTCGCCATTCGTCATTGCGGCGTACGGAAAGTACGCCTCATTCCGCACGACTGCGCGCGCCTTGCATCTGACCATTTTTAAACAGCCATTATACTGCAGTTTTGGTTTTTGAGCCTTACTCTGCAGCTTCAAAGAAAGCGCTTACGCGGTCGTTGAACGCGTCGCGGGCTTCAAGCATGACAACATGCCCGGCATCCTCTGTGATTGAGAGTTCGGCATGGGGGAGCATGCTTGCCAGCTCAGCGGGCATCTCCGGCGGGGTGACACAATCATTGGCGCCGTGCATCACAAGCGCAGGTGCTGTAATGCTTCCGATCCAGTCGCGGCTGTCAAACCGTCCTGCAGCCAGAAGATCGGCATGCAGGGCAGGGCTGCTGTTGTTTTTTAAAAAAGAGAAAGCTTCGCAAAACTGTTCGGGAAGCTGTTGACGTACTGCGGGGTCTTCAGGGTCAAGGCCTTTTTCAAAAAGATCGAGATAGGTTCCCGAGAGCTTGAACCGCGTGCCGGTACCGATCAACACAAGCCCGGCAATATGTTCGGGATGTGCGCAGGCATATTCCTGGGCGATTGCGCCGCCGAATGAATGCCCCATGAGGAAAAAACGCTCAAGCCCAAGCGCCTGCACGAATGCGTGCAGCCATTCGGCATAGTCCGCAGCTGACTGCAGTGCAGGGCCCTCGGAGCGTCCGTGGGACGGCAGATCCGGGGCGATGATGTTGTAATTCCTGCGCAAGCGGCTGAGCTGCGCGCTCCACACGATGCTGTCGGCACCTGATCCGTGCAGGCACACCACTGTCAATGCACCCGGCGGCGTGCGCGAGGATGAGCGGTAATGGGCCGTATGGCCGTTAATCGTCAGTTCAGGCATCTTTAGTTAGTCTGCAGATAGTATTTTTAAAAGGCGAGTATATCACAAGGCGTGCTGCAGAGCCAAAAAACATCTGAAATGCAATGGATTAAACCTCCAGTGGCCTTGTCTTTATGGTTTTAAATCCCGCTGCTAGAGGTCTGTCAGTAACAAATTATTTATTGCATAATAAAATTTTTTGTATACTATTTAATAGTACACAAAGATTAATGGAGGCCTCGTATGTCGAAGCTCATAAAAACACTATGGCTGTTTGGTATTGTGCTCAGTTTGGCAGGCGTTGTGCCGTGCGCCTCAGCGCAAACAATTGTCACGGCTGATAATCAAACTGCGCCGGCCGCTTTGGGCATTGTTGACAACACCGTGAAGTTGCCGCTTGAAAGCGTTTTGCTTCTGGCCCTTAAAAACAATCTCGACATAACATTTGCCAGAATGAAGCCTGATGTTGCCGCAACCGACATACAGCGCGAAGAGGGAAAATTTGATACGCTGTTTACTTCGGAGTTTTCCAAGTATCGTGAAAACAAGCAGGTTGCCAACGTGCTGACCGGCGCCGGATCGTCCGCGGAAATATATCAGGAGCGCTATAACTTTGACTCCGGGCTGAAGAAACTCTTCACGCTGGGCACGCAGGCTGAGTTGAAGTTCAATAACAGGGAAGCCAGCAACAATTCGCCGTTTACCGGGCTGGTTCCTGAATACTATAGCGAACTTGTTCTGGGCCTGACGCAGCCGCTGCTGCGTGATTTCGGTATTGACATCAACAGCAGCTATATAAAAATTGCCAGTTTGAATTATGAAATATCCGAGCAGCAGTTCCGCCAGCAGGTTATGGATGTACTCTATCAGGTGGAGGCACTGTACTGGGATTTGTATTTCAGGATTTCTGACCTGGCAAACAAAAAGAAATCGCTGGAACGGGCACAGGATTTTCAGCGCACCTTTCGTATTCGTATCGAAGCCGGTACGCTGGCACCCATTGAAATCTATCAGGCTGACGCGGAAGTGGCGCTCAGAAGCCAGGAGGTTATCGTGGCTGACGCCAGGGTGCGCCAGGCTGAAGATAATTTGAAAGCTGCCCTGGATCTCTACAAGGATGATCGCTACTGGAACGTCAACTTTTCGCTGATTGACACGCCCGAAAAAAGCCTGATTGAGCCTGTGCCAGGCGAATGTATCGCAATCGCGCTGGAAAAACGTCCCGATTTTAAACAGGCTCACCTTGGTCTGGATATCCGTAAAGTTGAGGTGAAATACACCAAAAATCAGTTGCTGCCCAGGCTTAATCTGCTGGGATCGATCGGCACGAACGGCCTGTCTGGCGATGCCCAGCCCGTTTCCTTTGGGGGTGGTCCCCCGGGGTTCAGTCCCTGGGACGGTGAGCGCAATGACACGTATGAACATATGCGCAGTCTTGATTATTACTCCTACCAGGTCGGAGTACGGCTCGAATTTCCGCTTGAAAACCGCCTTGCCAGAAGCCAGAACACACGCGCCCGGGTTCAGGCTGCCCAGGCCGAAATTGACCTTCAAAGCGTGGAAAACAGAATTATCACGGAAGTGCGCGAATCAATCCGGCGGTTAGAAACTACCCGCAAAGTGATTGATTCATCCACTGCGACCTTAACCTTTACGCAGGAAAAGCTCAAAGCAGAGGAGAAAAAATACGAGGTCGGCTTGTCCACGGCTTTTGCCGTGCTTACGTACCAGTCTGATCTTGCCAATGCTGAAACCAACCTGGCGTTCGCATATGCCGAGCATCGCAAGTCAATCGTAGATCTCATGCGCGTTATGGGAACGCTGCTTGAAGAAAAGGGACTGGTGCTGTAGGGGCGCCCGTTGCAGCAGTGTGCAGTTGTGCGTGCGTGTAATGTTTCAGGCGTTTTTCGTGAATGCCGCTATAAGCAGGAGCTACAAAAATACGATGGCATCATTTGAAAATGTAAACGATTTAATCGGTGTGATTCATCGCTGCATGCGGCGTTTTTTCGAGTCGCAGATGAAAAAATATGACATTACGCCGCCGCAGTTTGAAGTGCTGGTGATTTTGTGGAAGGAGGACGGACTGGTTTTGAGCGAGCTTGGCCGCCGTCTTTCCCGGGACGGACCCACGATCACCGGCATTATCGACCGGATGGAGAAAAAACAGCTGCTCGTTCGCAGGCGCAATACGCGCGACCGTCGGGTTATTCAGGTGTATCTGACTGAAAAAGCATCGGAAATCAAAGATAATCTCATGAAAATGCAAAAGGAAGCCGGGATGAACATTACCGGCAATTTTTCCGATCAGGACATTAAAACGCTTGAAGAACTGCTGCACAAAGTTCTGACCAATGTTGAAGAAAAGATAATGCCGCACATTCAGTAAAAAATGGTTTTCTAACCGGCAGAAATATGGTATATATTAAATCTTAGCGTACAAATAAAATGGTCGCTAAAACCATACGGTAGTAAGCAACCGGCAAGAATTAAAAGAGCGTGAAAGGAGACAGGTAACATGGCATTAGAAAAAATTGAATATGATGCAGGGCATTGCCAGCGCTGTTCCACCTGCAAATGGTCGCATCTCTGGGAGATTAAAAGCCACCGTTTCTGTCGCAGCTGTCCCTCCCTTGTATATGGGAAATATGACTCATATGCAGCTCAGGGCAAGAACGACATTGCGACCGGACTTTTGAATGGCGAGCTTAACTGGGAAGAGCATCATGAAAAGCTGCTTGAGGTTATTTACCGTTGCCCGGTATGCGCGGCCTGCGATATCAACTGCAAGCGCATCATGGATCTGAACATCATCGGCGTGCTTGATGCATTGCGCGAGGAAGCCTGTGAAAAGGGCTACGGGCCCCTGCCGGCGCATAAGGAATTCATCAACAGCATTACCAATTATGACAACGTCTGGAAGCAGCCCCGCACGCGCCGCGGAAACTGGGCCAAGAAACTGGGCATTAAGGATCTCTCCAAAACGGGTGAAACCGCTGATGTGTTGTACTATGTCGGTTGTACCTACGCATACAAACCCGGCATGGAGACCGTGCCCCAGGCAACGGCGGCCATTTTGAAAAAAGCCGGCATTGATTTCGGTATTCTGGGTGCCAAGGAAGTCTGCTGCGGCGGCATCGCCGACAATATCGGTGATCTGAAGAGCTTCAAGGAATTTGCCGCCAAAAACCTGGCAATGTTCAAGGAAGTCGGCGCCAAGACAATTGTCACCAACTGTCCCGGCTGCTTCATGACATTTTCTGAAAAATACGCCCGCATTCAGGGAATCGATACCAAGGATCTGCCCTACAAGGTCATGCACACCACCGAGTACCTTGAGAAGCTGATCAATGAAGGCAAAATCAAGCTCACAAAGCCGGTGAACAAACAGGTAACCTGGCATGATCCCTGCCATCTGGGCCGCCGCGGTGAGCCCTATAAGCACTGGGAAGGCAAGCGTGTCGCCTATGGCCTGACCGAGCCGCCGCGCGAGCTCAATCGCGGCGTGAACGGCATCTATGACGCGCCCCGCAATATTTTGAAGGCCATTCCGGGTATTAAGCTGGTTGAGATGGAGCGCATTCGTGAATATGCCTGGTGCTGCGGAAGCGGCGGCGGCGCGAAATCAGCCTATCCCGATTTTGCCCTGGCAACCGCCAAGGAGCGCATTGAGGAGGCAAGCTGCACCGGAGCCGGTACGATCGTAACCGCCTGCCCGTGGTGCGAAGCCAATCTGAATGACGGTATTGACGCAACTGAAGCAAAAATGAAAGTCGAAGATATTCTCGACCTGGTTCTTGAGTCCATGGGCGAGTAAGATCAGTATAATGACTGTGCGATGTACACAAGCCGGGCTTTGAGCCCGGCTTTTTTTTCTCGGCCGGACGCCGGTGTTGACAGTACTGCTGCCAGTACTTATAATGTGTTATAAGTTTTGCAGCGCTCCGGCCGGTTAGAGCAATTGTATACCGTGCAAAAAATACCGTCCGTTCGCCCTGAGCCTGTCGAAGGGATGGAACGCGATCACGAATCGTACGACAGAGCCGTTCATGGTTCGACAGGCTCACCACGAACGGGCATTCTTTTTTTAAGAAGGTTACAGGAAAAAGAAAAAACCCAGACGCTGTAAACCGGCCCGCAGGCATTCATGTGTAATAATCGTCTTGTGTGCACCCATCGCAAAAAAGGAGAAAGATAATGAAACGAATTATCCTGTTTGTCCTGACCAACCTGGCCATCGTGCTGATTCTCAGTATTGTTTTACGCCTGCTGGGCGTTGACAGCATCCTTGCGCAGCAGGGAAGCGGTCTTGACATGAACAGCCTGCTGGTATTTGCCGCAGTGTTCGGATTTGGCGGATCATTTATATCGCTCGCGCTTTCAAAATGGATCGCCAAGCGTATGACCGGGGCCCGGGTCATCACCAGTCCCGCTAATGAGATGGAAGCCTGGCTGCTGCAGACCGTTGGGCGTCAGGCCCAACAGGCAGGTATCGACATGCCGGAGGTGGCGCTCTATGACGCACCCGATCCCAATGCGTTTGCGACCGGCATGCGCCGCAATGCCGCTCTGGTGGCTGTGAGTACCGGTCTTTTGCGCGCCATGAATCGTGACGAGGCCGAGGCCGTGCTGGCGCACGAGGTCACCCATGTGGCCAACGGCGATATGGTGACCCTGGCCCTGATTCAGGGCGTGGTCAACACGTTCGTGATTGTGGCCTCACGCGTTGTCGGACACCTGGTTGACCGTGTGGTGTTCAAAACAGAGCGCGGTCACGGCCCGGCTTTTTTTATTACCTCGATTCTTGCCCAGCTGGTGTTTGGAATCCTGGCCAGCATGATTGTCTTTTACTTCAGCCGGCAGCGTGAATTTCGCGCTGATGCGGGCGGAGCCACACTGTCGCAGCGGCATAAGATGATAGCGGCCCTGGAGAAACTGCAGCGCAGCGTCAATCAGCCGCATCTGCCGGAGCAGATGGCTGCTTTCGGCATTTCCGGCAAGCGCAGCAGCGGGTTTAAGCGCCTTTTTATGACCCATCCCCCGCTGGAAGAGCGCATCGCGCGCCTGCGTCAGGCACAGTACTAATCACGAGTTTGTGCAGCTTGAGCCTCTTCGAGTGCGTCCCTCCTGTTTTTATGGGTTGACTCGCGCAGGGGATTATTCTACCCTCTCCGGAAGGCTGAAGTGAGCGTTGTCGCGGTTATCCGGGTACATGCCTGGGGAATGATTTCGTGGCGGACACATCGAAGCGTTGAAGGGAAAAACTGGCGCGCCTGGAGGGACTCGAACCCCCAACTTTCAGATTCGAAGTCTGATGCTCTATCCAATTGAACTACAGGCGCAACAGGGTTTGGCGCTCATGATAGAATTAATTGCTGTTTTGTGCAACATTATTTTCAGGCCAGTGTGCCCGGCAGCGCGCGTTGCTTCAGGCCTGCCCGGTGCACATAACACGGCGGATCATAGCACAATTCATGGACAGAAAACCGCCGCCGCATTGACCGCGCATCTTGAGCGCTTTATTACGCCGGAGCGCATCGCGCGTGTGCGCGATGTTCTTGATAATCGCACGCGCCATATCTGCCTGGTGCTTGAGGATATTTACAAGTCACAGAATTCAAGCGCGACGCTGCGTACCTGCGATGCCCTGGGCATTCAGGACGTGCATATCATTGAAAATCATAGTCCTTTTTCGCTCGATGCCAGGGTTACGCTGGGCTCCTGCCAATGGACGACCCTGAAGCGCTACCGCGAATCCGGCGGCAATAATACGCAGGCCTGCTACGCGGCCCTGCGCGCGCAGGGGTATCGCATTGTAGCGACCGTCCCGGGGCCTGCAAGCAAGGGCCTGGAGGACATCGGCCTTGAGCGCAGATGCGCGTTTGTTTTCGGCAATGAGGAACAGGGACTGAGCGCGGCGGCGATTGACGGGGCTGATGCATGCGTGAGTCTGCCCATGTACGGCTTCACGCAGAGTTATAATATTTCGGTCAGTGTCGGTATTGTCTTGATGCACATGACGGGCCGCCTGCGCGCTGCGGGCGTTGACTGGGGCCTGACGGACGAGGAAAAGGCCGCTTTGACCCTGGAGTGGTATCGCACAATCGTGCGCTGCGATGATGTTATTGAAAAACAATTTCTTGCGAGCATGCATTGTTCCGGGACTGATGCATGAACATTACACTGGCGCAACTCAACCCAACAATCGGTGATGTGGGCGGCAACCTTCAGCAGGCGTTGGCTGCCTTTGGCCGTGCTGCCGCAAGCAACAGCGACCTGATTGTTTTTTCCGAGCTTTTTTTATCAGGCTACCCGGCCCGGGACCTGCTTGAGCGCCCTGATTTTCTCGACCGGATCGAGACGGCTTTGGAACAGATCCGGCGCACGTCCGCTGAGTTTCCGGAAACAGGGATTTTAATCGGTGCGCCGGTGCGCTCCGGAAGCACTACCGGTCGCGGTCTGTACAACGCGGCCCTGCTGTTTCATGCCGGCAGCCTGCTGTTTGCGCAGCATAAATCCCTGCTGCCCAATTATGACGTTTTTGATGAGGCCCGCTATTTTGACCCGGCCGAGGCGGTCAGCACGGTTGCGTTCAAGGGCGAGCAGCTGGGTATTGTTATCTGTGAGGATTCGTGGAGCGATCCCGATCTGCACCGGGGCCGCTCGTACGGCTATGACCCGGTTGCGCGCCTGGCAGCTGACGGAGCCACGATCCTTATCAATCTTTCAGCTTCTCCGTACCAGGCCGGCAAAGAGGAACAGCGCCTGCGCATTTTGCAGTCGCATGCCAGTACGTACGGGGTGCCCGCGATTCTGGTTAATCAGGTGGGCGGTAATGATGAATTGGTGTTTGACGGCCGCAGCGCCTGCATGGGCGTCAATGGCGAGCCGGTCGCCGTGCTTGCCGCGTTTCGCTCCCAGGAGCTGAGCGTGGACGTCACCTCCCGCAGCATCGGCAGCACCGCAGCGTACAGCCCGCGTGAACCCGTGGCTGACCTGCATGACGCGCTTGTGCTGGGCCTGGGCGATTATGTTCGCAAATGCGGGTTTGAGCGCGTGCTGCTGGGCCTCTCAGGCGGTATCGACTCAGCGCTGGTGTGCTGTTTGGCCGCAGCCGCGCTCGGGTCTGAAAATGTGACGGGCGTTTTAATGCCCAGTCGCTACTCTTCGGCCGGCAGCATCGATGATTCCGTGGCACTGGCCGGAAATCTCGGGATCAGGCATACGATCATCCCGATCATGGGAGTGTATGATGCCTTTCTCGAGACGCTTGCGCCCAGTTTCAAAAACACCGCAGCTGATACTACCGAGGAAAATATACAGGCGCGTATCCGCGGCACACTGCTGATGAGCCTGTCAAACAAGTTCGGCAGCCTGCTGCTGACAACCGGCAATAAAAGCGAGATTGCGGTCGGATACTGCACCCTGTACGGTGATATGTGCGGGGGCCTTGCGGTGATTTCCGATGTGCCCAAAACCATGGTGTATGCACTGGCCCGCTCCATCAACCGCGACAGGGAGATTATCCCGGAAAGCATATTGACCAAGGCGCCCTCGGCCGAGCTGCGGCCCGATCAGATTGATCAGGACAGTCTGCCGCCCTACGACGTGCTGGACCGCATACTGGAAGCGTATATCGATCAAGGCCTCAGCCCGCGTGACATGCAGGCCATGGGGTTTGATCCCCAAACCCTGCGCTGGGTCATTCAGGCTGTTGACCGCAATGAATACAAGCGGCGGCAGTCGGCCCCGGGCCTGAAAGTAACCAGCAAGGCCTTCGGCATGGGGCGGCGTATGGCTATTGCCGCGCGCTATGCCGAGGCGGATTTAATCGTTGACCCTGTAACCGGTCAGCCCCTATGAAAAGGTGTGTATGAAAATCATGACAAACATTCTCATCCTGCTGTGTCTGCTGTGCAGCGCGTGCGGCCGTGAGGAAGCCTACCTGACCGCGCCTGTTGAGCAGCGTGACATAACAGCCATCTGCACGGCTACGGGCACCATCAATCCGGTTAAGACCGTCGAGGTCGGCACGCAGGTTTCAGGCCGTATCAAGGCCCTGTATGCCGACTATAATTCGCCGGTAACAAGCGGTCAGCTGATTGCCGAAATTGAACCGGCGGCATTTGAAGCCCAGCGGGAACAGGCACGCGCCAATCTGCTGGCGGCCGGGGCCTCCCTGAATCAGGCTGAGGCAAACCGAAAGGATAGCCGGCGCAATTTTAAGCGCACACAAGAACTGTATGCCGGCAAGGTTGTCGGCCAGAGCGAGATGGATGTCGCCGAGACCAAGCTTTCGGTGGCTGAGAGCCAGGTCGGTGTTGCCAGCGCGCAGGTGGTGCAGGCGCAGGCCGCCTTTGATCTGGCTGGAACCAATCTGCTCTACACCAGGATTATCTGTCCGATCGACGGTATTGTGATCGCCCGCAGGGTTGATATCGGCCAGACGGTCGCGGCCGCTTTTCAGACGCCGACCCTGTTTGTCGTGGCCGAGGATCTCACGCGCATGCGCATCAACACCAGCGTTGATGAGTCCGACATCGGCCGTGTAGTCGTCGGCCAGCAGGTGCGCTTCAGTGTTGATGCCTATCCCGGCAGCATTTTTGATGCCCAGGTACTGCAGATTCGCAATGATCCGAAGATTACGCAAAACGTCGTTACCTATGACGTGCTGATTGATGTTGACAACAGCGACTTGAAGCTCAAGCCGGGCATGACCGCCAATGTGGAGATCATCAGCGACCGGCGCGAAAAGGTCGTGTGCGTGCCCGACGCGGCCCTGCGGTTCAGGCCTGAAGATGAAGCCCCGTATGAAGGCAGCGCGGTCTGGATTCCGGGGCGCAAGGGCCCGCAGCGGGTCGAGGTCAAAACCGGCATCAGCGATTACAGCTACAGCGAGCTGCTCGAAGGAGATCTAAAGCCGGGGCAGGATGTGATTATCGGGCAGCCGAGCAAACGATGACCCCCAGCCTTGACGCACTCGGAAAAAGTCCGGATACTGCGTTGCGCCCATCCTCAGTCACTGCGGCGTACAAACACGTACGCCTCATTTCTTCGAAAGTGCGCGCCTTGTCTGCGGCCTTTTTTGAGCGCGTTTAAATTGAGTCATAGTATGAATGTTCACGACGCCAGCATATTTGAAACCGATACGCGTTTAATCGATGTGCGCACCGTGTCAAAAGAGTACGTGATGGGTGAAAACCGGATTCGCGCACTCGAGAGTGTTTCCCTGACAATAGCCCGGGGTGATTTTGTTTCAATTATGGGGCCTTCGGGATCAGGTAAATCAACCCTGATGAATATTATCGGGTGCCTGGATACTCCCAGCGAGGGCTCCTATCTGCTTGACGGCCAGGATGTCAGCCGGCTCGGGCGCGATGAACTGGCCCGGATCCGCAACCACACAATCGGTTTTGTGTTTCAGGGGTTCAATCTGCTGGCCCGTACTTCGGCCCTGGAAAATGTGGCTTTGCCGCTGCTCTACAGCGGAACCCGGACTGAGGAGCGCTACGCCCTGGCACGCGCGGCTCTGGCTACGGTGGGCCTTGCCGATCGCGAACATCATCATCCCAATCAACTCTCAGGAGGGCAGCAGCAGCGCGTCACCCTTGCACGCGCAATCGTTAACCAGGCTCCCGTTATCCTGGCTGATGAGCCGACCGGTAATCTTGACAGCGCAACCGGCATTGAAATAATGAACCTGCTCGTGCGTCTGAACAGGCAGGCCGGCATTACGATTATCCTGGTGACGCATGAGCGCGAAATCGCCGAATACGGCAGGCGCCTGATTGTTTTTCGCGACGGCCGCGTGGTCAGCGACGGGGAGATCTCGCAGTGATCAGTCCGGTCTCAACACTCACCATTGCCCTGCGGGCCCTGCGGGCCAATAAAATGCGCTCCAGCCTTACCATGCTCGGCATTATCATCGGCGTTGCCGCGGTGATCGCCATGCTGTCCATCGGAAGCGCCGCCCGCCAGCGCATCTCCAATGAAATCAATTCCATGGGCAGCAATCTGCTGATCGTGTTCTCCGGTTCCAGCTCGTCCGGGGGCGCGCGCATGGGAACGGGCACCGATCCTACAATATCGCTTGAGGATGTTGAGGCCATGCGTGATGAGTGCCCTTCTGTTCAGGATGTTGCACCGATTCACAGCGGTGCCGCTCAGATTGTCTACGGTAATCGCAACTGGTCAACCGGGGTCATGGGCACGACTGCCAGCATACTGGATATCAATGCCTGGGAAATCCTGAGCGGGCGGGCCTTCACGGTTCAGGATGAGCGCTATGCTGCCAAGGTATGCCTGCTGGGCAAGACGGTAGCTGATGAGCTGTTCGGCGCTATTGACCCCGTGGGAAATATCGTACGGATAAAAAGTGTGCCGTTCAGGGTTTTGGGGGTTTTGAAGCCCAAGGGCCAGAGCATGACCGGCCAGGATCAGGATGATGTCGTCTACCTGCCGATCAGGACTGCGCAGCGCAAATTATTCGGCAGCTCGGTGTCGGACATGGTGCGTTTTGTGATGGTGAAAGCGACCGGCCTGCATGCGCTTGAGCGGGCCGAACATGAAATAACCGCGCTGATGCGTCATCGGCACCGCATCGCGCCCGGGCAGGCGGATGACTTTACCGTGAAAAATTTGACCCAGATGATGCAGATCGCCATAACGCTGGCCAATGTCATGACCCTGCTGCTGGGCGCCATCGCTTCCATATCCCTGCTGGTCGGCGGGATCGGTATTATGAATATCATGCTGGTTTCGGTGACCGAGCGCACACGCGAAATCGGCATTCGCATTGCCGTGGGCGCGAAGACCTGGGACATCCGGCTGCAGTTCATCATGGAGGCCATGACCCTGTCGCTGATCGGCGGTCTTGTGGGTATTGTGCTGGGCCAGGCCGGTTCAATCGCCCTGTGCATTGCGGCCGGTCTGCCGGTTAATGTGTCCGTTGCGGGCATTGCGCTCAGTTTCGGATTTTCCGCCGCGGTCGGTATCTTTTTCGGCTACTACCCGGCCCACAAGGCATCCCTTCTCAATCCCATCGACGCGCTGCGCTACGAGTAGCATTGGAGCAGGCTGTTCTAAATAACATAGCCTCAGATGCGCTGCCCGCATCGCCATGAGCCTGTTGACGGCGTCAACGAACATAGTACGCACGGCAGGTCCGTTCATGGTAGTGCGACAAGCGCATCACGAACTGGGTATTTCTTGAAACGGCTACAATAAAAAGGAATATGCTCTATTTTAGTGCGATCATGGAAGCCATGCGCGAGTGGCTTTGACGTTTTACAGCCCCAGCAGGCGCTGAGCGTTGCCGCCCAGAATCAATCAAATCTCGTCTTCGGTAAATGTAATGCCATCCGGCGATTTTTGCGGAAGGTCGCGTATAAGGTTTACCCAGTCAACGTTTGACATGATTGAACGAAAGGACGGGCTGTCGGAACCGAACAGAATACGCTCAGGTTCGGTAAAGTCTAAAAACTCACGCAGCGCACGGCAAAATCCGGTATAGTTCCTCAGGGAAAAAATCTGCCAGGCAGACAGGTCAGCCATAAAATTGAGTTTAATGCTCATGAGTGAGAGCATCTGCTGGTACCCGAACATTCCCCCGGCATGGGCCGCAATGATAGGAAGATCCGGGAAATCAACCCCGAGGTCATCCAAATGTATCGTTTGAGAATATTTACTGTGCAGGGGCACCATCATTGAACCGGAATGAATAATTACCGGTACATTGTTGTGTTGAGCAATCTCAAGCAGCGGATAGACCTCCTTCTGGTTTGGATAAAATCCGGAGCAGGGGTGCAGCTTCAGCCCGCGCATGCCCCACTCGGTTACGCAGGTTTCAAAGAGGTCGGCCGCTCCCTCGCGGCGCGGATCAACGCCGGCAAAGGGGATCAGTTTGCCGGGATGCCTGCGGCCAAGTTCTGCATACAGTCGATTGACCTCTTTGATGGAAACATCCGGATCACCAAGCGCCAGTCCGAAATCCACGGGAAAAATCACGCTTGCATCAATGCCGGCTTCCTCCATTTCCGCCAGCAGCATTGCGGCATCCGGGTCGCTGCTGCCTTCCAGCAGCGCGTCGCCGACTTCCTCGTTGGTCTGGTGAATGCCCTGTTTCGCGAATTCATGCGTAATAAAGCGCGCCACGCCGTGAAAAAAAGTGCGGGGCACCCAGCCGTCGACAAACAGATGTGTGTGGATGTCTATGATCATAGCGTATCGTTTCTCCTTCACAAGGGCTGTTGCAATTGTTCAATACCTCGGCATCTTTTTGGAACGTATCATCGTGCGCTTTTTAAGTCAATCCGCCATGAAGTATTGGGGGAAGATCAAATCGTCCCCAATACTTATTTTCTCCCCTGTCCATATTCAGAGTAAAGGCACTCAGGTGCCGAAATATCACCAATTGGTGCCATTGTGTCATTGGTATACACAATTTATAATCAAAAAAATTTCGCTGCACAGGGGCATTTTCTGCAAAGGCATCCCGGCTTTGCCTGTGCAGACATTACATGACAAACACAAGGTACATACCATCGTATCCGGGAAATACAGCGCTTACTATGCTTGTAAATTTAAAAAAATCACGCATACTGATTGTCGATGACGACCCTGCAATTCGAAATCTTTTAAAAAGGTTTTATGCTTCTTATGACTTTGACCTGTTCGAGGCTGTCCACGGACAGCAGGCTATTGAAATGGCCCCTGTATACAGGCCTGACTTGATCCTTCTTGATATAGAAATGCCGGTATTGAACGGTTACACGACTATTGCCATATTGAGAACTCATGAAGCAACCAGTGCTGTACCGATAATACTTATGACGGGGCAGGCAGAAGCAAAGGATAAAGCCAGGGGTATGTATGACGCATACGTAAGCAAGCCTTTCTGTAAAGATGATCTGATTCAAGCAACCCTGAAATTTCTGCCCGGAACAGTCAAAGGGCCGCACGATTCAGAAAAAGGAACAGTGTACATAGGCAGCCTTAATTAATTGACCGGATTGTGATCTGCAAAACAGCCAGCCAGAAGGAATGGGCATGAAAAAAAAGACTGATACTCGCACCAACGCCCATAGTCGCCCCGCGAAGTGCGGCAGTCCTGAACTCAAGCAGGGGCCTCAGCCTTTCGACACCAGCAAAGAGAAATACAAAACATTATTTAACACGATGATGCAGGGCGCTTTTTTTCAGGGTTCGGATGGCAGTCTCCTTGATGTAAATCCCAAAGCTCTCACAATCTTCGGGCTGACCCGGAAGGCATTTTTACACAGGAACTCGCATTCACCCTCCTGGCAGGTGATCCGGGAAGATGGCTCGTGCATGACTTCGCTCGACCATCCTTCAACAGTCGCGTTTAAAACCGGTTTGCCGGTCTTGGATGTGACTGTCGGCGTTTTCAATCCCCGGAAAAAAACTTATGTATGGGTTATTGTCAATGCCATTCCACTGTTGCATCCCGGAGAAAAAAAACCCTATCAAGTGTGCGTTACTCTCCACGACATAACCCAGCGGTTACAGGCCGAAAAAGCTTTGCGCTTCAGCGAAGAGCACAGCAGAGTGCTGACAGAGACCGCACCTGATGCAATCATCACCGTAGACAAACAGGGCTGTATCGTGGCCTGGAACCAGGGAGCGCAAAATATATACGGCTACAAGCCGAAAAATATTATCGGCCGGAGTTGTAACCGGATACTACCTGAAAATGAGCGTGAAAAGCATAATACACTGTTTGCTGCATTGATTAAGGCTGGAAAACCAATAACCAGCAAGGCGCCGATGGACGGGCATGGCCTCAGGAAAAACGGCGAGGTATTTGAAATTGAGGTGTCCATCAATCTACACTGGTACGACAATGAGCCTTATTTTACCTTAATCGCGCGCGATATCTCTAAACGCAAGCAGCTTGAAAAGACTCTTCAAAGGCGCGAAGAGCGATTGCGGTTAGTGCTTGAGAACGCGCCTATCGGTATCTGCATTTTTGATAAGAACGGTTTGCTGTTGCAGGTCAACAAATTCTGCGAACAATGTTTCGGCCACCCCAGGGATGAGCTCTTGCGGCATGGACTCGTCAAGTTTTTGCATCCGGACGACAGAGAGCAAACCAAGCAAGCACTTCTCCGCATGGTAAAGAACCATAACAAAGCAGGGGACCATTTTGTTATCGAGAACCGCTATTTCGCCGCCGATGGCCGTACGATTTATACAAAGCAGTCTGTCCAGGGAAATTTTGATGCGGACGGGAATATATCTTTCGCCATTATGCTGACCGAGGATATTACGCTTACAAAGCAGTTAAGCCTTGCGAATACTGTGATCATCAGCAAGCTCAAAGATGTTCATCTTCAGCTCAATAATTTTTGTAGCCTGTTGGCAGACGATAAGAATTTGTGCCAGACTAAATCTCTGAGCGATTATAACCTCACCGCCGCTGGAAAACAAAATAGTCGGCATGATATACCACGGCTCCTCAAATCAGAGTATTGCGAAAAATCTCTGCATCTCGGAAAATACCGTCAAGCATCATGTAACGAGCTTGTACAATAAAATGAAGGTTAAAAACCGTATCGGCTTAATCAATATGATTCGGGAAAACCACATTTCTGTCTAAACCATTACCTTCTCCCCGCCCATAGCACTTTAGTGCCTGAAATAGAGCCCTTGGTGCCATTGCCATATTTGTCTATCCGGAATATAGATTTGTGTACTTTAAAGGTGGGAGGCTGACAATGTCAGCTTACACGGGGTTCAAACTTTTTGAAAGGGAGGATGGCATGGGGGGAAAACAAATGAGGCCTGGCAGATGGAAGAAACGTTTTTACTGTTGTTTCGTACTTTGTTTGCTCATGATGAGTGCAGGTTTTTATGGGGGCGTGGCGTAAGCAGCTGAAATAGGAGAACATGCAATAATAATGCTTATTGCAAAGAGGACACCGTGTATTACAACGGAGTGCCTTCTTGCAGTGCGGCCAATAGTACCTGCGTTGCGGGCACAGCTCCGTGTAAAGCCGGTGAGACTTGCAATGAGGGTAGCGACCGTTGTGACGAGTGCACGGTAGATGCAGATTGTACTGATAATCAGTTCTGCACTGGAGTAGAGACGTGCGGTACTGATGGTAAGTGTGCTGTCAGCCCAGGCGATCCCTGTGCAGCCGGTGAGACCTGCAATGAGGGTAGCGACCGTTGTGACGAGTGCACGGTAGATGCAGATTGTACTGATAATCAGTTCTGCACTGGAGTAGAGACGTGCGGTACTGATGGTAAGTGTGCTGTCAGCCCAGGCGATCCCTGTGCAGCCGGTGAGACCTGCAATGAGGGTAGCGACCGTTGTGACGAGTGGACGGTAGATGCAGATTGTACCGATAATCAGTTCTGCACTGGAGTAGAGACGTGCGTTGCTGGTGTGTGCGTTGATGGTCCTGGTGATCCCTGTGTAGCTCCTGAGACCTGCAATGAGGGTAGCGACACCTGTGATGCAGCGCCTGAGTGTACGGTAGATGCAGATTGTACTGATAATCAGTTCTGCACTGGAGTAGAGACGTGCGTTGCTGGTGTGTGCGTTGATGGTCCTGGTGATCCCTGTGTAGCTCCTGAGACCTGCAATGAGGGTAGCGACACCTGTGATGCAGCGCCTGAGTGTACGGTAGATGTAGATTGTACTGATAATCAGTTCTGCACTGGAGTAGAGACGTGCGTTGCTGGTGTGTGCGTTGATGGTCCTGGTGATCCCTGTGTAGCTCCTGAGACCTGCAATGAGGGTAGCGACACCTGTGATGCAGCGCCTGAGTGTACGGTAGATGTAGATTGTACTGATAATCAGTTCTGCACTGGCGTAGAGACGTGCGGTACTGATGGTAAGTGTGCTGTCAGCCCAGGCGATCCCTGCGCAGCCGGTGAGACTTGCAATGAGGGTAGCGACACCTGTGATGCAGCGCCTGAGTGTACGGTAGATGCAGATTGCGATAACGATGTGTATTGCGACGGCGTTGAGACCTGCGTAGCTGGTACGTGTGTTGCTGGCACAGCTCCCTGTGCAGCTGGTGAGACTTGCAATGAGACTGCCGGCACCTGTGATGCAGCTCCCGAGTGGGCGTTGACCCCTGTGCTCGACACGGGCGATCCTGCCGAGCGGGGGTGCAACCCGAGGTCCTACACCGACCTTGAAAACGGCATTGTGCGGGACGACACAACCGGCCTTGAGTGGATACAGGCAACCTCACCGGAAAAGTACACCTGGGAGGATGCGCAGGGCTATGTGCAGGCATTAAATGATAATAGTGCGCTCGGTTATGCTGACTGGCGCCTGCCGACCATAGAAGAGCTTTCAACGTTAGTTGATGCTGGGCGCTCAGCTCCAGCCATCGACCCGTTGTTCAGCGATACGGTGGGAACCAATTACTGGTCGTCTACTCCGTACGCACAAGATCCGATCTACGCGTGGACAGTGTACTTCAATGACGGCACCATCTACAGGAGAGACAAGACAACGGTATATTATGTGCGCGCTGTGCGAGGGTTACAGTATGGGCCATTTGGTAATTTCATTAGCAACAATGATGGCACCATAACCGATACAACGACAGAACTGATGTGGCAGCAGTGCGGTTATAATCAGGCATGGGATGTAAATACAAACAGCTGCACGGGCAGCGCCGTGTCGCAACCCTGGGAGGATGCGCAGGGCTATGTGCAGGAATTAAATGATAATAGTGCGCTCGGCTACAATGACTGGCGCCTGCCGACCCGCAATGAGCTGCAAAGCATGATTGATTACACCATTTATAACCCGGCGACGCAATTTCCCTTACCCAGTTTAGTGCCGCCCTATTACTACTGGTCGTCTACTACGTCCGAAATCAATGAGATCTACGCGTGGGCCGTGCAGACCGCCCGCGGCTTCGTAGAAAGCAGAGATAAGGCTACAAATTCTTATTACGTGCGCGCTGTGCGGGGCGGACCGTGCCGTTCAGCAAAAGACTGGTGCATAGATGACAGTGACTGCGATGATGGTGTGTACTGTAACGGCACAGAGACCTGCGTAAACCGTGCGTGTGTTGATGGTCCTGGCGATCCCTGTGCAGCTGGTGAGACTTGCAATGAGACTGCCGGCACCTGTGATGCAGCTCCCGAGTGTACGGTTGATGCAGACTGCCCAGACAATGATATCTATTGCGATGGCACGCCGGTGTGCACGGATGGCACCTGCGGTCCTGGCACCGCTATCGTCTGTGTAGATGACGGCAATGCCTGTAACGGCGTTGAGACCTGCAACGAAGGAACCGAAAGCTGCGAAGGCACAGCTTTAGTGTGCGACGACGGCAATGCCTGTAACGGCGTGGAAACATGCGATCCTGCAACCGGCTGCGTTGATGCCACAGATTTGGCATGCAACGATAACAACGCGTGCAACGGCGTGGAAACATGCGATCCTGCAACCGGCTGCGTTGATGCCACAGATTTGGCATGCAACGATAATAACGCGTGCAACGGCGTGGAAACGTGCGACCCTGCAACCGGCTGCGTTGATGCCACAGATTTGGCATGCAACGACAACAACGCGTGCAACGGCGTGGAAACGTGCGACCCTGCAACCGGCTGCGTTGATGCCACAGATTTGGCATGCAACGATAATAACGCGTGCAACGGCGTGGAAACATGCGACCCTGCAACCGGCTGCGTTGATGCCACAGATTTGGCATGCAACGACAACAACGCGTGCAACGGCGTGGAAACGTGCGACCCTGCAACCGGCTGCGTTGATGCCACAGATTTGGCATGCAACGATAATAACGCGTGCAACGGCGTGGAAACATGCGACCCCGCAACCGGCTGCGTTGATGCCACAGATTTGGCATGCAACGATAATAACGCGTGCAACGGCGTGGAAACATGCGACCCCGCAACCGGCTGCGTTGATGCCACAGATTTGGCATGCAACGATAACAACGCGTGTAACGGCGTGGAAACATGCGATCCTGCAACCGGCTGCGTTGATGCCACAGATTTGGCATGCAACGATAATAACGCGTGCAACGGCGTGGAAACGTGCGACCCTGCAACCGGCTGCGTTGATGCCACAGATTTGGCATGCAACGACAACAACGCGTGTAACGGCGTGGAAACGTGCGACCCTGCAACCGGCTGCGTTGATGCCACAGATTTGGCATGCAACGACAACAACGCGTGCAACGGCGTGGAAACGTGCGACCCTGTAACCGGCTGCGTTGAAGGCACAGCTTTAGTGTGCGACGATGGTTTGTATTGTAACGGCGATGAGACTTGCGATGATGCAACTGGATGCGTTGCCGGATCTGGCGATCCCTGTGTAGCCGGTGAGTTCTGCAATGATGATACTAACGTCTGTGACGAGTGTCAGGTAGCTGCTGACTGCGCCGATGGTCTATATTGTAACGGCGATGAGACATGCGCTGCTGGTGCGTGCGTTGCTGGTACGTATCAATGTGATGCGGACCAGAACTGCCAGGAGGAGGATGATGGCGTAAGCTGTGAAAATAAAGAAGGTGGGAACCTTCAGATCACCAAGGCTACAGTTAAAGCAGGCAAGGACGAAGGTGAAGACAGTATTGAACTTTCAGGTATAGTGAATGCCAGCGAAGAGGATCTGGATGCGGCAGTGGGGGACACTATTATTGTTTCCCTTGAGGCTGAACACATCCCGGGCGATGTAATCGAATACGAGTTCCCGATCGCGGCAGGAAACATAAAGAAAGGCAAATACACTTCTCCCAAAGACCAGGATCAAGTCGATCCTGAGACCAAGCTTGAGATTGATACGACCAAACAAACAATTAAGTTCTCTGCCAAGAAGGATGATCTTACCGGCTTGAGCTGTCCAATAACCGTCAGGGTTGATATCTTGGAGTGGTGGGCTGAGCAAGCGCTGGAAGAACCTATCGTTAACGGCACGAAGCCCTGCCCGCTGCCGCTTCTGATGTATGTTGATGAAAGCCTCGAGGTCACTAAAGTAAAGGCCAAAAAGGGATCAAAGCCTGAGTCTGACTCGATTTCAATTGAAGGTACCTTTACCATTGATGGTTCATTCGACGATGCTGAACCGGTAATAATTAAGATCGGCAGTAATACGTTCACCGTTCCAGCCGCAGCGTTTGATGAGAAGAATGGCGCATATAAATGCAAGAGTGCTCAGAGCGAGAATGGTCTTGTCACAGCCACGTTTGATTATGTAAAGGCTACGTACAAGATCAGCATTAAGAACGCTGTTTTTTCTGCTGGTGGTGCTTTCAGTATAGATATCTTTGGCAATTTACTCGAGGCTACAGATACGGTAAACCCGTGAGTGAAAGCAAAAACCGGGAGTAACGAGTAGCATCAAGACGTAACAAAAAAAGGCAGGGCCTTGAGAAGGGGCCCTGCTTTTTTGTTTTGCACGTCATTGCAATGGACATCCGGTTCGGGATGCGCTGTTTAAAATAGGGGCAACACAGGGACAGCTGCCCCTATGTGTACTAAACTAAATGAAGGTTAAAAATCGTGTCGGCTTAATCAATATGATCCGGAAAAACAACATTATTGTCTAAACCATTACCTCTCACGCCCATAGCCCTTTCGTGCCTGAAATATAGACCTTGGTGCCATTGCCATATTTGTCTACAGCATATAACATTGACCAATGCTGACCCATACCGTGCAGTACGTGCAATTCTTTGGCAATTTACTCGAATCCACCGATTCGGTAAACCCGTGATTGAAAGCAAAACCGGGAGCAATGAGAAGCATAAAACTGTAACAAAAAAGGCAGGGCCTTGAGGCGGGGGGCCTTGAGAAGGGGGCCCTGCCTTTTTGTTTTGTACGTCATTGCAATGAACATCCGGTTCGGGATGATCTGGGCGATTGCCATTCGCGCTAACGACTTCCTGTTGCGTGTTTAACGATACTATTTAAAGTTTCAAGGTGCCATATTTCCCATGTAAAACAATAGAATACAGAGGGTGCTTTGATTAAGCACGATATCGTCAGGCAGGTGATTTGCGTGTTGAAATTCACAACGTTATCTGCCACCCCATTAAACGAGGTCATTTTTCGTGGGATGTATGCATAACCCTCTGAAAGGGTGGATCTATGGACGTTATATTATATTTGATTCGGAAAGGTATGGATATGATGTGTGTCTGCTTTGCAACGGTCACGGGGTTTCATTGAGGGATCCGACCGAGGGGGATAGATGCATTCTGTGCGGCGGGTTTGGTCTGGTGAAAAGGGATATGGAGAAAGGGGATTGAGAGCCTCGTTTTTTTTATTTGTTTTTACCGGAAATTTCACAGCACAGGATTTAGATAACAGGCTGACCCGTCTGAATTAAAACTCAACAAGGAAATACAAAAATGCAACCAGACATAACAGCAAAAACATATGAGGAAATGCGGATCAAAAAGCGTTTCGATGTCAATCTCAAAGCATTGGGCAACGTTGTTGGTTATGAAAGAAACAAGTATCAATTCATCATATCAAACCTGAGCGCAAGCGGCGCACGCCTGCATTGTGAAAAGACCTTAGATGTGAAGACAGGCATGAGCATTGCTATGATAATTTTTATTCCGAACACTATCTTGACGATTCCTAATACGGCGGAAATCATGTGGTTAACGCGTAAGCGTGACGTCGTTTCGGTTGGTGTTAAATTTCAAGATATCCTTAGTGAAATCATGATGAACAGCCTTACCCGAGCTACAGTAGCCGTTTGAACATCTTAGAGAAAAGCGGCAAATCCAGTTGCAAGAGCATCGGCGCCGACATATCTGGCAGCGGCAATGTTGTGCTCGGGCTGAATGTGTTCGGCAATCCTCTGGTGGCATCAGAATCGGTAACATTGCCGTTCGGGTTTTGAGTCAACGCAACAACAGGCGGGCATTATAATCAACCCCACAGTCAGGGTCAGCATATGGCCAGACGGGGCTGCAGATAAACGCCCGTGAGCATAGGTGAAAAAATACAAGGGGTAATCTGATGCATTTTTGCTGTATGTACAAGAAATGGAGACCGGGAGATTATTTTACTAAATACAAAACCCGTTACTGTGAAGCTTGTAAGAAACAAGAGGCTTGGGATGGTTATCGTAAATTTAATTTTATGTGCAACACCAACAGGCCGGTAAGTTTTCTTGAAAGGGTATTGTGTTTTGTGGGCATTCATAGTGGGCCATGGGGAAGCAGGTCTGACAGGCATGGGTTTTTTCTTTGGCAATACTGCCGACGCTGTGGGCGGCAGTGGTATAGCTTTGACGGTAAAAGGTGGTCACGAAAAAATATATGAGGACATTTATACGTCGCATGAGGGTATTGAGGACAACTGAGCTTGCCGGGGTCGGACTACGCTCAGCGGTGTTAAGCTGTTGAATCTGCTGATGTCTCCTTTGCCGCACAACATGTTTTTAGTGTTTAGAAGCCCCTTCCAGTATTAAAAACCGCGCTGTACAATACATGCCTTTTGCCTGCCTTTTTCGCCCTTGTTTCTGCCGGACACTTTGTGCTATTTCTTCTGATGCGTTTTAATAAACGCATCTAAAAATAGAAGGCTGGAACAAACGGCAAAGGCAAAGGGGGCAGGCAAAATATACTCATTACAGGAGGATGCTATGATACTCGGAATTTGCGGCAGCGGAAGAAAAGAGGGCAATACCGGCGCTCTTGATCGAAGCGGTAGTGCAAAGAAGCGGGCGGGCCATCGGAGCTTATCTGGCTTATTGACCTGAATCTCGGCTACTGCACGGGCTGCATGCGCTGCGCCTTTGAAGGCGCCTGCTGGCAGCAGGACGGCATGACCGCCCTGTACCACAAGCTCATAGAGGCCGACGCCATCGTGTACGGCTCGCCCTGCTATTACGGCAATGTGTCCGGTCTTTTTAAAAGTTTTATGGACCGCAGCATCGCCCTGGGCTATATGGGCATCGGCAAGGAGGCTGAAATTGCCATGCATGGCCGAAAGCCCCTTGCCGGGAAACCTGCGGCAATTGTATCGGCGGTGGCCGGCCATGGAGTGGACAGCTGTTCTCGGGATAATGGAGAGCTATGTCGGCTACGGCGAAATGAATATTGTCGGCAAACTCGGCGCCGTGGCAGGCATGGATGATGTGCGCGATAAGCAGGAAATTATGGACCAGGCGCGCGATCTGGGGGCAAAGCTTGCCCGGGCGCTTAAAAAATAATTTGGCTTGATCCAGCCATGCAGAAGGCGCCTTCCGGGATTCAGGCCAGGCGAAGGCAACATGCAAGAGGTATTGGGGCCGGCTTTATTAAAAAACGAGCAAGCGGGCAGGCAGTTTGTGGTCAATGAAAACAAGCCGGACACACTTCGTTTAGTCCGGCCTGCAATCTGCCATGATGATAGGGGTGAAGAAAGCGGTACGTTTTAGCTCGGCCGGCGGGCGATCCAAATGGTGTGAAGCCCTCCCTTGCCGCTGCCCCGCGCACTCACGGTTTTTACCTGCACCTCGAATCCGGCTTTTTGGAGCCGGCGGCTGAAGGTGCTGTCCGGTGCTGCCGACCACACCGTCAACATTCCCTGCGGCCGCAAGGCTGTGTAGATTTTCTTCAGGCCGCTTGTGCCATACAGCCAGTCATTGCTTTTCTGCGTCATGCTGTCGGGGCTGTTGTCAACATCCAGCATAACGGCATCAAATCCGCTCTGTTCGTTTTTAAGCACAAGGCACACGTCCTGCTCAAGAACCTGAACGCGACTATCCCACAGCGGATGGCCGGCCAGGTGTCCGCACATGTCGCGGTTCCACTGAACCACGGCTGGAACAAGCTCGGCAACGACCACCTCAGCATCATGGCGCACGATAGCCAGGGCAGCGGCCAAGGGTATAACCAAGGCCGAGCCCCCCGATAAGAACCCTGGCTCCGGGGCGGTGGGCTATGGGCGTGCAGGCAAACTCAGCCAGCAGGTCTTCAGAGCCGTGCATGCGGCTGTTCATCAGCTCTTTGCCGTTATACGCAATAAAAAAATCATCGCCCCGCTGTGACAGCTGAAGTTCCCCGGCTTTATCGGGGGTTTGCGCTTTGCCAAGTAGCTTTCTCGGTTTCATAGCGGACTCGAGTTGGATGATGGCCCTTGCGGGTACAGTGGTAAACGTTAGAAAGGATAACCATGTCAGATTTTTTACAGCATAACAAAAGGAGTGTAGAATTCAATCCAACATGTCAGGCGGCTATTATGTTTTAGGTAAATAACTGCAGCTGTGCTATACTGTGCTCGGATTTTATGACAGGCTTTTGAAAAAGACCCCGCAGTTCCGCTCCCCCCGGAACCGAGCACATCAATTGCCGCTGCATCAGGAGCTTTTCTTTCTGTCATCATTTTTTAGACCTTCATGACCGGCGTTCATGACGAATGCCCGGCGGTTGCATACAAACATTACAATCCGGAGCAGCTGTTTTGATCTCTACATTCAATATTGCCATACAGTTCGGGGAAAAGCCCCTGTTTGAGCACATTTCCGTCAAGTTCGGCGAGGGCAACCGCTACGGCCTCATCGGCGCCAATGGCTGCGGCAAGTCGACGCTCATGAAGATACTCGGCGGTGACATGGAGCCGACTGTCGGCACTGTTTCCGTCGACCCCCATGAGCGGGTCGGCAAGCTGCGCCAGGACCAGTTCGCTTTCGAGGACTGCACGGTTATGGATACCGTCATCATGGGCCATGCCGAGCTGTGGCGGGTGAAGCAGGAGCGCGACCGCATCTACGGCCTTCCTGAAATGAGCGATGAGGACGGCATGAAAGTGGCCGAGCTCGAAGCCGAGTTTGCCGAGATGGGGGGCTATAATGCCGAGTCCGATGCCGGCGAGCTGCTGCTTGGCGTGGGCATTCCCCTTGAGCAGCACAGCGGCCTTATGCGCGCCGTAGCGCCGGGCTGGAAGCTGCGCGTGCTGCTGGCGCAGGCTCTGTTTGCCGACCCGGACATCATGCTGCTGGACGAGCCGACCAACAATCTCGACATCAATACCATCCGCTGGCTTGAAGGCATTCTCAACGCGCGCAACAGCACGATGATCATCATCTCGCATGACCGGCACTTTCTGAACAGCGTCTGCACGCATATGGCAGACCTTGACTATGGTGAGCTGCGCGTCTACCCGGGCAATTATGACGAGTACATGACCGCCGCCAGCCAGGCCCGTGAGCGGCTTGTTGCCAGCAATGCCAAGAAAAAGGCCCAGATCGCCGAACTGCGGACATTCGTGAGCCGGTTTTCCGCCAATGCCTCCAAGGCCAGGCAGGCGACATCGCGCGCCCGGCAGATTGAGAAAATAAAGCTTGAAGACATCAAGCCGTCGAGCCGCGTGAGCCCGTTTATCCGCTTTGAGCAGGAAAAAAAGCTTTTTCGCCTGGTTGTTGAAGTGGCGGGCCTGAGCAAGGGCTATGACGGCGCGCCGCTGTTCAAGGGGCTCAACCTGATGATCAAGGCCGGTGAGCGCATTGCCGTTATCGGCCCCAATGGCATCGGCAAAACAACGCTGCTGCGCTGCCTCGTAGGTGATCTGCTGCCGGATGCGGGCGCTGTCAAATGGTCTGAAAATGCCAATATCGGTTATTTTGCCCAGGACCATGCTGCAGACTTTGCCTCCGAAACGACACTTGTCGACTGGCTGAACCAGTGGAAGCCGGAGGGCCAGGATGAGCAGGTGCTGCGCAGCACTCTGGGGCGGCTGCTGTTTCCTAAGGATGAGATTTATAAAGCCGGTCAATGTCATTTCCGGCGGAGAGCAGGGGCGCATGCTGTTCGGCAAACTGATTCTGCAGCAGCCCAATGTCATGGTGATGGATGAGCCGACCAACCACATGGACATGGAATCCATTGAGGCCCTCAATTATGCGCTGGAAAATTATCCCGGCACGCTTATTTTTGTGAGCCATGACCGGGAATTCGTTTCATCGGTTGCAACGCGCATCATCGAGCTGAAGCCCGATGGCATTGCGGACTTTTACCGGCGCCTATGAAGACTATCTTCAAAGTCAGGGCGTTGAATAGCGGGCTGCTGAAAAACGCTTCGTCTGCTGCGGTGTACCTATCACAGGGCGTACGAAAAGTACACCTCATTCCTCATGATTGCGCGCGCCTTGCATCCGGTCATTTTTGAGCAGCTCGCAAAGCACAACTTGCGATAGTGCCTTCTGCTGCGGGGGATGTGGCGGAGGTGCACCCGTGAAGCTGCGGAACCTACCCCCCGATTTCTTCCAACTCCTGCCAGCGCTCATACAGCAGCGGCAGTTCCCGTTCGATTTCTTCATAGCGCGCCTTGATCTGCGTCACTGCTGCGCCGTCCTGCCGGTAGAGCCCGGGATCAGCCATGCGCTCATACAGCAGCCTGATGCTCGGCCTCAAGTTGCTCAATGCGCTCTGGGAGCTGCTCAAGCTCGTGCTGCTGCTTAAAGGTGAGCTTGCGCTTGCCCTGCGGTTTTTCGCGCGCGGCCGGGCAGCGGATTTCTGCTTCGGTGCGTCCTGCTCCGGCTGCGCGCGCTGTCGCAGCCAGTCATCATAGCCGCCGACATACTCGGCCACCCGCGCATCGCCCTCACATACAAACGTGCTGGTGACGACATTGTTGAGGAAGGCGCGGTCATGGCTCACGAGCAGCACCGTGCCGCTATACTTCAGCAGCAGATCTTCCAGCAGCTCAAGGGTTTCCATATCAAGGTCATTGGTGGGCTCGTCCAGCACCAGAAGATTGGACGGGCGCGTGAACAGTTTGGCGAGCAGCAGCCGGTTGCGCTCACCGCCTGACAGGCTTGAAACCGGGCTTCGGGCCCGCTCAGGCGCAAAAAGAAAATCCTGCAGATAGCCGTAGACGTGGCGGCTCTTGCCGTCAATGGTTACCATATGATGACCGTCGGCGATATTGTCAAATACGGTCTTCTGTTCATCGAGCTGGCTGCGCAGCTGGTCAAAATAGGCGATTTCAAGATTGGTGCCTAAGCGTACCGTGCCTGATTGCGGCTGCACATTGCCCAGCAGCAGGCGGATCAACGTGGTTTTGCCTGCGCCATTGGGGCCGATAATGCCGATGCGGTCGCCCCGAAGGATAATCGTAGAAAAATCCCGTATGACAGGCTGTTCGGTGTAGCCGAAGGTTGCCCCTTTTACCTCGCACACGATCTTGCCGCTGATCGCCGGCATCAACGGCGCTCATCTGCACCATGCCGGGCGTGAGCCTGCGCTCGCGGCGCTGATTGCGGAGCTGTTCAAGCTCACGAACACGGCCTTCATTGCGGGTGCGCCGGGCCTTGACGCCCTGCCTGATCCAGAGCTCTTCCTGCGCAAGTTTTTTATCAAAAACCTGCCTCTGTGTTTCTTCAGCAGCAAGCTCGGCCTGTTTGCGTTTTTCATAGGCTGCGTAATCACCGGGCATGCTCGCGAGCTTTCCGCGGTCAAGTTCGACAATGCGTGTGGCAAGGCGGCGCAGGAATAAGCGGTCGTGGGTAACGAAGAGTATGCTGCCTTCAAATTTCAGCAGAAAGTCTTCCATCCAGTCGATTGATTCGATATCAAGATGGTTGGTGGGCTCGTCAAGCAGCAAAAGATCCGGCTGTGCGGCAAGGCTGCGGCCGAGCAGGGTGCGGCGCTTGAATCCGGCAGACAGGGTCGCAAACGGCGTATCTGTCGGCAGGTCAAGCCGCGATAGTATGGAGGCTATTTTTTGTTCTATCTGCCAGCCGCCTTTAAGCTCAAGCTGATGCTGAAGCTCGCCCAGACGCCGGGTAAGGTTCTCATCATGATCGGTCTGCATGCGTATGCTCATATCATGATACTCGGCCACCAGCGCGCCAAGGCCCGTGATGCCGCCGGCAACAACGTCAAAAACCGTGCCGGGCATGTTGCCCGGAACCTCCTGCTCAAGCATGCCGATGCGCAGGCCCTGCTGCCTGGCTATCTCGCCGCTGTCAGGGGCCAGGTTGCCGTGTATGATTTTAATCAGGCTTGATTTGCCTTCGCCGTTGCGCCCCAAAAGGCAGATGCGTTCGCCGGGCTCGATGACAAGGTTTGCATTGTCAAGCAGCAGCGGCCCGCCAAAGCTCAGGCGGATGTTTTTCATATCAAGAAGAGGCATCTATTAGACCGTATTGCAAAGGGTGAACAGGAGCGGATACTTATATCCGTGTCGCGTGAAGGCCCGTTCCTGCAGTACTCCATCGGGTGCGCATATGTGGTCACCGGGAGATTAGCAGAGTAGCGGTAGAAATGATTCCGGTCAAGCAGGAATACTCTGTAACAACTATGCTGATTGTCCGGGTCTGAAACTCCGCATGATGTTAATTGTGCGGGTCGTTTGTTGCTGCGGGCGTGAGTGTGCAGGCAGGCATTGCAGGCCGGCGCGGCAGCAGGGCCGCGGCTGAGACAGGCACCATGACCCGGGGGAGGTTACATGGGCCCGGGTGCTTCCGCATGCTCACCGAGCACGGTGCGTATTGTTTCAGCTATGGACAGGCGATCAGGGGCTTGATCACAAAAGCCTTATGCCGCCGGCCAGAGCCGACTCGGCCGTCACCAGGTCGCTGTAGCCCGTGCACAGGATGACAGGGATATCCTTGCGCAGCTCATCAGCCGCTGCGCCAGCTCATAGCCCGTGAGCCCGCGGCATGGTCTGGTCCGTGATGACAACATCAAATGCCGCAGGATTGTTTTTGAACAGCTCAAGGGCCTCCGCAGCGTTTTCTGTGGCCGTCACCTGGTAGCCAAGCGAGCCCAGTATTTTCATGCCCACATCCAGCAGCGCTGCCTCGTCATCCACCAGCAGCACCGGCTCATGGCCCTGCGGCGCAATGCGCGTTGTCTGATCAACGTCTGCGCTCTTTTCCTGCAACCCGCGGCAGCACAACATGAAAGACCGAGCCCTTGCCCGGCTCGCTGTACACCTTGATATCGCCCTTCAGGCTCTTCACGATGCCATGCACCACGGCAAGCCCCATGCCCGTGCCCTTGCCGACCTCCTTGGTGGTAAAAAAAGGCTCAAAAATGCGGCCGATAATATCTGCGGGTATGCCCGTGCCCGTATCCTTGACGCTCAGCTGCACATACGGCCCCGGCGCTATGCCGGCATAGGCGCTGACGCTGCAGGGCATCAAGATCAACGGCGTTAGCGTCACCGTAAGCACGCCGCCCCCCTGCTGCATGGCATGGGCGGCATTGGTGCACAGGTTCATGATGATCTGGTGCATCTGGGTGGCATCGGCCATGACAATATCATCGGTCGTGGCTATGTCTGCCTTGATATGGCAATGGTTGACGGCAGCGAGGCGCGCAGCAGCTTCAGCGCTTCCTTGATGACAAGGTGCAGCTGCAGCGGCTTGAGCTCGCTTGTGCTTTTGCGGCTGAAGGCAAGAATCTGGCTCACAAGATTCTTGGCCCGGTCGGCGGCCTTTAATACCTGCGCAAGATTGTTTTTCAGCGTCTCGTTGCCCTCAGATTCATCCTGGGAAAGCTCCGTATAGCCGATAATGGCAGCCAGAATATTGTTGAAATCATGGGCGATGCCGCCGGCAAGCGTGCCGATGGCCTCCATCTTCTGCGACTGCCGCAGCTGCTCCTCAAGCCGTCTTCCTGTCGGTTATATCCCGGCTGGAGGAAATAGCCCATGCCGGTGTCCCGTCCGGATTTTTCAGCAGCACAATGCTGGTTTCGACCTGTATGATGCGCCCGTCCTTGCGTAAACGGCTCGCCACCCAATTGCGAACAAGCCCCTTTTCGAACAGCTCTTCCATCAATGCAACACTTTCCTGCCAGGCCTTTTCATTATCCGGGGTAAGAACAGCCGCATGCTGCCCGATGATTTCTTCGGGGCGATAGCCATACACATCATAGACTGACTCGTTTGCCCTGACGATATAGCCGCCGGCATCGGTAACAAAAATAGCATCGGGAGAGGCCTTGAAAAAAGTTTCAAGGTAATCGCGCGCCTGCCGCATCTCCACCTGGCTTTCCTGAAGCTGCTGGTTTGAGGCCTCGAGCTCAGCGGTTTTAGCCCGCACCATCTCTTCCAGCCGGGTGCGATGCTGCTGCAGTTCCGCCTCAAGCTCCGTTCGTATGGCAAGCTCATCCTTGATACGGCGGTTATAGTCGTGCAGCTTACCGACGACAGCGCCGATAAGTATCTCAATCAATGTTCCTGCGACACCGACTCCGCCGACATAAAATTTTTCAACCCAGTCGATCCCGACGAGCCAGCACAACATGATATTGAAAGGTGCGCCCAGAACAGCCGCGCTGATGCCTGCCCATGGTCCGTACAGCCAGCCTATTATGACGACGGGAATAATAGCGGCAATCGCCATGCCCTTGCCGGGCGTAATGGTCATCACTACAAAAATCGCCACATACAGGGCAACCGAGAAGACAGCAATAAACAGACGGCGGTCGAAAATATTTCCCCGGATTGTCATCGTGCTTATTTCTCAAAAAATTTGCATTAATTGAGACAGGAACTTGTTAGTGGATGGCCAGACTATAAAATGGGGGCGAATGTGTGTCAATACATAAGTTTACCGCAGGGCTGATAAAAAAGCGGCCCGTATTGGTTTCATACGGGCCGCGCATGTTCAGGTCTCAAGAGTGTACTGCTATTCTACGCTACACCATAGGGCACGTATCCATAGAGCTATGCAGCTTTCGGCGTCTGCGGAGCCGCGGGCTTTGCTTCAAATACGCCGGTCTTTGCTTCGTGCTTAAGCCGCGCTTTTTCAGCCGGGTTGCGCTTATAGGTTATGACGCCTTCAAAGGGGCAGGCTTCCATGCAGCTGAAGCACAGGCAGCAGGTTGCCGGCATTTCATTGTCCTGATTGCGGATATCGATATAAAACGGGCAGGCTTTCTCGGCCTGGCAGACCTTGCAGTTCTTGCATTGTGAGCGATTGTAGCGGATGCGCCACAGGCTGTTATGGCAGTTGATGCCCCGGTAGGAGGACAGCCAGCAGAAATGCGTGCACATTTTCCGCCATTTAAATACAAGCGACAGAACAATCAGGCCGTACATAAACACGATCGGGTACCAGGCAACGCCGGTAAGATCCCAGACCGTCTCGGCAAAAAACATGGGAAACCATGACAGCAGCAGCGTTGCCGGAAACAGCGGCGCGCGCGCATCGACCTTGCCGCTGATATTCATGCAGGCGGTAGCTGCTTTGCGCGTCGATGGCCCGGGGCAGATTTTCAATCGGCCGCTTAAAGGTCATGTTTTTAAACAGAGCATCCTGCATGGTTGCATTGGGGCATATCCAGCCGCAGAGAACGCGGCCGAAGAGCACGGGGAAAAGGGCCACCGTGGACACGTGAAACATGGCCCAGAAAAACATGTCGGGCCGCGTGCCCTTAATAAAGCAGAATGAGGTCACCGATGCCCAGATCATAAAAATGCTGCACTGCACGATGGTGCGGATGGTCACGATTTTCAGGCGGGGCTTTCGCGGCGCCTTTTCCTCTGACGAGCCGGTCACCAGAATAATGAAGGGCAGCAGGCAGGTCAGCAGGGTCAGCACAAACAGCAGGGGGTTGCCTTTGCCCGCGGTCAGCGGGACCGTTGCGGTAAAAATCGTTACGCCGAGCGGCAGCATCCACAACATGGCCGCAATGCGCGGCTTCGGGGCAAAATAATCCTTGTGGAACAGGCAGAAAAAGCCGGCGAAAAATACAAACAGCAGGCCCGGCTGCAGATATTTAAGCGGGCGTGAACACGCCGATGAGATACAGAAAAATGGCGGCAAACAGCGCCCACTTATTTATTTTTACAAATGTGTCTTTAGCAATCATCATGGTATTTCACCTCCTTTAGTGTTAACCGTGTGCGGCCATCATTTTGGGCAGAACTTCAGCCGCTTCCATGGGCGTTATTCCGAGGCCCAAAGCAAAATATACCGCCAGAAAACCGACGCCGGCCAGCAGCACAAACCAGCGCCGCTTGCCCACGACTCCCGTTCTTTTGCCATCATCCAGAGCGCCAGCATGTAAAATACGCAGAACATCTGTATCTGTCCGCGGGGTGAATCAACAGCGCTTTTGGTCAGAGACTCGATTGTCTCGCCGCCGCCGAGCGTTTCAAGAAGCGTATTGGTCACATGCGAAAGCGTGCCGTTCATAACCGCAAGCGGGATAAGGGTAATGGAGGTAAACCGCAGCGAGTCGATATATTTGCGGTCTCCCAGCACGAAATGCATGACCGCTCCCAGGATGAGAATAACCAGAAAGCCCACCAGCGCGCCGGAGCAGGTCGAAAACAGCCGCTCCAGGGCAGCGTTGTCGGTCTTTATAAGCCACCTCTTCATCTCCTTCGGCCATATCGATGAGAAATGACGGAAAAATAACCCGGTAGAGGTCAACCGTTTGTGCATTGGCAATGCCCCAGGCTTTGCCGAACATGTAGCCGGGGATAAAAATTTCCAGCACCCGCGCCCACTTTGCAAGGGGAGTAATATATCTTTCTTCCACTATCTCTGCCATATAAGCTCTCCTTAATGCTAAGTTAAATGCTGATTCAGCCTTTTCTTTTTTTCCATTTTTATATACTTGCGCTGCAGTTCGTAAATGCCCTTATCGTTTTTCTTGGCGATACCCATATCAACCAGGGGCTTCATGTCCTGCATCCGAGAGCATTCCCGTTGTCAAGCACAGCCTGGAATTCATCCATGGTAATGATGCCGCGGGTGGTTAAAAATTCAAGGCCCTTGCCGTCGATCCTGCCAGATTGACAAGATGCTTCAGCTTCTCCTTCGGCAAAATGCCATGCTCATACATATACTTGAAGTCACTGGCCTTGAGCATCCGCTTGTTCGCCATATAATCAAATAGCCGCGCAAGGGTTTCCTTGTCCTGCTGCAGGGCCTTTATTTCGTCGTCAATTTGAGCGGCTTCATATTTTACATAAAACGTCTGGGGTTCTTTCCACTGGCCGCTCATGAGAATCAGGGCAAATACAATATAGAAGATACAGCCGAGAATGGTTTTGCGTTCAATGGATTCGGTTCTCTTGGCCGCGCGCAGGATAAGAAAGGTTGCCATAAGAGATGCCCACAGCACCATGGTGCTCATGCGGTGCCATTTTCTTCAGGGGATCAGCAAAGCCGAGAACATCCCGTGTAATTGGTGAAGCGTCGACCGGCTATAACCAGGACAACGAGAATACCCAGTATCGCTTTGACGGGTTTTTTGACTTTAAAGAGATTCCAGTGCATATTTCAGGCAGACAAGCAGCATAGCAACAATTGCCGCAACCAGCAGGCCGCCGATAGTGGATAAACTTGTCGCATCGACATGCTTGAATAATTGTCCATATACAGCTCAAAGCTCCAGATGGACAGGAAGGTCATGAAAAACACGCAGACTGATTTTTTCAGCGCGCCCGTGCGCCACATGATATGCAGCAGTGCCCAGCCGGCCAGCACATAGAAATAGGCGCCCAGGCCTTTGATGTTGAAATCGCTGAACTGGGTAATGATGCCTTTATCAACCGGGATGTTGGCCACCTCGCCGATAAGCGGCCAGGCAAACAGGGCGGCAAAAAAGCCGTAGAGATAGCCCTTGGCTTCCTGCTGCTTCAATGCAGCAGCGATAAAACAGCGCAGCCGAGAATTGCGGCAAGTATGGGCACATAAAAAAGATTGTAGTTTACTACCGGATTTTCCCACATGCGAAGCGGCGACATGGTAATGACCGATATCAGGAATATACCCTGACCTGCCAGCGCTATCCAGATGGTTCGCCACATGGGTTTGAAGAAGTTTTTGATTCCGGTCGGAATCGATTTGATCCTGGTCAGCATCGGTTTTTCCTCCTTAAAAAAATTCGCGACTAATAGTTCATATACCTAAAATAAATTTAGCATGCATATAATTAGCTTTTGCCAATATTTATAAGCTCATTAAGTATTCCTGTCAAGAGGATAGGCATGCACGCATTGATTTTTTTATAGGTCTGCCTGACAACACACGGGACTTCGGTATTGTTTTCAAACAGGGCTTCTATTTATGATACTTGCGTTTATGATGAATGCTGATGGCACGGTAGAGCTGCTCCAGCAGCATGACCTGAGCCATTTCATGCGGGAATGTCATGCTGGACAGGGCCAACAGCTCATCTGCAGCCTGTTGAATCGAAGGGGCCAGTCCAAAGGGGCCGCCGATGATAAAATAGACCTGTTGACCCAGGCCGTAGAGACGGGATGAAAACTGCTCCGAGGTATAGGCGCGCCCGTATTCGCTGAGTGCGAATACAAATCCGGGCTGTTTTTTAATGCGCGCCAGCAGCCGGGTGGCTTCCTGTTCGGGCTCAGAGTCCTTAATTGAGTCTATGGTCAAGCGGATATCGTGGGAAATGCGCTCAGTGAAATCACGAGCCTTGAGCGCCAGTTCGCGGTCTTTAATTTTTCCGACCGGGAGAACCGAGATCTGCAGCAGGCTGTGTCCGGAAGATGCCATAGTGCCGGTGTGATTAACGGATAATGATTTCAACTCGCTTGGGATCTTCACAGCCCTTGAGTGCCTTGAGCATGCCCTGCAGCGCGTTGCGCATAAAATCATGGATAAAGGGTTTGAGGGGTACCTGTACGCCGTCAACACGCACAATGATGTCGGGTCGGGTGGTCATGATGACCTGCTGTTCAATAATATCAACCAGCCGTTCAATATCATCAAGCCCGCAGCATGGCGCGCCAATGTCGAGTTCTTTGTCGCTCGCAATTGCCAGCAGGTTTTCATCCCCTGTTGATACGGGCTCAGCATGCGCACAGCTTCTGAATACTTCGATCTTTGGAACGCTCAGCAGCTTGAAGCCTTCGGCCAGAAGCAGGTCCGCATCGTCGAGAAAACGGTCGCGGATCTCGATTGGCGTCATATCGCTGTCCACGGAATGTACCATGCCCAGCGCGCCGGGTGTGCTGATAAATGCGGTTTGAGCCCCGGCCTGCTTGTGGCGCCAGCTGTCTTTGCCGGGCGTGTCGATTTCAAGCGCATGGTTGTGGTGCTTAACCGTTGCTACGCGGTAGCCGCGTTTGTTCAATTCCGGTATGAGCTTTTCAATCAGGGTTGTCTTGCCGCTGTTTGATTTGCCGACCACGGCGACTATCGGTATCATGGGACCTCCTGGTTTTTAAGAAACGGACTGCCTGCCAGGCAGGTAAGCGCCTGAGGCTGTGTCAGCAGTGTTCATCATACCACAAAAAAAGACGGGCGGTACAGGGAAAGTCGTGCGTGCAGGCGCGATTCTGATAGCGGGAGATCATGGCAGTCAGTCAGTGGTGTAAGGTCTGCACACCCATTTTTAAAGGGTTTTTTTGAAATATCTTGACAGGAGCTCTCCGGTTCTGTTACGTTGAAAACATAGTGCGCCGGTGAGAAATATCATGCCGGCGGCAGCGTGCGTAGGTGTATTGACCCTGATAATCGGAGTTCAGCCGTGAAAAAAATTCTTTTGTTTATTGCCCTTGCACTGGTTCTGTTCGGCCTTCCATTTATTGCCTATACCGCAGAAGACTATGTCGGGGCCAATAAATGCAAAGTCTGCCACATGAAGATATTTAAAAGCTGGGAGCAAACCTCGCATGCCAAAGCATTTGAGGTGCTGAAACCGGGTGCCGCTGCTGAAGCCAAACAGGCAGCCGGTCTTGATCTTCAAAAAGATTATACGCAGGACAGCACCTGCGTTAGCTGTCATACGACCGGCACGCCACAGCAGCCCGGCATTCAGTGCGAGGCCTGTCACGGAGCCGGCAAAAGTACAGCGACACTAAAATCATGAATAAAGCAGCCTGGAAAGCGGATCCTGACAAATAGTGCGCGAAATGGCGGTTGAGGCCGGCCTGAATTCGCAAGCCCAATGCAGAGCATTGTACGGTATGCCATAACGCCAAGAGTCCGACGTATAAACCGTTCGATTTCAAGAGCCGCTGCGAGAAAGTAAAGCATCCCAAATAGCCGGCTCTGTGCATCGACCCTACGGTTTCAATAAAAAACCCCGCGTTTCCTGACGCGGGGTTTTTTGTATGCGGCGATTTGCTGTGAGCTTTAGCTCAGCTTTGTAATCTGTTTTTTGATTTCAGTGAAGTCGGGCACCTGCGTTGGATCCTCCGTTACCCATGCGTAGCGCACGATGCCTTTTGCATCCAGCAGAAACGCTGAACGCTTGGCAACGCCTTTCAGGCCCATGAGTTCCGGATACAGAACACCATAGTCCTGCGCAACCGTTTTATTGAAATCGCTCAACAGCGGTATCTCGATTTTGTGATGCGCTGCAAAGGCCTTATGCGAAAAGATGCTGTCAACGCTGATCGCGAACACCGTAACACCCAGTCCGGCGTAGCTGTTGAAATCAGCGCTCAGGCTGCACAGTTCACTGGTGCAAACCGGGCTCCAGTCCAGCGGATAAAACAGCAGCAGAATCGGTCCGTTTCCAAGTTGGCTGGACAGCCGCACGGTTGCATCAACCGTTCCCGCAAGCTCGAAATCAGGCGCGCGACTGCCGATAGTACAAGCTTCTGTCATGGTGTGTACCTCATTATGCAATGGTTACGTATAGGCGTCCTGTGCACCCGGATGCGCGTTACTGATTTTTCCACAACCCGTGTTTGTTGCAGTAGGCGCGGGCTCCGATCACCTGACCGTGTATATCAAATGCTGCTTCGGGTGCTTTGCCGGGGGTCAGCTCGGCCCGGTATATTCGCGCGGCTGTCAACAGCTCAATAAATTCTATATAGTGGTCGGGATCCATAGGATGCGCCACGCTGCCGACTTTTACCGAGGCGGTTGTTCCGTTCAGGCTGAGCACCGGCACATGTTTTTCCAGGGCAGCATCAACGCTGTTTTCCTTCAACTGCTTCATGGGTTGGCCGCAGCACTGAAGCTCGCCTTTACTGGCATGCACGATTTCAATAATATTGCCGCAGGCCTCACATTTGTAGACTTCGCGTAACTGGCTCATGGTGTTCTCCTTCAAAGCGATTAATAGTTTTCAGCGCAGACTTCAAAATGCGCCTGTGGGTGCTCACAGGCCGGGCATGTGTCCGGGGCGGAACTGCCTTCAATCACCCGGCCGCAATTGCGGCAGCGCCATTTTACCGGGGCCTTCTTTTTGAACACTGTTCCGCCGCTGATGTTGCTGACAAGAGCCTCATAACGGTTTTCATGCTCTTTCTCGGCTTCGGCAATCTGGCGGAAACTCTCGGCTACTTTGGGAAAACCCTCCTCATCGGCGATTTTGGCTGCTTCCGGATAGAGCAGGGTCCACTCTTCGTTTTCGCCTGCAACCGAGGCTTTCAGGTTAACAAGCGTATTGCCCAATACAACAGGGAATTTTGCTACCACGTCAACAATAGTGGGCTCTTCGCCAAGAAAGCTGACCAGATGTTTGAAAAACACCTTGGCGTGCTCTTTTTCATTGTTGGCGGTATCTTCAAAGATCGCGGCGATTTGCTCATAGCCTGCTTTGCGGGCTATGCCGGCAAAATAGGTATAGCGGTTGCGGGCCTGTGATTCGCCTGCGAATGAGTTCATCAGGTTGTGCATTGTCTTGCTGTTTTTGAAGTCCATGGGTCAAGCTCCTTTTAGTAATAATAGTTTCTTGTTTCTACAGCATTCATTGTTTCGTCAAAGCCGCCTCCATCAGTATAGAGGAAACAGCGGGTATCTCTCAAGTCAAGATGTATGAGAATAATAATTGTTATCAAATTAATGTCAAGTATTTTTTTGGGTGTGAACGTGCTTCATTACATAGCATATTCAAGCTAAAAGTAAACCGCCTTTACAGCCATACTACGCTAAATAGTAAAAAAGCAGCAGGCTACTTGACAAAGTACTCTTTAAAATATAGTAATTATTATCTGTAATTATAGTACCTATTTATTTGACATGGAAAACTGAAAGGCATAAGAGCATGAAATCGGAAAAACTGCGCATAACCAATCAGCGGGATGTTATTTTAAACGAATTACGGGCAGTTAAGACCCATCCCACTGCTGATGAGCTTTATACGCAGGTACGCACACGTTTGCCGCGAATAAGCCTGGCAACGGTATACCGCAATCTTGAATGGCTGAATGAACAGGGGCTGGCCAGAAAAATCGAGGTTGGCGGACGGCAGAAACGCTTTGACGGCGATATTTCCGAGCATTATCATGTGCGCTGCAAAAAGTGCAGCCGGGTTGCCGATATTGAGATGGATCTGTTGGAAAACCTGGAGGACCGCATTTTTGAGTCATCCGGTTTTACCGTAACCGGCCACCGTCTTGAATTCACCGGCCTGTGTTCTGAATGCAGTCAAAGAGTCGGCTGCTGAATACAAAGCACCGCACGAGCGAATAACAACATTTCCCCCCTTTATTAATTAAAAAGGTATATTCTTTGACTGTGAATATCACCGCCATATACGGCAGTCCGCGCAAAGACGGCAATACCGATATACTCATGCAGGCATTCTTGCGCGGCGTGAGCGCTGAAGGTTGCAGCGCGCGGGAAATTTTTCTGCGTGACCTGCACATTCAGCCCTGCACAGCCTGTGGCGGCTGTGCGCAAACCGGCTGCTGCGTGCTGCGCGATGATATGGACCAGCTTTACCCGATTTTTGAAACATCACATGTGGTTGTGCTTGCGGCACCGGTTTTTTTCTACGGATTCGGAGCTATGACCAAGGCCATGGTTGATCGCTCTCAGGCCTTCTGGGTGCGAAAATACCATCTGAAGCAGGATATGAACAGCGCGCGGGAAGGCGGCGTTGGCCGCGGTATTCTGCTGTCGGTCGGAGGCGCAAAGGGCACGCGCAATTTCGAGGGTATCCTTCTCAGCGCGCGCTACTTCTTTGACGCGCTTGGCATGAGCCTGGCGCATCATCTGACCTATGGCAGTGTTGATGAAGCGGGTGCAATTCGCCGGCATCCCACTGCCTGTTCTGAGGCCGAGTTCCTGGGCCGCACGATTGCCTCAGGGCCGTAACCGGCAGGAGGGTTTCGCACACGTCCCCGTGTCTGTGCTGCATTAAAAAACGGCATTCCCCTGTGGGAATGCCGTTTTTTAATACAGATGTTTGTAAGACCTGCGCGGCTCAGTCAACCTTGCGGCCATCGGCCCACAGCAACTGCTCAGCCTTGTTGATATCATCCTCGGCGCCTTTGCGAACATCGGGTTTGTCCCAGCTGCGGAACGAGAGCTGTACCTTGCCCGGGTCTTCGACAAATTCAGCCGCGACAACGTGGATGGTCAGTGTCTTGCCGGCGTACTGCTTATTGGCATGGTAGTAGACATTAAAAGAGGTGCGCTTCTGCTCCAGCAGGTCAATGCTGTTGTGCGAAGCCCAGTCTTTTAACAGCGAGCAGGCCAGGTTCAAATCGCCCTTCATGCGCGAGCGGGTGAAATAAATTTTCTTTGTGCTCATGCGCTCCGAGTATTTTTTCGGGGTGTACTTCTGCCTGTCGGGTGCCGTACGATTGGCGGGCTGCACCGAGTTCCAGTACCAGCGCAGATTTGCGGTATCTGTGCGCCGGGTCAGTCCCAGGATTTTTTCGCGCACGTCATTGGCAAAAATTTCAACGCGCTCCGGCACCATGGATTCCCAGATTTCAAGCCCTTCCCAGGGCGCGCTTTCCTTGGCGAGCTTGCCTACCATAAAAATTTGAAAGGTGTCGATGCGGTTCAGATGCGGCATGCACTCACGGCCGCCGAAACCGCCGATTACAACCGGCTTGATGTCAGGATACTGGTCCATGACCCCGATCAAATAATTGCGTCCGGCAATAAGGTGCGCCTGCTGGCCCGGAACTTTCAGCACCATGGTTTCATCACTGTCGCCGCAGGTGAGAAAATAGCATACCTGTTTGCCGGCCAGCTCGTGGTGATTGTCGGCAATAAATTTCTGCGTGCGCTTGGAGGGCTTTTCCCAGCGGGTGTAGCTTCCGATGATCACGTAGTCATAGGGCGCAACCGAGATAACCTGATCAAAATGCTTTACCTCAACGTGCTGATCCTCGCCGAGCAGGGCCTTTAACCAATAGGCCACCTCGTTTGTTGAAGAATAAATGGTGTCGTATGCGATCAGTCCTTTTTTGCTCATGTGCTTTTCTCCTGTCAGACTTGAATGTTGTATATGCACCGTGGTACTGTAGAACAGCAGCACAGCTAAAAACTATAGTCAAAAAGGCCCCGATATTCAAGCTGATAATGTAGAGCGTTGAACAATGTACATGCAAACAATCAATTCCGTACAGCCAAAATCCTATGCTTTCGTTGCTGCCGGCCTCGATGAAGCGCTTCGCCTTGATCAGGCCATTGAGCGTTTTTTGCCCGATGTGAGCCGCACACAGGCACGCAAACTGATATCAGTTGGTGCGGCCTGGGTCAACGGGGAGCGCGTGCAGGTGCTCTCCCGCCGGATTCATAACGGAGACAGCGTGCTGATCTATGAGGGACGCGAAGGCTGGCGTATGTTTTATGAAGCCGACAACGCCAATATTTTGTATGAGGATGACTGGCTGCTGCTGTACTGCAAGGAAAGCGGTATTCCTACGCAGGGCATTTTTTGTGACAACTACAATAACCTGTATGCCGGGCTGCTGCGCCTGCTCAAAAAACGCGGCAGGCTGTCCTATCTCGGGCTGCATCACCGGCTTGACCTTGAAACGAGCGGGGTGGTGCTGTTTACGAAAAACAAGCAGGCCAACCGCAGCATACACTATCAGTTTAAAAACCGTTCTGTGGATAAACAGTACCTGGTGCTGGTTACGGGAAAGCCCTCTTTTGAAGAGCTTGAGTTTAGTGCAGCGATTGCAAAAAAGGACGGCAGATATTTGTGCGGCCCCGACATCGTTGGCAAGCCGGCACAAACCTTTTTCCAAAAACTGCATGATTTCGAGGGCTACACTCTGCTGCGCGCGCACCCTCTTACCGGGCGCACCCATCAGATACGGCTGCATTTGGCAGCGCTGGGGCATCCGGTGCTGGGGGATTCGCTTTATGGCGGCAAGCCAGGCGGGCTATGCAGCCGGACTATGCTGCATGCTGAAGCGCTGCGCCTGACTCATCCGCAAACCCGCCGGGAGTTACTGGTGCGCGCGCCAATGCCTGAGGATATGCAGCGGCTGCTGGGAAATTTTCAGCCTAGCTCAGCAGGCTGTTGAAAAAGGCGCACCTCCGGTGTTGCGCTTATCATCATTGCGGCGTACGGAAAAGAATGTTCATTTCTTTGTGCGGCACAAAGAAACGAACCAAAGAAAAGCCGCCAGCAGCTTGGTCCGCCTGAGGCGGACTGCCCTCGAGAAGCGCACAAACGCGGGGGCGTCAAGAACTCGTCCGCCTCGGCGGACTCAGACAGCTTGCCGCCCTCTTTCCGCGTCCGCACACTTCGCTCGGCTGCGCTGCAACGGGTTTTAAAAACATAGAATCTTGAACATATAGAATTGATGCCGCATCACGTGCGGCATGACATTTAAGTTGTCATTCCAACAGAAGCGAAGCGGATAGCCGGAATTCAGCCTTTAATTTTTTTTTATTCTTTGGGGTTTTAACCCCCATCGGAGCGCAGCCGAGACGGGCGCATGAGAACGGATACGGACGGCACGCTGTCTGAGCGCCCAAATGTGCGAGTTCGTGCCGTCCCCGCGATCATGTGCCCGACGAGGGAATCCGCCGCAGGCGGACGCGAAACGCAGGGGCGGCTTTCTTGGGGGCACCCCTTCTTTGCCGCCAAAGAAGGGGTACGAAAAAAGAGTTTAAAGATTTTTTGTATGTTCATTTCTTTGTGCCGTACAAAAAAATGAACTACAAGATAATGTATGATTTGCGGCTTTAATAAAGAAGCCCGCTTTACGCGGGCTTCCTTATTTCTTCTTTTTTGTCCTGAGTGTTCAGCCTTCCAGGCGTTTTTTCCAGGCTTCGGCCACGGCATTAAAGGCTGTGGCAACCTTTGAATCCGGGTGATCGGTAACATAGGCCCGGCCGTCGTCCGTGCTCATCACCATCTGAGGATCAAGGGGAATGCGCCCCAGAAAGGGCACTTTCATTTCCTGCGCGATGCGTTCGCCTCCGCCGCTTTTAAACAGGTCTATGAGCTGATCGCAGTGGGGGCAGTACAGTCCGCTCATGTTTTCAACCACCCCGATGCAGGGGATCTTGATTTCGCGGCAGAAGGTGATGCTCTTGCGGCTGTCCAGCAGGGCTATCTCCTGCGGGGTGGTGACGACCACAGCCCCGTCGACGTTTTTAAGCACGTGCGACACGCTCAGGGCCTCATCGCCGGTTCCGGGCGGCAGGTCGATAATCAGGTAATCGAGCTTACCCCAGGCGACTTCGCCCAGGAACTGCTTGATCAGGGAATGCTTCATGGGCCCGCGCCAGATGACTGCATCTTCCGTGCTGTTCAGGAAAAACGCGATCGACATGACCTTCAAATTATCAGTAACGGCAATGGGCTCAACGCCATCGTCACCGCCGCCCGGCTTCTGATTGTCAACGCCGAGCATTTTGGGAATATTTGGCCCGTGAATATCGGCATCAAGAATGCCCACTTTATGGCCCTGTCCGGCCAGGGTCGCTGCCAGGTTGACGGCAACCGAGCTTTTACCAACACCGCCCTTGCCGCTGATGACCAGGAATTTATAGCGGATATCAGCCATGCGCTTTGTGAGCATTGCCTGCTCATGCGCTTCTTTGTTGGTTTGATCACATCCTGTGGCGCTCGAGCAGCTCGAACAGCCCGTGTTTGTTTCGCATTGTGTACCCATGTTGCTTGCACTCCTTTTCTTCTGATGTTTAGGCTGTTGAAAAACACCCATATGCTGCGGTGCGCTCATCATTCGTCATTTGCGGCGTAAGGAAAAGTACGCCTCATTCCTCATGATTTTGCGCGTCTTGCATCTGGCCATTTTTGAACAGCCTGTAAAAAAACTTTTTCATCATCCTGCTGTCTGCGCAGGCAGCTGCGCGTTTTAAAGGGCAATATTTGTTGTTTGATGGCCGGGATGCTGCAGGGTTCTTATGCCATGCAGCAGCCGCCGGCGCCGGGGCAGCCCTGCGGTCCGGCGCAGCGCTCAGGGCTTGCGCAGCCGAACTGACCGCAGGCAGATGCTGAGGCTTTGCCGATATTTGATTTTGAAATCAGCTTGTTCAGGCTGGTGCTGCCGCAGCCGGGGCAGGTGAGGCCGTTGATTTTATCGCTTCCCGCGACAATGTGTTCGCATATATGTCCGCAGTCAGCGCATTGGAATTCATAGAGGGGCATTGCTTTAGTCCTTTATTAGCGATGTTTTTTTGCTCCATGCTCTTATCTTAATATTCTACACTGAAAAATCTGATTGTTACAGTACTTTTTGCGCGGGCGCCGCCGCAGCCGTTGCGGTGCGCACCGGTTTATGCGATGATAGGCCCATGAATACACATGATATCATCGTTATCGGCGGCGGGGCTGCCGGTCTCATGGCTGCAGGGTTTGCGGCCCGGGCCGGAGCCCGTGTGCTTGTGCTGGAAAAAATGGACTACCCTGCCCGCAAGCTGGGCATTACCGGCAAGGGCCGCTGCAATCTTACCAACACGGCCCCGCTTGACGAGTTTCTCAAACGGTTCGGCAGCGGTGCCGGCTTCCTGCGGCCAAGCCTTGCAGCTTTTGACAACAATGCTTTGATTGATTTTTTTACCGGCATCGGCATAGAGCTTGATTCCGAGCGCGGCGGGCGGGTTTTTCCCTCATGCGCCCGTGCTCCGCGCGTTGCCAAAGCCCTGCGCGACTGGTGCACTGCAGGCGGTGCCCGGATTGAGTGCAGCAGTGCTGTGACGGAAATCCTCCATGAAAGCGGTCGTGTCATTGGCGTGCGCTGCGCTGGCCGTAAGTTTTTATCCCGCGCCGTGATTGTCTCAACCGGCGGCGCATCCTATCCTCTGACCGGATCAACCGGAGACGGTTATCCCCTGGTTGCCGGGCTTGGCCATACCATTGTACCGGTGCGGCCCGCACTTATCGGGCTCACAACCAGGGAAGCCCGCTCGTGCAGGGCTGACGCACTGGTCGTGCGCAACATCAAGGCGAGCCTTGTTATTAACGGGCGCATGCGTGCGGAGGAATTCGGCGAGCTGCATATCATGGAATACGGCCTGAGCGGACCGGTCATTCTCACCTTGAGCGGCATGGCGGTTGATGCCCTGCGTGCGCGCAAAAACGTCAAGTTTCAATTGATCTCAAGCCCGCGCTTAGTCGCGATAAGCTTGACGCGCGCCTGAGGCGCGACATCAGCTCGCGAGCGAATGAAAAGCTGGGCAGCCTGCTGCGGGGCCTGTTGCCGCGCGAACTGGTCGCTGTCTGCTGCCAGCAGACGGGCCTTAAGCCTGGCAGCCCGGTTGCCTCTGTGAAAGACCGCGGCCGTGAGCAGCTGCTGAACTGGTTTAAGGATTTTAATCATACGGTAAGCGGGCATCGGCCCCTGGATGAAGCCATCATTACCGCCGGCGGGGTGAGCACCCGTGAAGTTGATCCGCACAGCATGGAATCAAAGCTGATTCAAGGGGCTGTATTTCGCCGGCGAGGTGCTTGACCTGCAGGCCGACACGGGCGGCTTTAACCTGCAGGCCGCGTTTCTCAACCGGCCGTGCCGCAGGCCTCGCAGCGGCCGCCGCATGCGGAACGCCTGGGCGGTAACGGGCTTAGGTCTGTCTGAATCTTCGTTAAGATATTTCAAAGCCATAGTTTTCGCGGTTAGCATGGTTTGCTGCCCGAAATGGCCAACAAGGGCATCGGGCGCAGTTTGACTTGCCTGTAGGCTTACGCAAATAGTTCGTTTCTGCATGTTTTGATCCCCCAAATTTTTCTATTGACAAACAATTCTTCCTGCAGATAATGTATACTGACCAGTCGGTAATCATATTTCCGGGTGTGTAAAGAAGAAATTTCATTTCTATTAAGCTCAGGAGGTCAGAACATGAAAGCAATCACCATTAAAACCCTTGCAGTATGTTTCACGGTGTTTCTGTTCCTGGCAGTTCCGGCCGCAGCCCAGGAGATGCAGCAGGCTTTTTCTGATGAAGAACTGGCACGGGTGCGCGAGTGGGAGAAAACCTGGGCCGGGAAAAAAATTGACAAGACCAACATCGACCAGGTTGCCCAGTTCATGCCGGAAGCACTTGTGACTGTCATAAAAAATCCTGACACCTGGGGCGCTCCGCCCGAGGGTTATTTTTTTACGATCAGGCCGTATGAATTCATTGCTGAAACCCCCAACTTTATCGCTGCAAGCAAGGCCAATGCCGGCAAAGCCAAACTGGCTGAGGACGGCTCAATTGCAAACCTTGGTGAACTTGCCGGTCGTCTGTTTATGGACCCCGGAGAAGACGCCATGAAAATGGCCTGGAATTTTGAAATGCAGAACAGGGGTGACGCATATCATTACCGCAGATATTCACCAAATATTAACCCTAAAAGCCGAAGCGAGCGCCTGGCCGATCAGGAGTACTGGGAGTTCTATTTTGTCAACCGTACCGAACTCGACCCCAGGCCGGCGGTTGATAAAAATCCAAAGGGATACCGCCGCGGCATGTTCCTGCACATGTATCTGCCTGCCGAGTTTTTAAATACGCGCATGTACACGGTGCGCTATATTGACCAGAAAAAGGAGGATGATTCCTACCTGTGGTACAGCCAGTTCCGGCGTATTCGGCGCGTGAATACCGCGCAGCGAACCGATGCAATCGACGGCTCAGACATTATCTACGATGATGAATATCTGTGGGACGGCCAACTGCTGCGCAATACGTATACCTACAAAGGCAAAAAAGACCTGCTGACCGACCGCCACGACGGCATGGCCCAGGCCACGCAGGAACCCGGACAGTCGCTTAAGAACGGGCTTACCTTTGAACGCTGCAACCTGCTGGTTGTTGATGCGGTCAGCAAAGACCCGAACTATATCTACAGCAAGCGCGTCTGGTACCTTGATCCTGAAACCTACTATATAATGTTCACCGAGATATATGATCAGCAGGGGCGATTCTGGAAATTGTTTTTTAACAGCACGCAGCCGCTTTTGTCCGAAACCGGTGTCATGAAGCCGGTAATTATGGGCACGCATTTTTATGACCTTCAGCGCACGCATTCAGGGCTTTCAGATCAGCAGAGAAGTGGACCGCCGAAGATATCGGATGCAAGTATTAGTGCGGAGATGTTTACGACCGGGTATCTCCAGAAAACGTATTAAGCATTCCTTGTTTGTGTTAGCGGTCTAACCGGCGGCTGGCCATTCTCAAGAATGGCCCTGTTGGGCGCATGATGTAGAGGAGTTTACAATGTACATCATCGGTTTTTCAGGCAGCCCCCGGTTAAACGGGATATGCAGCCGTCTTATGCAGTCGGCTCTTGACGGCGCCCGGCAGCAGGGCGCGGACGTGAAGCGCTACGACCTGATCAAGCTGGACATCAAGCATTGCCTTGGATGCTGCAAATGCATATTTGACGACCCGGAACTGCCAATCGGTCGTTGCCCGATCAAGGATGATATGGCCGCTGTGCTGGAAGACTACATTCGCGCGGACGGCTACGTTTTTGCCTGCCCCGTTTACCACGGAACAGTAACGGCGCTCATGAAAAAATTTATCGAACGAAAGTTCGGTCTTTCCTGGCGCGCACCCGAGGCGGCGGGAAAGCTGCCTGAGCCCCGCGTGCCGGCTGATTTCAAAAAAAAGGCCATCATGATTGTTACCGGCAACTCGCCGGATGAATTCGTGGAAGTCATGGGTGATCCCTGCTTCGAGGTGATGAGTTCGGACTGGATGATTGAGCAGGTTGAAACCGTGGGGAAAATGTATGTCGGCGGCGTTGAGACCCTGTCCCCTGTCGATATTGAGGACCGTTTGAAAAAAGCCTTTCAGGACGGCAGCCATCTGGTTGCGGCCATTCAAAAAGACCTCTAGTGGCCCGTCACATTTGAAATTAGCTGTTGCTTACAGCTTATAATAATTGAAAAATGCAATCCCAGCGTCATTCCGGCTTGCCCGGAATCCTTACGCTGCGGAGGAAAATATTCCGGGCAAGCCGGAATGACAGAAATGGCGTTGTTGTGAAGAATGTATCGCATCTTGCAAAATCGAATGTGAAGGCCCACTAGGCAGCACGCATGACACACATGGACAATTTTTGGTTTAAGGAGAAAACGTATGAACGTAAAAACTGGATTTTCCTTCCCTCGTCCCGAGCAGCTGGAGGCCATTAAGGCCTTCTATGCCGGGATAAACGGGGCCGATTCGTTTGATCCCGCAAGCCAGGAGCAGTCCGGCGTCTGGAGCGCTGAAATAACTGCTCGCGCGGCCCGTTGCTTGAAAAAGCCGGCCTGGCCATGGTGGAAATGTGCGGCGGAACGGTTGACGGCGTTTCAGCCGACATCAGGCTGCTGCAAACCCTTGCCTGGCCCGCGGCACCCGATGTGCCGGGGCTTATCATCATGGCCAGCACAAGCAAAATGGAGGGGGGCGACGCCATCATTACGTTTTATGCGGACCTGATCGCCCAGAACGCCACGGCAGCAGAAAGTGACAAAGAGGCCTTCACCGCTGCCATGCGCACGGCGTGTGAAAAACACGGTCGGGACCTTGCCGAGTACCAGGCGTTTTTAACGGGCCGGGGGATGCTCGGAGCCTGTGCCGCCGAATGCGGCATGCTGTATTTTTTCGAGGAAAGCGATGCAGCTTTTTTGGATGATTGCATCAATGCTGCGCTGCAGGCATACCGCCTTATTCTCGGCAATGCCGGTTCGCGGGCAGGCGGCGACAAAGGCCTCATGGGTGAATGCCGTGCAAAGATCAAGGAGTGGATGGTCACCCAGGACTACGGTGTCAAGGTTGCACGCCAGAATGGCATACCGGATGAACTGATGGGCATCTACGGATTTCCGCCCGGGGTCTAAAGCCCAGATAGAGCGCATGCTGGCTTGAAAAAAATGCCGACCACAATTTGGAGAAATTACCGACATGAATAATCAGAAAAAAGGTCTTATCGTCTACGATTCAGTATACGGATCAACCGTTGAAGTGGCGTACTGGATAAAAAGCATTATCGGGATGGAACAATGTCTCGATGTCAAGCCATTGACTCAGGTCATAACAGTCGAGCCCTATGACTATGTCATCATCGGCAGCGCAACGCGCATGGAAAAGCCCCTCAAGGGCATTTATTCATTTGTGAAAACACATAAGCAGCAGCTGGCCAACAGGCAGGTCTGCTACTTCCTGCTGTGCGGCGATTGCGATGAGACTATGGTCTTAAATATTCCGGGCAAGCCGCCGCACCTTATCGCCGGCAGGAACTATTTGCAGGATATACAAAAAAAATTTCCCGAGGTTTGTCCCGTGGTCATCGGCGCTTTCGGCGGCCGGCAGGTGATGCCCCGGCTGCAGAAAAAAGAAGCCCTGACATTGTGGCTTCTGGAAAAACTGGCAAAGAGGGGACTCCCTGGAAAGGGCTGGACATCTGGGAGTCGCTTATTGCGGAACGGGTGGAGGTGTTTGCAAACGAGGTCCGGGGAAAAATCCTTGGAATTTCGCCTAATACGGATATCGATCGCTTCCGCCCCTATTGGCAGTCGCAGCAACCGGGGAGTCTCAACGACAGCAGCAAAAAAAAATACACGCCCAAGCCCTATTTCGCACATGAGGAAATGGCCAGGCAGTATTTCACCCGCAGCAGGATACACGGTGATACGGAGCTTGGCATACAGCTTTTGAAACAGTGGGCAACAGCCTGCGGCCTTGAGCTGAAAGAGCAGTCCAGAACGTTTTTTAATGTCTATTACCATGCTGTAAAAATCTACCGCGGTCGCAGCCTGACGATACACATTGTTGCTGCAGCTCTGCCCGAAGATTCTGGCAACCTGCATGTTTCTTTTCGTTGCTATGCAAAAAAAGCTGTCCGGGGCGGTGCAGAAATAGACATCGCCGCGGCGGAAGAAATTCTGTGGGCTGAGGGCAGAAAAGCAACAGTGGCGGGCAACGTCTGAGGATGGACATCGCGTGGGCGTTCTACCATGATCCGGACGTGCTCGTGCTTGATGAAGCCACCAGCGCACGTGACACTTTACTGCATCTTCAGGTCAGTTCTTATTGTAGATCGATTTTGTAGTGAAGGTATTATAAGGTTTAGAGGGGATATATTTTTTAAAAATCGATCTGACATCCGGTTTACTATATCGTCTATACATCAGGAGGATTATCATGCAAAAGAAAAAAATAGTTTCATTGTTATTCATGTCAGCGGTTTTGTGCAGCCTGGTTTTCGTGGGCGTTTCAACGGCAGAAAAAAAACAGGAAGGTGCTCAAAACAGCAAAGCTGAGAAGATTGCCGCTTCCGCGGATGTAACCTCTAACCATCCGGAGATCCCGGAAGGCGCGTCATGCAACGATTGTCACGATATGACGATCGATGCCAACACCACGGCCACCCAGGTATGGCTTACGGGTGAGTACCTCGGCAAGGCAGCGGGCGAAGGCCGCATGAGCGAAGAGCAGCTGTGGGATGAAATCAACAAGCTTATCGGCGGCGTGAAAAAAGGCACCAGACATACGTCCTTGCAACCTGTATGAACAACCGGCCCCTTTCCACAACAGCCGAGTGGACCTTTGATCCCGGCAGAAGGATGCTGTACGGGGTTCATGAGATGAACACAGAAAAGCTTGCCCAGATTAAGGCCAACCCCTTTGTAAGCCTGAACTGGCACGATGAGTTTGTCGGGATTGAAGGCCCCTACCGTTGCTGCCAAATCAAGGGGCGCTGCGAACTGATTGATGGCCACATCCTGATTTCGAAAAAATACTGATCGAGTTTGCGCCCTATGAGGATGCTGCCACGCGCATGATGCCAGCAAACCCTACGCCCGAGCAGCGCGAAGAAGTGCTCAAGCGGGTCCGCGAGATGTTTAAAAAGCGATTTCTCATGAGTCGTATCACCATTGACCGGATTACGGTCGTCAACAAGGAATTTATCGCGAGAGGCTTCAGGAATGTTCAGCGCTGGGAACACGCCCCTGGGAACTAGATCGCACGCACAGGAGAACGCCATGAAAACCATTGTTATCCGGTAGCACCCGCGTCATCGGTCTGGGCCTGGCGGAAGAATTTTTAAAGCGGGGCTGCAGGGTCGCTATCAGCTCCCGCAGCACACAAGCCCTTGCTGATCGGCTTACTGCGTTAGGGGCACAGTACGGAAAGGATACCGTTTGCGGCACAGCGTGCGATGTTGCCGACATCGCGCAGGTGCAGGCCCTGTGGGATGCAGCGGCAAGCGGGCTCGGCACGATAAATATCTGGATCAATAACGCTGGAGTTACCGCAAGCATGCGTGATCTGCCGGAGCTTGATCCTGCCGAGATCGCACCGGTGGTAAACACAAACATTGCGGGCCTCATGTACGGTTCGCTCACGGCGCTGAAAGGCATGCTGGCGCAGGGCGGTGGGCACATCTACAACATGTACGGACACGGAAGCAATGACCAGAAAGTATCCGGATTGCATATATACGGCGCGACCAAGCGCGCAGTGCGCTATTTCACTGAAGCGCTGATCCAGGATGCCGAAGGTATGCCGGTCAAAGTCGGTTCTCTCAGCCCCGGCATAGTCGTAACGGATTTCCTGATCAACGACATGCGCGTGATGGCGCCCGACAAGCTTGAAACCGCCAAGGCTTTGTACAACTGCCTTGCCACACGGTCGAAACGTAACGCCTTTTGGTTGAGAACATTCTCAAGGATGACAAAAACGGCACGCACATCAGTTGGCTGCCGGAAGAAAAGGTAAATGAGCGTTTTAATTCCGAAGAATACTGCAGCCGTGACCTTTTCAGCCAATACGGATTATAAAACTATCTCACCCATACACCGGGAGAAACGCATGCCCTCTCCGAGCATACCCCGCCCAAACAAGAGGCAGCGGCATTGCTTGAAAGACCCGTTGTGCCAATTATCAAATCCATGTGTTCCGATGACCGTGAACAGTCCAGAATTCGCATAACATACTGTCCGATACCATTGCAACCGTAGTTTCGTTTCTGGTCGAGGAGATTCATAAAGACCTTGAGAACGGAGCCAGCATCTCGTGATGACCTTCAAGAAAAACAATGTCACGGCCTTCCTTGAGCGCGACCTGCTGAGCCAGTACGGTGTATGCTAATTTTTTTATTGACAATGGGAGCAGATTATATCATAATGTTTACTGACTAGTCGGTAATGTTCTTTATGCATAGCCGCGTGGAACAATGTTTGTAACCTATTGATATATCTAACAAAGGAGGCTTTTATGATAATTAGCGAGATTTTTTACCAGGAAATCGCGCAACTTCTAAACGATGTCGGTCAGTCTGTTAGCAACATTAAGGATGTGCGCGAGCAGATGCGCGCC
>CAVRPV010000004.1:0-221445 GCA_963723235.1 uncultured delta proteobacterium
AAATAAAATAATTGCCGTATGCAAAGCGCCAGGCAACGGCACCTGCCGTTCCCATGGCAATCGGTATCGCATAACAGAGTTTCGGGGCCTGTTCGCTCTGCGCCCCGGGTATAAAAATAAACCTTTTTGTATAGACAAGCACCTTCATCATGAGTGCTGAGCGCTCAAGAAGGCGCCTGCAGTATTTCAGTCGAAACACGATCAAAACAAGCGCGTACACACCGCCGATCAGGGCGGTAAACAGAAACACCGTAAAAACCCCCTGCATGCCCAGCGCGGCGCCTGCTGCGCCCATGAGCTTGGCATCGCCTGCGCCCATGCCGCCGATAAGATACACCGGCAACAGCAGACCCGTGCCGAGCAGCAGGCCCTTACAGCTGAACCAGCAGCCCTTCAAAACCGTACGCTGCACCGTAGTAAGCCAGCATAAACACCATTGCCGAAAACGTCAGGCGATTTGGTATTTTTCGGCTGCGCAGATCAGTGAACAGGGCCACACACATCGTGCAGAAAAGCGCAGCTATAACAATAGTGTCCGGAGATGTCTGCACGAATGCCAAATCAACTCGTTCAATGTACTGTTGCAAAAAGGTGCCACTCCGGGCATGCATGCAAGCAACCCGGACGTGGCCTGGAAACCTTGCCTGTGTTACCTACGGGCATTGCATTATCAACTGTTTTGAAACGCAGTATTTGCCTTTGTAGCCAATATCTGTACCGCGATGACAATGATGGCTGCGATAAGAGCAACAAACAGGGCGTATTCAACAGCCGTTGCGCCATCCTCTTCCTTGAAAAATCCAATCAGTTTCTGTAACATGGTCTTTCCTCCTACATGGTGTTTATAAATATGTCCTCTGCGAGGACGCCTCTAAGTAAAAATTTTCCCCCTTCCGGTGCACAGGAAAATAATTACCCCTTTTATTGCAGACAGGCCGAACGCACATTCTGCTGCAAAAAACACACTCCCTTCGCGGGAAATCGACACGCAAGCCCGGCCACCGGTTCATGCGCACGACCTGCTTTGCTTATGATATAAAAAATGTTCCTTATAAATTGATCAAAAAGTAAAAGCCTTTATAACAAAACTCTGTTTGTCATTCCTGCCCACAGGAAAACGTACCTGTACCATACTGAAACACTCCAGCATATCCCTGGTATTTGCCCTTACCTGATCAAACTGGCCCTGCTACCGCATTTGAAGATGCATCCGGAAATTCGATCGCCATACAACCCCTGCATGGTTCGCATCACGGCTTTTACTGCATCAACAGAATTATCCCCACTCCCTTGTTCCTGCCCGCATTTCTCATGGCAACCGTTGCCCTGTTTCGGAAAGCTATGATCTGTTCGTCTTTGCTCCCTGCGGACGTCGTGTACTTAACCTATCAGATCAACATCAATAACCACACAACAATAAACAAAAAAATATATTATCGAAAATTATCACCTTTTATGTTTAGTCATATAGCATCTATGAGTATCCACATTTCAAGTAATTTTTTCATTTTTTGAAAAAATTCTTTTTACCACTAATACGAGAAACACACAAAAATACGGCTTGCCCTTGATAGCAACTATTACGCTGTGCATCAATTGTAACTACAAATTGACATAATAGACACAATAATGTCAATATATTGTATAAAAACGTGTGATTAAAATTTGTTCCAGCAGACATGCCACCCCGCACATGATGCGGGGTCCATCAAAACCCGTGTTCTTTTTTTACTGTCATGCAGCACTTTATGCGGCATCCATGACACAAGATGCCTATAGCCGTAAAAAATCGAAATCATGCGCTGCAAGCTGCTTCCTGCAAACGGAAACGTCTTTTTTATCTTTAATGGCAGCCATGACCGCATCGCTTCCGCGCGTGTCTCCAAACAAAATCGCGCCGACGAGCCTGTTGTTGTCGATAACGAACTTGCGGTACAGCCCCTTGCCCGGATCACGGTACACCTCGGCTTCGAGCTTATTATCCGCATCAATGTCGCCCGCGGCGGCAAGGTCTATGCCCACAACCTTGAGTTTATTTGCCGGAAGCGTCCCCGCGTAGACTTCTGATCCGCCCGCCATGTTCGCACCGGCGATTCTTCCCTGCTCCATGGACGCCGGCCAGATGCCGTAGAACACGCCCCTGTGCTCAATGCAGTCGCCGGCCGCATACACATCTGCAGCCGATGTTTCCATAGAGTCATTCACCTTGACGGCCTTGTCGATTTCAAGCCCGGCCTGCTTTGCAAGGTCTATCACGGGCCTGACGCCCGCGGAAACAAGCACCATATCTGCCGCAATCTTTTCCCCGCTTTTAAGATTGACTGACAGGGCGTTGCCTTCGCGCACAATCTCCTGGGTGGTGGCCCCGAGATAAAATGTAAAGCCCATAGCCTCCATCTGTTGCTGCAGTATTGCCGCGCCCGCAACGTCCATCTGCCTGGGCAGCAGCCTTGGGAAAAACTCAACCACGGTCACATCAAGCCCTGCTTTCCTGAGGCCGTTTCCGGCTTCAAGCCCGAGCAGACCGCCGCCGATCAGAACAAGTTTTTTTGCCTGTGCGGCTTCTTTCCTGATTGTCTCCGCATCCGCCAATGTTCTGAGGGAATACACGCCGGGGCTGTCTGCGCCGGTTATCGGCGGCACAAAGGAATAGCCGCCTGTGGCGAGCAGCAGTTTGTCATATGCGTATGTGTCATTGCCGGCGGTAGTGACCGTTTTTTTTGCAGGATCAATTGCCGCTATGGCGGTGCTTACATGCAGATCAATGTTTCTTTCCGTATACCATTGTGCATTGTGCAGGGTCAGGCCCTTGACATCTTTTTCGCCCGCAAGAAACTCGGGCAGCGCAGGCATGTAATAAAAACTGTGCTTCTCGCGCGAAAACATGCGAATTGAGCTGTTGGGTTCGAGTTTTCGTATGGTTTCAGCGGCAGTATTTGCAGCGATACCATTTCCGACGATGATATAATGTGCCATAATCTCGCTCCTCCCCTATAAAATTAATGATTGCTTTACCTTGTAGTATGGTTTGCCTCAGGCGCATTTGCAATAGTAATTTCAAAAATCACCTTCTACACTGTCACCCCGGACTTGATCCGGGGTCCATTACAACCCTGGATTCCGGATCGCGCTGCGCTTGTCCGGAATGACACCCAGGGAGATACTGGATGACTGTTGCCTTACAATGAAATGTCATGAACTTCCAGCGGCTTTCCTGCTGATTACATTGGCAGCAGAGCCCACAGTCGCATTAAAAAGATTTAACCTTGCTTTCATCTGAACTTCATGTAAAAATATTAAAAAATACAGACAATCGTTGAACAGCACAATGATTGCTGCCCAAACGACACCGGAAGTACAATTGTCCCACACGTCTGTGGATGCTCTACAAGCAGGCTTGGTACTTGGGCCACACACCCGCCAGGGAGTTTCGCTCCGCCAAAAAATGTAGGCACGACAGTAAAAAAACGATACCTGCATGCCGCGTGTGCGGCCATGCGCATAGAAATCAGGAGATGTACACCAAATGAAAAAACGACACCTAAAAACCCTGGGGCTTATTGCCGCTATTCTGCTTGCAGTTGTTCTGGCCCACCCGACCCGGGCCACCATTGCCGCCGGGCTGATCTTTGTCATCATCGGCGAAGCTGTCCGGTTCTGGGCAGCCGGACACCTCCTCCGCAAACAGGAGCTGGCCACCTCGGGACCGTACGCCTATGTGCGCGACCCCCTGTATTTCGGCCGCCTGTTTCTGCTGATCGGCTTCTGCATCATGGGAGGTCCGTGGTGCATGATACTGCTGGCAGCCGGGCTGGCAGTTTTTTTCTGGAGCTACCTGCCGCGGAAATACAAAAAGGAAATGACATGGCTTGAGGATCTTTTCGGTGAAGACTACACCCGCTATGCCGCTGAAGTGCACAGCCTCATTCCCCGCCTGACACCCTACCCGCATTCGGCCCGCAGACCCTGGAGCTTTCAGCTTTTCTGGCGCGAGAACCGCGAGCAGTATTTTCTGCTGATCGTACTGGGGATTTTCGCGGGCATGCTGCTGAAATACGCCCTGCTTACAAAGGGCATTCTTTAGCAGGCGAGCTGCTTCTACTGTTTTTTTCATCTCGACCCCTTCGACTACGCTCAGGGCAGGCTCCGGGAGAAATCTTGCGGATTGAAAAACAGGATTTCTCCCCGCCTTCAGCGGGTCCGATCAAAAAAACCCTATGCATTTACTTCATGCCACTTGATGCGGCATCCATAGCCCGGCACCCCTAAAACATTTTCCAGCCGCCCGTTCAGCCTACTTCCCGAATATTGATTTCAACAAATCAGTGGTGCGCGCCGCAGGATTGGTTCTGATTTTCTTTTCCTCCTCGCCGACCATGGTAAACAACCCGTCCGTGGCTTTCGTGGTCACGTACTCCTCAATATTTATAGTTTTTTTGGGAACAAACGGCATAGAATTATATTTCGACATAAGGCTATTAAACTGGGCAGTTGTTCCAACCTCTTCCATGCTGGCAGATATAATCGGCTTAAAGGCGTTGAATATCTGGGCGGATGTTTTTTCTTTAAAAAATTCAGTCGCGGCCGTATCGCCGCCGCTGTAAATTGTCTGCGCGTCTTCAATGCCCATGTCTTTAATTGCTGCGCCGAAAATAGAGGCTGCCTGCGGCGCCGCCTTTTCCGCGGCCCTGTTCATGCTGACTATAAAATCATCAACCTGCTTTTGCATGCCGAGCTTGCCCAGGACGTCGGCCACCTTTTGCATTGAATCCGGCAGCAGAATTTTAATCGCCTGATTGCCGAAATAACCATCCGGCTTTGAAACCGTTTGCACCGCCTTCTCCGTACCGATTGACAGGGCCTGTTTGAAGCCTGAAACCAGCATGTTTTGCGAAGGCGCCCCGCTTTGCGCCTGAGCAGAAGCCAGAAACATCAGGCAGCAAAAAGCCATTACAATACCAGAATACATTTTTTTCATGGCAGTCCTCCCTTCGAATTTTTAATAAACACGTATTGTGAGATACAGCAACTATAGGCAGGGGACGCTTGCATGTCAATACATAATGCGCGGGAACGCAACAACAATATGGTGCTTTATTTTTGATACTCAACGTGCGAAGGGATAGCTGTAGAACAGTCCGACGGCAGCCATGGTTATTCGGCTTGATAAATACTGTCGGGAGATTTAGAATCGGCTTGCATGCATATGCGGTTGCGCAGGCACGCCACCACTGGAACGAAAGTCAGGCAACGGATGATCCGGTTTGAGAACATCAGCATTCACGCGCAGGGACGCCTGATCCTGGATGGGGTTTCGTTTAAAATTGCGCAGGGTGAGAAGGCAGTTTTCTTCGGCCCCTCGGGATCCGGGAAAACGACGATCCTGATGTGCCTGATCGGCGGCGCAGTGCCCACTGCGGGCACGATCCGCTTTGACGGCGAAGTGCTCAGCGCCCAAACCCTGCCGCATCTGCGACAAACGGTTGCCTTCATCGGCCAGGAACCGGTGCTCGGAGCAACAGGGGTACGCGAGGCCCTGCTGCTGCCCTTTTCTTTCAGGGTCAACCGCGACCGCACGCCATCCGAAGAACAGCTGCGGCAGGTTCTGGAAAATCTGCTGCTGCCTCCGGATATTCTGAACAAGCAGACCAATGTAATCTCAGGAGGTGAAAAACAGCGGCTGGCCGTGGCCCGGGCCCTGCTTCTGGGAAAAACTGTTTTTGTGCTGGATGAGGTCACCTCGGCCCTGGACCCGCAGAGCCGCCGGGCTGTGCTGGCGCTCTTCCGGCACCCGGAACTGACCCTGATCTCGGTCTCCCACGACCCGGAATGGCTGGCGCTTGGAAATCGTTTTTTCAAGGTTGAGGCAGGCCGGGTGACGGAGCAGAGCAAGCCTCCGGTTTTTCAGACAACCGCTGAGTAAGGAGGATAGACGATGCAGGTTATGGATATGTCCTGGGGCGCACTGGCCGCTGTTTTCGCCCTGCTGGCTGCACCCGTTATAATCCTGCGCTGGGCAGACGTCCCACTGGTGCGGCAGATGATCACGACCACGGGCCGCATGACCGTGCAGCTGGTGCTGGTTGCGCTCTATCTGGAATTTATCTTTCGGCTCAACAACGTCTGGATAAACAGCGGCTGGGTGCTGATAATGATCGTGATCGCCAACCTGAACATCACCCACAGCGCCGGCTTGCGGCTGCGGCGACTGTTCCCCTTCCTGCTGGCAGGCCTTGCAGCAGGAACCCTGCCTGTGGTGGTTTTTTTTGTCTGTGTTGCCGTGCGACCGGAACCTTTTTACGATGCCCGCTACCTGATTCCCATCTCCGGCATGGTGCTTGGCAACTGCCTGCGCGCCAACGTCATCGCCCTTGAGCGTTTTTATTCCGCCATCCGCGCCAATGCCAAAGAATTTATTACCTATCTCAGCCTTGGGGCCACCCTGCAGGAGGCCTGCCGACCCTACCTGCGCCAGGCCCTGCAGGCAGCCATAGCGCCAACGCTGTCCACCATGGCCACCATGGGGCTGGTGTCTTTGCCCGGAATGATGACCGGCCAGATACTGGGAGGCAGCTCGCCCATGACAGCCATTAAGTACCAGATCGCCATCATGCTGGCCATTTTCTGCGCCACGGTAATCACCGCCTTTGCCAATATCCTCTTCAGCCAGCGAGCGGCCTTTACGCCCTACGGCCTGTTGGACCCGGACATCTTTTCACGCTGAATGCAGCATACACTCCAGCTGTTTGATCCTCAATACTCCATGCATGATGGTATGATATTTTTTAAATCCCCTATTGCTGCCCCTGATGGTTCCTTCCGGAAAACAGGATCAATAATTCTAATGGGCGGCTTTATGATGTCTTTGGTGATATCCATAAGGCCTTTGGTCACGGCAGAGGTTGTCCGGGTGCTTATCTGCGGGTCATCAAACGTGCCGGTTATTTTCAAGGGCACGCCCAGCATCGGTTTACTCAACCAGAGCCCACCAGGGGAACTTTGGAAAGCAGCTGATTCTGAATCTGAAACGGCGTTGCAAGTGCCTCAAGATCAATCTCCTTGCTTTTAAGGTTGATTGTGCCCTTGCAGACCAGGGTGAGAGAACTGCTGATAAGAATGGCCTTGCTGCACCTGCACGGTTTGTCCCTGCAACAGCAGCGGTTATATGCAGGGACTGATAGGCATAGCCCTCTTTTGCCATATCGGCTATGTCTCCGCTGAGCAGGTTTTATATACTCAGAAAGGACAGAATTTTTGATAAACAGCCCTGACTTATAGATGCGCCCGTCCTGGGCTGTTATTGAAAAATTTCCGCGCAAGGCCGTCAAGCAGAGCAGCGGGTTTTCCCTGTGACCGCACAGCTGCCTTCAATATCAACCTGCCGGTCATGATCGACTTTTCACCGGTGAGGCACTGAAATACCTCTTGCATGGGGCTTTGCATTGCCCGGGGATGTGCCTCAAGCGTAATGACCATCAGGGGTTATCCGCACCTGGCAGGAAGCGTCGATGCCGCACAGTTTCGTGTCCTCGGTTGTTGATGGTTACCGCCTTATCGGCAAAGGAAAAAAGGGCATTGAACGGCGCACACGTGAACGGATTTTTTTTGAGTTCACGGGCCTTGAGCTTGAGCGTGCCGCGAAGGGGTGTTTCCCAGAACTCATCGGCAGAGCCTTGCGATGATGCATTGTCGCTGGACAGCAGATCCTTAAATGCATCCAGGTCTATGCTGTCGGCGGAGATGTTCATTGTCAATGGTAAAACCATCGTCGGTAAAGCTGACGCTGCCATGCATGCCGGCTGAATCCTGCCCCGCCGTGAGGGCGCAGAATCAACAACCAGCCTGTTGTCCCGAGCGGTAATCACCGCGCTGCTGATATTGACAGGCAGTGCATCAAAGGCCGGATAGCCCGCCTTTTCCCAGCTCAGTGTTCCCGTGGCTGAGGAGGCACGCGGTTTTTTTTGATTGAAGGTTGCGCTGAAGTCGCCCTGTATCCATCCCTGCAAAAAAGGATTCTCCAGCAGAACGCCGGTCAAGCGTGTGCTTTTTTCAGCATGCCTGCATACGTGACAGCAACAAGATCTTCCTCGATTTTCATCCCCAGCCTGCACTGCGAAGCCGCATCACGGATCCTGAGCTCCTTAATTTCAATGGCTTTATCATCTACCCTGAGGTTCAGGCCTGCCTTGATGCTTCCTGCCCAGCACAAAATCTCCGGCAACCGTCGTCGCCCCGCCGCGATTCCACGACAAACCGGCTCTTCTCGATTTTCACCGGGCGCGCGCAGCGCTAAAGCAGGGGGCAGGTCGACAGAGACCGGGGCACAGGCAAGCGCCTTTTCACCCAGCGTGCCGCGGGCATCAGCCGTTACTGCTGCGTCAAGCCGGCAAAATATCCCTCAAGGGTACAAGAGCCTGCAAGCCTGGCATCAAGATAGGTCATATCAGCCTGAGAGAGCGTGCATGCGTTCTGGTCCGCCTTGAGCATCCCGCTGCTCACCGCTACCGGCCCGTCAAGCCCTGCTGCGGTAACCGAGACAGTCATCAAGCTGGGCATCCAGCGCGATAGCCCAGCTTTGCAGGCTCAGTCAGCGGCCCTTTCAGGGCGAGATTGTGAACCTGTAACCTGCCGTCTGCTGCCGTGATTGTCTCAATAAGCTTCCTGGACGAATCAAACGATGACAGCACCATGCGCAGATCAACAAGCGCTACTGTTGCCCCCTTCGCTGCGGCAGTGAACTGCTCATCATCACGCAGGCTGAAGGAGAGCGAGAAGTCCGGCAGTATGGATGAGCCGAGTTTTCCGGAAAAACCGTTAAACGACAAAAGCCCGTCGCGGTAGGTGCACATCCCGCGGCTTAATTCAAGCGTCGGCGGAAAAGCCCGGTAGCCGGATTGCAGCAGCAGCTTCTTAACGGCTATCTCCGTACTATAGCTGTCTCTTTCAGCGCGCAGCTTAAATGTTCCGACGGCTGTGCCCTGAGGATCTTTGATCAATGCAATCTCGCCGCGCACGTCAGGATCCGGGATCACATGCAGCAGCCCCGGCACCTCCGACAGATCAAGGTCGAATTCCGCGCTGATACGTGATGGTTTAAACCCGCGGGCCCTGTCCAGATGGATGGCAGCCTCCTGTATGCGGGACTTCCCGAGGCGCGCGCTGATCCCGGTAGCCGCAATGCTGCCATTGTCCAGTTCAAAGCCGCCTTCCAGCTCTTGCACGTCAAGGCCCAGGTCCGGCAAGCCAATGCTCATATTCTCAAAGCTGCCGCGACCGCTGATGACGGCAGTCGCCAGGGGATCGGAAAGCATGGGGGAGAGTGGCCTGTGAGCGAAACAGAATCGATGATTCCGCGCAGGGTTTTAGTTGTGTGGCATCAGGGAGATCCGCTCCTGCAAAGGCTTTAAGCAACGGATGCTTTTTACGATATCAATATCGCGGGCATCAAGCTCCAGGATGACCTCAGGATCATGATAGGAAAGCTCAACCGCCAGATTTTTCCACAGCGCGGATGTGCAATCAGCGGAAACACGCACACCCTGCACCGTCATATCAGCTTCCGCCTCAAGACTTTTCAAGGACAAGCGAACTGCCGTCGGGCGCGGTGATATGCACGGTTCCATCATGGACAATAACCCCGATCGGGGGTATGGCGTTTAGTGCCGATTCGATAACAGGGCCAGATCTTTTTGCCGTGCTTCTGCGGTGCGGTTGTCATGCCTCCGACTCCTGTGGGCGCACAGCAATTCGCACATCGGGTTTCTCACAACGGATACTGGCGATTGCGGGCTTGCCGGCAAACAGCCCCGCAAGTGTCGGCGACAAACCGACCAAAGGTATGCGCAGCGCTGTGCCATCGGCAAAAACAAGCCGCACGTTATACAGCGCCAGTTGCGGACGGGGCAACACGTCCAGGCCTATGCGATCTATCTCAACGTCGGCCTGCAGTCGCGCGGCAAGCTCTGTGGTAATGCGCGCCTTAAGAGGGCCGAGATCAATAAAAAACCGGACCGCAAGGTCAAGCCCAAGGGCAATCAGGACAATGACCAGAAATATTGCTATGCTTTTTTTACCGATGGTCATACAACCGCCTTCCTTCGGGCATACTCATGGCAGATACTTCTCGCTTGCATCAACGCCCTGTGCAGAACCGTTAGCGCGCTGCCGGCACGGGCAGACCTTCCCTGATCTTTATGGAAAATTCGGGGTCGCCACCAACAGCATGCGCCCGCGGGTTTATCAGGCTGCGCTTGCCGCAGTTCGGCAAAAGGCAGCCGCGAGTCGAGCCTGCCCAGTTCATAGGCATACTCGGGGGCATGGCCGCTCAGCAGCACTTTCCAGTTGTAGCGGATATCGCCGCCAAGGGCCCGTGCCAGCGTCCACCACGTCGGTGGTGCAATTGGTAGTCAGGGTATTGTAAAATTCCGGCGCATCGTGCAGCTGGTTGATCCTGTTCATATATTCCAGAAAAAGCAGGCGCGCCCTCTCCGGCGGTATGCGCAGTCGGTACACGTAGACATCCTCCTGCGGATCGCGGTAGTCGGTCCGGACCCGCAGCAGGTCGCGCTCGTCGCCCGCTATATACATCAGCTCATACTGCTTGAAAAATCCCCTGATCGTCGAATAGTCCTCGCCCTGCTCCTTGCGCGTCTCAATCGAAAAGGCCACATAGTCCGTGCCGTTGAAACCGAAACTCAGCATGACATGCGCGATGGCATCTCCCATCCAGTACACGGCGATCAGGTCAACTGAACTGAGCCGGGCAAGTATCAAAGGTCTTGTCGTAATAGCCCGGCGTGAAATCGGCCTCCGTGCGGTAAGTGAAGTTGCGGATATTGTGCAGCGTCACCCGGTCGCCCTCAATCGTGGCCCGGGGCAGCACGGCAACATCGTCCTGCCAGTCACGGTTGTTGGACGGAGCGATAGCCGCCCACCAGGCTGCCACCAGGGCAAAGGCTGCAAAAAAGCATACATAAGGGTTCGGCGGCGGCCGGGCAACAGGGCAAAGGCGCCTGCAGTGGCAAGGCCGAACAGGCCTGCAAGACACGCCCTGAGCAGTCCGCTCTGAATATCGGAATAATACAGCGCACACATTGCCCAGACGGTCAGCCCGGCAACAAGCAGGCCCAGGGCGGCTATGGCGCACAATCCGCAGAATCGTTTCATGGCGCTCCCTTCAGGTGCTCGAGCAGAATGCGGCGCACCTCCTCGATGGTAAGCGGATGGCTCCTGGCAGGAGTGGCCGGCATGCACGATGAACTCCGACTCCATGCCGTCAAGATGTGCACTTGAATACTGGACAACGCCGTCATTCCACTCCTCTTTGGGATCATCGGGATTTTTAACCGCGATGATCGAATTACCGGTCACGCCCGGCGCAAGCGGGAATATCCGCCAGCGCCTTCATGACCGGATTATCGGGCGACATGCTGTCAAGGCTCGTGACGGGAAGCCTGTCGCCGAACAGATTTTTAACATCGTCGCGGATAAATGTATATGCATTCAAAGGGAAGGTGACGATAGTGGCCGGCAGGCTGATTATTTTTTACCCGTATCGTACGAACCCAGAAGCTGCTCCGGAAACTGCCCCGGTGGGGCGTCGAGATAAACACCACGCGCTTCACAAAGGGCAGCGGGCTCGACGAACAGGGCCCGCCGCATCATGGCTTTCTGTTCGTCAGCAGATATTCAAGCGTATCGATATCCTTGTCGGTCAGCGACCGCACAAGGCGGTCTCCCGTATCAACAGCCGTGAGACTTGGTCAGAAGCCCGCCCTGGCTGTGCCCGATAACAACCATGTCACGCAGCGCCGGGTCTTTGCCGTCAGGGTCGAGCAGCGGAGACCTGGCTGCGCAGGCTGTCCCGCAGATCAGCAGCCGACAGGGCTGACCAGCGCGCTGCTGTTATACATAAAAAACCAGAACTGATAACTCCTGCGCAGCTCGGCATCTGCGCGCAGGGTATTCCACATCTCGGTCCACCACACCGGGCTGCTCATGGTGCCGTGAACGAACACGACCGGTATGCGCCCCGGCTGATAGGGCTGCATGCTGTAGAAGCTTGTTGGGAACTGTCGCGAGATTACCGAGAAATGCCTTGAACCCGTAGTCCCAGAGAAGGGATTCATGCTCAAGGGTATAGGCAGTCGGCGTTGTTGTGTCGGTTTCAAGGGGCACCGGCCGGTTGTTCACGGTCACCTCGGCATCATCATAGGCCGAGTAGAGCTTAAGCTGAAGCCGAGGCCGTTCCCGCAGTGAGCTCCTGCAGCCCTCCCTGCTAACCGCAGAAACGCGGTGACCGGCACGGACTGCTCAGGCAAAACAGGGCATCCATCGACCTTTTTTTTAAGGCCTATGAGCGGCAAGCCCCATGCCCGGCGTGCGGTTGCGGACGGTAATGCCGCGCACGGCATAGCCGGGCGAGGGACAGGAACTGGTCAAAATCCTGCAAGGCTCCAGGGAAGCTTTGAGCAGATCAAGCGTGATGGCAAGGCCTCCGACCGGCAGAGCCTGCGTCGGCCGTCCGGAAAAACCAACTCTGCCGCCGTTTCCCGGTCGAGAGGGCCCGCCACAGGGAAAAATTATACAGATCGCAGGCCGTGCGGAAGCGCTGATCAAAGGCCGTCGGCGGCGGCTCACCCATATCGGCAAGCAGGTAGAGGTAGGCATAGACCGCCGAGAGCAGAAAATAGTCGGTTGCGCGCTTTTTATTGCCTCTAAAAAAACTGCGGCTGAGCTTATCACCATACAGATAGCAGATTTCAGCAAGGGCATAGCGTATATCCCGGCGATCGTCAGTGAGCGCTTTTTCATGAAGCCGTGCAATGGCGTCCGCAGACTCTTTTTAAAAGGCAGTCTGCAGGTCAAAACGATCGAGCACAATTTTTGTCTCGTCGCTTAAGACCGCTTTACCGAGGGGGTTTGCCTGCGCATCCTGATAGGCGGCGCGCGATGTCACGCGTTGCACCCCGACCGGCGTGGCGCATGCCGAAACAAGCATAACCAACCCGCAAAGCAGCAGAACAGCGTATTCTTTTTGCCGGACACGAAGCATTATCTGAACCTCCATCATCCTGTATTCTATGGCATTGAAACTGCCAAACCCAGAATCTGCGCAGCAGGGCTGAACTGCACAGCGGGCCCCGCGCAGTCCTGCCGCAGCAGCGCTTTACTGCTCCATTTCGCAGATAAGAAGCTTGCGGTCGGTAATCGAGCCGATCAGCAGTTTGTTGCCATAGGTAGCGCCAACGCTGCCTGTGGAGATCTGCTGCCCGGCGTTCAGATATATCTCTTGGATCTCGGGCTTCTCTGCACTCACATCGATACGCAGCACCTGGCTCGGTGCCTTGCTTCCCATGATAAAATGCATGACCAGGGCTGCAACATTAGAGTGTGCCGCGACCCAGAGCGAACCGTCTTCGGCAACATCGATATTATCAGGCGAGGTACCCAGATCAATAAACTCTGTGGTGGTTACACTGCCATCGGACGGATCACAGACCGGCAACCCGAATTCTCTTGCCGCCGGTTTCGGCGATATAGAGCGACGTGTGGTCCGCAGAAATATTAATACCGCCTGCCGACTGAATGTCATCCGCAACAACTGAGTAGTCTTTGCCGTCAAAGTAAACAAGCGTGGTCAGCTTTTCGCCACCCTTACGATCCACATCCTGCGCCACATAAAACTGCCGCTCGCCGACGGCTACCATGTCATTGGCGCGGGTAATCAGCGGACTCATAAACGTTTCCTGATGCCGGAACAGACCGGAGCTCTCCTCGCGGTAGCGCTCAATTTTTTCCTGCCCGGTTGTGCGGTCCTCGGGATGATTGATCACAAACAGATGCCGCTGCCCGGCCTGATCGATAAACAGGCTGATGCCGTGCGGACGCAGTTGCGGACCATCAGAAATCGCCGATACCGCTTGCAGCGGGGTGCGTGTCAGATCAAGGCGCAGGATGTCACCGGGCCCCACAGGATCACCCTTGGCAAGCGCCTTTCTGTCAAACAGAGAAACATAGGCCAGTCCGCGGGCACGATCAACCTGGACGTCCTCGCCGCTGCCATGCATCTCAAAAGCAGTGCACGTTCCCGAGAAATGCTCTTCGATATCCCGGTTGACCAGGCGGTACAGATACAGTCCCCCGCCCACACAAAGAACTACGAAAATGATAAGTGTGCTCAAAAGTATTTTCTTTAACATAATCCCCCCTTGAATTACATAATTACATTAACCTGAAAGACTGCCCACAACGACACCTGTGCCGACAGGCCTACTTTTGAATCCTGGCCTGCATGAATGCAGATTGCGCAAGGATAGCGTCAATAGACTGCGTCAAAGCATCGGCCACATAGTGCCGGTACTTACCGACCATGACGCCGTTGTATATTGTTCGCGTGCCGCCCAGATCGAATTCCCGCGTGTAGGGAACGTCCCAGTCCGGATAGTCAATAGTTTCATAACGACTGTATCCGGGGAAGTGATGATAGTTATGCATTGCATGGCTGAACATGGTGTCGGTATTTTCGGTATAAAACTCAATGGGCTGCTGAACAACATACTCAAAGCCGTCTCTCTTGCCTTCGAGATAGGCCCGGTTGGTGGAGAGATATTTTTCTTCAGGATCCCAGACCGGATCAGCAAAATGGTCCTGACAAACAACAATCTCTGTCCGGCTGAAATCGTAGGTGCTGATAAGGTCCTGTATATCTTTTTTCAAAGGCTCGAGATAGGCTGGAGACAGTTTAAGCCATGCTTCATGGGGAACATGATCCCAGGGCATGCCATGAACCGAGACAGCGATTTTAACCGAGGCCTGAGCCGGCAGCGTGTCAAGCCGATCCTTGAGCAAGTGGATAAAGCCCTGCCGAAGGGGAGGGAAATGACCCATGGGCGGGGCCATGATAATTTTTATTTTCTTGCCATTCCCATGCTCGTGTTCCCATGAGCGGATAATGTCAAAACTCTTCAGCCAGCCACCTTCAAATTCTTCGTAATGTGAATAGGTTGTCATCGGCGAGGCAAGCACAATTGTGTCTGCACCCCCGTCAAGCAACTCATACAGTTCCTGATGCATTTCCCAGGGGTTCATTGAATCAGCGCAGCGAAATGGAAAGTCCCCATATTTTTTTGTCAGGTTTTCGAAAGCCAGATAAATAACTTTTTCCATCTGGTAACGATGCGGAACTTTTTTGTTTTTGAAACCTTTTCCGTAAAACCAGAGATTTGCAGAGGCCATTTTTTTACCGGCGACAGAGGACACCCCGCCCTTGCGCCCTGTATAGAGAAAATACCCGTTATCAAGATACAGACGGCCTGACGGAGGCTGCCATTCCACCTCACCGCGCCGGTACTTTTCAATATAGGGGATACCGTCAATATCATAGCGGCTGCCGAAAGGGTCGACCAGATCAGTCGGAGAGAAGGATTCATACTCCCAGAATCGCTCGGGATCAAGCAGCGCGACACCCCTATCGAGGCCGGCAAAAAATCTGCCGGGCCAGGGGATCACGATCCTGCGCACATGTTCGAAAATGTTGTTCCACCAGAACGGTTCATAATCCTCGGGCATGGAAAGACCGACCAGAAATACAGCCACCCTGCCTTCTGGAACCGTATCCTGCTTTGTATAGACATCGTAATAGAGATCAGGCGTGGGACGACGGTTTTGATATGCCGCTGTTAACCAGTATATTCCATACACAAGCACAAAAAAAACAAGGACTCCGATGAAAACTTTTTTCATAGCGTAACTCCCTGAGAAGAGTCCATGTGCTCAATCAGCATAGCAGACCTCAAGGCAGTATAAATACCAGCAACGTATCAACATGCTCTCGTCTCTCTGGATACAAACGTGCTTTACATCGTGAATAACTATATGGCGGGGGTTGACTGTGTGTCAACAGGAAGTTCGCTGCAGGATGTGTGCGGGATCATCCGGTACGGCATACACAACTGGATCAAAATCTGACAGGTAATACCCGTCCAGCAGGGCATTGAAAAAGTCTCTTTGCTCAGGCTGTTCAAAACCGCGCAGATGCAAGGCGCGCGAAATGTGAGGAATGAGGCGTACTTTTGGTACGCCGCAAAGACGAACAATGAGCGCAACGCCGCAGATGAGCGTTTTTCAACAGCCTGCCTGACCCCAGCGCGGCTGCAGCCGGTGCTCGATGCCTGCATGATCCAGTATCCTGCCCACCACCGCATCGACCAGATCATGCACGGTCTGCGGCTTATTGTAAAATCCGGGGCTTGCCGGCAGGATGATCACACCCAGGCGCGACAGCTTCAGCATGTTTTCAAGGTGAATGCTTGAGTAGGGCATTTCACGGGGCACCAGTATCAGATTGCCCCGCTCCTTAATGACCACATCAGCGGCCCGCTCTAAAAGATTATCGCTTGCGCCCATGGCAATGGCGGCAAGGGTGCCCATGGTGCAGGGGCACACAATCATCTGTTTGGGTGCGCCGGATCCGCTGGCAACAGGAGACGTCCACTCATCAGGACCGAAGACTCTCAACTGGCCTTTTGCCGCGGAAAAACGCTCCTGCAGAAAGGCGGTTGCCTGTTGAGGGTCCTTGGGCAGCGTGATGTCCTCTTCGGTCTCAAGCACAATACGCGCGGCGTCCGAGACAAGGATAAAGACCCGCTGCTTATGCTGAACAAGCAGCTCAAGCAGCCGCAAAGCATAGGCAGCACCTGATGCGCCGGTTATGGCAACGGTTATGGTCGGTCTATTTTCCAAAATAGGATGCCCATTTCTTTTCCACAATTTCAAACGCCGCGGCTGCGCGCTCTTCCATCACCGTACGGTTGTCCTCCGGATAGACATCGGGCCCGCCCTCGCCGGGCTGCTGCCGCGTGGCATCGATGACGATCTTGCTGCTCAGAAACATCTCGCGGCAGCTCGGATCAATGGGGATATGGGTTGACTGCCCGACCTTCAGGCTGGCTGTGCCCGGCTGCCAGCGCGTGCCCATGGCATGCATGACCCGCGAAAGGTCGGTCGGGTCAACGTCATTATCCACAACAATAACGACCTTCTTGCTGAAGCCCACCATGCGGTAGCCCAGTATCAGCATGCCCATCTCGATGCCCTCGCCGGGCAGGCGCTTCTCAATGCAGGCGATGAGCACGGAGGGCACATCGGGCGGCGTGTGGATTTTCCGCAGATGCGGCATGATCTTCTTTAGACGCGCGAAATGCGACACGTCCCAGGGCAGGGTCAGATAGGCGCCGCCGATGCCCGGCCACAGATTGTACACCCAGGGGCTTGATGCGGTGCGTAATGGTCTTGATGTCGATGGTGAAGGTATATATCTTTCTGCCGATATAGCCCATCATTTCGCCGTAGGGGCCCTCTTCCTCCACCTCGGTGGAGATAAAGCCCTCAATGATAAACTCGGCATGGGCCGGCACCAGAAGGTCATTGGTTTCGCTTTTTACGAGTTGTACGGGCTTGCCGCGGAAGCCCGCCTGCAAGGGCAAATTCGTCCTCGCCCGGCATCGGCAAGCCGGGTGCTGCTCATCATCCAGGAGATGGGATCGATGCCGATGGCCACCGACGCGGGAACCCGCTCCTCACCGCGCTCCATGGCCCGATCCATAAACTTGTAGCCGTGGCTCTGGTTGGTGAAGTAGACGCCCACCTTTTTCGGGCCCTTGACCTGCATGCGGTAGGTGCCCACATTGCGCCCCAGCTCCGGGTCATGCATGATGACCGAACCGGCGCTTATGTACTGGCCTGCGTCGGCGGGGTTGTTGCGAATCCAGGGGAACTTCCCGAGATCGACCTCGTCACCCGTAAGGATCACTTCCTTGCAGGGCGCATCCTTTTTCTCGACCGTGACAGGCTCAATCATGCGCCAGTTGAAGTCCTTGTCAAGGAAGCTCAGAATTTTATCGACCGCCACTGTATGCATGGCGCCCTGGTCATCGGTCAATGCCTCCACACCGAAAGCACTGCGCGATAGTTGCATAGCCGTTAAAAATATTGGCGATAACGGGCGAGTCGATCCATTCGCCGTTCACCTTTGTCCGCTCCACAATAAAGCCCGGGGCCTTTTCGCGCTGGCGGTCATTGAGGCGATAGGAAAATGCCGTCATCTCATAGGCATCCTGATCCATCTCCTTAATCCGCAGCAGTTTGCCCCGCTTTTCCAGAGCAGCGGCATAATCACGCAAAGAGTCGTAGGGAAACATCACAATCTCCTCGTGCTGAAATCGGTCCACGCTATGACTGCGGTTGGCAGGCACACCCGCGGGGAGCCTCTCGCCACTACCGAGAGGGGCTGCCCGCAAGCGCTGCGCCCACCGGGCCTATTTGGTTTTCAGAGGCTCAAGGCTTTTCATCGCCATGCCCACGAACGGCTTGGGGGTTACCGCCTGTACACATTCAATAAGAATAGCCTCAGTCACATTACCGCTGTCGCCTGCTTTTGCAACAACTGCTTCCATCAGCTTCTTTTCCGTCATCGCCCTGAAGGGTTTCGGGGACGATTCGATCATCTTGTCGAACATTGCCTTGCTGTTAGCTTCCCAGTTAAGCTCTGCCATGATTGTGTCCTTTCATAAATTATTTTGCCTGTATGGCACGCACTGCACACGCTTTTCGATTGCATGCGCAAGACATGCCGCCGCTCTTATGCGCCGCCGCAAAGGGCGCGCCTGTTTGCATATATAAGTATGTATTAAGAAGCAGCGGATGGCAATGCTTAAATAAGGGCTAAAACGACCTTTTTTTTGCGGACTTGAAGGAATTACAACGTTCGGGATGAATCATCTGGAACGACTGAAAAGCGCACAACGTGTAATGAGACCCTTGTCGGTTAATAAAACCGCATGCCTCAAACAACACAATACAACGGCCCCCTTCTCCTTAAAACGCAGGATAAAAACTTGGCGCGATAGATGAGCACGCACGGCAGATTAGCCGCCCTGACACTCGTCCAGCCAGATCAGATAATCTCCGCTGACCCCGAAAAAGGCCCCGGCAATTCTGTACATGCAACCTGCTGCGCACCCGGCCCGAAACAGTGCAACAGTCTTTTCAGCATAGTATCCGGCCGCCTGACGGAGCAGAGTACAAACGGAACACCTGCAAACCGGGACGCTTCTCTGGAAAAACTCGACCCAAGCGTTCCGTAGATTCGCGCAGCTCCAGACAAACATAAAAACTCAATGAAGGCCTGAAATTTGGGTGTATGTGAGAGCGTTTGATCAGCAGGTACTATTCTATATTCCGGCAACCGCGCTGTAACAGCTTTAACAAAAGGCCTCATCGTCACTGCAGAAATAGATGGCCTCAGAGGTAGCAACGTACCGGCGAATGATTGCCTCCCAGTTTTTCGCACTGATATCGGCAGCACGGACATAGCGCAGATGATCCCCGCGCCTGATATGGACGCCCACATACGGGCCGCCCAGAGCAAACTTCGCGACAATTTTCTGAAACAGCGGAAGCGGTTTAAAGTGTTTACTATAAATATCACTCAATGCCTGTTCGAATTCAGCATGCGTAAGGGAAGAAGGTTTCAGGCACAGACTGGTCTCCAGCAAAACCGTGTCGGCCTGACTCTTGAGAATGGCATCGGCACTGCTGCGCTCAATGTGTACTTCACCACCCCACCCACAGCGGCGTATGGCAGAACTCTGCGTTGCATACCAGAAATCGCCCGGCCCCCATTCTGAAAAAACCTGGTCAATTGCTGTTGTCGCATCGACTGCCCGGTAGGGGAGCACGGAGTCTTCAACAAAGAACGTATTCCATGAAGACGTGCGCATATCGCGAATAATTTCGAGGTCAATGCCATGCGGCGCTTCCGCCTCCCAGCAATGATACAGATTCCTGCCGGACAGGCGGGCCAGCAGTATCGCTGAACACAACGCGCGAAACCGGTTGCACATACCGGCCTGTGGCGAAACAAGTAACGTTTTCATCGCATAAGCCCAGTCAGCACTGTTGATTGGCCCCTGCGCCCACTCTGTCTGCAGACTGCTGTGCACATGCCACTTGCCGCTGTATCCATGCGTACGTATGCTCCAGACCCTCTTGTAAAGGCCGCGATGGTGCCCAGCCCAGTTTCTCCCGTATTAAACGATTGTCGGAATTGCGCCCCCTGACGCCCTCAGGACCCGGTATGTGCTGTATCAGCGCAGTTTTACCCGCAATACTCAAAATCATTTCAGCCAGGCGGTTGATAGACACCATTTCTTCTGAGCCGATATTCATCGGCCCGACAAAATCCGAGCGCATCAGCTTAACCGTTCCGGTCAGGCATTCATCAATATACAAAAAGGAACGCGTCTGTTCACCATCGCCCCACATCTCAAGGCTTTCACCGTCCTGCAGCATGGCAATTTTACGACACAGGGCCGCAGGCGCCTTTTCACGCCCGCCGCACCAGGTGCCCTCCGGTCCGAAAATATTATGGTAGCGCGCAACCCGAACATTCATGCCATGGTTGCGCCCATAAGCCAGGAACAAACGTTCACTGAACAGTTTCTCCCAGCCGTAATCACTGTCAGGGTTTGCAGGATACGCAGAATCTTCTGTACATAAAGGATTATCAGGATCTGTTTGATTATGCTGCGGATAGACGCATGCAGACGATGCATAGAAAATACGTTTGATCCCCTGCTTGCAGCAGGCATCCAGCACGTTGAGATTTATCAATGCTGAATTGTGCATGATATCCGCGTCGTTGTCGCCGGTAAAAACAAAGCCCGCCCCACCCATGTCCGCGGCCAGCTGATAGACTTCATCGAAGCGTGTATCGATAACCTGTTGACACAGCAGTGGATCCCGCAGATCTCCCCGGATGAATTCATCAGCCGCACTGTGTGCAAATTCGGGGTATTTGATATCAACCCCGCGAACCCAGGCACCCTCATTCTTCAGAAATTTTGCCAAATGGCTCCCGATAAAACCGCCGGCACCACACATAAGTATTTTTTTCATTAAAGATCAGCCTGCATACATTGTGATCATTCAAAATAGCGGTGAAACTCAACGGGCAGACAATGGAAGTCTATGCTCTGGATTTCAGGAGGCAAGGGACAGGAATTTTTTGTTACCCAGAACAGCAGGTTTTTGCCCCCTGCGGCGTGCCGGGCTTCGGCAAGGAATGCAGCGGCTGTTTTCCCGGTATAGGTCTGATCCAGTGTGATCTGCTGGCATCTGTCAAACATATCAATCGCCTCAGATGCTTCCCGGGTCATTTCCCCGTATCCCGGGCCGTAAAACGCATGCTCAACACTCAACACTGCAGGATCAAACGAAAGGCTGGCCAATGCAGGATCAGACTCAATCAGCATGCGCCTGGTCGATTCAAAAAGCTCGTGATATTTTTCGTCGTTTGCCACGAATCGGGCACGACCCTTATCGCCCGGATTCTGCTGTGCAGGCCTGCCGCACGGATACCCAGCGCAAGGCCGGCAGCCGTTCCCATGGTGCCGTAAGCAATAAAAATTTCATCGGGTTCCGGAAGCTCTCCCCGCTCAATCTGCATTTTCAGTTCGAACGCTGCATTGACATACCCAAGAGCCCCGAGCGCGCATGAACCGCCCGGCGGGATACAGTACAGGCTTTCACGCCGCTCTGCGGCGCTCAGCAGGAAATCCTCCATCATCCGCACAGTGCTCAGCATAGCTGTCGGCATGATGCAGATGAGCTCCGGCATGGAAATCTGCGAGAAGATTAGCGCGCACCTCTTCGGTTGAAGGCTGAGCAAATAACATCAATTCAACCTGAAGGCCAAGTTTTTGACCATAGATTGCTGTTGCAAGGGCATGGTTTGACCCTGCCGCGCCCGAGGTGACAATCCTCCGCATTCCTTTTTGTACGGCATCCGCAAGGATAAACTCCAGCTTGCGGACCTTATTGCCCCCATAGGGATTTCCGCTCAGGTCATCCCGTTTTACATAGAGCCCCTGTCGCCCAAGTAGCTTTGCAAGGTGGCTAAGTTCCTCAACCGGTGTAGGGAAAAACCCCAGCGGACACCAGGGCAGTCGATGTGATAATTGCGGAAAGGCACTGAAGAGTGGAATCATGGATTACCTGAAGGTTGGGGTGAGGGTGGAAAAGTCTGCCGCACTTTAACACAACCCCAAGAAGGGGGGTCGTATATAAAAAAACAGTTGCTGATCATTGACGAGAGCATTTTCCTTTTTACTATAACCATATATGAAGTGTCATCTCGACCGCAGGGAGAGATCTTGGTTTTAAGATTTCTCAATCGCTTGCGCTCCTTCGAAATGACAATCAGGCTAGGGTATTTAGAAAAATGCTCTAGCGCTGAGACATGTGCAACACGTTGAACCTGCGTCCCACAATGCCTCAACGCCGCAAGGAGACCGGGTATTAGTCAACCTTCCTGCCGTCTGCCCACAGCAGCGCTTCAGCGCGTGCGATATTCTCTTCAGCGCCTGTGCGGATTGCCGCTTTCCCATTGCAGCGAAAGGCAATGTGGACATTGCCCGGATCCTCCGGAAATGTCGCCGGAACGATATGGATCGTTAGGCCTTTCTTGTCGTCCTGTTTTCTTGCCTGAAAATGGACATTATAGAAAGTTTTCTGCTCTTCTATCAATTCAAGGCCCGCCTCGCGTGCCCACTGTTTGATAAGCGCAACGACCCCATCAAGGGTGCTGCGAACGCGAGAACGCGAATAAAACATACGGGGCGTATTTTTGCAGACCGTAAAAATGCGCTCCGGCGTTTTATCCATGTTTCCGTCGGCAAGACGGGCCGGCTGCATGGTCTCCCAGAACACTCGACGCTTTTCCGTATCATGCACAGGAGGCAGGCCGAGCATGTTGACACGTATGTCATTGGCAAAGGCCTCCACCCGCTCCGGTATCATTGATTCCCAAATATCGCGGCCATACCAGCCGCATTTATCCTTGGGCATTGTTCTTTCAAGCAGCCATATCAGGGAAGCGTCCCCCCTGTTGAGACGCGGCGTTGTCTGGCGCCCGCCAAAACCCCCGAGTGTAACAGGTTTCAGTTCCGGAAACATGGTCAGCATGTGTATAAAATAATTCCTGCCGCTGGACAGATGCGGCTTCTTCCACGGAGGCATGGTCATGACCGTGGTTTCATCACAGTCACCGCAGTGCACGTAGAAAGCCGTCTGCTTTTTCGCAAGCTCCGCGTAATGCTGCTGAATAAATGCGTACACATCCTTTGACGGTTTTTCCCATCGGGTATAGCTGCCGATAATGACATAATCATACGGTTCAAGGGTGATGATCTGGCGAAGGCCTTTAACCTCAAGAGATTGATCATACCCAATAAGGGCCTTGATCCAGTAGGCTGATTCGGCCGTAGAGCCATACCGCGTATCGTAAACAAGCAAGGCCTTTAACGTCTTTCATTGCGTTCCTTTCTGCACGATGCTGCATTGTGGTAAAAATGGAGCCAACTGCAGGCGCCATTGAAGGTCATGCTCATTCACGAACAATACATGATCCCAGGCAGTGATTGATGGCCGTTGTAATGCCGCGCTCATATTCCGGCAGCCCTTCCGGGTGCAGAACAGTTGCAACCTCATCAACCAGCTTGAACATCTCCGGGCAGGTTACCTCGCACATGCCGCACCCGGTGCAATCTTCAGCACGAATAGATATCACCATACTCATCGTCCCACGTCTCCATTGTGAAAGTTTAACGATCAATGCTACTTACATCGGCCCGGGGCAACGTCCATTTTTATGAGCGTCACTCGGCCCGACATGCTTAAGTATGGTTATGCCGGGTCAGTATGCGCATGATCCATCAACGCATTTTTCCAGCGTCAGCTCAAAATTGATAGTTTCCGGGATGCCGCCGCCAAGCGTGAACCGGCCTTCGTCACTCAGCTCGTACAGTCCCCATTCATAGTCGCCGTCCTTGAGCAGCGGCGGAAATTTAGTCGAAAAATAGAGACCGACAAACAGCTGATAATCACCGCTCAGGCAGCTTTCCCGGTAGTAGGTGCACGCCGACAAAACCATGGTGTAGGGGTGCCCAAGCGATATGTCGGGATTAAGTACGACATTGTCATCAGTACCGCCATCGGGCGGACCCATCGGCATTCCAGTCCAACCGTCGGATGTATACCAGAAAGCCATGATCTGGTCAGGCTGGCGGGGTAGCTCTTCGGGAACCTTAATCGTGAGGATCACCTGATCGCACTGATCGCACACGTCGGTCGGAGGCGGGGTGGGATCAAATGACGTGCTTTCACACGGACCCCAGCAATCCCCTGACGCGCTGCAAACCTGAGCGCCGGTTTTGCCGTTGGTGGCAGAGCACTCCCGCGTGGTGCTGGACATGCAGGCCTCAATCTCTTCGCATACTATCGGTATGGAGGGTTCATCGCGGATACAGCGCACTTCAGCGAGACTGTTAATGTGATTGTAGGTTACCGCGCCAATGTCAAACAAGGCGCTCGCGATCCAGTTGTCTCTGTTTGATGCGGCGCCGACAGCCCAGTACTCAAGCGGATGGATGCCATGAGTGGCCGGATCGGGACGATGACATGAACCCTTGAGCACCTCCGGCCAGTAACAGCCTTCAATGCCGGGCCCATCGCCGTTCGGAAGTCCGCCACAGGCAGTGTCCTGACCGTCTTCAAACGAGCTGCCGTCCCACATGGGGCAACTGCCGGAGGGATACTCTGTGTTCGGGTTACCGCGTATAAGGCTGCGCAGCTCATCGATATTCGGCAGGCGCCAGTCATCATAGCCAAGCGCGACCAGTTCTTCGCAGTAGCGTTCAGCATCATATGAAACAATGCCGGGGTAATCAGGGGTCAGATAGTCCTTTTGCGGATCCTGCCAGCAGATGTCTGTGGCATTATCGCACCACACCGAGTAGTAGGCGCACTGGCACTCATCCCAGCCGGAGTTATCAGCATTGCAGTTCTGCACGCTGATGGTGCCGTCCGGGCAGAAGCATTCCTGATTGCCCGCATACTTGATGATGGTACCTTTGTTGCCAACCGCGTAAATTTCACCTTCTGATACGCCCCAGATGCCGTTAAGGTTGGATTTGGTTGGAACCGTGATCTGCGACCATGCAGTGCCGTTGAAGTGCATAACCGTGCCCTTTGCGCCGACAGCATACACGTTATTCATATCCGTGCCCCACACCGCACGCAAGTCTGCCCTGGTGTTGCTGTCCATGGTGGTGACAAGGCCGTCATTGAGCTTGCGGACGATAACGCCGCCGTCGCCGACGGCAAAAAAGTTCCGGCTGTCAACGGCCCAGATAGCCCGCAGGGTGCTGCTCACCGGTGACTCCCAGGTATCCATTGTATTCTGCTCCTGGGAATCATAGCCGGCATACCAGCCGATGATACCTTTTGAGCCAACCATGAGCACATTTTGATCGGCCGCACTGTAAAAGGCGCCATAGAGGTCGTTCTTGTATTCGTGTTGCGGCTGAGACCGGAACCGAGTCTCATTGCCGTCAAGAATGTTGTGGTAGTAGCGCGGCATCCCCCGAGGACGAAAGGTGTTGCTCTTGCCGACAGCGATTATTTTGCCGTTGTCCGCGTCAGGTCCGCCGATGCCGTAGAGCGGATAGTTTTTTCCCTGGCCGTGAATTTTGCCCCAGGTGCTGCCGTTGCCCCTGAAAATGCCGCGATAATCACCCACAGCATACAGCGTGTTTGTCCCTGATGCCCAGACAGTATTCAGGTTCCAGGTGGTGCCTGATTCCTGAGGGCTCCAGCCGGAACCGTCATATTTCAGAATTGTGCCCTTGCTGCCGACTGCATACACCGTACCATCAGAAAAACCCGAAACGCTGTTGAGGTTTCGATTGGTGCCAGACAGCATGACTTCCCATGTACAGGATGCATGTACACCGGATGAAAACAGTGACAGCGTTGCCAGGATGCTCAGGACTGTTAATGCATATGCCTTTTTCATGCTGCCTCCCCTGTGATTATGTTCGATAGGCGCAAAAAGCTTTTATCTGCCCATTATCCGCAATCCGCGCTGATCATTCAGCGTTCCTGCCGATTCTGGCACATGAAAGTTTGAGAAAAGCCTACCATGAAATGCAACAACTATAGGCAGGGCATATATAACATGTCAAATAAAAAATCTTGTCCACGGAGCTGCGCAGTGGGCGGCTTGAGACACATTCGCAACAGAGACGAAACGCCTTTCGGATAACAGCCTTACCTGCCTTGCAATGACATATCAACCCGGAGGGCCGTTTGCGAACGCACCGAACCCATTCAACACCGCTGGATTGAGTTTCGCTGCCGGCACGTTACATGAAAAATGTTAAAAAATCATACTCCAGGATGCATTTTTTGCTTGACTGAAAGTGGGAAATAGCGCACTATGAAAGCACACATTGTAGTGTACACAAACCCGTATGCGCGGCATGCGGGTTTTTTCAGTATTACCGAAACTTTTTTGAGGTTATAGGCTGTGGCAAACGATATCACAAAACTAAGAAACATCGGCATTTCCGCACACATTGACAGCGGAAAAACAACACTCTCCGAGCGCATCCTGTTTTATACGCAGCGCATTCACGCCATTCACGAAGTGCGCGGCAAAGACGGCGTGGGAGCCACCATGGACTTCATGGAGCTGGAGCGCGAGCGCGGCATTACCATTAACAGCGCGACCACCTACTGCGAATGGCTCGGACATCACATCAACATTATCGACACACCCGGACACGTTGATTTCACGATCGAGGTCGAGCGCGCCCTGCGGGTGCTGGACGGTGCCGTCCTGGTACTGTGCTCGGTTGGCGGCGTGCAAAGCCAGTCCTTTACCGTTGACCGCCAGATGAAGCGCTACAGCGTACCGCGCATCGCATTTGTCAATAAATGCGACCGCGTCGGCGCCAACCCGGTGCGGGTTCGCGATCAACTGCGTGAAAAGCTCAACCACAACCCGGTGCTGATGCAGATCCCGATAGGACTTGAAGACAAACTCAGAGGGGTCGTTGATCTGGTAGAAATGCATGCGGTGTGGTTTGAAGGTAACGCCGGCGAGGAACTGCGTATCGGCCCTATACCCGATGAGCTGTTACAGGAAGCGAAAAACTACCGGGATGAAATGCTTGACGCTGTATCCATGTTCTCCGACGAGCTGATGGAGGCAATTCTGGAAGGCGAGCCCACCCGCGAACAGATTCATGCCGCAGTACGCTCCGGCACGCTTGCACTGAAGCTAACCCCGGTCTTTGTTGGATCTGCGTATAAAAATGTCGGGGTGCAGCCGCTGATGGACGCGGTGGTCAAATATTTGCCGACCCCCTACGACATTCACAATGAAGCTATTGATCTGTCTTCTCCTGAAGAGCAGGCCGTGACCCTGTCAAACTCCGCAGATGACAGCGCGGTCATGCTGGCCTTTAAGCTTGAGGACGGCCGTTACGGACAGCTCACCTATTTGCGCATGTATCAGGGCCGCATCACGGCTGACTCGATGATCACCAACACCCGCACCGGCCGCAAGCAGAAAGTCGGCCGTCTGGTGCGCATGCACGCAGATAAAATGGAGGACGTGACCGAGGCCCGTGCCGGTGATATCGTGGCCATGTTCGGCACGGACTGCAATTCCGGCGACACGTTTACCGACGGCATCCTGCATGTGTCCATGACCTCCATGTTTGTACCTGAGCCGGTTATCTCGCTGTCAATCAAGCCCGTTGACCAGAAGGCCGAGGCTAATCTTTCTAAAGCCCTGCGCCGGTTTTCAAAGGAAGATCCCACGTTTCGCACGGAGGTTGATCCCGACTCGGGCGAAACCGTTATCCGCGGCATGGGAGAGCTGCAGCTTGAGGTCTATATTGAGCGTATGAAGCGCGAGTACGGCGCCGCGGTTGAAACCTCGCCCCCGCGGGTTGCCTATCGCGAAACCGTTTCGCAACGGGCTGATTTCAATTACACCCACAAAAAACAAACCGGCGGTTCAGGCCAGTACGGTCGCGTCGCGGGCTTTATGGAGCCCTACCCGGACAACGAATTCGAATTCACGGATAAGGTTGTCGGCGGCTCCATACCGCGTCAATTTATTTCAGCTGTTGAAAAAGGCTTTGCCTCCATGCTCGCCAAGGGACCGCTTATCGGCGCGAAGGTTACCAATGTGCGCGTTGAGATTAACGACGGTGCCTCGCACGCGGTTGACTCCTCGGACATGGCCTTTCAGGAAGCCGCGCGCGGTGCCTGGCGCGAAACCTTCACAAAGGCCGCGCCCAAAATTCTCGAGCCGGTCATGCGCGTAACGGTGGAGAGCCCGTCGGAATTCTCCGGCAATATTCTAACCACGCTGATGCAGCGGCGCGGCATGATCGTCGGCTCTCATGAAGACGGATCAATCGTGCGCATTGAAGCGGAAGTACCGCTTGCGGACATGTTTGGCTATGCAACGATCGTGCGTTCAAACACGCAGGGAAAAGCTGAATTCAGCATGGAATTTGCACGCTACCTTCCTGTTCCGGCATCAATAGCCGAAGAACTGATTGCACAAGCGCGCGCGAAATCAAAATAACAGATTGCGGATAAAGTCTTGAGAAGGTTGTTAAAAAAGTTTATCTTTTTTCAGCAGCCTGTTAGGCCCACCAGATCAAAGGAGATTGACATGGATATACAACAGGTCATAGCATCCAGTCCGGTCAGGATGCTGGAGAACATGATGGCAGGCGGTCTTGGCAGCGGCAGGCTGGGCGTATGCATGGCGCACGCCGGAATCGGCAAAACCGCGTTCCTGATTCAGATCGGCATTGACGCCTCAGTTCGCGGCAAAAATGTGCTGCATCTGGCCCTGGGGCAGACAACCGAGCACGTACATTCCTGGTATGAAACGCTGCTCAACGATCTGCTGGCCCGATGCGCCGTTGACGGCGCCGACGAAATTATTGCCGACGCGGCCAAACACCGTGTTATCCAAAGCTTTGCCGACCGTAATTTTTCAGCCGAACGGCTTGAACAAATCATCGAGCTGTACCGCGCAAATATGCAGTTCGCGCCCGACATTATTATTATAGACGGCTATGAATGGGAAAACCGCAGTGATGGTGAAACAGCCGGACTGCTGGACGCGTGCAAATCATGCGCCGGGCGCCTGGGTGCCACACTGTGGATGAGCGCCGGTACAGACGCTGCCGATGAGCTGCCCCAGACAACACTACCCCTGCCCTGCAATACGTTTGAAACGCTCATTGATGCGGCGATTCTCCTCAAACCGCTCAACGAGCAGGTACAGTTGTACCTGCTTAAAGCACAGGGCTCAGAAACAGCAGGCAAAGAACCCATCATGCTGCTGCACAGCAATACCTTCCGTCTGGTCACACCCGGCCAGATTCCCTCGGCACCGGCAAGCCCGTCCGCCTATGTTCTGCTGTCCGGCGGGGCACAGGGAGCTGAATCAGCCTTCGGTCAGTGCGCCGAGGCCTGGGGCCTGCGAGAAGAAACCTACACCTTCCCCGGGCACAAGCGGGTCCGTTCGCGCGGGTTGGTCATGTTGTCGGAAGCCGAACTGGAGCAGGGTCATGTCAGCCCGGTATACCTGAACGCACAAATGCACCGCAGCTATTCCGACATGGAAACCCTTACCAAGGTCATCCAGTCAATCTGGCATCAGGTCAACACAGCGTCCGAAGTTTTTGTTGTGGGAACGATCAATGCAGATGCAACGGTGCGGGGCGGAACAGGCTGGGCGGCCGAGCTGGGACGACACTGGCGCAAACGCGTGTTTATTTTTGACCAGGGGAAAAATATATGGTTTCGCTGGAGCAACGGTTCCTGGAGCATTGAACATGAGCCCCGCATAACCGGCGCACGCTTTACCGGAACCGGCACTCGCGATCTAACCAATCAAGGGCGTGAAGCAATTCAGGCTTTGTTTGAACGCTCATTCGGCCCATCAGTGCAAAAATAAAAACCGGGTGCGCCAACGACAGGCAACCTGTGCAATAATCGCTTCCATGTTGATTCGTCATTGTGTCTATTACTCTTCACAAAGGACAAACCATGAAGCCGACATGCACCAAAATCGTAGCCACCCTTGGCCCGGCCTCGACCAAACCCGCAACCATAGCCGCCTTGATTGATGCCGGGGTCGATGTCTTCCGCCTTAACTTTTCACACGGCGATCATACAACCCATCGCACAACCGTAGCAACTATTCGCGCACAGGCCGGCAACCGGCCCGTCGGCATACTGCAGGATCTGCAGGGACCGCGCATCCGCACCGGCCGACTTGAGCGTGGAACCGTCATGCTGTCGACCGGGCAGGACATCATCGTGCAGACCGGAGAGGGCCTTGGCAACGATCATCGGATCATGATCGACTATGACCTGTTTGCCCGCGACGTAGCCCCGGGCGAGCGCATCCTGATCAGCGACGGGCTGATTGAGCTGCAGGCGCTTGAAACGGACGGCGCACAGGTGCGCTGCCGCGTGCTGTGCGGCGGAGAACTCGGTGAGCGCAAAGGCATAAACCTGCCGGACAGCCGTTTGACCATTGCCGCCCCGACTGAAAAAGACATTGCCGACCTTGCCCTGGGCATTGAGCTGGGTGTTGACTTTGTTGCCCTGAGCTTTGTGGCCAGTGCAGCCGATATCGAGCGCCTGCGCGAAGCAATGCAGCGCATCGGCGGCTCCGAATGCCGCATTCCGATTATCGCAAAAATTGAACGGCCGCAGGCCCTTGACAACCTTGAAGAGATTACAGCCGCCGCAGACGGCGTGATGGTCGCGCGCGGTGACCTGGGTATTGAGATGCCCACTGAAGATGTTCCCGCAGCGCAGAAACGAATCATCCGCTGCGCCAACCGCCTGGCCCGCCCGGTTATTACCGCAACCCAGATGCTCGAGTCAATGATCGTCAATCCGCGCCCCACGCGTGCTGAAGCCGCGGATGTGGCCAATGCCGTGCTTGACGGAACCGACGCGGTCATGCTCTCCGGAGAGACCTCCATCGGCGCATACCCGCTTGAAAGCGTCAGCATTATGGACCGCATCGCCCGCAAGGCCGAAGCCATGCGCACAGAGCTGCAGGCAACAGGCGGCGAAAAACGGCAGCCGCCCGGCGCCCCATCTGCCGTTGCGGCCGCAGCCTGCAGCCTTGCACGGCAGCTCCCCGCGGCAGCTATTGGAGTTTTTACCATGACCGGCGCCACGGCACTCTGCGTGTCGCAGTGCCGGCCTGACGTGCCAATATTTGCGCTCACTCCCGACCGTAGCGTTTTCCAGCGCATGACGCTTCCGTGGGGAGTGCTGCCGGTTATGATCGATATGTTTACCACATCCGAGGAGATGTTCGCGCACGGCAATGCCCGACTCAAAGAGCTCGGACTGATCGCGGCGGCGAAACGGTTGTATACCTGGCCGGCAGCGTGTCCGGGATGCCCGGAGCGACAGACCTGCTCAAGCTGCAAAAAATTTAAAAAACAGATTGCAAAAAAAATTTTTTGCGGCTATTACAACAACCAGATGGGCACAGTGATAAAAAATCAGCCTCTCAACCCGGATGTACAACCAACCGCTGCTTAACGTTTACCAAAAACCGGTATAAACCATGCAGCCTTTTAAAATCATCGTTCTGCTGGCACTCATCGCTTTGGTGGCGGTCTTTACTTTTCAAAACACCCAGGCCGTTGAGGTGCAGCTGTATTTCTGGAGTTTTTCGCTGTCGGTTTCGCTGCTGCTGCTGGCAACGTTTACTGTCGGCGTTCTGGCAGGCATGCTGCTGATGGTGCTAAATTCGATATGCGCACCCGACGCAAAAAAACAGCCGGAACTAAAAACATTTCATCCAAAAGAAAGGATTCATTATGGGATTCATAGCATTTGACTTTGTGATTGTCAATCGTCGCGCTGATTCTGGCCTACAAGGCCTACACCCGCAGCGGCGGCAATATCGATGAAATGCGCTCGAAGCATTCACGAGCTCGGGCTTTCAACTGAAAAAGTCCGACAAATGACCGCCGACGCTCTTGCTAAAATGGAAAAATCAGTGCGGGGCAAAGAACACGGCCCGACTGATGGCGGCGAAAACAGCGACGACAAACAGCAATAAACCGCAACGCCTCAAATTTTGCGTTCGGTTTAACACCTGAAATATTCTCTACGCCTCCGGGCAGCCATCAGCATGCGCCCGGAGGCGTATCTATTTTCACGTCAAAAACAAAACGGCCGCGACAAAGCGCGGCCGTGATGGTTGGCAAAGCAATAATAGCAGCTATCGAAGTACAATTTAATGAGTATGGTGTTCCATTTCCCCGGATTTCTCGCTACTCCGGCTTGAACACCAGGCAGCTCAGCGGCGGAACCGTTATGGTGATTGAATGATCGCGCCCGTGGCAGGCTGATTGTTCAGACTGCACCCCGCCCAGATTGCCCATGTTGCTGCCGCCATACAGCCCTGAATCGCTGTTTAAAACTTCGCGGTAGAAGGCCGCAGCCGGCACGCCGATACGATACTGCTGCGCGGCACCGGCGTAAAATTACATACAAAGACCAAAAGGTCATCCCGCACCCGTGCGCGCCGTATAAACGATACGATGCTGGTATCGGCATCGTTGAAATCAATCCATTCAAATCCGGCATGTTCAAAATCAAGCTCGTACAGGGCCGGCTCGCTTGTGTACAGGCGGTTGAGCGTACGAACGTACTCATTCAGTTTGCGGTGCGGTTCATAGGCAAGCAGGTCCCAGGAAAGACCGGTGCTGTAATCCCACTCGGCCCACTGGCCGATATCAATTCCCATAAACAGCAGCTTCTTGCCCGGATGCGCGAACATATAGCCCAGCAGCGTGCGCAGGTTGGCGAACTTGCGCCAGTCATCGCCGGGCATGCGCCCCAGAAGAGAGCCCTTGCCATGCACGACCTCATCATGTGAAAAGGGCAGCACGAAATTCTCATAAAAGCTGTACATCAGCGCAAAGGTAAGCATGTTGTGATGATATTTGCGGTGAACCGGGTCCTTTGCCATATAGCTCAGCATATCGTGCATCCAGCCCATGTTCCACTTCAGGCCGAAGCCAAGGCCGCCCAGGCTGGTCGGGCGCGATACTGCCGGCCAGGCAGTCGATTCTTCGGCGATCATCAAAATGCCCGGATAATAGCCGTACACAATTTCATTGAGGCGCTTGATAAAGTCAATCGCCTCAAGATTTTCGCGGCCGCCATGCCGGTTAGGTATCCAGTCGCCATGTTCGCGCGAATAGTCCAGGTACAGCATGGAGGCAACCGCGTCAACCCGCAGGCCGTCAATATGGTATTTTTCAAACCAGAAAAGCGCGTTGGCAATCAGAAAATTGCGCACCTCATTGCGGCCGTAATTAAACACCAGCGTGCCCCAGTCGGGATGCAGGCCCTGCCGCGGATCAGCGTGCTCGTACAGACATGATCCGTCAAACAGGGCAAGCCCGTGCGCGTCCGTTGGAAAGTGCGCCGGAACCCAGTCGAGAATCACCCCGATGTTGTTGCGATGGCACTGATCAATCAGGTACTTTAAATCCTCCGGAGAACCGTAGCGGGCCGTGGGGCTGTAATACCCGGTAACCTGATATCCCCAGGAAGGGTCATAGGGATGCGTGGCCAGCGGCATAAACTCGATATGGGTGTATCCCATGTTTTTTACATATGTTATCAGCTCATCCGCCAGACTGCGATATCCGGGGCCTCGGCTGGCGTCTGCTTCGATGTGCTTCCACGAGCCGAGATGCACCTCGTAAATCGAAATCGGCTGTTCAAGCTGATTACGTTGCGCCCGCATTGCAAGCCAATCGCCATCGCCCCATGCATACGGAGCCGGGGCATAGGTTATCGAAGCGGTTTTGGGACGCGCCTCGGAACACTGCGCATACGGATCAGCCTTGACGTGGATGTGACCGTCGGGTGACTTGATTTCATACTTATAGAGTTCACCTGACTTAATGCCGGGAATAAAGAGCTCCCACACCCCGCTCGCGCCGCGCGCGCGCATGGGGTGCATGCGCCCGTCCCAGCCATTAAACGTGCCGACCACGCTCACCCGCACGGCACTCGGCGCCCAGACTGCAAACAAAAAACCGTCAACACCGCGCACCTCCATTGTGTGCGCGCCCATTTTTTCATAAATTGTGTGATGATTTCCCTCGGAAAAAAGATGCAGATCAAAATCGGAAAGCACCGGCGGAAATGCATACGGGTCATCAAACGTTACGTCGACACCGCCGGGATACAGCACGCGCAAGCGGTATGTAAAAAAATCCGTGCTTCCCGAGAAACGGGCCTCGAACAATCCTGCCCTGTGTATGCGATCCATCAATACAGACTCACGTCCGTCACCGGAACCAATCAGCCACATGGCCTCAGCATTGGGGCGAAACGCGCGCACAACGAGGCCATCGCCGCCGCACGGGTGCATGCCCAGCACCTGAAACGGATCATGATGCTCGGCATTGACAATTTTTTGTAATAACCTGCTGCGATAGCGCAGTGCGCATATTGATTTCTCCCGGCGAAACGGGCTGGGCCACACGCTTTACAACCCCACTCCCGCTCTCTCTATCAAGTACTAGGGTGCGCCGTGCGCACCATCATCAGCCACTTTTCCAACGGTGCGCATGGCGCACCCTACAGCTAACTTCTCAAACCATAATCCAAAGATGCAGCCCCGATAATAAAAAATGTTTCCTGGAACGATGCGCTCCGCCGCGTCCCCTGTGTTTATCGAATCCGCCCTAAGCTGCCATACTTAATCGAGTGCCTCTTTCATACCACAGTCTTCTGCAAAACAACAGTAGCGATACACTCCAATCTAAATCCAGCTGGCGATGGTGCGCACGGGGCACACGACTCATCGATGTTCCAACAAAAAAAGCCCCATGCCGTTGGACATGGGGCTTCGTGAAATCTCATTGCCGGGTAGTCGGGCTGTCAGACCCCTGCCTGCGCAACCTTCAGACGCGCTTCGGCTCGGTCCAACGCGGCACGGGCTCGATACATATCAATGGACGCATCTTTTGAATTTAAACGCTGGCGGGCTCGATCACGGGCCGCAGCAGCCCGGTCAACATCAATGACAGCACTCAGTTCAGCAGCCCGCGCAGTAACGGTAATGACAGTCATTGGCAATCATGAAAAAACCCCGGTCTACAAAGGCTGCAATCTCCTTATTCTGCGATTCGCGCAGCTTAAGCAAACCAACAGTCATGGTGCCCATCAGCGGGATATGCCCCGGCAGCACGCCCATAGGGCCGCCGCCGGCCGGAATCACGGCAAAGGTATACTCCCCGTCAAGGATTGTCCGGTCGCGGGTGATCAGTTTTAAATTGAAACTGTCCTTTTTCATTCTAGCCCTTCAACTTCCGTGCTTTTTCAACAACCTCATCAATATTGCCGACCATATAAAAGGCCTGCTCGGGAAGATTGTCATGCTTGCCGGCAATGATTTCCTTGAAAGCCGCGGATCGTTTCGTTCAGGGGCACATATTTGCCGGGCGTGCCGGAAAGGCCTCTGCAACAAAAAACGGCTGCGACAGGAAGCGCTGCATCTTGCGTGCGCGGGCAACGGTCAGCTTGTCTTCATCGGAGAGCTCTTCCATGCCCAGAATGGCAATGATATCCTGCAGCTCTTTATATTTCTGCAGAATCAGCTGCACCTCGCGGGCAACCTGATAATGCTCTTCGCCGAGCACGAGCGGATCAAGAATGCGCGAGGTTGAATCAAGGGGATCAACAGCCGGATAGATGCCAAGCTCAGCCAGCGCGCGGGAAAGAACTGTCGTGGCGTCAAGATGGCTGAACGTCGTTGCCGGCGCCGGGTCGGTCAGGTCGTCAGCGGGCACATAAACCGCCTGGATCGAGGTGATGGAACCCTTGTTTGGTCGAAGTGATGCGCTCCTGCAGATCGCCCATTTCATTTGCCAGCGTGGGCTGATAACCCACGGCGGAGGGCATGCGGCCCAGAAGCGCCGACACTTCGGCTCCCGCCTGGGTGAAACGGAAAATATTGTCGATAAACAGCAGCACGTCCAGACCTTTTTCATCGCGGAAATATTCCGCAGCCGTCAGGGCCGACAGCGCCACGCGCAAGCGCGCTCCCGGCGGCTCGTTCATCTGCCCGAAAACCATGGCGGTTTTTTTGATAACGCCCGACTCGTTCATTTCAAGCCACAGGTCGTTTCCTTCGCGGGTACGCTCGCCGACGCCGGCAAACACCGATATGCCGCCGTATTCAGTGGCGATATTGCGGATAAGCTCCATGATGAGAACTGTCTTGCCGACGCCTGCGCCGCCGAAAAGCCCGACCTTGCCGCCCTTGGAATACGGCGCCAGCAGGTCGATGACCTTCAGGCCCGTTTCAAAAATTTCAATGGACGTCTTCTGCTCTTCCATGGTGGGCGGCGGAGCGGTGAATCGGGATAATACTTATCGGCCGTGAAACGGCCCCATTTCATCAATGACCTCACCGAGCAGGTTGAACACGCGCCCAAGCGTGCCTTCGCCCACGGGCATCATGATCGGTTGAGCCCGTGTCCACTGCATCCATGCCGCGCACAAGACCATCGGTGGATGACATGGAAACCGTGCGCACCATATTGTCGCCCAGGTGCTGCGCGATTTCAAGCGTCAGATGAATGCCGGCGGCATCATCGATCGATCTTGATGGCGTTGTAGATCGGGGGAAGATCTTCCGTCGGGAAACGAATGTCCACGACGGGGCCAATTACCTGTACTATTTTTCCGGTCCTCAAGAATCTATACCTCCATATGATGTAAATGGTTTACCGTGGTCTAGCCCTTCAGCGCGTTCACCCCGCCGATAATATCGATAAGATCCCGGGTGATGGTTGCCTGGCGCGCCTTATTGTAGGTAAGCGACAGCTCGCCGATAACTTCATCGGCATTGTCATTGGCATTGCGCATGGCCACCATGCGCGCGGCGTATTCGCTGGCAAGCGACTCGATGACGGCCTGATACAGCCGCGTTTCGAGATAGCCCGGGCCCAGCAGATTGGCCACCGACTCGAAATCAGGCTCAACGATGAAAATCCGTGCACATGCGCAGGTACTTCTTGCGCTCGGCCTGCGTCAAGCGGCGGAATCGGCAGATACTGCACCAGCGTGGGGTTAATTTCAGAACATTGACAAACTTGCTGTACAGCAGATACACCCGGTCATAGCGCTCGGCTATAAAGGCCTCCATCAGGTAGGTGCTGATCGGAGCGCAGCTCTGTTGACAGCGCTTCGCCCCAGGGCACGGCCATAGTATTTTTCCACCTTGTGCCCCAGCGCGGACAAGGGCGTCATGCGCCTTGCGGCCGATGGTGAGCAGCGTCACTTCATTGCCGGCCTGCTCCTCGATAAAATTCTTTGCCGCATTGATCACGTTCACATTAAACGTGCCGCACAGGCCGCGGTCCGATGATCACCACCACCAGCAGCACGTTGCTGGCGGGCCGCTCAAGAAACAGAGGATCGAGAAGTCATACGCCGAGCGTGCACAGGGCGCTCATCATGGTATGCATCTTGTCCACATAGGGCCGGGAGTGTTCGGCCTGCGCTGCGCACCCTGTTGAGCTTCACCGCCGCGACCATCTCCATGGCCTTGGTGATCTGCTGGGTCGATTTGATGCCGCGTATGCGTCTCTGTATTTCGCGTGGTGACTGAGCCATGGCTTATTTGAAAAATCTTTCTTAAATGCCTCGCAGGCAGACCGAAGCCCTTCTGCAACATCGCTGGTCAATTCTTTTTTCGTCCGCAGCGTTTCCATGAGTAGTTGCGTATGCTTGAGCGCAGATAGAGCAAAAATTCCTTTTCAAAGGCCTTGCACGCGCGCAACCGGCACATCATCGATCAGCCCCTGGCCTGCGGCAAATATAATGGCGATCTGGTTTTCGGTTGCAAACGGCTCGTACTGGCCCTGCTTAAGAATTTCAATCAGGCGCTGGCCGCGGTTGATCTGGGCCTGCGTCGATTTGTCGAGCTCGGAGCCGAACTTGGTAAACGCCTCCAGCTCGCGGAACTGCGCCAAGATCAAGGCGCAGAGAGCCGGCGACTTTTTTCATGGCTTTGCTCTGGGCATTGCCGCCGACGCGGGACACCGAAAGTCCTGCATTGATGGCGGGCCGCACGCCTGCATAAAACAGTTCGCTCTGCAGATAAATCTGCCCGTCGGTGATTGAAATAACATTTGTCGGGATATAGGCTGAAAAGTCGCCGGCCTGCGTCTCAACGATCGGCAGCGCGGTGAGCGATCCGCCGCCAGCTTGCATCGCTGAGCTTTGCAGCCCGCTCAAGCAGGCGTGAATGCAGGTTGAAAATATCGCCGGGGAATGCTTCGCGTCCCGGAGGTCGGCGCAGCAGCAGCGATACCTGGCGATAGGCAACCGCATGCTTCCACAGATCGTCATAGATGATCAGCGCATGGCGGCCCGTATCGCGGAACTCTTCGCCCATGGCGCAGCCTGCGATAGGGCGCGATGTACTGCAAGGGGGCCGCATCGCTTGCGCCTGCGGCGACAACGATGATCGTATATTTCATGGCGTCGTATTTCTCAAGCGTTTCAACCACCCGGAGCACCGTTGACTGCTTCTGGCCGATGGCGACATAAATACAGTAAACCGGATTGCCGGCTTCAAATTCTTTTTTCTGATTGATAATGGTATCAATGCAGATGGCGGTTTTGCCGGTCTGCCGGTCGCCGATGATAAGTTCGCGCTGGCCGCGGCCGATCGGTATCATGGAGTCAATGGCCTTGATACCGGTCTGCAGCGGTTCCTTAACCGGCTGCCGCGCCGACAACGTTGGGGGCGTTTATTTCAATGGGACGCATTTTATCGGTGGCGATCGGGCCCTTGCCGTCGATCGGCTCTCCCAGTGCATTGACCACGCGGCCCAGCATCGCGTCGCCAACCGGCACCGAAATGATCTGGCCGGTGGATTGTGACGATCTGGCCTTCCTTGATCTTGCGGCTGTCTCCGAGAAGCACCGCGCCGACGGAATCCTCTTCCAGGTTAAGCGCAATGCCGTTCACGCCGCCTTCAAATTCAAGAAGCTCAGAGGACTTGCACTTCTCAAGGCCGTAAATGCGCGCAACACAGTCGCCGACCTGCAGTACCGTGCCGACGCTCTCCATTTTCAGCTGTATCCTGATAATCCGTAGTTCCTTTCGGATAACCGATGTGATTTCTTCTGCCCGTAGTTCCAATGGTTTCAACTCCTCTGCTATAAATGCTTTTACGCAACCGATTTGAGTTGCGTGGTTTCTTGCAGTAAATGCTTGTGCAGCCTCACCAGCCGGCTTTTCAATGATCCGTCAACCGCATATGAGCCGACAAAAACCTGCAGGCCGGCAAGCAACCCGGCATCAGTGTCCGCGTCCAGCGTCACCTGTTTGCCCAAGGCTGCGCTCAGGGCGGCTGTCAGGCGTTCCTGCTGCGCCCCGCTCAGGGGTGCCGCACTGCGCACACGGCCGCGCACGATTCCGCGCACGGCATCGGCGGCTGTTTTAAATTCAGCACACACGCCTTTGAGCATATGCTCTCTTTTTTTTTCGATTATATAACATAGAAACCGGGTCAGCTCCGGAGGTGCGTCCGCAACAAGAGCACGCACCATGTCCTGTTTTTTTGAACGGCTGATGGTTGGATGATACAGCACCGCGGTAATGGCCGGATCGAGCGTAAGCATCTCGTCAAAACGAACCAGCGCAGCCTCAACCGCATCAATCTTACCGGCATCAAGCACGCCCAAAAATCCCTGGACGTATCGCCGTGTTACGCGTAAATAATTCACTGCCGCATGCCTCCGATTTCACTGATAACCTGATCCGTGATCCGGTCAACATCAGCGGTGTCTATCTGCCTGGCCAGCAAACGTCCGGCGATCTCAACTGATACCCGGAGAACCTCAATTCGCATTTCGGCAATAACCCGTTTTTTTTCCTGATCAATATCAGCCAAAGCTCTGGAGCGAACCTGCTCGGCCTCTATGCGGGTTTTTTCAAGTATTGCACGCCCGTCCTTTTCGGCCTGTTCAACCGCGCTCTTCACGATTGCTTCGGCTTCCACGCGGGCCTTATGCAGCTTCTGCTCATATTCGCTCTTGAGGGCAATGACCTCGCTGCGGGTTTTCTCATTCTTGTCGTAAGCGTTCTTGATCTCGGCTGTGCGCCCCTGAATCATGTCAAGCACACGGCCCCACAAAAACTTCTTCATCATCCACAGAAGGATCAAAAACCCGAGCAGCTGTATGAAAAGCAGCTTAAAATTAATGCCAAGTTGTTCTAAAATATCAGCCATAAACGTCCGCCTGTTTCAAAATACACTATCTGTAGAGACGCTCCGGTATTGAAGCGCCAGACTACTGCATTCTCCCGCTTTCAGCCAGCATCTTGAAGAGCTGCATTGCCACATCCATTGAAGGCATCTTTCCGAGAAGCAGAATGCCGATAACAAGCGCATAAATCGTCAATGATTCAATCAGGGCCGCGCCGATAATCAGGGTGGTGCGCAGGTTTCCGGAAGCCTCCGGCTGACGCGCTGTTCCCTCAAGAGCAGCGGCAAGCGCACGGCCAATACCAGCGCCGCAACCCATGGCTGCAAGCCCGATCGCCAAACAGATACCAAGTCCTATAAGTCCGAAATAAATCATAGCCAAAACCTCCCGTGTAAGAAATAAGTTATTGCCTTGAAACAACTGTTATTAATAATGCCAACCGTGCGGCCTGTGTGCGGGGTTGCCCGCCCTTGTTAGTGACCCTCCTCGTGCTCTTCGATCGCCAGGCTCAAATAGACCGTTGAGAGCATGGTAAAAATGGTGGCCTGTATGACGCTGAATAAAATGGCCAACAGCACCATGAACAGGTGCAGCGGAACCGGTATATTGCCGAACAGCCAGGGGGTCAGAAAAATGAGCACGGCCAGCGTCAGGCCCTCGCCGGTCAAATTACCGTAAAGTCGAATAGACAGCGAAGCCGGCCGCACTATCTCTCCGATGACATGCAGCGGAAACATGAGCGGCGCCAGAAACAGCGGCTCGAAGTAATGCTTGAAATACCCGAGCTTCTTGCTGCGGATACCTTCAAAATTGTACAGCACAAACACAATAATCGCCATCGGAAGCGTCGTGTTCATGTAATGCGTCGGCGACTCCATCAGGGGGATCAGCCCCCACAGGTTCATCACCAGAATGAAAAAAAACAGGGTTCCAAAAAACGGCAGGTAGCGGGCGGTGTGCTTGCCCAGTATGTCGTAGAGGAAATTATACATGCCCTCCACCACGACCTCTACAAAGGCCTGGGAGCCTCGCGGAATTTTCTCCATGCGGCGGGTTGCCAGCATGGAAAAACCTATCAGGACGCAGCCGACCAGAAACGACATGATGATCGGCACAAAATATTTTAATTCAGCACCTAAGAAGTAGACGTGTTCCATGTTAAGACCCGCTTTATCAGCCAGCAGGCGAGAAAGTTGGGCAAATGCAGAACCATTTCACCGCTCTTTGGAGCAGACATGACTATCCCCTTTTACCAAAAAATTTCACTGTCGCCGACAGCAGCATGGCTACCTGCGTAATTGCAATGCCGATAATCAGCGCGAACGGATTTATCTGCAAATACTTGAACGCAAGCCATAGCAACACACCAAACAGGGGGAACTTGAGGATAAAAAGCTTAATGGCCAAAATGGCCAGCAGGGGATTAGCTTTTTTATCTTTTTTTCCCCGGACGAGACAGCTCATCATAAACCACGTAGCCAGGAAGAACGATATCCCGGTTACGGAACCGATGATCAAGCCGTTTGTTACGGCCGGATCACCCATTGTCAGGGAGAACACTACAACGAGGACCGCAATAGCAATGGATAAAAAAAAACTCTCGGCGGGGAATCGAGTGTGAGTGCCATTTTTTTTTGCTATGCCTTGTATCACTGTTATTTGCGATTACACGTCTTCGTCACCTGAAACAATTTAACAAATGCTGCACCGATAAACCAGAGCAGTGTACCTATGAGACACCAGGGCTCCGTATCAAATTTACGGTCAAGCCATGTTCCCAGAAAGTAGGCAACGATGATTGCCGCTGCCATGGTAAAACCAAAACTGAGAACATATGAGAGCCCACCAAAGGACCCGATGCTGCTTTTTTTCAAAAGTACCACAATGTTTTACTGTTCACAAAGAGCTTTTTAATACAGCACTAGCTTTTTGATGATAGAGTTAAACAGCAAAAATGTCAACAGCTTTCTGTCAATTATTTTGCGGACAAACTTTTTTTATGAGTACGCTGCGTTTCTTATAGGGGCGTGAGGGGAGACGTGATCCGAGACAGATCATTCAGGTTATAGCGTCACCGGGGACTTCTCGTCCAGCACGGCCCTGATCGTTTCGGCAACGCTTTTGAAATTAAGAGGTTTAGCCAGGGCAGCGCTGATTTTTCTGCTCCGGATGCATTCATCCGCCAGATCAAGACGATAACCGGAGCATAAAATAATGGGGATTTCAGGCCTCAGGACGCGCATACGGTTGGCAAGCTCCAGTCCATTCATTTTAGGCATGGTCCGGTCCGTGATCACAAGATCGAAATCCCGGGGCGCGTGCTCAAACATCTCCAGAGCATGCTGACTCATATGCGTTGCCGTGACCCGGTACCCCAGGGTTGTAAGCATCTCATCCGCCATTTCCACAATGTCAGGCTCATCATCAATAAACAAAATACGCTCCGCCCCTCCCGGCAGATTTTCCGGAAGCGTTTCCCCTTCAGGTTCCTGTGCGGCCTCGGCCGGCAAAAACACCTGAAATGTCGTACCGTGACCGGGCACGCTTTTAACCCTGACAAAACCTTTGCAGGAGCTGACAATACCGTGCACCACCGCAAGGCCCATGCCGGTCCCTTCCCCCTTACCCTTGGTTGTAAAAAAAGGCTCAAAAATATGGTCCAGGCATTCAGGAGGAATGCCTATACCCGTATCGCCAACCTCAAGGCAGACATAGGAGCCGGGGCTGACCGAATGCTCCCGGGCTAACGTTGTATCAACCGCTTCCTTCCGCAACACCACTGTAAGCGTACCATCGGCAACAGACATGGCCTGTCCGGCATTAGAACATAAATTCATGACAATCTGATGCAGCTGGGTCGGATCAGCAATCACAATCGCGTCCGTGAGGATCTGCGTTCTGATGTCAATCGTAGTCGGCATGGTGGAGCGCATCATGAGGAGAACCTCCTCCAGCACGCCTTTAAAACGAACTGGACGAACCTCGGGTTCGCTGCAGCGGCTGAAGGTCAAGATCTGCTTGACCAAATCGCGGGCACGATTGCCTGCCTTGAGTACCTGGTTCAGCCGTGCGGCAAGACCACTGTCCCCGGCCGCTTCGCGCAGGCTCAATTCCGTATAACCGATGATGGCGGTCAGGATGTTGTTAAAATCATGAGAAATACCTCCAGCCAGCGTCCCGATAGCCTCCATTTTCTGGGCCTGGCTCAGTTGTTTCTCCATAAGCGTTTCACGGGTCACATCACTGCCGATCGAAACAAAACTGTTAATAGCACCCGAACGATCCCGCACCGGAGAAATTGTTATCTCATATTCACAGCGTGAGCCATCACTCTTCGTCGGCGAAATCCGGCCCTTCCAGACAGCACCGGTGCTGACAAAATCAAGCAAGCCCTTGTAAAATTGGCTGCTCTCCGCATTCCCAGACGCAATCGTATACGACTTGCCGACAAGCTCCTCGCGCCTGTAGCCGGTCAGGTTCTCAAGGGCGGCATTACAGTATTGAATGGTGCCATAACGATCAAAGATCATAATGGACTCGCTGGTTTGCTCCATGGCAGCAATCAGTCGCGTGCGTTCCTCGTCAATTCTGCGGTGTTCGCTGATATCGCGCACTTCACACACTGATCCGCGCGGTTGCCCGTCATCGGCCTTCAAAAGCGTGAGGTTGACCTCTACCGGGCATTCACTGCCGTCTTTTCTATGCCACACAAGCTGACGGTTTTTCAGAGAACCTCCCCTATACAGCTGGGAAATCATTCCACGCGCAAGGGCAAGGTCATCGGCGTTCATCCCGGCTACATCCAGAATATTGCGGCCAATCAATTCCTGTGCACAATACCCCAGCATGCGCTCCAGAGCCTTATTCACCTTGACGATGAGGCCCTGATCGGTAACGATCAAACCATCAGCCTTGGTCTCAAAAATATTTTCCAGGTCCTCATTTATCTCCCGCAGCTCACGTTCCTGGGCCAGCAGCTGCTCATTAACCGCCACAAGCTGCTGCTCATGCGCGCGCAGCCGTGTATTGGCCGCGATAATGTCGTGCTCGCGCGCTTTTAAACGTTTATGGGACTCACGCAAACTGTCAGTGCGCTTCTGAACCAGGCTGTGCAGATTGTCGCGCTGATGCTTAAGGTCACGGGCGAGATCACACAGGCGACCAAGCAGGGCTCCGACCAGAATTATACCCAGCGAACTGGTTATAAACTGGATATTGACAAGCATGTCAAACCAGTCCAAACCAATCAGGAAAAACATCAGAAGATTAAGCGGTATAGACAAGAGACCGGCGATACACCCTGCCCGCAAACCCTGGAAAAATGCAACGGCTGCAACCAACAGCACCGCGCACACCGGCAGTCCCAGTCCGGTCAGCGCATGCAGTCCGAGAAACAGCCCGACATAGACAATCAGCGCGCCGAGTATCCAGCTTAAAGCAACTGTTTTTGATTGGGACATGTCACGTGCGCCTGAGAAACAAAGAGTTTGTGGTTAGTTAAAGGTACTAAACTCTTTGTTATCGGGCACTTGTAGAAAAACTTAAAATGAATCTGGCAGCAATGAGACAGAACGTCGTTGCGAAAGGGGCAAAAATACACGGCCTTTCCAGTTCCGATCTTTACGTGGCTGACAGCGGCACTTTCTCCCAGGGCTCAATTGCTCCGGCAACAATGTGGAAGAAAGGATGGGGATCAGGAGTTGCAATGCTGCGGAGCCTGTCAAAAACAAGCGGGCTGCGACCGAGAAGCTTAGTCAAAAGATGCCGCCATTCATGCATGAGCTGAGCGTCGTTTGCGGCAATCGTACCAACAGCCGGCGCGCACAGTATTTTGTCGGCATCAAAGGCATATCCGCGCTGCCGGGCCTCATCAAGAACCGGAAGCAGATAGGCGGCAATCGCACGCAGGGGATCCGGATGCTGTTTAAAGCGCGCAAGCTGCGGATGGCTTCGGTATCCTTTGGTTTTGGCATGCAGCACAGCCTGCGCCAGCAAGGCTTCGCGCCACAGCGCAACCAGGCCCTGTCGGTCAAGATATGAAGGATGTAGCGTCCACAGTCGCATTGGAATAACCTTATTGCCGCAAAGGCAGAACTGCCTGCACTGAAGAACTCCGTGCGGATAATCGGCATAGGTTGCAGTCAATCCGACTGCGCCCATGCCACATCACCCAGTCGCCCACATGCAGTTGCGCTTCGCTTCGTCGCTGTGATCAACTTACGGCGGGACTTACACCCGCAAGAGTGCGCCCCTGCTGGGCACACCAAAAAAAGGCAGGGCCATGTGGCCCTGCCTTCTGTTTACACGTTTATTCTGCCTGATATTACTACCGGCTAACCTTAAAATAGTATGATGCCGGTGAGTACGTCCGATGGCCTGCGCAATCGGTTACCGCAAACCGGAAGGCATACGTCACGCCGTTCTGCAGGCTCTCTACCGGCAATGTTGCCCGGACCTTTCCCTTGGCCTCATTGACCGTAACGGGAAGCGCTGTCCAGTTGCTCCCGCCAGCCACTTGGTACTCGGCACCGTGCGTACACGCACCAGAACAGGCTACATAGTCATCGCTGAAGGTCCACAGCACATCATAATTTACGTCCAGTTCAAAGGCGCTTTCAGCCGAGGTCGGCATCAGCGGCCAGTACCCTGCCGCCAGAAACGGACCGGCGGTTATTACCGGCGGGGCATCAAGGCGCACCACCTTGAAATAGTATGATGCCGGTGAGTCTGTCCGCTGACCAGCGCAATCGATTACAGCAAACCGCAAGGCATATGTACCGTTTGGCAGGCTCCCCACCGGCAGCGTAACCCGTGCCCGCCCCTTGGCAACATTGACCGTCACAGGAAGTGCTGTCCAGCTGCTGCCGCCGACTACCTGGTACTCGGCAACGTGCGTGCATGCACCAGAACATGATGCAAAATCGTCGCTAAAGTTCCACAGCACGTCATAATTTACATACAGTTCAAAGGCGCTTTCAGGCGAGGTCGGCATCAGCGGCCAGGGGCCTGCCGCCAGGAACGGACCAGCGGTGATTGCAGGGGGATTGTCTACTACAGACGGTACGCACGCACCTTCCACGCATTCATAGCCCTCAGAACAGTTTGCATTGCCCAGGCATTCCGGAGCCTCACTGGCAAGGCGGTAAACAACCACGCCCGTGTAGTTTGCCGGCTCGTTGCCTTTAAAATTTGAAGAATTGACCGTTGAAGCACCAGATACATTTTCGCATTGTAATCCGCAAAAGACTGGAACTGCAGCACCGTGGGGTCGCCGAATGCATCCCCGACGACACGGGTCCAGCTAATGTTGTCGCTAGCTCCTGTGCCTCTCCATATGTCGGCACCATTGATCTGATTCAATTTAAATTGGGTACTCTGATTGGTGACCAGGGTTCCTGCATACAGGGTTCCATTGAAAGCATGCAGGAAAACACCCGTGTTAAGCACATCCCCGAAGCCGTTGACCGCCGGGTCCGGTGAAGCATCGCTATGCCGGTAACCGGGTTCTTTACGCGGTCTGTACCGCCCATACTGAAATTCCAGGCGCCATCAAGTTCCGAGGCGCTATCCGTAGAATAAATCATGCCTCCGGCCTCTAGCTTAGCCACCCCGACTAACAGGGAGCCACCATAATCAACCCAGCTCCAAGCCTGAAAGGCGCTGCGGAAAAAATCCGTGCTGCCGATATTCCATCCAAATCCGTTTTCATTGCTCCCCGCCTGGTTGTCATCAACCAAATAGTCAACAATCGGGGTCCAGACATTATTACCGTCGCGGCGATAGATTCGTGCCCCACGGCCGTTACACCCGGCCGTCCCCGTGCCGCCGATAAGCAGGGTTTCCTGACCCGTCACATTGTTTTAACCATTTTGGTCGCGCTTGAACTGACCGGCGCACCCTTGGCCGTACCGGCATTGAGCGCACACTCCGAATCAGCCATGAGCCTGTTGCCGTCATGCCAGTCATTGCCGTGAATATTGCCGAAGCTGTAGGTGGAATCCGCGACCCAGGTCAGACCGTCTGCTGTCTTCATGACCCGAGCGCCCTGCTTGTAATTGAGCCCGATCGAGGCATACAGCTCATCATTTAAAATTTCAAAATCAATAATTGATTTGTTCCACGGGTCGCCAAACCCCTGCGCATGTTATCCCCGCAGGTTATTGTCATAGGCGGCACCCGTGGTAAAACCTGGCGCAGATCATTCGCACGGCCGGCCCGAATCTCCACCGCCCATATCGATTCTCATCACACCGGGTACTCTCTGATGTGGCATTTGCTATCTCCTTCTGCTGAACGGTCAGCGTAGTTGCAGTATTAGCATTGATCCGGAACAGCCGCTTACCGGGAACAACCAGGCCGGACTCGCCATGGGTTGCATGCTGTATACGATGCATCAACCTTAATGGTACATCCGGCAAGACTGTTAGTCGCCCAGCTCTTGGTGCTGTCCGTAAAAACAGCCGTGGTGGAGCCGTCATTATTGCCGCAGCTTGAAATTGCGGTCAGCGTTCCCGTGGCAGTCGGCGTCATGGCCGCCGATAACCGGCTCCCATGCCACGCCATCCGTGCGCCAGATCAGGGAACCTTGTGAACCGAAAAGCGCCGAACCCTGATAGCCGGTAGAAACGCCCACATACAAACGGCCCTTAAACTCGATCATGTCACCCCAGATATTCATGATAGGATTATAAATCTACCGGGGGGAAATAATCAAAACCGTCCGGATGCTGCCAGATAGCCGTAATAGTCACTTTGATCGGTAAGCCCCTGCACATGAATACGCTTCCATCCTTCCAGGCTGTGTTTTCCACAACTCAAAGCCGCTTACATCATTGCGGGTCAGGGCGTACAGGTTACCCTTATACGGAGTCAAGGCGATAATGTCGGTATTGTTGCGGTCGATAAAACCGGGGGCCGAAACTTTCTCCCACACTGAACCGTCATCAGCGGTAACTTCAGCAACGGCAGCCGGGGTATTAAGCGTATCCGGGGTTAACGAATCCAGAAAATTAATCGTGTAGCTGAGAATCAGATTGTGCTGCTCCTGCCTGGCTTATATCAGCAGCATTATCAACCTAGCCTCGCGTGCCCGTGGTCAGATAATTATAATCTGTTGCATTCAAGACCGTACCAGCCAAACTGCGTATGATTGGCCCCCTTAAGAGCGATATAGGATGTATCAGCCGGCAGGTTAGGCTTTGAATCATTTATTTTCTGTCTCAGTTGTAAGGCGTCTTTTGTGCCCCAGATGGAGATGACCTTTACCGGCTTATGTTGACTGGCTGAGCTGCATCGGATAGGATGCCCACAAAACAATACCCTTGATTTTGCTCGTGTTGGTGCAGGCAAGCAGGTAATCGTCCAACCGGCTGCTACGCCGCCCAATGAATGGCCGCCGATTGCCCAAGTTGCTATATCAGGATAGTTACCTATGACCGCATCAGCACGACCCTCGTTATCATAAACAGCCAGGCATGAAGGCATGGGCACCAGCGCCACGAGGAAACCGGCCTTTGCGATATCGCGTGCCATCACAGCATAGGCTCTTTCATCAACATTGCCGCCCGGGATAAATGATAAAGCCATCCTGCGGAGTCATACCGTTCGGTTTCAGCTCATAGTAATAGGCCGGATCTCCCCATGCAGAAACTGCAACCGTGGTTACCGTAACCTCACTGTCGCTGACCATGGCATCACGGGCTTCCTGAAGGGGTACGCGCGGACATTTGTCATAATCGTCCGCAGCAAAACCCGTAATTGCCATGCAGAGCATACATAAAACCAGAATTCCTGCTTTCACTGTCTTCATACATCCTCCATCAAAAACTGTTTTTAAGTATTCTTTCCCAGTATTACAAGCCAATAATATTGCAATATACATACCAATAGACTAAATTAAAAAATGAAGTTTTTTCTTGCAGTTAAAGAGCTAGTCGCTTTAGAATATCGCGCAGGATTTTGATTTTATTCTTATTTTTGCGACACAAAAATAAGAGTCCATAGCAACGAGTTTGTTTTTACTTATCTTTTACCATTGATAGGCCTCAACTGTTATTTGTCTTAAAAACAAGACAGAACACGAACAACCTTGCCAGCCCCTTACAGGCCCTTGGCAGCTTCAAACACGTTCCGGTCATTGGTTAATATATCTCAAGACCTCTGCGCCTTTTGCGCACAACAGGCACAAGACCGAGTATGCGGCCCAGGCCATACAAGAATCGCGTGTTGCCGCTTAGCCGCGTAAGGACCGGCGGACAACAACTCAACGTGATCCGAAAACAATCGTGCCGGGTCGAACCATGGTCGCACCCTCTTCAATCGCTATCCGGTAGGAATCGGTCATACCCATCGAAAGCGTGTCCAAACAGGCGCCGGGCAGATCAAGCGCGCGCAGTTGGTCAAAAAGATGCCTTGTTTTTCTGAAAGCCCTGCGCACCGCTTCCTCATCCGCGCTCAGCGGGCCCATGGTCATCAGCCCCTCAAGGCGCACATGCGCAAGAGCGCACACGCCGCGCACAAGGCCTGCAAGCGTCTCAAGATCAGGGGCAACACCGGACTTGGACTCTTCAACTGCGCTGTTGACTTCAATATATACCGGCACAACGCGATCGAGCCGGGCTGCACGCACATCAATCGCACGGGCCGTCTCCAGCGAATCAACGGTTTGAAAGACATCAAAAACCTGCAGGGCTTTATTGATTTTATTGGTCTGCAAATGTCCGATCAAATGCCACCTGACCCGGTCGGCCGCAGGCCCCAGGGCCTGGCGAGCATGTTCGGCCTCCTGCACATAATTGTGCCCCAAATCAGTTGCACCGGCTTCGATCACCTCGAGCATTTCCTGCACGCTGCGCGTTTTGGCTGCGGGTACGATCTAACATGCTCCGGTATTTCAGAACGCAAACGTTGATATGTTTCGGCAATGCTCATTGTTGCCACCCCACGTATTTTGCGCTGCAGACTATTTCATAAAACCCGGAAGGAACAGCGCGATCTGCGGGAACGGGATCAGCAGCAGGGTAGCAACGATCAGCGCTATCAACAGCGGAATAACACCCTTGAAAATTACGTGCAGCGGCACGTCGCGTGCGACCCCGCTGACAACATACACATTCACGCCGACCGGCGGCGTTATAACGCCGATCTGCGTCAGCATGACAACCATGACACCGAACCAGATCGGATCATAGCCCAGGCGCATGAATAACCGGATAAAAAATCGGCGTCGTCAGCATGACCAGGGCCAGAGCGTCGATAAAGCAGCCGCCCACAATATAGATCCCTATAATCAGCAGCATGATCAGGCTGCGGTGCAGGTCAAGGCCAGATATCCAGCCGGCAATATCGAACGGAATCCGCGAGACCGCCAGAAAATGACCGAAGATAGTGGCGCCGGCAACGATCATCATGATCATGCACGATATGCGCGTGGTTTCATTCAGCGCGGCCTTGAAGCCCTGCCAGTCTGATCTTGCGGCGGATAAGGGCGATTGCCAGCGTGCCGAATGCGCCAACGCCGCCCGCCTCAGTGGCGGTGAAAAGCCCGCAGAAAAGCCCGCCCATGACCAGCACGAACAGCGCAAGGGTCTCACCCAGTCCTGCAAGGGAGAGTATTTTTTCTTTCAATGTCGTCCGGGGGCCGGGCGGCGCCAGCTCAGGCTTGAGCATTACCCAGATAACAATCGCGGCAACAAACATCAGCGAAAGCATAATGCCGGGCACAACGCCGGCCAGGAACAGTTTGCCGATGGACTGCTCGGTCATGATGCCGTAGACGATGAATATCACGCTCGGCGGGATCAATATGCCCAGGCTTCCACCGGCCGCAACCACGCCGGTTGCCAGGCCGGGACTATAGTTATAGCGCTTCATTTCCGGCAGCGTGGCAGCGGCCATGGTCGCGGCCGTGGCATTGGTCGAGCCGCAGATGGCCGAAAACCCGGCGCAGGCCCCGATGGTGGCTATGGCAAGGCCGCCGGGCAGCCTGGCTGTACACTTGTAGGCTGCGTCAAAAAGGCGGGTGCTGATCCCGGAATGAAACGCCAGCTGCCCCATGAACACGAACAGCGGGATCACGGTCAGGTTGTAGGAAGAAAAAACCGAATACACATCATTGGCGATAAGCCTCAAGCCGCCGTCGAATGATACAATCCAGCCGAACCCGGCAAAGCCGATTATCGCCATAAGAAAACCGACCGGAATTCTCGTAAACAGCAGCAGCACCAGGGCCGCAAGGCCCAGCAGTCCGATCAGCGTGGGTGTCATCGCGTGAGCACCCCCCGCACTGCCCGCACAAGATGCAGCAGCAGATACATTGACAGCAGCGCACAGTTTAGACCGATGCCCGTCACAAACGGATGAATTGGAATTTTAACAGTAAGCGAAACTTCGCCGGCACTTTTAAGAGCTGCCGCATAGGCCAGACACTGCCAGGCCAGCAGGGCGAAAAAAAGACTGCCGGCGAGTTCGTTGAAAACATCGAAAAAAAGCCGGTAGCGCTGCGGCACCTTGTCATACACGAAATCAACCGCGATATGCCCCCGCTGAATCGATGTGGAGGTCAGCGCGAAGGCAACCACCACGCCCCCCAGCAGGCCGACCATGTCATAGGCGCCGGGAAGGGCTATTTTGAAAAAGCGCATCACCACATCGCACATGATGACGAGCGTCATCGCGACGACCGCTACGGTCGCAACAGCGTTGCAGGCATCGGCTGATCTTTCGATATAAAATTCAATTTTTTTCATGTGATTATAAGCGGCGCATTTCAAAAAAGGCGGGCCGGGAGAATATAGTCATCGTGGGCGGCCGCAATCGACGCAGCGACCGCCCCGGTGAATGCGATCTATTTTTTATACTGCTTGATAAGATTTTGAAGCTCGGTTACGGCCTGCTCGCCGGGGAGGTTTTGCGTTTGCATCCCCGCTATATACTCATCCAGCACCGGCCTGACAGCTGCAATCCAGAGCGCGTTCTGCTGCGGGTCAAGTTCAATGATCTCATTGCCCCGCTCACGCGTAAAAATAAGGCCGTCCTGATCCGCCTTGTCCCAGGCTTCTCCGTGTACTGCTATCCACTCCTGGCTGACGGCGGTAAAAATCTGCTGAATATCAGCCGGCAGCTTCTCCCATTTCTGCTTGTTCATGACCACGTACATGCCGGTTGTATAGCCGATATCGCGGGTGTTGGTTGTATATTTAATGACCTCGCCCTGCTTCCAGCCCTTCAGGGTTTCCATCGGGGCAAAGGTTCCGTCAACCACGCCCTTTTGCAGCGCTTCATACGTGTCGGGCTGCGGCATCGCGATCGGCGTTCCTCCCAGTGCGGAAACAACCTTGCCGCTGAAACCGGTGGAGCGCACCTTCAGGCCCTTCACATCGTCAAGGGTTCTGACGGGTTTCTTTGGTGTGCAGCAGGCCCGGGCCATGCGCGTGCAAATACAAAACCTTGACGTCATTGAGTTCGGCGGGCTTCATCTTGTTATAAAATTCGTTCACGACCAGCGTGGCGGCCTTCCCGTCCGGATATCCCAGCGGCAGGTCCACCGCCTCCATCACCGGAAAACGGCCCTGGGTGTAGGCAAAACACGACATGCCGATGTCGGCAATACCGCCGCTGACCGCATTATAGGTTTCATTGGCCTTGGCAAGCGTGCCCCCGGAATACACATTGATCTTCACACGGCCACCGGTGCGCTTCTCGATCTCCCGCGCCCAGTTTTCTCCAACTATGCACTGCACATGCGTGGCAGGGAAGAAAATGCTATAGGACAGGTTGATGACATCCGGCCTTCGCCGGGTTTGAAAAGCCGCAGACTGCCACCGTGCAGACAAGAAGTCCCAAAATTGCCAGATATTTTTTCATTCTTTACTCCCTCCATGAAATTTTTCTGCCACTCCCGGCCCCTCGTACTGCGCCGGCCATTGCTGCTGTGCGGCTTATAAGCCGTACTGTTGCGGTATATAAAAAACAGCATGCGCTGCTGCAGGGCCGCCTTAATATTTCATATAATGAAACGGCTCGATTGCGTTGAGCGCCTCGGCGTCAAGGGTTGTGAACTTCTCACGCTCCAGCACGGCGATGGTTTCGTCAAGCTTGTCGACGTCAACCACGAAGACCGCATTTTTGTGGCTCTCGACCACAAACCCGTAGGCATTTTCGACGTTGATGCCGCTGCTGTAAAGAAGCTGCACAAGGCGGTTCAGGCTGCCGGGCCGGTCATCGATTAAAACAGCGACAACCTCCTTAAGATGATTATCTATCCCCGCTTTTTTAAGCGCATGATGGGCCTCCTGCGGGTCATCGACAACCATGTGAAAGAATCCGCTGCCGCCAAACGATGTGATGGTAATGGCCCGCAGATTGATTTTGGCGCGGGCAAGAACGGAGGTGACACTTGCAAGCATACCGGGCTTGTTTTCAGCCGGAACACAAATCTGAAATGCGGTCATGGCGTGTGTATCCTTAACCAACAATGATTCGTAAAAGGTCCTCGCAAGATTGCATTTGCGGGCCAAGTATAGTCAGGGTGCCGCATGTGTGTCAATAAAAAAACAACCGTCGGCCAACAATGAAACCGAGCGGCCTGCACTGTAACCAACACGTTGCGCTCTCAGAATTGTTAGCGCGAAACCAGCGCATGCCAATGCGGTAACTTGGCGCATCAACTGCTCGAATTGCGCCGGATACAGCGACTGAGGTCCGTCTGAAAGAGCACTGGGCGGGTCGCAGTGCACTTCCACCATAAGACCATCCGCGCCGACCGCCACCGATGCACGGGCCAGGGGAAGCACCTGGTCACGCCGCCCGGCAGCATGGCTGGGATCAGCGATGATGGGAAGATGGCTGAGAGCCTGCACTGCCGGAATCGCACTCAGATCGAGCGTGTTGCGCGAATGATCTGCAAAGGTGCGCACACCGCGCTCACACAGAATAATCTGTTGATTGCCCTCAGACGTAATGTACTCGGCGGCCATCAACAGCTCTTCAACGGTTGCCGACATGCCGCGCTTGAGCAGAATCGGCCTGGGGCTCCTGCCGGCTCGTTTGAGCAGACTGAAATTTTGCATATTACGCGCCCCGATCTGCACGATGTCGGCAACCTGCTCGACCAGGGCAATACTTTCATTGTCAATAGCCTCGGTCACGATCAAAAGACCTGTTTCTTCACGCACCGTGCGCAAAATCTCCAGGCCCTTTTCTTCGAGCCCCTGAAAACTATAGGGCGACGTGCGGGGCTTATATGCACCGGCCCTGAAAAACTGCGCCCCGGCCGCCTTAACCGCCCGCGCTGTTTCCAGGCACTGTTCAAGACTCTCTACCGCGCACGGTCCGGCCATAACCACCAGGTCACCGCCGCCGATTCTCACATCGCCCAACTCAATCACCGTATCCTCGGCCTTAAAATCCCGCGAGACCATTTTATAGGGCTTGGAAACATGAATGGCCTCCTTGACACCCTCCAGCGCCAGAAACGGAGCCGAATCAAGCGGACCGGAATTGCCCACAATGCCGATCGCGGTGCGCTGTGTTCCAGGCACCGGCACCGGCGTGAAACCCATGTCGCCGATAAGCTTGATTACCGCATCAACCTGCGGATCAGTTGCGTTTTTATCCATGACAATAAGCATCTGTCTCACTCCTTATAAGAGCAGGTTATTGAAAATTACTTTTTTATAGGCTGTTCAAAAATACCCGGGTGCAAGGCGCGCGACGTCATGAAGAATAAGACTTACGTTTTCATGCGCCGCAATGATGAATGCTGCGCGCAACGCAGCAGGCGGATGCTTTTCAACAGCCTAATCAACTGGTCAATCCGTGCGGTTGTCGATCACACGCACTGCTTTCCCTTCCGTTTTCGGCAGGGTGTTCGGCTCCACCAGATCAACCCGGGGTGTTATCAGAATGTCGCTGCGCAGCTCTTCCGTAATTTTTTTACGCAGCGATTCCAGCTGCTTTAAATCGCCAGAGAACAGCTCCCGCGCGACTTCGACCCGCACGATCATGTGGTCATTGTAGCCCTTGCGCTCAAGGATGATCTGGAAGTTATTGCCCACGCCCGCGGTCTCCATCAGCTTTTTTTCGATCTGAACGGGGAAGATGTTAACGCCCTTGATAATAAGCATGTCATCGGTCCGGCCCGTAATACGCTCAATACGGCGATGGGTTCTGCCGCAGGCACAGGGCCCGGCAATGATACGCGTAAGATCTTTGGTGCGGTAGCGCAACACGGGCATGCCTTCGCGCTTGAGCGTTGTCATCACCAGCTCGCCCTCAACGCCGTCGGCAACAGGCTCAAGCGTATCAGGGTCAATGATCTCCATCAGGAAATTGTCTTCCCACAGATGCAGGCCTGTCTGGCACTGGCACTCAAACGCCACGCCGGGCCCGTTCATTTCAGAGAGCCCGTAGGAGTTGAAGGCCTTCAGACCCGTAGAATTCCTCGACCCTGAGCCGGGTCTTTTCCGAGTGCGGCTCGGCTCCCAGAAAGGCGATCCGCAGCCGGGTATCCCGGCGCGGGCTCAACCGCCATTTCCTCAAAAACCTCGGAGAGATGCAAAGCATAGCTGGGAATGATATGGACAACCGTTGTTTCGAAATCCTGCATGAGCTGTATCTGGCGCTTGCTGTTGCCGGCGCCCACGGGAATCGTGAGGGCCCCGATGCGCTCGGCCCCGTAGTGAAAGCCAAGCCCGCCCGTGAACAGACCGTAGGTCATCATGTTCTGAAACACATCCGACTTGCGCATGCCGGTCATGTACATAGAGCGGCTCAACGTATCCGTCCAGGCATCAAGATCTGCGGCCGTGTGGAATATCACCGTTGACCTGCCGGTTGTGCCCGACGATGAATGCATTCTCACCAGTTCATCTTTTGAAACCGCGAGCAGCCCGTAGGGCCATGACTCCCGCAAATCATCCTTGGTCGTAAACGGTATGCGCCGGATGTCGTCCAGCGTTCGAATCGCGGACGGATCAAGCTTGTTTCCGGCGAATACCCCTTTATAAAACGGCGAGTTCGCGGCATGCGCGACTGTTTTCTTCAGGCGTTCGAGCTGCAGCGCCTGCAGATCGCCCCGCGGCATGGTTTCAATTTTCTCTTCCCAGAACATGCGTTTTTCAGACCTCCCGGTAATTACTCATGCATGGACGCCCTGTGCGGGAGAAAGCGTCCGGATGCAATGCTTTCATAACAATGTGATTCGTTTATACAAAGGAAAATATCCCGCTGAAACGCTCACAAAGGCCGGGCCTTCCCCACCGATTGTACCCGAAACCAACGTGGTTTAAGCCCTCACGAGTATAGGCAGGCACCCGGCATGAGTCAAGGGGAAAAATAGATACAAGGCTGCATCAGGGCCTAGCATCATTGCAAAGGCCCGCCGGCAGTACCATAAATCAATGCGTGAACAATCGAGGTATCATCAGGTATCAAGAATCACAGTAGCCGCAAACCCGCCCGCGACTGCTGCACGCACAGGCCGTGGTAGGTAACCGCCTTGATCAGGGTCTTCAGATCATGCCGGGTGGCATCATAGAACTCGCCGGATGCACGGGCTGAAAGAAGCTGCCCGTCAAGCCGTCTCCACGCGAAAGCGCGAAAAAACGATGCGCTCCGTATCAAAAACATACAGCAGGTTCCCCAGCCACTCAACCAGCAACTCCTCACGATGAATCGCGCCTGCAGATAAATTCCCGTTCAAGAACCGGCTGTACGCTGGAAATATCAACCATAACGTCAAACAGGGCCACGCCGGCATGCTCAAACAGAGAGGCCATGCTGTGTGCGCGCACCCGAACACCAATATCGGCGGTATGGTCAATCAGCGCATAGGCCGCTGTACTCTTTTCCATGTATCTATTACGTCCAAGCATTGTATATATTTTTCGCAGTCAGCCTCAGGTAAAACTGACTGGCTGTTCTCGGCTGGGATCCCGCAATGAATGCCCTGCCATGTTGTTGAAAACAATTGCATAAAAGGCTATTCAAAAATGCGCAGCTGCGAGGCGCGCGACATCATGAGGAATGAGGCGTACTGTTGCGTACCCCGCAAAGACGAATGATGAGCGCAACGCAGCAGATGGGTGTTTTTCAACAGCCTTCTATATCCCCAGAACATCAGAGTCATCAATCATCACCCGGTGCCACAGCTCAAGATAAAAAAGAGCCCAGAGCCGGTAGCTGTGATCTGCTTGCGCGTGCATGTGCTCGTGCAGCAGCCGTTCTACAGCCGCGCGCCTGAAATACCCGCGTGAGGTGGTGCGGCTGTCGAGCAGCACATCATGCAGGGGTTGCCTGAGTTCATGTTGAAACCAGCGCTGCAGGGGCACACCGAATCCCATTTTCCTGCGATGCAGAATTTCAGGCGGCAGCTGCTTTGCAAAAGCTTTTTTCAGACAATATTTCGAAACGGATCCCTTCAATTTCATGGACTGCGGCAGACGGGCGGCAAACTCCATCAGTTCATGATCCAAAAACGGTGAGCGCGCTTCCAGGGCATGCGCCATGCAGGCAATATCAACCTTTACCAGCAGGTCATAGGGCAGATACAGACTGACATCCGCGCTCAGGGTGCGATCAAGCAGCCCGGAGGCCTCGCAGTGCTGCAGCGCTTCAGCCATCAGCCGGACCGAATCACTGGAACCAATCTCTTCCGCAAATGCCGGGTCATACAGATCATGCTTCATCTCCCCGGTAAAATAGCACAGCCAGCCGATGTAGCGCTGCGCGGGATCAGCATGCAACCCGCCCAGGAAACGCTTTGCCCTGCGCAGCAAACTCCAGCGGGCCTGGCGATGCGGCAAAGAACGTGCAACCGCGCGCAGCGGCGCGCACAACGGTCCCGGTACCCGCGCAGCCATCAGGTTGGCATAGTAGCGCTCATAGCCCGCAAAGGATTCATCCCCCCCGTCGCCGTTGAGCGCAACCGTGACGTGCCTGCGCGTCAACTGCGCCACATACCAGGTCGGCACGCAGGAAGGATCGGCAAAGGGCTCATCATAATGACGGATGATTGCCGGCAGCACCTGCAGCGCATCGGGTTTTACAACATATTCGGTATGCTCGCAGCCAAACAGGTCAGCCACCTGTTGCGCATATTTCAGCTCGTTAAAATCAGCATCATCAAACCCGATTGCAAATGTTTTCACGGGTCGATCCATACAAGCGCTCATCTGCGCCACAACCGCACTGGAATCAAGTCCACCGCTCAAAAACGCACCAAGGGGCACATCGCTTCTGAGCCTGATCCGAACCGCCTCCTGGAAAATCGTGCTGAAGCGCTCAACCAGTTCATTTTCATCAGCCGCATATGTTTTGGGCTCATAGGCCAGATCCCAGTAGCGACGGATTGAAACACGACCATTCTTCAGGCTGAGGGTGTGCGCGGGGGGCAGTTTCTTTATGTGTTTGAAAATCGTATGCGGACCGGGCACATACTGATAGGTAAGGTAATGATGCAAAGCTTCAGGGTTCAGATCACGGCTGACGGCCGGATCCTGCAAAAGGGCCTTGATCTCAGAGGCAAAAACAAACGCGTCCCCGGTTTCAGCATACACCAGCGGTTTTTTGCCTACCCGGTCGCGGGCGCAAAAAAGCTCCTGTGTGCGCCCGTCCCATATGGCAAAGGCGAACATGCCGCGCAAACGCGTCACGCATTCCGGCCCCAGGTCCTCATACAGATGCACAATGACTTCCGTGTCGGTATTCGAGCTGAAACAATGCCCCTTTGCCTGCAGCTCTTTGCGCAGTTCGGGAAAATTATAGACCTCACCGTTGTGCACGACCCAGACGCTGCCGTCTTCATTGCACATGGGCTGATGCCCGGCAGGCGATAAATCGATGATGCTCAAACGGCAATGCCCCAGGCCTGCGCGACCGGCAATATGAACGCCGCTGTCATCCGGGCCGCGATGATGCAATGGCATGAGCACATGCGCTCAAGCAGCGCCCGTTCCGGCGTGCGCTCCGGGCTGAAATTAATTTTTCCGCAAATACCGCACATGGCTCCGTGCTCCTGCAGGGTAATCTTCGCTCCGGCCAGTTATAAACTCTCTTATAGCCAATGCGCAGCAGTTTGCACAGTGAAATTTTTACAGTCGGCGCAGGAGACAGTCAATCCGACTGCGCCATGCCGGGCGCACAAAAAAAACCCGCGGCAAGTACCTGCCGCGGGTGATATGGTTAAAAAAAATTGAGCAACCGCTCAGTTGCCTTTACGGCCGCCAATGCCCTTGGTTCCCTTGGTGATTGTCTTGGCAGCCTCACGGGGCCGCAGGCTGCGGGTAGCCTGTCCGGCACGCCACATTTCAGAGTCAGCAATGGCCTTGAGTTCTTTGCCAAGCTGTTCCCGATAATCAGCCCGACCAGTCGAGGACAGCACCCGGCGGGTTTCCTCACCGGATTTAACACGCTTATAGATTGCTTCCATAACAGGCTTGTTGGCCTTCTTGAACGCGCCCTTCCAGTCCAGGGCACCGCGCTGTGCAGTTGCAGAGCAGTTGGAAAACATCCAGTCCATACCGTTTTCATCAACCAGGCGGATCAGGCTCTGGGTAAACTCTTCAACGGTTTCATTAAACGCTTCACTGGGGCTGTGCCCGTGTTTGCGCAGCACCTCGTACTGTGCTTCCATCATACCGGCGATCCCGCCCATGAGCACGCCGCGCTCACCGGTCAGATCGCTGTAGACTTCCTGCTTGAAGGTAGTGGGGAAAAGATAGCCTGCACCAATGGCAATACCAAGAGCAATGCAGCGATCCTTTGCACGGCCGGTACAATCCTGCTCAACGGCAAAGCTGGCATTAATGCCTGAGCCGGAGAGGAAATTACGCCGCACCGATGTTCCGGAACCCTTGGGCGCGCACAGCACAACATCAACATCCTTGGGCGGGATCACCTTTGTCTGATCCTTGTAGACAATGGAAAAACCGTGTGAAAAATACAGGCAGTCGCCCGGGTTCAAACACTTCTTAATAGCGGGCCATATTGCTTTCTGCCCCGCATCCGAGACCAGCATCTCAATGATCGTGCCGCGCGTAGCAGCCTCTTCAACATCAAAAAGAGTTTTGCCGGGTTTCCATCCGTCCTTTACCGCGCGGTCCCAATCCTTTTTATACTTCTTCGACTGACCGATAATCACGTTAAAGCCATTGTCTTTCATATTAAGAGCCTGGGCAGGCCCCTGAACGCCGTAACCGATTACAGCAATGGTTTCCTTCTTCAGCACTGTGCGTGCCTTTGCCATGCTGAACTCTTTACGGGTTATAACTTCCTCTTTAACACCGCCAAAATCTATAAGTGCCATTCAAATGTACCTCCTGTTAGGGTATAGTGTCTAGTAGCTCACGCGTGACCAGGGAGCCGGGATTCCAAAAGTTAAGTATTTTTACACTCTTTGACAGCAAATGCAATCAAATTATCCGGTGAGGCCGGGCTGCCTGCAGGCAACGAAAGGAAAGGGAGCGGACAGGTGAGCCGTATCAGGCCGCGTTTGATACCATGATATGCCAGGGCTCATAACGCACGCCCAGCAGGTTGTCACGCGGATAGCGCAGGTTCAGATACCCGAGATCGACCATCCTGCGGTAGGCCTCGGTAGCGGTAAACGTTCGGTAAAATTCAATTCTCCAAACCCTGCCTGCCCCACGTCAAAATCATTCCACCCGTGATAGGAATAGCCGGGCGGGGCAACCTGCCGCGATGCCAGAGAGAAATTGCCCCCATTCTCATACGCCTTGTTCAAAAACAGCCGGTACTGTTTTATGATGCTGCGAATCCCTGAGGTCAGCTCCACGCGGTTGCCGACCGACTTTTTTATTTTTTGATACGCGTCGAAGGAGTCGCCCCGGTGCAGATAATTTCCAGTCGAGGCGATTCTGACAACCTGGCTGCGGGACACAGCGTGGGTGAGATTCTTCAACGGTTTATCGTCCAAAAAACCGTAGCTGCGCGCATCAGCGATAAAAAATCTTCTCCATGAATGCAATTTCCGGTTTGGTAAAAGCTCCGACCCGTTCATATTGCGGCTATACCGCAGGGCATCATCAAAACTCAACAGATGAAAAAAACCATACCCAATCAACCAGCCTCCATGCGGCCAAGGCGCTCGGCGCATGCGCGCAGCAGCGGGCAATTCCCCGGCATCCACAAACACATCATCGGGATGAGGCCTTTCAAAATTGCGCATCTTGTCTAAATAATCCTGCAGGCGCGCGTCATGGACAGCCGCAGCATCACGCGGCGTCAGCATTGCAATCTGCGCCAGCGCCTGCCGGCTGCTCAATCCAAGGCCCAGCCCGGTCAATGCCGCTATCCTGATAAAATCCCTGCGATTCATAAACGTCCCTGTACACATATCACCGTGCAAGCCCGTGCCTGCGTTGACACAGGCCCATAACCCTACATGCCTGGCCAGGGACTATAATATATAAACCGCCCGGGCCGCAATCAAAAAACACACCGTTGCCCTGCAACGCATTGACGTTCCGCTCAACATTTTCTATACTGAGAAGCCAAAGCAGAGTGACGGGTACAACTGCCCGACAAGACAAGCGGAGATTATGTGCATGGCACCCATACGAGTAAGAGCATTTGTTAGCGGCCGCGTGCAGGGAGTTTGTTTCAGGGCTGAAACCCAAAAGCAGGCTTCCCAACTGGGCCTGTGCGGCTGGGTCAGGAACCTGCCGGACGGCCGGGTCGAAGTGCTTGCCGAAGGTGAAGAACAACGCGTTCAACAACTGATTGCCTGGTGCCGACAGGGACCCCCGCGTTCCAGGGTTGACAGAATAGAAGAATTCACTGAAGAATATAGCGGCGAATATGATTCCTTCTCAATTGCCTTTTAGGCCTTACGCGTCAACAGCGTGAACATTTTACTGATTCAGCCTCCGTTGCGCGACTTTTACCGCACGCAGCTGCGCACGCAGCCGCTTGGCCTGGCCTGCCTTGCAGCCGCCATCAGGCAGCACGGGCACGAAGCGCAGATCCTTGACTGTCAGACGCCCGCGCAAAGACACGCCCCTGTTCCCGAAGCCCTGCAATATCTGCAGGAGCACTATGTGCCGGGGGATCAAACCCCGTTTCGTCTCTACAGCCGTTTTTGCGCCTTCGGCATGAGCCCGGCTGATATACGCGCGCGCATTGCTGCGGCCCGCCCTGACGCAGTCGGACTGCAGTGCCAGTTTACACCGTACGTAGACGATGCACTGCAGGTTGCCGCGCTGGTCAAATCTATAGACAGGCGCATCCCGGTCATTGCGGGCGGCGCGCATGCCTCCTGCCAGCCGGAGAGGATGCTCGCCAATGCGAACATTGATTTTATTCTTATCGGCGAAGGCGAACAAAGCCTGCCCCTTCTGCTGGACAACCTGCAGCAGGGCATCACTCCAGACGTTGAGGGTCTGGCCTGCAGGCATAACAACGGGGTACGCATCATTCCGCGCACCGGCTTCATTGAAAATCTTGACCAATTGCCCCTGCCCGCGCGCGACCTGCTTGATTTGGATTCCTACACAATCGGAGGGCAGCGCGCAACCATGCTGCTCACCAGCCGCGGCTGCCCTCAAGGGTGCACCTACTGCTCAGTTGCCGCGCTGATGGGCGACAGGCTTCGAACCCGCAGCGTGGAATCCATCCTTCACGAGATCAGGGTATGTGTTGAGCAGCATGGCATCCGCGTCTTTGATATTGAAGACGACAACTTCACCTGGAACAAAAAACGGGCCATGAGTATTCTGGAGGCAGTACACACCGAGTTCGACGGGGCCGGTATCGGCTTTACTGCCATGAACGGCATCTCGCTGCTCTCTCTTGACAGCGACCTGCTTCATGCCATGCGCCGGGCGGGTTTTCTGCATCTTGACCTGGCCCTGGGCAGCGCGGCCCCCGGGAAAAACAGGCAGCTTGGCCGAAAAGCGCATTCTTCGGCCACGACCCGCGTGCTGAACCAGGCATCCCAAAACGGCTTTGCCCTGACAACCTATATTCTGCTGGGCGTTCCCGGACACTGCATTGAGGATATGCTTGCCTCCATTTTCTATCTTGCGGCCCGGCCGACCATGATCGGACCCAGCATTTTTTATCCCAGCCCCGGAACCAGCCTGTACGATGAAATGGCTGCGGAAGACTTGCGCCTGCCGGGCAATGAAATCCTGCTGCGCTCCAGCGCTTTCGCGGTGGAAACGCCCGATTTCTGCCGGCTTGACATTGTCACGCTGCTCAGGTTCGTTCGATGGATTAATTTCATTAAACGCCATCTGCTGAATCAGCAGCGCGAGAGCTGCACTCTGCACGCCTTGCGCTGCGAGGCCCGCGTGTGGTGGCCCGACCATATTCCGCATGCTGAGAAAACCTGCACTGCAGGCTGGTTTTTCAATACAGCCGCTCCGCTTGACGCGCCCACGGCCGGCCGCATAGCCAGCGCATTTTTATGCGCGCATGATGTTTTTTACGCAGTCAAGCGCCTGCGCACCCCCAACAAAGATTTATACACCTATCAGGTTGTGCCCTGCACTACTTCCAGGCGTGTTATGGATGCAATCAACACCCTGAAAGCAAATACACTCACCATCACGGCAGCCCGCGTCAAGCCGGTCGGGCATGGATCAAAGGCAATCACCCATGTATATCATTGAACCGGTTGTAAACAGAATTTTGCGCCGCTCCATGCGCTCGGTACTGCGCTTCAGCGAAGCAACGGAATTGTCCGTGCCTGAAGCTCCGGCCGGGCAGGAGCGCAGCCTGCTCTACGTGCACATTCCCTTCTGCGAATCGCTGTGCCCGTACTGCTCGTTTCACCGCTTCGTCTTTGAAGAGCAGCTTGCGAAAAAATATTTCGGTGCGCTCATGCGCGAAATCCGCATGTACCGCGACCGCGGATACCGCTTCACGGGCATGTATGTCGGCGGGGGCACGCCCACCATCATGCTTGAGCCCCTGCTTGAGCTTGTGCGCGTTGCGCGCGAAGAGCTGGGCGTGCGCGAAATTTCAGTTGAAACAAACCCGAACCATGTGACACCAGCATATCTTGAACCCCTGAGCCGCGCCGGCATCAACCGCCTCAGCGTGGGCGTGCAGAGTTTTGACGACACCATTTTGAAGGCCATCGGCCGCTATGACAAATACGGATGTGCTCAGGAAACATTCGAGCGCCTGCAGCAGGCAGCGGGGCTGTTCGACACGCTCAACATTGATCTTATTTTCAACATGCCGCTGCAAAACGAAAAAAGCCTGCGCCAAGACCTTGAGCTGATCGACCGCCTGAGCGCCGATCAGGTTACCTTCTATCCGCTCATGACCGCTCCCAGCGTTGCCGCACGTTTGGCTGAGACCCTGGGGCCGATCGATTACAAACAGGAAAAGCGCATGTACATGCTTATTCTTGAACACATGCGCCGCAGCTATCAAAGCTCAACAGCGTGGTGTTTTTCGCGCAAAGCCGCAATGATCGATGAGTATATCATTGATTATGACTCCTACGTGGGAGTGGGCAGCGGAGCCTTCGGCTATTTCAATGACTGTATCCATATCAACACGTTCAACCTGAACGACTATATCGAACGCGTGCAAGCCGGACACATGCCCACCGGCCTGATCAAACAGTTCACCCGCCGCGAAACACTGCACTACATGCTGCTGATGAAACTGTTTTCAACCGAGCTGTCAAAAAGCTTTTTTGAATCCGAACAGGGGCGGGACTTCAAAAAAGCCCTGTGGCCGGAGATGACCCTGCTGCGCCTGATCGGCGCGCTGCGCGAGGAGCCTGACCGGCTCGCGCTCACCGATCAGGGCCGCTACCTCTGGGTCATGGCAATGCGGGAATTTTTTATCGCCGTCGACACCATGCGCGACGTGTGCCGCAAACAGGCCGGCGTCTCGGAATGACCAGCGCCACGCTGCGCGCAGTGCGAAACACGGATGTGCCCAAACCCCACAGTGTGCAATTACTGCTTTTTATGCCGCTCCTGTGAAAGCACGGTCGGGGACTTGGGCATTCTGTGAAGCTGTTTTAATTGAAAATCTTTTTTGAGCGCTATAAGCCTGACAGCCACTATCAGTGTCACCGTAACAAGCATCAGCAATGTGGGGTTATTTTGAAACACCTGCAGCCTGATAAATAAAAAAATACACTACCGCGCCCAGTATGCTGGCAGTTGCATAAAATCCTGACTTCAGGACCTCGGGCACCTCAGCGACCAGGATATCGCGGATGGTTCCCCCTCCGATGGCGGTCATGGTCCCGAGCAGCACGATGCCGAAAAAACCATAGCCGTGTGCGGCGGCCTTTGCGCAGCCTATGGCCGTAAATGTGCCCAGCCCGATCGCGTCTACCAGCAAAATGACATTCCACCGAGCGGCTATATGCCTGTAAGAAAAATACGACTACCGCTGCGGCCAGCAGGCAAATTGTAAAATACAAGTTCGTGGTCAGCGCTACCGGCGGCACGCCCAGAATAATATCGCGCACGATGCCGCCGCCGATGCCGGTAATCAGGCCCAGAATGACAAACCCCAGCAGGTCCAGCTCGTGCTTGATGGCCTTAAAGCAGCCGGTAATGGCAAATGCAAACGTACCGATTAAATCAAGGGATGTTATCAACATGACTTCTCCTTGTGCTCAGTCGCATGGAGCGCACTGGTATGCCTAAATTGGCAGGGATACTCCTTCCCTCTTTTGTAAAGGACTATGGCAAATACACAACCGTTTCGCATGGTTCACCGAAATCCCGCACGCGCTGAGCCAAGCCTGCCTCCATCTGGCTGAAATCAGCCCGCAGGGCCTGTTCCGGGTACAGGCTCGCAGGCAATTATAACATGCAATACAGCACTCTTTAAATACCGGACCGTCGACAAGCTCGACAGCCTCGACCGGACAGGCTGCCACACAGTCCCCGCACAGGGTGCACAGCTCACGCTGCAGGCCAATCTGCGGCAAAACCTTTTTAACAGCATGCAGCGCCAGACCCGCCATGATTTTCTGCAAGGCGCTCGGGCTGATAGTTCAATACCAGCCGTCGGCAGATGCTTTGCCGAACCCCTGTCCAGTGCAGCGGCGACCTTTTGTACCATGCTGCGCACACAGCGGTCATCCGCGGCATCGGGTCTGCCCTTGCCCAGCGGACTCTCGGACTGCCACAACAGCGAATGCTCGGCAACTATTTTTGCCGCTGCCATTACAGGGTATCCTTTTGCGTCAAGCGCTTCCGCCATTTCCGCGAGCGCCATGCCGCTGGTCACCGCGCCCCAGGTTACAAAAGGCACACTGCAGCAGGCAACACCGTCAGGCAGGTTCGTGATGAAATCCATAACCGCTGGGACAGTATGTGTGGCATAAACCGGCGAGCCAATAAACAGGCAGGCATCACTGGCCGCGGCGGCCAGAGTATTTGCAAGTTCCGCCCTGCAAGTTTTGCTACCCAGATCAAAGACGCTGCATGCTTTTCCAAGGGCTGAAAGCTCATCACATATAACCTGCGCCGCATGGCGCGTGGTCCCTGCCGGCGAAATATAGACGACAACAAAATTCATATGTCTCCTTTAACGCTTGATAATAAGGTTTATTTTTTTCGACCATTTCATGAAATCGCGTGCGCCGCCGGCCTCGCTGACAACGCGCATGACCTGCTGCGGATCGGAAGCGATAAGACCGGAAAGGTGCGTCACGCCGTAGTCCTTGAAAATGCCTGGCACGAGCGGGGTGGAAGGGCCCAGAACCGCCTTGACACGGCACGGACCTGCGGCAGCGGCAAGCTGCTCGAAGCTCTTGTTGATAATCGACGTTGCCGTTATGATGGCCACTGAGCACGTGGGCAGAAGTTCAGCAGCCTTATGTCCCGGCATAAGTCCGTCGGCGCGGTCTGCGTTGTCCTCAAAGATAATCAGCTCGCCGGCGCGCTGCCGGATCACCGGAGCCAGCGGAGCAAAAAATCCCACCATGCCGACCCGGTCGTCTTTGGTCAGCTCAAGCACATCCAGCAGATCGCCCTCTGTGCAGAGCCAGTCCGCACAGGTGCGTGCTGCATCAACAGTGTTGAACAGGGCATTGGCCGCTGCCAGGCCGACTGTTCGTTCAAGCAGATCTCCGAGGTCAGGAAGCCCAAAACTTCCCGCACCGGTCTGCCGGCAATAGGCCGTGTGCCTTGGAACACCGCGCATCCCTGGGCCGCTTTGTCGCGAAACGTATAGGCAAGGCCGACAGAACCCGTAGAAAGCTGTACGGCCGTATAGCCCAACCCGATCCGCACGTCGGCTATGTTTATTGAGCCGGAGTTTTGAACAGCCGTGGTTTTCAGCGTTTCAAGCAGCATGAACGTATTTTCCTTTTATGTGGAGCGCTACGTCAAAGTAAAAACTTGCTTGCGAAGGCTTGCTGCTTGGTCTGATTCTTCACTGTACGCGCTTCTGAGCAACCGAGGTATCAAGCATGACAGACAGCCTAACCCACATATATTTAATTTCCGCTGAAACCGCTTCGCAGGGATGCTCGCATACCGTATTTTTTCGTATCACCGCTGCGACAAGGCTGCGGTCACAGGGGACCCGGGCAACGATCACCGCACGCACGGTAGCGCACAGTCTCATGCCGGGTGCTGTCTATAGTATATAACACCAGGGCGGCAGCCACAAAAGGACTTTTTGCCTGCCGCGCTGTGCCCGTTTTCACGGGTAACGGCTTTCAGCGAAGCTCAAAAATCGGAGATTGGGAAAATCAGAAACAGACCCAGGACAGGCCGGGCAGGCTAACCCGCAAAGCTGCCGGCGGTTAAGCCGAAGCGATTGATTTTCTGCTGAATGAGGACAATCCGCCCATCCCTTCAAGACACACGTTCCTTCAAAAAGCTGCGTCATCGGGTAGATGCCAGAGAAAAACCGGAATATTTCACAACACGCGGCGGGTCATAATACCTGATCCTTTGGCCGGGCTGAACGTTTTTGAAACAACGCGCTTGCACCCTGATAATAGGTTATGGCCTCAGCTATTGCGGTCCTGTCCTGAGAGGTTTCCCTCTCGGCGTGTGAAACGGGGTCAACCGCATAGGTCTTTGCCGTGCCATACGGCTCAAGGGCAACCAGAACATCCTTTTTTAAATACCCCAGCGTCAGGTGATTACTGATAAACGCGCGCTCATCTCCCTCCCGCATTGTGAAAATTGATTTACCGATGAAACTGCTGGTATAGCTCCAGTTCAACAGGTCAAAAAGGGACGGCGCGATATCCATCTGGCTGGCAAGACTGTCCACGGCTGCCGGCTTGATAAAACCCGGAGCATAAAAAATACAGGGTATGTGATAGTTGTCAACGGGTATGCTGGTCTTGCCCCCGCTGCGCGCGCAGTGATCGGCAACAAAAATAAACAGGGTATTCTTAAACCAGGGCTTGCTTGACGCCTGCCGTATCAGTTCGCCAACGGCATAGTCAGAGTATTTTACAGCGCCTTCCCTGCCGGTACCTGACGGGATATCGATTTTCCCCTCGGGATAGGTGAAGGGCCTGTGGTTTGAGGTGGTCATGATATATAGAAAAAAATTCTTTCCCCGGCCCTTGACGGTATCTGCCTCGCGTATGGCCCTCCGGTAGATGTCCTCATCGCAGGCCCCCCAGGCCGTTGCAAACGTGATCTCATCCTTTGAAAGATCATCCTTGTCAATAAGCGCGAAACCGCTGGCGGAAAAAAATGTTTCCATATTGTCGAAGTAGCTCCGGCCGCCATAAAAAAAGGTGCTCTCATAACCACCCTTTTCCTGGAAGACGCTGTTGATAGTAAAAAGATTGCCCATGTCAGGCCGCGAAAGTATCGACTCAGGCGGCGTGGGCGGCACGGACAGCGTTATTGCTTCAAGCCCCCGCACCGTGCGCGTGCCGTTGGCATAAAGATTCGTAAAAAGCAGCCCATCCCGTGCAAGCCTGTCGAGGTTCGGCGTGATATCTCCAGTGCCCCCGAACACATTAAGAAAATTTCCGCTCATGCTTTCAAGCACCACCAGCACGACATTAGGCCGCACTTCAGGGCCGTCTTTTTTCACAATAACGCGCCGCAGGCCGAGTTCTTCAGGATTCGGGTTAACATAGCGGGTAGTGGCTGAAGCAACGGCAGAGCGCAAACGCGGAGCCACCTCATCCTCTGGCAGCACGGGATAACGTTCGGCATAGATGAGGCTGCTTGAGCGCCATGCCCTGAAAAAAGTATAGATTCCGTTAAGCGCAAGGCTGTTGTTCAGTTTGTTGGCTGAAATACGGCTGAAGGCATCGTCGACCTGCACAACGCATATCGCGGGCAGAATAAGCAAAGCAACCCCGGTAAAAAAATGTTTCTTCCATGAAACATAGGCGGGTCCCGATGGAACAAGGCAGGGCCTGACAGCTCCAAGCAAAACAAGGGCAGCGCAGCCGATGGCGGGGAGAATAATGCCCATTGGATATGACTGGACTATGTTATCAGTAACTTCACGCCGGTACACGAGGTAATCAACGGCAACAAAATCAAGCCGCGTCTCAAATTCCATCCAGAATAAATATTCTGCGCAGGCGATAAAAACAAAAACCAGCAAAAAAACAAAAAGCATGCTCCCGAGCACATACCGGTGCGCACGGGAGGCAAAGACCTTTTGCGGCACCAGGGCCAGATAGATAACCAGCGCAACCATGATATAGGAAAATGTTACGGCGTCATAAAAAAGTCCTGTACCGAATAGTGCGAACAGGTCCTTCGCCGTCATGTCCACATCGGCAATGCTTTGCAGAAGCAGCGCAATCCGGGTAGCCAGCGACAGAAGCACAAAAACGACACCTAAAACCCACACCGCCCTGAAGCGGTACATGCCGCCCAGGAAGAGGCCCAGCCTGCCTCCGGCGGAACACAGTGTATCTTTTTTCACAATGCCGAACTCCGGGATAATAATTTTTGCCGTCATGGCCTTGAAAAAAAATAGCACGAAAATTCGTTGTTCTTTTTAATAGTATAACCAATCAGCATGAAGCAAAAATGAAAGGCATATTAATTGTTTTTAATCATCCGGCTGTCCGAAATGAGCCCCCGGTTATCCTCTCCCTGGTACGGCTTGCCGGGGATTGCGACGGCCAGCAGAATGCTCTGCGACAGTAACCTGTTAGGGCACAGGCATTGTGCAGCCATAAAAAAATCAAACGATCAGGGTTGTACAACGAAGAAAGGGTGAGTACAGGCGGGATACTTCTTCGGCATATGACGCCGTCTGATTGTGCGAAGCTCTGGTTAAGAGGACCACAGCCGGAGGCCACGCTGCCGGGATGCGTGGAGTATTGTATTGTGAGTTCGGAGCATGTTAAACGACAATGTAATTTTCTTGTTCCTCTTCTCTCAACTCCCAACTCCGAACTAACGCTGCAACGGGATTAAAACCCAAAAATTGAGGCGCTCGTAAACATTCGCAGGCAAGGCGCGCAAGGCCGAAGGAGTGAGGCGTACTGAGTTGTACGCCGCAATGACTGATGCTGCAGCGCAACGCAGCATTCGGACCTTTACGAGCGCATCAGCGTTTTATCAAGCAGGTGCCGTGGCTGCACCTTCCCCAACGACGCGATCAGGCTGTGCTTGATGCCGGGAAACTCGACCTCCAGCTGCGCCAGCAGCTCCTTCATGCGGCGGCGATTCATATCCGTGCGCACATCCGGCGGGCAGGCACAGCTCACAACCGGAAAGCCGTTTTGCGCTGCGAAGTCCGCAATGTCTTTTTCTTCCACATACACCAGCGGCCGAATAACCGTATGCACCCCGTTATCGGCCAGCATGCTCGCGCTCATGGCAGCCAGGGTGCCGGTGAAAAACTGGTTGAGCAGCAGGGTTTCAATAAAGTCATCCAAATGATGGCCCAGCGCGATTTTATTACAGCCGAGCGCCTGCGCCTCCGTGTACAGCACACCCCGCCGCAATCGAGCGCAAAAAGAACAAAATGAGCTGCCCGGGGTGAGGTTCTGTTCAATAATGCGAAAACATTCGGTTGGAACCATGCGGTATGCAAAACCGCATTCCCGCAGATGCTCTTCAATGATATCCGCGCGATAGCCCGGAAACCCGATATCGATATTGACGGCGGTCAGGCGAAACCTGATCGGGGCGCGCCGTCGAAGTGCTTCCAGCATATGCAGCAGCACGTATGAATCCTTACCTCCTGAAACGGCAACCGCGACGTGATCGCCTTCCTCGATCAGGTTGAAATCACCGATAGCACGGCCGGTAAGGCTCTTGATTTTATGGAATAATTTGCCGGATAAAGCAGTCATGTCATGCATCATAATATGCCGCGCCGGCTCCGTCAAATGCAATCGCCGAGAGGCCCCGGCAGTCAGCGCTGCTGCTTGACTTTCAGTCGCAATTTATTGATGATGCTGTGCACGCGTGAAGATAACAATCATTGATTACGAAAGGCCAGCGCCATGCATATTGTCAGAGGAGACGGCATCACTTATATTCCCGCCAGCCACGAGCGGCCCGATGAACCCGGAGTGCTCAAAAAAGTGCTGGTTCAGGCAGCCGACCTCATTGACGGCCGGGTGCAGATGATCAACTGGGCCCTGCTGCCTGCGGGGAAATCTTTCCAGGCCCACTACCACGAAGACATGCAGGAAATATTCATACTGGTGCAGGGCCGCTCACGGATCAACATCGGGGATGAAAGCGCTGAGTTGAACACCGGGGACGCGGTATTCATCCCCGTGGCCGCAGTGCATACCATGCACAACCCCGGCGATGAAGATGCCGCCTATATTGCCATCGGCATCACCCTGGGTCAGGGCGGAAAAACCGTGGTTGTGGAGAAGCGTAGGGTGGACTCGCGTAGCGCGTCCACCACAGTAGCCCCACCCATTGCCATGCGCACAGACCGGCTCTCCGGTGACTATGTCATTTACCAGCCCGTTCAGGGACAGCGCTACACTACCGACGACATGCTTGTAGCCTGGCTGGCCGTGCGCGAACTGCGAGAAGACGCAGACAGTGCCATCATTTCTTGATCTTGGATGCGGGCTGTGCGCTGTGTCCATGATTATCCTGTGGGCCTGCAGCGACTTGAACGGCATCGGCATTGAACACGCCGAAGAGCGCCTTGGCTGCGCCCGGCAGTCCCTGGCCGCCAATCAGCTTGAAAACCGCTTTCAGCTCATCAATGCCGATTTGCGTGCGCTCAGGCTCAAAAGACGCTTCAACTTCATCACCTCTTCCCCTCCGTATTATGAGTTTCGCGAGGGGCCCGTAAGTCCGGATCCGGACAGGGCCAGGGTTCGTTTTGAAACACAGGGAAGCATTGAGGATTATTTTCAGGCTGCTGCCGCACATGCAGGACCGCAAGCCCGGTTTATAACCGTATATCCAACCCAATACAAACAGCGCGCTATCGCGGCGGCGCATGCGAACGGATTCAGCATTCGGCGAAGCATTGACATTATTCCCCGTGAGGGTAAAGCAGCGCTGTTCACTCTTTTTACCTGCATCAACAAAGCAGGCGAAGCCCTCAGCGTTGAAGAACTAATCGTGCGCGGCCCGGGTCAGCTCTTTACTCCTGAATTTCGAGCCGTGCGGCGCATGCTGGGGTTTCGGGATAAGGAACAATAGCAAACACCCATAGCATAGAGCCTGTTCAAAAAACTTCCTGCTCATCCCTCAACAAATTAACTTTTATAACGTTTTCCGGTTGCGCGGAGCATTTTTAAATGCTAAGCAGAACCTACATATTCCCGATGGTGAAAAAATATTCAACATTTTAATAAAAAAAGCGGCAACATCTAATTCTCATCACTCAATATGAGGTATGTGCCATGGCTAAAACACCAGCAAAGGCCCCTAAAAAAGCTTCCGCCCCCCGGGCTGTTAAGCCCGGAGCCGCCGCAACCAGGAAGAAACAAATGGACGCTGCCGAAACGGTTAAAACCGGCACAAACGGAATGAAGAAAACCTTCAGTAAAACTAAAAACACCTGCAAGGTTACATTCAGCCTTCCGCATGAGGCGGTCAGGGATGCCCAGTCCGTCTGTGTTGCCGGAGAGTTCAACGGCTGGAATATACACGCCAATTCGTTGAAGCGCCGCAAAGACGGCAGTTTCAGCCTGACGATTGAGCTCAAGCGCGGCCGGGAATATCAATTCCGCTACCTGATCGATGATATGTACTGGGAAAATGACTGGGCGGCGGATAAATACGTGCCCAGCGCGTTCGGGGATTGCGACAATTCAGTTGTGATCGTGTAGCAGGCTGTTCAGAAACACACGGGGCAATTCCCGCCAAAATTCCGATCAGTCCGGAACTGCGCCGGTTGCGCACACGGGATACTCTTTCACGATCTGATAATCAGTTTTTCTCTGCTTCGGCACCCGCCCGGCACGCCGGATAAGGTCAACCATTTCCTGCTCGGTGATGCGGTTGTGAGTTCCGGCAGCACGCACCACGTTTTCCTCCAGCATGATAGAGCCCAGGTCGTTTGCGCCAAAATGCAGGCTGACCTGAGCGACATCGCGGCCCTGCGTCAGCCAGGAGCCCTGAATATTGGAGATGTTGTCAAGATACAGGCGCGCGACCGAAAGCAGGCGCAGGTATTCAAGAGCGGACACCTCAGCCTCCGGTTCCAGTTCACTGTTGCCGGCCTTAAAGGTCCAGGGAATAAACGCACGAAATCCGCCCGTGCGGTCCTGCAGCTCCCGCACAAGCTCAAGATGCGCTGCGCGCTCGGCAATGGTCTCAACGCTGCCGATCATCATGGTCGCGGTTGTGCGCATGCCGAGGCCATGGGCGGTCTCCATCACGGCCAGCCACTGTGCCGTTGAAATTTTATGCGGGCTTATCTCCCTGCGCACCCGGTCGGATAAAATCTCAGCGCCGCCTCCGGGTATGCTGTCAAGCCCGGCTGCGCGCAGCCGCTGCAGCAACTCCTGCAGGCCGAGACCTGATTTTTTTGAAAGATGCTGCACCTCCGGGGGTGAAAGCGAATGAATGCACAGGTCAAAGCGCTGCTTTATCGAACGAAACAGCTCTTCAAAATATTCAATGCCCAGGTCCGGATGCAGGCCTCCCTGCAGCATAACCTGCGTTGCGCCCATGCGCACGGCCTCCTCGGTACTGGCAAGCACCTGGTCAACGCTTAAGAGGTAGGCATCGGGTGCGTCCGCCTCGCGGTAAAACGCGCAGAAGCGGCAGCGGCACTCGCAGATGTTGGTGTAATTGATATTGCGATCGATCTGAAACGTGGCCGTGTTGCCGGGATGCAGTTCTCTCCGGCGCCCGTCAGCCAGGCGGGCCAGCTCCAGCAGATCGCCCCCGGTGAGCAGGTCCTCCGCCTCACGGGTTGTGATGCGCTGTCCGGCAGCTATTTTTGTCATAGATATTCATGAACTGCTTTTCCGTTGCACCCACGTCCGCTCCCGCTGCGAAATAATCAACCGTGTTTCAGTGTAGCAAGAATCGCCGACGCTGTAAAAATTTAATTTAAGCAGGCCCGAGTGTTTCGAGGTTTTAAAATCCCGTTTCAGCGCAGCCGATCCGACTGATCCGTCCTATCCGTCTAATCGGTCGGATTCAACCTTAAATACAAAGGCTGCGCCGGGGCTATGCTTTTTTACATACAGGCTGTTCAAAAATGTTCGTATGCAAGGCGCGCGCAGCCATGGGGAATGAGGCGTACATTTCGGTACGCCGCAGTGACACATGACAAGCGCAACGCAGCAGACGAGCGTTTTTCAACAGCCTTCCCCACCCAGCCGCTGGCGGGCGATCTCACACAACCATGAGTGCAGGTCCCGGCTTTCGGCGACAGCGCGTAAATCCTGCACCATAAGCATATACACGATTTTCATCCCGATATCGGTGGGCGTGTACGGGTTCAAGACAAGGGCTTTTTTCACGGCATAGCGGGACGACCATTTCCTGCTTCGAAAAACCTCCCGCTGCACTTCTGCCACGGCAGGCCTCCTGGAGGCCAGCTTCAGTACATCTGATTCGGTGAGCGCCGGGTTTTTTAAAAGAGTACGGATAACCTGCGCATTTGTATCGGAAAACATGCGCTCAAGCTGCTGCCGATTCCCGCTCTTTGCCATGGAAACCCGCACACCGGAAGGAGTTTCATCTGAGCTGCTCTCCCCGGCATTGTTGAACACCCGGCTCGAATCAGGCCGCGAGAGCAGGCGTACAAGTTCCTCAAAACCGGAACACTTCGCGCATACATACACATCGCTCATAAAACTGTTGCCCGCCCTGTTTGTCAGCAGTGGCACGTCCAGGGCCTCAAGCGCCAGGCAGTATTCGCCCCTGCGCTCAGCGGCTGTTTCAATGATTGCCTGCAGCAGCTCCGCGACCGCGTCCGGCGCAAGCGCGCAGAGCTTTTCAGCCAGAAGATGCGTGCGCATGGAGCGCTCCGGCACAGCGCGCAGCGCGCTGACGATCTGCTGTAGGGATGCTGGCTTTCTAGTCATAACCGTTTCGTAAACACATTCACTGTCAGCCCGTGCGCCGCAGTGCTCCCTACTAAATTACGTATTGCCGCCTTGCACAAAGTATGCTGTAATTCTACTAACAATACATCATCATACCCGAGGACAAAAATATGGCAATCAGCAAGGACTGCTCGAAATTCTAGCCTGCCCGAAATGCAAGGGCGATATCCAACTCAATGAACAGGGCGACGGTCTTATCTGCAAAGCCTGCCGGCTGTTGTATCCCATCAGGGACGATATCCCGATCATGCTCATTGATGAAGCCACCCCCCGGACCATAGCATAATCATTAAAAATTCAGCCTCTCAGTTTTTGGGGTTTATCCGCCGCAGCACAGTTTTTTTGTTCTTGGTTTTAAATCCCGTTGACAAGCAACTATCCACCGGATCCAGATCGCACCCGTCGATGCGCTACACGAAAGGTTGTTCAAAAATGTCCGGATGCAAGGCGCGTGCAGTCATGAGAAATGAGGCGTACATTTCCGTACGCCGCAGTGCCGCATGACAAACGCAACGCAGCAGACGGGCGTTTTTCAACACCCTCCCATCCCTTCAAAATCAGCGGCACTCAGCCGCGCGCAACTCCCGGGATCAATGCGCATGCTTTCAAGCTGCGTGATAATCGCGGCCAACTCGGCGCGGGTGCGGCATGTGAAGGCCGCGCTGCGCAGGGGCCGGATGCGGTGAAAGCCCCTGGTGTACCAGCCGAAAAACTTGCGGAAGCGCTTTATGCCGAGCTCCTCGCCACAGAGATTCACGCTCATGTCAAGATGTTCAAGCATGCATGCGGCAATCTCAGCCGGACCGGGGCGCTCTGGCGCCTGTTCTCCTGCCAGCGCGGCCTGCAGTTCAGAAAATATCCAGGGGTTGCCCAGAGCCCCGCGCGCGACCGAAACCCCGTCGCACCCGGTCCGCTCCAGCATTTCAAGGGCATGCGCAGCTGAAAAAACATCGCCGCTGCCGATGACCGGAACCTCGAGCGCCTGCTTTACCTGCGCAATAATGTCATAGGATACCCGGCCGCCATAGCCTTGCGAGCGGGTGCGCCCGTGAATAAACACGGCCCGCACCCCGGCATCCTGGGCGCGCAGCGCTGCCTCGCACGCATTCTGCGATGCATTGTCCCAGCCCGCCCGAATTTTTACGGTTACGGGAACATCAGCCGCCCGAACCATGGCGCGCAGCAATACCTCAAGCCGGGCAGGCTCTTTCATCAGGGCCGCGCCCTGATCAACCCCGACCACCTTGCGCGCAGGGCAGGCGGCGTTCAAATCAATCACGTCGAATGTAAAGGGCTTGAGAAGCTCAATGGCTTGCGCGAGCACCTGCGGATCACTGCCGACAAGCTGCACGCCGAGCGGACGGTCCTGCGGCTGCGTGGCAAGCATGCGCACCGTGCGGCCGCTGTCATTGACAAGCGAGCGTGCGCTGATCATTTCAGTAAAAGCAAGGCAGCACCCGAACCTGCGGTTCATAAGGCGATAGGGCATATCGCTGATTCCGGCAAGCGGGGCCAGAACGGCACAGCAGGGCAGATGCAGGGAACCGATGGAAAGGGGGGGCATTACAACTCCTGAGCGCAGAACACGCCGTGCCTCACAGTATCTCGCGCAGGGCGGCTGCACAGCGGGAGTTTTCCTCCGGGGTTCCAACCGTAATGCGCAGGCAGTTGCGAAGAAGCGGGTGGGCACGATCCAGACATTTTACGAGAATGCCCCGCTTTGTTAATTCGGCATGCACGCGGGGAGCATCAATGCCAAAGGTTCTCACCAGCACAAAGTTGGCCTCGCTCGGAAACACCTCCAGGCCGGGCACCTCCTGCAGGGCCTGGAGCAACTCCTTGCGGTCGGCCCGAATCAGTGCGGCCTGCTCCCTGAAGGCATCAAAGTGCTCGAGCGCGAATGCGGCCCCGGCCTGGGTCAGGGAATTGATATTGTAGGGCAGACGCACCTTGTCGAACTCCGCCAGCCAGTCGGGCCGCCCGATCAGAAAGCCCAGGCGAAGGCCTGCCAACCCAACTTTTGAAAAGGTCCGCATGATGAGCACATTTTCAAACTCGCTCATCAGCCCCAGATAGTCGCTGTCGCAAAAAGGCGTATAAGCCTCATCAATCACCACAAGGCCCGGAGCATTTTTCACCAGAGTACGTACCTGCTCAACAGGGAACAGGTTGCCGGTCGGATTATTGGGCTGGGCCAGAAACAACAGGGCCGGTGTGTGCTTTTTCAGCGCATCAAGCGTGGCCGGCAGATCAAGGCTGAAATCGCTCCGCAGCGCAACAGCCTGATACTTCATCCCGGTAATGCCTGCCAGCATGGAATACATCACAAAGCTGGGTTCCGGCGACATGACCACACGTTCAGGGCTTGAGATCGCCAGGCAGATCATCTGAATGAGTTCATCAGAACCGTTGCCCAGGAGGATATCGTACTCATCCGGAATGTTCATGACCGTGCGCAGGCGCTTCTTTACCTCAGGGGCGCGCGGGTCGGGGTAGCGGTTAACCTCAGGGGCCGCAAGCACGGCGGCCCACTTCTTTTTCAAACCCGCAGGCAGGGAGTAAGGATTTTCCATGGCATCGAGCTTTACCATGCCTTCGGCATCGGGCACATGATAGGCACCCAGGGCCTGAATGTCGGGCCTGATAAGGGTTTTACTCCTCTCAAAACTCATAGTGGCGTCTCCCTCTGCGGGTGTGCGTAAATCTTAAGGTTCAAAGTTCAAGGTTCAAGAGTTTAAAACCCTTTGCAGCGTAGCCGATCTGACTTATCCGTCCTATCCGTCACATCGGTCGGATTCAACCTTAAGTAAAAAAGCTACGCCTTGGTTATCACCCTTTCTTTGGACAGCAAAAAAATGAACGTATAATTTTTTACGTGCGTAAAAAACGCTTTTCAATTTCAGCCCGGCTGATACGGATGAATGTCGGGCGGCCGTGCGGGCAGGTATGCGGATTGGCGCAGGCGCCAAGCCTGCGGATTAAATGCAGCTGCTCGGTTGTTTTCAGTTCGCGCCCTGCCTTGACCGCATGCGTCTTGCAGGCTAAAACTGCGGCGACTTCCTGGTTGCGCGAATCAAAGGAACCCGGCTGGCTGCGCTCAAGCAGTTCATGCACACAGTCGGTCAAAAGAGATTCAGCATCGCTGTCCATCAAGCAGCCCGGCACCGCTTGAATTGAAAACAATCCGTTGCCCTGGTCCTCCACACCGAACCCCATGCCTTCAAACAATGCGAGGTCCTGCTGCAGAACCGCTGCCTCCTGTTCGCCAAGATGCAGGGTCGCGGGGAACAGCAGCTGCTGGCTAACAGGCTTCTTGCTCTGCATGGCCGCAAGCAGCTCTTCATACACAACGCGCTCATGCGCGGCATGCTGGTCAACCAGGAAAAACCCGTCCCTGGATTCGATAACAAGGTAACAGGCATGCAGCTGCCCCAGGATTTTGACCATGTCAAAAGGCAATTCCTGTTCTTCCGTCTCAAGCAGCGCCTGCGCTTCTCTCATACGCGGCACAGGCCCATCAACAAACACATCTGGACGGCTGTTGCTGAAGGACCCGGGCGCGGATGGAACCCTCCAGCCAGTATCCTCATCGCTCTCACGTCCAAACGAGGCGCGCGGTTCAGATGCACGAAAATCAGAAAATGACGAAACCGCAGGAGCCGCCTCCGGCTGTATGTGAAAGCCGCGCTTGCGAAGCTCTGCGCGCACAGCGCTGGTCATCTGCTCAATAAAGATGCGCTCATTGCGGATGCGCACTTCGCGCTTGGCAGGATGCACATTCACGTCGATATTGTCAGCGGAAATATCAAAAAATAAAACCGCCACCGGGAACCGCCGTGCAGGCAGGAACTCATCATAGGCACGGCTGAGTGCATTATTGATCGCAGGCGATACAACCGGGCGTCCGTTGATGAACAACTTCTGGCCCGTGCGGTTGACGCGCGTATAGTCGGGCGAACCCAGAAAGCCCTGCACCGTAAAATCTCCCGCACTCATTTCAAAGTCAAAAAGGTTCTCTGCGAATTCATCGCCGAGCACCTGGGCCACGCGCTCCCGGTGAGTGCTGCAGGCCGGATACTGTGCCGCAACACAATCACTTTTCTGCAGGACAAAACTGATATCAGGGCGGCTCAAAGCGAGCGTGCTGAACATCTCGGCAATGGCTGCGTATTCGGCTGCGTCGGATTTCAAAAACCTGCGCCGTGCGGGTGTATTGTAAAAACAGGTCCCCAACCTCAATGGTCGTGCCTTGCGCGTGCACGCCCTGACTGATGCGCGGAGCTTCACTGCCGCCGGCCTGCACAATCGTGGCCGTGACGGCATCGGATGTACGAGTGGTGATGGTCAGGCGCGAAACCGATGCGATGCTCGGCAGGGCCTCCCCGCGAAACCCCATGGTCGCTATGCCCTGAATATCCTCAAGTGTTGAAATCTTGCTGGTCGCATGCCGGATCAGGCAGGCTCTCGCATCCTCTGCGTCCATGCCGCAGCCGTCATCAGTGACGCGAACCTGGCTTTTACCCCCATGGCTGACCGTAACAGTGATGGAGGCTGCACCCGCATCAAGCGCATTGTCCAGCAGCTCTTTCACGACCGAGGCCGGCCGCTCAACCACTTCGCCGGCCGCAATTTTGTTGATCACAAGATCAGAAAGCACCTGAATGGAACCCATATCAGCAACAATCCTTCAAGGGGGAACGCCTCAGCGGACAAACTGTGCGCGCAGGCCAAAGACTCAGCAAAAACACCCTCCTGCAACACGTGTGTACCATAAGCCATCGCTGATTATGTGTCAAATAGTATCACCACCCACGCCCTTTTGCATAGCCTTGCAAATGATTACTATTTATAAAATTTAATCCGAATTATTTCTATTTTTTTATCCCTGTAAACTGCTTTATTCATTGACACATAAAATTATTTTTAATATGTGTATTAAATATTAAAAATTCTTCGCTCTTTTAAAATAAAAGCAGTCAAATATTTCATATGCCAACTGGTGCACAAGCGAATATCCCTTGTGCGTAAACGCACTGAAAACATAGCTGCGGGTCTTGCCATGGAAGAGAAAAGCGGCAGACAACACGAGTACAGACCAGCCTGGAAATCATGACCAGCCATGGAGGCACCATCTCCGGCTCCCGCATAAGCAACATAAGCATTACCGGCGCATTTATTGTGACCAGCAACCCCCTGCCTGTCGATGATACGTTTACCATACAGCTTCAACTGCCAGGCGTTGCCGCAATCATGACCATTGCTGTCCGGGTCGTATGGACGAAAACTCATAGCAACACGACTCCTGCGGGCATGGGCATAGAGTTCACAAACATCCTGCCGGAGCATCAAAAAAAACTGGCTGCTTTTATCGAACACAATAGTCAGCAAAACAGCAGCCAGAACCAGGCCACGGTTTAGGTATAAGGGCAATACCGGAGATCAGGCCAGGCATTGGGGCAGTAAGAGAAAATAAATTTGCCCCCTTTACCGCTCCCTTTCCCATTATGAATATCTCAAAAACAGACACAGTGCATTTTTTGCAGGCCTTCTGTGATGACTCTTCACGCAACCGTGTATCCGAGGCCGTAGCCCTTGCTCCTGAATGTGCGGGAATTCGCATGTACGACCGGCCGCTGGTCGGAGTGTCGTCGGCCCGGGATGCGTTATATAACGAATGCAAAAGGGCGGATGTTGTGGGCGAAAACCATATGCTGCCCTCGGAGTGGATGGACAGCGCGAAAAGTATTATATCCATATTCAATCCTTTCACGCGGCAGATCAAGGCCAGCAACGCCGGGGGCGCTATGCCCAGCCTCGAATGGCTGCACGGCAGGGTCCAGGGGCAGGAATATATCGTTGCGGCGGCACAGGCACTGGCTGAGCACCTGCGTTCACAGGGCGCTCAGGCGATAGTTCCCGCTGCGGACAAACGCTTTGAGGTTTACAAAGAGCCCAAAATATACAGCAACTGGTCGGAGCGGCACACGGCATACATTGCGGGACTGGGAACCTTCAGCCTGAACCGCGCCATTATCACTCAACAAGGCATAGCGGGTCGTTTTTGTTCGGTTATTACGGACATTGAGCTTGCAGCGGACGAGCGGCAGTACACGGGGCTCTACGATAACTGTTCTTTGTGCGGCGCATGCCGGCGGGCCTGCCCTGCTGACGCCATCAACAGGCACGGCAAGGCACACACTCCCTGCTACAGCTTTTTAGAAAAGGTGAATAACAAGTATCCGACGTATTACGGTTGCGGCAAATGCCAGTGCGGGATGCCCTGCGAGAGCGGCCTTCCGCCGACAAACCCTACGGCGGATTACAGCGTGATCAAAAACATTGATAGCGGAAATTGAGCTAGTGGTATTGGGGCGGACCAGGCGAAGGCAATTTGCCTGTCTAATAAAGTATTGTGAACGGTTCTAATAATCGGCTGTAGTTCTTTACAGGCGGGCGAGTCAATGGCACCATACCAATTTTTAAACGCAGGACAGTTGAAATTAGCATGGTGTCCTCGGATTTGAGCCCTGCTCAACGGCATGCCCGAAAGCGCTCCGCTGGTTCCCGGCGCGATCATCAAGGTAATCCACTGAACATGCAGGGTTAAGGTACTCAACACATAAGGGACCCATGCCGGAAGGTATATTCGACTGAACGTTTGGTTACTTTTGTTTAATCTTGCTTTAATCATTAGTTCATTTCTTTGTTGTTTTTTTTCTTAAACGGTCAAAATCTTACAGACCCTTTCGCGTTTTTCAAACCCCCGGAAGGGAATTACTGCAGATTAACTCACAAACAGGCATTCAGTGCCTGATCCTGACTCGCTGGTTCAAACCGCCTATGCTGAATCGTCATTCAATCCTGTGCTTCGCTACAGGGGCTTCGCTCCTTGCTGCCAAGCTCGCGGCAGTCGCTGTAAACCCGGTAAGCGCATCGACAGGTTTCTTTCCGCAATTGGTCGTCGTCGCCGTTGCATCCGCGCTGTTATGGGCCGGATTGCGCGTGCAAAGCGCCCCGGGAGAAAACCAGACTGCGAAGGCCTCCGCTCCTGCTTGTGACTGCCGGGTGTATAATGACGGGTTTCATCCTGACTGTCGCCTGGGTGGACCACAACCTGGCACAGCGGACTAACGCCAGCGTATACGACGCACCACATAAGGTGTGGGCGACGAGAGGTCTCGTCACTGACGGATCTGATGGCGCCCCGATTCGAGTTCGGAACTCGATCGAAAGCATCAGCTACGGGTTTGACAGAGGAGCCAGGGGCACCGAACTGGACGCGTACTACGATACGGAGATGAGCGAGTTTGTCGTCTCCCATTCGCACCGCTACGAAAAACCCAACGGCGCCCTGCTGACTCTGGGCACACTGTTCGAGGCTGTCGGGGAAGATGGCTGCTTCTGGCTCGACTGGAAGAATCTGCGCCACCTCAACAGAGACCAGCTTCAGGCTGCGCTCGCACGGCTGAAACAGATTACGGACCGGGGTGATCTGAGGAATCGCGTCTACGTCGAGGGGGAGGCACCCTTCAGTCTGCTGGCAGTCAGGCAGGCCGGCTTTCAAACAATCTATGATTGCAGGCCGCTGCTCGACTCGAACATCCTTGACCCGGTGATCGTCGATGTGTTCAAGGCGGTCTACTACTTCGGGGGTTTCACCGCAATGAGCCTGAACAGCGGCACACGGACGGAGCCGATCTACGGGCGCAGCACGCGAATCCAGCTGCGCAACATCCCGCTATTCGTCTACCACGTACCCGATGACATGGAATTCCTGAAGGAGCTTGCGTCCTTGAGGGACGTGCGGGTCATCATTATTCAGCAGGATATTGATCGTTTCGACTTTGTAACCGGCATAAAAGAAAAGGTGCCGGATTTATTTTCCCCCTAGATTTGGAAACCATACAATGCCAAGCTTATTAAAAACCATCAAGACCTATTGGATTGTCCTCACCCTGGCAACCCTTGCTGCAATCACCTTCCTGTCGCTCTCGCCTTTGCAGCAATTGCCGCCGGTGCCGGGCACAGACAAAACCCATCATCTGATCGCATATGCATTGTTGATGTTTCCAACCGCATTGCGAAAACCAAAGAATTGGCTCTTGATCGGTTTGCTTTTTATTGCCTACAGTGGCGCGATTGAACTGATACAACCATATGTAAACCGCTACGGCGAGTGGCTGGACATGCTGGCAAACGTAACTGGTGTGGTGTGCGGTGTACTTGCGGCAGGGCTGGTTAACCTGCTGTCATCCGGCAATAAAAACTTTTCCCGGTAAAAAAGCGTGTAGCGCCCTCTTCGGTGGACACGCTTCGCGAGTCCACCCTACTTCTCCGCAAAACTCTCAATAACTCAGCCAAGGTACAGCGGCGAGGAGAGGTCAATATCCGGGTTTATTTTTTCAGACAGCTCCTGCGCATCAAGCGCAAACAGCGGGCTGATTTCAATCTCGAGGTTTTCGGGGATGTCGCGTCCGGGCAGGGCCCGGGCGAGCCAGGATCGGGCGCGCTCCAGCATGGCGGCCTTCGCGCTTGCGGGTGAGTCCGCTCCGTTGGCGTTTTTCACGGGCGAGAACTCCTCTTCGCGCGGCACTTCCAGCGTGACCGACGTCTCGGCAAAACCGAGCGCGTCGAAAATAAACATCTCAAACTTGATGCCCTTGACGCTCCCCTCAGCAAGGCGGCCATCCCGGCATTCCAGACAGGCAATGTTCTTCACTGCGCTGTGATAGGGCAAGTGAAAATCAGCACGCCTGACGAGCTTCTCCACAAAAGCAGCGGTTAAGCATATGCACGGCGATATTGGCGCTCTTGAAGCGCAGGGAGCCGTCGGGGAGTTTTTCAGCAACCTGCTCAGGCGTGAGCTCGCTGTACTCGATGCAGCCAAGACGCCCGTTTACGCGGCCGATTATGCCGACTTTCTCGCACGGGTCGGTCTTGCGCACGACCTTGGTTGACATCTGGGCGCTCCGGTCGATATGGGCGCCTACAAAAAGCGGATCGGCAATGCTGACCAGCGGATTGTCGACCTGAAAATAAAATATTTCATCAATGCCGAGCTCTGCCATAGCATCCAGAGCGCCGCTGTCCTGCAGGGCATACAGTGACCCGCCGTGCCCGTTGGGGTTCTTGAACAGGTGTCCGTCGCTGCCCACGATCAATTGGCCGTCCAGATCAAGCGAGGGAATCTGCTTCTGCACGATGAAGCGCACGTCTCCCGGCTGCAGGCCAAAGAAGCTGTGTTCTTTGAAAAAACCAACGGTTGCCTGATTATTTTCGCCCGAGGTGAGAATATACCATGGCAGCCTCGCGCCGTAGCGGCGCTGCAGGGCCAGCACCTGTTCGGCAAACAGCTGAAACAGGCTTTTTGACTTCAGGGGTGAAACCGGAAAGCAGCCCTTGGGTCCGTCAAAGCCAAGCCGCGATCCCTGGCCGCCGGCCACCAGGTACAGGGCCACGCGCCCGTCGCTCAGAGCCTGGCAACCGAGAGCGCTCAAGCGCGCGCACTCCGCGCTGTCGCAGGCCCCGCTGCCCGGGCTCAAAAGCTCGGCTTCCTGAAATTTTTTGTCAGCGTGCCCGCTATCGGCTGTATAGTTCTGATACCGCTCTGCAATCTCGGAAAAATCAAGCTCGTCCAGCTCCTGCAGCAGAGCATTGCGCTTCTGTTGGTCAAGCAGGTCCAGACAGCGCAGCAGACGGTGCTGCTTGTACTCTGTAAGCAGGTTTTTAATATCTTCACGATTCATATACAATCCGCATAGTCCCTGACAGGGTGGTTATACGTTTAGGTGGCTTTGAAAAAGCTCTGCTGCGTTGCGCTCATCATCGTCACTGCGCGTACGAAAGTACGTCTCATTCCTCATGATTTCGCCCGCATTGCATCTATGCGTTTTTGAACAGCCTGTGTAAAACGACTTTTTAGGCAAGCAGATACGCAACTTTTTCAAACAGACCCTCAAGATTGGCCGACTTCACGATATAGTCATCCGAGGCCCAGGTCTCCAGATTCTGCCTGTATTCGCCATAGGCCGTACACAGGATAACCGGCACATCGGTGTCGGACTCCCGGATGCGGCGCACAAGTTCAATACCATCCATGCCGGGCATCTTGATGTCGATCACCAGCAAGTCCGGCTGTGCTTCAGTGAATTTCTCAAGAGCCTCCTCGCCGCTCGCAGCGACCACGACTTCATAGCCCGCTTCCTCAAACTCTTCGCGGTACAGAAGCCGTATGCTTTCCTCATCATCGGTAAAAAGTATGGTTGCCATTGTGTGTCCCCCTTCCCTGCTGTGTTGCACAGGGCCCACAGCCGCTCCTTCAGCACAAAAAGCAACGACGGCAAGCCTTTGCTACAGGCTACTCAACCGCGATGTCGCGCAGATACTGCGCGGCCTGCTCAGGCGGCGTAGGATTGATGTAAAATCCCGAGCCCCATTCAAACCCGGCTACTTTCGTAAGCCGCGGTATGATTTCAAAATGCCAGTGATAAAAATCACTCACGTCTTTGTTGAAAGGCGCTGTGTGCAGCATAAAGTTGAACGGGGGGAATCCGAGGGCCTTGTTGATTTTTTTAAAAACGATGCTCATGATTTCAGCCAGAGAAACCAGCAGGGAATCTGCAGTGTCTTCAAAGGCGGCCAGATGATTGCGCGGCAGGATATGCGTCTCAAAGGGAAAACGCGGAGCGAATGGCTCAATAGCGATACAATCATCATTCCGGGCTACCAGGCGTCGGCCGTCGGTCAACTCCTGTTGTATAATGTCACAAAACACGCAATGGCGCTTGTAAGTGAAATAGGCCTGTGCTCCGTCCAGTTTTTCGATGACCCGCCTGGGGATGACCGGCAGGGCGATGAGCTGGGAATGCGGATGCTCAAGGGTTGCCCCGGCAGCCTCGCCGCAGTTTTTAAACACGGAGATGTAGCGCAGACGGTTATCCTGCTTGAGCACATTCAACCGGTTTTTGAAGGCAAACAGAATATTGGCAAGGGCTGCAACCGGCATGCTTGAAAAGGTGGCCGCATGGTCGGGCGTTTCAATAATGACCTCGTGGGCGCCCACGCCGTTCATGATGTCGTACATGCCCTCGGAGCGCTTATTCAGGCTGCCCTCCCGTATCAGGGCCGGAAATTTATTCGGTACGACCCGCACGGTCCAGTCCCGGGCGTTCGAGCGCTCAGCGGGCACGGCAAAGACTTCCGACGGGGTTTTATCTTCATTGCCCGGGCACAGCGGACAAAACCCCCCGCGCGGCTTGGCTGGCTCAACCATAAGGTCGGAAGGCCGCTTGGCGCGCTCGGTTGAAATAATAACCCAGCGCCCTATTACAGGATCTTTTCGAAGCTCAGACAACAGTCAACCTCCTGTAACAGCTCGATGTGAAACATGCCCGGCACATATACTGCCGTTCAAACGCATGCAATCAAAAATCAGGCCGGAACATGATCGTGCCGTGCTGATTCACACCGGCACGCTCACTCATGTCTGGTTGTAGTAGATTTTTGATGTTTTTTCAAACCGTTTCTTTTTCCCCTTAAACAGCGCCACAAAAAGTTGAAATGATTGGGTTAGGTGCTCCTGCGGTTCCAGGCGAACCTTGCGGTGCAGCAGCAGGGTTGAATGCTGATAGCTGCACTCAAATTCATTTTCCGACCGGGCAACCGTTTCAAGCGGCAGCACCCAGACTCCTGTTGCGGGCTGGGCGCCCAGGCGCACCTCCATACCGCTCCATTCGTCTACCATACTGAAGGCCTCAATATTGCCGAACGCGGCCCTGGTGTTCATCAGCAATTCGCGGTCAGGAAAACCGGCAAAACGGTAATAGCGCAGGCGGTCATCGCCCGCCAGAAGCGTCAGGTTAAGCTCGGTTCCGAACCACAGCTCAAGCGCCTGACCGGACATGTTGTGCAGCTCATAGGCAACATCCAGACGCATGTCACGATAATCCATGGTGAAGCGTTTCGTGATGCGCACCGGGTGCTCTTTGGCATTGTGGGTAATAAACCCGTCGCGGGTCAGCGTTATGCATGCGCTTTTCCCGGCAGGATCGCAGTCGGTCTGCCCGACAACGTAGGGAGCCTGAACAAAATCACCCAGCTCGGGATACTGGGACTGAGAAAAGCTCTCCAGTGTGGTTGTGCTGCCCAGGAAATGATCCATAAAGCTGTAGCGCCGATACCAGTCATAGGCGATTTTCGACTGCAGGGCCGCTATGGTTTCAGCCGGGATCAATCCGGTCGCCATAGACTGGGCTGACAGGGATTTGCCGCCGTTGATATTTTCACGCTTCAGGAAACGGTGATAACTCTCCATGCGGCGGCTGAGTGTGTTGGTTATATTAAAGCAGCGCGGCTTGACATCAAGTTCAACAAGCGCACCGCCCTCTTCCGGTGCAAACAATGCGCTCAAACCGGGGCTGTCGCAGCGCAGCATGCGCGTTCCGTCACAGCGGAAGTCAAAGGCCTCACAGCCCGGCTCCTGTGGAGCTGCCCGGTCCAGAAGATTCTCGGCACTGATCAGATGCTCATAGACGGCATGACGCAGATAATTAAGATACACTCCTCCAAAGATACCATGCCAATAGGCGCAATTGCACTGGGCCTTATAGAGTTCAACCTGTGCCTCGGCCAGATGCGTCTGCGTGTCGGCCGATGCTGCGGGCTGCAGACTCTCCAGCCGCTTGCTGACCCTCAGCATCTTTTTGTGCATGTGATTGGCTTCCGGATACTTAATCAAAAAGTTGCTCCAGCAGCCGCCATGGATAAAGGAGCGGTATTGCTCCTTCATGCGTGAGTCTTCAAGCGCATGCAGCATGTCCTCAAAACGGACAACCGCATCCGCTGGCAGGGCCCATTCCATCAGCTCATCATAGGAAAGACTCGGTAGATAAATACTTCCGGTGGCCGGAGCAGCATCCAGGTACTCGCTGAACGTGGTCATCTTAATCATGTCGCTGTTTTCTTCCAGAGCCGTGAAAAACTGCTCAAGCCAGCCATCCCCATACACCGATTTTGCCGTGCCGGGCCACAGGCCGAATTTTTCACCGTCATCACCATACGTCACGGCAATGGGATGCTCGGCGCCGGCCATATAGCGCAGACTGGCGATGGTTTCACCGGGTGGTTTGAAAGGAATGCTGTAGCGCATCTGGCGGTTGATGGGAAAAATCGCCAGCGGGCTGCCGTTGCGCTCGGTCATGTAATACCCATGGATCTGTTCAGCGGGTATGCCTGCATGCAGGAGATGCGTGCTGTCCAGAAGCGTATATGACAGCCCGGCGTCGGCGATCAGGCGCGGCAGCACCGGATCCCAGACGCGCTCTGCCAGCCAGATCCCCCGGGGCTTGCATCCCAGGTAGCGCTCAAGGAATGTATTCATCATGCTGATCTGGCCGGTGATATCCGGCTCGCGCAGGGCCATAAAAATCGGCTCGTAGAATCCCCCGCTCAGCAGCTCAACCTGATTGCGCTCAATCAGCAGGCGCAGCCGTTCCAGTATCTCCGGCGCGTGCGCAGTCATCCATTCCAGCAGGGTGCCGGAATAATGCAGACAGACCCGGATGAGCGGATGGCGCTCAAGATGGTCAAGCAGAGGGATATAGGCTTTTGTAAATGCGTCCCGAAAGAGATGGTCGAGGTTGCCGACGGGCTGGTGATTATGGATACAGAAAAGAAAATAAACTTTTTTCATGATCGCCCCGGCAAAATCTGCGGTGTGACGGTTGGAAATCAGGCGGACCTGGGCAGGATGATCATGCCTGGCGGGCTTTTTCCTTGCGTTCCTGTTCTTCCTTACACTCAATGCACAGCGTGGTTACCGGCCGCGCTTCAAGCCGCCGGGCGCTGATTTCGCATCCGCATTCTTCACAAATGCCGAAAGAACCGTCTTCGATCCGCTCAATGGCTTTCTCAATTTTTGAGATAAGCTTGCGCTCACGGTCGCGTATGCGCAGCGTAAAATTACGATCAGACTCAAGCGTGGCGCGGTCATTCGGATCGGGAAATGTTTCATCATCATCATTCATTTCCACGACTGTATCGCTAGCACCGTTTACAAGCACTTCCCTGCGCTGTTCAAGCAGGGTTTTAAAAAACTCAAGCTGTGTTGTATTCACGGTTATCCATCCTCCGCGCAAAAAAGTGTCCGAAAAAGCAATGGAATATATCACGAAACGATGTGAAACAAAATACTTTTTTAGACTTCCGTTTATCGCTCACCCGTGTAGGTATAGGTACCGCTTTTGCCGCCGCTTTTTTTTAACAGGCGAATATCGGAAATGCTCATGGACCGGTCGATGGACTTGCACATGTCATACACCGTCAAACAGGCGGCTGATACGGCCATCAGGGCCTCCATCTCAACCCCGGTACGGTCAATAATCTTTGCCGTGGCCTGCACTTCAATCTGATGGTGTCCGGGATGCGGAATAAACTGCATGGAAACCGATGTCAGATTAAGCGGATGGCACATGGGAATAATTGTTCCGGTTTTTTTAGCTGCCATAATACCGGCAACCTGTGCCACGGCCAAAACGTCGCCCTTCTGTATGCGTCCACTCATAATCCGTTCAAAGGTTTCCGGCAGCATGGAGACGGTGCCCGTGGCAACAGCCTCCCGCAGGGTGGGGTTTTTTTCGCTCACATCAACCATGCGAGAGCGCCCTGATTCATCAAAATGCGTCAAATCATTCATCCGGTGTTCTCCTGCTATATGTGGACTCTCTAAAATATATCATGAATTCCCCTCAAAAAAACAAATTTTTATGCGCCCACACCCTCAGCAACATCCTGAGGCATGAAAACAGCGGTTGACAACGCTTTCACACTTCACTTATACACTACCGTAACGCTCAACTACATGGAGGCTGCACACCTGTCATGAAACAAGTCTGCGCAATTGTTTTAACTCCTGACAACAGGGCCGAAGCCCTGTGCTCCCGTCTTGTCCGCAGCCCGCTTATCAGCTCGGTTATTGTCGTGCAGCCGAACCCCGCTATAGACTACGGCTCACAGGTTCGGGTGCTGGAAGGCGGTTTTCCACCCGGAGGCCGGGAACTCAATCTGGCGCTTGAACACAACGACTCCGGCACATTGCTGCTCCTCATAACCCAGCCCCGGCTTGAAATTGAAGAGCCCGAACTGCAGGCCCTGGTGAACAAGGCTGCCGAAAATCCTGATGCCGCCATGCTGTACAGCGATTTTTTTGCAGGCAGCCGCCAGCATATCCGCCCGCTGATCCCCTATCAAAACGGCAGCATCCGGGATGATTTTTTTTTCGGCCCGCTGCAGCTCTATTGCCGCGAAAAAATTGCGCGGGCTCTGCGTGATTATGGCCCGCTCAGCCCCGGCACCTGCACGGGACTCTATGAACTGCGCCTGAAGGTATCCTGCGTCGGCCCTGTCCGCCATGTTGCCGAACCGATCGGGTTCGTGCCGGATGAGGTGGATGGGCAGCAGGGGCATTTCGCCTACGTAGATCCGTCCAACCTCAAACGTCAGCAGGAAATGGAGGGAGTCGCAACAGAGCACCTTGAGCGCATCGGCGCGCTGTGCCGAAGCCCTGCGCGCAGCTTCAACGCACGCGCGCAGGGCTGGCCGGTTGAGGCCAGCATCGTCATCCCGGTTCGCAACCGCTGCCGCACGATTGCCGAGGCAATTCAAAGCGCGCTTGACCAGCACACCTTGTTCCCCTTTAATGTGCTGGTAGTTGACAATTACTCAACCGACGGAACGACCGATATTGTCAGGCGCCTTGCCCAACAGGACAGGCGTGTCATACACATTGTTCCGCCGGTCACCGGGCTTGGCATCGGCGGGTGCTGGAACACGGCCGTTAGCTCAGAGCACTGCGGCCGCTTTGTCTGTCAGCTTGACTCCGACGATTTATACGCTGACAGCTGCACGCTTGAGCGCATGACCACACCCCTGCAGCAGGGCTGCGGCATGGCTGTGGGCAGCTACCGGCTGGTCAATTTCGCTCTTGAAGACATCCCCCCCGGCATTATCGACCATCGCGAGTGGACCCCTGAAAATGGCCGCAACAACCTTTTACGCGTGCAGGGCATCGGCGCGCCGCGGGCTTTTGCGACTGAACTGCTGCGCGCACACCCGTTCCCGGACGTCAGCTATGGTGAGGACTACGCGGTTGCCCTGCGCATATCACGTGACTATCGCGTAGGGCGCATCTATGAACCGCTGTACCTGTGCCGCCGCTGGGAGGAAAATACGGATGCGATGCTGCCTGTTGAACAGGCCAACCGTTTTGCTTTATACAAGGATACACTTCGAACGCAGGAAATAGAGGAGCGCCGCAAACAAAACCTGTCATAGTCTGGCTGTGATAAAAAAAGTGCTTGTAACAGGTTGTTCAAAAATACCCGGATGCAAGACGCGTGACATCGCGAGGAATGAGGCGTACTTTTTCGTACGCCGCAAAGACGAACGATGAGCGCAACGCAGCAGACGGGCATTTTTCAACAACCTGCTAAAAAAATCGGGGCCCGCAACTGTTCAGCCACAGGCCCCGATCCGCACAGGGAGGGTTAGCCCTGTTTTTACTTTTTCAACGTAGTTTCACCCTTAAGGCTCAAATACGGTCTGAGTTTTTCCAGACTTTTCGGGCCGATACCCTTAACCTTCACGAGGTCATCAACGGAATTGAAGGCTCCTGCACTGCTGCGATAGGCGAGAATACTTTCGGCCATTTTAGGCCCGATTCCGGGCAGCAGCGCCAGTTGCGTAGCATCGGCCGTATTGATATTGACCGTGCCCTGCAGCACCGCCTTTGCCGCCGGTTTGGGGGCGGACGACGGTTCGGCCATAGCCGGCAAGGCAGCGGCAAACAGCAACAACAGCAAGATGGCGAGAGTTTTGATACAGGTAAGGCTGTGGTTCATGGAACAATCCCTCCTTAAAAAAAGTTAGTAATTGACACCTTAGTCGCAGGCTGTTACTTTTTATTCCCCTTGAACTTATTTTTTTAAAAAAAATATGCCGCAACCGCTTGTCAGCATCATCATTCCAACCCGCAACCGGGAAGCACGCATTCCAGCAGCAATTGATTCGGTGTTAAACCAGACACAGCAGGACTTCGAGCTGATCGTGGTTGACGACGGCTCAACCGATGCCACGCAGGAAGTCCTGCGCGCCTATGGCAACCGGATCGCCTGCCTGCGCATTGATCCGGCCGGACCATCCGCCGCCCGCAACCGCGGCATTGCTGCCGCGCACGCTGATTTGATCGCGTTTCTTGATTCCGATGACATATGGCTGCCGCGCAAACTGGAACGGCAGCTCGCCCATTATTCATCGAATGGCGATGTAATGGTCAGTCAAACCCGGGAAGTATGGATACGCAATGGTGTGCGCGTGAATGCACGCACAAAACACCGCATGCACTCAGGCTGGATATATGAGCACTGCCTGCCGTTGTGCATTGTAAGCCCGTCCTCGGTTATGATTCACCGCACGGTGTTTGACCATATCGGCCTGTTTGACGAAAGCATGCCCGCCTGCGAGGATTACGATCTGTGGCTGCGCATTGCCCCCCATTACCCGATTCACCTGATCGACGAGGAATTAATCATAAAATACGGGGGTCATGCCGACCAGCAATCGCGCCGCATCCCGGCCCTGGACGGTCTGCGCATCAAGGCAATCTGTAAATCGCTTGACAGCGGAGATCTCAACAATGACCAGCGCGCGGCCGCCGTAATAGAGCTGCAGCGCAAATGCCGGATTTATGCACAAGGGTGCCGCAAACGCGGTAAAGTTGATGAGGCACGGGAGTATGAAACAATACCGCACAACTACGGCCCGGGCCCGGCCTCACCATGAGAAGCACACACCATAATAAAAGTCTGTTCAAATTCGCCATGCATCTTTTTGACCTGCTTTCCAAAACCGCACGAACGCACCCGAATGCAGAGGCGTTCATCACCGAGGACTGCCGCTGCACGTTTGCAAAGCTGCACGATACCGCCTGCACTCTCGCCCTGCATCTTTCCGCACAGGGCATCCGGCGCGGAATGCGGGTCGCGATTGTATGTCGCAACGGGATGCCGTTTGTGTATGCAACATTCGCGCTGATGCGGCTGGGGGCTGTAAGCGTACCGCTCAATTGGCGCCTTACCCCGTCTGAACTCAGCGCCCAGCTGGAACATGCAGAGACGGAATGGCTGCTTTACGATGAGGTCTGCTGTGCAAACCTGCCATCGGCCCCGCAGCTGCGCACGCTGTGCATTGGCACCAATGCTTCGCCCCTGCAAACCGGGCCGGCACTGCCCCCACCCCCGCGCGGAGCTGACCCGGCCTGTATTATTTACACTGCCGGAACCAGTGACAGCCCGCGTGGCGTCGTGCTCAGCCATGCCAATCTGCTGGCTAACAGTGCCAATTACTGCGCTGCCTGCGATTTTGCGCCCGGGCAGCGCGAACTCGCAACCACGCAGTTGTTTCACATCTCCACGTTTTCGCGCCTGTTCGCCTATGTGCGCAGCGCCACAACCTGTTATCTGATGAAACAATTCACACCGGATGCCTGCTTTACAATCATGCAGCGCGAACACATAACCTCCATCACCCAGACGCCGACCATGTACCGGATGCTGCTGTGGGCAGCACCGGAGCTCAGGCGCGCGGGCGCTGCCCTGACTCGGGTCATTACCGGTGCATCCGCCATGAGTCCGGCTGAACGGCAGGAACTGCGTGATCTGTTCCCGAATGCCGCGCTGTATGATATTTACGGCCAGACCGAAGCCGCCCCCGGCATCAGCGTTCTTGGACCACAGGATTTTCTCAGCAGGCCCGACAGTGTGGGCAAACCCATGCCGGGTGTGCGCGTCGCTATTGTTGATGAAAAGGGCCGCGAGCTCTCCGCAGGCTCAGTCGGTGAAATTACCTGCCTGGGACCCAATGTCATGCAGGGCTATTTCCGCAATGAATCCGCCACGCACGAGGTGCTTGTGCGCGGCCGCCTGCATACCGGTGACATGGGCTATATCGATGAAGAGGGGTTTTTGTATATTGTCTGGACGCAAAAAAGATATTATTATCAGCGGCGGCATCAATGTATATCCGCCTGAAATTGAAAACGTACTGCGCATGCACCCGGGCATTGTTGACTGCGCCGTGTTCGGTGTGCCGGACAATCTCTGGGGCGAGACTGTGATTGCGGCCGTGGTGCTGCGCGATACCACTATTGAGGAGATTCAGGCCCATTGCCGCCGACCATCTGGCCGGTTTCAAATGCCCGCGCGAGATATTGCCCGTTTCAGAAATCCCCCGCAACGCAGCCCAAAAAACAGTTCGCAAAGAACTGCTTTACACTGTGGGAAAACGCGAAAAACAAGGCATGCCTGTGACCTCCTCGCATACGTAAAATACACCCCCTCCCATTTCACAATGTGCCGCCGTATATAGAGCATTTAACTTTTTTCTGTACCCTATGTATTTTGCTGTCATCTCGACCGAAGGGAGAGATCTTAAAAGATTTCTCATCCTGCCTGCGGCGGATTCGAAATGACAAATCGGCTACATAATTGAGTTAAATGGTCTAGTCCTGCACGTCCTACATACAAAATAAAGCATGTAACTAAATACTATAGCCTGCGATACAGCACCGTCCGTTCGCCCTGAGCCTGTCGAAGGGTTGAACGGAGCAACATATTGCAAGATGAAACCCGTTCATGGTTCGACAAGCTCACCACGAACGGGTTTACATCCTCTGTTCAAAAAGGCTACAGCAAAAAAGACATATGCTCTAGTTCAGTGAAAACCTAACGTTCGAGAAACCGGCTGACCCGTGGAGAAACGACTGGCGATCTAACCTTTATGCCGCTGTTGTCGTTTGGGGGTAGCGGTATCTTTGGGGGAGCCTTGGGTTTTCTTTTGGGTAGGGTTGACGGCAGCGGTGGCGATGGCCTCGTCAAGACTTTTTTCTTCGACGAGGTAGCGTCACCAGAAGGTCGGCGAGTTTTGCCAGGGCGATGCCGGAGGTGCGATTGACCTGGGCGTAGAGCCAGTCTGAGAAATTGAGAAAAGAATAAAAAGGGGATTGGTCTCTCCAGATCAGCGGGAAGGCAGCTTGGAAGCGTCCGCTGTTAACCACCATGTCAAAGTACCTGGAAAAGCGTTTGAGGCGCTGCATTAACTGGAAGTCGATATCGTTCGTCTGCAGTATCTCGTAGGGCGGCGAAGCACTGTAGTGCATCTGCCATTCCTGATCGTGGCGGCTGATGGCGGCTCCCCGCAGGCGCTTGAGAATGCCGACCTGGATTTCATCGGGGGCTGCGTCGAGTAACGCGTCGAAACCAGCGGCAAAGGACGACAGGGTTTCCCCCGGCAACCCCACTACCAGATCGGCATGGATGATGAGCCGCGGTTTCGGTCTTCAAACGACGTAAATCCACAAGGATCTGATCGCTTGTTTTGCCGCGACCTATGCGTGCGGCGACGTCGGGATTGAGTGTCTGTACACCGACCTCCAGCTGGAGGCTGCCCGCAGGGAATTGACGAAGCCTGTCAAACAGTCGCGCGGGAAGGTTTCCCGGGATCGCTTCGAAATGCACGAAGATGTTGTCCGAAAGACGGGCGATAAAAAAATCCAGAATGGCGGTGGTAATGCCCAGGTGGAGGGCCCGATCCACAAACTTAAATTGCCGTGCGCCCCGTTCCCACAGATCGGCAAGGGCGGCGAGGACAGCGGCTTCGGGAAATCGTCTGACTGTGCCATCGCGGCCCGACAGGCAGAATTCGCAACCATTGGGGCAACCCCGCGACGCTTCTATGTAGATCAAGCGATGGGCGATATCATCAGTGTTGTATAATGAGTAGGGCAAAGCGATAGCGGCGAGATCGGGCAGCGCTGCGTCAATGAACTTTTGATCAGGGGCGGTTCCCGAGAGGAGGGCTGTGCAGAGTTCATAGAATGCGACCTCTCCTTCCCCCGCCACGATATAGCTGGCGTGCTCGGCGATGGGGGGCAAATCAGCTGCACAAATGACCTCGGGTCCGCCGAGGACGATGGGGAGATCGGGGCGGAGTTGACGCACTATCCGCGCTACCTGTTCAAGGGGGTCCTGATTCCAGATATAGACCCCCAATCCGACGATGGCAGGGTTCCTGGCAAGGATCGCCTCGGCCATATCCACTGGCCGCTCATCGATGGTGAATTCAATAATTTCAGTGGCGGGCGCGAGTTCGCGCAGGTTGGCCTTGAGATAGCGCAAACCGAAAGCGGTGTGGATGTAGCGCGCGTTGGCAGTGGCTAAGACAATCGTTTTCATGGTTCTCTTTTACGTCAAATCAGCTTGACAGGAACATGCCTTGAGAAGGTCAGACCATAAAACAGGGGTGATTGTGTGTCAAGGCAAATAGCGGCGCACGATATGGGCAGGCATGACGGTGCAATAAATAAACAGCATGATTTTAAATCAGTCAGCTGTTGTCCCCATTTTGCTCGCCCTTATCACAAAAAAACCCCTGGAAATAACCAGGAGCTTTTGGAACGTCTACGTGTCGTTACTTATTCAACAGTGACGTCAGCGTCTTCGATAATAACATCATAGGCATAGCCGTAACCGAAGTCCTTATCAATGACCAGAACGCCGCTGATGGTAACAGTGTCGCCCTTTTTTACCATTGCACCGGTCGTGACAGTCAGGTCGTTGGTGCCGGCAGCGCCGGTGCCATCCTGAAGGTGAAGCCAGTTCTTGCCCATGATCTCAGGGCTGAATTTTACCACTTTGCCGCGAACTTTCACCGGCTTGCCGGCCAGGTCGGCTTTCCCGGCAAAGATGCCTGCTACCGTCTGACCACCTTCTGCAGGTGTAATGCCGGAAAAATCGACGTCTGCTGTTTCACCGCCTTTTTTGCCTCCACTCATTGGCGGATGATATGCAGGTGCGTCGCCGGGCAGGTTCTCTGCGCCGGCAACCTGTATGGATGGAACAAAGTAAACCATAGCAAAGGTGCGATCGAGGGTCTTGCTGTGGTAGTCGCGCATCGGCATTCCTTCCGGGACGACGACATCATCACCAACCTTGGCTGCGAATTGAGGGGCTGCGGCCCAGAACTTCTCTGTGCCCGTGTCGACCTGTACGTAGGTGTATCCAGCGGTATTAATGATCTCAAGGACTTTACCCGATTTTCCAGGAACTGCCTGAGGAACTGCCGCTGCAGTCTGGGCAGGAGGGTTGGCGACCTCCGGTTTTGGAGCCGGCTTGTCTTCGCCACAACCGGCAAGCAGGCTGAGAGAGAACATTGCGATGCAGAAAATAGTCACTGATTGTTTCACGGGTACATCCTCCAATCTTTTTACTGGTGCGGGCAATTAATTGAAAAAGCTTAATCATTCTTCCATGCGAACCTGTTTTTATCGCTTAAAAATTTGTTTTTTTGACCCCCGTTGAGATGGGCAGACCATAAAACAGGAGCGATTGTGTGTCAAGGCAAATAGCGGCGCACAATGTGGGCAGGGCTGACCGGGCAAAAATAAGGGCCGCGATTAAACATTGTGCGAAGCGCCCATTAAAATCCGTTAAAAACCCATATTTTTACTTGCAGGCATGATAAACATGTGATATTACTTACAGGTTTTAAAACAGCCCCCGCAAACCCGTGAGCCGGGCGTGGGACAAACAATCACTTTGGACGAGCGGCAACAACCGCGAAAAGAATACCCCTCGAAGGGAATTCTGTTGCAGGTGGCTCAACACCCCGCAATGACCCGCGACAGCCGCACAAGAAAAGGAGACCGTATTTTGGCTACAACGACTACGATGAAACAGATGCTTGAGGCAGGAGTGCACTTCGGTCATCAGACCAGCAAGTGGAACCCGAAAATGAAACCCTACATCTTCGGGGCGCGCAACGGAATTCACATTATCGATCTTCAGAAAACCGTCGTGCTTTTCAAGGAAGCGACCGATTTTATTGTCAACACCGTCGCGAAGGGCGGCAAAGTACTCTTTGTCGGCACCAAGCGCCAGGCCCAGGAGCCCATCCGCGAGGAAGCTCAACAGGCCGGCCACTATTACATTACCAACCGCTGGCTGGGCGGGTTGCTGACCAATTTCGGCACGATAAAGAAAAGCATTGAGCGCTTGAAAACGCTTGAAGCCATGCGCGATTCGGGTGAATTTGCCAACTTCAAGAAGAAAGAGGCCCTGGGATTTGAGCGCGAGATAGAGAAACTCACGTTTGTATTTGACGGGATCCGCGACATGGATCGCCTGCCTGCCGCGCTTTTTATCGTTGACCCCAAAAAGGAAAAAATCGCGGTCTCCGAGGCAAAAAAACTCAATATTCCAACCATCGGACTGCTCGATACCAACTGTGACCCGGAAGATATCGACTTCGTTATCCCGGGCAATGATGACGCCATCCGGGCTGTTAAGCTTTTCAGCTCAAAAATTGTGGAAGCCATTGCAGCGGGAGAGCGCAGGCGACAGGAAATAAACAAGGAAGATGCCTTGCGGGCTGCCCGGCAGTCAGAACAGGCCATGAAGGAAATGGCCGAATAAAAGGCCCCTATAAAGCGAAGGAGTATTCATACCATGTCTGTTGATGCGAAAACTGTAAAAACCCTGCGCGAAAAAACCGGCGCAGGCATGATGGATTGCAAGAAAGCGCTTGCCGAGACCGGCGGCGATATGGAAAAAGCGATAATATACCTGCGGGAAAAAGGCATTGCATCAGCCTCAAAAAAATCGGGGCGGGCCACCAGGGAAGGCCGGATTATCTCCTATATTCATCCCGGCGACAAACTGGGTGTGATGCTTGAAGTGAACTGTGAAACTGATTTTGTCGCCAAAGGCGAGCAGTTCATCGAATTTACGCGCGATATTGCCCTGCATATCGCCGCTGCCGCACCGAGCTATCTCTCCCGGGACGATATCCCCGGAGACGTGCTGGAACAGGAACGCAGCATTTACCGGACGCAGGCCCTCAATGACGGTAAGCCGGCAAACATCGTCGATAAAATCGTCGAGGGACGCATCAGCAAGTTCGCCGCCGAGGTGTGCCTGCTGGACCAGCCGTTTGTCAAGGACGATAAAATTAAAATTAGTGACTTTATCAAAAACGGCATTGCAACATTCGGTGAGAATATCGGCATTGCACGCTTTGCGCGTTTCAAAGTGGGCGAATAATTGACAGCCGCGCGCAGTCGGGGCCTGAAATACAAGGATAATCCCTGCGCGCACAGCTTAAGGCAGCAGCCTGAAGGGTTTTGACAGGGCAGGGACGCGAGAATCGAATGTGCGCGCTGAACGGGCCCTGCCCAAAGCCCCGCAGGCGACGGTGCACGCAACAGTCAATGCTTGTCCAACAATGAGCGAGAGGTCTCCATGGCAGCAACCGAAAAGGGCGCGTTTGCCCGTATTCTGCTAAAGCTGAGCGGAGAAGCGCTCAAAGGCTCAAAACCCTACGGCATTGACCCGGACGTGGTCAAAACTGTTGCCGAAGACATCGCCCGGGTGCAACAATCCGGCATTGAGCTCGGCGTTGTTATCGGCGGCGGCAATATCTTTCGAGGACTCTCTGACAGTGCGCAGGGCATGGATCGCAGCAGCGCCGACAATATCGGGATGCTGGCAACGGTTATGAACAGCCTGACCCTGCAGGACTCGCTTGAGAAGCTGGGCGTGCCCACCCGGGTACAGTCTGCCATTCCCATGCATCAGATCGCTGAACCCTATATCCGGCGCCGGGCGATCCGCCATCTGGAAAAAAAACGCGTGGTGATCTTTGCCGCCGGCACAGGTAACCCGTTTTTCTCAACCGATACCGCCGCAGCCCTGCGGGCAAGCGAAATCAATGCCGACCTGATTATGAAGGCCACCAAGGTCGACGGTGTCTATGACAAGGACCCGAAAAAACATGCTGATGCCCGCCGGTTTGAGGTGCTGAGCTATCAGGAAGTGCTCGACCGGAAACTTGCTGTCATGGATTTGACCGCCATTACCCTGTGCATGGACAACAATCTGCCGATCACCGTTTTTGATATACATGTACCCGGCAATATTTACAACGCGGCCCGGGGGGAAAAAACAGGAACCTTTATACGGGGGTAGGATATGGACAAGCAAGTTATACCGCAAACAAAAGCCGAGATGGATGGCAGCCTTGATTCCCTGGCAAAGGACTTCTCCAAGGTCCGCACAGGCCGGGCTTCTATTTCACTGCTTGACAGCGTGCGTGTAGATTACTACGGTACGCCGACGCCGCTGAACCAGCTTGCGACCCTGGCGATACCTGAACCCCGCATGATTACCATTCAGCCCTGGGACGCGCAGGTATCCAAAGAAATTGAAAAAGCGATTTTAAAAGCAGATCTGGGCCTGACACCCAGCAGCGATGGCAAGCTGGTACGGGTATCCATTCCGCCACTGACCGAAGAGCGTCGCAAGGACCTTGTCAAGGTTGTCAAGAAAATGTCGGAAGCTGCCAAGGTCTCCATCCGCAATCATCGCAGAAAAGTAAACGAAGACCTCAAGGCCATGAAAAACGATAAGCAGATCAGCGAAGATGAAATGTTTAAGTCCCAGGATGACGTGCAGAAAATAACCGACGACTATATTACGAAAGTCGACGAGATGAGCAGGGCCAAGGAAGCCGAAATACTTGAAATATAGCACCTGACAATAAATGTCCCGACGCCGCTTTACCATACTGTGCCGGGATGCAGCACCGGCGGGAAACCGCATACATCGATGCTTCCATGGGATGAATATACGCATTGCGAACAGGGCGCCGAGTAATGCCGGCGTCCTGTTCGCATTTGAGCACGCATCAGAGCGATAATGCGGTAATGCCGTGCACACCGCACAAACCGGCCTTGATACAATCATTTTTTTGTGATAAATTAAATACTTATCTTACATACACTGGTAAACGATTTTTTTGCTAGTAATCCGCACCGGCGGAAATCGCATGGACACTATGACAAAACCTGACATGAACACGGAAAAGCTGCCGCGCCACATAGCCGTTATCATGGATGGCAACGGCAGGTGGGCCAAGAAGCGCTCCCTGCCGCGCATACACGGGCATCAAGTCGGCATGGACTCGGTCCGGGCCGTCATCAGTACCTGTGCCAAGGCCGGCATTGAATACTTGAGCTTATATGCCTTTTCAACCGAAAACTGGTTGCGTCCGGAAACCGAAATTCGCGCGCTGATGCTGCTGCTCAAGACCTTTATAAAAAAAGAGTTTAACAACCTGCACCGTGCCAATATCCGCGTTCATACCATGGGTGAAATTGAGCGCTTGCCCAAAGATATATACGAACTTGTCCAGAAGGTCCTTGAAAAAACCCGGAATAATACCGGCATGGTTCTCAACATAGCCTGGAGCTACGGGGCCCGGGAGGAAATTGTGCGGGCTGTCCGCGCGATTGCCGCCAAGGTCGCCCGCGGAGAACTGGATCCGGCCACGATCGACAAGCAGTGCGTAGCGCAGCACCTCTACACTGCAGACATACCCGACCCGGATCTGCTGATCCGCACCAGCGGCGAGATGAGAATCAGCAATTTCCTGCTCTGGCAGATTGCCTATACCGAGATGTACGTAACTGATGTGCTCTGGCCGGACTTCCGTGAGGAAGAAACCCTGCGGGCGATAGCCGATTATCAAACACGCAAGCGGCGTTTCGGACGAACCGACGAACAGCTGTCGGCCAACGCGTAAGTGCGCGTTGCGTGTGTCCTCTTGCTGCTCACTGCACGATAGACTGCCATGCTCTCCCGTTCTCTCACTGTTCTTATTGCCGCGCCTCTTGTAATCGCCATCGGGCTTATGGGCCCGTTTGCCTTTTTTATGCTGGTGCTGCTGGTGGGCTTAACAGCCCTGTATGAATTTTATGCCATGGCCCTGCCCCGCGCGACGAAAACGGAACTGTTCGTCGGACTGGCGCTGGGAGCTCTCGTGTTTGCGGCAGGCTACATTGATGCCGCACAAAACTCACCGGGCCTGCTGGCAACCGGCATGTGCATGGCAGCGTTCATGGTGATATTCACAGGTTACATCTGGCTGGGCCAAAACCGCAGCGTACCCTTTGACCGGATTACAATTCTGTTTTTCGGCATTTTTTATGTAGCCCTGCTGTCGTCATGCATGCTGCTGCTGCGCGGGCTTTCTCATGGCGTTACGCTGGTCTTTTTTCTTCTGTTCGTGACCTGGGCCGGAGATATCGGCGCCTACCTGATAGGCAGAGCCATGGGCTCGCACCTGCTGTGCCCCCGTGTAAGTCCGGGCAAAACAGTTGAAGGTTCATGCGGCGGTATGCTGTTCAGCGTCGCGGTTGCGCTTGTATGTCATGCGACATTCCTGCAACACATCAGTATGCCGCATTGCCTCGCCATGGCCGCCGGGATCAATGTGCTGAATCAGCTCGGTGATTTGAGCGAATCGGTTATCAAGCGCTTCTGCGGCGTTAAGGATTCCGGTAAAATTCTGCCGGGACATGGCGGCATACTTGACCGCATTGACAGCCTGCTGTTCGCCGCGCCGTTTCTCTATTACTATATCCGGCTGTTTGAATGCTGATTCTTTCTCCCCGGAGGTAGACCCCTCCGGAAAAGCTGGGAACACAGTGTATGAAACGTAAAAAAATTGCTTTGCTCGGATCAACCGGCTCAATCGGAACCAGTGCGATTGACGTCATGACACGGCATGCCGACCGTTTTGAGGTCAGTGCAATCGCTGCCGCTGCCAGTGTTGACAGCATGCTGTCGCAGATTGAAACGCTCGCTCCAGGGCTTGCGTGCCTTGCCGATCCTGCTGCGGCTGAAGAGCTGCGCCGCAGGCTGCCGCACGGCTGCCGCACGGAAATTGTTACCGGACCTGAGGGACTGCAGCGCGTCGCAACCATGCCGGAAGTCGATATAGTGCTGGCAGCCATCGCAGGCTCTGCGGGCCTGCAGCCGACGTTCGCAGCACTGCAGGCCGGCAAAGACGTGGCCCTGGCAAACAAGGAATCCCTGGTTATGGCAGGCGAGCTGATGATCGCGCAGGCCCGCACAAGCGGATGCCGAATCATCCCGGTGGACAGCGAACACAGCGCCGTGTTTCAACTGCTCAACGACCGCGGCACCGAGCACATCAGATCCATTATTCTGACAGCATCCGGCGGCCCGTTTCTGCACACAACCCTGCAGGAACTGCAGCAGGTAACCCCGGCCCAAGCCCTGCGCCACCCGCGCTGGAACATGGGCAACAAGGTAACGATCGATTCAGCCTCACTTATGAACAAAGGCCTTGAAGTGATTGAGGCCCGCTGGCTGTTCGATATTGAACCCGAACGCATCAAGGTGGTTGTACACCCGCAAAGTATTATACACTCCATGGTGGAGTTTGTGGATGGAACCATACTGGCGCAGCTGTCGCAACCGGATATGCGCGGGCCGATTGCCTATGCGCTGTCAGGCCCGGAACGACTCGATACGATTATGCAGCCGCTTGATCTGGTTGCGCTGGGCGAGCTGAGTTTTCTGGCCCCGGACACACAGCGCTTTCCCAGCCTTGACCTGGCTTTTCGCGCGCTTCGCCAGGGCGGGCTGCTGCCAACGGTCATGAATGCCGCCAACGAAGTAGCGGTTGAAAAATTTTGTGCCGGCACACTATCATTTCCAGCCATGCCGGCCCTGATTGAAAAGGTGATGGACAGTTTCAGCCCCTGCCCGGGACCTCTGAGCATGGACAGGGTGCTTGAAGCGGACCTCTGGGCCCGTACCCGGGCGCTCGAATTGCTTGATAATAACTTAGGTTGTTGAAAGAAGTCCTTTTTACAGGAGGCTGTTCAAAAATGCACAGACCTGCAAGGCGCGCAGAAATTATGAGGAATGAGGCGTACTTTTCGTACGCCGCAGTGACGAAGTATGAGCGCAACGCAGCAGATGGACGTTTTTCAACAGCCTGTTAGGCTCTATAGCGAACTAACCGGTGTTACAGCGAGAAGCGACAACAGGATTAATCACAGTTACCCACAGGATGAATAGAGGTATCATGGACTTCATAACAAGCTATGCCCAAAACAGCACGAGTTTCGTAACCAGCTATATTCTCCCGGCGCTCGTACTGCTCGGTATCCTGATTTTCGTACATGAGCTGGGCCACTTTCTGCTGGCAAAGCTGTGCGGTGTGCGGGTACTGAAATTTTCGCTGGGCTTCGGGCCCAAGCTGATCGGTAAAAAAATCGGCGATACTGAATATGTTCTCTCAGCTCTGCCGCTGGGCGGGTATGTCAAACCGCTGGGCGAATCTCCGGATGATCCGATTTCCGAGGCAGACCGGCCCTTTGCGCTCACCTCCAAGGGTCTGGGCGCGCGCTTTCTGATTCTGGCCGCAGGCTCAGTGTTCAATATTCTTTTTGCAGGTTTTTTGTATGCCCTGGTCTATATGGTCGGAGTGCCGGTTTTGACACCGCTGGTCGGCCAGGTGATTGAGGATTCCCCCGCAGCGCGCGCCGGCATCGCGGCAGGCGATATCATTGCGGCGATTGACAGTCACCAGATACTGTACTGGGACGACCTGCAGGCAATGGTGGCCGGTTGCGAGGGGCGCGAGCTGAAGCTGAGCGTTAAACGCAATGATGAAATGCTTGAGCTTACAGTGCAACCCGAACTCAGGGATCGGGAAGACGAGCTGGGCCAGGTGCAGGATGGTTATCTGATCGGAATCGCGCCCTCAGCCGACGGGGTAGCGCACCGGCGCTACAGCCCTCTGGTCGCGATGGGAAAGGCCTGTCAGGATGTCTGGAAATACACAAAAGTGACATTCCAAGTGCTGGGCATGCTGATCAAAAACCCGATGGAGAAAAAGGAGTTGCTCGGCGGGCCGATTTTAATCGGTAAAATCGCGGGAGATATTGCCCGGCAGGGCATTATCAGTTTTTTGCTGTTGATGGCCATCATCAGTCTTAACCTGGGAATTTTTAACCTGCTGCCCATTCCAATCCTTGACGGCGGCCATTTGCTGTTTCTGCTGATTGAAGCTGTCATGGGCCGTCCAATCAGCATCCGGGCAATGGAAATTTCGCAACAGATCGGACTGGCCCTGCTGCTCGCGCTGATGCTTTTCGTCTGCTACAATGACGTGGCACGGCTTTCAAATGGCCTGTTGTAAGAGGCCCGGATGGCTACGGACACCATGACTGAACAACCCTTCAGTATTCTCGCCTTTGACACCTCCACGCCCAGTTGCAGCGTTGCGCTGATTGCGAACGGCGCGCTGGTCGGGGAGGATACACGCAGCGGTCCCGGAAATTATTCCGCCCTGCTGCTCCGGATGGTTGAGCGGCTGATGCAGGATGCCGCGCTTGGAATCAGCGAGCTTGATTGCATTGCCGTTGCGCAGGGCCCGGGCTCTTTTACCGGTTTGCGGGTCGGCATCAGCACGGCCCAGGGCCTCGGCTTTGCGCTTGATAAACCGCTGATCGGTGTATCAACGCTTGAAATCGTTGCCACGCAGAATATGCCCTTTGCCGGAAATATATGCGCCATGCTGGATGCGCGCCGCGGCCAGGTGTATACCTGCCTTTTTAAAGGAACCGGCAACGCTGCAACGGCCCTGAGCGAAGAGCACGTTATCTGCCCGGAACAGTGGGCCTCATCCCTGCAGGGACCGGTTCTGTTGTGCGGCTGCGGCGCGCAGGTCTATCAGGAAACCATCAAACGGGCCTGCGTTGCCGAGCATTATTTCGCGCCGGACATGAATGCCCGGCCTCGAGCTGCCATGCTGGCGCGCATTGCCCTGAAACGCCTTGCGGCCGGACAGGGACAAGATCCCGCACAGGTGCTTCCCGGCTATGTCCGGCGGCCGGATGCCGAGCGCGCAGCGGACGTGCGCTGCTGACGCGCCTGCACTTGCAGAAAAACTGCAAAAAAGAGTATCACGTACATATATATTTATTTTTATCAGGCTGTTCAAAAACGCACAGATGCAAGGCATGCGCGGTCATCAGACACCTGCTTGCAGGACATCATGAGGAATGAGGCGTACTTTTGCGTACGCCGCAATGACGAATGATGAGCATAACGCAACAGATGGGTGTTTTTCAACAGCCTGTGAATGTGGAGCAGATTGTGAAGTTAAAGGGAGCCCAGATACTGCTTGAGTGTTTGAAAAAGGAAAAGGTGAAAGCCGTGTTCGGCTATCCGGGCGGCTCGGTGCTGGATATTTATCACGCCCTTTTCGAAAACAACATCAAGCATATTTTGGTACGGCACGAACAGGCTGCGGTGCATGCCGCCGACGGGTATGCGCGTGTTACCGGAGAGGTGGGCGTGTGCCTGGTAACCTCGGGACCGGGCGCGACCAACACGGTCACCGGCATTGCCACCGCCTATATGGATTCTATTCCCCTGGTGGTGCTGACCGGCCAGGTGCCCACCGCCTTGATCGGCAATGACGCCTTTCAGGAGGCCGATATCGTCGGCATTACGCGACCCTGCACCAAGCATAATTACCTGGTGAAAAACGTCGCTGAACTGCCGCGCGTCATGCGCGAAGCATTTTACATCGCGCGCAGCGGCAGGCCCGGGCCGGTCCTGATCGACCTTCCCAAGGATGTCATCAACCAGTCGGCCGAATTCAGCTACCCCGAGCACGTTGCTATTCGCAGCTACAAGCCGACCGTAAAAGGCAACCCGCGACAGATTAAACGCGCACTGGAGGAAATTCTGAAGGCCTCAAAACCGGTGATCTACGCCGGCGGCGGGGTGGTGCTCTCCAACGCGGCCCCGGAGCTGCACCGCTTTGCGCGGCAGCTTTGCATCCCCGTGACGACCACGCTCATGGGGCTTGGCTGCTTTCCGGGCACTGATCCGCTGTGCCTGGGCATGCTCGGCATGCACGGCACCTACCGGGCCAATATGGCCGTTACGAACTGCGATCTGCTCATAGCGATCGGATCACGGTTTGACGACCGGGTAACCGGTGATGTGCGTGCATTCGCCGCCAATGCCACAATCATTCACTTTGATATTGACCCGACCTCGATCAGCAAAAACATCAAGGTTGATATACCCGTGGTCGGCGACTGCCGCGAAATCCTGAAGGACTGCCTGGCGGCAATCGGCAAAAAAACAGTCACAAAACGGGCGCGCAAGGACTGGCTGGGAGAAATTTCGCAGTGGAAAGCACACCATACCCTTGCATATACCCAGACAGATGCGCATCAAGCCGCAGTACGTGGTTGAAAAACTCTATGAGCTGACACAGGGCGACTGCATCGTCTCAACCGAGGTCGGACAGAATCAAATGTGGGCCGCGCAGTATTTCCAGTTTGACCGCCCGCGCAGATGGCTTACCTCGGGCGGGCTGGGCACCATGGGCTACGGATTTCCGGCGGCCCTGGGTGCGCAGGTCGCTTTTCCGAATAAAACCGTCGTGGATATTGCCGGTGACGGCAGCATTCAAATGAACATTCAGGAGCTGGCAACGGTCGTGCAGTATAATCTGCCGGTCAAGATTGCGATTTTAAACAACCGCTGCCTGGGCATGGTCCGGCAGTGGCAGGAGCTGTTTTACAACAAGCGCTATTCACACTCGACCTTCGAGCATCAACCGGATTTTGTCAAGCTGGCCGAGGCCTACGGCGCAGTCGGCCTGCGGGCCACGTGTCCGGAGGAGGTTGAACCGGTCATCCGCAAAGCGCTGGCCGTAAAAAAACCGGTCATCATGGACTTCGTTGTCGAGCAGGAAGAGTGCGTATACCCAATGGTTCCTGCCGGCGCCCCGATCAGCACCATGATGCTGCTGTAACAGATTTGCTGGTTAAAAATCGTCACTTGGTGTGACCGGTTTCAGTGCATTGTAAGTGCAAAATTTGTATTCCGGTAGGCTGGAATCACGAGAGTCGTGTCCGACACACTGATCAATGAAAAATGGTGTGCACTGTGCTACCTGCAAGTCCACCCTGAGCAATGTGCGTACTTGTGTGTACGCCGCGAGTAATGACACGCAGACGGGTGTTTTTCAACAGCCTGCCAGTAGCAGGAAGGTGTATCATGCGTCATACAATCAGCGTGCTGGTAGACAACAAGCCGGGAGTTCTGGCCCGCGTTGCCGGTCTTTTCAGCGGCCGGGGGTTTAATATTGAAAGCCTTTCAGTCAACGAAACGCTTGACCCCACCATGTCGCAGATGACCATCGTAACCGGAGGGGATGACCGCGTGCTGGAGCAGATCAACAAGCAGCTGAACAAGCTGATTGACGTCATTAAAGTCATTGATTATGAAAAAGGCGATGAAAGCCATCTGGACCGCGAACTGGCGCTGATCAAGGTTGCGGTAACCGAGAAAAGCCGCGCTGAGGTCCTGAGCATCATCGAAATCTTCCGCTGCAAGATTATTGATGTGAGCAAAAGCCATTATACGATTGAAGTCACCGGCGATGAAAATAAACTGCGCGCGATCATCGAGCTCCTGCGGCCGCTCGGCATCCGCGAAATTGTACGCTCCGGCAAAGTTACGCTGCAGCGTGAAACGAGGCTCAAATGACACCTTCCACCCCCCAGTTCCGACGTAAGAATTACCGACGCAGGCGCCCTGCTATTGATTTTAAAAAAGGGGTGTATCTGCTGCCCAACATTCTGACCTCCATGAGCCTGTTCTGCGGGTTCTATGCGATTGTCGCCACCATGCAGCAGAAGTATGTCCTGGCGGCCTGGGTCATTATTCTGGCCGGCGTTTTTGACGGCCTTGATGGACGGGTCGCCCGCATGACCCACACGACCTCCAAGTTCGGGCTTGAGTATGACTCTCTCTGCGATCTGGTTGCTTTCGGCGTTGCCCCGGCAGTGCTTTCTTTCGGCCTGGTACTGAATCATTTCGGTCGCGTAGGCTGGCTGGCGGCGTTCCTGTTCTGCGCCTGCGGGGCCATGCGCCTGGCGCGTTTTAATACCCTGAGCGGATCTGTTCCCGGCAATTTTTTTCAGGGGCTGCCGATTCCAGCGGCAGCCGGGATGCTCTCCGCAAGCGTCATTTTTCTGGACTATTACAAACTGGGCGACAAAACGTTTTTAAGCTTTTTTTTAATGGCCATGATGTACGGACTGGCCTTTTTGATGGTGAGCACCATCCGGTTTCGCAGTTTCAAAACATTCGACCTGCGCAGCCGCAAACCCTTCAGCGCGGTTTTCATCGCCATTCTGCTGATTGTAATCGTGGCCATGGAGCCTGAAACCATGCTGTTTTGCATCGGAGCGCTGTACATCTCATCGGCCCTTATCGAATACATCATGTATCTGACGCGCCGCAGGCAGCCGGCTGAAACCACCATTGAGGCAACAGAGGAAAACAAATGAGCAAGAAACATCCTGACGAGCATGTAAAAATATTTGATACAACCCTGCGCGACGGAGAGCAGTCGCCGGGCAATACCATGAACATACAGGAAAAACTGCGCGTTGCGCGCCAGCTTGAAATCCTGGGCGTTGACATCATTGAGGCCGGATTTCCCGATTGCCTCCCAGGGCGATTTCGAAGCCGTGCAGCAGATTGCGCGCACTATCAAAAACAGCCAGGTCGCCGGCCTTGCGCGGGCCAACGATGGCGATATCGACCGTGCCTGGGAGGCGGTTAAGGATGCGGCGCATCCCCGCATTCATACCTTTATCTCAACATCGGACATACATCTGCAGCATCAGCTGCGCAAAACCCGGGAAGAGGTGCTGAAAATCGCGATTGCCGCGGTTAAGCGCTGCAAAGGCTATACGCCCGTGGTTGAATTTTCCGCCATGGATGCAACCCGCAGCGACCGGGACTATCTGTGCCGGATGTTTGTCCGAGGTCATTGCCGCCGGCGCGACAACCATCAATGTGCCGGACACGGTCGGCTACTCCGTGCCCAGCGAGTTCGGAGATCTTATCCGCTACATTGTCGAACACGTGCCCAATATCAGCGAGGCCACCATCAGCGTGCACTGCCACAATGATCTCGGGCTGGCTGTTGCCAACTCGCTCGCAGCCGTGGAAAACGGCGCGCGCCAGGTTGAATGTACGCTCAACGGCATCGGGGAGCGGGCCGGCAATGCCTCGCTGGAAGAAATCGTCATGATACTGCGCACGCGGCGCGACCTGTTCAAGGCCGACACCCGCATTGTGACTGAAAAAATATATCCCTCAAGCCGCCTGATCACCTCGATTACCGGTGTTGCGGTGCAGCCCAACAAGGCCATCGTGGGTGCCAACGCCTTTGCGCACGAGTCCGGCATCCATCAGGACGGCCTGTTTAAAAGACAAGACGACCTATGAGATCATGACGCCTGAATCGGTCGGCATGCTGCAAAGCCTGCTTGTAATCGGCAAGCATTCCGGCCGGCATGCCTTTCGCTCACGCGTGGAGGATCTCGGATTTACACTCAACGACGAAGAGCTCAACAAGGCCTTCGTGCGCTTCAAGGAACTGGCTGACAAGAAAAAGGAGGTCTTTGACGAGGATATCGAGGCCCTGATCGCCGAGGAGGTCCTGCGCACGCCTGAGGAGTTCAAGTTCCTGAACCTGACCGTGTGCAGCGGCACAGTGGCGATACCCTCGGCAACGGTTGAGATGAGCGTGCGCGGCGAGATTATAAAAAAGGCCGCTTTCGGCGATGGGCCGGTTGACGCGGCCTTTCAGGCTATCCGTAAAATTACCGGCACGAAGAGCAGCCTGCTCAAGTACATGGTCAACTCCATTACCGGTGGCACTGACGCCCAGGGAGAGGTGACCGTGCGCCTGAGCGAGGGCGACATGATCGTGGTCGGCCAGGGCGCGCACATGGATATCATCATCGCCAGCGCGCTTGCATACGTCAATGCGCTGAACCGCATTGAGCATGTCCGCAACAAGAAGCCGGTAGACATGTACCGCTGAGCGTTACAGTCGGCTGGATTTTTCTCAAGCCTCCTTCTTCCGGAAGGAGGCTTTTTTTATTGCATTCTGCTGGGGGATGACAACGTGGAGTCAGGGGCGCGGCGCGATTTTTGCCGCGTCCGGTGCAGCAGCTTGTTGGGCATTCTGCTCTAGATGGCAGATCAATCGGCACGCTTGCTCATATATATGACGAAGCATCTAAGAACCATTACGCTCTCCTCCCTGCCAACATTACTGCCTGTGGGGTGACCGACCTCATTCCTATTAACCCTGATTACATCAAACATAGAATCCAGCCAGATCGACATATTGTCTGCTAGGTTGCCAGGGATTTGGGCCTTCGCCTTCTCAACTCGGGCCGCATCTTGTTGAACAGCTCTCGAATGCTGAGCCGCGTATTGTTGACCGCCTTGAGGATCGACTCATTTCCCTCTATAACTGCACTTCGTGCCATGGCCTTGGCCATTCGGACAATTACTGCCTCAGATGCGGCCCCAATCATCACATGACAGGATAAATATAATTCGTTGACAAATGCCTTGATTGCTTCTTGCGCGTACTGTTTCTCGATATCGCTTAGCCCTTCAGACTTCTTAACAAGGCTAGCATACCGATGCTGTCGTTATATGGGTTTCTTTCTTCCTCATCAATATAGCGTAAGCCTCTTTCGGTTAGTCGAAGACGCCAATTCGATGAAGATGAGTCGTTCATATCGAAGTAGGCCAACCTTCGCGATATCCCAATCCCAAGCCATAATCATGAGAGCCTGTTGAGTCAAACCAAAGCTTGGATGCTTCTCTCTGAAATGGTCCTCAATGGAGTAAAGGCGCAGGTCTTTCGCCTGTTTGATATACCTCAATACTTCTATCTCGAATTTAGGATTCATAGTGATTATTGCCCAACGTTACGGATGAGGGGCGCGGCGTGATTTTTTGTCGCGCCCTCTCAAGCCACCTGTTGGGAGCTTATTTATTTCTTTTTTTGAATCGCAAAATCAGCAAGGTCCTCATGCGTAAAACCCGATGGCACCGTTCCAAAATAATCAAAAAGCATCCTTGCGCAGTCTTGTTTTATTAATATAAAAATTTGATGGATATCGTTGTAAGACGGGTGAATAGGTGCATCTATTTCAAACATGCTCGCAATTTTTTTTAGTTTTTTGTGCTTATCTACGCGAGAATACCTTTTGTATGAAGGATAGCGTTTCTTAGCTCTCTTAGGTCTCCCATAATATCTGAATTTATATCACCCACTTCTTTATGATAGCGGACGGGGTCGAAATTTCATCCTCCCAATAGGTGAATAAGAAAACCATTGCAGCTTGAACTTGTTGCCTTTCGTTTGAGCCCAGTGGTGAATTTGCTTCGATATATTCGTTAGCACGGATAATTCTATGGTGAATAATATCAGGTTGTGTTGGATCTTCATAACTAGCCCACACAACCACATTGTTACCGTTTTGATCTTTTTTTATCTTTTGGGGTCGGGTGACACGATGAACTTGGCGTTCAACCCTAGCTCTATTCCCTGCAAAACCGGCCAAGGCATCCATGTATACGCCGACTTGAGCGTTCACGAAATCGATGTAGCCTCGAATTATAGTATCAAAATCATTTTCCATTGTTACGGTGTATTTTTTATGGCCTTATCCCTCTAGGAATTTATTTCAATTTTAGGGCACTCTGGATAAAGGGTTCGTTGGCTTCTTTCCATGCTGTAGTATGCTTGCCAGATATCCATCGTTTCTTGGAGGATGCGGCACGGCAGGTTGTCTGGTATGGTTTCTCTAGACCAGAGGCCGTTTTCAGAATCTTCCCATCCTTTGATCTTTCTGTAATGCCGACAGTTCTTGCACCACTGGAGAGTTTTCGGTCGACCCAAGTTCCCTCTCTCTTCTGGCGTTGAGTCAAAACACCTCGTTTAATTTTGTCGGAAATCATTAGGGCTGCAACGGCCATCACCGCTAAACCCATGCCGGCTTTCCAGTTGTAGATGAAACAGATAAGGATCGCTAAGGGAATTACCAGAATGCTCCCGCATCCAATTTTGGTGAGGACTTTGAGACGGCCCTGTTCCTTCAGATAATCCTTGTTGCCCCAACATTCACGTATGTCTTGCGGTCTGAAAATGTTGAGCGATGATACTTTAATACATATATCGAGTTCTTCGTTAAAAAAGAACTGTTGTTCGTCGTTCCATTCATAGCCACACTCATAGAAGGCAGATATGAGGTCTTGGATTTCGGAGTTTTCTTTACTAGGAGAAGAGGATTCAGCTGGATAAGATATGTAGCTGTAGGTTTCATGCTTTTTTCCTTCCAACGTTTAAGCTGAGACGCGCGCGATCTTTAGCGCGTCGATTCTGCAAGTAAATGGTTATGTGAAAAATTTCCCCCTTTAAACAAATTTTATAATGAGAATAGTCAAAACCACAAAAATAAATGCTAATAAATAAACTTGTGGTGTGAATATCCCCCAATAAAACTTCCCATAAAAACAAAACCTCTGTCTTTTAAACTAGCTTCACCGTCACGAACTTTTCTTTCATGTAGGCTAAGCGATGATCTTGTTTGTCCAACATATAGAACTCTTGAAAAACTAGCAATCAAAGCAAAAATCATATTAGCTAAGAACCAGCAAAAGAACAAAATTTTCCAAGTAGACATTACACTCTCCTTTTTATTTTATTTTACACATAACAGTGTAATAGGTGGAAAAAATTCCATCGTATAGGCCCATCAGATGGAAGAAAGAATTCCAGTATTACGCTATTAAGGCACAAACATGGAAAATAAGCCGAAGTTCCGCCCCAACAGAGTCTTAGATTTATGAACCGTATGCGCACGGTCGTGCGCTGCCACACTTAAGCCTATCTCACAGCAAAGGGCGGATTGTCAATGGATACTTAGCTTTGTCAGCGGTGCGCACGGCGCACCCTACAAGTCTGGAAGGAGGCGCTTCTTCGAAAATAACAGCCTTGAGTGTTTGCAGGCTGTTTGCTTTTGACTTTCAACCCCATCGTGTCGCAGCCGAGCCGGGTGCATGATCAAGGATACGTTCGTTATGCTGTCTGAGCGCCCGAGATGTGCGAGTTCATGTCGATCCGCTGAGCAATGTGCCCGGCGAGGGAATCCCGACGTTGGTCGGGACGCGAAACGCCAGGGGCGTTGCCTTCTCGCTCTTGGGGGTACACTTTCTTTGCCGCGAAAGAAAGGGTACGAAAAAAGCTTTTTTAAAATCTTTCCTTTGTTCATTTCTTTGCTCGCTCCAAAGAAACGAACCAAAGAAAGGGCGCCCTGCGACTTGTCCCGACTGAAGTCGGGATGCCCTCACAAAAGGCATGTTCACGGCGGCGGCACGAACTCGCACATCCGGGCGCTCAGACAGCGTGCCGCCGGCACCCGTGACCATGCCTTTTGTTCGGCTGCGCCGCAACGGGTTTTTAAAACACAGAACCTTAAACAAAAAAATCGGATGCCGGATCGGAGTCCGGCATGACAAAATCTTTGATTTTGTGTTTTGGTTTTTAAACCCCATCGTTTCGCAGCCGAGCCGGGGCATGAGCGCGGATACGGACGACATGCTGTCTGAGCGCCCGAATGTGCGAGTTCGTGTCGTTCCCGTGAACATGTGCCCGGCGAGGGAATCCCGACTTTAGTCGGGACGCGAAACGCCGGGGGCGCCTTTCTTGGGGGTACCACTTCTTTGGCGGCAAAGAAGGGGTACAAGAAAAATCTGTTATATGAGGGTTTATGCCTTCGGCGAACTCGACCTGCGTTTTGACAAAAATAGTCTGGGATGTAGAAAGCATCTATGCCAGTGTATAAATCCCCCCGGCCCCCTTTTTCAAAGGGGGAGTTTATTTAATGCATGAATCCCCAACCCCCTTTGCCAAAGGGGGCATGAAAAGCACTGTGCAGATATATAGCCTGCTGTTACCTTTCAGGCATGCCCTGTGTTCAGACCCGGACAAACAAAGATTTTTTCTGCATCCAGTACAGCAGCGGCCAGAAGAATGCCAGGAAAGCAAGCGGGAACAGCAGCGAGCCAAGGTCCGGGCCGAAAGCCGGAACAAACACGCGCGTGTACAGTGCCGCGTACCAGGAAATATTGTCCGAAGTCCTGAAAAAAAGCAGCAGGCGGGCAAGCACGCCGCAGGCGACAAACACAAACAGGGCGTTTCGTCCAAGCACTTCAAGTGCAAAACCGGCCGTACGCATGCGCCCCACTTCCAGCGCCTGATAAAAAACCGCACAGCACACGAGGGCCCATCCGGTGCTGTAGAGTGTAAATGAACCCGTCCAGAGCGTCTTGTTGAGCGGCAAAACGCACGACCACACAAGGCCGCACGCTATCAGGGCAGCACCCGCGCCCAGCACAAGCAGCGTGGTTGAGACGTGGAGCGCCCGGCGCTGCAAAACAAAGCCGGCACAGGCGCCCAGCAGCACAGCGGCAATACAGGGCAGCGTGCCCAGCAGGCCCTCGGGATCGACCGGCCCGCGCATGTGCTCAATCCCAAGCAGGCTCCGGTCGATAAAGCCTGCGGCATTTGCCTGCAATGTTAGATGCCCGCTGCCGAAGCCGGGAACAGGAATTGCTTCAAGCAGCAGCCAGTGCAGCAAAAGCAATGCAAGCGCACATGGCAGCCAAAAGCGCGGCCGCAGCAGCAGGACAATACATGCCGCCGCTCCCCATGCAAGCGCAATGCGCTGCAAAACCCCCATAATGCGCAAGGCTGTTGCGGCATCGCCGCTGCCGGAGACAAAATGCAGCACAGGGTTCAGGCAGTTGAGCAGCAGCCCCAGGCTGAACAGCACCAAAGAGCGGCGCAGAATGCCCGGAAGGGTTAATGCCGCCGGCTTCAGCACACGCCAACATGCAAGGGACGCCCCGGCTGCAAACAGAAAAAACGGGAACACCAGGTCAGCCGGACGGCATCCATGCCACTCGGCATGGCGCAGCCAGGGGTGAACATGCGCCCAGCTTCCGGGCGTGTTGACCATGATCATCCCGGCAATTGCGAACCCCCGCAGGGCATCAAGAAACTGGAAGCGCTGTGTGTGTACGTGCATGTCAGGAACCTGAACGCTAACGGAACCATCCTCCCATTTCTTTCCGAATACGCCGGGTTATTGTAAGCGATCCCAGCCGAGAACAACCAGTGCTTCAGTTCTTCCGGAAATACTTTGCGGAAGACTGCGGGCGTCAATCCGGATGATGACCGTATCGGTGCGCGTTTCCGAGCCTGCGCGGCGCAGGGCTACAACGCCGATACCGTCTTTCAGGGGCATTATAGTCTCCAGCCATTCACGGGCATTGCCCTGCGCGAGCTGCTGAGTGAAGAAGGAATAGCCGGCCGTAAATACCGCGTCAACAACCGGGCTGCTGCCCTGCGCGTACTGCTGAATGGGGCGCTCGTGCAGCCTGGCAATCCCAAAACCGGTTGCCAGGCTGTCGAGAACAGCATTCTCAACGCTGAGCTCGACAACGGCCGTCTGCGCGGCAGCGCTGCAATCCAGCATCAACGTATACCAGCCGTTTGAACCGCCGGGGCTGCGCCGTCCGATCATGCGGGCCTGTTCAGGATATAGGGCCTGCAGCGCTGCAGGAATGTCGCGTACCTCGGCCGGCAGCAGACGACTGTTGATTGAGGCTTTTGGGCCGGCATCTGCTGCGCCGGATACCGAATGCGAAAGGGCAACAGCCACAGCGCTGAAATCAATGGCCGGAGTACCTTCAGAAGACTGTTTGGAACCCCTGAATGCATCCAGCGCACCTGCTTCAATGCAGGCGATTTTCAGCATGACTTCAGCTGCGCGCACCTCAGCAGTTGAAAAAAATACAGCAAGGCCGATCATCAACGCCATTTTGAAATAAAGCATCCTCGATCTCCTTATGGTACACAGAAACGTTCTATCGATACACCGCTGTATTACTCAAAGTATCAGCGCACATGCCGGCTGAGATGCACGCCTGCATGCATGACGCAGCCAGGGGTGAACATGCGCCCAGCTTCCGGGCGTGTTGACCATGATCATCCCAACAATTGCGAACCCCCGCAGGGCATCAAGAAACTGGAAGCGCTGTGTGTGTACGTCAGGAACCTGAAGGCCCAGCGTATAAGGGAACATGCTGCCCCCTTATACGCTTATATTCATTACCTGACGTTGAGGTTCAGCGGCGGCGGAACGCCGTCCGCTGGAACCGGAACATTACCTGACCGTTTTTTCCGTCCTATCAGAAGCCCTCGAAGACGTTTATGCGACGATCAGGCGAGGTCGAAACGATCAAGGTTCATGACTTTGTTCCACACCGCGACAAAGTCGCTCAGGAACTTCTCCCGGGAGTCCTCACATCCGTAAACTTCCGCCAGAGCCCGGAGCTGGGAGTTGGAACCGAAGATCAGGTCAACGCGAGTGCCGGTCCACTTGAGCTTACCCGTCTTGCGATCGCGCCCTTCAAACACGTCCGCGTCTTTCGAAACCGCCTTCCACTCGGTGCCCATATCGAGCAGGTTCACAAAGAAGTCATTAGTCAGCGCCTCCGGCCGCTTCGTGAAAACGCCATGCTGAGACGCCTCCGACGTTTGCGCCCAAGACGCGCATGCCGCCGATGAGAACAGTCATCTCCGGTGCTGTCAGCGTCAGAAGCTGCGCCTTGTCAACCAGCAGCTCCTCGGCCGATACGGCATATTTGGTCTTCTGGTAGTTGCGGAAACCGTCGGCTTTCGGCTCGAGCACGGCAAAGGAGGCCGCTTCGGTCTGCTTCTGCGAGGCGTCCATGCGTCCCGGCGTGAAGGGAACCGTTATTTTGTAACCGGCGTTCTTCGCCGCTTGCTCGACGCCCGCGCAACCGCCCAGAACGATCAGATCAGCCAGCGAGACCTTCTTGCCGCCGGACTGGGATTTGTTGAATGCTTTCTGGATGCGCTCCAGAGTCTTGAGCACCTTCGCGAGTTGGGCAGGCTGGTTGACTTCCCAATCCTTCTGCGGCGCCAGCCGAATGCGCGCGCCGTTGGCGCCGCCGCGCATGTCGGAGCCGCGGAAGGTGGACGCCGACGCCCAGGCGGTCGAAACCAGCTCCGAAACAGACAGACCGGAAGCCAGGATCTTGCCCTTAAGTGAGGCGATGTCCTGCTTATTGATCAGTTTGTGATTGACGGCAGGGATGGGGTCTTGCCAGATGAGTTCCTCTGCCGGAACCTCCGCACCGAGATAGCGCGAGCGCGGGCCCATGTCACGGTGGGTCAACTTGAACCATGCCCGGGCAAAGGCGTCCGCGAATTGCTCGGGGTTCTGCAGATAGCGCCGCGCGATCGGCTCGTAGATCGGGTCGAAGCGAAGCGAGAGGTCCGCCGTGGTCATCATCGGTCGGCGCTTCTTCGCCGGATCGTGCGCATCAACCACCATGTCCTCTTCAGCCACGTCCTTGGCCAGCCATTGATTCGCGCCGGCCGGGCTCTTGACCAGCTCCCACTCGTATTTGAACAGCACCTTCAGATAGCCCATGTCCCATTGGGTCGGGTTCGGCTTCCAGGCACCCTCGATGCCGCTGCTGATCGTATCGCCGCCTTTGCCGATGCCGAAGCTGCTCTTCCAGCCGATGCCCTGCGCTTCGAGGCCGGCGCCTTCGGGTTCGGGCCCCACATGCGACGCAGGGCCGGCGCCATGACATTTGCCGAAGGTGTGCCCGCCGGCGACGAGCGCGACGGTCTCTTCGTCATTCATCGCCATGCGTGCAAAGGTTTCGCGAACATCCCGGCCGGAGGCGACTGGATCGGGGTTGCCGTTCGGGCCCTCCGGATTCACGTAGATCAGGCCCATCTGCACGGCGGCGAGCGGGTTCTCCAGATCGCGCTTTCCCGAATAGCGGTTGTCGCCAAGCCATGTGTCCTCAGAGCCCCAATAAATGTCCTCTTCGGGCTCCCATACATCCACGCGCCCGCCGGCGAAACCGAAGGTCTTGAACCCCATCGATTCCAGAGCGCAGTTGCCGGCAATGATCATCAGGTCGGCCCAGGAGATTTTCTTGCCATATTTCTGCTTGATCGGCCAAAGCAGACGGCGCGCCTTGTCGAGGTTCACGTTGTCGGGCCAGCTGTTGAGGGGCGCCAGCCGCTGAGAGCCGGAGCCCGCACCCCCGCGTCCGTCGCCCATGCGATAGGTGCCAGCGCTGTGCCACGCCATCCGGATGAAGAGCGGTCCGTAGTGACCCCAGTCGGCCGGCCACCAGTCCTGTGAGTCGGTCATGAGCGCATAAAGGTCCTTCTTCAGGGCGGCCAGATTGAGTTTTTTAAATTCTTCGGCGTAGTTGAACGCCGCGCCCATCGGGTTGCTAAGATTTGAGTGCTGATGAAGAATCTTGAGGTTCAACTGGTTCGGCCACCAATCCCGGTTCGACGTGCCGCTGCTGGAAGTGAATGTGTTCGTTTTGCCCGTTACCGGGCACTTGCTGTTTTTTTCCATCTTTTCTCTCCCTTCTTTCACGTATAGGTTTGAACAGTTACCGTTCAAGGTCACTGGTGTGGAGGAGCGCAGCGCGATTTTCTGCTGCGTCCCTCGCAAAAAGGCCGTTCTCCGGAATCATGTATCTTTTTTGATTCGCCAGGAACTATAAAACCTATAGATCTCTTGTTGGGCTTTGGGTCTGGTGCATCGACTAATTTCCGTATTTCTCGAACCAAATTAAACAGTATGTGATCATGATCACTTACACGCTTTTCAAGTTGTTCGACCTTACGTGAAAGCTTGTCGTTTTTCTGGACCATTTCACGAAGGCGTATAAATGTTCTCACAATAAAAACGCTCATCTTGTTGGCTTGACTGGAATTTAAAACGTTTGCAGCCTGCTAAAGCGCCATGTTCGGTAAAAACAAGAGGTGTTTTACGGCGGCCACCCCAACCAGAACTTGATGTCGCAAATTGCGATTTCAAGTTGTCGAATTCATCTTTGGTCAGTTGAAACATAAAATCTTCGGGAAATTTATCGATATTTCGGCGTATTTGTTCGTTCAGGCGCCGTGTTTCAACACCATAGAGGGCAGCCAGATCTGAGTCTATAATGACCCGTTCTCCACGGATGGTCACAATAATTTTTAAAATTTTTTTTTCAGGTAGACATGTTATTGAACTCTTCGTCATGCTAAATCCTGTTTAATTTTCAGGAGAACAGTGTGATAGGTGGAAAAAATTCCACGTAGTACGATAGTACGGCATAAACATGGAGAATAAGCCGAAATTCCGCCCCAACCAGAGTCTTAGATTCATGAACCGGGTGCGCAAGGTCTTGCGCTGTCACCCCTAAGCCTATCTCATAGCAAAGGGCGGGTTGTCAATGGATACTTCGCTATATCCACTACGCCAGCGGTAAAACGCATCCGCGCCTGTGCGCGGCCCTAATAGCATGGTGGGCACTCTGCGAGGGCCCAATACATATGTTTTTCAGATTCCCGGCTTTTGGTTTTCAACCCCATCGTAGCGCTGCCGGGACGGGTGCATGAGCACGGATACGAACGGCACGCTGTTTGAGTCCCGCCGAGGCGGGACGAGTTCGTGCCGTTCCCGCGATCATGTGCCCGTCGAGGGAATCCGCCGAAGGCAGACGCGAAACGCCGGGGGCGTCTTTTCTTGGGTATCACCTTTCTTTGGACGAGCAAAGAAAGGTGATGTCAGGTTGTATTTGAGGCTGCAGTTCGGGGTTCGAAGATAATCCTGGATGCCGGGTCAGGCCCGGCATGACAGGCGGCTTTTCAAGGTCGCACATTGCGGCCTTGAACGTGCGAGCAGCAACACCTCATCCCGCAAATCAGAATTATTGTGCCTTGAACCAGTTCTACTGCACCCGAAAGCGCACAGCATCACCGCGTGTATTTGGTCAGCGCATACATCGCAATGCCGGCAGCTACGGCCGCGTTTAACGAATTAACATTGCGGTTGTGTAACGGGATGGTAACTGTTTGGGTGATCAGGGGCCGCAGTTCATGCGACAATCCCCGGGCTTCATTGCCGATAGCCAGAATGTAGGCTGGGTTGAGTTGCAGCGATGCAATGTCCTGCCCTTCAAGATCAGCCGCCACAACATGAAAACCCTTAAGCACGGCACAATCATCAAGCAGTACAATAGTGCATTGAAATATGGCGCCCATGGTCGCGCGCACAACCTTGGGAGAGAATGGATCAACGCAGCCACCGGTAACGATAACACCATCGTAGCCGAATGCAACGGCAGTCCGGATGATGGTGCCAACATTGCCGGGATCCTGCAGCGCGTCCAGCAAAACATACTTTTTATTCGCGCAGATGGTGCGCTCATACTCAAGCGCACAGACAGCAAGGATGCCCTGGGAGTTCTCCGTATCAGCCAGTCGATCAAAAATTTTCCGCTCAACAATGTGCAGCCTGTCGGGAGCAATATCTATTTCGGGCATGCGCGCCTCACTCGACAGGTACAGGCCCAGAATATTGGCGGCGCCTTCAAGCTGGCGATAGCCTTCGACTACAAACTGGGCCTGCTGATAGCGGTATTTCCTGTCGCGGATCAGTTTTTGAAGATGCTTGATTTTAGGATTTGTGGCGGACGTGATCATCTGGCGGCTTCACCCAATTTCCCCGGACGGGGTTCAGTTGTCTATACAGTTTTTACAGGGCTTGTATCCGGCCCGAATGGCTGCGCCAAGGCTGTCAAACCCGGCTGTGCAGTTTTTACAGTCATAGGCTGTGCAGCCGGGCGCATGCAACACGCGCGAATTCGTATTGCCGCGATAATGGCCGGATGATATTGCGCACGGATTTTTTGGCCTGTTTCTTTTCCGCCTGACGCTTGCTGCTGCGAAAATCCCAGGGCGCAGTCGGATCAGGCTGCGACCACAACCCCAGACCCTGCTGCCGGGCGTTTTGCTCAAGCGCGCTCCATGCTTTCTGATCACCGGCTTTGCAGTAGCGCTTATAAACCCAGGCGCAGCCCTCTGCAATCAGGCGTTCATTGACACAGCCTTCAGGCGTGTTCACCTTTGCAACCGTGCGCCCGTACTTGTCGATTTCAATCGGTTCAACGGTTACTTTTTTTTGCAGCACAAGCGAGCGTGTGAACGCACGCGCCTGCCGACCGAAGGCCTGATCAAACTCAGGCGCATCAATGCCGTAGAGCCTGACTTCCTTTTTGCCGCTGGCGTGCGTAACCATCAGGGAATCACCGTCGATAACGCTCACGCAGGTTCCCTGCCAGGTCTCAGCCCGGACTGCACATGCCAGGCACAGCAACAGTGCACAGATACCATATTTTTTCAGCGATACGGCCAAGAAGTACATCTCCCGTGAAGGCGGTTATGCCTGACGGATCCCAGTGTAGGAGAAAAAGCCCTGTTGTGCAAGACCCGATTGTGCGCTTGATTGATTGCGCGCGCTTTGCTATCCTTGCTGCGGATAAGAAAATACTGTTATGCCGATATTCACGCTAAGGAAAGCATGCATCAAACTATTGTAATTCCAATAGTTGCCGGTATTGGCAACGGCCTGCTGGCCGTACCGCTGGTGCGTCTGTTAAAACAGCGCCTGCCGCGATGCGGTATAACCGTTCTGGCCGGATCGCCAACAATCGGCGAGGTATTCACACGGCTGCCCGAGGTTCAGGAAGTTTTATTGTGCAAGCCCGGAGTGCTCGGCATGCTCACAACCGGCCTGAAGCTGCGCCAACGCCGTTATGACATAACCTTAATACCGGCCCCTTCACGACGGTGGCAATACCTGCTCATGGCCGCAGGCATTGGTGCACGGCGCACAATCATGCATGTCTACAGCGAACGCCAATCCCTGATCAGGAGCATTCTGCGATTTGAAACAATCCCCGCGCAAAGAGGCCTGCACGACGTGCACCAGAACCTGCTGCTGCTGCAGGCGCTTGCCCCTTCAGAGCTTCCGAACAGCCCGCAGGACGAAACACCGGTTTTCCCGCTGCGCGAATCCGACCATAGGTCTGCCGAGGCATTACTCCAATCAGCGGCTATCATGGATTCGAACAGGAAACCGATACTTGTGCACGCCGGCAGCGCAGTCACTGCCCTGGCTGCTGCAAAACGCTGGCCGCCCGAACGCTACAACCAACTGCTGCGCACGCTTTCACAGATCACCGGCAGGCAGATTATTCTCATTGAAGGGCCTGATGAAGCCGGATTAGCCGATGAAATTTTGCAGGTTGAACCCGTGCCCGATGTCGGCATTGTCCGGCTGCATGGGAACCTCGGCGCAAGTGCGGCCCTGCTGCAGCGCGCAGTGCTCTATATCGGTTCCGATTCAGGGCTTGCGCATCTGGCCGCAGCGGTCGGCACGCCCCCTGTTACGCTTTTTGGTCCAGCCGATCCCGAACGCATGTGTCCTTTCGGGTACCGGCACCTTGTAGTTCAGGCGCGCACGCAAACATGCCGGGCGTGCAACCGCTATCCCTGGCAGGCTCGCAGCCCGAAAATTACCTGTGAGCGTGGCTATACCTGCATGCGCGACATTACAACCGATGATATCCTTGAAAAAGCCATGCCGCTTTTGCTAAAGAACAGGCACAACGCATGAAGGTTTCCTTTAGAATAACCGATTCCGGCGGCGGCGCGAATGTTCTGGTGACAGGCATTGCAGCCGCGCTCAGACGCTCCGGCCACGAGGCCCGCATTGACTATCTTCCGCGTTGCATAGATATTGTGCCGCAGGCCGGCGTTTTTTTTCCTGAGGCCTGGCCGGACGCCGACATTATACACGGCGATGTCTTTACCGGCTTTTACCCTTCACGCAAACCGTTTGTATTCACGTTTCATCACGTTGTGCATGACAGCGCCCTTGCCTACCGCAGCCTCGCCCAGCGAGCCTATTACCTTCTGCTCAAACGATATGAGCGGCGTGCCCTCAAGCATGCCGCGGCAATTGTGTGCCCGAGCGAATATACCCGTCGTGAACTCAAGCGTGTTTTTGCATGCTCGCACACGAGCCTGATTTATAACGGTATTGACACTGATTTTTTTAAGCCTGCAGACGTCTCACGCGCTCACTACGGGATTGCGCCCAATAAAACCGTGCTGCTGTTTACCGGCAATCTGATTCAACGCAAAGGCTGTGATCTCCTGCCCCGGATCATGAACATGCTGGGGCCCGACTACCTGCTGCTGCTGACCAGCGGCATGCGCGGCACGAAGCCGCTTCCTATAGAAAACTGCATAAACCTTGGATCTGTGCCCGGTGATCATTTGCCTGAAATCTATAGCCTGTGTGATGTACTGCTTTTCCCTACACGGTTGGAAGGCTTCGGCCTGAGTGTCGCCGAAGCCATGGCGTGCGCCAGGCCGGTTGTGTCTACCAGATGCTCGGCCCTGCCGGAACTGGTTGTCGATGGAGCAACCGGACTTTTATGTGCAATGGATAATGTAGATGAGTTCACCAAAAAAATTCAGTGGCTGCGCCGGCATCCTGCGGAACGGGCGGCAATGGGTGTCGCCGGTCGGCAACGTATTGCTGAACACTTCAGCCTGCAACGCATGACAAACAGTTATCTCGCACTGTATGAAGAACTGATTATAAACAAAAGCCCTGACAAATACTAAAAACCACCATGCTGCAGGCTGTTCAAAAATGCCCGGATACAAGGCGTGCGAAGCCATACGAAATGAGGCGTACTTTTCTGTACGCCGCAAAGACGAATGGCAAGCACAACGCAGCAGACCCTTAACAGGGTGTTGAAAAATTCGTTTTATGTAGGCTGTTCAAAAACGCTCAGAGGCAAGGCGCGCAAAATCATGAGGAATGAGGCGTACTTTTGCGTACGCCGCAGTGATGAATGATGCGCGCAACGCAGCAAATGAGCGTTTTTCAACAGCCTGTTAAGGCAAACCGCATGAATGACCTGAAAGACTATACCCTGGCTGAACTGACCGAGCCCTGGAGCATCTGGGCCTGAAGCCCTATCGCGCAAAGCAGCTTTTCGGCTGGCTGTATCAAAAACAGGCCTGTACATTTGAACACATGACCAATCTGCCAACACGCGTTCGTGAGCAGCTCAGCGCTGAGTTTAGCATCAGCAGTTTTTCTCCCTGCCGGATTGCACGGTCGCGTGACGGCTCGCGTAAATACGTTTTTGAAACCAGTGACGGGTACGGCATTGAAAGCGTTGCCATTCCGGAACAGCGGCATCTGACCGTGTGCATTTCAACACAGATCGGCTGCGCCATGGGTTGTCGCTTCTGTTGTACCGGACAGGGCGGGCTGGTGCGCAATCTGCGCCCCGGAGAAATCGTCAATCAGGTATTGGCCGTGCTGCGGGAGGAAAATCTGGGCGACCGTCTGCCCAATATTGTCTACATGGGCATGGGCGAGCCGCTTGCAAATTACGATGCTCTGGTTACAAGCATACGCATCCTGCAGGACCCCGGCGCGCTGAACTACTCGCACCGCAAAATAACCGTTTCAACCTGCGGGCTTGTGCCGCGCATGCTGCAGCTCGGCCGGGACACGGACGTGAACCTGGCGATTTCGCTGAACGCGCCCGATGACAAACTGCGCAGCGAACTGATGCCCATCAACAAAACCTATGCCCTGGCAAGCCTGCTTGAGGCAGCCCGCAACTATCCGCTGCCGCCCCGCAAAAGAATTACCTTTGAGTATATCCTGATGCGGGATGTAAATGACAGTGACAGGCACGCCCGGATTCTTGCCGGACTGCTCACCGGAATCCGTTGCAAAATTAATCTCATTCCCTTCAACGAGCACCCACAGTCAGGATTTCATGCTCCGGATGAAAAACAGCTGCTCAATTTTGAAAAAATCCTCCATGCGCATAACTACACAGCCACTATCCGGCGCAGCAAGGGTGCTGATATCGCGGCGGCCTGCGGACAACTCGGCAGGCTTGCAACGGGCACACCACGCCAAGACTAGAGCAGTTTTCTTTTTATTATGACCGCAAATTCAGTGTCATCGAAATGACAATCTGGCTCCGGTATAGAGCATTTATCTAGATACTTAGCCGCATCAACCTCCGTTCGCCCTGAGCCTGTCTTGAAGGCACGCCTTTGACACTGGAACCCGTCATGGTTCGCACCACGAACGGATTGCTTTCTTTTGAAATAGGTCACAGTAAAAAGTAAATGCTCTAAAAAAATACTCTAACAGGTTGTTGAAAAAATCTTTTCTTCGGGCTGTTCAAAAATGCCCGGATGCAAGGCGCGCAAGTCCGAAGGAATGAGGCGTACTTCCTGTACGCCGCAATGACGAAGGATGAGCGCAACGCAGCAGATGGACGTTTTTAACAGCTGCTAAAAAATGACCGGTGCCGGTTTCGCAGGCAATATCAGGGTTCGAGCTTCGGCTCTGTTTCCTGCTCAGATACAAACGGTGAAGGGGGTAGAATCTGCATATAGCGCTGATAGACTTCAGGGTTGTATGCAGTTGAGGGCGGATCATACGGAGGAGCAGCCTCTGCCATTTTGCGAGCCTCGATAATGTCCGCGTTGGTAATATCCCGCGGGATAGAGAGGACCTGGTCCGGGAACACCACTTTGGGATCGCGAATCTGATCACGGTTGGCCTTGTACAACAGGGGCCACATAAACTGATCATTATATATTTCGTGGCGCCGGGCGATATCAATCAGCGTTTCACTGCGCTTCACCAGATAGGTTGAAGGAAACATGCGCTCAAATTCGACGTGGCGCGCATAGGCGGCAAGCTCAGCAGTCTCTGCCAGCAACTGTTCTCTTTGACTTTTGGCCGCAGCAAGAATATTTTCAGCCTGCTGCTGGGCGGCTGCGATAATTTCTCCAGCGGTTTTCTGGGCTTTGAGCCGCTTTTTATCCTCCTCCAGCCTGCTCAGCCGGCCTTTTTCAACGGCTTCAGGCAGTTTTGATATTTCCCCATGCGCCCTTTGAGCCTTTTTAAAGGCGCCCATAAAGTCCTTGGTGTTTATATCCTCCTGGGCCGAATCCAGAAGCTTCCTGATCACTATGAGTTCATCGCTTGCATAGTCTTTATCATGGCTTTGCGCATAGCTCTCCCAGGCTTCATTTGCGCTGAACAGCAACCGCACGGCAAGCGCCTTAACGTTCTTGCGCTCCTCCGCTGTCTGCTGCATGGCCTCAACTGCGACTTCCTGGGAACGCTGAGCCAGATCCCTCGACTGGCTGTATTCTTCCGACTGCATGCTGTTGCGGGCCCTGCGAAGCAGCGTGCTGGCTTCCATATACTTTTCAGACATATATATATTCGCTTCAGCGGTATTTGCATTCTGCAGTTTTTGTTCAGCCCGGTTAATCTGGAGAATCGCGATATCGCGCTGGGGCATGCTGCGGCAGCCCGTCATGCTGACTGCGAGCAACAGGAATAATAAAATACCGTGTATGGTTACAGGTGCATTAATTTTCATACCGTGAGCGCTTTCAATAATTTTCCTTATCTGCATACTTCCATTGTAGATAAAATAGTTAAGGAATGTCAATAGATGAATGGGACAAGGGGCCTCCGCCAAGCCGCGTCCGGCAACAACAGACAGGCTGCGGCAGCCAACCGGTTGATGAAAAAGTGCTTGTCTGAAGGCTGTTCAAAAACATCCGGATGCAAGGCGTACGAAGCCATGAGGAATGAGGCGTACTTTTCCGTACACCGCAATGACGAATGATACGTACAACGAAGCAGGCGGGTGTTTTTCAACAGCCTGCTAGGGCCTGAATTCCCGATGCGGCATAAACATATATGTTTCAAGCTGTGTGCCATTGCTGGTGATCTGAATAGCGCCGTGCCGATCGGTGCGCAACTCTTGAACACCGCTGAACCGATAACGGTTCAGCACATCAGTGGGAATATCGCTCCCCGCATACGGCCTGCAGCTGAAGATCGCACGCTCAGGGTTAACCGCATCCAGAAACGCCTGTGAGCTTGAACTCCGCTTGCCATGATGCGGAACCTTAAGTACCTGGGCACGAATATCCAAATCCCGCTCCAGCAGAACCTGTTCCTGCCGCGCGCTGATATCTCCGCTAAAAAGAAACGCATGGCTGCCGTACCTGATTTTCATGACCAGCGAGCTATCGTTCAGATCATGATATGCCTGCGCCGTTTCGGCCTGCGTTGCATCCGGACTCAAAAATTCCACCACGACGCCATCAATGCTGAGCGGCGCTGTGCCGCGCACCGGGGTTCGAACCGTAAGGCCCTTTCTGCGGGCGCTGCGAACAATCCCGCTAAAAAACGGGTCCGGATATTCGCACCTGGGCACCCACAGCTCCTTTGGCTGAAAATATTCTAAAATATAGGGCATACCCGCCATATGATCATGATGCGGGTGGCTGATCACCAGCCAGTTAACGCGCCGAATGCCCAGGGCCATCAGGGCCGGGGCAACTATCGACTCACCGGTGTCAAAACGATCCGAGCTCAGTCCTCCGCTGTCGATCAGCATAACCTGCCCCTGCGGAAACTGAATGATGGTTGCATCTCCCTGGCCGACATCCAGAAACGTTATGCGTAATAGCCCGTCAACGCTATTGGCCGGATGGCCAAACCACAACAGGACAGCGGCAGCGCACAGCAGACAGGGCAGAACAAATCGGCGGGTGCGGATGCACGGCGGCAGGCACAGCAGAAGGGCGTAACAGGCGCACAGTGCAACAGTTGACGGAGGCGGAACCTGCGCGAATATCAACGGCCAGTCAGACCAGTAGCGGATCAGCACCAGCGACTGGTGCAGAATCAGGGCGGCCGCGTGGAAAAGCCAGGCTGCCGCTGTCTGGCTCAGCGGAAGCAGGATAGCTGCCAGCAGGCTGCAGGGCACGGCCCCGAATCCGATGGCCGGAATCAGGATACAGTTTGAGAGTATGCCTGCGAGGGAGAGCTGCTGAAAATACAGGGCTGTCAGCGGCGCGGTCGCGACGGAAGCAATGATCGACGCCGCCAGCAGCCCGCCCAGAAAACGATACAGCCACAGCACAGGAGCGCGAATGCGCTGCGCATCAGGCGGCCCGGCAGCCGCGAGCAGTTTCTGGCAATACGGAGCATACAGAATCAGGGAAAAAACCGCGATAAAGGAAAGCTGAAACGAGATCTCAAACAATGAAGCCGGCATCCATATCAAAATGATGAAAGCGGCAAGGCCGAGTGCATTCAAGACATCCGGTCGGCGGTTTATGAACAGGGCCGCGATGCAGGTCACAATCATGATACCGGACCGCAGGGTCGGAATCTGCAGACCGGCAACACAGCAGTACAGAACAGCCGGGACGATTGAAACAAGGCCCGCGGCCTTCCAGAGATCGACAAAAAGCAGCAGCCGGGGATACAGCCGCAGCAGAAAACAGGCCAGCGCAAAGGCAATCGTGGCAACGATGCCGATGTGAAGGCCTGAAATCGCCAGAAGGTGGGCAACGCCCAGGCGCGCGAACCGGTCCTTGATATCCGGGTCCAGCGTTTGTTTTTCACCCAGCAGCAGCGCCAGGACCATATCACGCTCGGGCGCCTCAAGATGTTCGCAGATCAGGCTGCGCAGTTGCGAGCGGTAGCGCTCAAGCGCGCCTCTCAGCGGATGGCCCCCGTTTTCCTGCAGGACGATCACGCCCTGGTCATCGTTCAGGAAGGTGGTGAAATATATGTTCCGGTGCGCCAGGAAGCGCTCATAATCAAAGCCGCCGGGGTTGTTGAAATTGCGCGGCCGCCGCAGGCGGCAGCTCACGCGCAGACGCTGACCGTAATGATAATTGCGTGAAACCTTTTGCAGGGTAGCCTGCACAAGGCCGCTGCACACAAGCTGTTCCTCCGCGGTTTCAATGCTGTCATAGCTCAGCATCAGCCTGAGCGCGCCTGAGGCAAGCGGCTCAACGAGCCTGACCTCAGCCTCGACAACAACGGGCCTGTGCAGCCAGCCCTCAAGCTGAGTGACGGATGGGGGCAGCGCATGAAAAGGCGCATAGGCCAGGGCGCCCAAAACAGCTGTCAGCAGCACGATTGCACCTGCGCCGATGGCCGCACGGCGCATGAAAATGCAGACAATCGCGGCTGAGAGGAAACATGCCCCGGCCCCACAGAGTACCTGATTGGATACGGGGTAATAGCGTTCAATGAAAATGCCCGCGGCATAGGCAAGCGCGAGCACGGCAACCGGCCGTCGCATGTTTGCGCCCCTCCTTGCAAAAGTTTTTTAAAAACCTGACAGACGTCCGCTTAGATAAAAAATGTCCTGCCTGATAACCTCATTTCCGTCATTCCGGCGTAAGCCGGAATCCAAAAATTACAAGCACTTACAAAGACACTGGACACCGGTCTTCACCGGTGTGACGACTATTAACGACTTCATCAACTTCAAATTTTGAACCCTTGAACCTTGAACGCTCTTTGCTCCGAACTGTCTGGCCAGTGTTCTTTGCAGTCGATATTCTCAAGTACCAGCAGGGAGCCGAGACGGCGGGCGATAAAACGCCATAAAAGCCGGTCGCGAACATTAACCGTGCTTGACGTGCCGTCAAGAGCGGGCGTAAGGGTATGCAGCGCGCTGTGGTCACCATCCTCGAAAACAAGCTGCACATCGGCATTGCGCTGCCGGCCATACACGACAATGCCGTCCGCCAGGGGAATTTTAGCCTGCTGCGGAACGGAACCGTCTTCGCCGGTTTCAGGCAGCAAGGGCGCGCAGGAGTCCTTAGCGCTGCGCCTTCAACTGCGCAATCAGTTCGGGCACGATTTTATGCACGTCGCCGATAAGGGCAAAATGGGCTATCTTCAGAATCGGCGCGTAGGGATCGCGGTTGATGGCCACGATAACATCGGCCTGCTGCATGCCTGCCAGATGCTGTATTGCGCCGGATATGCCGCAGGCAATGTAGAGGCGCGGCTTGACGGTTTTGCCGGTCTGGCCGACCTGATGGGGATGCTCAATCCAGCCCAGCTCAACCGCGGCTCTCGAAGCACCGACCTGGCCGCCGAGCAGCTCGGCCAATTCAGAGAGCATCCGGAAATTATCCGGCCCCTGCAGCCCGCGGCCGCCGGATACAATAACCGGGGCCTTCTCCAATTGCACCCCGCTGCCGGGCTTTGCAATTGTTTTCAAAACCTGTACGCAATCATCACCGGAATCCGGCCGGGTCTCAACCGCGACAACCTGACCGATGCGTTCTTCGGAATGCACGGCCTGCATGACCCCGGGCCGCACGGTTGCCATCTGGGGCCGATGATGCGCGGTAACAATGGTCGCCATGATATTGCCGCCGAAAGCCGGTCGGGTCTGCAGCAGGCAGCCGTTCTGCGCATCGATCTCCAGGCCGGTGCAGTCGGCGGTAAGGCCGGTTTTAAAACGGTTTGCCAGGCGCGGCGCCAGATCGCGCCCCATGCAGGTGGCGCCGACCAGCACGATCTCCGGCTTATGCTTTCAAGCAATCCGGCAATAACACGCTCATGCGGCCGGGTGCGATACGGATAGAGAAACGGCGCATCAGCCAGATACACGACATCGGCCCCGCCGTGAATCAGGGCTGGGGCAAAATCGGCAACCGAGGTTCCGACCAGCACGGCTGCCACAGCGCAATCACGCTTCGCAGCAAGTTCACGGGCCTTACCCAGCAGTTCAAACGAAACAGGATGCACGCCTTCCTGCTGTTGTTCGGCGATAACCCAGATATCACGGTAGGAGCCAAGGTCAGGCGGGGGCGCCGGCGTGCCTTCCGAAACAATCGCGCCGACCCGGCATACCTCTACGCAGGCCCCGCAACCGGTGCAGTAGTTCTGTTAAAACGGGAACCTTGCCATCAAGCCTGATGCCGCTGAAAAGACATGCTTTCACGCACAGCGAACAGGCTATACATTTTTCAGCCAGAAGATTAATCATCGATATCCGTTATTCCTCAAAGAATACTTCTTTTTACTGCGGCGTAAAACATGCGTCATTGCAGCATCCGGGCAGGGATGCATGTTCGTGCCCCTACAAATATTTCGGCCTGCCGTGAACGCTTGCTCCGCTACAGGCAGCTCATCTCGCGCAGACGCGCAACCAGTTGGGCGGCCATTTCCTTTTCACTGCCCTGCAGTACTTCACCCTTTACGCTGCGATCCGGCTCAAAAATTTTCTTTACCGCTGTAGGCGAGGCACTCAGACCGAGCATGGCGGGCGAGAGCGCCAGATCCTGCGCGCTCCAGCGGCGCAGACGCTCACCGCTGCAGGCACCGGCAACCGCGTACAGAGAGCCGTAGCGCGGCACCGGCCCTGAAGCGTTGACGCTCACGAGTACCGGGGGCCGCGCCATGACCAGTTCCCTGGTATGCTCAAGTCCGCGCTGAATGCGAAATGCGCCGTCAGAAAACATAATCTCCTCGGCATAGGTCACCTGCGGTATGTCAAGAAAACCGGCAAGCTGGGGCCCGACCTGGGCAGTGTCTCCGTCAATGGCCTGGCGACCGCATAAAATCAGGTCAAACGTTTTCAGCTTCAGCACTGCACGCGAAAGGGTGAATGCGGTCAGCAGGGTATCCGATCCGGCAAAGGCGCGGTCGCTGAGCAGCACGGCCCGGTCAACGCCAAGGCACAACACCTCCTCCAGAACCGCTTCAGCCTGGGGCGGGCCCATAGTGATGGCAGTTATTGTGCCGCCGTGTTCATCGCGCAGGCGCAGGGCCGCTTCAACCGCATTGGCGTCTTCAGGATTGAGAATGCTGGGGATGCCTTCGCGCATGAGGGAGTTCGTCTGCGGGTCAATGCGCACCTCGTTTGTGTCGGGCACCTGTTTTACAGTAACGATAATGTTAAGTGGGGCCATGAATGTTTCCGTGTGCGCTCTGCTTACAAGAACAGGCGCCTTCTATAGCGTTTCACAAAACTGTAGCCGTTGTAATTTGTCTGTCATTTCGACCGACGGGAGAAATCCTGGTTGTTCAAGATTTCTCAGTCGCTTTGCTCCTTCGAAATGACAAACTGTGATACTGCATAATTCAAAAAGATGAGCGCACGAATTAGACGGGTGTTAAAATATTCAGCAACATGCTTTATTTTTTAATAACGCTTCCCGCAATAATCATCCGCTGTATTTCCGAGGTTCCCTCGTATATTTCAATCACCTTTGCATCCCGAAAGCAGCGCTCAACCACATAATCCTTCATGCAGCCGTAGCCGCCATGGATTTGAACCGCCTTGGTAGCGGTGCGCATGGCCGTTTCCGAGGCAAACAGCTTGGCCATGGAACCTTCCGCGGCAAAGGGAAGGCCTTCATCCTTGAGTTTTGCCGCGCGCAGCGTCAAAAGCCGCGCGGCTTCAATTTCGGTTGCCATGTCGGCAATCATCCACTGAATGGCCTGAAAAGAGCTGATCGGCTTGCCGAACTGGTTGCGGTCCCGGCTGTAGCTTGTGGCCGCTTCCATGGCGCAGCGCGCTACCCCGATCGCCTGCGCGGCAACGCCGACCCTGCCGAATCCGAGCGCTTTCAGGGCCGCACGCAGACCAGCGCCCTCCGGTCCGAGCAGGTTCGCACGCGGAACGCGGCAGTTCTCAAAAATCAGCTCACAGGTATCCGAGGCGCGGATGCCCAGCTTGCTCTCATGGGCCCCGACCGTAATTCCCGGAAACGCCTTCTCAACGATAAAGGCTGATATGCCCCGGCCGCGCTTGTTGCGGTCGGTACTGGCCATAACGATAACCGTATCCGATGTGCCGGCGCTGGTGATAAATGTTTTGGTGCCGTTGAGAATAAAGCAGTCGCCGTCGGCCCGTGCGCTTGTTTCAATTGAAGAGGGGTCCGAGCCGACATTGGGCTCGGTCAGGGCAAACGCCCCCAGCTTTCTGCCCGTGGCCAGGTCGGGCAGGTATTTTTTTTTCTGCTCATCGGTGCCCATCAGGTAAATCGGGTAGGCCCCTACCGAGTTGTGCACGCTCACGATAATGGCCGTGGATGCGCACACGCTGGCAAGCTCTTCAATGACGAGCACATAGCTGACGCCGTCCATGTTGCTGCCGCCGTATTCCTGCGGAATGCACATGCCCATGAATCCAAGCGGCCCCAGTTTGGCAATGGCCTCCGCAGGGAAACGGGCCTGTTCATCCCAGGCCTGCGCAAAGGGGGCCAGTTCGCTGCGCGCAAATGAGCGCGCGATATCACGGGCCAGCATTTGCGCCCGGGTAAAGGAAAAATCCATAGTCTGTCTATCACCCCTTCATGCTATCAGAAAAAACAAATCAGGCAGCCGTCAAAACCATCGACGCTAAAAGCATGCCATAATCCTTTGTACATATCTGGCTGCGTCAGCCATCAGTATGCCTATCCCGTCATCGTCAACAGCCAGAAACTTCATGGCCTTTTCATCGATGGTATAGTGCAATCCGTCAATACCCAAGCCGATACCACTCATCATCGCGGTTGCGTCAGCTGCGTGGAGTACACATGCCAACGGATTATGCTCAAAACGCGACGGGGTATGATGCAATGCGATTGCCACGATCTGGCGTTTTGGTATCCGCCATTTGGCGCACACATCAGCCGCGACCTGCGGGTGGTCAAAACCGAGAATCCGGCGCTCGGCATCCACAAACGATTGTTTCTCATCACGCACAAAAGCAAAAAAAGATGCGCTGCGCTCTTCAACGCAACTGTCAAGAATCAATTTGCCGCAATCGTGAAACAGCCCGGCTACAAAGGCCTCCTCGGCCATGTCGGGAACTTTGCGCGCGGCCAGCGTGCGGGCGCAATAGGCAGCCGCGAGCGAATGCCGCCACAGCTCCCAGGCGTTCAGGCCATAGCCACTCAACCCACTGTGCATCAGGCCGGCTGCACACGCCAGGGTTACAAACTCATTGAGCATTTGCATGTTCAACGTCGCCACGGCCTGCTGAACCGAACTCAATGAATCCGTATCTCCGTAGAGCGACATGCCGGCAAGCCTGAGAACGCGAGCCGCAATGGCCGGGTTCGCCTCAAGAACATGTGCCATATCAGCGGGTCGCGCCTGCACATCGGCCATAAGACCGCGGGCCTGATCAAAGGCCTGGGGCATGGGCGGCAAACTGTTCAACGCCTGTGCAAGGCGTTCTTTTATACTGTCAGCGCCGTGTGGTGTTTCCGCAGCAGGTGATTTCGTCCCCGTGCCTGCGGGTTGCCCGGCAGCCAGACTTGAGCGTATGTCCCGCTTGCAGGCCGGACACGGGACAACGGCACGCTCCATGACTTTTGCTATGTCTTCGTCCGAAATACTATAGCGTTTTTTGCAATGCGGACACGTTATAATCATAGAATCGACTGCGCTGGATCTAGTGAACCTGCTTTTGCAAAAAGGAATTCCCGATTGCAACTGATGTCAAAAAACCGTTATTTTAATGCAGAAACCATAGCACTGCCGTATCGTGTTGTCAATCAGCCTGTTATTGCTGCGGCACAATCGAGGTCGACTCTGAAGGTAGCGGATTTTACCTTCGCTTCCCCATGATATATGGACTGTCAGCGGAGAGTATGGTATTGTTGCCCGCAGAAAAAACACTGCGCGCGACTGATCGCGGCCGCAGCCCCCCTGAAAGTATCCCCCGGCTGTATGTGCCTGGGGCATGAACTGTTACCGATGGTGAAAGGACCATGCAATGCAGAAAAAACACGCCAACCCATGCTGCCCCGGCAAAAACAAATATCTTGCCGGCAAGCGGATCCTGCCGGCTGCGCTGAACAAGAAAAGCTCCATTGTCGACCTGATCGACAACCTTGACGCCTACAACGGCGGGCGCATGCGCGCAGCCTGCCAGCTGATGCGCGATCGCTATTCAGGCGCCGATGTGACAATAGGGCTCAGCCTGGCCGGCGCCCTGACCCCGGCGGGCCTGGGGCCCTCGGCCATCGTGCCGCTCATGGAGCACGGATTTGTGGACTGGATCGTGGCAACCGGCGCCAATATGTACCATGATATGCACTATGCCCTGAACCTGCCCATGTATCGCGGCAGCCACAGTGTTGACGACGCTGATTTGCGCAAAAAAGGCGTAACGCGCATCTATGACATCCTGTTTGACTATGAAGACGTGCTCATGGAAACCGACCGGCAGCTGCGCGAGATGCTGCTGCGGCCCGAGTTCCAAAAGGAAATGGGCACGCGGGAGTGCTACTATTTGCTGGGCCGTATCCTCAGCGACCTTGAAAAGAAAAACAAACTCGGCCGGGTCAGCGTGCTGGCGGCCGCCTTTCGCAACGGTATTCCGGTTTTCACCTCCTCGCCGGGCGATTCAACCATCGGCATGAATGTAGCCGGGCTGGAACTGCTGGCCGAAGCCCAGGGACTGGGGGACAAATTTAAGCTGAAAATCAACCCCAGCCTTGACGTGCATGACTCAACCGCCATCGTACTCAACGCCAAGCGCTATGAAAAGGGCAAAACCGGTGTCATTCTCATCGGCGGCGGCAGCCCCAAGAATTTCATGCTGCAGACCGAGCCCCAGATCCAGGAAGTGCTGATGATTCCCGAAGTAGGCCAGGACTTTGATATCAATATCACTGACGCACGGCCCGACACGGGCGGACTGTCCGGCGCGCCTCCCTCGGAGGCGGCCAGCTGGGGCAAGATCGACCCGACCAAGCTGGATGAAACCGTGACCGCCTATGTGGATGTCACACTGGCCCTGCCGATACTTGTGGCCTATACCCTGCAGACCACGAAACCGAAAAAACTCAAGCGCCTCTATGACCGCGGCCCGGAGCTGCGCCAGAAGCTGATTGAATCCTATCTCAAAAACAACAAGGAAATAAAAAAACTCGGCAGCCTGATGGGGAAATTATAAACACTGTAGGAGCGACCTCCGGTCGCGAATATCGCGGTTAAAGCCGCTCCTACAGCTACAGCGGCCCATCATGCCTAACAGAGTTGCAGGCCGCGCCCAGGCCATTCTCCGGGAGAAGCCACCATAATCTATCGTTTCGGAAATGACATCATAGCTGCATACTTTGGTTATATAGCCTACACAATTCAATGGAATTGATTTATGAAAATGTCCACATCCCGACTTAAAGAATTTGCGGCCCGGCACGGCACGCCGCTTTTCATCATCGACCACAACATCATCCGGCGCAACTACCGTCTTTTCAAAAAGCACCTGCCGCGGGTGCAGGCCTACTACGCGGTCAAGGCCAATTCAAATCCTGAAATCGTGCGCACCCTGTTTGACGAAGGCGCCAGCTTTGATGTCGCCTCCTACAATGAGTTCATGCAGGTCTACACCTACATTCGCCATTTCAAGCCCACGGAAAAAAAGTTCTATATCTGGGACAAGATTATTTTTTCCAATACCATCAAGGACCGGCACACGCTCGGCAAAATCAAAAAATACCGGCCGCTCATGACCTATGACAATGCCGACGAGGTCTACAAAATCAAGGATCACTGTGATACGGCCGGACTGGTTCTGCGGCTGAAGGTTCCCGATATCGGCTCACAGGTGGAAATGAGTTCAAAATTCGGCGCCGAGCCGGGAGAGGCCCTGCAGTTGATCCGGCAGGCCTTTGATCTGGGCCTGATGGTAGAGGGCCTGAGCTTTCATGTCGGCAGCCAGTGCACCAATTTTGAAAACTATACCGTTGCCCTGCAGCTTACGGCCGAGATTTTTAATGAGGCGCGCCGGCTGGGCTACCCCCTGAAAATCGTTGATATCGGCGGCGGATTCCCGGTGCCCTATGACAACAGTGCTCCACGGTTTGAAAAGCTTGCCGGCATCATCGCGGCTGAATGCAAACGCCTGTTCCCGAAAGACACCGAGCTGATCGCCGAGCCCGGGCGCTTCATCGTGGCAACCGCTGCAGGGGTGATCTCGGAGATTATCGGCAGGGCCCGTCGCGATGGAAAAATTTTCTACCATATCAACGATGGCGTGTATCACAGCTTTTCAGGCGTCGTGTACGATCACTGGACACCGAACTTCCGGGCACTGCGCAGGGGCACAGAAGAAATCTGCGCCGTGGTCGGGCCGACCTGCGACAGCTTTGATAAAATTTCAACAGCCGAATCCCTGCCGGGCAACCTGCGCATCGGCGATCTGCTCTATACCAGCAACATCGGCGCCTACAGCATTGCCTCAGCCACGAAGTTCAACGGTTTTGAAAGCCCGCGCATCCTGCACCTGAATACGCTGTAACAAGCTGTTCAGACATTTTCAACTCCCGACTGTTCCGTAGGCATCATACACGGGCCGCTATCACCCGACCACCTTGCAGCAAAAATCAAGGACTCAAAGCGAATGCCCCTTTAATGCAGTAGACAGCGCATCATTAACCCACACATTCAGGCTTTTCCCTGATTTATGGGCTTCCAGTGTAACCTTTTTATGCAGTTCAGGTTCAACACGTACAACAAACCTGCCGGAATACGGCTTTTCGGGGCTCTCCCCTCGCTGTGCGCAGAATTCAAGATAATCGTCAACTGAATCCCGAAAAGCCTTCTTAATCTCTTTGACGGTTTCACCCTCAAACGTAATCACATCCCGCAGGTTGAGAACTTCGCCATGAAAAACATTGGCGTCGTCATCAAACTCAACTTTTGCAAAATAGCCTTTATGTTCCATCATAGCGGCACACCCGTTTCGATCAAAAACCTTCGTACGGATTTTATGGCCCCCTTGTTTGTTACACGTCCAGGATGGGGGCGGTGAAAAACAGCTCGAACGTCATTAAGGGCTACCCGCACGCGCGATCCCCTGCCTTCGGTTACCTCGGCCCCGAGAGCAACCAATAAAGCTTCGATATCTCTCCAGATGATATCCGCACGTTCCGGTTTTTCAAATATCTTTTTCAAAAGCAGACGCTGTTTATTATTCATGTTGTATAGTATCATATTTTAGTATCATGTCAAGATTTCCCCGGCATTGTTCCCTTGCACTCCGGATACCCTGTGCAGCCCCAGAACGATCTGCCTTCACTTTTGCCCTTGCGGGCAGTTCGCAGAGCCATTGGTTTGCCGCAGAGATTACAGGCCGGGGCTTTTGTATCCGATCCGAGATCCGTCCGATCGGACCGATGCTTCTGCTCTTCCCGCTCTGCAATGCGGGCGGCGGCAGGCTGTTGGCTGCCGCCGCTCTGACTGAGACAACTCCGCTCCGGAGCGGCCGCCTGCCGGACAAGCAGAACATCGGCCTGACGGATCAGGCAGATAAGCGCATTCACAGCAATTGCGGGGTCTTTGTGCTCAAGCCAGGCAGCATATGCCAAAGGACCAAGTGCATGGCTCTCGTGTTCGAGCGCCACGTTGCGCACGGACTGCGCTTCGCTGTCGTCCCCGGCCCACGCGCGCAGGTTCCGCTGCCGCAGAAAGTCTTCATAATCCAGCAACAGCTCATCAAGGCTGTTGCGCGCCGCGTTCCTCAAATCAGTTTCAGTCGTGCCATCGGCCGCGCCGGTCCGGCCGGAAGCGGCGATATTCTGCCGCCCCGTTCGCGCTGCCTGCACCATCCGGTCATGCGTGCGCGAACTGCGTTCAATAAACCGGTCGCAGAAAGAAACCGTGGCATCATAGATAATCGTTGCGAGCTGAAAGCTCCGCAGCCTGCGATACCCGTCGCCTTGCCTCAGCCGGTTTTCTCTCAGGGTGTCAGTGGTGGGGGTGTTATTCTTTGTGGTATCCATGCATCCTCCGCTTTACGTTAATTACACAGCACTGCTGTTAGTCGCAAAGCAGGGGATTTTATTCCATTGCTGCCGAATTTTTAAAAACATCCATCCGATCCGAGCGATGTTCACAGATAAAGACCGGCTTCAGAATCGAACTGAACGGCGCAACGTGCGGGTTGCCCCCAACGGATTTGAAGTCCGCGGCCATCACCAGACAGCGTAACCGGTCAAGCACATGACGGCCACTCTATCACAAACATTTTTTCATAAGCGAATTGATAATTTAAATAGCGGTCGAGAATTATGGGTTGATTATCTATGGCGGGACACGAATGCTGAGGATAAGGGACAGAAAAAATTGGGCTCTTTAACGAAGGATTGCATGCGTGGATTTTGCAGGGTGCGCCGTGCGCACCATCCATATCCGCATTGCCTTCCGGCAAAGACAGCAGGCTGTTCAAAAGCCCCCGGATGCAAGGCGCACGAAGTCATAAGGAATGAGGCGTACTGTTGCGTACGCCGCAGTGACGAATGACGAGCGCAACGCAGCAGACAGGGGCTATTCAACAACCTGTCAGCGCAGCGCGTCATACAGCCCTGAACTGCGCTCGATCCTGCTTCCGATTGCCGCGCTCAGCACCACCGCATCCGCCCACACGTCAATGCGCGAACGAACGCGCGTCAGGCCGGTGTAGATAAGCTCGCGGGTCAAAACCGGGCTGACCCGATCTGGCAGCACCAGCAGCGCGCGCTCAAATTCCGCGCCTTGAGCCTTGTGCACGGTGATGACGTAGGCGGTTTCATGCCCGGGCAGCTGCTCGGGGCTGAATGCGCGCAACTCTCCATCCGGGCCCGCAAAGCACACCCTCAGGGGCGCGTCTTTTTCCAGCTCAAACGCAATGCCGATGTCACCATTAAAAAGCTGCAACGGGTAATGATTGCGGGTGATCAATACAGGCCGGCCGTGATACCAAACACCGTGCGGCGCGATCAGGCCATCGGCTGCCAGCAACTGTTCAACAAGCGCGTTCAGGGCCTGCACGCCGAACGGCCCTTCCCTCACCGCGCACAGAATTCGAAAATTATCAAAGCGCGCGAGTGCTTCCAGCGGATCTGCGCAGCCACAATATTCGCGAAACCCCTCAACAACGCTGTCCTTCAGGCTGGCAGCAAGCCCGGACGCCTTCGGCAGGGCGTGCCAGCCGACATCCCCGTCTGCGGCCTCAAGCAATGCTGCCGCTCCTTGAGCATCTCCTTCGGCAACCATCGTACTCAATCGCGCAATACCGCTTGTTGAAGAAAAACGGTAATTGTTCGTCAGCACGTTCAAGCAATCATCAAGTACTCCCGTTGCGCCCGAAGCAGCCAGCCCCTGCAACAGGCTCTGCCCGGTCGCCTCGTAATTTTTAAAGAACGCATCGCTGTAGCAATCGTATGATCCTGCCCGGACGAGATCTCCGAGCACTGATCCGGGCGCAACCGAGGCGAGCTGATTGTGATCCCCCAGCAGGATAATGCGCGCATCAGTGGGCAGCGCTTCAAACAAACAGGCCATGAGCCCCAGATCGACCATGGAGGCTTCATCCACCACCACAATGTCGATTGGAAGTTTGCGCCCGTCGGTGTAGCGTCCTCCCGGCCGCGCGGGCTGTATGCCGAGCAAACGGTGCAGGGTTGCGGCTTCACGGGGGATGGCGTTTAGCACCTCACTATCAACGGGCAAAGCATCCAGGGCATTCGCAACCGCCTTTTGCAAACGGTCGGCAGCCTTGCCCGTAGGGGCAGCCAGGGCAATGCGCCGCCCCTGCCCGGGCTGTTCCAGAAGCAGGGCCAGAATACGGGCCGCGGTCGTGGTCTTGCCTGTGCCGGGCCCGCCGCAAATAATGCACAGCGGTTTCAGGGCCGCGCTGAACGCGGCCAGACGAAGGCGCGCATCTGTTTTCGCAGGGAAAAGGCGCGCAAGGCTTTGTGAGAGCACGCCTGCATCTTCGGGCAGGATTGTCTGCGCGGCGCGGGATCGCAGATGCTGTGCCAGGTTCTGCTCCCGGCAATACATCCGGTACAGGTACAGTCGATTACACACATCCAGAATCAGCGGCTTTGTTTCACCGGGTGCGCCAACGCAACCGGCTGCCACAAGCACACTGCGCCACTGCTCCGGCGGCGGACACGTAAGCGGGATTTCATCACTCAGGGTTAATCCGGCCATGGTGTTCAGGTCACAGCAGACATGACCCATGCGGGTCTGGCGGCTTGTCAGGGCAGCGGCCAGCAGCACGGCCTCATCCGCGCAATGCGCTTTTTGCGTAATGAAGCGCGCAAAATAATAATCGATAGCCGCGAAATAGCCGCGGGCAAACAGGCCCGCGCACGTCAATGCCGCTCCTGTCAGTGCGCATGCTCGGCTCCCGTATCGAGTAAAGACCGTGCCAGTGTGCTTATAAACCCGTGCTTTGGGCGATCATAAAAAACACCATAATCAGGATTGCCGTCCGGCCTGAAGACCGCGCAAGAAAATGTAGAACACACCACCGAAATGCTCATCGTAGCAATAGTCAGGTATGCGGCGCTCAAGCCAGGTGTGCAGGGCCAGGGCATACAGGTGATACTGCAAAACATAATAATCACGGGCCATGACCGCTCCCAATTGTTCACGGTGATAGCTTTCGGAATCCATACCCAGCAGGTTTGACTTCCAGTCAATCAGGTAAAAGCGGCCCTTGTGCTGCAGCACACAATCAATAAAGCCTTTCAGAAACCCCTGCACCGGAGCAAAGGTCAAACGGCCCAGAGAACCGGCAAAACCATCCGGCACAGGTGCTGTCTGATGCCCGGCGAAAAGTGCCTGCAGGCCTTGCGGGGCAATGCGCTTGAGCGGCATGTGAAAAGCAAGCTCGGGCACGCGTGCGCTTGCGTCAAGGTCGGCCAGGCAAAATGTGCCGTCAAGGCCCGGCAGCGGTTGTGTTGCGGCCCGGCAGACCATGTCAGCCACAACATCGCGCCAGGAGCTCTCAAATTGATAACAGGACAGGGTTTCATCAATCAAGGCTATCAAGATCCTGATTACGCCCGCGCGCAAACGCGCAGCGCTCAAGGATTGCATGCAGCATGGTGCCGGTATTCGCACCGGGCGGCAGGCTCAAAGCGCCCGGAGCGGCCGTGACCGGCAGGCCCGGGTCAACAACATGTGCGTCAATGTCGCGCTCCTGCACCTCGGCCTCATGCACGCGGCCGGATATAAAGCCTGAAAAACTCGTTATGCGCCAGGGCATGCTGATGCGGCCATTAAACGTCTTGCACTGCAGTTCCGCTTGAGGCTGCGACGGGGCACGTACGGGTACTGTATCCCGGCTCTGCACGCTGCGAACCTGTATACATTCCGGCGCACGTGCGCTTAACTGCTGCATTGCAGCCAGGATATCTTCATCGCCAAGTTCAAGAAATTTATTTTTAACGCCCTCTAATCCGGGCATCTCACCGGCGTCATCGCGGTTATGAAGCAGCCATGCCAGGGCCGAGGTTTCCGCTCCGGGCAGTCCGCCCCAGTACAGGTAGCAGCGCTGGCGCGCGCGGGTCAGGGCCACATACAGCAGGCGTATGTTCTCGGCCAGCTGTTCCGTCTCGGCCTGCTGCCGATGCTCCGCAATCTGGCCGGACCCAGATCAAGGGCGCGACAATTATCCTCTTCGTGATACTCAAACCCTTCCCCTTTATCTCGGAACCGTTCCAGCTGAACGGACAGAACACAACCTCGAACTCAAGACCCTTGCTTTTGTGCATGGTCATAATATGTACAGCCCGGCGGTCACTCTCTAACCGCAACAGAAATTCATCACTGTTTTCCTGCTCCGGGCCCAGCTGACGGGCGAACCAGCGCTGCAGATCCCACATGCCCGCGCCGGTTTGCGTGCTGCGCTCCTGCAGCACTTCGCTCAGATGCAGCACATTGGTAATACGCCGCTCACCGCCCGGAAGACTGACAAGGCGGGGAAGCACCCGGTATTCAAGCAAAAGAGAGCGCAGCATGGCGCTGAAACCATCCGTGTGCCACAGCCTGTTGAGGCGGCCAAAGCGCTCAAGCTCTGCCAGCCATTGCACGCTGGTTTCATCCATGGCATATATCTGCGCGGCCGAAAAACCCAGCAGCCCGGTTGCCAGGGCCGAGCGCATCAGCCGGGGGTGTTCCGGGGCCGCAATACCGGCCAGCACCAGCGCCATGTCGCTCGCCTCGATTGTCGCAAACAAATTGCCGCTGTTTTGCACGACACAGGCAATGCCCTGATCGTGAAGCGCCGATTGCACCATGCGGGCCTGGTTGTGGGTTCTCACCAGCACGGCAATATCACCGGCCTGCAGCTGCCTCTCTCCCAGCCGGGCACTCCCGTTAAGCAGTTCTGCAATTTCAGCGGCCACGTCAGCACATAGTGCATGTCCGGCCCGCGGCTTGGTGATCGCTGCTTTACTGCCAGCCTGTTTGCCGCACGCAAGCACGCACACCTGCAGCGGGGCTGCTTTGCGGCCATTGATCTGCAGGCAGGAGTGCACGACATCAGCGGGCTGTACTGCACGAAAAGGTATCCGGTTCAGCACGAAAGGTGCAGCATGGCCTTCAAACAGCAGCTCAAGAGCGCGAATGAGCTCAGGCGTCGAGCGCCAGTTAGTATGGAGTGTATGCCGGCTGGCGACATCAGCGGAGGCTTCAAGATAGGTGAACACATCGGCGCTGCGGAAGCTGTAAATAGCCTGCTTGGGATCGCCGATAAAAAAAAGCGCGGATGCAGGATGATCAAAAATGCGCCTGAAAATCTCATACTGCAGCTGATCGGTATCCTGAAACTCATCAATCAGGGCCGCGCGAAAACGGGCGCGCACCCGTTGCGCAAAAGCCGCGCCGCCGGCCCCCGCAAGGCTTTCATGGACCCGCAGCAGCAGGTCATCAAAAAACTGCACATTTTGTTCGCGCTTGCGCTGTGTGAGCGTCCTGGCGAATGCAGCGGCACAGCTCAATTTTAAGATACAGGCTGTACTGCTCATAACAGTCGCGCAGAACTTCGGAAGCATCCCAGAGCATCTGTGCCTCGGCAAAGAAAGGATGCGCGGCGCAGGACAATTCTTCTTACATCCGTTCTCAATCTCGCGTGGTGGTAAGTTTTTCAAGCCCTTCAGGCGGAAGGCCAAGAGGCGCGGGCATGCTGAAAAAAATATCAAGCGCTTCAAACCATCCATCAATCGCAGCGGGCTTATAGGTAGTGCGTTTTAAGCTGTCGTTGGTGTCGAGCAGCTTTCTCAGGGAAACGCGCTGCGCGGCCCACGCTTGCGCAGCCGAATGTAAAAGCAGCGCTGTAGCGATTTTCAGGCTCCGCGATTTCAATTGTCGCAGTCTCGGGCACAACGCGCATGAGCGGATTGCGCAGCACCTGCAATGCCAGCTTTTTCATGCCGTCAGGATCTATCTTATTGACCATCAAATAATCGCTCAGCAGCAGGGATGCGCTTGCAGCGTGAATGCGCCAGAAGTCATCGACTGCCTCCTGCACGAGCTGCTCCTGCGCGGTTATCAGCTCGGTTTCAAACTGCAGGCCGCTTTCATAGGCAAAATCGCATAGCAGGCGGCGGCAAAACCCGTGGATGGTATAAATGGCGGCCGCATCAAAGCACGACAGGGCCCGCTGTAAACGCTGGCAGCAGCGCTCTTGATCCTCTGCAGGCAGGGCCGCATATGCACACAACAGCGGATCATGTGCGACCGAACCCATCCGCAGTGCGGCCAGGGCCCCCTTGATCCGTGAGCGGATCCGCTCGCGCAACTCGGCAGTCGCGGCCTCGGTAAAGGTGACCACGCAGATCTGGTCAATCAACAGACCTTCGCCCTCCATGATCAGGCGCAGCACCAGACTCGTGATGGTATAGGTTTTACCTGTACCGGCGCTGGCCTCGATCAGGTGCGTGCCGCTGAGCGCAATATCCTTACTGTCAAGAACCTGCATAGATGCTCACAATCTTTTCTGCCGGTGCTGCACAACAGGCCCGAACACCTCCCGGGCGCACCGTTCGAAATCCGGCGATTCAACGATGTCTTCATTGAAAAAACGCCCGAAACAGGCATCATCAAGCTCACTGCTTTTATAGTCGCCCCGCTCAAGACATGCGGCAGCCGCAGCGCGGGCCTGTTGCTCTGTTTTGCCCGCAACCAGTGCCTCGGCATAGGCAAAGGATGCTTTGGGCATAAACGCCAGGGGACGGCACAGGCCCTCATAATACAGTGCCAGGATGCGTTCCAGCTCTGCAGTCGGATCGTCAACCGGGCCGAACTGCCACAGCTGCGTGCGCCCGCGATTTTTCGGATCAAGGCCTGCAAGCATTGCCGACGGCGCTTCATCGCCAGCTGCGCTGCACAGCAGGTACTCAAGCCAGATTCTCAGAAAATCAATCGGCTTGATTGCGGCGTAGCGCAGATGCACAAGGCCTGCATCCGGAGTCATGTTGACCAATGCGCTCAGGGTGCAGCCATCAAGCGCTATTTCACAAAGACGGCTTTCTGCTGTTTGAGCCGTCAATCCGGCCCGGTTGATATCGCACACAAAACTCCTGACCGATTGCACCGAGCGCGCATATGCCGCCCGACCGGCTGCAGCATGCGGCAGAATGCCCCGGGCTGCATACTGTTCAAAGCAACTATCAGTATCCGGCTGCGCGAGGAGTTCTTTTAGCAGGGCCTGCTCAACGTTGTAGCGCTCAAGACCTTCAAGCCGGAAACTCTCCCGCTCCGCAATGCTGAATACCTGCGGGTCAAGACTCACGTTCAGGCGCTGTTTCAAAAGATATGCTGAAGGGTTTTTAAAAAAACGGACCAGGTCAGCCAGATTCAAAACCGCGTCGCCATTCTGCTGCTCAGCAGGAAGGGGCGGCTCAAAAAAATCCGGCGCGGCTGCAGATGCGCCGGTCGCGGCGCGCGCGCAGGCGCAGTACTGGGCCGAATAGGATTGCTCGGATGAGCCGGGTATGAAATAATGCGCGTTAAAGGGCTGCAGGAAATGCTTGAAGAAAATATGCGGCATCGCCAATGCCTTCAACCCGGCTTGACTGTCTCCAGCGCATCAAGCAGCTCGCTTACCAGAACGCTTGGCGGCAGGGACGCATTGTCCTGCTGGCTCTGGCCGGTATAGCTGATGAAGAACGCATCCCGGGCGGCAAGCAGTGCCTCCAGAAAAACATAGCGGTCGTCCTTGCCGGGATCGCGATCACCCGGGCGCGGAAACTGCGGCATCAGGTGAAACCCGGGCGGAAAAGCCTGGCGTGGAAACGCGCGGTCATTCATGCCGACCAGGCACACGACCCTGAACGGGATATTGCGCATGGGTTGCATTTCAGCAAACGTTATTGCGCCGCTAAAAAATCCGGCCGGGTGCCGCGAGCGCTCAAGCTCATTTTCAAGTGCCTCAAGCAGCATGTCAAAGGCAACCGGCCTGTCAAAATCAGCATGTTTCTGGACCTGGGCCGGACGGATAACACACTGCTGCAGGCGACGCCACACATGCTCATCTTCGGGCGCAGGTTCAAAAAAACACTTCAGCACATCCTGCAAAACCGTGCTCCAGTCCGCAAGGCTCCGCTTGACGGCAACAATCTTTTTAAACTGCGCCAGCTGCTCGATAATGTCCGCCAGGACTCCGGCCAGCAGACCCGCTTCGACCTGCATGCCGCCAAACGGCAAAACCCCCTCAAACATGCCGTCACGCTCATCCATGGCATAGCCCAGCAGCATACGCTCAAGGCCGAAACGCCAGGTGTTCTCAACACTGCCCGGCTGGCCGGCATCGCTACGGCTCTCAGCATCAAGCGCCCAGCAGATGCGGGTTTCACCGATCCACTCCTGCACGGTTTCAATATCTTCCTGGGAGAGTCCGAAGCAACGCTGCACAGCCGCGCATTCAAGAAGGGGCAGCACGTCCGTTACGCGCATGCGCGTAAAGGGCAGCCTGAGCAGCACCTGAAACGCGCTCAAAATACTGCCGGTGCCGAAAAGCGAGCGGTCGGCAATACTGAAGGGAATATCAATTCCGTCAGGCGTGCCGAAAACAGCCTGAATGCAGGGCGCGTACTGCTGCATGTCCGGTGTCAGCACCAGCACATCATCGGGCCGCAGTTCCGGATTGGCGCTGAACATATCCAGCAGATGATCGCGCAGCACCTCAAGTTCACGCGTGGGACTGTGACATGCGTGTACCTGTATGCTGCGATCAGACGGGGTGAAAACATGCGGCTCGCAGCCGGGGCGGCCGCGGTCAAGCAGCCGGAGGATATCGGCTTGAAGCCGTCCCAGCATGGTTGGCGGCAGCTCCTCCTCAAAGCATTCCCGCACGGGAAGGTTCAGCTCTGCCGCACAGTTGAAAAACTCGCGGCCGTGCGCGCCCCAGGCGGCCAGCAGGGGATGGCCCTGCTCAAGGTAGAGCTCGCCGGGATCGCCCGTCGCCGCTCAGCCGTGCGGCCCGGGCCCGTGTCATGATATCTCCCCAGTATTCACAACAGGGATTGGGCACATACATGCGCACCGGTATATAGGCAGACAGCCGGTCAAAAAAGTGCAGATGGAACGGGGGCAGATAGGAAATACCGAAAATGGAAAGATGCTCCGGCAGCGCGCTCCTGAGTTCCGGGCGGCTGTCAAGCGTTTCAAAAAATAAGCGCACCCGGTCAAGACGATGCGGCTCAGCGCTGCCTGCAACCAGGCTGCGCCACAGCTGCGCCTGCCAGGCTTCCTCCTGATTGGCAGCGTGTATTAGCCTGTTGGCCTGCCAGGCCGCGATCATGTCCGGCCGGTAGATAAGGTACTGGTCAAACGCCGCGGCAATGCGGCTTGCCAGTTGATAGCTCATGCGCGGCGTGGCCTGCTGCATATACACGGCGACCGGAGCGAACGCCGGCAGGCCCAGGCAGTCCGGCAGCAGGCCGAGTATTTTCCAGGTCAAAATGTCCGGTTCAAAGGGCGATGTTCCGCCATCAGGCAGAATCCGTCGCACAAGCTCCGACAAAACCGCATTGGGATAGTCAAAGCGCGTATTGGCACATATACCGAGTGTGCGCGCCAGCTGCAGCGACAGCCAGCGCTGCATGGCCGGACCGTGAACGATAATGATCTCAGGCGCAAGCGGATTAACGGGCGGGCGGCGCAACTCACGCACCAGTTCCTCAAGCAGGCGCTCCATGCGGTTGCCCGTAATCAACTCCAGGGCCATACGCTCCCCCGACAAATGAAAAGCATGTCAGCTCGCATGCAACAACAAAAAACTGTGCGCATGCTTTTTTGGTAACGGCATACGTTATAGCACAAATATGCTCAGGCGCACATGTACAAGAACAACATGCGATACACGAAAAAATTTTACCCTGTGCGCTGTCCTGCCCGTGTCGCAGCACAACTCCTGCACAATGCGCCCTGCCCCATTTTCAGAAGTGTCAGACGGATACAAACAAAACACCCAGCATCAGCACAACGCAACAGGCCTCTATTGCAAGCAGGGGCCCATTGGGAAACAGATGGGTCACGCTACCGTCAGGGTGGTCTGTTTCAAACCAGTGCACCAGCCTGTGAAGCCGGTGCAGCGCGCGCACAGGGTACAATCCTGCAGCCCGGTTGTGCTTCCAGACAAGGGTTGAACAGATGTCGGGTATAAGACTGAAACCCGCGGCAAGTACAAAAAGCAGGGGGTGGCCGAAAACAAGTATTGAGGCTGCGAGTATCAGCGGACCGGGGGCCAGTTCAACAGCCGTGGGCAGGAATTTTTTGAAAATGGTCCAGGGCGTGGTGATAAACCCGTGGGGGATACAATCAAGCAAAAAATGCAGCGCAAGGGAGCCGAGGCTCAGAACCACAAGCACGGTAGCCTCTCCTGCCCCGGAATGCAGCATAGCGGCTGTCAGCAGGCAGGACGAGGCTATATGCGTTGTCGGTGTCATGAAACAACTCTCAGCTGGTAGCGTTGTGTGCCTGCTGTGCCCGATCGGCGTACATGGTATGCGTCCATGCGGATATCATGTGCGCGCACAAGGATACCCGGCTGACCATCCAAAAAAATAAAAAGAGCACTTGCGTCTTCGCGGCGCAAGTGCTTGCTGGTGCTGACCGCGGCGAGGAGAAAACAAAATCGCGGGCCGCTGATTGCGATACGTTCTGTAAATAAAGGGTCTTACGGGCAGTCAATGCTCTGACATCACATAACCGTACACAGCCTGTGCGTGCAGCACATGCATTCGTTGCGCGGCCCCGGGTTGTTTACAGAATCGCGTCTTTACAGGCTTTCGCGATCCGGAACTTCACGACCGTTTTGGCCTTTATTTTAATAGCCTCACCCGTGGCCGGATTGCGGCCGGTGCGCGCTGCGCGCTGAACCTTCACCAGTTTGCCAAACCCGGGCAGCACAAAGGATCCCTTCTTTTTGGTCTCCTTGCAGGCCAGGGCGGCAAGCGCATCAAGCACTTCACCGGCGCTTTTCTTTGTCATGGACAGTGCCTCTGCGAGCTGCGATACAACTTGTGCCTTGGTCAACGGTTTTACAGTAGCCATAAGAACTCCTTTATGAAAGGTGATTGTATAGTAGAAGCATGTAGCATACTGCAACCATGGCTGTCTACAAAATTAATGCAACTTTTTTCCATTTTTTATTGACTCACAATCGACCCGCGCTCATACTTGTCCCATCGCGGAGCAGCTGCTGTCAATGAGTCTGAACTGTTCACTGTTAAAAGTCAAACGATGGTTTACTGATTCCCGCTGCCGACTGACCGCAGGCATGACAGCGCGATAATTTTCCGACTGCAGCGTAATTGAAAGACTGAATGGATATACCATGCAGGTGATCGGCGCAGGATTCGGCAGAACAGGCACTTCTTCACTGCAAAAGGCCCTCGAGGTCTTACTGTCGGGGCCCTGCTATCACATGAAGACCGTGCTGCTGCAGGATGAGCATTTGCAGGCATGGTCTGACTTTGCCGCAGGCGTCCTGCCTTCCATGGACTGGAGGCGACTCCTGCACGGCTACGCGGCCGCCGTTGATTTTCCCGTGTGCATATACTATCGCGAGCTTATGGCAGCATTCCCCGATGCTAAGGTCATCTTAACGGTGCGGGATCCGCTGCAGTGGTGGGACAGTTTCAGCAGGCTTCAACGACTGACAAACAAAGCGCGCCTTTTATGCTTCTGCGTGCCCAGGCTGCGCACAATAGCCCGCTTCACCGACACGATGATCATCCAGTCGGTGTTCGGCGGAACGCTTGAAAGGGACTCCTGCATAGCCGTCTACAACCGGCATATCGCTGAAGTACGCTCTGCGGTTGCCCGGGAACGGCTTCTGGAATTTGACGTGCAGCAGGGCTGGGAGCCTTTGTGCGATTTTCTAAAAAAACCGGTGCCGCATGTCCCGTTCCCCCACCTTAATGCGGGCACAAAAGCCCTGCGCAGGCTTTTCAGGCAGACGCTGCTGCGGTGGCTTTTTAGACGCTGAACCCGCGGCCGGAGTTCGCTGCTGTCATCAGGCAGAGCCCCCTCCATATGCTCATCATGGAATTACTCTTTGATGGTGGTATTGACTTTGCTGGAGTCAAGCGAGGTCTGCCCGGTAATGGCCTTTAAAATTTCGCTGCCGACCGGGGGGCAGCCGGCAACAAAACATGCCGTGCCGCGATGCGCGGCCGTGCAGTTGCCCAGACAGATCGTGCCTGCGGCAACCTGCGTGTGCCCGTTTCCGATGGCGATTGACATGCTGCCTCCGGGCGGGCAGTAGTCGAGTATGGCCGAGCCGTACTGTTTCAAAAACAACAGCAGCGTAGACTGGCAGGCGCTGCAGGAATTGCTGTCAAGAATTTCAACACCGGGGAATTCAATGTCAATGCTGACAGGAGCCGGCTGAAATTTTGATGCCCATGCGCGCCAGTGTTCAGGAGCAACCTGAATAGTTTCAAGGTCAATCGTGCCGTACCCCCGTGCTGCGCCGATACGCAGGTAGGCAACTTCTTCCGGCTCGACACCCATCAGGGCACAGGCAACAGCATCTGCTGCAAAGGGATCAGCGCCGGCAACAACCACGTCCAGCGCTTTGGGCGTGCCCGCGCTGGGTCCCATGCCCTCCATGCCCACAGTACCGTCAATAATTGCCAGGTGCGGCCGCAAAACGCCGGAAAGGTCGGCAATGGCTACATTGAGCGGCTTTTCGTCGCAGCCCTCAATCGCAGGCAGCATATGCAGATCGACCTTACTGCGTCGCCACAAACAGCCTTTCATGTTTTTTATCGCAAGCGTAACGCCGGTATGCATATGCATTTTCATAACCGGCAGGGAAACGACCACATCATGTTCCAGCACATCGGCACAGATTTTGATCGCATCAAGCGCCTGCGCTCCGGGTATGGCGCGAACAACCGGCGGCCGCGCATCAAGGTCTATGAGCGCGCAGCCGCGCTCCCGGGCAACCGCGGCAATGCCGGTTTCTTCCAAAGCATCCAGAGCTTTCACCCCGGTTATCGGGCTTTCTCCGACGGCCACGACTGCTCCGGCCTCCTGAAAAGCGTCGATGGCTGCGGCAACCACCCCGGGATCGGTTGTAATACCTTCTCCGGGTGCGGCACAGCGGCCGGCATTCGGTTTCAGCAGCACTTTTTTTCCGCGCACTTTTTCAAGATCAAAATGCGCCAGAGCCGCGCGGGTGTTCGCATAGGGCCCTTGGCCCTGCTCAACGAAAACAAGCGCCGGAGCATCGTGCTTTAAAAAAGGATGGTCATGCTGATCTAAAAAATTCATGTTTCTGGCTATCATTTGATTGCGGATTTCCCGAACAGCTGTCACGGGCACACCGGCCATGAAACGCGCACGGGCTGAGCGCTGCCGAATCAGAAACCATCATAAAAAAATCCGGCAGAAAACAACTGTCGGACGGTTGCCGGGGCGGTTTTGTGTTGTTTCCGGCTCAACAGGGCACGTGTTCCGTGCGCCTTTGACCTGCACGACATCAGGCCCTGCAGGTCTTCGATGCTACCGCATACTGCCCCGCAAAGCAAGAAAACTTAATTATTGGTGGTGTTGTAAAAAGTCCATAAAAGCTTATCATTATGACGCGCTCGTAAAAAGTTTGCAATGATCGCGATCAATCGGGACGCAACGCAGCATCCGGACTTTTTACGAATGTGTCAATTATTGTATTTACTTTTACAATAAAGTTATTATACTTGGCAAAAAACAGGAGGGTTGACACATGGCTTCAAATCAACGTGCACATGTGAGATACACCCCGAACTGCGATGCCTTTATTTCCCTGGGGCACGGCTTCACCCGCATTGGCAGCATCCGGGATATAAGCCTGGCAGGGGCATCATTTGAACATTTCCCCTACAATCAGCTCGAAGCGTTGGACGATCATCTCATAGATATCTTCGTCTGCCGTACAGATATGCACATTACGGATATACCCTGCCGTATTATATACGAATTGCCGGCCTCTGAAAACATCGTGGATTTCGCGTCACAGAGCACCATGATACAGAAGCGCTGCGGCATCGAATTTAAAACAGTAACCAGCCATCATCAGGAACAGCTCGAACGCTTTCTCCGGCAGCATGTACATAACTCGCTATCGGCGCAGGCTTGAGCATACCGCGAAACACCTCCGCGCAGGTATTGTGCAACACTGTACGCATGTGCCTGTAGGGCATCCCACGGGCTCACAAAACCGATGGCAAGAGGCGCGCGCGGGGCAGAAAACACTCGTTTTTTTACATCACGATACAAAAGCATGGGGAGCAAAACAGGCACGGCCTGTGCCCGGCCGCCTTGCCGATGGATGCCTTGAAAGGCGTGCCCGTTTTTCAGCAGGAACAATTCCTGCGCCTACTGCCGGAAGACTCCCATAAAAAATACGGTAACCCTTACAACAAAAAGGAGAACAACCATGATGACCAATGAATCTCAGTTTGTATTTTACCAATCCGACCTTTATCGTCCTCATGCTGCTGTCACTGTATTCGGTAACCGTGATGATCAACCAGGCATATTACCTGTTTTCCAACAGGGAGCAGGTGCCCGAACTGCTGCGGCTGCTTGAGGCCGGCCGGGACGGATACAAGGAGCTTGTGTCTTTCCTGAAAGCAAAGGATACGCCCCACCGCAGGCTGATCAGGGCCGGGATCAAGCATAGTGCTCAGCCCGTGGAAGCCCTGAGCGCCCTTCTGACCGAGGAGACAAAGGGGCTGCGCTGGGAGGCGGAGCACCGGCTCGCAGCGCTCGGGACGATTGCAAACATTGCTCCCTTCATCGGACTGTTCGGTACGGTGATCGGGGTTATCCGCGCATTTCAGGCTATCGCAATAAAGGCAAGCGCGGGCCCCTCGGTTGTGGCAGGCGGCATTGCCGAAGCGCTCATCTCGCACCGCCGCAGGCCTGTTTGTGGCCGTGCCTGCTGTTATCGCCTACAACTATTTCCTGAAGCGCTCACGCAGGCTCGGCCTTGAGCTTGAGCGCATCTCAACGATGATCGCCCTTCAGGGAGGGAAATAATCATGCATATAAAAACCACCAATGACACGCCGTTTCTGAGCGAGATCAACATGGTTCCCTTCATTGACGTGGCGCTTGTGCTGCTGATCATCTTCATGATCATTACCCCGGTCATGGTGATGAACTCGATCCAGGTGCAGCTCCCGCAGTCATCGTCGGAAAATCAGGTGCCGACAAAAAATATGATTATTACCGTAAAGCCCGACGGAACCGTTTTTCTCAACAATGAGCAGGTAACCCAGGGGCTGCTCACCGATAAAATAACGCTGCTCATGGAGCAGCATCCCGAGTGCGCGGTGATTTATGCCGACCGGCAGGTTGCCGTCTCCCTGCTGGTGGATGTGATCGACCAGATTGAGGCAGGCGGCATGCACAATATCAGCCTGACGACCGACCGCAGGCAGCAGGCACAGCCGGCAACCCCGGGCGGTCCGCACGGCCGCCAACAATTCATAAAGGAGCCGCCAGCATGCATTCCGGAACAACAACAGGACAAAGCAGCAGGCCGCTGCGTTCATTTGCGCTGTCCTGCTGCATCCACGCAGTGATTCTGCTGGCGCTCTGCAATCCAAACTGGGCCTTCATACGAATCCGCGCCGCTGAGAATGAGGCTCCGGCCATATCCATCATCGCCGCAGAAGCAGAACGAAAACCAGTTTCTCTTTCAGCCCGCCCTTGCGCCGCAGGCGCTCGATGAGTTCAGGGTCAAGGGCACGGATGCCTTTGACGAGCTGAAGGCGGAAAAAAAGCAGGACAACCCCCTGCCGAAACTTGAAACATATGCAGCCGTTCCTGATGTGAAATTTACGCCCGATATACAGGTGCGCGAGGACAGCAACATCATCGGCGCTCCAACGCTTGACCGCTCGCTTCTTGCCGGCCCGAAAGGCGCGGCAAACAGCATCGGCGCGCAGGGGCTGCCGTTCTACGGGGCGGGCGAAAAATTTTCAGGGTCATTTGCACGCGATATTCAGGGCGTGCGGAAAATGGGCCTTGATGTCGTTTTTATTTTTGACGCGACAAGCAGCATGGCTGAATTTCTGCGGCAGGTGAAGATAAAGATAGCAAACCTGGTCATGTCGTTCAAGACCCTTGTTCCCACAACACGCATCGGCCTTGTGGCATACCGCGACCGGGGTGATAACTTTGTGACAAAATCATATCCCCTCACCCACAAGACCCAGCAGCTGCAGCAGTTTCTGCAAGGCATTGACCCGGTGGGAGGCGGCGACCGGGAGGAAGCCATGGACGAGGGGGTTCGTGTTGCCATCAACGAGTTTAACTGGGACAAGAATTCAAAAAAAATAATCCTGATTATCGGCGATGCTCCCCCGCACCCGCAGGATATGCAAAAAACAATCGACATGATTGCGAAGTTTAGAACACAGATGGGCGGCATGGTGGCAACACTTGATACAAGTGTTCAAAGCAATCAGCTATCCGCGCCAGGAGTAAGCCGCTCGGTCCTGCCGGAGTTCCGGCAGCTTGCCGAGGCCGGGGGCGGGGAGAGCGCGCGCATGGTTGATGAAGAAAAGGTAATAAAGCAGATGGTCGTGCTTGCCTTCGGCACAAAATGGGAATCCTATCTTGATGAGTTTTTAAAAAATTTATAACAGCGGGGAAAACACAGCATGAACAGTCCTGCGGCAGCCGATCATACGGGCTATAGCCTTAAGCAGTATGCTGGTACTCTGCCAGGGTGCCTGGTCAGCGGCCGTCTCTGGTGAGGCGAGCAGCCTGAATGTTGAGCGATGGGCTCGCTTTCTGAAATAAAAAGCGCTTTGAGCGTGCTTGAGTCAGGCTTTGCGGGGGTGAAAGCCCAGAATCTGCTTTCATTTGACCGTGCAGAAGATGCTCGCAACAAAGTCAGGAGACTGCATCTCGCGGCTTGTGGAGCTCTCTCAGAAGGCTGATATGTCGCAGGCTGCGCAGAAGGAGGCTTTGCGGCAGCATTTCTGAAAAACGGGGAGCTGCTGCGCGGCATGGCCGCTACAACCAGGCGCGCATTGACACGGTGCTGGAGGAGCGGCTCAGCGGCGCGGAAGATAAAAGCGCCTTATTTGCCTCCCCGGAATGGCGGCAGTCGCAGTATCTGATATCGCTTGCAAGCTACTGGCTCGGGGTGGAACGGCTATTACGGCGGGCTGCTGTATCCGGAGTACTACAACACCCCGCACGAATCTGCTGGAAGAGGCGATGTCCGGGTTTTCGCGTGCCATGATGGATTTTCAGGAACAGTCGGTTGTCAACCGGAGCCAGTTTGGCCGCGCGCTCTGCCTCAAAGAGCTTGGCCGCCATGAAAAAGCGCAGCAGGAGCTGCAATCGCTGATGGCAAAGGTTTCACGCGAGGACGCCTGTACGCACAGGCAGGCTATGAGCGGGCCCTGATCAGCTATCAGTCAGGGAAAAAGGAGCTTGCCTCAAAACAGATACAGGAGCTGCAGGAAGCTGTCCGGCCCGGCGCCATGCGCGCAGGGGGTCAGGGAAAAACTGAAAAACCTGCAGACAACCATTGCACTTGGCATTGCGGAAAAAAAGACGGCTGCCCAGGGGGGCGGGGGCAAAGAATCAGGCACGGGACACGGTGCGCGAGCTGAAAAAAATCGCCGAATCTGATCCCGGCACAGGCGGCCATACTGTACCGCTACGTGTTTGAGCATGCCGCCGAGCTTGCCGATGTGCCGGATGCAGAGCTCGGGGGCATGGGGGCGATGGGGCTTGCCGACTGGTATTTTGACAAAAAGCAGTATGACAAGGCAATCGAGCATTACCGGCGCCTGTACAGCTCGCCTGACGCGGCCGTCAAAAGCCATTTTGATGATGTCTGCTTTCGGCTGGCGTATTGCCTGTCGCAGAAGCAGCAGTGGCAGGAAGCGCTTGTCATGCCTTGAGACCCTGTTTGAAAAATTCCCCAAATCATCATTTGGCGGCAAGGCAGCCTGCCTCTATTACGCGGTTGCGGCGCGCCTGTACAAGGCAAGCCCGGCAGAGGCAACCTATGGCCGCTACATAAAGGCGGCCGAGTGCTACGTGAAAAACTGCCCTGATGCGCAGGATAAAAGCGAAGCGCATTTCCAGCTCGGGCAGTATTACCAGCATAAAAACAGGACCGCGGAGGCCCTGCAGGAATTTTCGCTGGTAAAAAACGATTCATCCCATTTTGCCGAGGCGCAAAATGCAGGGCGCGCATCTGAGGCGGACAGGCTGCAGGCAAACAGTGAAAAGCTTGAGGAGCTTGAGCGCCAGGGCAGGGGGAAATCAGATGAAGCGCTGCAGCTGTACCGGGAGACCGTCAAGCAGGCAGAGCAGTGGTACAAACAGTCGGGAGCAAAAACCGATGCTGCCGGGAGCATGGACAGCGATTCGCACCTGGCATGTCTGCTGGCGCGGCTGTACGTGCGCGGGCCTGAGCCGGACTGTAAAAAGGCGCTGGCGCTGCTTCGAGAATTTCGAGAGCCGGTTTCCGGTCACCCGGCAGCGTGATCTTTTGTACGGCATGGTAAAAAAGCTGCGGCTTGAATGCTACCTGCAGCTGCACATGCTTTCCGAGGCGGAGCGCGAGATCGGCGCCATCGCCGGCGCACCCTCTCTTGACCGGGAGACCGTGTCGTTTGTGCTTGATCAGGCTGACACATACTACAAGAAGGCAAAGGATGCAGCTCAGGGTGCACAGGCTGCGGAAAATGCGCAGACCGCACTTGCCATCTATAAAAAACTGGGCGGCAGTATTGCTGCAAACGACGCGTTCAGAGAGCTTGCAGCACCGATCGATCAGCGGCTTGCCGAGCTGTACACCATGACCGGCCAGCCCGAACAGGCAGCAGCCCTATACCGCAAACGGCTTGAGCAGGACCCCGCATCCGGCAGAGGCAATATATAAACTGGGCCTTATCTATGAACAGCAGAACAAGTGGCAGGATGCCTTTGACACGTGGCAGCGGTTTTCAAAAGGCCTGGCGCCGGGAAGCGCGCAATGGTTTGAGGCGCGCTACCGGGAGGCGGACGCGCTGTCACGGCTTGGCAAGCAGGCTGATGCCTGCCAGGTGATAGCAGCAACAAGGACGAAATATCCTGATTTTGGGAATGGAGACTATCGTCAAAAATTTATGGACCTTGCCGGGACACTATGTGCCGACGAGACAACAGTAAAGCCGATTCAGCGCTGAGAAAAGCGTCTCAAATAAAGAACGCACATATGAAGCTTTGCAGTTTATGCTCAAATAAGCAGAAAAGTGCCCGGACAGGTCCGGCATTGCACGCCCCGGCATGTTTCTTATGAAGCAGAAAATATTTATAATCAGGATTCCCCTTGAAAATGGCCGTCAGTTGTATGCTGCGAACGCGAACCCGGCAAAACACCATGTACGGAGGAAGAATGTCATGAGGGCCCGCACCGCACCGCTTACCTGGGTTGTCTATTGTGCCATCATGCTGCTTGCGGCCTGCGGGCCGCGGGGATATATCTATGTAGGCGGCACGAAGGTTCCGCAGGGACAATTTCTTGCCGATCAGCAGATATATCAAGCATACCGCGACCAGAACACGCTTGAAGGCTACCGCGATTTTATGCGCAAATACCCTGAAAACTGCTTCCTGGGCCGCGCCCGGGATGAAATCCTTCTGCTTGAATTCAAGCCGTATGAACAGCAGGATACTGTCGATGGGTATCTTGAGTTCAAAATGCTCTATCCGAATAGCCCGTATGTTGACAAGGCCAACACGCATATCGAGCAGCTTGAAATCAGGCGCTATGACAGCCTTGACACCATTGCCGGGTATCGTGAATTTCTCGACAAGTATCCCCGCAGTTTTTTTTCCAATAGTGCGCGTGAGCGCCTGCAGGAGCTTACCTTCCGCGAGCAGGACCAACTGCTTCGCGAACGCTGCGGATTCGATCTGCTTGCGTACCGGCATAAAATCCGCAAAGCCGGTGCCTCTCAGGATCCGCTGTGGAACTTTACTGTTTTTGCCTATGTGCGTGAACAAAACAGCAAAACTTTTTTTGTTACCCGGCTGCTCTACGGCACGCCGCCTGACCTGCAGGGAGATCCCAAACACGAGCAGCTGAAAACAGCGGTAGTGAGCAGACTGCTGGGCATTATTGCGGAACAAAGCCGAAGCGGCGCCAGGCTGCCGCATCTTTTCTTTGAAATTTGTCATGCTCCGGAGGGACTGAATGAAAATGCCGTGCCGATGCTCAGCTATGAGGTGCCCCCGGATGGACTGCGGCAGCTTATTGCCGGTCAAAGGCAGCCGCATGAAATTTTGACTGTCGCCCAGGCTATGCCTGCCCCGGCCCCGCCCGCGAAATCGGCAACAGTGACGGCCAGACAAACAGGCATGGTATCCGTGCCGTCGACCAACCCTGTTGACATTATGGGCCGCGTTGCATATAGCAACACGTTTACCGATGCTGTGCTGTCGCGCCACTGGGAAACAACCTTCAGCGATGGTCGTACGCAGGCCATCTCTGTTATTGAAAAACACCGGCGCTACGACTCTCAAAATGCCATCCGCAGCGCAACCGTGCTGCGGTATCTTGAAACGAGAAAAACACGCAGCGACACGAGAAGATGCGCGAGCGCAATCCTGCACCAGCGCTCGCTCAAGGCGGAGGACCGGTACTGGTACATCATGGATAAAGGTGACGCGGGCATAACAACCCACATTGATGTCTACCGTCCTGACGCTGAAAACGCCTTTTACCTTGAACAGTATGTTGACCGCGCCCCCGAAACAGAGTCCCATGAACTGCTCGAAATCGTAACGAATGACAACCGCCCCGCTGCTTTGATAAAAAGCACTCCGCTGAACGCAAAGCCCTATTATGCCTGGCGCAGGAGCTTGATCGACCTTGAACGCCTGGTGCCGCTTATGATCGAATATTATGACGCGCAAGGTACGCTGCAAAAAGATGTGCTATTTTCCTGGCAACAAAGTTTCGGTGTCTGGTACTGGGATATAGCCATGTTCCGGAATCTGGCGGATGGATCCACAACGCGGATTACAACCACGGACATACGCATCAACCTTGACTTGCCTGAGCGTGACTTTCAGCCCGGGGCGCTGTCACGTCTGGCCGGCAAATAAGATGGCAGGGGCAAGAATGCTGAAAGGAACGCGTGCTGGCAGGATGTGGAAAAAATCTTTTTTACAGGCTGTTCAAAAATGCGCAAATGCAAGGCGCGCAATATCATGAGGAATGAGGCGTACTTTTTGTACGCCGCAATGACGAATGATGAGCGCAACGAAGCAGATGTGCGTTTTTCAACAGCCCGCTAGGAAGCTCCGGGATCGGTCTTCGGAACCGCAGGAGCAGCAAAGCCGGATTTTTCAAAACGCAAATACAATTCGCGGCTCATCCACGCATCAGTAGCTGCATAGGTAATCTGCTCAGAAGTCAACCTCTTGACGGCCCAGTTTGAAAGACGGGATTTTTTTGAAATGCGCACCCCCAGCACCGCCGCTGCAAGACCGCGCAGGCCGTAATTTTTAAGACCGGCATGCCGCGCAAGCGTGCCCAGCTCAACAAAACCCGCAGGTGCAAACGCTGCCAGTGTTTGCAGCATGCGCACGTCATGATCAAGCGCCACACCCGCCTTGATCCGTTCAGTATCAGCAAGTACCGCGCGCAACTGCTCCGGGAAACCCAGCACCGTGAGTTGAAAAATAAATACCCCGGATGCGCCGGCAAGCTGCAGCAGCGCGGGCGCATGCTGCTCTCCCTTCTTGAAGGCCGGACGGGTTTCAGTATCAAAGCCCAGCACACGCTCTGCGGCAAGGATGCTCAGCGCTTCACTGAGAGCGGCCTGATCGCGCACGACGCTGACCGGGCCATCATAGCTGCGGATCGGCAGCAGGTTGATATCGGCACTGTTGATGCGTTCAAAATCAGCACTTCCATTCAGCATATCTAATCGTCGTTTCCATGTGCATTCATGTTGGTCAGGGTATTCTCCCCGACGCTTAAGGCATTCACAACCCGGTGGGCCGCGATCGCCAGGGCCTGATGAACATTCATTGATTTCTTATAGCCCTGCATGGGTATCTGCACGCATTCGCTGCAGCAAGCGCGCACAGCCCCGGCAATGCCGTAGGATTCATTGCCGACAACCAGCAGGAATGTATCCGGAGGCTGCCACTGATCGACCACAACCGCTCCGGGACAGTTTTCAAGCGCGATTACCGGCACGCCGGACTTTTTCAGCATTAACGGTATATCTGCAATACAGCGCACCGGAATCCAGCGCTCAGTCCCTCGCGCAGCCCGGCGCAAACGCGCGTGGTTCAGATCAAGCCCGGCGCAGGCGTGTACCAGCCCGGAAAAGCCGGCATTATCGATCAGACGAATAATGGAGCCGACATTATAGGGGCTTCTGACCTGATCAAGCACAACCGTGACATCAAAGCGCGGCTGCCAGGCAAGCGGCACAGAGTCTGCTCGAGGCGGCTCAATTTCAGCCATGGTCCGGGCAAAACCCTCATGAAAATAAAAAAACTCATGCAGGCTCTCCTCCGGGCTCAGCCATTGCGGAGGCGTGTAGCGGTCAAGTTCTGCCCAGGAATGCATGACTGCATAGCGTTGCAGAAAGCCCTGATAGTCAACGGTTTTCAGGGCTGAACCGGCAAGCTCAGCCAGCAGCGCATGCTGCCGGCGAACCGGAAGCCGGCTGAATTTTTTCTGTCCGATTGTTTCAGCGCACCGGTCCATTTTTAAGCACACGGGTGGTGATTGGCCGGCCCTCGATACAGCAGGGCACATCATCAAACATCATCCGGCTGTCGACAATACGCAGCGGAGCTGCCTTGAACAGCTCCACACTGATTTCACCTGCCTGTGCCGATGCCTGAGCGTCAACTTCAACCAGGGCTCCGGGGGCGGCATCACCCGCATCCAGCAGCTCCAGCTTATTGCGTTTTTCGCACACCAGCACCATCCCCTGTGAGAGCACCCCGCGCACATCCACCGGCTTCAGATTTGAAAGAACCAGCACATTGCGGCCTGACAGCTCCTCCGGGCCGTAATGCTTGACCAGCCCGGCTGCCACGGTCCGCGCATGGGCTTCACCGCAATCAAGCGTGAGGCAGTACAGATGTGTTGCGTCGGGGTGGGGTTCAACCTGCATAATCCGGGCGGCCTTGATCGCAAAGCGGCTGAAATCCGGCAGATTGCCGCTGAATTTTTTACGGAATTTCTCGGCATCGGCCATGTTCAGTTTCTGATAGAGAATTTCCGTGCCGGCAATCCGGTGACCATCAAGCCCGTCGAATAATCCGACCCGCGACCAGTCATAGCCGGAAACCGCCATCATGGCAAGCATGCGCTGCGCGGTTTCAGGCATAAACGGTTCAAGGGCAACAGCCAGGCTTTGCACCAGGTAGGCCAGCAGGCTGACCGTTGCGTGGGCATAGGTACGGTCTGTTTTAATTGTTTCCCAGGGCTGCATGTCCTGAAAAAATTTGTTCCCCCGGTTGCCGAGTACGAGCAGACGGCGGATCGCGTCGCGCAAACGCACCTCCTCCAGGGCCTGCGTCACCTCGGCGCAATCCTCTTGACATGCCTGCACGAATGCCTGCTGTGTTTCATCCAGCGGGCAGTCCCTGATCGTACCGTCAAAGTTGTTATGCAGATATACCAGCGTGCGGTTCACCAGGTTGCCGATATTATCGATAAACTCGGCATTGGTTTTCTCAAAAAAATCCTGCCAGGTAAATGCCGTGTCGGCGCGCTCCGGACGGTTGGACAAAAGGTAGAACCGCCACAGGTCAATTGCAATGCCGGTGCGCCTGACATCATCGCCGAACACACCCACATTGCGCGATTTTGAAAATTTGGTGTCTTCGTAGTTCAGGTATTCGGTGCTGTTAATGTGGTGCAGCATGGTCCAGGTCTTGCCGGTACCAAGCAGCGACGCCGGAAAAATAACCGTGTGAAAAGGTATATTGTCCTTGGCCATGAACTGATAGAGCCGGACATTATCGGGGTTCTGCCACCACTCCCGCCAGTCGGATCGTGCAGCGGCCGTGATGGAAATATAGCCGATGGGAGCATCGAACCAGACATAGAACACTTTTTTCTCGTAGCCTTTTTTGGGCACGGCAATGCCCCAGCTCAGGTCCCGGGTAATGGGGCGCGGCTGCAGGCCTTTTTCAAGCCAGGAGGCAGTGGTTTGCACGGCATTGCGTGTCCAGCTGCCGGACGTCTGTGTTGCGCTCACCCAGGCCTGAAGGCGATCCTGCAGCGTGTTAAGCGCGAGATACAGATGCGCGGTTTCCTGCAACACGGGCGCGGAGCCGCAGACTTTGCAGCGCGGTTTTTTCAGCTGCTCGGGCTCAAGCAGCTTGCCGCACTGGTCACATTGATCACCGCGGGCATCTTCATAGCCGCAGTGAGGACACGTGCCTTCCACAAAGCGGTCAGCCAGGAACATGGCGCACGTCTTGCAGTACGTGCGCGCGGAAGTCTTTTCAGTGATGAATCCGGCCGCTTCAAGATCACAAAAAATCTCCTGGGCAATGCGGGTTTGCTCAGGCGTGGAGGTGCGTCCGAACACATCAAAGGATATATTGAAATCACTATAAATGCCGGCATGTATCGCATGGTATTTGTCGCAGATTTCGCGCGGGGTGCAGCCCTCCTCTCGCGCCCTGTTCTCGGTTGCAGTCCCGTATTCATCGGTGCCGCAGACAAACAGGGTGTCATACCCGCGCAGGCGGCAAAAACGGGCATAGACATCGGCGCTGAGCACGCAGCCGATAATGTTACCCAGATGGGGCACATTGTTGACATACGGCAGGGCTGATGTGATCAAACGCTTCATGCATACACTCCAGAATCAGGTTGCCTTTTCAGGGGCCAAACAGGTAAAGTATGAAGTATATGGCAACAGTTCACAGGTGTCAAATGATTGCATCATTTCGGCTTAACGTATCAGATCGCGTGCTTGCAGGCGCCCTGCACCTGCCCGGCGGGCGCCAATCATCCCCCTGGGTTGTTTTATGCCATGGCCTTTTCAGCAGCATGGCTTCCGAAAAATTCGCGCATCTGGCAGCGTTGTTGTGCCGATCAGGCATTGCGGCCCTGCGCTTTGATTTCAGCGGCTGCGGCGCAAGCACGGGCAGCATTGCCGATACCACGGTAAGTCGCCGGCTGCAGGAGCTCGAAGCGGTTGTCGGCTTTGCAGACAGTCACCCCGCGCTGGGCTGTGACTGTGCCTTGATGGGAAGCTCTCTGGGCGGATTTGTGGGATTGCTGTTTGCAGCCCGCCGGCCGTTTAAGGCCCTTTCCCTGTGGGCAACGCCGCATGACCTCGCGGTCATCAAGGACAATATCCCTGCGCAGGAACTTCAACGCCTTAAACCGGACTTTTTTACAGACGCTGCCGGCTATCGCCTTGATGCCGGGCACTCAGATATTCCAATGCAGATTATACACGGCACCCATGATGAAATCGTGCCGGTCAGTCATGCCGACAAGTTGTGCTCAAGGGATAACCCCCGGCATCAATGTGTCATTATTCCAGGCGCGGATCATACCATCAGCAACCCTGAACACCGCAAAGAAGCCCTCGACAAATGCTGTGCCTGGTTTCAACAGCATCTGGAAACAGGGTGAGCGCAAAACAATTGCACGCTCAAACAGAACAAACAAAGCACCTGTATGGTTTGCATCTCTTATGATTTTTTTAGTACAGCGCGAAGTTCTGCATTACGGGCCGCGCCGGAAAGGAAGAGTACCATGACCCATTCAGACAAAGGCAATTATGCGGGTAAACACTCAAAAGCGGCGGCCGTATGCGAGACAGTAGTACAGGCCGTGAGGGATATGGCTTGTAATGGCTCAATTTCCTGCGCGACAGCACATAGCATTGCGCACACCTGCGCGGTCAGCCCGGAGGAGGCAGGCCGGGCAATCGATGCAGCAGAGGTGCGAATAGCGCATTGCCAGCTCGGTATTTTCAAACACAGCGCTGATATGCCTGCCGCCCCCTCAGAACTTACGTTGACCCCTGAACTTGAAGAATATCTTTCTAAGCGGCTGGTCAACGGGCGCCTGCCCTGCAAGGATGCCTGGTCTATTGCCGACCGTTTCAACCTGAACAGACTGCAGATTGGCACTGTCTGTGACAGGCTTGGCATTAAAATCAGCGACTGTCAGCTGGGAACATTCCGCTGAATGCCTTTACGGTGCAACCGTATTGATGCCCAGCGAAAAGAGATTGTCCACGATCTTCCAGGGAGGGCGACCGCGTTTTATTTCTACCCATGCCGCAGCCCGGTATTCTTCATTCAGGCCGTATACAATATCCTGCGCTGAGGACCCGCGAAACAATTCGTAGAGCAGCCGCTTGAAAACCCGCATGTCAAGGTCAACAAGAGACGGCTGGCTGGCAAAAATCGCGGTTGTGGGATAGCCCTGTCTGAATGCCTGAACGTCATCAAGGAAATGCCGCAGGCTTGAACACGTTGCCAGCACCAGTACCTGATAGGCGCGCAGGGGCACACTGCCGTCAAGATCCCGGCTGTCGGGCGCAAAGATCGTATAGTCTTTATTTTTTACACTGTCGTGATATGTCCGCAACACGGTTCCCTGATAGCCGCTTACTTCGCTGTCCGGCATGATTATTTCATAGCCCGGAGTTCCCTGCATCCGGAAGGGTTTCTCCTTGCCGTCATGCAGAAACACCGGGCCGGCGCCAAAACGCGAATGCGAGGCGACAAAGAGCACTTCACATGTTTCCAGGGCTGCACGGAAATCCTCATTGGTAAGAATTAAACGGGCATCTATAATAACGTCCCGACCGAACAGCCGGCAACTTTGGGTGCTCTGCCAGTGGCGCGGATCTTCCGGCAACTGCACGCGACCGAGATCGGCTGTCCCGATTCCAAGCCCGACGCTGATCCGGCCGTCGGCAATCAGCATTTCCAGATATGGCGGACAGTCCCTGTTTATCGGGCCCGCACGCACAGCGGCCTGACAGGCATGGCTAACCATTTCGGCAATATTGAGGGTTTCATCTCGAACGTCCGCTTCGGGTTGCTGCCGACCGGCACAGGCACTAAGAATAAGGACCCCGATCCAGAGAGCTATGGTTGTACTCAGCTTCATACCGGCCGTTCCATATACATGTCTAAAAAACATTACCGCGTCAAAGGTTAGCTGAGATTAAGCTTGCCATACTTTGAAGAAAAGTTACAACAAAAACCAACCGGTGCTTGTGAATATGACTGCGTGTATGCCGCGGCGTCGCGATGATCATAAAAAATTTGAGCGAATGAACATAACAAAATAAATAATGCCGATGGGGGGGATGTATGAAGTATGTACTGCTGTTGTGCTGCGCAACTGCAATGCTGCTAAGAACAAGCGCAGCTGTGCTGGAAAAAATGGAATGGAAACCGGATCGGGAAGTCAGGCTCGATGACACGCCGATTGATATGGCCATTGCCGCCGAAGGCACTACAGCAGAAATGCAAACCAATAGACTGACGAACCCGGAATGAGGATTTCCTCAAGCCGGGATTTATTTTTCACCCTTGTGCTCTGGTTTCGCTTGCCCCAGTTCCTGCAAAATGCCGGAGAACATCTCCTCATAGGCCTCCATGCCCGGTTTGTCCTCAAGGGTTTTGATACGATTAAGCAGGAGCCTGATATCCTCCTGGTTGCGCTTGAGGACATCCCCGTTCTTAATCAACTTTCGAATAATCAGGGCAATTTCATATACATTGTTATTTAATTCCTGAAGCCTTTTCTCAACACGTTCAAGCCTCACGTCTGCGCCTTCAAAATTTTGCGCCAGCATTTCCTGCATGCCGACACCCAGGCCCATTTTACGTCGGTCCTGGAGAACCAGCTCGATTATGTCTTTGCCGATTTTGCGCTGCTGCTCGGCAAAACCGTAAACAAGAGCGAGATCGCAAATAAGATTCACAACACGGGGAATACCATTTGAATTTTCAAATATGGCTTGAACCGCTTCAGGGTTGAAGATGTTCAGGTCTTCTGAGCCGGCGCTTTTAAGACGATGCTGAATATAAATGGTTGTTTCATTGCTGTCCAGCGGTTCCAGGTGATAGTGCACCGTAATACGCTGACGCAGCTGGGTGAGCCGCGGACTGTTGAGCTTATCCTTTAAGTTGGGCTGACCGGAAAGAATGATATGAACAAGCGGAACCTTCTCATCATTGAGATTTGATATCATGCGAACTTCTTCAAGGGTCTCAAAGGGCAGGTTCTGGGCCTCATCCAGAATCAGAACTACCGGCTGCCGCTGCCGGTAGCATTCCAGCAGATAGCTGTTGAGCAGCTCATACATCTGTGTCCTGCCTTTGCCGGCATAGGGCAGGTTCCACTCCGCCAGTATGGCCTCAAGCAGCTCAAGCGGTTGAATATTCGTCTGAAAAATGAGCGCCACGCGGGAGGAATCGGTGTCAAGATTGCGCAGGAGGTAATTAAGCAGTGTTGTTTTGCCTGCGCCGACCTCGCCGGTAAGAACCATGAAACCGGACTGCGATGAAAGGCCGTAGTCCAGATAGGTCAGGGCCATTTCATGTTTTTTACTCAAATACAGAAAGTCAGGATCCGGTAATGCGTTAAAGGGCTTTTCGCGAAAGCCGTAAAAGGCTTCATACATGGCAAAGCTTGCTATCCTGAAAAGTTAAACAAACCGTTTATTAAAAACAGCGCCCAGTATTTTGTCTTTATCAAGATGCCCTACCGCTTTGGCTGCTCTATGCTGCCTAACAATACCGTGCTCTACCACAAACAGGGTCCGGTCGATACAATCGCAAAGAATAATTGCGTCATCTCCATCGCTAAGCGCAGGGCCGTCAATAATTATATACAAATCCTTACGACGGCTTTTCATCTCGTGAAGCATTTCACGCATTTTGCGTGAGCGTAAAAGTTCCTCAGACTTAAGGCTCCTGCGGCCCAGGGGCAACAGCAACAGCCGCTCAATGCCGGGACAGATCAGCAGATCAGAAAGCGGGATATTGTCGTGCAGGCAGTCTAATAAGCCGGGCTGCTCGTCGATGCCCAGGTATTTAAGTACTGAAGGATTTTTTACATTACTGTCAATGAGCAAAACCGCATGATCAACTTCACGGGCAAAGGTGATTGCTAAATTAATCGCAGTAAACGTTTTTCCTTCCCGGTTCTGTGTACTGGTTATTAACAACGTGCGGTCATCGCAGCCCCAGGTTTCGGCAACAACTTTTATTCTCAGCAGGTTGAACCGCTCATGCAGATCCTGATCCACGAAGGGGGGGGCAAGTAATTTATGTTGCACAACCACAGATTCCGAATACCTGATAGTACGTGCGGATGGGAATCCCCTAAGCTCGTGTTTTGCTGCGGCATTTACTGCTACAATCCCAGGATCCAGGCGTCCCTCCACTGCTTTATTAAAACCTGTTTTTCATGGGGGTAAAAGTATTTTCGCGTTTCTTTAATAGTTCCAAGCCTGTCATTACCCGACCCGTTTATTAAAAACAGCACCCAGTATTTTTTCCTTATCCAGATGCGCTACAGCTGCGGCTAGCTTATTCTGTTTTACAATACCGTGCTCAACAACAAACAGTGTCTGATCGATAAAATCGGACAGAACAATTGCATCAACGCCATCCGTCAGCGCGGGGCCGTCAAGAATAATATACAGGTCTGGATTGCGCCGCTTCATCTCCTGCAATACCTCGCGCGTTTTGCGTGAGCGCAGCAGTTCCGCGGATTTGAGCCTCCCGCAACCCAACGGCAGCAGCAGCAGCCGCTCTATGCCGGGGCAAATCAGCATGTCAGAAAGCGGCACATTATCATGCAGACAATCCAACAACCCGGGCTGCTCGTCGATGCCCAGATATTTAAGGACTGAAGGATTTTTTACATTGATATCCACAAGCAAAACCTTGTGATCAACCTCACGTGCAAAGGTAATTGCTAGGTTAATCGCAGTAAACGTTTTTCCTTCCTGGTTCTGCGTACTGGTTATTAAAAACGTACGGTCATCAGTCTGCAGGGTTGCGGAAACAATTTTTGTTCGCAACAACCTGAACCTTTCGTTCAGATCATTATCAACAAAGGGGTATGTCAATATTTTATGTTGAACAACTACGGGTTCTGAATAGTTGATAACGCGCGCATGAGGAAATCCGGCTACCGGGGGTTTAGGTTGACTTGGTAATCCTGCCGCAGTCTCCGGGCGTTCCTGCCTGGCTTTTTGTAAGGCATCTTTTATTCGGCTCATATAAAGGGCATCCTTTTGTCCCCCTGATTACAATCCTGTCAAAGCAAGCTTTGTTTGAATCAGTGAAAAAATCCTAACAATCAAAACATCAATTTTTATATAAAAAAGATCAACAGCAACAACAACGCCGATAAGCAAAACAATCACGGCAACCCGCACGAAGACCTTATTAAACCTGGCACGCGGAGCCTTGTCACCGGACACCACCATCGGCAGATCAACTACAACAGCTAGTCCCTGTAATTGCAATAAATCATGGGGTCCTCGCACGGTTTTTGATAGATAATCCCACCCAAGCAACAAACCGACTCCAATAGAAAGTCCCAAAAAAATAGAAACACCTATGATTATTGGAATATTTGGCTTATATGGCTTCAATGGAACCACTGGCGGCTGACCGATGGAAAGACGGCCTCCCAACTCCCTTTTTTCCATTTCAGCGGAGCTCTGCATGGTCTGAACCTGGCTGGCCAGATCATTAAAGCGTTTTTGGGCACTCTCGCGATCGCGCTCAAGAATAAGCCATTCTTTTTCTACCAATGGAGTCATGCCCACCCGGCGCTCATACTCCTTGAGATCGGTTTGATATTCCGCCCTCTGAAGCTTGAGCGCTTCCATGTCAGCCTTGACTTCTTCCAGCTGAATCGCGAGTTGAGTATAGCTTGGATTAAAAGCTCCTCCGGCGTTTTCTGCAACATACCGCTCAGCTTGCGTTCGTTTTCCCTGGTCAGGCTGCTCCCTATCCTGGACCTTTGCTGAGCCCTGTTTTTCACGCAAGGCTTGCAGTTCAACAATTTCATTCTGCGCACGCCGCACATCAGGGTGGCGATCTGAATACCGCGCGCGCAACTGCCCCAATTCCGCCTGAAGTGCTGCCAGACGCTCTTCCGGTGTAACAATGCGATCACCGGACAGGCCGGTCATCCCAAGAGCGGGGCTCATTTTGCTCAGTTCTGACTCAAGGGTTCTCCGCTGGCTGAGCAGCAGCATCTCTTTTTGTTCAAGGGCGAACAGTCGCTGATTAATCTCCTCAACCATCCGGTAATTCATCTGAAAAAGCTCAGGCAGTTCATTGACATGTTTTTGCTTAAAATTTGATATTTGTTGATCTATAAACGCCATTTCGCGCCTGAGCCGCTCGCGTTCAGCTTCAAAAAAACTCTCGCCCTGGGAGCTGCTTGCTTCACGAAATTTTCTAAAAAGCTCGATAAAGCTGGTTGCAAGAGCATTGGCAACATAATAGGCTTTTCTGGGATCGGCGTGGTCAAAAGAAAAAGTAAAACCTGTTATGATCTCCTCGTTCTTGCCATATTTCGAAGGTACTTCTGTATAGTCGTATTTAAGGACGTAGTGGTTCTTAAAATTTTCCATCAAATCGCTGATGGCTACCTTTCCCACCTGTTCAGGATAGAGATCCAGCTCATTTATAAGTTTAATACTATTATCAGGAGAAAGCGCCATGGCTTCAATAAAAATCAGCATGGCCTCAAGATACATGTTCATTACTTCAAGCTTGGCCCAGTCCGGCAACTGCGCCTGCATATAAAACATTTTTGTTTCAGAACGATATACTTTCGGCAACTTAAACGCTACAGTGGTTCCAAGAAACACGGATATGACAAGCGGCACAATAATAAAGTATTTACCCCGCCTGATCAGATCAAGGTACTGCGAAATCAGCTGTTGGACAGTTTTTTGTTCCATTAGCGTAAAACCAAATTGCGAAGTGGGATAAATCTTAAATCAATATAAAATAAATTTGCGTGCGTAGTGCTGGTCGTTCGAGTCCTTGATATTGAGTATATCTAAACTGATATCCAATGGTTGTTTGCAGCCAGCGATAGGCCATGTATGACAAAGATGGTTGTACAATATAGGTTAGGTATCCCGGTCTTCCTCCTACGAACTCATTATCAGAGCTGTCTGAGTATGCCCGAACAAACCGCAAATCCAAGCTTGCATTCAGCCGTTGGGTAATTCTGTAGTCGGTCCGAGAGAGAAAGGATGTACTTTCATAATTAGCGCCTTCAGGACTAACGCTAACATCTTATGCGCCTCAAAGCCAAACAAAAAATCATTAAAGCGTTTTTGATACTCAATCACGCCAACCCAGCCGCTGCCATTTCCTGATGTGTTGACAGTACCAGTTTTATCTATCTTCTCGCTACTATCTGTATTCGCTATACCGCAAACCGAACTGGGCAAGGAGCTTGCCATCGTTTTCGAACATATGTTCAAAGCCCCCGGTAATACTATAATTTTTCATCTCATAGTTGTAATTAGAATAATTATAGAAGGGGTCATTAGCGGGATCAAGCGTATTATCGTTCCCATTAAAATTATAATAAAAATAACCCGCATTGAACAAAAGATTCGTACGCGGACTAAGGCTGTAGTTGTAGAACCCTACGAGCGAGTAAAAGTCGCTTCCGTTGGTTGTGATGCTATCATACTCTGACAAAGTACCTGTCAGCCCTATGGTGCTGCGCGGAGTTAAAATATAGGAAAAACCGCCGTTGAAGTCTGTTGTCTTAGTTTTTGTAGCGTGTGTATTGATCAGTAGGGTCAATAGCCCCGATGTCTTCAAGGCGATTATTAGTCATTATAAACCGCATAACCAGCCCCGAGTGAAAATTCCAAGCGCTCATTCGGAATATAGCCCAAACTCAATGTATAGTCCTGATTCACGTAATTAAATTTTTTTTCGCTTATATATTCAGCAATATCAAGTCCGACGTGTCGAATTAAGCGAAAAACGCGGGCTGAATGCTGTGATATCGACTTCAGGCCTGTAATGGTTACTCCAGTCACTAACCCTGTCTTTACCGTCATAGTCTCCAATCTATATTATCCTCATATTGCCAGCCCATAAGTAAACACAGGCGCTATTTCCAGATACGTCCTGCCGCTGCTGCGGTCGGACTTGGTTTAAGCTTTCCGGGCCAGCTGGTTGACAAATCGGAGGCCGCACCGCTTTCATAAAGTGGAAGAATCGCAAACGCTACCGCTAACAAAATACGCATACTATAATATTTCATGCCACAAACTCCTTTATCGGTTCGGTCATAAAGGTAAAGTGATCCATGCTCAGGGAACAATAATTACATCTCCGGGCTTAAGAGGAATATTTTGTTGAAGATTTTTGCCCCTGACAACCTGACTGTAGTTGAATCTTGTTTTTATTTTTTGCCCGCCGAATGTCCGGATAATTTCAACCTTGTTGCTTTTAGCATAAATAGTAAAACCGCCGGCTTTGGCAATCGCCTGCAAAACATCCGTATACGACAACAGATCAAATTCACCGGGGTTGTTAACTTCACCCAGAACATAGATCTTTAGGCTCTTGATTTCGACGACCGTTACGGAGACGGTCGGCTCCCGGATAAACTCCATGTAACGCTTGCCAAGCTCCTGCCTGAGAGCGTCAACAGTCAGACCGACAGCCTGTACTGCATCAACCAGGGGAAGCGAAATCTTACCGTCGGGCTGAACAATCACATCCGTATCAAGATCCTCCTGCCCCCAAACCGCTATGTGCAGCTTGTCACCATATCCTATTACAAAACCCTCTTCAGTATGCAGGGTTTGCATAATGTCTGCAACGGAATTTAGAACAGTGTATTCACTGGCACAGGAGCAGAGAAGAACCGCGCAGGCCATACAAAAAAGATACCATTTTTTCGATATATGTCCCAATCCGTTCATTAGAGTTCAACTCTCATTTAAAAGGTAATAAAAACAAGTTAATCGCCCAAATAGATATTAATAATTAACATTTAAAAATCATTCTGTCTATAGGAATATCCGTCCGGGGCTTTCTATGCGCTCTTTGGTTTTTCGGAACCCAGGTAGAATACTTTATTTTTTCCCTAATTTTTCATGCTGACAACAGTTCCGAGAACGCAGCCTTATGTGCAGACCGTTTTTAAACTGTGCTTGCGCAGAAAAGTCCCTGGCCAACCGCAGTATCCCTTACAGCAGGTCATTCATCACCGGACCCAAAGATTACACGCTCGGCGTGGGTGTACACGGTAAAGTTCCCCCCCTTGCAAACCCGACAACCGTAACCCCCATATCGCGGGCCTGCAAAACAGTTTGATGCGTAGGCGCTCCGCGAGACAGCAGCAGCGGGATAGCGGCGCGCTTGACTTTCTGCAGAATTTCCGATGAAATCCTGCCGGTGCCCAGAAGAAGCGCATGGGAAAGGTCTGTACCCTGCAGCAGGCAATGTCCCAAAGCCTTGTCAACCGCGTTATGCCGGCCGATATCATCAAAATATGTTTCCGGAATATCACCGTTAAGACTGATGGCGACAGTGTGCACTCCGTGCGTATCCCGGTGCAGCTGCGAGCAGTTCAGCAGCCAGCGCATGCACGCGACCAGTCTCCCGGGATCAATGCTGAACGTACTGTCAATCGGGTGACGCGCAGCAAGATTAATCATGTTGTCGTACATGACTCCTTTACCGCAGCCGCTTGTATAAATGCGCTTGCCGAGCAGGGCCGGATCAATACGGTGGGCGGTAGTGATATCAAGGCGCCAGGTTGTTTCATCACAGTAAAAATCAAGAAACTCTTCAGCGCTCTGAATAAGACCGGAGGTAAACAGATAGCCGACCGCGAATTCCTTTAAATTCGCGGGCGTGCACAGCATCGTGCCAAGTTCATCGCCGTTTACCTGCAGGGTGCAGGGCACTTCAGTGGCAATGGGCTGGCGCACACATTCCCTTTTGCCGCCTTTGAAACACGTCACATCAATATCTACAAATGGACCGAAATTTTGATCAAGCATTGTTCGTTCCGTGTATCCATACCGTTATTATAGTGCCTAAGCACAGCGTTACTTTTTATTACTCAATAGTGCGTCCCGACGCGGCTGTCTGCTCCAGATAGCGGCGCACCTCGGGTTTGAGGTACATCGTGTCAAGATCCGTCTTTCTCATTACCGCGCCTGCGCAAAGCCGCGCCAGATCTGCCGCTTGCGTGCAGGCATCAAGAAACATACAGCAACGGCCGTTAACCATGCACATCCCGCCCGGAAAACCTTCAAGCGTTTCGTGGCGCACGTGGATGCCGAGCGCTTCAAGGATTGATTCAAGCTCCTGAAGGATTTGCTGATCAGTCATTGCAAGCCGTCATCTCGATCACTGTGTGTGCCCGCACCTTTGCTGTTAAAACATTTCAACACCGCCTTACGTAAGGCACTTATAGTGTACCTGCAGAATTGATATCATCTATAAAATATGCTGTACAGTAAAATATAGTGTAACCTTTTTCGCCTCTCAGCGCACTCTATATGTAGAGGTTGGTCAAATAAACGCACCCCTTAAATACTTTTTTTTGACAGGAGGATTACATTATGAAACGCACTGCACTATATGTAAGCCTGACCGGTATCATGGCCGCACTGTTGCTCTGCGCGCCCCTGAGCGCATCGGCATTTCAAGGCGCAGGACCCGGGTATGGCCCCGGCTGCCGGGAACCGAATATTTTGGGCTGTATTGAAACGCTTGATCTTACGGAGAAACAACGCTTTGACATTGATGCCCTGCGAACCGAAGCCCGGGCTAAAATTATCCCCCTGCGTGATGAGTTGCAGCGCCTTGAAATTCCCGAAGCTCTTTTTGCTCAAAACATTGATACTGCAGCACTTGAAGCACTGCTTACCCGCAAAAAAAACATTAATACCGAAATAATCCAGATACGTCATGAGACCATGATTGCCGCTGCCAAGCTTTTAACGCCAGAGCAAAAAACAACCATGCTTGAGAGAAAAAACTCCTGCCCGTTTTTTGAAGGCGATGGCATACGCGGAGCAGGCAGGCGCGGCCGCGGTCAACAACCGGGCTGCCTGTGGTGGTAGATGCCACAAACATGCCGGGAGTACTCCCCGCGGTGCTTTCGCTTGTTGTAAAAGCCGGCCCTTTGATTTTGTCGCTCTTTGGGCATACGAGCCGTACCCGCTATTCAGATAGAGATACACTCTTGCATTTGAGATATGGCAATTGTATAGATGAAATCATGGTTCTTGACGATAGTACGCTTGTACAAAAAGTTCTCAACGGCGATAAGCGCTTTTTTGATGAGCTTATTGCGCAGCATGCCGCGCGTATTTTTCAGCTTGTCTACCGCTTTTTCAATAACCGGCATCAGGTTGAAGATATTGTTCAGGATGTTTTTTTACAGGCATATCAATCACTGGACCGGTATAGCGGGGAGCGACCATTTAGCAGCTGGTTGACGACTATTGCCATGCGGCGCTGTTACCGTGAGCTTGCGCTAAGCTCAAAACGGGCGGAAGCTGCCCTGCCGGAATTAAGCCGGCTTGAGCAGGACGGTCTGGATCAACTCTGCCTGCACAAAGGCTCAATCTGCGCGAACCCGGAAACTGCCCTGATCGCGCGTGACATAACAGCGCGCCTGCTGCAAGCTCTGCCGCCCCGTGAGCAGATGGTGCTGATCATGAGAGACGTTGAGGGCCTGAGCGTCAGGGAGACAGCCCGCATGCTGGGCATCACACAGATATACGTTAAGGTTGCACATTATCGCGCACGCAAAAAAGCCCGCGCCGCGTTGGCAGGCCTGGAGAATAATCATGGGCAGCACAAACCTCTAAAGGAAAAACGATTATGATGACTTTGCACTGCAGCGAGGTACAACAGTCGCTCAAAGCCTTTCATGCTGAGAAACTGGATGCAGCCGCATGTGCGGCTGTAGAGACTCATCTCAGCCATTGCGCGAAGTGCCGCAACGCAGCCCGGCAGGAAGGTCTCGAAAAGCTCCTGCGCACAGCCAACCAAGCTCCATTTCCGGTGCCATCGGATTTTTTCATGACCCGGTTGAACAGCGCCCTGGCAGACTGGCCAGCACCGAAGCCACCTGCAACAATAGCTGAACTGCTGGCACAATCCGGCCTGCGGCTCGCTCCTGCCCTGGCTGCCCTGGTCATGCTTATCAGCGTTGGCAGCGGCTATCTCATTGCATCGAACGATGGTGCTACCGCGACCGTGCCGGCTGAAGAACTGCTGCTTGAAGATCATCCCCTCAGTGCTGATCTGGTGTTGGCGGCGATAACCGGAGAAACCATAGAAAGGTAGCGCTATGAAGGCTGCGGCCAAAGCAAGCACAGTTGTAGCACTCGTTTTTATTGTCGGCTTTTTGTCCGGTATCGGCGCAATTGCCTGTTTTCAGGCAATCCGCTCCGACAGGCCGTGGCAAGACGCGCGCTTTTTGCCACGACAGTTTACCCGGTTTACGCCGGAGCCAGGTGAGCGCATCGAACAGCTTGCCCGAGAGCTTGAGCTCACGCCCGGGCAGCGGGAACAATTCGAACCTGTCCTGCGTGCAGGCATCGAAAAAATCAGGGATTTGCGTCAGAAACATCGACCAGAGGTTCGTGCGGTTCTGCTTGAGACCCGCATGACGCTCCGCTCGTTTCTAAACGAGCAGCAATGCAAACGCTTTGACGAGTTATCGCTCCCCATGATCCCGGGCCGTGATTTTCCCGGTTCTGGCCGCTGCCTTCAGGACGCACCCAAGGGGGAGCACTGGCGGGGCTCAGGCAGAGGACGCCGGATGGAGCAGCAGGAAAACCTTGAACACCGGCCATATCAGTAGGGCAGTTGGCTGGGCAAATGGAATCGGCGTTTATGTGTCACATGTGCAACAGCGCTGGCACACATAAGCCGGCTAAATACTTTCTGGTAAGTTCCGATAAAATCTGTTATATCTCACTTGATACCAGAATACAGAGGGCAAAATGGCAGACGAACAGCGGTCCGGGCAGCGGGCACCCACGAAGATTGAAGTGATGTTCCGTGAGTACGGCGCATTTGTCAAAGTCTATATGCTCAATGTCAGCAATGGAGGGATTTTTGTTAAAACCGAAGACCCGTTCCCGCTTGATTATCCCGTATCCCTCCGGCTAATTCTGCCCTCTGAGACCACACCACTTGACATTGAAGGACGCGTGGTCTGGATCAACCCCAAGGGTCGAAAAAATTCATTCCCAAAGGGCATGGGGATTCAATTTGTCAAAATGGGCGATGCAGCCCGCAGCAAACTGGACGAGTTTGTTAAAAAATATTATAAAGAAATTCAAAATTATTCAATCCTATAGCAAGCAATCCCCATCCCGCCATTGCCTCCTCTCTATTGTCGAGCACAAAAACAGCAATACAGCTTCCTCCACACTCCTGCTAAAGACAGACTATGAACTACTGCTCATGTACACTCTCTACATATCCCTGCAACACAAAAGAAAATAGATCGTTACAATCCACAGCATATGTGAAAAACCTGTTGAAAACTCTGTTAAAAAAGGATTGCGGGGCTGTAAAATCAGGTATTTCAGCACATTGCTACAAAATTGAGCAGTTTCGGTAAAGCCAAGGAAATTCAGTGCGTTGTGAGTTGTTGGCCTGTTGGAGACGACGTTTTCCAGCTGACTGCCTTTGAAAACAGGCGTGATTTCAACAGGATAAAAATAAAATCAACTGTTTGCCGCCCCAAGAACTTAAGCCGTTAACACAACCAGTCGAAACATGAACATACTATCAACACAAATCATCGCTTATTCCAGGAACGCCTTGATGAACACAGAACCCATATCCAGAAATCAAAAAGCACACGCAGCCGCAGCGCTCCCCTGCATCTCACGGAGAGAACACTTTTGAAATGTATTAATGCTTTTTTTGGGGTTGACAAATTATTGTTTAAAGATTATAGAACATCTTCACTTTTGCAGGCCCACCCAGGCATGCAGGCATTCAAAAACAATTATGCTGCCGGAACGTGTTGTTCTTTATAAGCCCGAAACGTTCCCAGCGCTGTACAACTGACAGGAATTACAGCATGAAAAAAAATGTTACGCTGGTAAGAAAACTTAACAAAATGCGCGATGATATTTTGAAGGAACTCGGTGACAGCATTTCAACCGAGCGCCGTGCGCCGCAGCGTGACGTGGGCGATTTTTATGACGATGCCGAAAGCGAAAAAGGAAGACAGCTCAATCATTTGCTGAGCGAGCGTGATCGCACCAAGATCGCTGAGATTGACGATGCGCTTGAAAAGATCGCAGACGAAACCTATGGAATCTGCGAAGAATGCGGGTGCGAAATACCAAAAAAACGCCTGAATGTGCTTCCATTTGCTCGTTGCTGTATTGAATGTCAATCGAATATGGAGAGACAGGGCATTACCAACAACGAAACCATGGAAGACAAGCTGCTGTATAAAGATGTCTCAATTACAGACATCGAAAGCAACGACGAATAGTTAACACCCCCGAAAAAACCCTGCGGCTAATCTCTGCTGTCTCAACAAACGTCCCCTCATGCCGGGCTGGCAGCAATCCGGTAAACACACGCCCAAGACTTAACGCTGACTGCAGACAGAAGACAATGCATTTTCAGCTACGCATGCAAAAATAATTTATTTTATACAAAATACCGCTTTCATCACAAACGTTCATCCATTAATCCTGAAGCAGATATCCTATAACCGCGCTCCGTTGTGAATTTTTTTCCTGCAAAAAAAATATAAAAATTTTTGCGCTGCCTCTTGCGTCATTTTCGATTTGTGTTATAACTAACTCAGCACAATTCTTATCCCCCCTCCTCGCCCCCTTGGCATTGCCCCTGCCAAGGGGGCTCTTCTTTGTAGAATGACAGTAAATACCGTTTTGAAAAACGCTGCGCAGCAGGTATACTGTCATCTGTAATAATAATCAGCATCCCATGTAAAGGAGATACCTATGAAAATCGCTGTCCCGTCACGAAACGGCGAAGTGGATTCGCATTTTGGCCACTGTGAATATTTCACTATTTTCTCCCTCAATGAAAACCAAATCTGTACCGAGGAACCACTAACTCCCCCGCCCGGATGCGGGTGTAAATCAAACCTTGTAAGCAGTCTGGCAGAACAGGATGTACGCGTCTTGCTGGCCGGGAATATGGGCCAGGGCGCGGTCAATAAACTGAACGCTGCCGGAATCTCTGGTTATACGCGGTTGTTCGGGTGATATTAAACGGGTTGTTGAAGCCTACGCAGCCGGAAAACTGGCAGATGCTCCGGTCGTCTGCCAGGACCACGGAAGCTGTCCGGAGCACTGACATGGGGATTCGTGAGCGAACCCGGCCGGATACCTCAAAAAAACCGGGCTATATTACGGCCGAAGGATATCGCCTCCTGCAGGAAGAAGCCGATTTCCTGTGGAACCGGAAGCGCCCTGAAGTAACCGCCGCCCTGACTGCAGCCGCCGCAGAAGGAGATCGCTCAGAAAACGCTGAATATATCTATCGCAAACGCCAGCTTGCCGACATCGACCGCCGCTTGCGCTTTCTGGGAAACCGGCTTGACGCCCTGAACGTTGTAGCCGAAAAGCCTAAAAATGACGGCCGGGTGTATTTTGGCTGCTCGGTCACTCTTGAGGATGAAAACGGGCGCCGTGTATGTTATCGGATTGTGGGGCCTGACGAATGGGACAGCAAGCGGGGAGAGATCAGCGTTGAGTCTCCCATGGCCAGGGCCCTGCTGGGCAAGCAGGCCGGTGATGATATCGAAGTTCAGCGACCGGGCGGTCAAACCTGTTTTTTGATTGTCAAGGTCGCGGTGTAGTCGCAGTAAACGCTTTGGCCGGGCGATGAAGCCCCCTCTTCCATGCGGAAAAATCGCCTCTATGAAAAACGTTTTTAAGACCCTTAAATTTTTGCTGCTGTGGGGATTGCCCCTTGTGCTGCTGGCCTGCCTGTGCCTTGATTACCTGTATCCCGGGAAGGCCGCTGTTGACTGGGTCTTTTCAATTGCGCTTTCCGGACTGGTCGGCATTGGAACCAACAGCATTGCAATTCGCATGCTGTTTCGCCCCCTCAGGCCCACTGTTTTTGGGCGGCAGGGGCTCATACCCCGAAACAAGACCGCCATTGCCGACAGTATTGCCATAGAGACTGAAAAACGACTGCTCAACATCGAGATTATCATGGAGCATATCGAACGGAAGCGGATCGTTGAGCAGACAATTGAATCAGTTGTGGCAACGGCTGAGAACTGGCTTGCTCGCGAGCAAAACCGGCGGATTGTCGCCGACAGTGTTCTTGGTCTGTACAATCAGTACGCGGACCGACTGTTTACCTGGCTGGCCCGCAGCGCCGAGGCCTGGCTGGCCGAACTGGCCCGACGGCCCGGCACGGCTGAGCGGATATGGCTCGTGCTCAAGCCGCGCCTGAAAGCATTTTTTGAATCAGGACACCTCAAGCGTCAAACCGCTGCCTGGATTTTAGAGCACCTGGTATCACGCGCACCGGAACTGGCAGAGCTTCTCACGCAGGCACTTGACCGCTACATTGACGGGCAGACTGTCTGGAAACAACTGCTGTTGCAGGGCGTTCGCAGGCTCTCCGGCATCCGCCCCGAGGACATTAAAAAAATGCTGCTGGATTTTTTGCATGATCCCGGCACGTATGACATGGTAGTGGGTTTGGTGGAGAACAACCTGCTGGCCATTGAGTCTTATTTTGAGCAGGATCAGGTTCGTGAGCGCATGCTGCACCTGCAGCAGTGGCTGGAAGAAATGGTGCTTACCGCCACCCGTACACATGCCATACCGGCCCTGCGCGAGCGGATCGACACCTGGCTGAACGGGCCGGATGCCTGGATGGAGATAGACCGATATGTGCACGGCATTCTGAAAACCGTACCGCCCCGGCTGCAGCTGTTCCTCCAGCGGCCTGAGAACATAAAGAAAATTCAGGACATTATCCCGGACATTATTGAGCGGCTCAACATACGCACAATCGTGGCGGAAAATATTGAGGGCCAGCGCACAGAGGATTTCGAGAGCATGATTGTGCGGATTGCCGGCGAAAATCTTGCCGCAATCGAAGTTATAGGGGGCTTTTTGGGCCTGCTGGCCGGGGTGGCCCTGCTCAAACCCGCGTTCCTGCTGATACTTCCGCTTGCAACCTTTGCGCTGCTCGGGCTGGAAAAAGGCCTGGGCGCATGCCGGCGCTGACGAAAAATTTATGAGTGCGAAAAATTTTTGCTGCCCTCCGCATTTCAGTACGGTCGTTGGTCTATCTCCTGCGCGTCCGGCAATGGAATATTATATCGTAAAATAGATTGAAACAAACGCACAAACAAATATCGTGATACTGACAAAACCGTTCATAGTGAAAAACGAGCTCTCAATTCGCGCAAGGTTTTCAGCCGATATAATGGTATTTTCAAACCACAGGAACAAACCGACAGCGATCATGCCGAGGTAATACACCGGGCCCAGAGCAAGGGCCGCACCGGTCGCACAAAACAGAATAATACTCAGGAAATGCAGTATTTTTACGAGCCTGAGTGCAGCTGCAATCCCGAAGCGAACCGGCACTGAGTGCAGGCCTTCCGAACAGTCAAAATCATAGTCCTGACAGCTGTAAATAATATCGAACCCGGCCGTCCAGAGCATGACGCCCAGGGCCAAAAGCCAGACTCCGACAGGAGGCAGCGTATTGACCGTGGCAACCCAGGCTCCGGCAGGCGCCAGTGCCAGGCACAGCCCCAGCACGAAATGACACAGCCAGGTGACGTGCTTTGTCAGGGAATACAGCGCCATGGGCAACAGCGCCACCGGCCAGAACCGATGACACAAGGACGGCAGCATATACACTGCCAGAAAAAAAACCGCCAGGCTTGCGACCAGAAATACAATAACCTCAGAAATTGAAATCAGCCCCCGCGGAAGGGCCCGGGAGGCAGTGCGCGGATTGCGGCGGTCCGTATTCACGTCGAGCAGGCGGTTGAGCGCCATGGCGAAGCTGCGTGCCCCTATCATCGCAAGCGTAATCCAGACAAAAGTTGTCGCATCCGGAATTCCGCGCGCGGCCAGCACCATGCCAAGGTAGGCAAACGGCAGCGCAAACACGCTGTGCTCGAATTTAATCATGGCCAGGATGGTTCCGGTCTTAGCGAGAAAACCCATACTCGCTCCAGCGCCTGTTCACAAGATCCCGGGTGGCTTCATCCATGGTGATGCGCGCGGGCCATTCGCGCGCATGCCCTTCGGCCGGCAGCGTGCGGGTGGCATCAATGCCGACTTTTGATCCATACAGCGCGATCGGTGCGGAGTGGTCAAGAACATCGAGCGGCCCCTTTGAAAAAAACAAGTCGCGCTCGGGGTCAACATTGCTGAAGGCTATCCAGGCAGCCTGCGAACAATCCTGCACATCAACATCAGCATCAAAAATAACAATCGTTTTGGTGAACATCATCTGACCCATGCCCCACAGCGCAGAGGCGATTTTGCGCGCATGACCGGGGTATTGTTTCCGAATCGCAACGAGCACGCAATTATGGAACACCCCCTCCGCCGGAAAATTAATGTCAATGATTTCAGGCAGCTGCAGCTTGATAAGCGGAAGGAAAAAACGCTCGGTGGCCTTGCCAAGATAGTAGTCCTCCATGGGCGGACGGCCTACAATTGTGGCCGGATACACCGGATCGTTTTTACGCGTGATGGCCTTCAGCGTAAACAGCGGATACTGATCAGCATCGGAATAAAACCCGGTGTGGTCTCCAAACGGCCCTTCAAGCATGGTCTCGGTTGCCGATACCGTACCCTCAAGAATAAACTCGGCATGCGCCGGCACCATCAGGTCAACGGTTTTAGCCTTGACCATCTCAACCGGGCTGTTGCGCAGAAAACCCGCAAACAGCATTTCATCCAAACCGGGCGGCAGCGGCGCGGTCGCGGCATAGATACTGGCCGGATCGCACCCCAGAGCCACAGCCACCTCCGTGTCGCAACCCCGCTCACCCCACAGGCGGTGATGCACTGCGCCGTCATGATGCAGATGCCAGTGCATGAACGCACGCTTTTCATCAAGAACCTGAATGCGGTACATTCCCACATTCTGCATGCCCGTTTGCGGGTGACGCGTAAACACCATCGGCAGCGTAATAAAACGCCCGGCATCAGCGGGCCAGCATTGCAGCACCGGCAAATCGCGCAAATTGGGCTCCATGTCAACAACCTGCTGGGACGGGGCTGTGCGCACGGTTTTAGGCTGAATGTTTTTAAGGTCTCTCAGGCTCCACAGCAACTTCAATTTGTCGGTAAACGTTGTCAGCGGATTTGACGGAATCATGCCTGTAATGCGCGCGGCCACCTCATCAAAACAATTAACCCCCAGGGCAAAACAGGTGCGCTCCAGCGTGCCAAACAGGTTAATCACCAGCGGGAAGCGGGCTCCGGCAGGCTTTTCAAACAATAAGGCCGGGCCGCCTTGTTTTACCATACGGTCGGCAATCTCTGTTATTTCCAGTACAGGGTCAACCTGCGCGCGTACGCGGTGCAGTTCTCCGCGCTGTTCAAGTTGCTGCAGATAATGGGCAAGATCCTTGAAATGCATAGGAGGCGTCCTTTCCTGATGTTTTAAAACATTCTATACCCTAACCGTTCGGGGTTTCAAGCAAAATACAGCTTTTGCTTGACAGAAGGACGTTTTATGGAACAATAAAAAGAAACGCGGCCGAGTGCCGTTGAAACAATCATTGAGATGAACGGGAAAAACTATGCTGCTTCAAAAAAAACGATCCCATCTGACCTGGTTATGGTTGGCCGCACTGTTCATGACTTGTGCCTGCACGCGCGGCCTTGCCCCCGAACAAAACTCACGCGTATATCACAAACCCTACGATAAAGTCTGGGGGGCTGTAACAGGGGTGATTCTGGACGACCTTGGCTGTATTGAGAGCACGCTTAAAAAAAACAAAGGCTATCTGGAGACTGAATGGGTCAACACCTTTGATACAGATGGCCAGCACCGCTGGAAAATTGAGGCATATCTCAAAGAGCGCAAAGACAGCTGTTACCGTGCGCTTGGAGAAAATGGTGCAGATGAGAGATGACGTAAGCAGAACAATACGAAGATACAATCCTGAAAAAAAAGATGAGCCTGTCGGGCCGAACGCAGGCTGGTCAAATGCAACAGCCTCAGCCCGTGAAATCGAAGACCTGTATCGCAGAATTGACCTGCGCCTCGGAGAATGAAAATGATGAGAGGCTTTCTGTGTTCAGCCCTGCTGGCCCTGGTCTTGACAGGCGGATTGCTCATCCCCGCAGTCGGGGCCCAGGCTGCTCAAAATACGTTTAGCAAGGCAGAATACCGCTGGGCCGTGGACTGGATCAACGGGCCGTTGGAAACACTTATGGCGCACGGCATTATTGAAAGCATTTCCACTGCGGGTAAAGACTTTCAGGTGCATGCGGGTCCGGCTTGGGCACAACTTTCATTCAGGCAGGCAGGTGAACTCCTCAGCAATCTTTCGCGTGCCCGGCAGATAACCGGTCACTCGCCCATCTTCGCCGTTGAGCAGGGTGATACAGGCATTGTGCTCGGCCGCGTCACGTGGGATTCGATTACGGTACTCGTGCCGGGTGAGGGGTATATTGAATATTTCCCGGCCATACGCGGCCTTGAAGACACCACATACTGAGATGCATGGCATTTTTATAACCGGAACCGATACCGGCGTCGGCAAAACGCTTGTTGCCGGTGCACTGGCTGCAGCCGCACGGAGCAGCGGAGTACGAGTCGGTGTTTTCAAACCCTGCGAGAGCGGCTGCGCCCGGCCGGACGGCAGCCTTCATGCGCATGATGCGGCCTTTCTGCAGCGCATGTCCGGCAGTTTGGCACCCCTCGAGCACATCTGCCCGTATCGACTACAGGAGGCCCTTGCGCCTGCAGTTGCGGCTGAACGCGAACACATCAGCATTTCAACGCGCTATATCGGTGAGGTGTTCCAGAAGCTGTGTGCAGATTGCGACGCGATTATCGTCGAGGGTGCCGGCGGCCTGCTGGTTCCCATGGCTGACGGAGTGCTTACGCTTGACCTTATCCGGCAACTGGCGTTGCCGGTGCTGATTGTTGCCCGGCTGTCGCTTGGTACGGTCAATCACAGCCTGCTGACCATTCGGCAGATTCAGGCCGCAGGATTACCCCTGACAGGCATTGTATTCAGCCGGACCCAGGCACAGGATACAGCAGCTGAACAGACCAACCCGGCTGTCCTGCAACGCTATACAAATGTGCCCGTGCTTGGCTGCCTGCCCTTTGTAAGCCCTGACCAAGAGCAGGATCCCGACACTCTGGCCGGCATCGCACAGCGCAGCCTGAATTTGAAGCGAATCCTGCCCGGCGTTTTCAGCGAGGATGCCGAAGCTTATACGTTATAAAATGACTTTTTGAAAAACAGTTTTTCCGTGTCCGCGTCGCTTAGTTTCCACAACTCCTTAGCCCTGTTTCGCATCTCTTCCATGTAGCCACTGATGAAATTGTACTGGGCCCGGTCGAAAAACAGTGAGGCCCGGTCATTGAGCTCCCGAACCTGATGCAGCTCCATTGCAGAGTCCAAAGCGCTGGATTCAAGCACAAAAAGCCAGATCGTGCGCTTGAGCAGAATAATAGCGCGCACCCCTTCACACAGCGGAATGCCCAAATGGAACAGGCCGACCCCCTCCTGCGAATAGTGCCGTATTATATCTTCCTTGGGCTTATCATAGCTGATCCATTCCCCCAGCTCCTGCATAACCATATGGGCCTTGGCATCGAATCTTTGCAGGGCGTCCTGGGAAAAAGAAGGGGTGGCGGGGTCCGAGCTCAGTCGCTCCGTCCAGCGCGCAATTATTTTATCAGCATTTTTCTCAATCGATGCAACCAGTTTATCCGAGATCATACCCTGCATTGTATCCTTGCCTCCTGTTTTTATTCAGTTTCTCTATGATGACGGCCCTGCTGAATTTCAAAATCTGGGACAACAAATATGCCCGCCTGATAAGAAAAATGCTGTGCGATGCCGTCGATTTTTTCACACACCTGCACATGCTCTTGTTGTGCAAAATCACCTGACAACTAAAATAGCAGGTCTGCAAAATGTTCGCAAATAATTTTTAATCGGTCGGGCCCCGTGCCTACGCTGCCCGTGTGCGCCGGAGACATTCTGCGCGCATATTTGAACGTCAGATCATATCGTCAAAGGAAATCAGCCGGATACGCTCATTGATGATTGCCGCACGCACTGACGGGCAGGTAAGCGCGCGCAATTCCTGTTCGCGCTCCGCGCAGGAAAACGAATGCACGCCTGCTGCGGAATAACCCGGATGACACATCAACTCACTGACACCGGGAGGCAGGTTTTTCAGAAAACGACACATCGATCCGGGGTCGCCTGTATCGGGAAACGCAATGCCGAACATTCTCTCCGGCATGCAAAGGCCATATGCGCGAAACAGAGGCCGGGCGTGCGCGGCCAAAAGGGCCAGAAACAAGCGTTTCAGACCCGCGCGCCCCAACAGCCCCGGAGCATGCAGCGGCTCAAGAGGCAGACGAATACACTTGATATTAAAGCGCAGGGCAAGCTCCGCGCAAATCTTTGCGCAGCCCGGGAATATATGCAGGTGATTATTGCCGTCAAGATGGTCGGGCTGCAGCCCGCTGCGGCAGAATGCTTCAATCTGGGCGCTCCATTCGCGTCTGATTTCTTCGGGATTATAGCGCCGGCACAGGGCTTTACGCCAGGAATGCCCCTTTGGCAGAAAGTTCCCCTGCGGCCCGGTCAGGGATTGCACGCCCGGACTAAGCGGTTTTCCGTTGGTAAGGTTGAGATGCACACCAATGCGCGGCCCCAGCACCTGTTCGAGCGCGCGCAGCGCTTCGTCAAGCCCGGCCGTGTTGGTCAATACGCTTGCACTGGTAACAATGCCGTTTTTTGCGGCCTCGATAATGCCGCGATTGCGCTCGGGGCCGGTATTATAATCATCGGCATTAACGATTAACAAACGCCCGGTGGCCATGATTACCCTCGCCGCGCAGTCCCGATACCGGCCTGCGCGCAGCCGCTAAGGCTACAATCAAGCAGCTGTTTTAATTCCCAGTTTGAAACCGGAGCCGATCCCATGCTCCGGCTCCAGACAGGCGGGCTTTCCATGCAAAAATACAACAGTATGTCTTTGGAGTATTCGCGCAGCCAGCCTACCAGATGCGCATACAGCTCAAGCCGGATTTCCTGCAGATAGCGCATTTTACCATCAAGCCCGGGCACAAACTCTCCGGTATAGATAGCCGTATGCGAAAAAGCAGCCTGCGCGATTGCTTTAAGACGCGGCATGAAGCGCAGAGAGCCTATGCTGACCCAGACAACCCGCTCGGGCGGAATGTGCTTTTTAAGCAGTTCAACTGTTGCGCGGTAGCCCTCTTGCCAGCCGCTATAGGCAATGACCGGATCAAAATGAAAGCCCACACGGTAACCCCGGTCAATCAGGCAGCGTGCCGCCAGGATGCGCTCAAGCAGCGGGGCCGTTCCGCTCTCTTCGCCGGCACATATCTCAGCAGCGTTCAAAGACCAGGAAACGATAAAGGAATCCGCATAATCGTTTTCCAGCAGGCTTGCAATGTTGGTTGTCTTGGTTTTTAACTCCAGCAGCAGATGTGCTTGATCCCGAAAGAATTCCGCAACTGCGGGCACAAAGCCGGTCAGATGTTCAAGGGCGAGGCTGTCCATGTATTCGCCGGTGCCGACTCGCAGAAAACGGCCGGGCGCAAGCCGGGCGCTGCGCTCAAGTTCCCGAAACATATCATCCCGGTTGACGAACAGGGTAAGAAAGGGATTGTTTAAATAGGCCTGCAGCACACAATACGTGCAGGCAAGCGGGCAGCCCAGCCCGGTGTTTAAAATAAGGTATAAACAGCAACGGTATTCGCGCCCTGTTCCGGGACAGGCCTCGAGAAAGCGCCCCCGGTTGCGGCACAGCAGCAGGCTGCGTTTACCGTTAAAACCGCTCGGGGGATCGTCGCGATAGCGCTTAATCAGTGCGGCGCTATCCTCTACAGACACAACCGGCACCCCCGGACAGCGCTCAAGAATGCGGGCGGTCAGCGGATAGGACTCAGCCGACTGCTCGACAAAAATTTCATCCGGCAGAAACAGCTTATCTGCACCGAGCGTCCATTTGGTGTGGTTATCAGCACATGTCATAGAGCAAACGTCCGCCGCTGAAATGATGGGTTGCTATTGCCCGGAAGCTTTCGTGCGGGCTGAATCGTCATTGTTTTCAGAGCACAGCCGCTCTAAAGCCTGATGCCGGGCTGCAAACAGCAGGTCGCGGCCGCGCTGTTGCAGCTCCTCTGCTGAAGTAAACGCTATTTCAGCCTTGAATGTCCGGCCCTCAAAATGCGGGGGCGGCATGATACGCACGCCTGCCGGTATGGGCAGTTCCTTTAAAGCGGTTGCGAAGCGGCCTTCCAAAGCGCGCAGGCGCGGAAATCGCCGGGTGCGCAAAAGCTGCCGCACCTGCTCTGTTTTCTGCACACGGTTACAACGCTCATCAGAGCACACCTTTACAATGTCGACTGCAGCGGCCACCTCTCGCAGCGTTTTTTTGTCTCTGCGGGCCAGGTCTTCCAGGCATTCAAGCAGCTCGGCCTGTTTGCCGGCACTCAAATGCAGCTGCTGCATGAGAGCAAAGACCGCCAGGCGGTCTTCCGCACTGTAGCCGCACAGCCTGAGCGCACTTGCTTCAGTAAGGCTCCCGACTATCAGGGCAGCGCGCGGTTCCTGCTCAAGGGAACACAGGCAGAGAAAACGCTCAAGCGTGCGCCCGGAGGGTGACTGGCCAAGACGCGGCAGCCACTCCGAAATAACCACGTTCCGTGGGAAGCACGCAAGCAGGCGCTGCAGCGCATGGGCAATTTCAATCGCATTAAATATACGGTGCGGCAAATTATCCTGCAGCGCGTATTCAAGCAGGCGCGATTGAGGGGTGTCACTATCGAATACCCAGGCACTCAACTCCTGCCACCCGAGATTGCGCACGGCCTGCAGGCGCAGGTATCCGCATACGATCACATAGGGTTCCTCATGGCGGGAACGCCACAGACATGGCGGCTGCAGCAGGCCACAGGAGGTAATCGAGTGTTGCAGGGAGGCAGTTTCCCGACCATCCGTTGTAACAAAAAAAAGATCGCTCAAACTGATATCGCTGAGTTGAACCGTCCGGAGTTGTGTGGGCATGTGCCAAAATCCTTATCACAATACGGTTTTTTTAGCATTCGTGGTATAGTATGCGTGTACTGGCACGTAAAATACAGTAAAATAAAATTTTCAGTTGTTAAAAATTCGGTCTTGCACTATTTTAAATCAAGGTCAGGCGCGTGCCAACGGTTAAATACGCGTATTTATCAAAAAACATGGAGATGCTTTAATGAAACATATTATTACCGCGCTTATTCAGCTGCAGGATCTCAATTTTACCCTGCAGGAACAAAAAGCCCTTACCGCCGAAACCTATCTTGAAAGCCTTGAAAAAAACATTGCAACACTGACCCGTGATCTGCCCCCGGATATCCGTAATACATTTACCAGTCTTTTAAATCACTATGCTACCGCGGTTGTCCCCATGTCCGAGGGAACCTGTTCGGGCTGCGGCATGTCTGTTCCCACAATTCTGGCTTATGAAGTACAGGTCGGCGAAAAACTGATTCAGTGTCCGCGCTGCACGCGCATTCTATTCTATCGCGACGCTCTGCCGCGGCAACTCAAACGCATCCGGGCCATAAACGAGAAGCCAAGTCCGGGTATAGCCCGTTTTTCCTCAAGCCGTCTGATGCTGCCCCATCTTGAGGCAAAAACACGCGATGAGGCTCTGGGGGAAATGATCCATCTGATGGCCGCGGAGGGGTTTGTTGAAAAACCCGAGACCCTGCTTTCGGCAGCTATCAACCGCGAATCAATCGTGCCAACCGCGATTGAACACGGCTTGGCGTTCCCGCACGTACGCGGTGTTGAGGGCGGCGGGCTGATTTTTGCCGCCGGTCTAAAAAAACAGGGGCTGCACTTCGGGGCGCCCAAGAGCAGGCTTACGAAAATTGTGTTCTTTATTGTTATTCCGCTGGCTGCCAGCGCCTTTTATCTGCAGCTGATCACCGGATTGATGGAGTCGCTGCGCGAGGCCGACAATCGTACAAAATTACTAGAGTGTACAACGCCGGATAAAATGTGGAAACTGCTCAGCCAGCTTACCAAGAAAACCATTGCATAGTGGTCGAAAACACGTTTCAGACTGCCTATCGTGATGCACTGCACCGTGCGCACGAAACTTTGCGCAGCATGGATATAGCCGCCTGCTGCGCGGGCGCGGGGGCCTCACTGACCCGGCATTCCGGGAACAGGGGCGAGATTGAACTGTGCTGCCTGAACAGACCTGTGCGTATTACGCTGCCTGAATTCATTTTCAGCACGGAAGCAGAAGATACAACAGTTTCAATATGGGAGCAAATACTTGTCCTGCACTATCTGGCAAACAGCGAAAAGGCCGCATTGAGTGATACCCGTATCAATTACCGCCGCCTGCGCGATGGAGCGCTCTATGCCGAGGCATTTGAACGGCGCTGTATTAAGCCCATGCTGGCGACATTCGGCCCTGCGCCCGAAGCTCTGATCCCGGCCGCGGCAGCCCTGGGCGGAGTACCGGCCGACTTCGCAGACTGTGCCGTGCGCATACCGGCCCTCCCGCGGCTCGACATTATCTGCTGCCTGTGGAAGCCGGATGCTGAATTCGGACCGGAGGCCACGATTCTCTTTGATGCCGGAGCCGAACAATTCTTATGCGCAGAAGATATCGCAGTCCTGTGTCAGCAGATTGTTCTAAAATTAATTAAAACCCGCGTTTCCTGACAAACAACCCGGAGACCTGCCATGAAAAAGAAAATTGTTGTCGTAATGCCGGCCTATAATGCGGCTGAAACCCTGCGCCGCACCTTCGATGACATACCCTCCGGGTATGTTGATGATATTATTCTGGTTGATGACAACAGCACGGACAACACAGTGGAGCTATCGCGCTCGCTTGGTATTCACACAATCGTGCATCCTAATAACCGCGGCTACGGCGGCAATCAAAAAACCTGCTACAGCGAAGCGCTCAAGCGCGGTGCGGACATCATTATCATGATCCACCCCGACTACCAGTATGACAGCCGCCTGGTGCCCTACATCCAGGGTTTTCTTGACCTTGATATCTGCGATGTAATTCTGGGCTCGCGTATCAGGACAAGACATGAAACACTGGCATGCGGTATGCCGGCCTATAAATACATCTTCAACAGAATGCTTACCACTGCTGAAAACGTTGTACTGGGACAAAACGTGTCGGATTTTCATACGGGCTACCGGGCCTATACACGCCGGGTACTTGAGACCATTCCGTTTATGAAAAACTCCGACAATTTTGTTTTTGACACACAGTTTCTGATCCAGGCTGTATATTTCGGCTTCCGGATCGGCTGCGTCCCGGTTCCGGTGCGCTATTTTTCCGAAGCTTCCTCAATTAACTTCAAAAACAGTGCGGTATATGGCACACAGACCCTTCTGGGCCTGCTGGCCTTTGTATTGCAAAAAACGGGTCTGAAAAAATCACCCCTGTTTGAGCCAGATAAACTATGAACGAAACCTGTTCTGTACATTAAATTTCTTTTTTTGATTACCTTAAAGAACCTGATAAGAATAGAGCATTTAAATAGCTATGGCTCTGGGGCTTAGCCCGAAAAAGTCAGGGCTAATTGCCTGCTGACCGGCATTGTAAAAACCGAGATAACTTCAAAGCTTTTCGATTCTATGCTGCCTAAAAAAAGACACGCCATTGTTGACAAACACCCCCGGGTTATTTAGTCCCAGAAGACGTTGCATACCGAAGCTCTTTCTTGCTCCCTAATTTGGCCTGATGGATTAAAGGCGAGAGTATAGCTATCGATGCGGGCGATTCTGCAGTATGGTTTTTTTACTATAAACCAGCCTTTCTGATTAAGGCTCAACTACTACAATGTTATATTCGAACCGACCCTTAACTGTTTCTGAATCAACAGTCAGTCAGGCAGGCATTCCTCCACTTTTTTTCTGAGGTGTAAAAGGCTTCGTTTAAGGCGCGAGGCAACCGTGCCTTCGGGAATATTGAGTGTCTCCGCAATTTGTTTATAGCTGTATTCATCGTAGTATTTCATCCGCAAAATGGTTCTGCATTTCTCACCCAGCTGCCCGAGCGCCAGTTCAAGCTGCCGGCGCTCCTCCGCATGCAGAAGCCGCCGCTCATCGGTTTCACCCGGGGCTGCAACCGAAGCATATCCCTGAGCTGATACGGCAAATCGCTCCCCCGCGCGTTTTGCTGCAGACTGACGCCGTATTTCAGAGACACATTTGTTTTTAGTAATTGTTGATACAAATGTTTCAAGAGAACAATTAAAGTCAAATGTATTGAGTGACGAGATAAAACTGCTAAGAACCTCTTGTCCAATTTCATCAATTTGCTGCGGAGAGAAGCCCCATTGTCTCCAGCGAACAATATAGGTGACAGTTTTTTCAATCCGAGCATAGAGTTGCTGCCAGGCTGACTGGCAACCGCCCAGACATTGGGCAACCAATTGCTGATCCTTACTATTGGACATAGCACCCTCCGCTTTGTGTGAACCGGCTTTTAAATCGTTTATAGTACAAAATAAATTTGCTACTTTTGAATATCTAAACTCATAATAAAAACCAATTATATACAAATGTTTTAATAAATGTAAATAAATATTCCGTATTTGTAATTTTATTTTTAAGCTGACGAGCCAACAGAACTTTAACAAAAATGCTCTTTAAAACAAAAGATCCGGAGAAGAAATAAGCGGGCATGTCACAACTCGCATACCTATGCGGAATGCAACTATGCGGGCAACGCGGTCGTGTTGAGAATATCCGTAGAGCTGTATGAAAATTAAAGAGGGGTGATTACGATGGACTCAGTTATATGCACACACACGTAACTACGGCAAAAGCTGTGCCGCTAGGCTGGCGATACCTATTCTTACTGATCACGCACTGCAGCCCATATCACGCGCAACTCAGGAAGCACCGTCATGAAGCAGTCGAATATTTCGGGATCAAAATGAGAACCTCGGCTTTCCGTCATAATGGCAAGGGCTTCCTCTTCAGGCAAAGCTTGCCGGTAGACACGTTTATGTATCAGGGCATCATAAACGTCCAGTATGGAGCAGATGCGTGCTGATTCAGGGATGTCTCTTCCTGCGAGTCCATAAGGGTAACCGGTACCATCCCATTTTTCATGATGGGACAACGCAATCGAGTGTGCCATATTCAACAGGGAAAAATCAGAGCCCTCCAGCATGCGGGCACCTATAACAGCATGGTTTTTAACGACCTCAAACTCTTCCTGCGTAAGCCTGGCGGGCTTGCGCAGGATAGTGTCGGGAAGCCCTATTTTTCCGATATCGTGCATGGCAATAGAGATCCTAAGCTCATACTGTGCCTGCCTGGCCCAACCCAGCTCCCTGGCCAGCACGGCGCTGTAAAGGCCCAGACGCCGGTTGTGCGATCCGGTTTCAAGATCACGATATCCGCAGGCAGCAGCCAGTCGCAGACAAATCTCCTCCTCCCGGCGCTGGATTTCAGCGGTTCGCTGGAGCACATCGTTCTCAAGCCTTCTTTCGTACTGCCTGCTCTGAATGCTCAAACGGCGCCGCTCAAGTGCGTTGACCACACAGATGACGATTTCGTTCAAATCAAAAGGTTTGATCACATAACCGTAGGCCCCAAGGTGCAAAGCATTCACGGCGGTTGTGCGATCATCAACCGCCGTTACCATGACAACGGCGACGTCAGGGTAAAGCTTGCGGACAATGCCAAGCAGCTCAAGGCCTGATTTGCCGGGCATCATGATATCTGAAACTAAGAGGGAATACTCATTACAGGCGCACAGCTCAAGCGCCTTTTCAGCGCAATCGGCCGTATCACAAGAATAGCCTTCCATGGCCAGGCACTGGGCAATAATATCGCTTACCTGCTGCTCATCATCAACAACCAGAATGCGCTCGCGAATACGGCTTTCCATGTGCTATATAGCTCCCGCTGTCTGTTCAAAAGCAACGAATAAACTGTATGCGCGATCCAGCAATTCGCCCTGAATCACAACCTGACACATGCTCTATAGTTACATACTAACACAGGGAGTAATGAAATCAAACCATGGCGCCTGGCTGCCGCAGGGGATTGCTCCTGCAGTGCAACCTATACCCTGTAAAACTCGCGATACCATTCAACAAATTTTTTCACGCCCTGGTCAATCGGGGTTACCGGCCGGTAACTGAAATCCTGAATAAGATCCTGCACATCCGCCCAGGTAGCCGGTACATCCCCGGGCTGAATGGGCATAAAATTTTTGCAAGCGCTTTTGCCAAGCGCCCTTTCAATGGCCTCAATGAAATCGAGTAGCTTTACCGGCAAGCTGTTGCCTATGTTGTAAATCTTATAGGGTGCCGGACTGGAGCCCGGATCAGGCGCAGCAGCTTTCCAGTTGGGGTTTGGCCTGGCAGGATTGTCGATAACGCGCACAACACCTTCTACAATATCGTCTATATAGGTAAAATCGCGCTGCATATTGCCGTTGTTGTACACGTCAATCTGCTCCCCTGCCAAAATGGCCTTTGTGAAAATGAACAGTGCCATGTCGGGGCGTCCCCAAGGGCCGTACACGGTGAAAAACCGCAATCCGGTTGTGGGCAAATTGAACAGATGGCTATAGGTATGCGCCATCAGTTCATTGCTTTTTTTGCTGGCCGCATACAGGCTTACAGGATGATCAACATTGTCATGAATTGAAAAAGGCATATTCGTGTTAAGCCCGTACACGCTGGATGAGCTGGCATACGCAAGATGTCCGACGCTTGAATGGCGACAGGCCTCAAGCATATTCATGAAACCATCAAGGTTCGCGCTGACATAGGCGTGCGGGTTGGTCATGGAGTAGCGCACCCCGGCCTGCGCCGCCAGATGACACACAGCGTCAAATTTTTCATCTTTGCAGAGCTGTAGCAACGCATCCCGATCTTCAAGCTTCAGTTGTATAAACTCGTACTCAGGGAATACCGTGCTTCTGGTTTTTTGGCCATACCGCACATCAGTAATGCTGACGCCGGTTTGTGCCAGACGGCCATGTTTTACACGCACATCGTAATACTCGTTAATGCTGTCAAGACCGACGACACTGTCTCCCCGAGACAGCAGTTTAAGCGCTACATGGAAACCAATAAAGCCGGCCGAGCCGGTGACAAGAATTTTTCGAGGCATATTCTTTTCTTCCCGGGATATTTTAAAAATGCTTCAAGGGCGGCTTGCCGATTGAAAAGACGTTAAACCCGATATTGAAAAGCTTTTCATGGTCAAGAATGTTACGACCGTCAAAAATAAATGCCGGTTTTTCCATGTTATTGAATATTCGTTCGTAGTCAAGGTCCCTGTATATATCCCATTCCGTCATGATTGCGATAGCATGAGCCTTGTGCGAAGCAGCGTATGGGTCTTCGCAAAATTCAATGTGGTCAACGCAATCGTGCAAATCCATCCGGGCATTGTCCAACGCTTTCGGGTCGCTGACTACAAGCCGGGCGCGTTCATTCAGCAGCATACGGGAGACGAAAATGGCCGGTGATTCGCGCGTGTCACTGGTATTGGCCTTGAATGCAAACCCCAGCAGCACAATACGTTTGCCCGCGACGGTATTAAACATAACCTTGATCATATTTGTTACAAAGCGCTGCTGCTGATATTCATTCATCATGACAACGCTTTCCCAGTAGCGCGCGACTTCATGCAGGCCGTAATGCTCACAGATATAGACCAGATTGAGTATGTCCTTTTTAAAACAGGAGCCCCCAAAGCCCACGCTTGAATTCAAAAATTTTGACCCGATGCGACTATCCGTGCCGATGGCAAGAGCCACTTCGCGGACATTGGCCTCGGTCTTTTCACACAACGCGGAAATGCTGTTGATGGATGAGATGCGCTGGGCCAGAAAGGCATTTGCAACCAACTTGGAAAGCTCGGCGCTCCAGAGGTTGCTGGTTATGATGCGCTCTGGAGGAACCCAGTTCGCATAGATGCTTACAATCTCTTGACGGGCCTTCAAGCCGGATTCGGTTTCACGCGATCCGATCAACACGCGGTCGGGATTTTCAAGATCGGCAACAGCAGATCCTTCGGCAAGAAACTCGGGGTTGGAGAGCACTTCAAAATGCAGGCCTTTGTCGTTGGCATTTAAAATTCGCTCCATCGCGTGAGCCGTGCGAACCGGCAAGGTGCTTTTTTCAATTATTATTTTGTTTGAATCGGAAACCTGCAGAATGTTGCGCGCGGTTTTCTCCCAGTACTGTAAATCTGCGGCTTTGCCCGAGCCTTCACCATATGTCTTTGTAGGTGTATTGACAGAAACAAAAATGATGTCCGCCTTATGGATATTAGCGTTGATATCGGTAGAGAAAAAAAGATTGCGCCCCAGGGACTGTCGCACAAGCTCCAGAAGACCCGGCTCATAAATAGGCAGGTTGTCTGTTTGCCAGGCGGCAATCCGTTCAGGGTTAATGTCTACTACGGTGACTTCATAGTTCGTACACCGGGCAGCTATCATGGCCATAGTAGGTCCGCCCACATACCCTGCCCCGATACAGACGATGTGCTTTTTGAATCTATCATCCTGCATAATCAAATAACTCCTGATAATGTATGGTTTAAATTAGGTATCAACTTTATACTTTTTCAACAATGTATTCAATGGTTTTCTGATTATAAAATTGCTCATTGCGTACAACGGGTTTTCCATTGACTCCGGTTGTTCTATTTTGATATTGTGCTGAAGCTTAAAAGACCGAATGCGCTATATTTGTTAAGCAAAAATATTTTGTTTCGAATAAAAATACTTATTAATGGAGATTTTTATGGCCCAGTATTCAACCGGCCCTGACGGACAGCAGTATCAGCTGCCTGTAGAAGCTGATCATAAAAAAGAATTTGTGAGAATTTCAGCACTTGCCGACCAGCAGCGCGCACTGGGACGCGAAATTGTTGTCGTTATCGGGCTTGGCTTCGTGGGCTCCGTAATGGCCGGCGTTGTGGCAGACAGCGAGGATGAACAGGGTCAGTCACATTACTTTGTCATAGGCATGCAGCGACCCAGCCCGCGCAGCTTCTGGAAAATAGGCTATATCAACCGCGGGATTCCACCGGTTACATCGGAAGATCCGCAAGTTGACGTCATCATCGCCCGCACGGTCAATGAAAAAAAGACCTTCCTCGCCACCTATATTTATGATGTTTTATCCTTGGCGGATGTCGTGGTTGTAGACGTTCAGTGCGACTATATTAAAAATTCGCTGGGTAATGTTTGTGACGGTCAGGCTGACATACAGGCCTTGAGGAATCCCTTACAGTGATTGCCGAGCGGATTCAACCCAAAGCCCTGGTTCTGATAGAAACCACGGTTCCTCCGGGCACAACCGAGCAGATTGCCTATCCGGCCATGATGAAAGTTTTCAAGAAACGCGGCATTACAACTGAACCCTTGCTGGCCCACAGCTATGAGCGTGTTATGCCGGGCAAGGAGTACGTTGACAGCATTAAGAATTTCTGGCGGGTTTGCAGCGGCATTAACGATGAGGCCCGTGGCCGTGTTAAAAAATTTCTAGAAGATGTACTCAACACCCGCGACTATCCCCTGACCGTTATGGACAGGCCGATTGAATCGGAAACCGCTAAAATCGTAGAGAACAGTTTCCGGGCGGCAATGCTCGCGTTTCTGGACGAATGGAGCGTATTTGCCGAACGCAACGGGGTTGATCTGGTCAAGGTTATCAACGCCATCAAGATGCGTCCGACCCATAACAACATCATGTTTCCAGGCCCGGGCATCGGCGGATACTGCCTGCCCAAGGACGGAGGACTGGGCATGTGGTCCTACAAGCACCTGCTGGGCTTTGAGGACGAGATTTTAAAAATGACTGAGATGGCCATCAACATCAATGACACCCGGGGCCTGCGCGTTGCGCAGCTTGTCCGTGATGCCTTGCGTAACATGAACAAACCGATTGCCGCGGCAGAGGTTCTGCTTCTGGGAGCTGCATACCGGCAGGACGTCGGCGACACGCGTTATAGCGGTTCCGAAATCGTTATTCGCCGGTTAACCGAAATGGGTGCCGAATTAAGGGTGCATGATCCCTATGTTGATCACTGGTGGGAATTTGAAAGCCAGGACAGCTACCCTGCCACGGGTCTGAGTTGGGCGCGTTTTTTCAGAAACCAGGACGGTCTTAAAAATCAGCGCATTGAGCCCGACCTTGAAGCGGCCCTGCGTGACTGCGACGCGGTGATCCTGGCGGTGCCGCACAAACCCTACCTGGAAATCGACCCTGACTGGCTGGTCGAAAAAGTCGGTCATCCGACCGCTGTTATTGACTGCTTCGGCATCCTGACCGATGATAAGATCAAGCGCTATTTTGAACTTGGCTGCGAGGTCAAAGGCCTCGGCCGGGGCCATATAACCAGGATTAAAAAAAGCGTCATAAGCAGCTAATCTAACAGTCCCTGCACTCCTAGGGAAAATTGAGTGTAGGGGATGTAGCGGTACAATTAAAAAAAACTGCTGCATCGCTTGCAATGACTTATAGGTTAAACACTGTGAGCTTTTCCACGTTGAGCAAGAATAAGACACTTTTTTCTTTGTGGCTGACATCGACAACTAATCGCATTAACCCATCGATGCGCCCGGATTTCATGCCGTCCACAATATTTTCAAAAAACCCTTTCAGCACATCTTTTCAAAAGCAATAGACACACTATTATCCAAAAAAATGTTGGGTAGGCATCAATGCCACAGTTTCTGACGGCATTACAATTTCCAATGGCGCCGCGGTTACTAAGGGCGTAGCTCCGTACGCGATTGTCAGGGGAGTTCCTGCAAAAAAAATTTGTTGCCGACTTACAGAAGATCTGCGGAATCTCAAACCACAGGCCGTATCTTTGCCGATCTTTCGGCGTCACAAACTAAAGCCAAACGGCTGAAGGAATCCCCGCAATTTTGAATTGATGTCGTAAAATCTGGACATTAAAAGATTTCAAAATTATAAAAGGCTATGATCGAACGCCGTCGTCATAACCTTTGGAGACAGGAAATGAAGCAGCAGAACAACGGCAGCAAGCAGATTCGGCGGTTAACAGCCGAAAAGAAGTGGCGGATTTATCAGGAGTTTCAGCAGCCTAGTGCTAAGAGTGAAGAGAGACTGCGCAAAAACAGTATGTATTCTTGCCGACCTGCAGACAATCGCGAAAGCTGTGCAGGAAGGGGCGCTGGAGCGGTTGCGGCAGAGCCCGCCAGGCAGACGTGCATTTTAAAGCAGCGGAAAAAGCAGTTGGCTGCCGCACGTAAAAATCGTATAGGTTGCTGGCGGTCACAACCGTTAACCGACGGCGGCTTGTAGTGTTTAACATCCACTTTTGGCGACATTAACTATAAAATCGCGGCGCTTTTCAATAGCAGCTGAGGGATAGATGGCCGCATGAACCCTCACATGAATGGTCCTTTTTTGTTGAGCACTGGAGTTGAAGATTGCCATTCGCATAATACACATCATTTAAACATCGAAGAAATGCAGGGATTATTACTTAGGTTTAATATCATACGGAAAGAAATTGGCGAGCAATTTAGAAGAAAGAGCAATCTTCAAAGAATGAACATATCGTCTAAAGCTCTATAAAGATTGTACGCAATGGGAATTACTGTTGCATAAACTTAAAATCCAATGAAAATCTTATACATTTCTACTTATGTTGATGAAGAAATACGTCGATTAATTGATATTTTTCAAAAAAGAACAATAAGCCTTCCATCGCTGCCATAAAATATTCAGGTTTAATTAAAGAAGGTTTAGAAACACATCTAAAAGAAAATCTGACTAATCTTTATATGCCATCCATTGGCATGTTCCCAAATTCAAAAATAAAATGCTTTCATGTTAAGAATTCCGGGGATGGAAAGTATATTCCATTTATAAATATTGTAGTTATTAAGCAGCTTTTGATTGCGCTGTACATTTTTGGATATGGATTGTCATGGATATTTAAAAACATATTTGAAGAAAAAAAAATTGTTTTAAGTTCCATTAATCTAATGTTCTTAGTTGGTGTTCTTCCTTTAAAACTATTTAAAGTCAAAGTGGTATCATTCGTACCTGATTTGCCCGAAAATCAATATAGCTATTCCAATAGAAAAAAATCTCTAAAGTATTTTTTTGCACCCATTTATGTTCGGATACCTAAACTTTTTTATCATGTGATTGATTACTATGTCTTCATTACTAAATACATGGTCAACAAATTTCCAGAACGACCATATAGCATAATTGAAGGCTTTGTCAGTCAAGATACAAACATTAAAAAAGTTGCTGCGAAGTCGGATTCTTTTTCAATAATGTATGCAGGTGCTCTCTACGAAAAATTTGGAATCCGATTGCTAATAGAAACTTTTTTAACTATCTCTGGAAATATGGAATTGTGGCTCTTTGGTATTGGTGATATGGTTGATGATATCCAGAAATATGCTGAAAGTGATCAGAGAATTAGATATTTCGGGACGTGTGTGGCAAATAATGCTATTGTTGAATTTGAACATCAAGCACACCTATTAATTAATCCGCGATTTACAAGTAATGAATTTACCAAATACTCTTTCCCTCAAAACTGATGGAGTATATGGTGTCGGGAACTCCCGTATTGACAACCCGGTTGGCAGGCATTCCCGATGATTATCTGGATAAGATGTATTTTATTGACGATGAAACAAGTGAAGGGTTTAAAAATGCCATTCTTAAATGTTATGAAAAGCCCGAGCATGAACTGGTAAATTTTGGTCGTGAAGCTCAATCTTATGTATTAAATTATAAAAACAATAACGTGCTGATTGCTAAAGTCTTGGAAGCGAGTAAAAATAATTAATGTTCAACTAAATGCCCCCATGAATCTTCCCCCGATAAAATAGACACGTTTTATAAGCTTGCCGTTACTTCCTACTCCTCCGGCGACAAATAGCCAAGATTCGCCACCGAGCATTATAAAGCTGCGCTATTTATTTCTGCAATGCCAATACTAACTTAACAAGTGGCACCATCATCGGGGGCAGTTCAAAATAGAAAAATTTAATAATTCTATACTTTGTTTTATTGCAATTTGTTCTTTAATAATTTTTAGACCAAAATCAATGGATTTAACACTTAATTGATTATATTCTGTGCTATCCATTTTTAAGAAAAATAAAATAGATTCAATGAATTTCTGTTTTTTTGTTAAACTTAAAGCAAATCCAACATTTTTTTCTTCTAAATTTCCCCAAGGGGTATTGTCACTTATAATCACTGGACAACCAGCCAGGAGTGCTTCATGGATAGCATGACCGTAATTTTCACTTTTTGAAGGGAATAAAAACACCTGATATTTTGAGATTATTGGAATAACTTCTTCATAATCAACCGATCCCATAAACTTTATTTCATTACGAGAGTCCCTTTTACTGATAGTTTTCGCCAAGCTTTTACACTCATCGTAATATTGATGGTCTTCAATATGTCCATATATGTGAAATTGTATTTTTTCATAATCCTTATTTGTGTTAGAAATTTCATCGATGAGTTTTATAGATTATTTGATATTCTTAAGAGGACATATTCTCAAAACTGTAACTAATTTTAACGTGTTTTTCTTTTTAGTTTTCTCTTTAAACTCTATAGTTTTTTGGTCTGGGATATTGCCTGCTATAAATATTTCAATATTTCTTCCCAGAATATTTTTAATATTTAGTTTGTCGTGTTCGGAGGAAATCATAAAAGTAATTTTTTTTTGAATTTTTAATAATCTATAAAAAAATAAGAACAATTTTTTTTTGAAATATTTTCCTCCAAGCGCTGCAGTTTCAAATTCTCCCCTGGGGCTACAACAACCTTTGTTTTTACTAAATTTATGTATTTAAAAAATTGAACTATCACAGAAAATTTGGAAAAAAAACTACTGCATTATATGAGATCGTATTTTTCTGTTCTAATTATGTTTTTAAAAGAAGAGTAAAACTTTTTTTGGGGTGTATAAAATACTTTTATACCTTCAATATTGTTCCATTTTCCAATTGTCACATTAGTATACTTATGTTTACTACCTAAATCTCGATCGAAAGTAACAATTTTGAATTCAAATTCATTTTTTAGTGCATTAACTAAATTCAAGATTGATTTAACTGGACCCCCATATTTTTTTCCCGGCAGAAATGGTCCTGTCAATAATATTATCGGTTTTTTATCACGCATAATTTTTTTTCTTCATTTGACATGATCTGCTCGCATAATATTTTAACTATCCTATTAGAAGTATTACCATCCCATAATTCTGGGATTTTCCCTTCTTCCATTGTCCGGAAAAAAGTTTTTTCATGGCCGGCTCTAATGCTTTGGGGTCAGTGCCAATAAGCTCGTTTGTGCCGATAGTAATGGTTTCGGGTCGTTCGGTATTGTCACGGAGCGTCATACAGGGAATGCCCAGCACCGTGGTTTCTTCAGTAATGCCGCCTGAGTCGGTAATAACTGCAAAAGATCGTTCAACAAGATAGTTGAATTCGAGATAACTGAGAGGTTCAATCGCATGCAGCCTTTCATGTGCAATGCCCAGGTTTTTAAGAATTTTTGCAGTGCGCGGATGCACAGGAAAAACCAACGGCATGTTTTGGGAATGGTTAATGATTTCACAAAGTAATTCTTTTAGTTTGCTTCCTCATCAACGTTTGCCGGCCGGTGAAGAGTCATCACAATATACTGATCATTCTTCAGACCAAGCTCGTCCCATACTGCAGGCTTCTTAAACCGGGGCCTATGTTTAAGCAGCGTGTCAATCATGGTGTTTCCTACCCTGAAAATTCGCTCCTTCTGTACACCCAGTTTTAACAAGTTCGCATCAGCAGTTTCAGTCGTTGTAAAAAAGTAATTGGTGATGCTGTCAGTTACCATGCGATTGATTTCCTCGGGCATACTCCAGTCTCCCGAACGGAGGCCCCCTTCCACATGGGCCACTTCTACATGCATCTTTTGAGCGACAATAGCACACGCCATTGTCGAATTAACATCACCTACCACCAAACATAAATCCGGCGAACCTTCCAATAAAAGCTTCTCGTAACCAAGCAAAATGGCTGCAGTCTGTTCTGCCTGCGTTCCGCCGCCGGCACCAAGGTTAATATGCGGGGATGGTATGCCTAACTCCTGGAAGAAGCTTCCACTCATTTTTTCATCGTAATGCTGTCCTGTATGTATAAGTCGGTATTCGATATTTTGATGGTGCTCCTGTGCTTTATGAATCGCATCAATAATGGGAGCGATTTTCATAAAATTAGGCCTTGCACCGGCAATAAGATCGATTTTCATTTTTTGGATGCTCTTTTTTTAGTAATTAACAATGCTCAAATTGAATCGGCAACACCACTGCATTTTTGAGAATCTATTGTAGATGAAAGAATTGCCACTTTAATTCAATTTGAAAACAAAGGTATCTTGGCGAAATTCAGTCATTACTAGAAAAATTATTTATAGAAATAAACTTATGAGCGTTTTCAATCAACCATTGCCTGTCTTTATTCCACCACTTCAACTTCAACAAAAATTCTATTTGGTCAGCAGCAAAGCGAAATTTTATAACCCTGGCAGGAACACCTCCAACAACTGCATAAGGCGGGACATTTTTTGTCACAACAGCACCAGCTGCAATCACCGCCCCATCACCAACGACAATTCCACCTAGTAAAGTTGCTCTTTGACCAATCCAGACATCGTTTCCGATTACAACATTAACTTTTCGCTGTGAATCAGCATACATCGATTCATCAAACAGCTGTACATTTGCAAATGTTTCTCCGTTTTGCTTTTTTAAAGAGAAGAACGCTGGATGAGTAGAAACAAAATGAATCGGATGATTTCCTGAAGTTGTTTGCACATAACCTGAAATTGAGCAAAATCGCCCAATTTTTGCATTAATGTTACAGTTGGGTCCTACATATGAACCATAGCCAATTGAACCTGAAAAAATGCTATTATTATGTATAACATTTCTACCTTCAAAATAACTATTTATACCAATATTTACCCCTGAATGTAAGACTACATTTTTCCCTCGATGCTTAATCTTTAAATAGATGCGCTTTATTGCTGTTTTAACAAATTTCGGTACAACAAAATCCATTTTTCACCTTCAACTTCCCAGCACAACACTTTTCTTGCCAATAAGGCATTAGACTTCAACCGATCATACAAATCTTTATCTTCATAAATATTGATAATTGCATTAGCAATGGTCTCAGGCAGTAAGTTTTCTAAAATAATTCCAAAATGGTAACGCTCATTGTAATATCTATGTTCTGGAATATCAGACATAATTACAGGTAATCCAGCGGCCAAATACTCAAATATTTTGTTAGAAATTGAGCATTTGAAATTTACACAAAAACCTTCCGTAATTGCGACTCCAATGTGAGAAGATGAAGCCGCACTAACTAATTGATCCACGCGAACGGGTGGCACAAATTGTACTAACCCATCAGCGTTTTCAGTTTTTACCAAATTCCTATACTTCGTCTCACAACGACCAAATCCACGCATTACAATTTTAATTTTACCCTGATAAGTTTTAAGGAATGCTGCGGACTGAATTAGTAAATCATAGCCACGACCATCATAAAATTGACCATGATTTAAAACCTCAAAGTGGTTATTATCTGTAGGGTGATTATCATCTATCGCAGCATTACCTTCACGCCAGGCACAATTTGTAATCACATCCGGAGTCTTGATTTTATAAAGTTGTGATAAATAGTCAGCAGCAGCGTGACTAACACAGACAACTCGATCTACTCTACGAATAAAAAAGGACTCAAAGAATTTGACAATTGATTTAATAACTTTTTGCTTTGCAATATCGTGATTTTCACTCCAAATTTCATGTGTATCATAAACAATTTTAGCGCGCCGCAACCTTGCAGCAACCCAGCCAATTATAAGTGTATTATAATCATTTGCGTGATAAATTTGCGCATTTTCTTTATAGCATAAGACAGTCAAGCCCAACAAATAATAAATCCTATATAAAATGGCACGGAAAATTTTTCCAATCAAGCCAGGCAATGGAAACTTTGTGGCGAAATGGATTATCTAATAATGAAACATGAAATGGCAAACTGTCAATTATGGACTGATCAAATTTTGGCTCAATAATCCCAACAACAACGACATCAAAGCCGCTTTGAGCACAAATTGTTGCTTCTTTGCGTACTCTTGGATCCCAATGAACGCTATTTGAAACGATCATGCAAATTTTAGATTTTTCTGACAATTTTTTTCCTTTCCGATAACTCTTAAGTTATAATGAAATTTATAAACCTTAATCCAACTGCCACACATACAATTCGCCAGAACAACAAATCAATAGGCCCTCCAAGGGGATTAATGCTGTTGGAAGTCCGTTATAGACAAGACCAATTACATTTATGTTCTCATTATAACCCCCATCGCTTTGTAATTACGAAATTAATTGCCTTAACGCGCTACTAAAACCACTATAACTACTTTCCTCAATTGCAATTGCATTTTTAATCTTGTCTTTAGGTGGATCAATGAAATAACCATCTGCCAATGATTTTATATTTTCAATGACCTGCGGCGTTATTTCAGATGCAAAGAAATAAGTTGAACGTAACCCAAGACGGCTTAAAATATCTTTCATTTTGGGCTCATACTCTAATGCATAGTCTAACCAACTATCAATTGAAATGTTAGGTGTTCCATTTTTTAATGAAAGTAATGTTCCATGAAAGTACGAAGTAAAGGTCATTTTAAAAAGAGAAAACACCTTTGCCCACTCAAATGGTGTCAAATCATATAAATAATAATCCGCAAATCGATTCGGCTGATAAAGAGCAACTAATTGATATTTTTTCCCATATATTGATCGTACGAGTTTGCCAATGTTTTCACCACCCATAATTCCAATTATTGGTTTCTTAACATCTACTCCATGCCTTTTTAATTTTTGTTCAAGGTGTTCCAAAGATACGGGAATCTTATCCATTTCCAAAAGTATTGTTGGGTCACAATTATGGATTGGACAAAGAGTATTGTCTACGTAATGAACAAATGCTTCCGTTGCGGAATCACGAACACCAATATATTTATACGAACCCCATGCACGTTTTAAATACTCCCGTTGTTCCTGGCTAATTTCTTTAAATTTAAAACCATGGGAGGAAGCGGCATAACTCATTTTATTACCCTTCAACTCTTCTCCCAAGAGGTATGCATTAGGAAATCCACGAACATTCCAATTCCAAACCGCATCGCTTCCAACTACAATTACATCATATTTACCTGAAATTTTTGAAAAAAAACTGCGATATTCATCTGTAACAATTGCATGATTTGATAATGGTAAATTTGATAATTCATTTTTAAAAGTTTTGTTGCGCACACGCAACTTATAATTTGCTAAAATGCCATTTTTAACAATCCTTTTCCATGAATTCGCCCCACGTTTATAATAATTTTGAACAACTGGCATTTCATAATTAATTACCTCGACATTCACATCAAAATCATTCGCTATCCGCGTGGACAACGCATAAGCCTGCATGTAGGCACCATAATTTAAACTTGAGTGGAATGTTAAGATGCCAACTTTTTTCATTTATTAAATCCATATTTTGCAATTTTGTTCACAATTGAGCTGAATAAATTAATAAAGTACATACGCTCGTCTTTGGTCAAGGCGACAAGCCAACTTATGGCTGCAATAGCACCACAACTAAGTGTAAAACTTAAACCTAAACGAAGTAACGAGGCTGATAAAAAAAGTTTCGGCATTGATCCCAGGAATGCAGAAGGAACAGCAACAATAAAACAACGGACCAAAACCTCACTAAACCACTGACGTGGAGATAAATCAAGCAATCGCTTCCCCCAATAAATGCGTAACAAACCACTGGCAATACTGGTAATTACTAAGGCAACCAATGCAGCAGATGGAACATGAAAAAGTTTCAGCAGTAAATAACCAAACGGTAACGTCATCAGCAATGCCAGCCCTACTGTACCCTGGTATGCTGCAATCCGCCCCTGTGCTGTGATTGCCATCATTGAGCCAACAGTAAGCTTGTCCACTAGAAATGAAAATAAAATGAGTTGACAAAATATTGCCGTATAGTCCGGTGGTATTTTAAGCCAAATCTTGAGTACATATTCCATTTCAATAAAAAGCGGTATAATGAAAAAAAACACCAAAATTGTGCTAAATTTCGAGGCTCGGATTGTGAGAGAGAGTAGCCGGTTGTGATCCCCACGTCCAGCAATAGTCGTAATTTCAGGATGCATCGCGCCAACCATAGCTTGAGCAAATGTTCCTGTTTGCGACGAAACTTGATTAGCAATACCATAGGCGGCATTAACTTTTGGTCCATGAAAAAGATTGAGCAGAACAGCAGTTCCTTGGCTTCGAAATAAATTCCCTAGTCCTCCAATCAGCATCCATGCAGTGAAATAAAATATTTCAATCGTTCGGCCACGATCAAACCAATGCTTTCGGTTGATTCGACATTCGGGAAAAAGAAAAATGGCGCGTGCGACTTGAGTAAGTGAAAGTAAAACCGAAACACTCACCATACCAACTGCGTAGAAGAGAAGTCGGTCACCTCGTGATGTAGTAAGGACATATGCAAGAATAAAGGTTAGAATACACTGAAGGAGTCCCCAAAACGCAGTTTCAGTGATATTTTGCTTGGCGGTAAACATAGCCAAATATGGAACTGAGCTCATGCCAAAAAAAGTTGAAATTAGCGAAAGGCGAAAAATCCACGCACAACTTCAATGCGATCCGCCGGAATGGTAAGGACATGTTGAATACAGTATTCACGAATTGGCCAACCAATAATAATTAAAATGGTAGGAAAAATTATATGAATAATAAAAGCAGTGTTAAACCATTGATTAATTCCTTCCACATCTCCTTTACCAATTGAATAAGCGAAAAAGCGCCTGGCACTGCTGCCTAAAAGTCCATTCAGAAAAGTCACAAACACAATAAGAGAACCGACGAGATTGTAGAGACCATAGTCCGTCTGGCCGAGAGCATTAAGGATCCAGCGGCTGCTGAAGATCGCCAGACCAGCGGCTAAAACGCTGCGTCCGTAGGTGGCAAGGGTGTTGAGGATAATGCGTTGGGAGGAGGTTAAATTCATGTATTACTATTCTGCATCCAAATTTTGTAATTATTTAACACCAGGGAATTCCTTCACAATCCCTGATAATCATACGTTCAAGATTTATTTTTCGTGCTAATTATCAGGAAAACAACACGTTGTCCTGGTTAGGATTTCCGAACGCTTCAGTTGATATTGTCGGTGTACCGGTTAATCGGTCTTTAATTTTACAGTCTGATATTTCGGATTAGCAATTCTTGCAGGGTCTCCAAATCTCTTTGCATTGTGAAAATCGGCAATAACCCAACCCCAAACGAAGGCCAGACCCAAAAACCAATATGGAAATTTAATAAGCATACTAAACATTGATCCCCAGAAAAATAAAACCAGGGATACCGCAAACGCATCAAAATGTTTGTATTTATATTTTTTCATCTCAAAAAATAGTTTCGCTAACTGACCAATAAACAATAAGTAAATCATCAGGCCAATTAACCCAAAAGAATACAGCACCTCAATAATGTCGTTGTGTGCCCAGCGATATTTTGTGTTGGCGGTTGCGTTAGCACCGCTCCCAATGATCCACTCAAAAAAGGACTGAGAGCCCAATAAGCCCATATACCCAGTGTATATATCAAGCCTTCCAGATCCCTTGTCATCAGCCAGAGTTTCCAATCTTCCTGTCAAATCACGACCTGATGTATCGACAACAAAATTAAATGTAAAAACAAGCAGTAAAAGCAAAATTGCACCACCAAAAGTAATCAGTGTTAGTTTCTTAAGTTTACCACTCATACTTATAGCGTTGCTAGCATATAAATATACTGGAATAGCTGTTATAAAAGCAAGGAAGGCTGATCTCTTGTATGAAATCAAAATTGCAGCAAAGATAAGCAATAGCCCGCTTATTTTCAGTGTTTTTTTTGGTATCAAGAGTATAGCAGGCAGCAAATACGACAAATAAAAAACCGGATTAAATGACAAATTATAGTCAGAACTAGCCTGGAAAGTATTCACCACAGTAAGAAAAAAGTAAAATAAAACAGGCAGAAACACGACTACGATAAAAACATGAAATTTAAGCGTATTTAGCTGCAGGACAGAATAATAAGATATTATCAATACCCACACCCAGTAAGACAGACTGATAAACGCAAAAGGCATTTGCTTCACAGAATAGTTGCCGCATATAAGTATTGAAAACATAGCGACGAATGCATAAGAAAACAGCAAACCATAAAAACAAATTATTCTCGTTTTTCCTTGCACGATTCTTTAACAAGATCCGGAATGAAATCAATACCATAAGGAGCATAAAAAATTTAATCGGCGCAAGCTTGGTTGCCTCCTCACCCGAAAGAAGCCCGCCCATCGTATTCTTAAAATCCCACAGGGTTACAACAAGCAGTACCAGAGAGACCCAGACCTCAAACTTAAAAAGAGAGCCTCTTTTAGATGCGTCTGTAGTTTCCACAAAAACCCCTTTTCATTATCGGCTATCAATCCTATTTGGAGTATGAACCAAGAACCGACTTGAGTCTTTCCAATCCGCCAACCGACTCGACGCCGACAAGCACCTTTGCCGGCTTGTCAGCGCTCCTGATTCTCTGTCGCATCCTTGCAAAACAACGGCAAACAAACTGGATAGGCCTGACGCACAATCTAGCGTGTTCATATCTGGGGCGCAGGCATGGCTTCCTGTTCCTTATAATCCATACAATTTTTTGCGCAACCAGCTCAGAACGCTCTGTAAAAAGCGTCAGACAAGATCGTTGTGCTGAATACCGTTCCAGGTGTTGCTGAGCTTTGCGGTGCCCAGAATGATTTTTAGAACGCGGTGAGCGGTATTGATCATCTGGTAATCGAGCGGTACGCACATGCCTTTTGATCGAATGTCAGCGGCCATTTGAACCTCAACCGCATTGACAATAGTAGCGCGATCAAGGCCGGTAAGAACAATTGATCCGGCATCCATGGCCTCAGGGCGCTCCAGGGCGGTTCTACGAGTAACAGCGGGAAAATCCAGCATTGAAGACTCCTCGCATATAGTGCCGCTGTCGGACAGCACGCATGCGGCATTCATCTGCAGATTAACATAATCCAAAAAACCGAACGGCTTCATAAACCGGATCTTGTCGGAAATGTTTTTGCCCTCCGAGCGTTTCAAGCCGCTTGCGGGTTCGCGGATGCGTTGAAACAATCACCGGCAGTCCGTATTTCTCTGACCAGGGTTTCAAATGCTTCAATCAGGGCTGTCAGGCTCTCCCGCCGGTCGACATTTTCCTCCCGATGAATACTGGCCAGGAAATACTTTTGGGGTTGCAGCCCAAGATCACGCAGTGCGGATGAAGCCTTAATTCGTTCCATGTGTGTATTCAGAACCTCACGCATCGGTGAGCCGGTTACATAAATTCTCCGGTGCGGCAGCCCCTCGCTGAGCAGATGCCGCCGCGCATGCTCGGTATAACACAGATTGAAGTCACTGATGTGATCAATGATGCGGCGGTTGATTTCCTCAGGCACATTAAAATCAAAACAGCGATTTCCTGCTTCCATGTGATAAATGGGGATTTTCAGGCGCTTGGCCATAATGCCGGCGATTGAGCTGTTTGTATCTCCCAGAATCAGAACAGCATCGGGTTTTTCCTGTTTGAGAATTTCCTCGGCGGCGATAAGAATGCCGCCATAGACGCGGCCCAGGCTGGAGGTGTCAACATTCATAAAGTGGTCGGGCTTGCGGACTTGCAAGTCCTTGAAAAAAATCTCGTTCAGTTCATAGTCCCAGTTCTGGCCGGTGTGGACAATCTTATGATCAACGTGCTTATCCAGCAGCGCCAATGTACAGGACAGACCGGATAATCTCGGGGCGCGTTCCCAGAATAGTCACAACTTTCATGCATTACACCTCCTCAAAAAATGTATCCGGATCATCCGGGTTAAAATGCTCATTAATCCAGAACAGGGTTACCAGTTCAGTGGTTCCGACATTGGTAATATTGTGTGTATAGTAGATTGGCATTTCCACCCAGGAAGGCTTGTCACCGGACACCTGATATTCGATCACTTTGTCGGTCCCGATCCGGCGCAACTTAATGCTTGCCTGGCCGCTGACCACACAAAATTTTTCATTTTTACGGATATGATAATGATTGCCGCGGGTGATACCCGGCCTTGTTGTTGAAAACGAGACCTGCCCGCCGTTTTCCAGCTTAAACACCTCAACAAAACTGCCTCGCTCATCGGTATTGAGTTTTAAATGACGCTCCCAGTCAGCGGCATCCATATACGTAATAAATGTATTGTACAAATCGCGTTCAAAGGCCGACCCGATCGCCGGCACCATGCCGCTGCCGTAGTAAGAGTCTTTGTATTTATTCAGCAGCGCCAGAACTTCAGATACTTTTACCTCAGCTCTGGGCTGGTATATGTTCAACCTGATAACCGCCGGGAGGATTTTCTATAAGCCGATAAATCTCTTCCACAAGGTCATTGATATAGATCATGGTCATCTGACCGTCCTGCATGATGGTTGGCTCCTGCCCGTGGGTGACCTGATAACAGAAGGTCGCAACAACTGAATTATAGAACGGCCGGCCGCCGTCGCCGAAAACATTCGGCATAACCATGGAAACAGCGGGGGCATTGCTGTGTGCATGCTCCACTGCTCAAGCAGCTCCATCGCCCGCTTTTTGCCCCGGCCATATTCATTGTCACGATCAATCTGGGTGCTCGACGAGAAAATGATATAGGGGGTGTTTTGCCGGCCGCATCACTGCAGACAAGCAACTTTTCCATCAGCTCAATATTTTTCTCATAGACCACCCGGGTTCATCCCGGTTGACACCCGCCAGATGAACTATGACATCGGCATTTTTGGCAAAGCTCATGAAGGCATCGGGTTTTTCGTAGAAGCTGTCGTCATAGGGCAGCAGTTCAAAATCTTTTTCTCCGGGCAAGCCGATCCCTCAAATGCGAACCGACAAACCCGGCCATACCGGTAATGCCGATTTTTTTTTAGCCATGAAGTCATAAAACATTCCATGTTTTCTAACCACGAAACACGAGGATAAAGGTTCGTTTACTTGTTCGTGTTTTTCGTGTGCATTTTCGTGGTCACTATCAGCTTTTCAGTTCATGCCTGCACCTCGGGCAGACTCAGCAGCAGTTTTTCAACCTGTTTTACATTAAACTGTTTGGTATTATGTGAATGATAATCTTCCAGCTGCATTTCTTTTTTATCGCCCTTGGTAAAATAGAGGGCATAGTTCAGATTGCGGTCATCAAGGGCAATCCGGTAATAATCGCCCATATCATCAGCCCCGCCATTTCTTCTTTGGTCACCAGCGTTTCATAGAGTTTTTCACCATGGCGGATACCGATGACCTTAATCGGCACATCGGATTTAAAAATATTTTTCAGCGCTATGTGCCAAGGTCCTGCACCGTGCAGGCGGGGGCTTTTTTGACAAAAATATCGCCGGGCCGGGCGTTGGAAAAGGCAAACAGCACCAGGTCTACCGAATCCCGCAACGGCAGCAGGAAGCGGGTCATTTCCGGCACGGTAAGGGTCAAGGGTTTCTTCTGCTTGATCTGGTCGATAAACAGCGGGAATGACCGATCCGCGGGAACACATCACATTGCCGTAGCGGACGCATGATACCACCGTATTGTTGCAGGCACCGGTGCGGGCAACAGCCTGGGCAACTTTTTCCATCAGGGATTTGGTCATGCCCATGGCGTTGATGGGATAAACCGCTTTGTCGGTACTGAGGCAGACCAGGCTTTTGACCTTGTTGGCGATGGCTGATTCCACCACGTTGTGTCCGCCAATGATATTGGTCATCACCGCCTGCATGGGGAAAAATTCGCAGGAGGGCACCTGCTTTAAGGCTGCGGCGTGGAAGACCAAATCCACCCCTTTCATGGCATTATCAACACTGTCGCGGTCGCGGACATCGCCGATGTAAAAAACCAGGCGCGGGTTATTATAGTCAATCCGCATCAATTCCTGCTTGAGTTCATCACGGCTGAAAATCCTGATTTCTTTGACTTTGGTCTGCAAAAGACGATCCACCATAGCTTTGCCGAATGAACCCGTGCCGCCGGTAACCAGAATTGTTTTGCCTGATAAATCCTTCATAATAGTTCTCCATGTTCATTTCTATGGCTGATGCGGCATAACGCCCAAACCATACTACAAGCACCGATCGTTTTCCATTATAAATGCCTACGGGAAATAAGCGTTGCTTTTCTTCAGCAGCAGCACTCCAAACCAAAGCGTGCTTCACTCAACCTTATTATGCGAGCCCTAATAATTAATTCTCAAGATCTCTCTGCATACCATACTGTGCGGATTTAATCAACGATCAAGTATATCCTTCCGAGCCGAAAAGCGAAATCATAGTAGCTCTTGTTGCATTCGCTGAATATTTTTTGGTATAGCGGTGTATACCATCCTGCACAATAGTACCGTCAACAAGTGGCATTTTAAAGGGAGCAGAAAAGTTCAATTATGGGGGTATTTGCGTTAATTTTTAGGCAACTTAGGGTTAATCCAAACCCGCTTGCTTTAACCCATAAATCTGGTAATTTATATTCATGGATAAGAGCACACAATACTTTTTTGTCTTGCTGCGTTCCTTTTTTAAAAGAAACAACTCCACCAAAATCTCAGGGGGTTGAATGGGAGAAGATTTATAAGCTTGCTCGTATTCACTTTGTTATTGGGGCAGTGTATGTAGCCATTCAAAAGCTGAATATAGAGAACCAACCTGAAGAGCATATTCTAAAAAAATTTAAAACGGCTTTTTTTGCGACATGTATTCGGTATGAAAAACAAAAAAAGATGTCCGGGGAAATCACAGAGAAATTGGCCGAAGAGAAGATAAAACATATTTTTTTTAAAGGTTCCATAGTTAAGGAATACTATCCTGTAAAGGAAATGAGAACCCTTGGAGATATTGACCTTCTTTTACATAAGCAAAACCAAGAGGCCGCCAAAAAAGCTTTTGTTGAAATTGGGTATAAAAACATATCATCGTCTAAAACGAGAAATTTTTGGGTTTATGAAAAAAATAATCTTACGATCGACGTTCATGACACGTTGATGTACGGCGAAATAAATAAAAAAGCTGATTATATTTATTTTTATTATTTTGAAAGCCTGGGAAAATGCGGCCCCCATAGATAAAGGGTACACTTATGAATTAAATATGGAATTTCACCTCATGTTTCTTTTAGCTCACATGGCAAAGCATTTTTATGGGTATGGCTGTGGCGTGAGAATGTTTCTTGACATTGCCGTTATTATAAACAAGTTTAAAGAAGAAATAGATTTTACGTATTTATGGAGTGAGCTTAAAAAAATTAAACTGGATATTTTTTCAAAAAATATTTTCTTTATATGCAAAAAATATTTTGGTGTAGATATTTCAAAAGCAGAAAAAGGCGAGCCGTTTGAGATGGACGACACAACCTTTGAAATGATCTCAAAGTATATAGTAGAAGGTGGAACATTTGGATTTAACAATAGAAATGTTGCAAGCCCTTTAATACGAATAGAATACGAAAAAACATCAAACATGAAATTGGCTCAGATAAAGGCCTTATTTAGGAAAATATTTTTACCGTACAAAAGTATGAAAGAACAATTTTCTATACTTGAAAATTTCCCATTTCTACTTCTCTTTTTCTGGGTTGTAAGAGGATTTTTGTGTATAACCACAAGAAGGGAAAAAACACTGGGGATTTTAAAAGGATTAACAGCAGAAACTTCAGACGCAGAGGAGGCCTATGAAGTTATAAAAAAAATAGGCCTTTTTTAATAGAAATTTAAAGTGTGATCACCAAGCAAGAAAATAAAAAAACATTTCAGGGTCTTGTGATCGGAATTTTTTAGTGATTCGCGATTGATTTGACAATTGGCTTGAAAAAAAGATTGGTATCGATTTTGATGAAGGAACAAACCCAATGAAAGTTCTTTTTTTATCAATAGCAAATATAAGTGATGGCCTTTATGCAGACCTTCTGCATGAATTTAGAGACAGAGGGGACACTGTATACTTAGTTTCACAGGTAGAGCGGCGACACAAGCTGCCCACAACCTATACAGTTAATGATGGCATACACCGGCTTCGGGTAAGAACCGGGAATATAAGTAAAGTTGGAAATATTGAAAAAGGCATATCGACAATCCTTATTGAGCAGCAATTTATTAATGCCATAAAAAAATATCTATCAGACGTACGGTTCGATCGCGTTCTTTATTCAACCCCTCCGGTAACATTTGAACGCGCAATCCGATACGTAAAAAAACGAGACGGTTGTTTTACATACCTTCTTTTAAAAGACATTTTCCCGCAAGGTGCGGTTGATTTGCAGGTGATAAAAAAGAATAGTTTAATTTGGAGATATTTCCGTGCGAAAGAAAAACGTCTTTATGCTATCTCTGATTATATCGGGTGCATGTCTCCTGCCAATGTCGCATATGTGCTCAAGCACAACCCTGAAGTTTTAGAGAATAAAATTGAGGTGTGCCCAAACTCAATAAAGCCAAAACCCTTGTCGGAGCTTACGGCTTCTGAAAGGGGACTCAATCCGAAACAAATATTGCATACCGCAGAACGCGACACTCTTTGTTTATGGTGGGAATTTAGGAAAACCGCAAGGGATCTCATTTTTGCTTGATGCATTAAATACGATAAAGGATAACGACAAAGTATTTTTTCTCAGCATAGGGTCAGGCATTAGAGTTCGGCACATTGCCGATGCCCTCGAAAGAAAAAATATTCAAATGTCAGGCCTTTGAGTATTTATTCCCAAAGAAGATTATGATAGAACTGTTGCTGGCAGCAGATGTGGGATTGATAATTTTAGACCACCGATTTACTGTCCCTAATTTCCCGTCAAGACTTTTAACCTATATGAGTCTGCAACACCTGTACTTGCAGCAACAGATATACATACGGATCTTAAAGACGTTATCCTGGAATCAAAGTGCGGCATGTGGATAGAAAGCTCTAATGTTAAAGGTTTTCGCAGCTATTGTAGAACAAATGTCCTCTGATGCTGTTAATCTTAAAGAGATGATCAAGAGGTAGGAACTATCTGGAAAAAAATTACTCGGTATCAATGTGCTATGACATTATAACTTCACATAGCAAGCACATACCCTAACTGGCTTGTCGTTCGACAACGCGATATCTTCAACAAAAACTTATTAAAGCTATTGAAGAGCATCGCTTCTGCGAATACGTTTGCAGAAGGCGCCCAGACAGCTGCATTCAGCTGCTGATTCCAATAAGTTATGCGGCTAAAAAAATCGGAAAAGGTTGAAGACTGGCATTCGCTTTCCATTCGGGGCTCTGGATCTCAAACCCGCGTTTCGTCAATCAAAAAATCCCTCCTCAAAACCCAATAAGCGACCATGAATATATCGGTGTCTGGTATTCTTTAATATCTCCCGTTTCTTTTTAAGCAGTTTTTTTTGAATGCTGCCCTCTGAGTTATTAGGGTACAATTTCCTCAATCGTGCAAAGACGTTTGGCCTGCCCCTTACTGCCGCGTAAAAATTCTCCGATACAGACTGGCCGCTTCACAGCAGTCTGTATCGTCACCGACCTGCAATGCATGGGGGTATTTTGCCAGCAATTCATCCTTCAGCCCTTTTGATAAAAGTTAACTATCGGTTTGCCGGTTGAAATATATTCAAAAGTTTTGCTTGGTTTTACCTCGGCAACAGCGTTGCCGACATTAACCAGAATATCCGCATCGGCTAAAACTGTTTTAATTTCGTTGGTATCCACCAACCCGTGCTTGATGATTCTGCCGCCTGCTTTTTTGACGTATTTCGTCAATGACCGCTTCACAGTTGCTTGATGAGTATAGATGCAAAACAATGTTATCGTCTTTAATCAGAAGAAACGTTTTTAACAGATATTCCGGACTGCGGATATCCTTAAAAAACCGCCCGGCATATACCAGATTGATCTTGTCAGGAATCAAACCGCTTGTCGCCTTGAACGTCGTTATCCCATACAAGATAAGGTAGTGGGAAAGTTTTCGAGACAATATCTTTATACAGTTCCTTGCCATTGTCAAAGACCTCTTCGGACAGAAAGTTCGCATCCGCATTTGCCAATATTCTTTTTTCAACCATCACAGCTTTTTCACACTTTAAGCCCACGGCTCTTTTCCAGCATCTGTGCCTGGTAAAAAAGAGGTCAACGGTATACGTAACCCACCGGACATTGGCATAACGCTTCTTGAACTTTTCCCCGGCAAGATGCGCGGAAAAAGGGTCGCTGACTGTAAAAACAACATCAATCGGATTTTCTTTTGTGAATTCTGCAAAGTGTTCTGTATGCCTTATTTTTAAACCATTTAAGGTTGTTGGGAAACAGCAGCAGGCTCTGGAGCTTACCGAACGCTTTAACCGCCTGAATGCCGAGCGCAGCTAAACGGCGCGCAATGCCGTGCTTTGCTTTTTTTTCAGCTTGCTGAAAGCGGTCTTCCAGGCTAAGACGCCAGTTTGAAAGCGCGTATAATTTTTCGACACCGCTCTGTAGCCCGCAGGCTTTCTCACTGCCGCTTTGTATAAAGACAACGTCAATATTGTACCTGTCTTTAAGTAAAGATATGTAGCGCGCGGCGCATTGTCCGGTGGGCGAAGGGTGCGGGTAATAAATGCCGGCTACCAGAACCAAATGCTTCAAAACCTTTTCCCCGCTCCTAAAAAACATTCACTATGTGCTTTATATAACCGGCGATAATATTTCCGTTAGCCCCTGCATAGGTTTCTTTGACCCACTTTTTGTCCGGAAACAGAATTTTTGCAATTCCTTTTATATACCCAGGGCTGTCAGCCAAGGCCTCTATTCGTAAAATTTTAATTCCCTTTGGCTCGCATATCAAACAATTCTTTTTATCGTCATAAACCAGTTTCAACAACTTAAAAACTTGTTTTCTATACTCGGGGGAGGATGCCATATCAAGAACAAAATCAGGAATTTCAACGGAAAGCAGCCTGTTAGCCAAAATACATGAACAAGAACTCTTGCCATGGTTTTGTCGCGCTGCGCGAAAAATAAAATTTTATCCCAGTCAACCGGCAATTTTGACATATTGTTAACATCAATATACAGCCGGAGATCCGGCGCGCGGGAGAAACTGTGCAGCGATATGTGCAGCAGGCAGATATACATCAAGGCATCAATATCCGGCATTTTAATTGCCGAGTTTTTGTATGTGTTCAGGCTGTCCCATTCCACAAAATCATCAGCATTGATAAAACACGGCAGCTTGAGCCTCGATAACGGATACCAGTTAACACCGAAATAAAAGTTTGCCGGCAAGACACTGTCATTATAAAAGGTCGTAGTTATCAGTTTTTTATTGGTATAACGCTCTTTTTTTGTATATCCGAGCTGCTCGAACACGAGATATATTGCTGCCTTGTGCGCAATGTCCGCATACATATCCACATCGCCTGAAGCAAACAGTGCTTTGTCGGCATCTGCCGAGAGTAGTGCACCGAAGTTTTCGTTTACAAATACTTTTTTTATTCCGGCCTGCGAAAACTTAACAAAAAGCGAATCCAGGCGTGTAATGATTATTTCATTGCGTTGCCGGTATTCCTCCGCGATTGTTTCCCAGAACTGTTCATCAAATCCCAGGCCGGCAAGCAGAACCGCGGTAAACGGCAGAATTTTTTTGTTTTTAGCAAACGCAAAGATCCTTTGCCGACCCTCGGATTGATAAAGGCTGCTTATTGCGGACTTTTCCGTCTCCGACAGTTCGCAGTATTTAAACGCGGCGTTTGTCAATGTGTTATAAGCGTCCGTCATGTTTGTCGCCACCCCATTGCGTCCAGTTCCCCGGCCAGACGGTTAAAAATATCGCCGCCAAAATCCTGCGGGAGTTCCAGCATATCATCCCGGTAAAAAAGGACATCTTCCAGGGTTATAATCCCCATGACGGCCAGCATATTATAGTCTTTTCTGCTGTCGTTGTGTAAAACAGCGTCTTTTACCGCTTGCGTATCCCGGCTATCCATCATATCTTTCAGCTTGCCCGCCCGCCTTGTTGAAAGCAACAGGGTAGCGCAATCGTACCAGATGCTTCTTCTTTCATGTGTCTCCCAGTCAAGAATATATGTTTTCTTGTTCTTACTATCAACCCACACATTGCCTGCCTGCAAGTCGCCGTGGCTTTCTACCGTCGGCAGCGGTGCTTCAAGCAATGCTGCTTTCGCAGCGGCGGCTTTGGCAATTTCTAAAATCAGTTCGTAGCAATCGATATGCTTTTTCTCTTTTGCGGTTTCCATCTTATCCACTATATCTTTATAAAGTCCCGTGGAATATGAAGGGAGCATCAGTATATTCCAGGGTGGCCTTTGCCAGCGCGCCGATGTATTGTGCTGCGTCTGCCAAACATTCTTGATATACCGGTTCTTCGGTGATTCTTGCAAGCGCCCGGCCTTGCAGAATATCTTCCCGGTACCAGTCGCCGCCGTGTTCTTTAACCGGCAAAACAAAATCATATTTGCTGTTCAGCCGAAACGCAAGCTCATTGCTAAAATACTTCTTCGTGAAAGTGTCTTTTACGATTGCGTCAACAGTTCCGGATTTAAAATCGTATATCCTGATTTTCCGATTTGCGGGTATCACCGCCATATTGTTGTGAAATAGTTTTCTGTCGCTTATTTCAAGCCCTTTTCCTCCCAAAACGCCAAACGAAAAAAAGCAGGCCAAAACATAGGCTTTCGCAATGACATATTTAATAACGCTGTTTCTTACATTATATTCGTTCAGCAAATACTTTCGAACTTTTTTACCGGGAACCCGGGTCATTTCGTGCCGATATTCGGGTAAATGATGATACGGTTAAACAGGCTGTATCTTTTCGTTTTTACCTCAACCTCTTTGCCATGCACACTCTTATAGTATCTTTTCAAGGTGCTTTCATTAATGCGGTAAAAATCTTCCCTTTGCACCATAGACTTAATGTTCAAGGTTTAACACCTCCCTGATCTCCCTGGATATGTCGTCGATATCCCGCATACCTTCAATAACATTAGTCCACTTACCGGCCTGTACGAGCTGCATATATTGATTGATTTTCTCTCTTTTCTTGCTCCAGCGTTTGCAGGCCGGCTTCTTTTTTCTGTATACCCCGCCTGATAGATTCCTCCGGGGGTATAATAAACATAAACGAACCTTCGGCTTTAAAACAAAACCGGGCAGCTGTTTCCAGATAATCCACTTTTCAAAATTGAATTCCGAATAATCCACTTTAAAGTCTATATACGTATCCCACAGGTATCGATCGCATACCAGGTTCTTATGAAAGATGTTACGAAGTCTGTAATAAAGACCGAAGTACCAATATAAATCTAGGATTGAGGCGATTAACAGCAGTTTTCGTTTTTTTGAGCTT
>CAVRPV010000005.1:0-35934 GCA_963723235.1 uncultured delta proteobacterium
GGCTGCCGGACTGGATGCCGATACATAGTGTTGAGCGGAAAAAACCGGATCAGGAGCCGCTTTGCCCGGACAGGCCGGAAGACTGCTCCGGAGTCGCCTCGGGAGCAATCATGACAGGCGGGGCTGTTATGCTGCTGATGAGCTTTTGAGCGGACAGGCGCGAAAAGGCACTGATCCAGGACATGGCGACAGCAGCGCAGTAGGGAATCGACAGAATCAGCAGGACCGCTACCCACACGAGTACATCGGTCGTTTCTGTGCCCTGTACCCTGATGACAGTGCCGGCGGCAAACAGGAGCGCCAAAAACATCAGGCCCTCTTCGCGGGCTGATTGCAGGGCGTTCCAGAACACCTTGCCGCCTACCATTTTCGGTGTTCTGAAAAACGGCAGGTTCCGTGTGACAACACCATAGAAGATGGACTTGGCAATGGTATGTGACAGTGACAAACCGGCAAGCGCGGAGGCAAATGTCTGGGTAAGGGTGGCTCCGACACGGTTGCGGTACAGGTAAAACATTTTTGCAATTTTAAATACGAAAAACACCAGCGGCACAGATGAAAGAATGACCATGGGCGGGTCAAATTTTTTGGGCCAGTATATCATGCCGATGGACCACAACAGGGCCGCAAACGTAAAAAACAGGTTGATGCTGTCGGCAATCCAGGGAAGCCAGCCCGCTATAAAATGATAGCGCTGGCCCAGGGTCAGGCGGCTTTTGTCTTTTCCCAGCAACTCGCCGGCATGGTAGCGCATGATTTGAATCGCGCCATAGGCCCAGCGGTAGCGCTGCTTTTTGAAGTCGGTAAACACATCCGGCATGACTCCGCGGCCGTAGCTCTTTGACGTGTACAGGGCCTCATATCCTTTTTCAAATATCCTTAAGCCCAGTTCGGCGTCTTCAGTGATGCACCACTCAGCCCACCCGCCGACCTCTTCCAGAACGGACTTTCTCACCATGGTCATGGTGCCGTGCTGAATGATTGCATTGCGTTCATTCCTGGTGACCATGCCGATATGGAAAAAACCGCAGTATTCGGCATAGCACATTGCCTTGAAAAGGTTTTCGGCCCCATCCCGGTAGTCCTGCGGGGCCTGAACAATGGCAACCGATGGTTTCAAAAACTGGGGAACCAGGTCTTTGAGCCAGTCAGGGGTAACCATATAGTCGCTGTCGATAACGGCTATGACTTCCGCTTCAGGTGCAGTCTGTTTGAGACAGTAGTTCAGGGCGCCGGCCTTGAAACCCTTAAGCTGCTCCTCGTGAAAGAAGCGGAACTTCGGCCCGAGCTTTCTGCAATGCTCTTCCACCGGTTGCCAGACGGCCGGGTCGCGGGTGTTGTTGTCCATGACGATGACTTCAAAGCGGCGATACTCAAGAGCGGCTAGCGCATTCAGGGTTTCGATCATCATGTCCGGCGGCTCATTGTAGGCCGGCACATGGATGGATACCATGGGAAGCGCTTCTTCAGGCGCTTCAACCGGAGTCAGGGGCCGCCGCATATGTGTAGTCCAGATGGCCTCGGCCCATTCATGGGCTTCCGTCATCAGCACAATCGCCACTCCGGTGATCCCCAGCAGCATGAGGCATCCGACAATGATAATGGAGGCGGTAAGATACTGCTGTGAATAGCTGTAGACGATCCAGACCGCACCGCTTGCCGCCAAAAAGGCTATGCCGGCAAGGAATCCGCGGCCGTAATGCCCCAGGGAAATGCTGTCGATGAGCAGCAGGGAAATCGTGATTGCAGCAATGATGATTGAGATGCCGGCCAGTACGCGCCATTCGGGAATGCCTACAATGGGCGCCTTAAACGGAAATTTTAACTGGCGGTACAAATCGTACACGCCCCAGTAGCAGCCGACCGAACCCTCGTTTTTCCTTTTCCAGGGCTGGTCGAAGGCCTCCATGACGTAGTAAATGTAGTCAAGGTCTTCGGCCTTGTTCAGAAAATTCCGCAGAAACAGGGCTTGATTGGCAAGCGAGGACACCGCTTCTCCCCTGGTTCGGCCGTTGCTCGGCCAGCCGACTTCGGCGATAACCACCTGCTTGCCGGGAAATGTCGTTTTGAGAAGCTCCATCTTGTCGATGATGTAGTCCGCGGCTGTTTCCATCTTGACGCCTTCCCAGTAGGGAAGCATGTGGGTTCCGATGAAATCGACATGGGCGCCCAGTTCCGGGTATTTTATCCAGATGTGCCAGGGCTCGGCCGTGCTGACGGGAATCTGCAGCTCGGCCTGAACCCGGTCAATATAGTCGATAAGCTGCTTGACCGTGATGTCCTGGCGATAGAGCGACTCGCTGCCGACAAACACCCGGACGACATTGCGGTAATTTTCCCTGGCCACCCGGATGACCGTGGCAATCTGCTCTTCGTTGGCCTCAAGATCAGGGCTCAGCCACGCGCCCAGGGCAACATTCAAGTCGTGTTTTTTTGCCAGGGACGGAATAGCGGCCAGGGTGGATTCAACCGAATAGGTCCGGATTGCATTGGTTTTTTTTGCCAGCAGCTGCAGGTCTTCTTCAATTTCGGTTTCAGTCGGGAAATTTTTCTTGATGGGGTTGTTCCACGCCCGCATGGGAGAGAAGGAAAAACCCTGAATGCGGCCGGGCCAGAAGGGGGCACTCTCCGGTTTGTTCATCAGGGACCAGAAACTGAAAAATATAACCGAAACAGCCAGAATGATAATTATGTTTGTTATTCTTCTCATGGGACCTTGTACATGCAGGTTATTAAATTGTATTCAGCACGCTCCAGGGAGGCGGCGTGCTGTGCTTAAATATTACAGGGCATACAGGTCAGAAAGCAAGTGCATAATGAGAGGACCCCCGCTCCCAATCCCGTCGCTCGGGCAGTCCCGACAATAGTCGGAACCAAGGTGCACAGGCGTGCTTCTGCGTGTCCGGGGTGTTGTTTTTGTTGCTTCGATTTCTTAATCGGTTGAATTGCAGCGCTTTTTCCGTGCAGCGTAAACTACAATTTATGGTATGTCCGCAAGAATGCCTGTGATGCCATCGCGCGAAAGTTCCCCGGCGGTCAGCCAACGGGCGCCTCTTTTGAAAAAATTCGAAGCGTCCAAAATGTTTTCAGAAAGGGCCTGTTGCGTTTCGTCAAAGGAGCCTTCAAAAACCACGGACTCCGTGGCCGCATGCATAAGGTACAGTCTGAAACCGACAGAAGCGGGGCGCTCAATGCCGCTTGCGCTGCCCACACGTTCGATATAGCTTTCAAGGATGCCGATCATCACATACTCAACGCCAAGCTCACGTGCACAAGTTGCGGCCAGGAACCGCAGTGTGCTGTGCGGATTATCGCGCGCCAGCTTTCTGAAACCGAACATGCCTGCGTCATAATCTTTCACGGCCGGACCGTATTTTTTTTGCAGTTCCTCATGCAGAATATGTGAAATCTCCTCCGATGCCCCGGCAGAGTAGAATTCGACGGGGTAATTAATGGCAGAGAGCCTGCAGTCAAGCAGGGCATTGCCTCCGGATGGAACCTCGGTGCAGCTGCGCCCCTTTACAAACGGCATACAGGCCAGTGAGGCCATCCTTGATGATTGAAATGTATCATCCCGCACCACGGTCACGGAATTTGAAACACACCCAGCCAACACAACGACCCCCAAAAGCATCCATATTTTTATGGTACGCATAAGCCCTCTTATTGTAATTATCAATAACGCCGGCATCTTTCTTACAAGGTTTTCCTGATCATCAGAGCCGGTGCGCAGCCGTCGGTCATTATGCGCAGGAAGTTTGTTCCGATTTTCTCACAAGCGTTATACAATGACAAGAGCCAATGTGGGGTGTGAATAGAGCATATGGCTGCGCAGGCCGCATTTGATTTCCCCTTATTTTTTTGGTATGCTTCCGCCCGCAGTATACTAATAAGGTAGCAACTGCGCGCGCAGATACCCGCGTAGTGTGCTCTGGCAGAAGTATACATAAAACTCTTTGTATATCAGTGAAAACGTTCATACGCGAGGTGTTGAATGGATGTGAGAATTGAACCGGTTCAACCCGGAAAACTTAAGGGCGGCGTTGTTCCCGGACAGGCATTTGATTTCGGCAAGGCGTTTTCCGACCGCATGCTGACCATGAGCTATACCCCGGAAAAGGGCTGGCATGATGCCTGCATTAAACAGTTTGGTAATTTTTCGCTTTCCCCGGCAACGATGTGTTTGCACTACGGGCAGCTGATTTTTGAAGGGTTGAAAGCCTATCGGCAGCAGGATGGCCATATCGGACTCTTCCGGGCAAGGGATAATCTTGAACGTATGAACGCATCCGCTGAGCGCATATGCATGCCGACAATTAACGTTGAGGAAACATATCAGGCCATGGCGCAGCTTATTGCGCTTGATAAAGATTGGGTTCCGCATGATGAAGGCTCCTCGCTCTACATACGGCCGACCATGATTGCCACGGATCCACTGATCCGCCTGAAAACCTCTTCGACCTACCTGTTCTATATTATATGTTCACCCGTGGGCCACTATTATGCCAACGGCATGAAGCCGACCGGAATTATTGTGGAAGACCAGTACGTGCGCGCGGTTCGCGGTGGCGTTGGTTTTGCAAAAACAGCCGCAAACTATGCGGCCTCACTGCTGCCCGCCAAAAAGGCCGAGGCAGCAGGCTATGATCAGGTGCTGTGGCTTGACGGCGTCAACCTTGAGTATGTTGAAGAGGTCGGCTCTATGAATATTTTCTTTAAATACAAGGATCGCCTGGTAACCTCGCAGCTTAACGGTTCTATCCTGCCGGGCATTACTCGCGATTCGGTCATGCAAATCGCACGCTCCTGGGGCATGCAGGTTGATGAAGAAAAAATCAGCATACAGCGCCTGTGTGAGGACATCGAGGCCGGCAGGGTAGAGGAGATTTTCGGTTCCGGAACCGCAGCGGTTATTTCCTCGGTCGGCACCCTGCGTTATAAGGGACGTGATTATACTGTCAATACCAGTGAGCCCGGCGCGTTCAGCCTGAAAATGTATGACGAGCTGACCGGTATCCAGTATGGCCGTATTGAAGACCGTTTTGGCTGGACATCCATTGTAGCCTGAACACCCGGCGCTACCTGCAGCCACGAGACGGGTTTTAAGCGGCTGTACACATAGTCATGGTCAATAACCGGCGCGTTTCAGCAAAAAGCGCAGGAGATAGGTTAATCACCATGTTAATGCGCATGTATGAGTCGCACCCGCAGGCACGAATGATTGAAAAGGCCGTTGAAGTGCTGCGTGCAGGCGGGCTTGTGGTCTACCCCACCGACACCATTTACGGCCTTGGCTGTGATCTGCATAATAAAAAAGCACTTGAAAAGCTTTACCGCATCAAGGGCCTTAATGAAAAAAGCCCGCTAAGCTTTATCTCCCACGACCTGAGTCACGTTTCTGAATATGCCCAGGTATCAAACCGCGCCTACCGGCTCATAAACAGGTATCTGCCGGGCCCCTATACCTTTATCCTGCCTGCGGCCCGGGAGGTCAACCGCTACATGCTCTATAAGCGCAAAAATATCGGCTTCCGCGTGCCTGCCAGCAATGTCTGTCATATGCTGAGCGAACAGCTGGGCAATCCGCTTATTTCAACCAGCGTACCCCTGTGGCGCGAGAAGTTTTTGAACTCGGGTGAGGTCATTGATGATTATTTCGGCCGACAAATTGACCTGGTGCTTGATATCGGCGTGCTGATTTCGGAGCCATCCACCGTAGTGGATCTGTCCGACGATGAATACACGATCACCCGGCAGGGCAAGGGCGAGATACAGCTGTAAGGCTGGCTTATCAAGGTCAGGGGAAAATCCCTGATGACACACTGAAGTAAAAATGAATCTATTCATGAAACATTTCTGGTCCGCTAAAACAAGCGCCCTTCTTTTCCCGCTCATTTTTTTTATTGTAACAAGCCTTTTTTATTGTTTTGCCACTCCGTTATGGGTACCACCGGACGAAGACCGTCATTATGTTTATTGTGATTACATAGCACGCAATTCAAAACTCCCTTTTCTGGATCCTGAAGATGATGGTTTTAAGGTTGCACAGGCTATCCATCCCCCTCTTTATTATATCGTCGCTTCTCTTTTCTGCCCCAAAACGCAGGATAATGTGCAGAAAAACCTTATCATAGATGAAAATCCGGGGTACGGGATTGTTAAACTCGCCCCTGCGGTTGAAGCTGACAGCTCGTCCGACATTGCCCGCAGTGCATATGTTCTCAGATTTCTATCAATTTTTTTTAGTGCGATAGCCATATACTGTGTCTATCGGATTGTATTAATAATTTTCCCCGGTGAATATTGCACTGCATTAACAGCAGCGGTTTTTGTTGCGGCTAATCCAGAATTTGTCCATATTTCCGCATCGGTTTCAAATGATCCGATGGCAAACGCTTTTTCAGCTCTCTACCTTTTAACCCTTATCGTTTTTTCCAGAAAAACGTTCGGCTATCAACAACAGGTTATCGTAGGTTTTATCCTGGGGTGCTGCCTGCTCATAAAGACATCTGCTATTATCTATATTCCGGTAACTTTTTTTGCCTTGGCCGTCGCGTTCCCCATAGGCATAGTCAGCGCTTTCAGGAAATTTATTTTTATTTTATTGGTTGCCGCCGGGGTTTCGGGATGGTGGTACTGCAGAAATTTGATTGTATATAATGACCCGGTATTTTCTAACGCCCTAAATATAATGCAGCCCTGGTGCTTGAGAGCAACACCTATAAGCCTGGAATATATTCTGCTTGTTTTTAAAATGTCTTTTGTATCATTCTTCGGATTTTTTGGGGCCATGCAAGTTCCGCTTTCCGTCTTACACCTTGGCTTTTATGGAGCTCTTGTTGCAGGGGCAGGCGCTGGATGCATGCTGCTGCGATTTGGCAAAAACCTTTCTTCTGAACAGGTGCGGACACTCTCAATTCTGGTTTGTGCGTTGATATGTGGCTTGATTCTCTACTGTTCTTTTAACATCACTTATACGATGTTTATGGGCGGATACCTCTACGTTGTCATTGTTCCCATAGCGGTCTGCTTCTCCGTTGGGTTAAGAATGTTATTCCCCCAAAAGTGGCGCACTTTTCTCATGCTGGTTGTTTCTTTTTTATTTGCAATCGTCTGTCTGGATGTTTATAAGAGAATTGTGAACCCTTCTTTTTCGGACAGCGGGCTGCAGCCGGGCATTGAACAGAAAGAATTTTGCTGCACTACACCACCGATTGCGAACACCGTCGCAATACAACAGACATTCGTTTCGCCACAGGATAACCTGTGCGCGATCAGGGTTATGTTTGCACGTAACGTCAAACTGACAAAGGGCGTTATTCGTTTCGTATTAAGGCATGCGGGTGATGATCAGGAAGCAATCGCCCGGATAACGTTACCGGTCAAAACAATTGACGATTTTTCAAAAATTTTATTTGTTTTTCCACCAGTTGCAAACTCTCAGGGTAAGCAGTTTGCGTTTATCCTTGATACCCCAGATTTAAGCAATCAGGAGTATCCAGCGCTTATATATGAAAAGGAAAGCGCTTTTGAGAATGGTTTTCTGCACTTTAATAATCAGCAACAAAATGGAGCACTTTTTTTTACGACATTTCATCTTCCCTCCAACACACAACCAGATACCTGGTTGGGAAGGACGGCATCGTTTATAAATGAAGGCTGGTATGTCTCCATACGAGAACTTCAGTTGTATGGTGAATTCTCTAAAGAGAGCATGCTGTGGAAACAAACCAGTAAAAAAATTCATCGAGTTGAAAAAATGTTGTTGAATAGGGCCCAACCTTAGAGAAAAGAAGTGCCATTGCTGTTCCTTGTGCAGGATAGTGAACAGTTATGGCTGTGTTGACAATCCTTCGTGTTTATAATACAAGTCTGGCATGGGAAAATTCTTATTTGTGCAGGATAACGGTGTAAACGAAAACATTGGTGTTATGTCAATTGCCGGTGTTCTCAAGGCTGGCGGTCATGACGTTGATCTTATATTAATTGACGAACATTCGACCAGCTATCTTCAGCTCATTGCCGACTATGACCCGGATGTTATCGGCTTTTCTTTCATGACCGGAAACAGCTCCTGGGCATTTGAACATGGCCCGACGGCTTAAAGAAAAGCTTGGCAAGCCCATCATTTTTGGCGGTGTGCATCCAACACTTTTTCCTGAGGATATTGATTTCAGCTATGTCGACTATCTGTGCATCGGTGAAGGGGAATATCCCGTTCTAGAGTTAATGAATGCGCTTGAACGCGACAGCGATCCTTCGACGATTAAAAATCTCTGGGCCAAAAAAGGCGATGCGGTAATCAAAAATGAGATGCGTGATCTAATTCAGGATTTGGATTCGCTGCCCATGCCTACCGGGAGATTTATTATAAATACAATTTTATTCATAATATGCCTATCAAACGATTTATTACTGGCATTGGATGCCCCTACCAGTGTACCTTTTGTCGTGGTAAAGCTGGCATATCAAAATGTTTAAGGGGCATGGCAAATTTATCAGCAAAAAAACCGTTCAGCGTGTCATCAGAGAAATACGGCAGGTGAAGGACAACTATGTGCTCAAGCGGGTTCATTTTTCCGATGACCTGTTTGTGTTGGATAAAAAGTGGGTCAAGGAATTCCTGATTGCATACCGCAAGGAAATTAATATACCGTTTTCCTGCAATGTCCGTGTTGACCGTGTTGATGAAATAATGAAGAGATATGCACGAAAGCAAATGCTGTGGGGTTTCATTCGGCATAGAATCCGGCAGCGACCGTATCAGAAACGGGATTCTGAAAAAAAACCTCAAAGAAGAAGATATTGTTAAAAATGCGGGAATTTTCAAAAAGTACGGTATCAAGATGAAAATCACAAACCTGCTCGGTCTCCCCGAGGAAAATTATGGAAGAGGCTTTTCAGACGATTGAAATTAATCAGCGCATAAAATCTGACTATATTGGTGCAACAGTTTTGGTGCCATACCCCAAAACCGGCGTTGTTGACTACGCTATAGAGAGAGGGTTACTGCCGCCTGACTTCAGCATACACAATTTTGATCAGGTCATGCGCAGGTCGATCATAAAATCGCCGTATACAAGGGAATTTGAAAATCTTTGCGCGCTTTTCAACCTGACGGTAAAATTCCCTTTTATTGACCTCTCACTAAAAAACTCATAAAATTACCTCTGCAGCGCCTTTTTTCGGTGCTGCGATTATGGGAAGCCTTTGAGGGCATGGTATACCACGACCTCTTCAACATGGGCGGCTTCCGGGATACCTATCATATCTATAAGAATGTAATCCGTGATGTCTGGAGCTGACGCTACATTGCAGTTTAACGACGCCTATACCCGAGAGGACGTTCCCTGCATCATCTGCGGAATTAAGGACGAGGAATTCCAATTCAATACTCCTGAGCGGCTGGTTAAGTGCAGGCGCTGCGGTCTTTATTACAATAACCCCCGCCTTGATCTTGAAAGCAGAAAAAAAATTTATGCTGAGGATTATTTTGTAGTAGGAAGCGAGACTGCCGGACTTGATTACAAGGCATATGAAAACTACATAGCCGACAAGCCGCTTGTTATCAAGAACGGTGCACCGCCGCATAAAGAAAATTGAAGCTACCTTGGGTTCGAAGAGGACAGCCTGCTGGATGTGGGGTGTGCAACGGGTTTTTCTTTAATTGCTGCCCAGCAGCGTGGATGGCAGGCCGAAGGTCTTGAGTTTTCAAAATATTGTGTTGATTATGCGCATGGGCTGGGCCTGAATGTACAGCAGGGAACACTGAAAAGCTATCAAGGATCGGCTGAAACTTTTGACGCAATTACCATGTGGGATTATTTGGAGCATTCGCCTGAACCGCTTGATGACCTGAAAATATGCGAATAACTCTTAAGGCCGGGTGGTGGGATTTTTTTGTCAATTCCCAATATCGACTCTTGGTCGTTTAAGCTCTCGAAAGAAGAATGGATGGGGTTGAAGAACATAGAGCATCTGTACTTCTATAGCAGGGAAACCATGGCTCGTCTGGCTGCTATGGCAGGATTGAATATGGAGCGCAGCTTCTACCATGGACGCGATGTGGCGTTGGCTTTTTTTCTGTCCCGCATACAGTACTATGTTGCATTTAAACCCTTGCAGAGGGTACTCGAAAAAATTGCTGCCCTGCAAACTGTTAAAAATGTATCATTTTATTTGAATCCCTACGATATTCTCAATATAGTTCTTAGAAAACCATGCTTGACAAAGGATTACTCGGATGGAAAAAAATAATAAGGGTGTCATAATCGGTGCCGGGCCTGCCGGCTTGGCTGCCGCCGAAACACTCTCGAAAAGCGACCGAACGTTTACGGTGCTTGAGGCGAGTGACCATACTGGTGGTATTTCGGCAACCATCGAGCATAATGGATTTTTATTTGACTTGGGCGGGCATCGTTTCTTTACCAAAAATCATGAAATTGACAAGTATGTTGACGAACTGTTGGGCGAAGAAAAAGTTATGGTCGACCGCTCCAGCAAAATTCTTTTGAGGGGCAAGTTTTTTGACTATCCCCTGCGGCCCGTAAATGCCATGCTGGGGCTGGGTATTCCGACCGCAACGTCCGTAATGGTCAATTATGCCCTGGAACGCCTGAAAACCAAGAAACAACCTGCAAACCTGGAAGAATGGATGGTGCAGGAATTCGGCACAACTCTGTATAAGCTTTTTTTTAAAACCTATACCGAAAAAGTCTGGGGGATAGACTGTAACAGAATTTCCGCAGCATGGGGCGCGCAACGCATCAAGGGTCTTTCTCTCCGCTCAGCCATAGCTGACGCATTTTTAAAAACAGGGCAAAAGATGCTGCCTCGCTGGTTACCCATTTTGCCTATCCCCGTTTGGGGATCGGCGTAATTTCAGATAAGCTTGCCGAGACAATTAATTCGCCTAATCGACTTTTGTTCAATGCCCCCGCTACGGAGCTGCATCACGAAAACGGAATAATTACAGCTGTTGTCTATGGCGACGGGGCGCAAAAGCTCGAAACCGATTTTGTTATTTCCAGTATGCCCATCACCGAGCTTATTACAGCGCTACGGCCAGCAGCCCCACAGGAAGTTATTGATGCCGCCGTCGCCTTGAAATACCGGGATTTAGTGTGTGTTGCTCTAATGTTCGATATGCAATACGTAACCGATCAGACGTGGATTTATATTCATGAGCCGCACATTGATTTTGGCAGATTGCATGAGCCTAAAAACTGGAGTGTGCATATGGCACCTTCCGACAAATCATGCGTGGTGTTCGAGTATTTCTGCAACGAAGGTGACGCGGTTTGGAATACCGACGATGCTGCATTGGTTGAAAAAACCAAGCACCAGTTTGCCATGACTCAAATATCTCCCGGGGCATCGGAAAAAGTTATAGACTACAAAGTGGTACGAACTCATAAAACCTACCCCAGCTATGAAATCGGTTTCAGTAAACCGCTTATGAAAATCCGCGATTATTTGAAACAATTCTCTAACCTGCAACTTGTGGGCCGTTACGGAACCTATAAGTACAACAATCTTGATCATTCGATTGAAACCGGCATTAAAGGCGCCCAGAATATTATGGGCGCTAGCCATGATACCTTCCAGGTCAATACCGAGGATGAGTATCTTGAGGAGATTAAGAAATAGGTTTCGATTGTAGTGCCCTTGACTGACAACCCGGAATAGCGAAGATGGTGCACCGGTAAGGGCAAAAAACGATTCTATGAAAAATATTTCAGCACCCGGATAATGCCCATTTTGGCTTTCTGCCGGTGCGCAGGCACATCCCCGCCGGCAGCAAGCTCGTTTTTATGTTCCTTGTAAAAATTGAATGCCCGCAGCAGCATTTCTTCGTTGGTGAGCGTCGGTTTCCATTCAAGAGTTTGCTTTATTTTTTCAGTTTCAAACACGAAATCTTCGGCAATCATTTTATATTGATATGGCCCCAGAGGTGAGAGTGCCCAACTTGTAACAAATTTTCATAGCCAGGAGCGTTGGCGCTTTAGGGAGCGGAACGACTCGCGAGGTAGAGCCAACCTTGTCGATTACGTATTGATACACATTTTTAAATGACTTTACATTATCACTGCCGATATTAAAAATATCTGATTTTGACTGTTTTTTCATATGAGCGAAAACATGCTTCTGCCAGGTCGCGGGCATAAATAAATTGATATACATTGTCTCCTCCGCCAACGACATAGACCTTCTTGTTCTCTTCAATAAATTCATAAAGGATTGACAGCAACCCAAGCCGTCCGGCATCCATAATAGTCGGGCAGCGTAGTATGATGCTTGCATTTATGGCGTCTTTATATTCAAGCAGTATTTTTTCACCTTCCCACTTGGAAACTCCATAAATTTCAATCGGGATGAGGAGTATCGGTTTCCATAACTTTTCTGCCGAAAGGATTACCCCACAGACAGTTGCTGGAGGTAAAAACAAGATGGGGAATCTTGTTTTTGACTGCGGCCTCGACAACGCGACGAGTACCATCAACATTAGAAGTCCAGAGAAGATTTTTATCCGAAACATTATGGGCCAATTGCGCAGCCAAATGAAAGACCACATCAAAAGGGCCATATTTTTTCATACAGGCTCAAGTTGATCCGGATTACGGATATCTCCCTGCAAAGAAACAGTGCGCTCGACCTTATCAATATCGGGGGCCAAATCATATATAACGGATTCAATCCCCTTCTCGGAAAGATATTTTTTAAGTACAGTACCGAAAAATCCGGCCCCGCCTGTAATAAGTGCTTTCATAGCCTAGTTCCTCTAAGAAATCGTATGCCTTTGTGGTGTAAGCTTTTGCCAAGTATACGTGTGTATAGACAAAAAAACAAGGGGCATTCGCGGGTATGGCGGCCGGAGCGCTGAAGCACGGTGTGCTAATTGTGACGTCTCGCCGTGCTACCTTTTTTGGGGGGGCAGGTCACTGCGCATTCGGCAATCAGTTCCTGATTGGTGGGATAGCGCGCGATTAATGCCAGCAGCTCTTCCATGGCCTCTTTCGGCCGCATATCGGCAAAACGGCGCCGCAGGCCGGTCATCATCGCGTATTCTTCCGGGTCAAAAAGCCGCTCTTCCTTGCGGGTGCCGCTTGAGCTGATGTTGACGGCCGGAAAAACAGCGCGCTCAGCCAGGCTGCGCTCAAGAATGATTTCGCTGTTGCCGGTTCCCTTGAATTCCTCAAAGATCATCTCATCCATGCGCGAGCCCGTGTCAATGAGCGCGGTTGCCAGAATGGTTACTGATCCGCCGTCTTCCACTGCGCGCGCCAGGCCGAAAAACCGTCGCGGTATTTCAAGCGCACCGGTCTCCAGTCCGCCCGACATGGTGCGGCCCGTGCGCGTGCCGCGCTGGTTGAATGCCCGTCCCATGCGGGTCAGGCTGTCCACCAGCACCACCACATCGTTGCCGCACTCAAGCTCGGTACGGATGCAGGCCATGGTCATCTCCACCAGTTCAATATGCTCCTGCACGCTTTGGTCGCTGCTGCTGTGCAGCACCTCGGCTTTGACCGCGCGCCGGAAATGCGTTACCTCCTCAGGGCGCTCATCCACCAGCAGCACGATAATGCGGGCAAAAGGGTGCGCGTGATGAATGGCCGCGGCCAGGTTTTCAAGAATAGTGGTTTTGCCTGCCTTGGGAGGCGCGACAATTAAACCGCGTGTGCCTTTTCCGATAGGCGCGACCAGGTCGATAACGCGCATGCTTGTCAGGCCGCATTCAGCCAGATTAAAGCGTTCAAAAGGGTCTATGGCCGTCAGGCGGGTATAGGGTGTGCGTCGCTGGAAAGCCTTACTGGAAAGCTGGTTGATTGATTCAATATTTTCAAGAACCAGGCCTTTTTTCCCGCGTTGTGCAGTGCCCGCAATGGTTGCGCCCTGCACAAGGCCGTGTTCGCGTATGAGCGCTTGAGGAACCATGATCTCATCGGGCTGCTGCCGAAAGGAATACTGCGGGTCGCGCAGGACGCCGCCACCGTGTTTGCCCGGTTTAAAAATACCGTTTACTGTTTCCGCCATAATCGTTCCATGTTTAAAAGAGTGTTGGGTTTTCTCATCCCGGTTTCCCCCGGCATGCGGATGTTGCTGTACGCACGGCAGTGTATGCGAGCTTATAGCACGTGGCTCATCATGCGCACTTGTGTGGTACAGCACGACCGCTGCGGAAGAAATCACCGGCTGGATTTTTATTCAGCAGCGCTGCGTTTTAAGAATATTCGCGGCAGGGAACCAATGGTATGTTTATCCGGTCTTCAGGGTACACATTGTAGCACGAATTGCACAGAGCACCACTATTATTATGCGCCTTTGCCGGTATTTTTTATCTGTATCCAGCTGGGCTCGCATCAGCGAATCACACCCTGGCCCCGAAACTCCTGCAGGTCGTCTTCAGAGTAGCCGAGGCCCAGGAGAATTTCGCTGCTGTGCTCACCCAGACCCGGCGCGGCCAATCGGGTTTTAGCCTCGGCAGCACTGAAGCGGGCCGGATATCCGGGAATCTTTATGCGGCCGTGCGCGGGGTGTTCGAATTCCACCACATAGGCATTGGCCAGGGCCTGCGGGTCATCAAGAACTTCGCCGACATGCTGAACCGGCGTGAACATCAGCCCGTTTTTTTGAAACAGATCAATCCACTCATCACGCGTGCGCGTGGCAAGCACCCGGTCAAAAACAGCGACCAGCTCAGCGACGTGTTTGCGGCGCGCCGACAGGTCCGCAAAGCGGGGATCAGAGAGCAGTTCTTGCTGGCCGGTGATTTCGCAAAACAGCTCCCAGTATTTCTCCTCGGGATGATGCACGCCGATAATCCATTCCCCGTCAGAGCATTGAAAGCTGTTGCGCAGGGGGGAATTTTCATAGCGTTTCCAGGCAAAGGCGGTATCCCTGTTCAAAACGCTCTTGGCGTACAGGTTACAGTACATCAGCCAGAGCCCGGCGCTGTAGAGCGAGGTATGCACGGCCTGCGCAACGCCGTGGCGCTCGCGCGCAAACAGCGCGGCCAGAATGGCATGGCTTGCCGTAATGGCCGCAGCCTGATCAAGCACCGCCATATGGATCAGGCCCGGGGTCTGATCATCATGCAGATACATCATGCCGGAGCGCGCCTGACCCATGGGATCAAATGCGCCCAGATCGGCTGCCGGGCCCTGCTCACCGTACCCGGATACCCCGGCGTGAATAACAGCGGGATTGATTGTGCGCATGGACTCATAATCGATCCCGAGATCGTGCGTGGTGCTCTGGCGCAGGTTGGTAAGAAATACGTCCGCGGTTTTAATGAGGCGCTCGAAGATTTCACGCCCTTTTTTTGTTTGTATATCAAGGTGCAGGCCCTTTTTGTTCCGGTTGGAGATTTCAAACATGATGCTCTCACCGCCGGGAACCGTAATGTCAACACCGCCTATCACGCTCCAGAAACGCTCAGGATCTCCCTTGCCGGTTTCAATCTTAATGATCTCCGCACCCAGGTCGCCCAGAATCGCGCCCGCGCCGGGTCCGGCATGAAACACGCCGTATTCGACAACGCGTATGCCGCTTAAGGGGCCGTTCGCAAGGCCTGCAGGTGTGGAGTTTTTTTGGTGCATGGGATGTGTGCGTATGCGCGGCCGTGGCAGGACCGCAGAAAAAAGTATTTTCAAAATCAGCGCTCAATGTGTAGTATAGTGCAGGTGTGCCGATTAAATGTCAAGGCAATCGAGCCCCGGTATTTTTCGCGCCGGATCGAACCCGGGCCTCATACCCGCAACAATCAGGAAACCACGGCGATGATACATGTTACCCGCAAACTTCTGGGACCGTTTCGCATTTTTGCCGCCGCTGCAGACACAGATGGCGCGGAACAACTCGAACTTGCGCCATGCGCGCGCCTGAGTGAAGCCCTGGGTCTTGCGCTGCCGCCTGATGCGCCCAGGGTTGTTTTGCTGAACGGTGTTCAGCACGATGATGATCCGCAGCTGAGTGATGGTGATGTTATCACGGTTTTTCCGCCGATTGCCGGCGGTTGTCCGGAGAACACATGCAGGAATTGAGCGCCGGAACAGGCGTATATACCGTGAGCGCTTCGTTGCAGGTGCTTGGCCCGGACATTTTGATTACAGTCTGGGGGGGCACACGCCCGCATGTCGGCGCTCTTGTGGTTTCCTCCCCGCACCCCGATCGCGCTCCGCAAGAAGGCCGGTGTTCAACCGTGCTGCAGTTCAGTTTTCCGGGGCACCGTGATAATGTGGTTGCGCGCCGGGTCGCTGAGCGGGTTGCCTCCGCGCTGCAGCGTACGATTGTGGTCAGCGCCGGCATCCATGTCCCGGATATCACCCCGGCCGGGATTGATACCGTGCTTGCCAACACGGATTGCCTGATTGAAAAAATCATCCGCCTGTTGCGGGACCCAAATCACGACGAATAGTACCGGCCATTGCGCACAGCCATTCCAGTAACCGGCTCATCTCCATCGCCGACTACTCCTGCGGAATATCCTGATTGTGTTCCCGGGCAATATCCTGCACACCACGGGCCTTGTCAAGCGGGCGCTGGATTGCATTGGTGGCGTCCCGGGCAACTTCATGGTTAAACTGTTCAATGCTGCCCTTTTCTTCGTCATCCGTCTCGCTCGGGGCTGAGCAGGCCGCAAGGCCCAGCGCCGCACAGAAGCACAGGGCAGGTATCAGAAATTTTTTCATAGTCGCTCTCCTTCACTATGGTTCGTATGGACTGACAGGCTTGTTCAACAATGGGTGTTTCAACCGCCTGCCTGTCCTCTGCCCGCACCCTATCATGGCCTGGCCCTTCACGCAAAAATGTTTTCTTGACAGCAGGCGCACACCTTTTATATCGTAACTACATCTTGCGCTGCATAAACCGGATACGATAATTTATACACCAGTAATCAAAAACAGGTACACCATGGCAGCACAGCGGGAACATTGGGCCAGCCGGTTCGGATTTGTGCTGGCAGCCGCAGGTTCGGCAATCGGGCTCGGCAATATCTGGCGCTTTCCCTACAAGTGCGGTGAGTACGGGGGCGGGGCTTTCCTGGCAGCCTATCTCGGGTCTGTCCTCGTTCTCGGGCTGCCGGTAATGATTGCTGAAATTATCATCGGCCGCAGCTCTCAAAAAAATCCGGTGGGGGCGTTTCGCGAGCTGCGCTCAAGCCGGTTCTGGCCGCTGGTGGGCTGGATGGGCATTCTGGCCGGTTTCATCATCCTGTCCTATTACAGCGTGATCGGAGGATGGGTACTGCACTATATTGCAGCCTCCGCTGTCTCCGGGTTTCAAACCGGGATGGCCGCCGGACAGTTTCAGGCGCTCATGTCCAGCCCGGTGAAACAGGTTGTATGGCACGGACTGTTTATGGTGCTGACCGTTTATATCGTGCGCGGCGGCATCAGCTCCGGTATTGAGCGCTGGAACAAGGTCCTGATGCCCGGTCTGTTTCTCATTCTTATCGGGCTGATGATACGCTCCCTCATGAGCCCCGGCGCAGGACAGGCCCTGCGTTTTCTGCTGCAGCCCGATTTTTCCAAGCTGACCCGGACCGGTATTCTGGAAGCCCTGGGCAGCGCATTTTTTTCGCTGAGCCTGGGCATGGGCGCCATGCTGACCTACGGCAGCTATCTTGACAAAAGAACCAACATTTCCAGCGCGGCCCTTGAAATAAGCGCCCTTGACACCTTCTTTTCCATAATGGCCGGGCTGATGATTTTCCCGATCGTGTTCAGCTACGGCCTTGACCCCGGGGCCGGGCCCGGACTGCTGTTTGTAACGCTGCCGGAGATATTTGCCCAGCTGCCGGGCGGCAGGATTTGCGGATTTTTGTTCTTTGTGCTGGTGGCCTTTGCCGCCCTGACCTCGGCCATATCCCTGCTGGAGGTGGTGGTGTCATTTTTTATCGATGAGCTGGGCTGGACCCGCAAAAAGGCAGACTACATTCTGGGCGCTGTTATTTTCGTGTGCGGCATCCCTTCGGCCCTGTCCTTCAACCTGTGGAGCGGGTTCACCCTCATGGGCGGGAAAAACATCTTTGACTTGCTCGACGGGCTTGCCAGCAATATCATGCTGCCGCTGGGAGGGCTTGGCATTGCGGTGTTCGCCGGCTGGGTTTTAACCCACGGCGAGAAGGAGGCCGAGATCAAGCACGTTGAAAATGCCTTTCATTTCTATGATATCTGGCACGTGCTGATTAAATATGTAACACCAGTTGCGCTCTTTATTGTGCTCTTGTATACCACCGGCATAATCGGGCTTATTTCCAGGTATTTCTAGGGGGCTTTTGAAAAAGCCTGTCTTGCTGTAGTAAGATTTTGCTCATCAGGGCATTTTGAACAGACCCTACCTGCTATTTCAAGCGTAACGAGAAACTTGAGCCCTTTATTCTGCTGCATGCCTGCAATTTTTCCCGGAGCCGCCCTGCGTCAAACCGAAGGGGCATAGATGACAGACACACAAAAAAAGGCTATAGTTTATAATGAAATGCTTTAAACAATGTATTGTGGTGTATGTACTATGAAATCGCACGCAAAGCTTTTTCGAATTCTGATTGTGCTGCTTTTCGCAGCAAACCTGTCTGCCTGTGCGCCTGCGGCCGAGGAGCAGACACAGCCATCCGGCGCCGCCGCGGTTCAGGTGACGCCAGACCCAGAAAGGAGCGCCTTCATGAAACCGACCGATGTTGAATTGCGCCAACGCCTGACCCCGGAGCAGTACCGGGTAACGCAGCAGAATGCAACCGAGCCGGCTTACAGCGGAGAATATGACCGGACTTTTGAGCCGGGCCTCTATGTCGATGTTGTTTCGGGTGAGCCGCTGTTTAGCAGCCTGGACAAATATGATTCAGGATGCGGGTGGCCGGCATTCACCCGGCCGCTGGAAAACCCCTCGGTAGCCGAACGGACGGATACCACCCTTGGCATGAAGCGGGTCGAGGTCCGCAGCGCACAGGCTGATTCGCACCTGGGTCATGTGTTTGAGGACGGTCCGAAAGAGGCCGGAGGCCTGCGCTACTGTATTAATTCGGCCGCGCTGCGGTTCGTGCCGCTGGCGGACATGGAAGCCCAAGGGTACGGGGCCTATCTTGAGCGTTTTCGCAAAGCAGGTATTGCCGTGCCAGCCGCTCAGAGGGAAACCGCCATTCTTGCGGGGGGGTGCTTCTGGGGCATGCAGGAAATTCTGCGAGATATTGACGGCGTGCTTGAAACCCGGGTCGGGTACTGCGGCGGAAACCTTCCCAATGCAACCTATGAGGATGTTTCGCGCGGAGAAACCGGGCACGCCGAATCGGTTGAAATTGTTTTCGACCCGGCGCGCATCAGCTTTAAACAGCTTCTGACCGGCTGGTTTTTCCGGATGCACGACCCCACCACCCTGAACCGCCAGGGCAATGATCGCGGCAGCAGCTATCGCAGCACGATATTTTATTTTAATGAGCGCCAGAAGAAAGAGGCGGAGGAAGCAATCAAAGAGGTTCAGGTCGCCCATCGCTGGCCTGCCCCGATTGTGACAACGGTTGAGCCTGTTAGAAACTGGTCACTGGCTGAGGGCTATCATCAGGACTATCTGAAAAAAAATCAGGGGGGCTATACCTGCCACTTCCTGCGCGAGTGGGATTGAGTAAGCAAAGGTGCGCAATGCGCACCCTGCAAGCATGCCCCAGTTGACCTTATTGACGTAATTGACCACGTTGTCAATGAGGACAACTGGGTCAATGCTGTCAGGGCTCCCCCTTTAAAACTGCAGTTGCATGCGGGCCGGGTTTGCGTGCTGTTTAATCTGGACAAGAACATAAAAAAACGGCAGAATGCATGAACATTTGCTGCGCAACCAAGACGAACCTTACAGGATCAACGGAGCAATGCCTAAACCAAGCATCTTCACAACAATCTGGCGATTTTTAATCTCCCTGCGGCTGACCCTCTTCTTGCTGTTTATTCTTGCAGGTGCCTGCATTATCGGCACTGTTGTGCCGCAAAAAGCTTCTCAGGCCGAGTATATCGGGATTTTCGGTGAGACGGGTTTGCGCGTGATTGACGCATGTCTGCTCTACGACCTGTTCGGTTCGTGGTGGTTTCAGCTGGCAATGGCGTTTTTTGCCCTGAACCTGATCTGCTGCACGCTGCATCGCGCTCCGCGCATCTGGCATGCGCTGCGCACCAGCCGCTCTCTGCCTGATTCCGCAAGCCTTGCGGCCATGAGCTGCTGTAAAACGGTCCAGCTTCAAAGTTTTGACAGCGCAGGCGAAGAGCGCTTCGCGCACGAACTGAACGCTGCCTTCGGCCGACCTGTAATACAACGCCAGGAAGACGGGGTTACCCTGTTTGCCGAAAAGGGGCGCTGGTCACGGCTGGGATTTTTGTTGACGCATACGGCCCTTCTTCTGATCATGGGTGGATCGCTTTTGGGTCATCTCGGCTTTAAAGGCTTCATTGAGCTCTATGAAGGTGAGCAGTCGGATAACGTGACACTGACCGACCGCTCAGGTCATGAGCAGCTCGACTTTACCCTGCGCTGCAATTCCTTTGAGGTTACGTTTTATGAAAATACCGGGCGGCCGAAGTCCTATCTCAGCAGCCTGACAATCATTGAAAACGGCCAGGACGTTGTGACCAAGGAGATCAGGGTCAATGATCCCCTGATCTATAAGGGTATTTATTTTTACCAGTCAACCTATGGCGTCGATCCCAACGGAGGCGGCACGCTGGAGCTCTCCTTTGTGGCCCCCGATACAACCGAGCCCTTCATTGCCAGCGTGGGGGTTGGCTCATCGATTGTACTGCCGGGCACACAGGATGAAATTTTTGTTGACCGTTTTCTGGCTGATTTCGCCCTGGATGAGCACAATAAGCCCTTTTCACGCTCAAGGAATATGAACAATCCGGCTGTGCTGTTGCGCGCGCAGCGGGGTGGCGAGCCTTTATTTACCTCCTGGCTGTTCGCGCGCTATCCTGATTTTCACGGACGGCAGACCGAGCCGTACCGGATCAGTCTCCTCAATTTTGAACCGCGCACATTTACCGGTTTGCAGGTAACAAAGGACCCCGGTGTTGTGTTTGTCTGGGCCGGGTGCATTTCCCTGCTGGCCGGTATGTATATCGCGTTTTTCTGTTCGCATCGCCGCATCTGGGTACACTGCGCGCAAAAACAGCATGGCTTTCTGGTAACAATAGCCGGAGACGCTAATAAACATAAGGACGTATTTAAAAAAGATTTTTCCACGCTGTGCGAGCGCCTGCTGAGCTGAAGGAGGACGCATGAGTTCAACACTGCTGGGCATCACCACAATCGGGTATCTGCTGTGCATGACCCTGTATTTCTGTTGCGTTTTTTTCAAGAGCGAAAAATTCGGCCGCATCGTTACCGTGCTTGTCGTGATCGTGGCCGTGATCCACAGCGCCGGTTTTGGGTTGCGCTGGTGGGAATCCTATCAGGCGGGCCACGGCCGCATACCGCTCACGAATTTGTATGAAGCCCTCATCGGGCTGAGCTTGACAAGCGTGCTGCTGTACCTCTATATCGAGCTGCGCTACAAAACCAGGGCCCTGGGAATTTTGTTGCTGCCGGTTGTTTCGATTTCCATGGCCTATGCTTCGCTTTCACCGACCGTCAGCTCCACAATCGATCCGCTTATTCCGGCCCTGCAGAGCAACTGGCTGAGCTATCATGTGATCACCTGCTTCCTGGGCTATTCTGCTTTTGCGGTTTCCTGCTGCGCGGCTTGTGTGTACCTGTTTAAAGGCAGGGGCACAAGCGATACGAGCGCTCAAGGCGTTGTCGGATTTTTCCCATCCCTTGAACGGCTGGATGAAATCATGTACCGGATGACGGCCATAGGTTTTTTGATGCTGTCCCTTGGCATCATCACCGGCGCTGTCTGGGCCAACTATGCCTGGGGCAGTTACTGGAGCTGGGATCCCAAGGAGACCTGGTCTTTGATTACCTGGTTTTTATATGCCGCAGTGCTGCACGCGCGCATAACGCGCGGCTGGCGCGGCAGGCGCATGGCGATTTTGTCGGTTATCGGTTTCGCATGCGTGGTGTTTACGTTTCTGGGCGTTAATTACCTGCTCTCAGGCCTGCACAGCTACGCATAACAGGCTGGTGCATTAATGCCTTACAAGTAGTCGGGGGGTTTTTTACTCAGGCGGGGTGTTTTTATCGGCCGGTTCTTTTTGAAGAATCTCCATGCGTACCGTGTTAATCGTTGTTTCGGTTGCAGAAAGGATTGTAAAAGAAAGCTGCGGCGCGACCGAATCATCGCTATCATTGCCGCTCTCAATCGCGTTTTTTGGCCAGGTGAATACTTCCCCCTGCAGCGGAACCCTGCCGGCCAGATCCATCAACAACCCTCCGACCGTATCATAGCCGCGATCAAGAGGCAGTCCTGTTTTAACATGCAGATGCTCTTCCAGATCGGCAAGCAGATACTGGGACTGAATGCGGAAGCAACCCGGTTTTTCCTCAATGAAATGATGCGACGGTTCATCATATTCATCGTAGATCTCGCCGACCATTTCCTCCAATATGTCTTCAAGCGCCACCATGCCCGCTACACCGCCGAACTCGTCAACCACAATACCCATGCCGATCTGCTTGGTTTTAAGCTCGGTAAGGATTTCGCGCACATTTTTTGATTCCGGCACAAAGTACAGATCGGTGCGCATCAACTCGCGCAGGCTGAAGGTCTTGCCGGCCGGATCAAAGAGAAAATACAGCAGGTCCTTGATATAAAATATGCCGACAATCTTATCGGGTACTTCATCATATACGGGATAGCGCGAGTAGTTATGCTCGCGGTGCTGCTCCCATACTTCCTCCAAAGTTTCATTGACCTCAAACATGACCATTTTCGTGCGGGGCATCATAATTTCCCGGGCAACCGTGTCTTCGAGGTCAAGTGCGCCGGTAAGCATGCTGCTGATCTCTTTGTGCAGCACATTCTCCTTGTGCCCGCGCAGAATCATCCACTCAAGATCCTCCTCGGTTACCAGCGGGCCCTGATGTGAGAATTTGCCGCCACTGAGCCAGACAACCCCGCCGCTGATAAATACCAGCACACGGGTCAGGGGCAATAAAAGATAGTACAGCCCGGAGATAAGAGGAAAAAACGGAATAATATTTTCGGCATTATGTTTGGCGAATGTTTTCGGTACGACTTCGCCGAACACCAGGATGATCAGGGTCATGATGCCGACCGCGAGGCCCACGGCAAGGCTTTCGCGATCACCAAGTCCGAGGCGCAGAAGCTGCTGCTGGCTGAAAGCCGTTGCAATCGAGGCCGCCAGGATATTGACGATATTATTGCCGATTAAAACAGCGGTCAGAACATCATTGGGTTTTTTCAGCCACAGGCTCAGCAGGCGTGATTTTCTGCCGCTGTCAAGCAGCTGATGAATGCGGTTGTGCGACAGGCTCGTAAGCGCGGTTTCCGTTGATGAAAAAAGAGCCGATCCGATCAGGCATAACCTATGGCAGCCAGTTGATAGAATGATTCTGAGTCCAAATTAACGTCCTTTTTTTGCAAGCAATGAATCGACGGTTCTTGCCGCAACTGTACCAAAAAAAGCAGCGCTTTACAAGCGGTCGCCCTCACCCGGGGCGCTCAGGCTCATCCTCAGGCGATGGCGCGCTTTATGTTTTTCACCAGACGAACCAGGTAGTATCGGTCGCGCTCCATGGCCTGCAGAAGGGCCGCGCCGGTGCAGGGCCGCACGAGCAGGGCTTCCTCAGCCGAGGCGAGCAGGTTGAACAGCTCCACGCAGCAGCTGCTGATTGAAAACGTGTCGCCGATGGAATAGGGGGCTGCCTGCGCATCATCGGAGCGGAAGCGCGGCGCTATAAAATTCGCATGCACGGACGTCCAGGTTTGAAACAGTCCATCCCAGGTGCCTACCGGCTTGCCGCTCAAGCGCGCCAGGCCTTTGACAATCTGCTCACCCATCTCCTGCGGGAAACCGTCCCAGGCCGCGGGCTTGCGCTCCACAAAACGGGGAGCATTGATCAGTGCGTCGCGCTCAGCCATGTCGGGCATCTTCTTTGGTTTAAATGTAATCGGCGTTATGGTCGTTTCAAGGCAGCCGTCATAGGACGGGCCCAGGAGCTTTGAGGACACAACCAGTGTTTTGCCTTTAAAGGGCGAGGCTTCAAACCAGGGCAGCGCATCAAAGCGGCAAATAGCGGACCAGCACTCCGGCGCAGCATAGCCGACATCCTCCAGCAGGGCCTCACAGGGATTTTTTTCAGCCCGGCGCATGTGCACGCCCTTTGCCGCCATCTCCTGCTGCAAGTCTGAAAACGTCCCGCATCCAGCCAGTAGCAGTATTTCCAGGGTTCCTGCTCCTGCCACATGCCCGCTCCTCCCCGTGATCATGCAATGCGCTTATTCGTCTTATTCCGTTTTTAGACCCAGCTCGACCGCCGCCGCTTTGAGACCTTCAGTATCCTGCTTCATCTTGGCCATCATAGGGTTGGTTGTCGCCTGCGCGGCCTTGATTAGGGCATCCACGGTCTTGAATTTTACAAGGAACTGATCCTTGCCCGGAGCGACCGTGCCGTTGTGACAGCCTGCGCAGGTTCCCCAGCCCGCATGCGCTACTGATCCGGCAAGACAAAAACCAACGGTCATTAGAACAGCTACCATCATCCGTTTCATAGCGTACCTCCTGTTGTGATTGGGATTGCGCGCTCAGTGAGCGCGATTTTTCTGTGTATATCCATCTTATGTGAAATGCGCCCCTGTTTTCAAGCATAAAAAACTGTGACTGGCGATGCCGCACACTCAGTGCCGCATTTCGCTGTTGCCATCGTCCTGAAGCAGCTCCTCCTGCGCCCACTGGCGCATCTTTTCACGGGCTATGCGCTTTTTATGTATATATCCCCAGATGAACACCAGGCTTGCAAGAAACCACAGGGCTCCGGTGCTGAAAAGAATCGGTACCCAGCTGAAACGCAGCTTCAGATATTCAAGCCACAGCCGCTCAATTTCATCCCAGCTCAGGTAGTAGGCTTTCCACAATGCCAGTTTAAAATCCTTACAGGAACTATATATGCTGAGAAAGGTGCGGAATTCATCGTCGCCGAAACTGGATTTTAAAAATGAAATAAAATAAAAACTCTGGCAATAGGCCAGTTCCGCCCGGCGCTCATCACGGGGGAATGCGTTTGTAATGTCATCCATGGGCAGCACATTCCCGCTCAGCACGGCCATGGTCATGGTGGTCAGGCGCTGTACGCTCCATTCTCCGGCAACAATAACGGCCATGCCCTCATTCAGCCAGCGTGGAATGTGGCCGGGGCCGAATGCCTGGCCCAGCAGGATGTGACACATCTCATGCTCAAAGGTTTTGAGAATATCCCCGCCCGAGTTTTTGAGCAGCACGATCAGGTTGTACTGCGGATAGGCAACGCCAACGGCCCATTCGGGAACCTGCGCGCCGACAGGCTGCACGCTGCGAAAGTATTCCTGATCGGGTGCGATAATTACACGCACACTCGTCGGCAGGGCAAAGCCGAGTTGTTTGGAAATGTTTTCAGCAATTGCGTCGGCTTTTTGGGACAGAAAAAGTGCGGTACGGTCGCCCTCGGTGCTCTCAATCGTGAAATACCTGCTTGAGAGCGGTGCGCGCTCTTCTGCGCAAAGCGGCTGAAGAAAAAATACTGCAGCGAACAGCAGGTATATAATTGTGCGTATCATGCGAGCTGATCAGTGAAAGGAGTCTTGTGTTTCTGAATTGTATTCATACCAGGACAGAAATTACAAGTTCGAATTCAACTCGCGCTCTGAGACTTATTTTGCTTTCACAGGAGTGCCAATGTGCTAATATGCCTGCACATTGCCGGTGAAACCGTAAAAGTCGCAGTAGCTGTCACCCCGGACTTGATCCGGGTCCATCACCCACGAGCACATGCCACTGGATTCCGGGTCGCGCTGCGGCATTGCCCGGAATAACAAACATGTTAATGCTTTGCAGCAGTGGCACCTGACAAGCCTGCTGCCCTCAAACAAAACCACGTATTGAAGTGTCATGCCCGGGAGGGCGTTTATGAACAGACTGTTTCTCATCGATACCAGCGCGTATTTTTATCGGGCCTATTTCGCCCTGCCCCCGCTGTCAAATTCGGCCGGGCTTGCCGACCAATGCGATTTACGGCTTCACAACCATGATCTTGAAGCTGCTTGATCAGCATCAGCCCAGCCATATCGCGGCCGTGCTCGACCGGCCGGAACCCACCTTCCGGCACAAGGCCTATGATCAGTACAAGGCCAACCGGGCGGTCATGCCCGATGATCTGCAGGTGCAGATTCCCCACATCAAAGAGGTAATCGAAGCGTTTAATATCCGCGCCGTAGAAAAGGCCGGGTTTGAAGCCGATGACATTATCGGCACGCTTGCCCGCAGGGCAGAAGCCGAGGGCTGCGAAGTGGTGATTATTTCAGGCGACAAGGATCTCTGCCAACTGATCAGTCCGCAGATAACCATGCTCGATACCATGAAGGATAAAGTCATGGACAGGGCCGCGGTTGAAGCCAAATATGGCCTGGGTCCCGAGCATATCGTGGATATGCTGGCACTGACGGGTGACTCAAGTGACAATGTTCCCGGTGTGCCGGGCATCGGCCCCAAAACCGCGCAGAGCCTGCTCGCTCAGTATCGGCAGCCTTGACGGGATCTATGAACACCTTGATGAGGTCACGCAAAAGAAAGCCCGCTCAGCGCTTGAAGAGCATCGTGAGCAGGCCTATTTGAGCAAACAACTGGTAACGATTGACACGGACGTGCAGATTGACTGCGACTGGCGCGACTGTACGCTTACGCCGCCTGATGCACCGGCCCTGCAGGAGCTTTATAAAAATTTCGAGTTCACCCGGCTCCAGAAAGCAAGCGCTGCAAATGAACCCCGCCCGGAGAAAAATTACCGCGCGCTGATTGAGCCGCAGGAGCTGGAACAGCTCTATGAAAAGCTGGGTGCGCTTGAGAGTTTCACGTTTGACTTTGAAACGACCTCGCAGTTTCCGATGCTGGCCGACATTGTCGGCATCTCCTTTGCCTGGAGCGATCATGAGGCCGTGTATGTGCCCCTGGCCCATCAGAGTCTCTCAAACCAGCCCGACCTTGGCGAAGTGCTCAGCCGCCTGAAGCCCATTCTTGAAAACCCGGCCATCGGCAAGGTCGGCCACAATATTAAATACGAATATATCATTCTGAAGCGCAATGGAATCGATCTGCAGGGCATCAGCTGCGACACCATGGTGGCATCCTACGTGCTCAACCCCTCGCGCTACCGCCACAACCTTGATGATGTGGCCCTTGACCGGCTTAATCACACAATGATTTCATTCAAGGATGTCGCCGGCAGCGGCAAAAAGCAGATAACCTTTGACCTCGTGCCGTTGAAGAGTGCAGTAGAGTACGCCTGCGAGGACTCCGATATCACCCGCATGCTCTGCGAGCTGCTGCTGCCGCAGGTACGCTCCGATGGCTTTGAGGAGCTGTTTCGCAATATGGAAATGCCGCTCGTTGAGGTTCTGGCTGACATTGAAATGGCCGGAGTGAAAATAGATTCGCAACGTCTGGGCGTTCTGTCGCGAGAGTTTCACTCCCGGCTGGATGAGATTGAGCAGCGTATCTATACGCTCGCAGGCGTGCAGTTCAATATCAATTCCCCCAAGCAGCTCGGAGAGGTGTTGTTTGAAAAACTGTGTCTGCCGGTTGTCAAGAAAACCAAAACCGGCTACGCAACCGACGTTGACACGCTGAACGAACTGGCGCATATGCATCCCCTGCCAAAGACGGTGCTGGAATACCGCAGCCTAGCCAAGCTGGTTTCAACCTATGTTGACGCCCTGCCGGAATTGATCAATCCCGCAACCGGGCGCGTGCACACCTCCTACAATCAGACCGTGACCGCAACCGGGCGGCTGAGCTCAAGTGATCCGAATTTGCAAAACATTCCGATTCGCACCGAGGAGGGCATCCGCATCCGCGAGGCCTTCGTGGGCGAGCCGGGCTATAAAATTTTATCTGCCGACTACTCGCAGATTGAGCTTCGCATCCTGGCGCATATGTCCGGCGATGCCATGCTCACTGACGCGTTTCTTAAAGACGAGGATATTCACGCGCGCACGGCCGCTGAAATCTGGGGCAGTGCGGGCGCGGAGATGGATGCGCAGCGCCGGCGGGACGCCAAGGTGATCAATTTCGGCATCATCTACGGCATGAGCGCGTACGGGCTCAGCCAGCAATTGGGCATTGCCCCCAAGAAAGCACAGGAATACATCGATCAATATTTTCTGCGCTACAAAGGGGTGCAAACTTTTTTTGATACACTGCTGGACAAGGCCCGCGCGAATGAATATGTCGAGACGCTTATGAATCGCAAGCGCTTTTTACCCGATATCAATGCCAAAAACCAGCAGGTGCGCAAATTCGCTGAGCGCACCGCCATCAACGCGCCCATTCAGGGCACAGCTGCCGATCTTATCAAGATCGCCATGCTTAACATTCACCGCCGCCTGCAGGCAGAAGGCCTGAAGAGCCGCATGATCATGCAGGTGCATGATGAGCTGGTGTTTGAAGTGCCCGAAGCCGAACTGGAACTCATGGCCGCGCTGGTCAAGCAGGAAATGGAAAGCGCCTACGCTATGCGCGTGCCGCTGAAAGTTGATGTTGGCTGGGGCGAGACCTGGCGCGACGCGCACTAAGCTGCTGAGCTTGGGCAAGATAACGGTCGCTGCCCACTATCCCTGGAGTCAAGCCACAGAATTGACTCAAAGAACAATCAAAAAGATTTTTTAAGGAGCAGGCCATGAAAAAAAAGATAGCCTGCTGCGGGGTTGATTGCGCAGCCTGTGACGCCTACGTGGCCACGCTCAACAATGACGATGAACTGCGGCGCACAACTGCGGAGCGCTGGGCGCGCCAGCTCGATGTGCCCGTGGAACCGGAGTATATAAACTGCGACGGCTGCCAGCAGAACAGACGGCCGGCATTTGGGGTATTGCGATTTCTGCGGTATCCGCACCTGCTGTTTGGAAAAGCAGCACGCGACCTGCGCAGAGTGTGATGAGTATGTGTGCGCGCGTTTGCAAACGGGCTTTGAATTTTTGTCCGAAACCCTTGAAAGGGGTCCGCTGAGCGAGCTCGAAGCACACAAAACCCTGGATGCATTGCGGGGGAAGCGATAAAGGCTATATATCGTTCGCCTTAATCTTTGCCTGATACACTGAGTCCGCCATGAATGTTGGGACGGCTATATGAACGATCGGAATCAGGGCCTGCGCCTGCATTACGGTATTGTCGTGCTTGCGCTCATCGTGCTTGCTGTGTTCAGCGCGCTGGGGCTCGCGCGCTTCGGCTACACCAGCATCCTGCCTGCCATGCAGCAGGGCCTTGGACTTTCAAACACACAGACCGGCCAGCTGCAAACACTGAATCTTCTGGGCTATCTGCTCGCCGTTGTGCCTGCCGGCCTTCTTGCCGCCCGTTTTGGCCCCCGCGTTGTTATCGCGGTTTCCCTTTTGGTGGTGGCCCTTGCAATGATTCTCACGGGGCTGGTGCCTACGTTCGGCTCAGCCTGTTTCGGGCGTTTCCTTGCAGGTCTCGGCGGTGCCGGCGCAAATATTCCGGCCATGGGTCTGGTGTCCGCATGGTTCGGGTCGCGCAGGCGTGGCCTTGCCTCCGGCATCGGCGTGACCGGATCGAGCCTGGGTCTGATGATAACCGGGCCGCTTGTTCCCGCGATTATCGCTGCCGGTGGCGCTGATGGATGGCGCATGAGCTGGTATGTGCTCGGCGCGCTGGGATTGGTGGCCTGTGGACTCTGTGCAATCTTTTTACGCAACCGTCCGGAAGAGTTGTCTTTGGCGCCGCTTGGAGAGAGTGCGGGTGAACAGGCCCGGCGCAATGCTGAAAAAGTTTCTTCGCCTTTGAACTGGCACCGGGTATACCGGTCGCGCATGCTATGGCAGCTTGCTTTGATCTACTGTGCCTTCGGGTTCTCCTACATAATCTATGCGACCTTTTTTATCGGTCATTTGGTGCGGGATGGTGCTTTTACGCCTGCAGCGGCCGGTATGCTCTGGATGCAGGTCGGCTTTGTGTCTTTGCCCAGCGGTTTTATCTGGGGCAGCATTTCTGATCGGTTTGGCAGAAAGATCGTGCTCGTATGCGTATTCACGCTTCAGGCACTTGCATTCGTCCTGTTCGGCCGCAGCCACGCCCTGCCCATGGTCTATGCAAGTGCAGCCCTGTTTGCCCTCACTGCCTGGAGTATTCCGGCGCTCATGGCCGCACTTGCCGGCGACACATTCGGAGCGCGCCTTGCCCCGGCAGCGCTTGGCCTGATGACGATTATCTTCGGTGTCGGGCAGGCTTTGGGGCCCTGGTGCGCCGGCGCACTTGCCGATGCGACGAATTCATATTCAATCGCGTTCGTGATTGCCGGTGCGGTTGCCCTGGTTGTTGGAGCCGGGGGAGCGCTTGCCATGCGCGCGACTAAAAGGCCTGATAGGTAGGGGCTGGGGCGGCAATATGCATCCCCGCGATACATTCTGTAATATCGAACACGCACGCGTTTATAATCCGCCCGGCAGACCGGGCGGAAAGCAGTGCGCCTCCGGCTGATTGTGCGGCAATCCCGGTCTATGTCCGGCCGCGCAGTATCAGGCAACGCATTTTATTTAAGTTACGGTATATTCCGTGGTTATAGAACCGCGTCAACTTATACCGGACGGGGCAGGCTGAAGGCTGTTGTGCCGGTTTATCTCCCTCGTGCCCCACGAGTCCTGCCTGTGTGCAATAAACAGGATAGAGCTCGTCTCGCACGAAGGCGTACAGCGCCAGATCGTGCTGGTTGCCCCTGCTGAGCAGGTCACGGTCCGCGGCGCTGTTCAATATTTCCTGTTTTGCTTTGTTATCTTTGGCAACATGCAGCGGCCTGTACTGCAGTGTAAGGGGATACGGGAAAATCTTCTGCAGAATGCGCATGGACTCATCAAAGCGTTCCATTAACCCCACGAAAAAAAATCTGCTCTTTAATATTTCCTTTGCTTTTTCGACGTCTGGAACTCCGGCGATATGGCGAACCTGATAGTCGGTATTTCTTTGATCGTGCATAAACTCCTCAAATGTGATGTCTCTGCCCAAGCGACGCTGAGCGCGCTTCACGTGCTGGTAGTGCGAGAGACAGCGCTGCAGAGGATCGCGAAGCATCGTGAAATAATTAATCGACACAGGAAGATCATCCACCCAGGGCCGCAATGAGTGCCCCGTAATGGAGTTGATCCCCCAAAAGAAAACTTTTTGCACGAACGCGATGTCACCGGCTTCAGCAACGGCACGGCGGCGCTTCGGCAGCAGATCGCAATGCCGCAACCAGGAGGAATTGCGCAAAATAAATTTGACGGTGGTGCCGCCCGTTTTATTAATGTGAACGAACCCGACCATGGTTCCAAAATCTCCTTACGCACTCAAAGGTAGCCATAGCGCTTCAAGGTGCTGCTGACTGCATTCTCAATTTCCATGATTTTCGCGGGGTCTTCGCTTTTATATTGCCCGATCTTGCCGATGTCCAACTGCCTGGTAATGTAGCGCTCGCAGCGGTCGGTCATGGGGATTTTCAGAAAATCACACAGGCCCTGCATGGATGCCATCGGTTGCCGGCACATATCTTCAAAGCGTACATCAAAGACCTGATCAGCATGCAGGGTTTTGCGAAATTCATCAAACTGATCAACCTGGAAAGCCCAGGACAGCCCTGCCTGCAGATGATGGGGCAGGCCCATGGCACCGATGTGCGAAAGCAGTTTTTTGCCCAGTTTTCGTTTGGGGTCATCAGTTAAATGTTTTTTGAAGGCCAGATCGCGCCCGTCGCGGACCATATGAATATAGCGCGCCTGCGGAAAGGTCCTGGCTACATAGGCACCGATCAGATAGGTTTCAGGAAACTTCCAGCCCCAGGGTGTCTGCGGGGAGCCGATTGTTGTATAATACCGGAACACGGCATTTTGAAAACGGATCAGGTCTTTTTCTAGTACGGTATCCGGTGGGCAGGGAGGAAGATTGCGGGTGGCAATCTTCTTGATGGTGCGGGTAAATGTCCGGTCATCGGCATCGCCTGTTGCGGCACTGGTACCGAGTTGAATGTTAAGATGCATGCAGGCAAAAGACAGTACCCGTGTCCCCGAATGCCCCCGTCCCATAAGCAGCGCCGGTTGCAATGCAGACAAAAAGTCGGCCTGTTCTTTGATCTCCCGGCGACTGGTCCACCATGAAAACATCATCAACCTCTTGAAAAAACACCGCGCACATGCAGGTGTTTATTAATCGCAGACAGCAGAGTGAAGTATCTGTTCAAGCTTGTCCAGGGACTTCTGGAAATCGAACAATTCCAGAGCCCGGCTTCTACCCTTTCGGCCCATCTCCTGTGCCTCTGCAGGGTGTGTTCGCAGCTGCTCAACGGCTTCAGCCAGCTTAAGCATATCATAGGGCGGGATCAGATAGCCGGTTTTGCCATCCGCGACTATCTCGGGATTACTGCTGGTATTAAAAGCAATGACCGGCAACCCGCACAGCATTGCTTCTATCAGGACATATCCAAACCCTTCCCAGTGCGATGTTAAAATGAAAACATCGAGCGTGTTCAGGAAACTTTTGATATCGCGGACAAACCCTTCCCATTGAATACAGTCCTGCAGGTTTTTTGCGCGTGTCTGAGATGCAAGGTCTTCACGCAATTCTCCATCACCGGCAACGCGTATTGTAAATGACACTGCCCTGTCCCGCAAGTTTTCAGCGAGTTCAATCAGGTGGTGCTGCGCTTTCTGTTGTGACAAACGCCCGGCATTGCCGATAACAAAAGGCCGGTCCGTCAGGTTTTTTTTCTCTGCCGGTGAAAATGTGCCGGTGTCAATTCCGTTGTAAAGCACCGTTATTTTTTTCTTGGCAATTTCCGGATTACAACAGGTAAGCGTATTTGTGGTTTCTTCTGAATTTGAAATAATTTCCGTAACAACGTTTTTAAAAATATACCGGTTTAAAAAAGTGTTTTTCACCGGGATTGCACTGCCTCTGCGGTAAATCCTGTGCCGGACGCCTGCTTTTTTTGCAGCCAAACCACCGGCCTTCATATCCCGGGCAAGGTTACAGATAACCAGCCCTGTTGCGGTTTGCGAGCAGTATTTTTTTTATTTTCCTGAGATGGAAGCTGTTAAGAAATGAAAAATTATTCAGCGTTAATCCAAAAACCTGAATACCTGCTTCAAGGGCTTTTTTATGCAGGGGACTTTCCTTGTAGGCAATAATGCAAACCCTGTAGCCACGATCCCGCAATCCGCAGGCATAGTCAAAATGCCATTTCTCTCCTCCGCCCCACGCTTTGTTCGTGTTGAAAAAGCAGATTGTTTTATTTTTTATCTCGTGCGGCTCTGTTTTTTTCATATAATTTTGCATATCTCAAAAATATTGCATGCGCTGAATTTGCACTGATTATGAGCCCATACCATCCATCAAGGAAACCAGCCTTGTAATACGTAACTTTTGAAGAATTTAAACAATGGCTCCAGCATGAGTCGCAGTAGATTTATTTTTTCCCCTTTTCTGAAAAGCCCTTCGGCCTTTATTTCGGAGAATTTATTAATCTGTGCGACGTGTTCTGCAATGGAATTAAAGGTATAGTGCAGAAGATCTCCAGGTATGTGCCGGGTTGTTGCATCAGGGGCCATTATGATTCTGTCATGCGGGTTTATGCCGCCCCATGATGGCTTTCCTTCGGTCAAACAAACGCTGATTTCCTGTCAGGATACCAGCCGCTGTGTCTGATCCATTGCCCGCAATAGCAGGTCAGGCGATTGCATTCGTGCCCGTCATGCTTCCAGTCTTTCTTGATCGCTGCAATACTGGCCTCAAGTTCAGGGCTGAGGGCTTCATCGGCATCAAGCGAGAGGATATAATCATGTTTGGCCTGGGACAGGGCAAAATTTTTCTGTTCAATATGTCCTTCAAACGCATGCTGACATAAAGGTTGCACCGTAGTTTTTGCAGATGCTTTCTGTTGTGTCTGTGGAGAAGGAGTCAACAACAAGTATCTCGTCCGCAACCCTGCTGACGGATTCAATGCAGCGCGCAATGTTTTTTTCTTCGTTATACGTAATAATTACAGCTGAATAGTGACGGCATGGTCTCTGCTTACTTTTTTAAGTGTCAGTCCGTAGGCTTTTGTGCCTTTGGTGCGGCTGATTGCCAGTATGCGCTCAAAGTAGCGTTTGCGTTCAGTATAACAGGCTGCTGTTCCGGAGTACATTCGAAAAAACCGCAGGCGGTCGCGCAGGGTCATGACATCAGCCACCGATGCGTTGATCTGTGCCAGATTGTTGGCGCGGCGCTCAAACGTAAGGGGCCGTGAAAAAGAAACCCGGTCAAGATCGATAAAAAAGAAATCCCATGATGCGGCATGCGCGCGCACCAGGATATTGTTTGACTTTAAATCACCGTGGTAAATACCCTGAGCGTGCAATCTGGCTATGGTGTGCGCCAGAGAACGGATAAATTGTTTTTTGTCGGGCTGCGACCACTGGCGCCCCGTAATATAGGTATTGAGCTCCGGAGCATGGTCCAGCCAGCGGCAGATATAATAATTCTCCCGCAGTATAGGCCCGAAGCGCTTTTCAATGATGGCCAGGGGCTGCGGAGTCAGCAGTCCGCGCACAATAAGTCCATTGGCGGCAATCCAGGATTTTAGCGCACGCGATGTACGAAACAGATTTACCAGGGCATAGACCGGGCCGCGAAAACGATAGCCCTTTACGCACAGTGTTTGTCCGGCGCTGACATGCGTGGTAAGCATTGATTTGGATGTTTTTTTTATGATCGCCAGTCGTCGTTTTCGCTCAGGTGGCGCGCAATCAGGGCCCGGGCAGCTGCATGACCAAAATCGCGTCGTCCGCAATAGCGTTCTTTCCATGTCCGGGCGACTTCAAAAACGGTGCTTTTCAGCACGCAGCGCCTGGAGCGGCTTATGATCTGGCGGGCCTTAATCCGGGCGCTTTTGTCATTGATGCGGCGCACGAATTCTGGCAGGGACATGGCTGACAAGCTGCGTGGCGATAATATTCCTGTGCAAAGCGCAGGCGGTGCAGTGCGTGAAGCCGGAAGTGAATTGGCAAGCTTGGCACAATCGGTAATGATCATGGAAAGCCCGAGTTTTTTACGCAGCCTCGCTTTATGCAGATCAATGAGAAACAGCTCGAAGCTCCCCTGCCCGGTTGGGCGAACCATGATGTTGCCGGCATGATAATCGCGGGAAAAAACACCTGCCGCATGCATGGCAGCACTGAGCCGGGCCAGCTGCCGCGTAAGTTCAAATCTCTGTGGGGCAGGCAGGGCGCACCATGCGTTAAATTCATTCAAGGGCTGTGCGTCGTCAAGAGCCTGTATAATCAGGCAGGCTGTCTCAAGCATGCCACATTTGCGTTTTTCAAAAAAAGCAAGCGCCCGAGGGCAGGGAAGGCCCTTTTTTCAAGCGCACGTAAATTGCGCCACTCCTCCAGCGCTTTGGACGGCACGAACAGATGCCTGATACGCTGGATTACCGCGGGTTTTTTGAACCATTTCACAAACAGACGCGGGCAGCCCGGCACGCCCGATTCAAGGAGAAAAGCGCTTCGCACATTGTTGTCCTTAATAAACGGCACGCCCGGATTAATTGTCGCACCGCGAACAAGATTTTCAATCCCGGCAAGTGCTTCCGGCGGCATTTCGTCGATAGCTGTCCAGGTAATGGATGTGCCGGAGATTTTTTTTACCATGGATTCGTCATGCGCACGGTTAAACTGGCAGTCTGGTTATAATTTATTGTATTCATTGGTGCAGGAGTTCGCACAGTCATTGTACCCCGTGAAACGCGGAAAGTATAGGTTTGCGGTAATGGTGTGTCAAG
>CAVRPV010000006.1:0-434810 GCA_963723235.1 uncultured delta proteobacterium
CATGCGGGCGATGCTCACCGCTGCCGTGCCTGAATTGACCCGGCCGATGAACTCCTCGATGGACTTGGGCGGTTGCCCCGCCGCTTCGATGATCGTTGGTTTCTGGATGAAGTTTGCCAAGTGCGATTCCTCCAGGGGAATCAAGATCACAGCCACCATCCTACCGACTCGCTGGTGGCTGTGAAACCATTCGGGCACGGACCAAGACGGTGGCGGCACTCGCCATGCTCGCTACAATGCCGTGGAGCAGACTGGCCTGACCCGGCAGTACAGAATCACAGGAAGAACGACATGGCCGCAGAGTTCTCCAGCAAAGAACAGTTTCAGCAAGCCTACGCAGGCCAACCACCCTGGGACATCGGCAAGCCGCAACCCGTGTTCGTGCAGGCGGCGGAGCAGATCACCGGCTCGATCCTGGATGCGGGCTGTGGCACGGGCGACAACGCCCTGTTCTTTGCCGAACGTGGCCACAAAGTCACCGGCATCGACTTCCTGGAGCAGCCGATTGCCGAGGCCCGCCAGAAGGCCCAGCAGCGAGGACTGGGAGCCACGTTCCTCGTGATGGACGCCCTGGCCCTGGGCGAGATACCGGAGCAATTTGACTCGGTGCTCGACTGCGGGTTGTTCCACGTTCTCTCGGATGCTGACCGGGCACGCTATGTCACCGCCCTGGCCAGTGCCGTCAAACCTGGAGGCAGGCTTTTCCTGTGCTGTTTCAGCGACCAGGAGCCGCCCGGCCAAGGCCCACGCCGAGTGTCACGTCAGGAACTCCACGACGCCTTCGCCCAGGGCTGGCACGTGGAGTCCATCCAGGAAGCACGATTCGAGCCCCGACCTGACTTGAAAGACGCCCGGTTCAGCGACGGTGGTCCCAGGGCCTGGTTCTGTGTCATTCGGAGGTCGATGTGAGCCGGAGGGCCGCAAGAACGTCATGGGCCAGCCTTCACGCCGAGTCCTTCCTTCTCCGCTTCGGCTTGGTTCGCCCTTTCTCCCGCTTCCACTGGACATAGCCCTGCAACTGGGGATGGGCCAGCAGTTTTTCTCTGGTGTTGTAGCTCCTGCCCAATTCCTTCTCCTTGGGGATCAGGTCGTGGATGGCCGAGTGACACGGCTTGCAGACCTCCATGCCTTGCTGCATTTCCTGCCGGGTGTAACGTCGCTTGAACCACTTGTTCGAATGCAGCGTTCGGGGAATAAAGTGGTGGAAGTTGTAGGCTTCCTCGCATTCGCAAAGCTCGCAGAGCATCGTTCGGCCCCAGCCCGTCACTTCCATCTTGGCAGCAGAATCCGATCAGCCCACTACCACGGCGACCGAAGCTACTTCGTCTCCACCAAGTCGTACACCCGCACGTAATCGACCAGGAATTGGTCCGGCAGTTTCGCCTTGGCGATGTCGCCCGCCCAGGTGCCGATCTCGTCGCTGAGCAGCATGTACTCCGGCACTTGGCAGACGCCACCCGCCTTGCTTCGCCACGTCTCTTTGCCGTCCACGTAGAAAATGTACTCGTCGGCCTTCCACCACAGGCCGAACGTGTGGAATCCGTTCATGACGCCCGGCACCTTGGCGACGTGGCCCTCGGACTTGTGATCCTTGCCGTAGCCGTCCCAGTGGAAGGTGTGCTGGACCCGTTCGTCCAGCCACGGCTTTTCCATGATGTCGATTTCGCAGCCGTCACGTGCGTCGTCACCGACCTTGCCGACACCCGGACCTGTGATCCAAAACGCCGACCAGTGGCCGGGCTGACTCTGGAATTGCACACGGGCGACGTAGTAGCCAAAGCTGTGTTCGAACTTGCCCTGGGTCGTGATGCAGCCGTCCGTGGGCTTGTCGCCGTCCATGAACGTCTTGATGACGAGGTTGCCCTTGCCGTCCAGACCGATTGCCTTCTGGCTCCACCAACCGCCCTTGCGTTTGCCATCGGGCCGAGGCGTCCATTTCGTGGTGTCGAGTTTGTCGCCGTCGAATTCGTCCTGCCAGACCAGCTTCCAGGTCTGGCCGGGGGACGCTGACGGTAGCTGGTCTTCACTCGACTGTTGCAGCGACGGGGCGGCGGTGGTGACCCGAAGGCCAGCAAACCGGGTCTGGGCATCCGCCTTGGTCCAGAGGCCCACCTTACCGGCATCTCCGAACGTGTCGTCCTTCACATCGAGGTACAGCCGGTCGCCCAGGTAACACTGAATCTGGTCGTTCTTGTGAACAATCCGAAGGGAATGCCACTCGCCTGCCGGAAGTTTCACGTCAGCGGACCCCAGTTGCGTGCGTTTGCCGTCCACGACTTTGTAGACCCGGTAGTTGTCCTCCAGCGGATTCATGCGAGCGATGTAGTAATTGTTCGCATCCCGATAACGCCACACCGGCCCGCCGCCCTGATCCAACTTCCCCGCCACGGCCTTGAACGAAACTGTCAGATCCAAATCTTGGAAGCTGGTGCCGTCTGCGACGCAGAGACAGAACAACCGATTGGGGCCTTGTTCGGATGTTTGAGCCAGGGCCTTGCCTCCTGGAGTCGTGGCATCTTCGACCACGGCCCAGTCGCCCCCCGGCCCCTCGCCGGTCTTGGCCATCGACCAGCCCGCAGGCAACTCTCCGGTCTTCGCCGCTTCGATGGCGAGGTGGAAGGCTTCTGCCGTAACTGATGGGCTTGGTAAAGCTCCGAACAAAATAGCGGCGACCCAGACTGCGATGGCACGTTTCATGGTTTGTTGACTCCAAGATGTTTATGTCTAAGTCTTTCTCCGGCTAGTCTTCTTCAGCGTGAGGTTGAAGGAGGACTCGCCAAAATTCTCCCGCTCATCGACCACCACCTTGTACTCTGTCCCGAGGAGACTGAGGTGCATCTCGCCTCTGGGCTTCCCGGAAAGACCGGCTCGGCTGACGATTTCTTTTAGCACGGCCTGCTCCATTTCCTTGGGAATCGAACCCTCCGCTTGGCCCATACTCCCGAAGTAATGGACCACCATCAAGTCTTCCCCTTCCCGTTCCAGTCCAACGGAATTGGCCGCTGCTCGAACGGCCGCCTCCAGAACTCGGACCAGTTCCCGAAAGGCTTCCTCCGACTTGTTCACGTCTTCTGACATGGCATCCTTCCTCCCCCATTTGGACTTTCGACATTCCGTTGATTCGTTTGGGGCTAGGCGTGTTACCACGGCGTCCGCCTTCGCTCGATTCTACAGGACGGGGCCACATTGATCCACAGAACAGCGTCCACGGCTACATTGCAACCGCTGGGTTGGGTATCCTGTCGTCATGGACGCCATGCCCGACCAACTCCAAATCTTCACCATCGGTCACAGCAGCCATCCGCTGGGCAGCTTCCTCTGGCTGCTACAGAAGCACGGGATCGAAGCCCTGGCGGATATCCGCAGTTCCCCCGGTTCCCGCAGGCATCCCCACTTCAGCAAGGAAAGCTTGTCGGCATCGCTGGCCGACGAAGACATCGAATACCACTGGCTGGAAGCCCTGGGTGGTCATCGCAGCCGAACCAAGGACGATCCGCCGTCGCCGAATCGGGGAGTCGAGGACGAGTCCTTTCGGGCCTACGCCGACTACATGGCGACGGACGGGTTCCAGCAGGGCGTGGCAAAGCTGTTGGCGATCGCCGGGAACCGCCGGACTGCCATCATGTGTGCCGAAGGCGACTACCGGCACTGCCACCGGCGATTTCTCTGTGATCACCTGCTGGCCAACGGCGTGACGGTGCTGCACATTTTGCCCACCGGCGAAGTCAAGCCGCACATGCTGACGACGGGGGCGAAAGTCGTGGACGGGACGGTGACTTATCCGGGACAGCCGACTTTGTTCCAAATGTAGCCGTCAGCCCTTCGGCCTCCTCAACACCAGCCGGATCGCCGCCCAGGGGAAGAAGAAGAACAGGATCACGACCAGCTTGGCAAAGGCCATGCCGCTGTAGTGGATGACGTTCAGATCGTGCTGGCTCAGTCCGAACATTCTGCCGTGCCGGACGTGGGCCACGTCACTCGTCAGCATGTAGATGCCAAACCACACCAGCAGGAGCAGGAATCCGAAGATCCAGCACCGCAGCAGGATCTTGGCGAGCGTGTCGAAGAACTCGTGGGTGGAATCGGTCATGGTGGTGGACTCCGTAGAAATCCAATCATCTGTAATTGGCGAACTACGCCTTGGGATTCACCACCCGCCCCAGAACAGAATGCTCTTCGTTGGGTTGTGCCGGATCAGGAACAGGAAGGGGTGGTCGGCACGAAACGTCGGCGGTGATTCCGGGAATGCTGCTCCCATCATCCCCACTGCCGTCGCCGCAGCCGCCTCGGTGCCCAGTTCGTTGACATCGACGAACGCCTTGTGGAGGACGAAGGACACGAACAATTCCCCACTTGGGTTCATTCCAGTAAAATCAGCACCCGGCCCGAACGCTGACGGCATACCCATCGAGGCCAACGTGTCCCCCAGACCGAACTCCGAGGTCATCGAAAACCTCGGCACGTACACCATCAACATCTGGGGGTTCATGGTAGACGACAGGCGGTTCAGTGTTTCCACCGTCAATCCCTTTTCCAGGTCCGCCAACCCGTCGATCCGCTTGGGAAGAAGGATGAGCATGGAAAGCGTCCTATCCCCATACGGCATGTCCAAGATCTGCACATTTTCGGCGTCACCGAAGGAGAACAAGCCGGTTTGGCACATCAGCGGGACCATCACTTCCTGGTCGGTCGTCACCTTGAAGGGAGCATCCTTGGTGAGTTCCTGCTCGAAGGGACTTGTCCAGGTGCCTTTGAAGTAGATGGCGTTGGTCAGCACGAGCCGTGTCAGATCGTTCAATGCGTCCGGCCCGATGAGTTCCTTGATCTTGTTGTTGGTCTGTTGTTCGACCCAGTTGTTGATCGTCTGGCGAGCGGCCTCCCTTTGTTGTACGAAATCAACCTGAGCGAATCCTGCCCGGTAACTGTCTCGTGTGACCTGAAGGAATGCTGGATCGAAGACGTAGCCAGTCTGCCCCCAAAGTCGATTGGCGATCTGAAGCTGGTAACCGCCTTTCTTGTTGTCGCCATGCAGGCGGGCAGCCAAACCGCCGAATGACCGATGCAAATCCGGCTGAGGAAGACCAAAGTGAAGCACTTGAGCCATTTCTTTTTCGGTCTGTCCCCTGGCACCGGCGTAGGTCATCGCCAGGGCCGTGGAAATGCTGTACGGCGAAAAGAAGATGTTGCCTGGGCGTTCCTTGGCAAGCCTGTTGTACAGATCGAAAGCGAAAGGGTTGTTGCCGTCGTTGACCACGGCGAGATCAGGGGCCGCCTGCGGGCCGGGATCACCGGGCGGCCGGATGGCGTCGGCTGCGATAAACGCCACGATGCCGTCCTCGCTCCGTATCCGGCAATAGCTGCCAGCGTCCTCGATCACCATCACCTTGGTTCCGGCTTTCAGCGTGCCATCCGGTGGCCGAGACTGCTGTGGTCCGTCACGATAATACTCGGTGTCGGCGGGAAGTGCGTGACCGGAGAATGCAGCTGATGCCGGTGCTTCGGCGGGCTGTTCGACCGGCACGGGGGCGGACGTTGGCGTTTCTGGCGGTGGAGCAGGTGACGGTGTGCTGCCTGAACATCCTGCGACGAAGGCGATCACGAGCAAAAGCAATCGAGTGGTCATTAGTCTGACTCCTTTGCCATCCGAAACTTTGGGAAAGTCATCGTACACCGCCGATGGTTCGTCAAGCAGACCGCTCCTGCAACCGCTTCCGCAACGCCGTGTACCTTTGGCTGGTATCCTGACGACGCACGGCCATGCCCAGAGCCTTCTTCGTGCCAACCAGGACCACCAATTTCTTGCCACGGGTCACAGCCGTGTACAGCAGGTTCCGCTGGAGCATCATGTAGTGCTGGGTGTGGACCGGGATCACCACGCACGGGAACTCCGATCCCTGGCTCTTGTGGATCGACAACACGTAGGCCAGCGACAATTCGTCCAGGTCGCCAAAGTCGTATTCAACCGGCCGCCCCTCGAAGTTGACCACCATCTCCTGCTCGACCCGGTTGATTTTCTCCACCACGCCCAAGATCGCCGTTGAACACGTCCTTGTCGTAGTCGTTCTCCGTCTGGATCACCCGGTCCCCGATCCGGAACGTCCAGCCAAATCGCTCCACTTCGGGGCCACCGACGCTGGGATTCAACGCCGTCTGAAGCACTTGGTTCAAGTTCCTTGCTCCCAGGACAGCCCGGTTCATCGGCGTCAGCACTTGGATGTCGGTCTTGGGGGCGAAGCCAAACCTCTTCGGAATCCGCTCCTTCACCAGCCGCACTACCATGTCCTGGATGGCCTCCGGCTCGTCGGCCTCCACGAAGTAGAAATCCGTCAGCCCCTCGGCGGTGGTCAGCTTGGGCATCCGGCCCTGGTTGATGGCGTAGGCGGCCGTGACGATCTTGCTTTCGGCGGCTTGCCGGAAGATTTCGGTCAGACGGACCACCGGCACCACCCCGGATGAAATCAGATCTCCCAGGACACTGCCAGGGCCAACGGAGGGAAGCTGATCGACATCACCGACCAGGATCACGCAGGCGTCGGAAGGCACGGCCCGGAAGAACTGATGTCCCAGCACCACATCGACCATCGACGTTTCGTCCAGCACGAACAAGTCGCCCTTCAGCGGGTACTGCTGGTTCTTCTTGAACTCGCCGGTCACCGGATCAAATTCCAGCAGCCGATGGATGGTCTTGGCAGTGCGTCCCGTCGTTTCCGCCAGCCGTTTGGCCGCCCGGCCGGTGGGTGCTGCCAACACGCACTTCAGTTTCTTGGCTGTGAAGATCTCCAGGATGCTGCGGACCAGGGTGGTCTTGCCGACGCCCGGCCCGCCGGTGATGACAAGCATCTTCTGCTGGCACGCCTGCCGGATGGCTTCCTGCTGGCCCGCCGCCAAGTTGATTTCCAGTTTCCCTTCGACCCAGGTGATGGCCTTTTCAACTTCGATCTTTGGCATCGGATGCGGTGTGGCCGAAGCAATCCGGTGAATCGATTGGGCCAATCCCACTTCGGCACGGTGCAGAGCAATCAGGTAAAGCCAGGGTTCACCGTCAATGTCCTCCCGGACGACGGACTTGGCTTCCACACCGAACTGCACCGCCTCTTCAACGATCTTCTGGTCGATCTCGACGAGCTTGGTGGTGTGTTCAACGACGCCGGGTTCTGGGTGACCCACGTGGCCCTGTCCGGCAAGTTCTTGAAGGCTGTATTGCACTGCTGCCCTGGCCCGGAAGGGGCTGTTTTTATCGATCCCCAACTTGCCCGCCAACTCGTCGGCGGTCTTGAAGCCGATCCCCCGGATGTCATCTGCCAGTTGGTAGGGATTTTCCTTGATCTTGGCGATGGCTTCGTGTCCGTAGGTCCGGTAGATCCTGACGGCACGAGCCGGAGTGATGCCATGCTCGGTCAGGAACAGCATGATCTTGCGGACTTCTTTTTGTTCCTGCCAGCTTTGGCGGATGCGTTTGAGCCGCTGCTGGCCGATGCCCTTGATGTGCAGCAGAAAGTCGGGAGCAGTGTCCAGGATTTCGAGCGTCCGTTCTTTGTAAAGCTCGACGATCTTGGCGGCCAACTTTGGCCCGACGCTGCGGATCGCCCCGGAGGCCAGATACTTTTCGATGCCTTCGGCCGAGGCGGGGTGGGTGGTCTTTAGCTCGTCGGCCTTGAACTGCTGCCCGTGTTCCCGGTCAACGACCCAGCGTCCGGTCGCTTCCAGGTGTTCGCCCGCCGAAACCGAGGTGGTGTTGCCCAGGACGGTCACCAAGTCCTGGTGGCCCTTGACCTGCACCTTGAGCACGGCAAACCCGTTTTCCGGGTTGTGGAAGGTGACACGTTCGATCAGGCCGGTGAGCTTTTCTGGCATTGGGCGTCACCGCTTCCGACTCTTGCGGCGTTTGCCCAGCAGGTAGCTCTGCATGAGCCGCCTGTTGTCTGCCGTCGTTGATTCTGGGGCCGCTTCCTTGCAGGCTTGATCGTAACCGTGAAAGGCATATTCCCAGACCGCTTCAACGACATCCTGGTCGATGCCAGCCGTCTTGAAAGCGGTCAGGACGGCTTCGACCAACGGCAGAAACTCGGAATCGTCCACCGGATAATCGTTTTGCCGACGAAACATCGCATCGACTTGGGCTTTGCCGAGCGTCAGCAACAGATCGTTCACGCTGTCGCCGCTTCGCCTCGCCGCTTCCAACTTGGCCTGTACAGCGGACACGTAGGCTGATGTGATCTGGAAGCCCTGGGCGACCAGGGCTTCGCCAGCCTCCCTTGGGGACGCATCAGGATGCTCGGCAAGAAACCGCTTGAGTGCCTGTGCTTTGCTGATTGGGGTATCGTTCTCTGGCATGTCCTGGCCTCAAGCGAGTTTCGGTATCGGGGCTGAACTCACTTCCAACGTGAGGCGACCACCGGAAATGGTGCATTTGTAGTCCACGATGATCTTGTGAAGGTCGGGGAACAGCTTTTCCCGCCGCTCGACCATCGTGTCCATGATTTCAAGTGCCACGCCCACGTCCTCGGCATTCCCGTCCTTGGGCACAAAGCTGTTGATCAGGTCTTTCTCGATGAGTGGTTGCTTGTCAGGCGGGAACATCGACTTGTTCCAGGCAGCGATGGTCAGCATGATGATCGCCTCGGCTCGCTGCGGTGTCTTGCCATGTTGCTTCAGCAACGGCTCCGCAAGTTGCAGAATTACCGCTGACATCCGGGCTTCGCCTTCCGGCGTGGGGCTTTCGCTCCTCACCCCCAGTGCCGCCAGCCGCTTCCATCGTTCTTCGGCTTCACTCGCCATAAAAAATGCTCCTGTTAGTCTTCATCCATGCGGCAGACTGCCCTTCACATCAGGGATGCCCGCCAGAAAGATCGCATCGAATTGGTGGTGATGGTAACCCTGGAACACGAATTCGTTCCAGTGGTGAACGCCCAGGCCGTATTTCAGTAAGTCGTGCAGCCGATGGTCCTCATCCACGTCTTTCAGCTGAAGCATGGCCCGGTTCAAGTAGGCCGTCCAGTCGGCCTTGTTCACCTGGGTCAGGACGTAAGGTGTGGTGATGGTCACGTGGTACTCGACCAGATCGGCCAGAGGCGGGCAGAGCCGCACATACCACAGTTCGCCGGGCTTGCCCCGGTAACCGCTGGTGCAAAGGGCGTCGAAATCCCTGCCCGTCACCAATTCCCGTAGCCGGACCCGCCCCCCTTGGGTGCCGCCGTGCTCGTAGATGCCCATGCGGGACTCTTGGAAAAGCCGGATGGCTTCGACCAGACCAGGGTTCAGTCCCAATCGGTCGCTGACATCCAGGAGGCACGTCCCGATGGTTTCCAGGCCGTCGCCGAACCGGAAATCGAAGAACGCCCACGTCGTGAAGTAGCTGCGCGTCAACGGGCTCATGGGCGGGCCGCTGGGCATGTACTCGTCCTCGGCGGCAGCAACCACGTCATAGTAGGGCTCCAGTTCCGGAAGCACCGAGACGCATTCCGCAGAACACGGACGTGATGTTCTGGACCGAGATGTAGACCGCATGGAGCGGGTCGTGGCCGTCTTTGACGAGCGTTTCCACGTCACGCACGTCCTTCGGAATGGGACGGTTTTGGCACTCTGCCGGAACTGGCCGCTCCACTTGGTAAAACGGCGACCGAGCTTTTTGCTGATTGGTCCCATGTGGTCCTCCGTGCGGGGTGATTACCGATTTTCCGACATGGATTCGGAAACGACATTGAGTGCGACCCTTCCTTCGGACACGTGCAGGTCGTAATCCAACACGTACCTGCGGAGATTCGGAAACAGCTTCTTGCGTCGGTCGTCAACGATTTCCATCGCCTGGATGATCGTTCCGACCTTTTCGGCATCTCCGTCCGGGGGCACCAAGGTATCGATGATGTCCTTTTCCATCGCCGCCTGTCGATCCGCTGGAAACATCGACTTGTTCCAGGCGGCGATAGTGAGTTGAACAATGAAATCAACCGTCTTGGGATTAGAAACGTCGCCGTCAAGCAAGGGGTCTGCCAAGTCCAGGATGACTTCTGACATCTTGGGCTCGCCACCAAATACGACAACACGGCCTCGGCCTGCGGGAACCGTTCGTCTCTTGCTCTTGTTCTTCTTTTTCGACATGTGCTACGTTCCTTGCCCAGCGGGCCGGTCTTTGTGCCATTTTACTCTTCGGCCCCGCTCCCCTGCTTTCCCTTCCACCACGGGCAGAATGGGCAGTCGCCGCCGACCGGGAAGTCCTCTCCTTCTTCGTGCGGGCAGCCCATATTCCCGTCACTCATGCCCACCCGTCTGACACCGTGCTTCTTGAAAAACCTGTCGATTTGCTCCTGAACTTTCGGATTGGTCGTGACATCGCTCGCCATCCACCGCTTGAGAATCGGCTCTGCTCCCTCTTCGTTGATGACCCCAGCCACAATCTTCGTGGTCGTCTTGTCGTCAGGGCCGTAGTAGGCAATCGTGCCGATGGGGAACTGGGGCGACTCCACTTCATCGTCGTCTTCCTCTTTGTCTAGTGACTCCCAAAGCCAGTAGGTGTAGTCTTCAACATGCTGGACGTTGGGATCGTCCTCCCCGACCTGGAGGCCCGCCAAAGGCACTTGAAGCACTTTCTTTCCTCGCCGGGCCTCACACACGATACCTTCCTTCCGATCCAGCGGCGGATTGGCAAATCCAAGAACCGTAACCTTGCCGCTCTGGCTGGGGCCACTGTCTGATGCAGGCCAATAGTCGGCCTTGAAGGGAAAGAAAGGTGGGCTTTCAGGTAGTCAAGGAACTGTCGCTGAGTCTGTTCGTCGGCCTTGGGCAGCGCATCATCCGTCGTCAGCCCGAATACCATCCTGATGCGGTCGTCGGGTTCGTCCGCTGAAAGTGGGCGTGTGACAATGTTCGTCGGCTGTTCCATGGCAACGGGCGTTTCGACACTGGCCAACTCCAACTGATCTTCATCCGCCCAGTATTTGTACGGCTTCATCTCGTCCCGCTGGCAGCGTTTGAAGAAGACGGGATGGGCCTGATCGAGCGTTGGCTTTGTCCAGCGGATGCCGTAGGCGATGGGCGTCAACCACGCAATCCGTTTGACCTTCCCGACCCAGCCACCTAAAGGGATATCTGGGTATTCGTCGTGGACGACCCCCGCCTTCACACGCACCAAGTCGCCTTTGGCAAAGACCGCTTTGGAGACGTGTTTTCCTTCACGTTTCCCAAGCCAGGGACGGAGGTGGCGAAGCTCGTCGTTCACCGCATCCAGGTCGAACTTGTCGGGATCAAAATCATCGCCGACCCACGCCAAAGCCTCGTCGTGTTCCTCGTCTTCGGGGTCGTAGATCTTCTCCAGGAGTTCGGCATAGCCCCAGGGACCGCCGCAATCTTCGGGTGGGCAGGGATGCTCACCCTTTACGCATCGAGGGTAACGCACGCCCGGTTCGGCGGGCAGCGTCTTTTCAACATCAATGACGTGCTCCCAGTTGTCCCCGAAATCGTAATCGTAGCGGAAGCGGGTATGGCCTTCGTCCACCACGTCGCTAAGCCGGACAAAGCGGGAATCGTAATCGGCTTCGCCGCCCCGCTTGGGATTGCCGAACTCCTCGCCTTCAATCACGAAGGCGTACATGTGCATGTCCTCCCAGCCCATCGTGGCCTGGATGATTTCGTGAAGTTCGTGCAGGGAACAATCGTCGATTTGCACCCGCCGCCAAATCAGCGGTTCGGTGTGCCGAAGGCTGATCTTGATTTGGTAAATCGGCAGCGTCGGATCGAGCATCTTCTGTTTTGCGGGTTTCCTTGGCATTGTTCGTCCTCCCTGTTCGCTTACATGACTCCCAAAATCCAGCCTTCCAGTTCGGCGATCTCTTGTTCTTCCTCGGACATGGGCGGATCGAAGAACGGCTCGGTCAGCGTCATTCCACAATCCATTTCCTTCAGCCAGCGGGCCACGGCGTAGGCGTCGTGCTGGTCCACCGTGCGGCCTTCCGCAGGATACCGTCTCCGCAGCATCGATGGGAAGACCTCGGCGATCACCGATTTTCCTTGCCGCACCTTCCATCCGTCGAAAGGCCAGAAGTGGACCTTCTTCCCGACCGCCTGCCGAATCCGGTGCAGCCAGGGAATTCCGGCGTGGGTGGACTTCGCCACCTGTCCTTGAACGTCGAACTGGAAATTGCTCTTGGCCGAGGATGTCCACCGTTCGGTGACTCGGAATTCGTCACTGGTGCCGGTGCGGGCGTTGCCCCGTCGTAGCCCTTCGACCGTGGCGTCGTCCCGGTCGGTCGGCCAGTGTTCAACGAAGTCGGCCAGGAAGTCATCCCAGTTGGTCAGCCCGTAGCGTTGGAAGTAGGACAGTGGCAAGGAAAACGAGAAATCGAGTCCGGCGATGAACAGCTTGTCCGAATTGGCCTGCTCGATCAGCCATTCAGCCACTTCCTTGCGGCACCAGTTGCGATTTCGCCCCGCCGGTGTCGAGGGCGGATTCAGGCGTTTCGGCAGTCGGTCGTGGGTGGCGACGTAGACCTGCAAGCCCGGCGTGCGGGTCAGCGGCGTCCCGCTGCCCGAATAGTCGATGCCGATGAATTTCTGAAAGCTCATGACGCCCAGCCCTATTGGCGTCTTACTCCAGCAACTCGTAAAAAACGACCCCGCCGCCCTTGTCCGTCTTGTCCTTCAGTTTGCCGCCAAGGGCCTTCATGTGGGGCGTTTTCCCGTGGGCGTCGAATGCGTCCTTGTTGGCCCACTGTTCGTAAAACATGAACTGGGTCGGGTCGGTCTTCGACTGGTGCAGGTTGTAGCACAGACAGCCAGGTTCCTTCCGAGTCGGCCCGACCAGCGACATGAGGGCTTCCTTCACCGCCTCCACCTGGTCCGGCTTGGCCTTCACCATGGCCGTCAGGATCACTGCGTCCTTCGGCACATCGGCCGCCTTGCTACTGTCGTCTCGCCACGCAAGACGGACAATCCCGCCAAAGCTGTTCCACTCGCCAACAACGTGCGTCGGTTGATCTGCATTCTCGTTCGCTCCCAAAGCTGTAAAGTCGTTTGATTTTCGGACGGGCTGAGCATACTCCGGGGCAAGACGAACCGCAAGCAGAAGGTCATGTGGCTGGGGACCGACGCTGCTCAGGGGCTTCGACAGCTTGGCGAGGCGGCCAAGGATTGGACCTGTCGCTGAGACGGCCAGCGCCAGGAGGCACGACTGCGGTGCGGGAGCATTGCCGCTAAACCGGATTGGTCGTGGCAGACCGAAGGCACGCCCCGATCCCGATGACAAGAAATGAAAAACCCCGCCGGTGAAGCGGGGCCTCGCAGTGTTTAGCGGTCGTGAACAGACTAAACACGCCACGGGAGGAACGACCAACAGCCGTTCCTCATGGCTGACCACCAGGGGGATCTTGCATTGACTTGCCCTCCTGTCACAAAAGTGGTGTCGTGAATCGTTGTCAATCGGGAGCGATCAAGGCGGTGTGACTTCGACCCGTTCCGTCTTGATCTTCTGAAAAATTAGATGCACTTCACGTGCCAAAAGTTCCGTCGCCCCGAACACAGCCGCAACGCCGTCCGCAAGTTCCCATTGCTCTTGTGTTTGTGGTTTTCCCAACCGACGCCCGTCGCATTTTGTCAGGTTTTGGGAAGGCCACAGTCTGAGCAACTCTGCCGCATTCGCAGGCACACATCGCTACAATGGTCAGCGTGTGCCGCCAACGTCCCCGCCGCCGCAGACGGGCTTGTGGACAAACGACCGTAAATGGCCGAGATGCCGTCAACCATGAGCCAATGGAATCCCAACGACTACCACCAGCATTCTTCGCAGCAGCAGAAGTGGGCCAGAGACATCCTGGACAGGCTCGCTCTGACGGGCCAAGAACAGATCCTCGACATCGGCTGCGGCGACGGAAAGATCACGGCGGAAGTGGCTCGACATGTCCCGAACGGATTGGTCGTCGGACTTGACTCGTCCGTGGAGATGATCGAATTCGCCCGCCAGGGTTTTCCGGCCGACACCCTGCCACAACTTCGATTTGAGCAGGGTGATGCTCGGCAGTTGGAGTTCGTTGAACAGTTCGACTGGGTGATTTCGTTTGCTTGCTTGCACTGGATCTTGGACCACCGCCCCGTACTGGCAGGCATCCACCGAGCCTTGCGACCGGGCGGCCGACTCCTGCTGCAATTCGGCGGCCAAGGAAACGCCGCCGAGATGGTTCAGGTCATGTCCGAGGTAGTCGCCCGTCCGAAATGGGCTGGCTACTTCGTTGGTTTTGCCTTCCCCTGGCGTTTCTACGGCCCGGAGGACTACCGACCGCTGCTGCAAGAAGCTGGACTCACGGCAACACGCCTGGAATTGGTCCCGAAGGACATGACGCATGAGGGGCCGCAGGGGTTGGAAGGCTGGCTGCGGACGACCTGGATGCCGTACTGGCACCGTGTACCGGCCGAGTTGCAGCAGCAGTTCCTCGACGACATCGTAGCCAGCTACCTGACGGTTTGTCCAACGGACGCCGAGGACCGACTCATCCATCTGAAGATGGTCCGCCTGGAGGTCGAAGCGACGAAATGCTAACGCCGATCTGCTCAGCCCAGCAGCAACGCCGTTTTCAGAATCAGCACGCAGCTTGGCCCATGCGTGATGTGGCTGTCGATGACCTTTTGGACGGCTTCGGTCAGCGGCATCTTCAGGCAGCGGATCTGCTCGGTTCCTTCCGGTGCGTGGTCGCCGAAAGTCAGCTTGCGGGCCAAGTAAAGCCGGGTCGGTGACACGACGTTGGCGGTGAACGGATCGACGATGCCCAGGTCCGTCCAGTCGTCTGCCTCGATCCCCAGTTCTTCCTGCAATTCCCGTTTGGCCGTCAGCAGTGGTTCTTCGTCCGGTTCGATGCCGCCGCTGACGGCTTCGACGGTCGTGCGACCGACGCCGTAGTGGAATTCCTCGGTCAAGTAGACGTGCTGCTCATCGTCCATGGCCAACACGCAGACGCCTGGCTTGATGGTCACAACCGTATGTGTCCCAGGCTGGCCATCGGGCCGGATCACGTCGTCCTTGCGAACAACGGTCCAGGGATCTCGGTAGACCTCGTGCGACTGGACGATTTGCCACGGGCCGTGTTGTTGCATCCCAAGTCTCCAGGGGCAAAGTGTCACCGCAGCCCGTACAAGTACAACACCGCAGCCCACCCGCTGGGCAAGGAGTCAGGTGGTTCGCTCAGTTCCTTCCCGTACTTGCAGACCATTTCCAGGAAGTAGCGGGCATGGAAGAACGCTTCGAGGATGGGCCGGGTCGCCGCCACCCAACGCTGGTTCACCTCCATCGAAAACTGCTCGGCGGTCCCTTCACCGACGATCTGCGTGAACCACGGATTCAGCGGCAAGTGCGGAGCCAAGTCTTGGAGGGCCTTGACGATTTCGGCGATGTCTGCCTGAAGGTGGTACACCTTGAAGCTCTGGTGGTAGAACCGGTACACGGGATCTTCGTAGCCCCAATGGCTGTTGGCCTGCTGCCACATCTGCTCCAGTCGGGGCAGGGCGTCCTTGATGGCGGCCAGCAGCTTGACTTCTTCTTCCCGTACTCTGTTCTTCGGAACGACGCATCGTGACCTCCTGCGGTGCCTGTTTGGCAACTTTTGTCTGCTGATGCCCAACGGCCAGATCGACCCACGCACCACAGTCGCAGTGAAGCCTGCGGTCAAACGTGAACAGTGTCACGTCGTACTCTGCACCGCAGTTTGGACACCTGATGGCCATGTTGCAGCCCTGTCGGGCATGTCTGTCGGAAACCGGTCGCTCGTCCCATCACTGGATCGCATACGTCTTCTTCAACGAATCCATGTTCTGCTGCAACTCGTCGTTGGTCAGCGGACGTTCGTAGATCAGGAAGCGAGCCAGTTCCCCATCGAAAGACTCCCGGCCCGGATGGTTGGTGGCGTCACGTTCCTGGCCGATGGCCAGCTTCGACGAATTGGCTGCCGGGTTGACCGGGAAAGGCTTGGTGATCACCGCCTGTGGCTCGTTGATGAAGAGTTCGATCTGGACCTCCCCCGTGCCTGACCCCATTCGCCCGGCCACGACGTAGTACCGGTCTTCCTCCAGCGGCTTGGCAGCCAGCACCATGGGATTGTTGTTGTCCCAGCGACCGAAGGTGATGCCGTTGCGTGACCCGATCCAGACCCGATTGTCATCGGTCACGTTGCCCCAGATCCCCTCGTACATGCCGCTGTTCTTCAGGTTGCCGAAAAAGGAATGCACGTCCTTCAATTGCACGACTTGCTTGTACACAGCAACAACGGCAAGCCAGGTGTAGCCACTTCCGGTGAGCAGATGGTCGAAGGCGTCTTCGTCGTGATTGACCAACTCTTGCCGCTTGAACACCAGCGTGTCGTGACCGCCGATTGCCGCCACCGATTTCTTCAGTGTCGGACGGCCCGATCCGGGTTCCTTGCGTCCTTGATCCTGCTTGACGAAATCCCTGGCCGCAAACGTGGTGACCTGATTGGTCCACTTGATGACCCGATCACCGTCCTCGACCTCGACGCCTTTGTCGGCGTCCAGGTCCAGGATCAGCCCCTTGGCCGTAACCTGGGCCTGGGCCGTAGTGGCAACCGAAAGCAGCAGGATGGCAACTGATCGCTTCATGACATTTCCCTTCTGAATGCGGGCTGGACTACTCCAGCAACTCGTACAAAACGACCCAGCCTTTGTCCGTGCTCCCAGGCGTGTTTGTTTGGTCTATAGGTCAGGCATCTTCCATCCGCCCAATTCACGCTGCAAATGGGCGGCAACAGCCGCACACGTCCTCCCGCCACGGACGGGCGACGATCTGGATGCCGATGGGAATGCCATCGGAGTTCTGTCCGGCCCGCACGACTGCACCGGGCCAGCCTGTCAGGTTGTAAGCGTAGGTGTAAGTGAACCCAGCGAACATCTCGCCCAAAGGATACTCAACGGGCAGCTGGCGTAGGCCGTCACTGGGCACAGAATTACGTCGTACCGGTAAGGAAACGGTCCATATTCCTGGCACCCGCAGTCCCCTGCCGAGCTACATACCCGCCAGCCGGTTTTCCACGGCAGAGTCCGTGGCGATTCCATGAAGGGAAAAACCGGGCCGTCTTCACCACCATCGGAGTCCTCGACGGGACGCATCCGATCCTGCTGGTAAGCCATGATGCGGAAGGGGACTGGCAATTTCTGTGCGGCACGACGAATCGGACGGAAGATGGGCGACAAGTCTGCCTCAGCAACGTCGTCGAGGAGCATCCGGCTGTCGTGGAATTGGCGGACCTGCCCACCGGTTGGCAGGCAGTACGTGACGCACCGGGCCAGCCTTGGCAACGGATCGGGACTGAGCCGGAAGATGACCGGTGCAACTGTTCGCCGACGCATACCTTGAAAGGTGATTTTGTGATGAAGATCCAGACTGTGGCAGCCTTATCTGTTTGTCCTTGTCGCTTCAGCCTGGGCGGCTGAGCCGAAGGCCAAGTCTGAGGCCGTCCTTTTCAGCGAAACCTTCGAGGACGCCGACCTTGCTGGACGGGACTGGTACGACGGCACCGGTTCCGAGTCGTATGCCCATCTGCTCGCGCATGGATTTCATCGAAACTTCGGCGTAATTATTCTCCTTGGCATACTGCTCGGCATTGCCGACAATCATTTCCCGCATTTCTTCAGGAACCTTTTTTACGAGTGCACGGGACTCATCATCCCAGGCCATGGTAAAGGCGGGTTCTTCGCCGCCCGCGGCAGGCTCCGGATCAACTGCCGTATCCACAAAGACGGACTTGTCCTTCTTCTTCCAGAACGGCGACTGCGGCGGCTTGGTCATCTCGCGGCTGGCCTTCACATCAACTTTAATGTTAAGCAGTAATTTGGGTATTAAATCGGCGAAGCGGGCGGGAATGATAATGAAGAGCTGATCCTGCTTCAGGCGGTTGTGCATCCGGCCGCCGAAATCGCCGCCGACCACCATCACGTTATCGATATACCACGGCACGGCAAACAACTCGCCGCACAGCGAGGTGCCGAACGTGCCGTAAGGCTGCACGCCGTCCTGGCACATGCGGCAGCCGCCGAGTGTGCAGGCGTCATGCGCATTTGAGACCACCACGATCCAGTCGACCTGAACGCCGTCCGGAACCTCGTCAAGCGGAGCGGCGCCGATGGCCTTCACCATGCCTGGCGGCAGGCTGTAGGTTCCGGCCTTGAGCCGGGCAGCGCCTTCCTCGGTAAAGAACGAGCTTGTCTTTGAAAGATACGCCCCGGTTACGATCTCCTGTTTGCCCGGCACGATGCCCGCGTGGTGCACGCCCACATAGCAGTCATGATGTTCGGCATCGAAATAGACCTTCCTGCCCTCGTCCATGGCAAGGTGCACGATGGCGCAGGGCGGCTCCTGTATGGGCTCGTACCCTGCAGGCACCGCGTCCCTGAACAGGCTTATCGCCACGGGCTTTCCCCGTGCCTTTGTCTTTTTCAAAATTATTTCACACAGTTCTTTCCAGTCGGCCATATCGTTTCCTCCACAATACCTGGGATACCCCGGAGCAGGCAGACATCAGCCATGCAACCGGGCGTTTATAGCTATTGTTCTACACCAATTACACGCACAATTTCCATGCTTAATAAATACGCATTTAATACGTATAAAAAATACGCATTTAGTAACTGTGAATTTTGCCTCTAACGCATTGAGATCAGATGGGTTCTCAAATTGACCTTATGTGACTGCAGGCCTATTTTTTTGCGGATATTGTCGCGGTGGGTGGTAACCGTGCGCTCAGACACGTGCAGCAGCGAGGCTATCTCCTTGCTGGTCATGCCCTGTTTTATGAGATTGGCGATCTGGATTTCCTTGTGGGTGAGACGGGAGCAGCCCAGTGAAAGCGAGCGTACAAAGGGCGCGACGATGTCGACAAGGTTCGACCTGATCACCTTCAAGGTTTCGCGCTGGCCGTAATCGGAGCACTGCTGCAGAAGGCGGTCGAGATACGGCAGGACGAGCTCCTGCACGTTCAAAACGGTTCCTTCCTCGAGCTCTTTTTTGTCGTGCTCGCCCTTTTGAAGCAGCACGCGCAGCGCGGCATTCAGGTCCTCGAGGCTTTTTGCCTGCGCCTCAAGCTCGCGCTCGCGCCTCCGCAGCTGCTTCATTTGTTTCTTTGAGCGCAGCGGTGCGGTCCTCAACCCGCTTCTCAAGTTCCAGGTTGAGTGCCACAAGGTTTTCTTCGGCCTGCTTCCTGTCGGTGATGTCGGTGATGATTTCGAAATGGTACAGGATGTTTGTGCCGGATTCGTCCAAAAGGTGCGAGTGGCGGTTGTGGATGATGACGCGCGTGCCGTCTTTTTTGCGAACTTCAAACTCTTTCTCTTCCGACATGCGGCTCAGATCATGCCGTCCGAAATCGCGCTTGAAGTTTTGCCTGAGTTCGGGGGCGATGATGCTGAAATTGTCAAGGTGCATCAGCTCATCGCGGCTGTAGCCGGTAATTTCACACAGCCGGCTGTTCACGTACACGACCCTGTCGCCTTCAATGATGGCAAGGCCGTCGAGAATATTGTCGGCCATCAGGTGAAACAAACGTTCGCTGATAACAGGGAACTCCGCGCTGCTCATGCAACCTCACTCACTGGGAACCGGGCATACTACCTGTTTGAGGAAACAATAGCATTAAATTCCGCAAATCGGTAGCCTGACTGTACAATCCGGAAATGTGCCGTCTGTTTTTTTTGCGATTGAACACGCCCGACACTATGCTATATCATAACAGAAGCGCAGCAAACCAGCCAGGGCATATCAAACCACTCGGAGGAACCCATGGGTAGAACCTTACACGAACTCTCAATTCTGCTTGCCGGCGAGGCCGGTGCGGGCATAAATTCCACCGAAGCTGTGCTTACGGCTGCTTTTAAAAAAGACCGCCGACATGTATTCGCCACAAAAGAATACATGTCGCGGGTACGCGGCGGAACAAACTCGACCACCATCAGGGTGGCATCCACACGCGTCACGGCGCTCTCAGGAATTGCCGATATCTTTATTCCCCTTGATGCGGACGCCTTTGCACGCAACGAAAAAAACCTGCGGGACACAACTCTGATTCTTGCCGATCCGGGCATCATCGATTCAAACAGAACCATTCCGGTGGCATTCAATGACATTGCCGAATCCTGCGGCAGCGCCCAGTACGCCGGCACGGTGGCAGCCGGTACGGTAGCGGCAATTGCGGGTATCGACCGGACCATCCTCACCGATCAAGTCAAACGCCAGTTTAAAAAAACCGGCACAGAGATTGTGGCAGGAAATATTCAGGCAGCCGATGCGGGATTTGAAGCCGGTTGTAAAATCGCGGCTGATCGCGGCCTTGCTGTAAGCATAGCCCGGACTGACGCCGTTGCTGATGACATTGTTGTATCCGGCGCCGAGGCGGTTGCGCTTGGCGCGATAGCAGCAGGTTGCGACGCAGTATTCGCCTATCCCATGTCGCCCTCAACAAGCACCTTTGCCGCCCTGGCAGGATGGGCTCAACAATGCGGCATCGCGCTTGAGCAGGTCGAAGATGAAATAGGCGTCATCAACATGGCTCTCGGCGCCTGGTACGCCGGGGCGCGTGCCATGGTTACAACATCAGGCGGTGGGTTCGCCCTGATGACCGAAGGACTCTCGCTTGCGGGCATTACTGAAACACCCGTTGTCATCCTTCTGGCCCAGCGCCCTGGACCCGGCACCGGACTGCCCACCCGAACCGAGCAGGGCAATCTGCTCATGGCGATCCATGCGGGCCACGGTGATTTTGCACGCGCGATTTTTGCCCCCGGTACTCTTGAGCAGGGCTATGCAATTACCGGCCGGGCCTTTGATACAGCCGACAGGTTTCAAATCCCTGCGATTATCCTGACAGACCAGTACTTCGTCGACACCTATTACAACACCCCGGCATTCGCTGTTCCCGAGCGCGTTGAGCGCCATATCGTTGAAGCACCTGAAGGCTACAAACGATACGCCCTTGATGATGGTATACTTTCGCCCCGGTCCGTGCCCGGATTCGGGCAGGGACGGGTCTGCGTTGACTCCGACGAACACGATGAGAGCGGCCGCATAACCGAAGATTTAGACGGCATCAGCCTGCGCATGAAGCTCAGAAGAGCCGCAAAAATAAAACTGGTACAGGACAGCGCCCTGATGCCGGACCTCTACGGCGCCGAAGAATACGAGACCCTGTTCATCTGCTGGGGCTCTGTGCTGCCTGCTGCGCGTGAAGCGGTTCAGCGCCATGGTGGCGCATCGGCTCTGGCTCATTTTACGCAGGTGTTCCCCGTCAACCCGAAGGTAAAGAAACTGATCGAACGGGCCAAACGGACTATCGTGATCGAAAACAACCAGAGCGCGCAGTTCAGTCAGGTTCTGGAAACAGCGCTGCGCATCACGATTGACCGCACCATTCTCAAATTCAATGGTCTGCAGTTCAGCGTTGACGAGCTGAGTGCTCTGATGAAGGAGGCCGTATAATGGATCCAAACTATTACACGTTTGACGGTGAAAAAGCCTGGTGCCCCGGTTGCGGCAATTACGGCATCCACGCAATGGTTAAAGAAGCGCTGGCTGAACTAAATCTAAAGAAAGAGGAAATCTGTTTTGTATCGGGCATCGGCCAGGCAGCCAAATCACCCCAGTACTACGATGTCAGCTACTTCAACGGCCTGCACGGACGGGCACTGGCAGCGGCCTGCGGCATCAAGGCGGCACAGCCGGATTTAAAAGTAATTGTCGAAAGCGGCGACGGCGATATGTACGGCGAAGGCGGCAATCACTTTATTCACACTATTCGACGAAACCCCGATATCACCGTTCTCGTGCACGATAACATGATTTACGGTTTGACGAAGGGCCAGGCCTCGCCGACAAGCCTGCGTGGCATGATAACCTCGATTCAGGTACAGGGCGTGACAGCAACCCCGCTCAACCCGCTCGCGCTGGCCCTGTCCGCCGGCGCATCGTTTGTTGCCCGGGGCGCTGCCGGAGCCCCGGAGCTGACCAGGGAAATTATTAAGCGGGCGATTCAGCACAAAGGTTTCGCGCTGGTTGATATTTTTCAGGCGTGCGTATCGTTCAACAAATTCAATACACACCAATGGTACCAAGACAACACCGCACCGCTCGATGAAAGCCACGATGCAACCGATAAACTCGCGGCCTTTGAGCTCTGCCTGCGCGAATTTCCCTGGCTGCTGGGCGTCTTCTATGATGCTGAAAGCGAAATGGTCTTCGAAGACGCGCTCTTCCCGTACCGGGAGACCCGGCAGCCGCTCTACACCCGCCAACGGGATTTCAACATGCTTCAAAACATCATGGACACAAAAAAATAACCGGCAGATCACGAACACATTGTACGCGCGTCGAAATCGTTTATGCCGGAACTGATGCAGGTCGGCAGGGATTGTTACATGCGTTGAAGCGCAAAACCCGGGCTGCTGCAGGCTCATGCTCTGCTGGTTAGGGTTTCAGACGTGAGCGCAGGGGTCGATTTCGTGGTTTTTTAAAAAGCGGTCGAGCGACTCGCGGTTGTACTTGACGTAGCGGCCCATCTTGATATAGGGCGGCCCCTTCTTCTCACTGCGCCATTTATTGAGCGTATGAATGCTGACCTTGAGATACGAACACGCCTCTTTTACGCTGTAGAGTTCCATCATATCTATCCTTAAAACGGCACCCTATTGATTGATGCCCGTGCGAATGAATCAAAACGATCCCAAAAACACATTCGTGTCATGGGCCTGCACATGCGCAGTGAACGCGCACCTACATAACAAGGGATTCAAGATGGCTCACCACATGCTGAGCCGGGGTGGACTCGACGGTGATGCTGTCGATCATGTATTGCAGCGAAGCCATGTCGCGGCGCTTGCGCTCGATCAATCGCGGCAGCGATCCCTGACAACCTCAAGTTCATTGGATATATTCGACTTCACCAGCAATAAGCCAATACCGTTTTTGATCTCAGAATCAATTCTATACACTTCCTCCATGCGCTGGCGCATGCGTGCTCCGAGTTCCAGGATGGTAAGTTCCGCCTCATTGACCGTACAGCGATTATGATCCGCATATGCCATGATCCGACCCCCTGAGAGAAAATTAAACTACAATATATGGTGCTTTAAGTTGTACTTTATACTATATAATGTTATTTAATCATATTTAATATGTTTTAAATGTATTATAGTTATCGTAATAAGATATAATAACTTTAGGAAATATAATATGATAATTAATATATATTTAATCAGACTTGAATGTCAATAAATATATTTAAAAGTATTTAGTTGTAATATGTTGTAATAAATTTGATATAGATGTACCAGAGAGTACAAACGAGGAAGCGTATCTTATGAAAGAGGGTCTACGATGTACGAAAGGAGGATCGGAAAATGAAAAAACGAGGCGGGTTATAAAACAGCGGGCATGACACGCACATAATGCGGCCATGCCCGCAGAAGCGTCACTCCTGCTCAGGAAGCTCGATCCACTTGTTGAGGGCATCGATTATCTGGCGGGCCTGTTTCCTGTTGGAGATATTGAATTTACTCTTCTGCCGGTATTCATTGTTGGACTTTTGGTAACGGCGGATGGAGTATTTCTCGGGCCCATATGCCCCCTTGGCCTTGTCCCAGTCCTGATAGCGGAACATGATGGTCGACCACGCGCCCTTGGTCAAAACCTCTTTATCAAGTTCACGGACAAGGAGAATGTCTTCTTCGGTATAGTTGATTGTCAGTTCCTCTACGTCGGATGCCATTATTCGACTCGCTCATATGTTTAAGATCAATGGTTTCAGCCGGGACAACTCATACCGTGTTTGAAAGGGGATTACAAGAAATTTTCGATCACTCTTAAACAGGCTGTTCAAAAATGATCGGATGCAAGGCGCGCAGTCAGTGAATCCTGGTTCAGGACATTATCAAAATTTCAGCGTCTCTGCTCTTGAGTTTTAATCCCGTTGCAGCGCAGCCGAGCGAAGTGTTTGAGTGCGGATGAAGGCGGCAAAAAATTGTAGGGCAGGCCCCTGTGCCTGCCCGGGTAGGGGCGAAAAATTTTTCGCCCCTACAGACGCCGCCGCAATCAAATGCTTCGCGAGGGCAGCCGAAGGCCAAGCTGCTGGGCGGCTTTGAGTCAAGACTACCAGTCTTGACCGCTACGCCCTTTGGTTCGTTTCTTTGTGCCGCACAAAGAAATGAACATTTTTCTCGCAACGCAGCATCCGGACTTTTTACGAGCGTGTCAATGCTTGCGCTATAAAGGCAGGCGTGATGTGGCATTCAACTCAAACGGAAAGGCATCCCCGCGTGAAATACGGTGATACCCGGCAAGCGCGATCATGGCGGCATTGTCGGTGCACAACAACGGCGGCGGCAGGAACACCTCAAGGCCGGAGGCATTGCCGCGCTCCTGCATATGCGCCCGAAGGCGCGAATTGCAGGCCACACCCCCGGAAACAGCCAGGGCCTTAACGCCGAGCTCACGGGCAGCCCTGACGGTTTTTTCCACCAGGATCTCGACAACCGCTTCCTGAAAGGAGGCCGCCAGATTGTTCAGGCGGCCTGCCATAATTGTCTCCAGACCGTTGGCAACAATATAATTTCGCACCGCGGTTTTAAGGCCGCTGAAGCTGAATTCATGACCCTCATCTTTGAGCATGGGGCGCGGGAACCTGATTGCTTCCGGATCACCCTTGGCTGCCAGACGGTCGATCACAACCCCTCCGGGATATCCCAGGCCCAGCATTTTGGCGACCTTGTCAAAAGCCTCGCCGGCAGCATCATCGCGCGTGCCGCCGAGCAGATGGTATGTGCCGACGGCCTGCACATGATACAGATTGGTATGACCGCCCGAGACCACCAGCGTGACGTTGGGCATGGGAACAGCGCCCGAAAGATGCGGTGCCAGAATATGCCCTTCCAGATGATTGACACCAACCAGCGGCAGTTTGCGGCTGTAGGCAATAGCCTTTGCAACGTTGAGCCCCACCAGCAGCGACCCGGCAAGCCCCGGCCCCCTGGTGACGGCGATGCCGTCAATACGCATCCAGCGCCAGATGCGCACGATCAAGCGCTTCGCTGATGACCGGGATGATGTTTTCCTGATGGCGGCGCGAGGCGATTTCAGGAACAATGCCCCCGTATTTGGCGTGATAGGCTTCCTGTGACGAGATCACGTTTGACATAATCTCATGCCCGTCGCGCAGCACAGCTGCGGCGGTGTCATCACAGGAAGTTTCAATACCCAGTATGATCATAATGGTCTTTTTAGGCTTGTTTTTTAGAAATCCTGATAGTATAAAAACACTTTACCGAACAGGCTGTTAAAAAAATCTTTTCATGCAGGCCTTGATCAACATTTCAGGCCGGCACAGTGTAGCGCATTTCGCCGGTGAGTTCAAGCAACGGATGGGCACAACCGCTACACAGCAGGAACGACATGGAAATTAAAACTGATTTTCTCATCCTTGGCAGCGGTATCGCCGGACTTACCTACGCGCTTAAAGTCAGCCGATACGGCAGTGTCGCTATTGTCACCAAGAAGGACAAAAAGGAATCAAACACCAACTATGCCCAGGGCGGCATCGCCGCAGTCGTGGACAAGGATGATTCCCCTGACCTGCACATCGCCGACACACTCACGGCCGGTGCCGGTCTGTGCCGGCCTGATATTGTAAACATTGTCGTGCGCGAAGGCATGGACCGCATCCAGGACCTGATAGAATGGGGTGTGCCCTTCACCCGCCGGTCAGACAAACACTGCTCCGAGTTCGATCTGGGACGTGAAGGCGGACATTCGCGCCGCCGCATTCTGCACGCCGCTGACTTGACCGGCAAAGAAATCGAGCGGGTGCTGCTGAAAAAAATCGCTCAATGCCCCAACATTACAGTCTATGAAAATCATATCGCGGTTGAGCTCATAACCGCGAAAAAACTCGGCGCGGCTGCGGCGCGGCCCAATCAATGCTACGGCGCCTATGTGCTGGACTGCAAGAAAGCGCAGATCCACACCTGTATCTCCAGGGTGACCCTGCTGGCAACCGGCGGTGCCGGCAAAACCTATTTGTATACCAGCAACCCCGATATTTCGACCGGCGATGGAGTCGCGCTGGCATACCGGGCCGGTGCCCGCATAGCCAACATGGAGTTCATTCAGTTCCACCCCACGTGCATGTACCATGCCCAGGCCAAGAACTTCCTCATCTCCGAAGCCCTGCGGGGCGAAGGCGGCATCCTGCGCACGCTTCATGGCAAAGCATTCATGGCCGGCTACCATCCGCTCAAAGATCTGGCACCGCGCGACATCGTGGCACGCGCCATTGATGCCGAGCTTAAGCGCAGCGGGCAGGACTGTGTCTACCTTGATATCACCCATCACAAACGCGATTTCCTGAAGAAGCGTTTTCCCAATATTTACGCCAAATGCGCCCAGTACGGCATCGACATTGCCGTTGACCCGATTCCGGTTGTCCCTGCGGCGCATTATATCTGCGGCGGCGTGTTAACCGACACCTCGGCTCAAAGCACCATACCCGGCCTTTTTGCCGTGGGCGAAGTCGCCTGCACCGGCCTGCACGGCGCCAACCGGCTCGCGAGCAACTCCTTGCTTGAAGCAATCGTGTTTGCGCATCGGGCGGCTGAAGCATCATCGTCCCAGGCAGCCTCGCTTCCTTCCCTGCGCAAATCCATTCCGGACTGGGATCCGGGCAATGCCCATGATATCGATGAAGCTGTTGTCATCAAGCATAACTGGGATGAAATCAGGATGCTGATGTGGAATTATGTCGGGATTGTGCGCACAACCAAGCGCCTGGAGCGCGCCCGGCGCAGGATTCTCCTGCTGCAGAAAGAAATAACGGACTACTATTGGAATTTTACCATTACCTCGGATTTGATAGAGCTGCGCAATATCGCAACCGTTGCCGGGCTGATCATCACGAGCGCCCTGCGGCGCAAAGAAAGCCGCGGACTGCACTACACGCTTGATTATCCCGACAGCGAAAAGCGCTTTGAAAAGCGCGATACCATCCTGCAGATACAACCCCGCAAGAACGCGCGGGGCTCAGGCGCGCAGTCCCGCAAAAAGTCCAAAACGCCCCGTGTTTCCCTGTTCACCACGGTGCGAAAAGAAGATATCTAAACGACAGGCCGTGCAGTACCCGGACATTTCAACGTTGTGCGGCAGCACACCGCAGCGCAGCAGGGACGCACGGTTGGCCCCCGGCAAATCGATCCTGAAACCGTTGAGATCTGTGCGCACACAGTCGCTCAATCCGGGCGCGCTCCTGAACTGTTCAGCCACATCAGCACCAACATCAAAACAGCACGGTCCGATTGAAGGCCCTATCCCTGCCAATAGATCAGCAGCCCGGCAGCCGTAATGCATGCACATGCGCTCAACTGGTTGCGGAAACAATATCGGCCAGCGTTCCTTTCCAGCCCGCATGCACCACGGCAACGACCCGGCGCACGGGATCAAAGAGCACAATCGGCACGCAGTCGGCGACCCGGATCATCAGCGTAATGCCGGGCTTGTTGGTTATAAGCGCGTCAAACTCACCACACACGCGACAGGGCTCAGCGGGGTGCAGTTCCGGCACCGCATCAATGCACTTCACGCCAATGCCGTGCACCTGTTGGGCGCAGCACACAAAAGCCGGATCAACATCAAGCGCGGTTGCTATTATTTCAAGATGACGTCGCATCCGGAGGGCATTATCGCCCGGACTCCAGGCACAATCAAGCTCGCCGTGCCTGCCTGAACGGGTTGATACAGCATGCGCAAGCCCGGTACAGGTGTGCAACAGATCAAAACTGCAGCAATGGCCACGATTATTGTTGGATGTAATCATGGAAACATCATCGGAATAAAAGCAGTGCAGGCGATTATCAAGACGGCGGTAAAGGTTGCCCGGGTGAATTCCCCTCCGCGATGCACCAGGTACGGTCCTGCCGTATCGTCCCAGCAGCCAAGCGCATAAAAGTGCTTCGTGCCCGCGCTGAATGTCTGCTCAGCGTGGGTATGCCCGCAGATCACAGCGTCGATACCGCGCTGGAAATGGGCGTCAATCGCGGAGCGGGTAAACTGGAAACGGGACGGCTCCTGCGCATTGACGACCTGCTTGCTTCTGATGATAAACTTGCGGGCGATAGAATGCTCAAGGCGCCCCGGCAGCAGCCGGTCAAGCAGCCTGAAAAAAGGCCACATGCGTTGCTTGTATGCAAAAAACTTCGTATCATCGAGGCACAGGCTGTAGCCGTGCGTGATATGCACCCTCAGATCTCCAAGCCTGATATCGGCCTGCTCTCCAAGACACGTTATGCCGAAAGGCTCAAGCGCAGCGGGGCCTGCAAGAAAATCGCGGTTGCCGTATACAAAACCGATTGTGGAGCCGCTTGAGGCGAGATTCTGAAGTTTTTCAAGAACCGGCAGCATGGCACGGAGCATCGCACGGTTGTTGGCCCAGAAATCAAAGAAATCTCCAAGGATATACAGATCTCCGGAGCAGGACTGCACATATGCGATAAAGTCGGCGAATGTCTGCTGCCGTTGCGTGTTGTCGAAACCAATGTGCGTATCGGCAACAAAAAACGTATCCGTCATACTTTTCATCCATTAACCCGGGCCTGTATACGACCCGGGCACTATGCGCTTAAAGCAGCAGGATAACAGGACACAGTGCGTGCAGCTCACTCTTCTTCAAGTTCTTCAAAATCTTCTTCGCTGGGCTCAATCCCGGGGAGATCATCAAACAGTTCTTCATCGTCAATACCGTCGGATGAATCCTGATTCCTGAGCCGCGCCTGGTCCTCGGGTTTCAACAGACCAATATTGGGTGAATTGCACTGCTTGCAAGCGGGGTGAGCCGGATTCGGGACACAGAATTCCAGCGGTAACTGACGGGGCATGCTGCGTGCTTTGCATAAAACAGTTTTGGGCGTCATGGTGAAAAAAACTCCGAAAAAAAGATAGTAACCGGGCGCCGGGGATGCGCCGTATTATTTTTTATTAACGTCCTTGACGTGGCGCTCAAGATAGGTGCTGAATTCCTCTTCATGTTCCTGCTCATCCGAGAGCACGGATTCAATCAGCGCATGCAGCTGCGGCTGATCCGGCAGGGTCTCAAGCTGCGCAGCGTAGCGGGCGCGGGCTTCCTTCTCAAGCGCAATGTCGGCTTCAAGCATCTCCGTGATTGAAGGTCCGGAATGAATCGGCCACTCCGTAAAGGCGGGCGTTCCACCCAGCTTATCGATCATGTCAGAGAAGTAGAGAATATGGGCCATCTCATCAAGAGCGGCTGACTTAAACGATTCGCCCAGAACGCTGTCGCGGCTGTACACCGATATGCGATGGCAGATGTACTGCAGCGTTGCCCTGAACTCGGCATTCATATTACCCTGCAGCAGGTCGATAATCTGGCGTCGTCTTTCATCGTTGGGCTTATCGTTCACGCTGCGGCCTTATGTGATGCATTCGTTTTATGCTGGGGCACTATATACCAAAAAAAAATCCCCGACAAGAATAAAGCAACCAAAAAAATCTGTTGCATGGTCCGTGCCATAAACAACAGTGTCAGACGGTCACTTTCTACATACAAACGTTCCGGAGAGCATGCCGGCAAAATATGCTGTTCATAGCCTCTAGTACTATGCTACTATATATTTTTTTTTCAACTATAATTTTCAGGGACATGTGCAAGGCCTTTGATTCTTCCGGCACTCGAAAGGACCGCAGCAATGGCAGTACAGGATGAATTGGTAAACAGTGATTTTATTCGCGATATTATTAAAGCCGACCTGGACTCCGGGAAGTACATACCGGAGGCTGTGCATACCAGGTTCCCGCCGGAGCCCAACGGATACCTGCATATCGGACACGCTAAATCAATCTGCCTGAATTTCAACATTGCCGCGCAGTTCAATGGACTGTGCAACCTGCGCTTCGACGATACCAACCCCTCCCGCGAAGAGGTTGAATATGTTGAATCCATTATCACGGATGTGCGCTGGCTGGGCTTTGACTGGCAGGAACGCATGTATTACGCCTCGGATTATTTCGAGCGCCTGTATGCATGCGCCCTTCACCTGATCAGGGCCGGGAAGGCCTTTGTGTGCAGCCTGTCGCCTGAAGAGATCCGGCAGTACCGCGGCACGTTCACTGAGCCCGGCACGGACAGCCCCTACCGCGACCGCAGCGTGGAGGAAAACCTTGACCTGTTTGAGCGCATGCGCAAAGGTGAGTTCCCCAATGGAGCGCACGTGCTGCGCGCAAAAATCAACATGGCGTCCCCGAATCTGAACATGCGCGACCCGGTGCTGTACCGCATTCTGCACGAGAGCCATCACCGCACCGCAGATGCCTGGTGCATCTATCCCATGTATGATTTTACCCACCCGCTCTCGGACGCCTTTGAAGGCATTACGCATTCAATCTGTACGCTTGAATTCGAAGATCACCGCCCCCTGTATGACTGGGTACTGAATAACACCGCAGGGCTTGAATACCGGCCGCAGCAGATTGAATTTGCCCGCCTGAACCTGAGCTATACGGTCATGAGCAAGCGCAAGCTGCTGCAGCTCGTGCGCGACGGACATGTAAACGGCTGGGACGATCCGCGCATGCCGACCATTTCAGGACTGCGGCGGCGCGGCTGTCCTCCGGCGGCCATCAGGGCGTTTTGCGAGCGCATCGGGGTCGCCAAGAAAGACAGCATGGTTGATGTGGCCCTGCTTGAACACTGCGTGCGCGAGGATTTAAACAAAAGCGCGCCCCGCTATATGGGGGTATTGCGCCCCCTCAAGGTGGTCATAGAAAATTATCCCGAAGACCGGGTCGAACACATGCAGGCCGTCAACAACCCCGAGGACCCGCAGGCCGGAACCCGTGCCCTGCCCTTTAGCCGCGAGCTCTACATAGAGCAGGAAGATTTCATGGAGGATCCACCCAAAAAATTCTTTCGGCTTTCTCCCGGTCGCGAGGTACGCCTGCGCTACGCCTATTTTATTACCTGCACCGGTGTCATCAAGAACGAAGCCGGCGAGGTGGTGGAACTTCGCTGCACCTATGATCCTGCAACGCGCGGAGGAGACGCGCCTGACGGCCGCAAGGTAAAGGCCACCCTGCACTGGGTGTCGGCTGCGCATGCACTTGCAGCCGAAGTGCGGCTCTACGACCGCCTGTTCAACACCGAAGACCCCGAGCGTGACGGCGACGGAGAGAGCTTTCTTGACCGCCTCAATCCTGATTCGCTTGAGACCCTGTACCCCTGTTATCTTGAAGCCGCCCTGGCCGAAATGCAGCCCGGACAGCCATGCCAGTTTGAGCGCATGGGCTATTTTTGCGCTGATCCCGACAGCACGCCCGAACGGGCGATGTTTAACCGCACTGTTGGACTGCGCGATGCCTGGGCGCGCATTCAGCAAAAAAGTTCAACATGAGGATGCCATGACCGACACACCCCCTACCAGCGCCGGTTTCAAAGCCGGCTATATAGCGCTCGCAGGCCTGCCCAATGTGGGCAAGTCAACCCTGATGAACCGCATTATCGGTTCAAAGCTCTCCATCGTGACCCCCAAGCCGCAAACAACCCGCGGCGTGGTGCGCGGCATTTTGACCACCGAAACAGCCCAGATGATATTTTTCGACACTGCCGGCATTCACCGCCCCCATGACCGGCTGGGTACCTACATGGTTGAATCAGCCCGGGCGACCTTTCGCGATGCCGACATCATCTATGTCCTGATGGAAGCAAGTGAGCCTTCAGCCGAGCAGCTCGAACTGATCGAACAGATAAGCACACTCGCTAAGCCGACCTTCCTGATTATCAATAAAGTTGATCTCGTGCGCAAGGATACGCTGCTGCCCCTGATTGAACGCTGCAGCCGCTTGATGAATTTCATGGAGGTTGTGCCGGTCTCGGCCCTGCAGGGGGATAATGTTGACGAACTCGTAGCCCTGACCGTCACGTGCCTGCCCATATCAGCGCCGTACTATCCGGAGGACATCATGTCCGACCAGATCGAGCGCGATTTCATTGCTGAATTCATCCGCGAGCAGGTGTTCAAAAACACCCACGAGGAAATACCCTACAGCAGCGCGGTTCTCATAGAAGATATGCAGGAACGTGAAAACGGCGGCGCGTTCATTCGCGCCACCATCGTTGTTGAAAAAGACTCGCAGAAAGGCATTGTGCTCGGCAAGGGCGGCAGCATGATCAAAAAAATCGGCATGGACGCACGTCGTGCAATTGAGACGTTCATGGGTTACAAGGTGTATCTGGAGCTGTTCGTCAAGGTTGACAAAAAATGGCGCGAGAACCCGAAATCGCTCAAACGCCTCGGGTTTTCTTAACGCAACAAAATAGAAAAAATTTTCTCAGCAACATAAAATGTACTTTCAAATAATCTTATCAAAAGCAGTTGAAATGCTACAGGCTGTACAAAAATGTCAGATGCGAGGCGTACGTGATCATGAGGAGTGAGGCGTACTTTAGTGTACGCCGCAATGACGAATGATACGTACAACAAAGCAGATGGGCGTTTTTCAACAGCCGCAAACCCCACAGGAGGAAACCTTGAAACTACGATCAACCACCACAGCACTGGACAAACTGAAGGACGACGTCATTGTTGTCGGAACATTCGAGGGCCAGAAGAAACTTAGCGGCGCAGCCGCAGACATTGACCGCGCGACCTCGGGACTGATCAGCGCCGCGCGCACCGATATAACCGGCAAGCTGCATCAGACCTGCCTGCTGTACGCTACACACGGCATGTCAGCAAAACGGGTACTGGTGATCGGCCTTGGCAAGGAAAAGGATCTCACCCGTGACAGGGTACGCGGCATTGCCGCCCGGGCAGTGAGCTTCGCACGCGATGCCGGTCTTGTTACGGCTGCCCTGCCCCTGCAGCTGATTCCCGGAACCGGGCTTGACCCCGCCCAAAGGGCAGCGGCCCTGTGTGAAGGCGCGCTGCTGGGCCTGTACACATTCAGACAGTACAAAACCGCGTCTGAAAACGGCGACAAAGTACAATTCAAACAGATAACGATATGCACCGGAGGTGAGCAGTCAACCGCGGTTGCAGCCGCCATCCGGGATGCCGAAATACTGTGCGCGGGCGTGTACCTGGCCCGCGACCTGGTGAACCACCCCGGCAACACGGCAACACCGACCTATCTTGCCGATACCGCCCGCAGCATTGCAAAAAAATGCGGGCTTGCCTGCAGCGTGCTTGACCAAAGCAAAATGAAAAAGCTCGGCATGGGCGGCCTGCTGGGCGTCGCCCGGGGCACGCATGAACCGGCGCGCTTTATTGTTCTTGAACATGCAACCCCGCAGACCGCGAAAATGGCTCCCGTGGTGCTGGTCGGCAAGGCCATCACCTTTGACAGCGGCGGCATTTCAATCAAGCCCGCAGCCAATATGGAGGAAATGAAAACCGACATGTCCGGCGGTGCCGCGGTTCTGGGGGCCATGCAGGTCTGCGCGCAACTGAAAGCTGCCTCTGCGGGTGGTGGGACTCATCCCGGCAACCGAAAACCTGCCTGGCGGCAGCGCCTTGAAACCCGGGGATGTCATCACATCCATGTCCGGCAAAACCATCGAGATCATCACAACCGACGCTGAAGGCCGTCTTATCCTGGCCGACGCGCTGCACTATGCAGGGCGCTATAAGCCGCAGGCCATTATTGATCTGGCGACCCTGACCGGGGCCTGCATTATCGCGCTTGGCAACGATGTCTCAGCGGTCATGGGCACAAGCGAGGCTTTGATTGAACGCCTGCGCGCTGCCTCGGAGCAGACCGGGGAAAAGATCTGGCCCATGCCCATGTATGCCGAATACGACGAGCAGATTAAAAGCGATATCGCCGACATAAAGAATGTGGGCGGCAAGGGAGGCGGCAGCATTACGGCGGGATGCTTCCTGAAAAAATTCACGGGCTCCACGGCCTGGGCGCATCTTGACATCGCCGGCACGGCCTGGGCCCATCAGCCCAAGCCCTACGCGCCCAAGGGCGCAACCGGAGTCGGCGTGCGCCTGCTCGTTGAGCTGCTGCGCAACTGGCAGCGGCTGAAACCATAAGGCTCTCTGATGTCTCGGCGTGCACAAGGAAAGGCTTTCCGATGAAAAACCATCACCTGATACGCATTGTACTCAGTGTGATTGCCTGCGCACTGGTTGCCGCAGCCGGGTGTACACGTGAGACGCACAACACAGGCGCAATACGCCTCGGCTATTTGCAAAGCGATCTGCATCACCTGCCCGCATTCGTTGCTCTTGAAAAAGGTTTTTTCGCTGATGAGGGCCTGAAGGTCATTGTCGGCGGCATCTTCCGGGCCGGTCCTGAGGAAATGAGCGCGTTTGCCGCAGAAGAGCTTGATGTCGGCTATGTCGGCCTGGCGCCTGCCGCAACAGCCGCGCTGAACAATGTTGCCGACATCACCGTCCTGGCGCAGGTCAATATCGAAGGCTCAGCCGTCGTATGCCGCCCCAATGCCTGCTCAACGCTCGCGCAGCTGCGCGGCAAAACCGTGGCCATACCCGGACACGCGACCATGCAGGACTGCCTGATTCAAAAAGGACTGCGCAGCGCGGGGCTCACTGCCCGACATGCTGAGCCTGATGGTGCTCAAGCCGCCTGAGATGCTTCAGGCCATGACAGCCGGCGATATTGACTGCTTTATTGCCTGGGAGCCCTACCCGGCCCAGGCCGTGAGCACGGGAGCCGGTGAAATCGTGGTGCGCTCAGGCGAGCTATGGAAGGAACACCCCTGCTGCGTTCTCATCGCTTCCGGGAGTTTCGCGCGCACACGACCGGAGGATACCGCAAAACTAATCCGGGCACACCGGCGGGCCTGCCGCTTTATTGCCGAGCATCCCGAAGATGCGCTCGCCATCGCCGTGCGCTATACCGGCATGTCGCACGACACCATCAAAGAAGCCATGGAACACATGCGCTACTCACCCGACATTGACCGCGAAAAAGCCGGCGAGTTTGTCGGTTTCCTGTCTGACCTGCACTATCTATCGCCGGATCGCGCAAGCAAACAGCTTGAATTTTTCAACGAAAACTGACCCGCCCCTCAGGCCGGACCTATCTTATCCGGAGCACACAGCAAACCCGGATTGACGGCAACCTGTCCGCAGTTTTTGCACTGATACCGCTCGGTATGCACTGCATTGCGACAGTGCGACGGCGCGGCCCCTGGATTTGATCCGCACCAGTCCGCCTTTGTCCCGCGGCCCTGCGGCTTGCAGACACCGTCACTGAGAAGGGCCACAGCCCCGCACCCGGCGCAAACAAAGGCCGGCGTTGATTTCGGGTAGGGAACATGTACATACTTGTCGTCAGACATAATGATTCTCCTTCTTCACTGGAATTCATAGCATGGAAGACTATTCAAAACGGGCTACTTCCCGTTGATCTCTCGCACAACATCCTGCAGCCGCTGCACACTGTTGAAAATAATGACGGATGTCATGGTGGCGGTGGTTACGGAATCAACCGACGGGTCATAGCTGAAAGGCTGGCGGACATCAAGACCGATAAGCTTGCGCCGGATATGTTGAGTATCGTATGCGCTCCATGTAACATTGCCGTACTTGGTCAGATGCAGGGGCTCGAAATATGACAACAGCCCGTCAGCATCGAAAACCAGGATAAAATGCACGCCGTGGCAGACATCACAGGTGGGTGGGCGGCTGACAACCTGCGCGTACAGGTTTATAGCGACACCTGACTGCACAGCGGTCGCAACATAGATGTCACCGCTGCGCGGATAGGTCTTCTTAAGAACGGTTTCAAAAGTAAGAGATCCGTCTGCGGCCTTGCGCATGCTTTCCAGAACTCTTTTTTGAACCTCCTCAGCACTCATATTGAGATCCATACGCGGCCGCTTGACGATTGTGTCCGGCTGCGTTTGCTGCGCCTCGATTGCAAAAGCCCCGGGATCGCCTGCAAGCGCTTTTTGTATTTCCGACATGAAAAAATCGACACTTTTCACAAGGCCGGCATGCGCGCTGACAATCCGCAGATCCTTCCCGTTTTTCTTCACGATTAAGGTGAGTGGTGTGGCGCCCGGATCACCGATAGCCTCATAGTTCGAAAAGTCGGTATCAGCAAACATCGGGAACTCAACAGAGTAGCGGCGCATAAACATGTCGGCTTCTGACTCGGTATTGCCCACGCCGATGCCGAAAAACCTGACCCGCTTTCGCATGGCTTCCCGGGAGTTGACCCGCTCGAAGAGCTCATTCATTATAGGCGCCTGCCGCTGGCAGGACGTACAATACACGTTATAAAATTCTATGACCAAAACATCCGCTTTGACATCGGAGGGTGTAAATTCCTTAGCAGCGAACATGCCCAGGAACCCATTTCGCAGGCCCAAATACTGCCGTTGCTCAGGGATTATTTCCCCCATGATGCGCAGTGCGGGCAACGGCATGCCGGGCTGCAGTTTGGACATATCCGCATCTGAGGCCGCCCGGCACTCCGGCGCACGCGCGATCAGCAGAAGTGCCGCAATAATAAAGGCCGCCTTAGCTGTTGTCGGAATTTTTCTTATAAAAAATAGGCTGATACGCCTCATCCCTGCCGGGGTTATTGCGTTCATATTCATCGATCTGCTCCTGTGAGGTTTTTTTTGGGCATCGCGCGCATGTGCCCAGACACGCTGCACAGCGGGTATCAGAACACCATTGACAGAATGTACAGTCAGGACAGGGATTTTTCTTTGCACACGGCATCAATCGTCATCCTTTCATTGAGACATTCTTGGGTGAACACACAGAATGCAGTCGCATCAAAGACTGCACCGTGCTCCCGTATGATTATTCTTTGCTGCATGCTTTCTTGTCAAGCAAAAGAAAGGCAGGAGTGCTGTTGAATGACGGATACCCCAATTGACCACATACAGCAACCGGTCAGGCCCTAACCGGTTACGCTACGGCCCGAGCAACTTCAGGGCATTCGCAGAGAAGATCAACTCGCGGTCGCTGTCAGTGAGAAAATCAGCCTGACGCACAGCGCTGATCAGCGGCTCCAAATTGAAGATGCCGTCTGAACCGAACACAATGCGGCCCGCACCCAGGGCCTGCTTAAGAGTTTTCAGCGCCGGAAGGATGACCGGATAGCCCAGCGCATCCTCAATCTGGTTCAGGGTTGAAATATCAACCGACACATTGGGCGCATACAACGCGGCCATCACCAGATCTTCAACCCAGGGGTAAGCAGCATGTGCAATCACCAGACGCATGTCCGGGAAATCAACAGCTATGTCATCAATATATATTGGATGACAATACTTTAGACGACTTTCTTCAGATGGTGGTTTTATCCCCATATGAATAACAACCGGAATACCAAGCTCTGAAATTTTTTCATACACAGGGTAGAGCCGCCTGTCATTGGGATAGAACCCGGAAGCAGGATTGAGCTTAACGCCCCGGAATCCCAGCTCACCCACGGCACGCTCAATGCGCTGCACATTAACCGATACATCACGGTCAGGATGCACGGCCGTAAAACCGATGAAGCGGTCAGGATGGGCCCTGACAAATGCTGCCGTGTCCTCATCAGCCAGATTGTCCTTGCGCCTGTCACCTGAAAACCCGTAATCCTTGCCCAGCACCACGAGCCTGTCAACGCCGGCCTCATCCATGGCTTCAAGATACATCCCGGCCTCCATGCGATAGGGTGACCCCGGCGGACTTAAATGATTGTGAAAATCGATTATCATAACAATACTCCTCAATATACTTAGAAAGTTGTGCTGACACTATCCTTGATACGCCGCAAAAAGTCAACGTGCCTTGAAACAACAAAATGCTGTTATTCATCTATTTTCGTGGTAAAGCTGGAAGCAGTGCAGCAAAGGCTGGAACACATACACAACACAGGAGGGCTATTCACATGAAGATAACGATTGACAAAGACCTGGTTGAACTGAGTCCTGAAAACGATCATGAAACAAAAAACCTTGAGGCGCTTTGGCGGCTCGTGATCGACTGCGTCGGGTTCAGCAAAAAGCTCGTGCCGGTGGGCGAGTATATCCCCCAGAAAAATACCTGCGCCCGCTTCGTCATTGAGGGCCTGCCCACAAACGCTGCGAAAGCACCTCCCGAAGTCCGGGTCGACAGGGACTGCACCTGCTACTGCCAACAGTGCAATAAATATATCAATTTAAAGAAAAATGATAGAATTCCAATGTGTTGCGGTAAGATTATGGAGATACTGGATTAAGCCTGCAACACACCGCGCAGAAGCTCTGCCTGCAACATATATTCAGCCGGGCATACGTCCGCTGATGACTGCGTGCCGGTCGCTGACGACGCGAATGGTGAAACCTGCAAGGCCTTCTTCATTAAGCTGAGCCTGTATTTCGTTGACCGCAAAGGCTGCCAGAAGGGAATTATAAAAGTCGCTGCGAAGCACCTCAGGCTCCCCCTGCGCATAGGTGTCTCGCAGCCGGGCTGCCTCCGCAATGCTTGCAGGCCTTTTCAAATCCATAATGAATATCATAGCATCCGGCGCGGCAAAGGCTTTCACGGTTTGCCATAACACTGCAGGATACGGCAGATGATGCAGCAGGCTGTTGCTGATGATGATGTCATACTGCGGACAGGGCAACTCCAGCTCGGGCAGCATTCCCTTGAGAAAATGCACCCTGCCCTGCAGCGACGGTTCCCGGCCAAGCGCCTTTTCCGCAAGCAGCAGCATGGCGTCAGAGCCGTCAACAGCATGCACATGGCACTGCGGCCATGCCCGCGCAAACCGGAACGTTATATCACCCGGCCCGCAACCCAGATCAAGCACCTGAGCTCTGGCGGCAACCACCGGAAAGGTTTCCTGAAACAGCCCGATAAACATGGTATGCGGCTGCTCAAAGTCCGCCCCGGCATAGGCCCGTGCCTGCTCCGGCTCATTCATCAATTCCTGCTCAGGGATGCGTTTCATCATGCTCTCGTTTCAGTATTCAAGGTTCAATGTTGACAGGCTCGTAAAAAGTCAGAAAATGCTAATTTCAGTCATTCCGGCGCAGGCCGGAATCCATGAATTTCAAACACTATTATAAAGACACTGGACACCGGTATTCACCGGTGTGACGACTTTTTACGGGACATCAAGGTTAGGTGTTCGATGTTCAGTGTTCAAGTCACTAATATACTCTCCTGTTTCTAATCCCACAATACCCGAAGGACCAATTTTGAGGGCCTGCAGGTGATATATATTGACAAAATATGCTGTTTCTATAATAGTATAGAACTTTACACGCAGGGCGTGTTCCTTAGACGAAGCGCACTACGCGCAGGTGCCCCGCCGGGCGAAATAACCCCTGCTGCAGGCGAATACATACAGTGGAACCATCTCACTGAAGCCGTTTATCATGAAAGGAGAGTCATCTCATGAGTGCCAGCGAAAAACGTGAAGATCTGATCAAACGCAAAGAGGCCATACTCAAACAGGGCGGCGAAAAGGGCGTTGCCGACCAGCATTCAAAAGGCAAACTGACCGCCCGCGAACGCATCGACTATTTCTTTGATCCCGGAACCTTCCAGGAAGTCGACATGTTTGTGAGCAACCGCTGCACATACTTTGGCATGCAGAAAGTTAACATCCCCGCTGACGGCGTTATCACCGGCTACGGGCTGGTTAACGGCCGCACCGTGTATGTTTTCGCCCAGGACTTCACCGCGCGCGGCGGCTCCCTTGGTGAAATGCACGCGAGAAAAATCACCAAGGTTCAGGATCTGGCCATGAAGGCCGGCTGCCCCTGCGTAGGGCTGAATGACTCAGGTGGTGCGCGCATTCAGGAAGGCATCGACGCGCTGTTCGGTTTCGGGGAGATTTTTTTCCGCAACTCAGCCGCATCAGGCGTCATCCCGCAGATTACCTGCATCATGGGCCCGACCGCCGGAGGTGCCGTGTACTCCCCGGCAATGAACGATTATGTATTCATGGTGAAGAACACCAGCTACATGTACATTACCGGCCCTGACGTTATCCGCGCCGTTACCGGCGAGGAAACCAATCACGAGGAACTCGGCGGCGCCATGATGCACAACACCAAAAGCGGCTGCGCTCAATTTGCAGCTGAAGACGATAAGGACGCCCTTGACATGATCAAGGAACTGTTGTCCTATCTGCCGTCAAACAACATGGAAGATGCGCCGATTTGCGATACCGGCGATCCGATTGACCGCGCTGCCCCTGACCTTGAAAGCATCATACCGGACAACCCCAATCAGCCCTATGACATCAAACTGGTTATAGCCGCTATCGTTGACAAGGGTGTATACTTTGAACCCTATGAACACTATGCCCAGAATATGGTCACCTGCTTTGCCCGCCTGGGCGGTGAGACCATCGGCATTATCGCCAATCAGCCGCTGGTGATGGGCGGCGCGCTTGATGTGAACGCATCCGACAAAGCCGCGCGCTTCATCCGCTTCTGCGACGCGTTCAACATTCCTCTGCTGACCATCGTGGACGTGCCCGGCTATTTGCCCGGCACCGATCAGGAATTCAACGGCATCATCCGCCACGGCGCCAAGATCCTGTGGAGCTATTCCGAAGCCAACGTGCCCAAACTGACCCTGATCACCCGCAAAGCCTATGGAGGCGCCTACATTGCCATGTGCTCCAAGCATCTGGGAGCCGACTTCGTGTATGCCTGGCCCACGGCTGAAATCGCCGTGATGGGCGCGGCCGGCGCAGCCAACATCATCCACCGCAGCGAAATTAAGGCTGCCGAGGACCCCAAGGCTAAGCGCGCCGAGAAAATCACGGAATACAATGAACTGTTTTCAAATCCCTACATCGCGGCACAGCGCGGCTATGTTGATGACATACTGCTGCCGACCGATACCCGCAAAGTGCTCTATCGCTCATTGTCGGCCATGCGCAACAAGCGCGAAACGCGCCCGGCCAAAAAGCACGGCAATATCCCGCTGTAAGCTTTTATCAAACACAACAGGAATCACTGAGGCCCTGCGCACACACATGCGCAGGGCCCCGTTTTTTTGAACGCACCGGCACAGCAAAAAAATCAACACCAGGGTTGCATTGCCCTTTCTCATTTGACATTCTATAACCATGAAACTTGCTTCCTGCACAAACACGCTACATCGCACGCTGCGTTTTCTCCGGACTGCATGCGGCGTTGATGTACCGCAAGACTTTGACTGGGAATACTACCTTGATTTTTACCCCGACCTGAGACAGGCCGGTATTCGTTCAAAGGCGGATGCACTCAATCATTATATTCAGCATGGCTTTTTTGAAAACAGATTTACCGGAAAGCAGGACAACCCACTCATGCTGAAGCATGAAATAGTCCGGATGCAGCAGCTGAAAAATATCAGACTTTTCAATGAACAGCAGCGCCGGATCATTACAAACGGTCTGCATGACCGGACAATCACGGTATCGGTTGTCATTACCGTGTTCAACTATTCTACATATATTGATGCCTGCATGAAGTCGGTACTGAGCAGCACGCTGCAGGATATCGAAATCATCATCGTCAATGACTGTTCAACAGACGACTCCCTTTCCCGCTGCCTGGAATATGTATCCTGCGAGTTGCCGATAACCATCATTGATAAACAGGCCAATACCGGTGTGTCGCACAGCCGGAATCTGGGAATCCTGCAGGCCAGGGGTGCTTACATCTTCATTCTGGATGTTGACAATGAAATATATCCCCGCTGCCTGGAAGAGCACCTGAACACCATGCGCAGCGACAGTTCCCTGATCGCCTGTTATGCCGTCATCGATATGTACGACGAGTCAGGTGCATTGTGCGGCCAGAACTCCAAACAGCCGTTTGATTTAAAAAAACTGCGCAACGGTAACTACATCGACACTATGGCCATGTTTAACCGGCAGGAACTTATCTCTGTTGGCGCATACGATGAACATCTTCTGGAACGGGGAATCGGATACGAAGACTATGACCTGTGGCTGCGCATAGGCCGGCGCAACAAGCCCGTCGGTTTCATTGAACAGCCCTTGAGCCGCTATTTACAAAAAACGGAATCAATGCTTTCAACCGCAATCAGGTATTACCATATCCCCCTCATGTCTTTTTTTAATCAAAAATATTTTAGGGATCAACCATCCGGGTACACAACAGCTGTGCTGGTTTTAGGCATGCACAGGAGCGGTACGTCCGCACTGGCAGGCTTAATCGGTCTTTTGGGAGCTGACCTGGGCCCGGACCTGATCGGACCCGACCAATCGAATGTTAAAGGGCATTTTGAACCCAGAAAAATTGTTACTGTAAACGATAATCTACTGGAAAGCCTGGGGGCGCGGGCGCCCGAATCCGGCGACTTGCCTGAGGACTGGCTGAATCGGGATCAAACCAAAAAAGCCAAGAATCAGATACGGGAGATTATCCGGGACGATTTCAGCGCCCAGGATATTTTTGTGATTAAAGATCCCAGGCTCTGTCTGCTTCTGCCGCTCTATCGTGAGCTGTTCGAAGAACTGGGGATTAGACTCAAAATCATCGTGATACGAAGAAACCGCCATGAGGTAATCAGATCACTGTACGAACGCGACGGCATGCCGCATGGTATCGGGAAGAACTATTATGAAAAGCACGTCAAAGCACTCGAAGCAAACCTGGCCGGGACAAAATCCCTCCCCATTTCCTTTGACCAATTGATCGAAGCGCCCGACGCTGTTATCAAGCAGATTGAATCATTCATCCCGCAGCTCTCAGGCAGGAATAACCGCAATGATGATCAGCCGACTACAGCATTCATCGATTCCGCTCTCAGACACCACCGCCTGAAGCCGAAAAGCCGCCTCGCGCCTGTACACTCTGTCCTCTCACATGTGCGGCGCAGGATTATGGACGATTCCAGAGGGCCTGATTTTCTCATTATAGGAGCCCAGCGGGCAGGCACAACCTTTTTGTATCATAGCCTGTGCCTGCACCCGCACATTCAACCCCCCGCGACCAAAGAGCTGCACTGGTTCCATGCCGGGCCAAAAGAAGGAGACGGCTATCACACCGGGCATGAATCGCAGCAATGGTATGAGCAGCAATTACGACCCCACAAAACCTTTTTGGATTATTTCAGGCTGCAACCGAAAAAACTAACATTTGAAGCTACGCCTGAATATATGCTCCATCCGGTTATCGCTGAAAACGTAGGCCGTCTCTACCCTGCAACAAAAATTATCGCCCTTGTGCGCGACCCATTGGAACGCGCTATTTCACAGTACTATCACGAAAGAAAACACGGCTTTATAGAAGCAGGCCTCTGCATTGAAGAGTACTTTTCCCGAGATCACGCAATTGCCGAGAAAGAAGAGCCGAAGCTTATCAACGACCACGCGTATTACAGCCACAGCTATGAGCATCATTGCCCCGTCAGCCGGAGTAACTACGGCAGGCAGCTTGAACGCTGGTACTGTGTTTTTCCCCGGCAGCAGATCCTCGTAGTGCGCAGCGAAGCTATGTTTCGTGACCCGCACCCGGTCTTAAACAGTATCTGCAGTTTTCTTGGGATAAAGCCCTACCCCGAGAGCTTGGCAAATATGCTCATCAGGCATAACAGCTGCGTGTGCTTGGAGCTTAACGAAGAGCAGAGGAATAAACTTGCAGCGTATTTTCCCTTCGACCTTTCGGTGGACAAATTTTGTACCCCGCCCGGATATTACTGAGCCTTTTGCCCTTTCACCCCGGAATTACAAGCGCGAATTAGCGGGGGTATTCGTTATCGTAACCTCCAGGGGACGCAGGGTATCAAGGTGTACATCGCGCTGCGGAAAGGCGATGACAATGCCCGCCTCGCGGAACAGCTCCTCGATACGGAACCTGATGTCGCTTGAGAGTATGCGTATCTCCATCATGCCCCGCATCATCAGCCAGAAATGGACCTCGAACATCATGGCATTATCACCGAAAGCATTCAACAGCACGAACGGCTTCGGTTTTTTTTGCACTTTCGGATGTTCTTCGGCTGCCTTGAGCATGAGGCGCTCCACCTCCCGGACCGGAGTGCCGTACACCACGCCCGCAGAAACATTCGCCCTGACTATCTTGTCGGAGAGCGTCCAGTTGATGATGTTTTTTTCCAGAAAACTGCTGTTGGGCACAAGGATATGCACATTTTCGCCTGTGCGTATGCGCGTGCAGCGCGCGCCGATCTCCTCGACGCGGGCGAAATGCCCTTCAACCTCAATCATGTCGTCGACTTTAATCGGTCGCTCCGCCATGATGACCAGTCCGCTGATAAAGTTGTTGATAAGGTTCTGCGCGCCGAAACCAATACCGATGGCAACGGCACCGCCCAAAAAGGTAAAAACCGTCAAGGGAATGTTGACCAGGCGGAATGACAGGAGGGCGACGAGTATAATGGCACAATAAAAAAGAAGCTTGTTTATGGCCGCGACAGCGCCTGACTCCAGGCGGGTTCGCTGGAGCAGCCTCACGATGACGATGGCGATAAAATATTTCGCCGCGACAATGCCTAAAATTAGTATCAGAAGCGCACTGACGACTTTGCTCACCGTAATCGCTTCATCGCCGAAGGCCCAGAGTTCGAAGTTCCACACGGCCCTTAGCTGAGCGGCAAGCTCTTCCCTGCGCATGCCCGGGCCAGCCTGTTTCATCTCAGCGGAGAGGTCGTCTGACAGACGGCGGAGCAGGGGCTTGCCGGCCATGAGACTGCTGAGATAGTCCATGCTGCAGGTGCGCAGCGTCTCCAAAGCACTCAGGCGGTTCTGCAGCCCCTCTTTAAGCTGCGGATCGTGATTTTCCTCCAGTGACATCCGGCCGGCTGAAATGCGCTGGAGCAGATTGGCATGAAAAGTCTGCTGATTTTCCAGGTAATAGTCCAGAAACGCGTGCATGCGCTCGGCGCTTTCACGCCACTCCCGCAGCGTTTCATAATCCACCTCGTTGTTGATAAGCTCGAAGCGCCACTGCCAGATCTGCTGTTTGCGGTTCAAAAGGGTCACCATTGATTCGGTGAATTCCAGGCTTTTGGACCAGGTTTCATCCCATGCATCAAGCGCAACGGCATGACGCTCGGGCCCGCCCTCGGCCGTATTCGCCCGCGCGATATCCTCCCGGACAGCGGCCTGTTTGCGCAGAATAGACTGTATCTTCTTCTGCAGCCCCGCAAGTTCCCTGTCAACAGCATCCGTTACCGCCTGTAGATTCTTTCTGTCAAAAACAACCCGGCCGCGCACCTGTTCAAGCAGCCTGTTCGCGGCCTGCAGCCGCATTCCGGCATTGTCCTGCTCCAGCAGATGATTCTCCAGGCTTACCTTCTGCAGATCAATTTGAGCGCGGTCAAGCTCAAGCTTTGTCTCCGCATTTGCCATGTCCCTCAGGACCCGCTGCCGGTCTTCCTCATCGGAGGGTTGCGCCATATTCTCCCGCAGAAGGCGCAAGTCCCGCTGGCTTTTCTCAAGATCGGTACGGAGTGTCTCAAGGCTCTTTTTGGCCTGGCGTATGCCCAGGTCAGCCGCGTCCCCGGCCTGCTGGGCTTCAAATGCCTGCCTGAGCAGATCATCATAGATGCTCAACTGATACGGCGGCTTTTCGGAAAGCTGCGAGGACGAAGGATCATTTTCTTCCTGCTTCAGCGAGACCTGCTCGCGGGCCAGCATTTCCTTCTTGCCCAGAGCGTTCAGAGTGAGGGCGTAGGTGCTTTTAACCAGTTTCAGCCGCAGGGTCTGCTCCTGCATATCTGAGCGCTCCGGATCGGTCATGCCGTCCTGAGAGCGATCGGCCTCGGCTGCGGCGATACGTCCGGTGATCGCATCCACCTTTTCCTGCAGCGCCGCTGCGGTAATGTCCTGCGCTTGTGCCAGAGCCGGGGCTGGCGTATCCGCCGGCTTCAAAGCGAACTGAGCCGCCACTTCGCCGCCCGTGCACAGCAGCAGCATGCAGAGCGCGAACACATTCACGAGGGTTTTCATTGATTTTCCTTTACCAATATGTGCGTTGAGAATAAATGCGCCGTCCCGATACAGGTTCCGCATCCGGGCAACCCGGTACACGCACCGATGTCATAGAGTGCTTATACAATGAACGTTATATGGATGCAATTAAAGAATAAAAACCGCGGGTTCTGTGGCCGCCGCTTGTTTGTCTCACGCAGCCTGAATGCAGCGCTCGGACTTGCTGAGATAGTATTCATAGCTGCCCTCATAGATGATCATCTCGCCGTGGTCGATCTCAAACACACGGTCCACAAGAGAGCGCAGGAAATACCGGTCGTGGCTCACCAGCACCACGGTACCGGTAAATTTGGCCAGCGCCTGCAGCAGAATCTGGCGCGACTGGAAATCAAGATGGTTGGTGGGCTCATCAAGAATCAGCAGGTTTAAGGGCCGGGCAAGAAGCGTTGCCAGCACCACCCTGCTCTTCTCCCCTCCCGAGAGAGCTTGATGCGCTTCTCGACTGCATCGCCCTGAAACAGAAAGGCCGCGCAGAGGTTCCTGACCACGCCGATATTCTGCCATGGGGATGGCGTCCTGCACGGTCTCATGCACGGTTTTCTCGGGATCGAGCACATCCATGGCATGCTGGCTGAAATAGCCGGGGATAACATTCGCGCCGATGCGTGAGGCTGCCGGTTGTGGGCTCGGTCTGGCCTGCCAGCACTTTCAGAAAGGTCGACTTGCCCGCGCCGTTGACGCCCACCACGGCAATCTTGTCCTGCCGCCGGATGGTGCCCGACACGCCGCCGAAGACGGATTTTTCTCACGCCGTCATCACTGCTGCCATACTTTGCCGAGACTCATCGATGCGGGCCACATCATCGCCCGAGCGCGGCGGCTCGGCAAACTCGAACGATACCACGCGCTGCTCGGGCGGCAGCTCGATGCGCTCGATCTTCTCTATTTTCTTCACCCGCGACTGCACCTGCGAGGCATGCGAGGCCCGGGCCGCAAAGCGCGCGATGAAGTCCTCTTCCTTGGCAAGCATGTCCTGCTGCCGGCGGTAGCTGGCGAGCAATTGCTCGCGCCTGATCTCGCGCTCGCGCAGATAAAAATCATAATTGCCCGAATAGGTGGTGAGGCGTCTGGTTGGCAACCTCGATAATGCGCGACACGATGCGGTTCATGAAATCATGATCATGGCAGGTCATGAGCAGCGCGCCCTTGAACTGCGTGACGATCCAGTCCTCGAGCCAGACGATGGACTCAAGATCAAGATGGTTGGTGGGCTCATCAAGCAGCAGCACATCAGGGTTGATGGTCAGAATTTTCGCAAGCTCAATGCGCATTTTCCAGCCGCCGCTGAATGACTCAACGGGCCGGTCATAATCATCCGGGCCGATGCCAAGGCCGGTCAAGCACGGTCTGGGCGCGCGACTCAAGGTCATAGCCGCCGCTGTGCTCGAAGCTGCTCAACAGCATTGCCGTAGCGCTCCAGCAGTTCCGCCATGGCCTCATCATCCATGGGCCGGGCCATGGCCTGCTCCATGGCGCGAATTTCCTCTCCCAGGCTCATCACATCACCCACGGCGGACATGACCTCGGCCAAGGGCCGAGCGGCCTGCCATATCGCCCGACATCCTGGGAGAAATAGCCGATTTTTGTGCGCTTCGGGCAGGAAATATCGCCCGCATCCGCCTCTTCCTGGCCGGTAATCAGACGGAATACGGTAGTCTTGCCTGCGCCGTTGGGCCCCACAAGGCCCGTGCGCGTGCCGGGCAGTATCTGAAGGCTCGCGTTCTTGAAAAGGATCTGCGAGCCGTGCTGCTTGCTGATATTGGTAATATGAATCACTAAAAACTCCCTTATTAAAAATCATCAATTATACCACCGGTTGACTGAAGCGACAAGGCATTTAAGGACTGGCAGGCTCCGGAGGAACTGCGAAACCCACAGGGGACTGGTAAACAACATACGACTCACGAAGATGTTCAACCTCATTGCCCGGCACTATCTCTGCACAGCCCTTGACAAATACATGCCGTAGTTCTATAGAGTGAAGGTATAGCACCACCAACACTCTATCCAATATATCAATGGAGGTCGATGATGGCAAAGAATGCTCTGCAGCAAAGCGTCGTTGAATTAATCGAGAAAAACCACTATTCGAAACTTATTACCTTCGGGCCGGATAATGCGCCCCGCGGAAGGATCATGACCAACCTGCCCCTTGGAAAAGATATGGTAATCTGGTTTGCCACGGGACTGAGCACCAGCAAGATAAAGGATATCAGGAAAAACCCCAATGTAAGCGTTTTTGTCGATGACCCCGATGATATGACCAACGCCTCAATTGCCGGAAAAGCAGAGATTATAACCACCCCCGCTCTGCTCAAAAAATTCTGGCAGGAACCTTTCGGGTTCTTCTTTCCCGGCGGGCCAACGGATCCCAACTATTGCCTGCTCAAGATTACCCCTAAAAAGGTGGAGTACCTCAAGCCCGGGCCGATGTTTCTTCAAAACCGCGTGAGGTTGACCATTAAGATGTAATCACAAACAGACCCAAGAGAAGGGCCCTCACCGGAGATTTGCAGGGATATACAATAAAGGTTTGCTGTCGGACAAATAATTTCAAATTTCTATACTATATAACGAGGTATAGAATACACCCAACACTACAACAGAGGAGGAGCAGCAATGAATGCGAAAGAATATTTCAGCAATGCCAATGGCAAGGGATTTCTCGCAACTTCAAATGCAAAGGGCGAAGTGAATATCGCAGTATACTCCCGGCCGATAGTGCAGGAAAACGGCCAATTTGTGTTCGGCATGACCGATCGCCTCACCCACGCCAATGTGCAGGAAAACGGCAAGGCAGTATATGCGTTCATAGAAGAGAAGGGCTTCGGCGGCAAACGGTTCTATCTGAACCTGACAAAAGATGATAACACCGGACCGCTGCTTGAACAAATCAGGCGCATGACGGACCAGTGTCTGCACCCGGGCGCCGGTAAGGCCGTAAAGTATGTTGTGACCTTCAAGGTCAACAAGGAACTGCCCCTTATCTGCGCGGAGTGCCCAGGCGACCATACACAACACCTGTGCGAGATTGCGGGCACTGAACGCTTTGCCCTCATCAAGGCGCTTGCAACGCAACCCGACTTCATGTGCATGAACTGCGGCAGAATGGCCGACAAGGCCGAAAGCCTCTGCAATCCCATGGCCATGGAAGACATACCGGGATCACATTAAACTGGGAGCGTGCGGCGGGCACCTGTTGCCCGCCGCTTTTTTATCAAAAAAACTATTCCGCCTTTTTCTCCAGAGCTGTCACGGGAATATGCACCTCGGAGTGCTTCATAAACCAGGGCACAAACGGAGCGTCCCAGTACACGGCATAAGCCTCTCCATTTGACTGATAGCTGCGGATTCTCCTGCAGCCAGATGGTAAGCTTTTCCCTGTTGGTTTCAAACTGCTTTTTCGAATAACTCCCCCTGATGCCGATCGACGCGACCATTCGCTCCGGCACATTCACCACCTTCACGTTGCCCTGGTCGGTCAGCTCTTTTTCAATGTCGCTGCTGCCCACGTAAAATTTCATCTGGGCTTTCTCGATCTGCGCTTCTACGGGCACGGTCATAGAAACTTGATTGGAGCTTATATAGCGGAAGAGAACCCTGAACATGCCGTTGTTGCCGTCAAAATAATCGCCGGGTGCTTCCGCAACCATAAGCTTTGCGGCCGGTATGGTTTTGATTTCAATCGTGCCGTTGGGCGTCTTTGAATACGCAGCCTCATAGGCTGAACCGGTCTTCGCCATACACAACACTCCTATAAAAAGTACTACAATAGATTTTTTCAGCATGAAACATCCTCCCATATGTTTGTAGTGTTGTCTACACCTTCTACTATAGCATATACCGCTTGAATGCAAGGTGGCGGATTCATTTATGAGCTATGGGACATAACGTTGAACCGGAAAAAAATACACTGCCACTCCGGTGAAAACCGGAGTCCAGTCTTTTTATAACTAAATAAAACTGGATTCCGGCTTCCGCCGCAATGACAAACAAATGGAACAAAGGGGCGTGGCAAAGCTCAACCTTTTTTTTATTTTTTCCTTTTCAAATCATTGAACATGCACATATACTGTGCCCGGAACCCCTCTTTTTCAAAACTCAGGAGGCAGTATGACCTCGATACCGCTCTATCCGCATGCATGCGAGCTGACGCTTGATCTGCGCTCCTTTCTGCACAATCGCCTGCGCACGCTACCTGAGCGCGTTTCCGAATTCACCTTCGCTAACCTCTACCTGTTTCGCGAAAAGCATCAGTACCGGCTCACCATGCTGGCAAACGATCTCCCGGCCATCATCGGCAAAGACGGCAATGACCCTTTCTTCATGCTGCCCTTCGGGCTTCCGGATGCCCAAACACTCTCGCAACTCTTCACTGATCACCCCACCATGAAATGCGTGACAGACAGCCAGAAAACAGTACTGGAACGTTTGGGGTACACGGTTGTAGAGGACCGCGATAATTTCGACTATCTCTATTGCCGCGCAGATCTCGCGAATTTGCAGGGCCGCAAATTTTCAAAAAAACGCAACATGGTCAATGCCTTTATCAACAATAACGAATATACGGGCAAGCCGCTTTTAGACGAACACATCCCTGAGGCCCTGAGCATCCTTGAGCAATGGAAGGAAGAGCATGGCGAGGAGGGCGACTACGGAGCCGCCCGCGAAGCTTTGGAGAAATCATGGGACCTGCAGCTCTGCGGCGGCATCTATTATGTGGAGAATCGCCCCGCAGCCTACAGCCTGGGGGAGGAGCTTGCAAACAGCACCTGTTTTGTCATTCACTTCGAAAAAGCGGTGCAGGGTTACAAAGGACTCTACCAGTTTATCAATCAATCCTTTGCCGCGATACTGCCCGGCATCTACGACACTATCAACCGCGAACAGGATCTGGGTGACGAGGGTCTGCGCCATGCCAAGGAAAGCTACCAGCCCTCGGGATTCGTGAAGAAATACCGCGCCGGAGAATAAAAAGACTTACTGTAAGGGCAGCCCCCGAGCATATCAGGGTCAAACCTACACTATTGACTGGCAAAATATCAGAGGGCCATACCAGGAAATTTTGATGCTGCATTGTATCTATGCTGTTACGGGTATACTATCGCTATGTACTCCCTTTGAGCTGACATTACTATGAGCAACGATACACATTACACAAACAACCCCCTGCACGGTGTTGATTTGAAAAGCCTGGTCATTGAAATGGTAGATCAGTATGGCTTTGAGATACTTTTTGCCTATTTAAATATCAATTGTTTTAAGACCAATCCAAGCATTGATTCCAGTGTGAAGTTTCTAAAAAAAACGGATTGGGCGCGTGAAAAAGTTGAAGCCTTCTATTTGTATGAGTTTAAAAACTTACCCAGGGCATCTTCTGAACAGTTTTTATTGCCTCCGAGAGAGCGGATTATTCCAAAAGACCAGGCACCGCGTAAACCTAAGAAGCTGAGCTTAGAAGATGCTGAGCGGTTGCGCGAAAAGCGTGCAACTAAGTCAGCTGCACAAAAACAGTGGGCAGAGCAGCGTCCGGGAAAGAGTATCGATCCATGCTCTAATCGGAAAATAAAACCTAAGCGATGACGGAATCAAAAAGGTACCGATTTATTTCCTGATCAAACCACGAGGAGCATTATGACTCATTCAAACGAAACGCATCTCACGTCAGTCGGCTACATCCTGTGGATCTTCGGATTTACGGGGTCACACCGTTTTTACTACGGCAGGCCTATTACCGGAACCATCTGGTTCTTTACGTTTGGGCTCCTGCTTATCGGCTGGATCGTCGATCTTTTTCTCATTCCGTCCATGGCCCGCAAGGCCGACAGCAGGTATTGCAGCGGCGATCTCGACTACACGGTTGCATGGTTTCTGCTGACATTTCTGGGGCTGTTCGGCATACACCGATTTTATATGGAGAAATGGATTACGGGGATAGTCTACCTGCTGACGGGAGGCATTTTCGGCCTCGGGTACCTCTATGATCTATGGACCTTAAACGATCAGGTAACGGTACTCAACAGCCGGAAGAAATCCGAGGGCACCATACTGGTTTAATTGATTTTTTTCAAAATAACAATAGCGGCTATTTTATGTTACCCTGCCCTGCCGTGCTACATTCAGCTAAACACTTCAGGAAGGCAACAATGCGCAATGCTGCAATAGACTGCAAACTCACGAGAAGATTTCTCAGTCGCTGCGCTCACCCGAAATGGCAGACAAACGCTGCCTGCCGTATTACAACTCACTTATTTTTCGGTTCCCTGCTGCTTTTCCACCTTGCCTGCTTGCCCAGGCAAGATATGCAAAGAAGCCAAACAACACGCCTACGAAACAAAATGCTATAAGGTCCTGCAGGTTCATTATTACCTCCGTTTATTGCACTCGTTCTCAGCGCGCCGATAAAACTAAGAGCGCCAGACGCTCATGGTTTCACGCGTTTCTACAGCAGCCTGATCCTGCTCGACAGATTTCCATTTCCTTAACGATTCTGCTGCTTTGTTTGCCATGGCCTCCGCTATACCTTAACGTCGAAACAGAAAACCGCTTTGTGTAGTACCGCGCTGCTGTCGACCCAGCTCAGTTCGATTCGGTACGACGTGGTTCCCTCTTTCGACAGGCTGATATCGGTTACGCTGTTTCGTGCAATCCTTCCGATTTCAGCGCCAATTACTCCTTTGACGATCACGAAGTCGCTCTCGGTAACGGCGCAGGAGACAACTTCCTCTGGATCCGGCTGTCCGGGAAGGCCTTGAACATACGGCCCATGCGAAACCGTTCTGTCATTTCAGGCTCTTTTGCCTGTTCTGATTCTGCCCCGGTAGTTTTACCCGACTTCCTATAAATAAAAAAACACAACAACATCCAACAAATAAAACCAATGCGATGTATCCCATGCGGTATTCCTTTTCTATGGCGGCAGAGTACCGCCAACGTTTAAATGATATTTTTCATATGCTACATTTCGTCGATTGGGACTCCCGCTGCTTTCCTCCTTTCACATCCTGAGATCGTTAAAATAAAAAAAGCCGCCCACTGCCTATTGGCAGATAGCGGCCCGACTATCCATATCCTCCGGGGCTTATTATCACCCCGAACCCTAGTAAATACGTTTCTTCGTCTGTAATATTTTTTTAAAACAACTTATATCATCCACTTCTCCACATAAAAAAAGCCGCCCACTGCCTATTGGCAGATAGCGGCCCGACTATCCATATCCTCCGGGGCTTATTATCACCCCGAACCCTATGTCAAACTCTTAATTTTTATTTCTACAATGTTTAAACCAATACGACTCAATTGTCAACCCTCAAACAAAAAAAAATACGATAGCGTACCGGTTCGCAGTTGCTCCATAAAAAAGCTATGTGCGCATGCGTTGGTTGATGAATTCGAAATAAAAGAAAAAACCCGGTCAGCCTGAAATTATTTAAGCGGCCGAGCAGTCATCATTTGCTAACCAGGCATTTTGAAGCCAGATCATGCAGGCCCTGCTTTCGCTCCGTAAAAGCTATTATAAAAAATCCTACGCCTAACGTACATGGCAACAAAATCAGCCTGGCCAGATGCCTCGCAATCGCTTGCAAGACGGATATGCGTTCTCCGTCATAATTGGTAACCCGCAGTGCGAATATTTTTTTTCCCAGGGTCGCCTGCAAAGCGGATGATTCAAGAACGACAAAATAGAGAAGCGCAACGAACTGGACCGCGCCATGCACATACAGATTATTTGATACTACGTTGATGGGAAGGCCTGTTCCCAGACTGCTACGGTCACGGCAGCGACAAAAAGAAAACAAAGCAGCACCGTGTCGACATTGCCGCAGCCAGCCGAAGCATGAAACTCTCATCAAAAATACTGCTCAAACCGGATGAAAAAAGCTGCTGCAGCCGGCAAACGCTGATTCTTCCGAATCCTTTTTCTGTGCCTTCACTGCGGTGGAAACGGCCCTGACGCCGTTTACCGTCAGTCTTCCGGGTTGTGAAGTCCAGGACAATATAGAGTAATCAAGACAGCAGGGATTTTTTTCGTCGACCGTGATCAATTTTTCCACCATGGCGTATTTGGGTTTATCAGGGTATGGAACACATACCCTGACAGTATAGTTGCCCGGCAGCAGGGGGAAAAAATTCGTCTTGCGCCACGCGGCCTTTTGAACTTCACCATCAATATCGATTTTGGGGTAGCACAGATAGAGCAGCAGGTTCAGTGGGAAAAAGCGTGCAGTGAGTTCGATGCCCGTTTGTTCGGAGGGACGACTCTTTTTGCTGGCGCACCGGCCTTGGGTACGGCCGCAACGGCCTTGGGTACGGGCGTGCCAGCCTTGGGTACGGGCGCAGTTCCGGAGGAAGCAGGAGCAGATAGTTTTAGAGATGGAGCAGAGGGTTGGGCAGCCTGTTTGTGGTATTTTGAAATAATGATACCGCAGGCCGGACACTCTTCAAAAAACTCCCGCGATGGTGATTGATAGCCGCATTTCGGGCATTGAAGAGTTGAATCCGCTGTCCCGGCGACGGATTGGCTGCACGGGCGGGGGTGGAACCAGCACCTGAGACAACAACACGGCAAACGAGCCCTGCTTTTTCGAAAGCCAACCGATATTTTTCAGCTAATGCCGAATCGATATTGTCCTTGAGAATAATCGATCTGCCGCTACAGAGAACGGTTGCCTGTTGTTCAGGCAGTTTCAAGGTAGTGATCAGATTTTGTTTTACCGACCGGCTGTCCTCGCCCTGGCTGAAGGATCCGGTGCTGATGACTGATATTTTTGTTCCATGGTAGACCTTTATAAAAAAGTTCCTGGATGTTTAATATATATTTCGGAAAAAAAGGCTGTGCAGTAAAGCCTTTGATGCACGACAGATCGGTTTTTTGTGATGCGCAGTTCATCGGGAGCTGTACTGCCGGTATTGACGTGTATGCTCAAAAAATAAGGACACGACGCGTACATACGATGCATGCGCAAAGTGCGTCAACGGGTACAGGCGATAGCACTTTTGGGAGAGACTATGGGTGCATCGTTAGCCTGTCCCGATTTTTACTGTGATCGCGCTGCCCGGGCTAACGGATATAATAAACCACATCGGCGCACCTGTCGCAACCTGCCGAGAGCGAGAGCGACCCTACGAAAGCGCAGCGCTGATACGCTCCATGGCCTGCTCGACATTTTCACGTGAATTGAACGCGCTGATGCGGATATAGCCCTGACCGCAACGGCCGAACCCTGCTCCGGGTGTGCACACAACCCCGGCTTTCTCAAGCAGCATGTCAAAAAACTGCCAGGAATCCTGGCGGGCATTGATCCAGATGTAGGGCGAGTTGTCACCGCCCGTGCAGGCAAAGCCAAGGGCACGTCATCTTTTCACGGATGATGCGGGCGTTCTCGAGATAGGCATCGATCAGCGCGTCCACCTGCGACCTGGCCTTCGGCTGAAAACACGGCTGCGGCCGCGCGCTGTACCGGGTAAGAAACCCCGTTGAACTTGGTGCAATGCCGGCGCATCCACAGGGGATGCAGCATCTGCGCCGATCCATCGGGTGCAAACGCCCTGCAGTTTTTGGGAACGACCGTAAAGGCGCAGCGCGCGCCGGTAAACCCGGCTGTTTTGGAAAAACTCCTGAATTCAATCGCCACTTCCCGTGCGCCCTCAATCTCATAAATGCTGTGCGGAATGGAAGGATCGCGGATAAAACGCTCATAGGCCGCGTCAAACAGCAGCAGGGCTTTGTTAGCATGCGCCCAGTCAACCCACAGTGCAAGCTGCTCCCGGCTTGCGGTTGCGCCGGTCGGGTTATTGGGAAAGCACAGGTACACCAGGTCAGCCGGTTCAGTCGGCAGGCCGGGCACGAAACCGTTCTTCTGCGGTTGACTCAAGATAGCTCAGCCCCTGATAGCGGTCATTTTCATTCAGGCCCGTGCGGCCGGCCATAACGTTTGTGTCAACATACACCGGATAGACCGGATCAGGAACAGCGATTGCACAATCGAGCGAAAACAGCTCCTGAATATTGCCGGTATCGCATTTGGAACCGTCTGAAACAAAAATCTCATCCGGGCTGATGTCCACGCCGCGGCTCTGATAATCATGCAGCGGCTATTGATTCACGTAAAAAATCATAGCCCTGCTCAGGGCCATAGCCGCGGAATGTTGCGTCCTGCGCCATTTCATCCACAGCCTTATGAAAGGCATCGATACAGGCCGGAGGCAGAGCCCGCGTTACGTCCCCGATGCCCAGCCGGATAATACTTTTCTGCGGGTTGGCGCGGGTAAAATCGGCAACACGTCGGGCAATGTCGGAAAAAAGATAGGATGCCTTGAGTTTATTAAAATTAGTGTTAATGGTAATCATGGTGTTTGTGTGCTCCTTTCAGCTTCACTCAACCGGGTTAAACTATACTGTGCACGATGAGCGAATATTGTTGCCAGGACTGTAAGCCCCAACATGACGATGGGCTCATAAAAAGGTCGCGGGCAAGGCGCTCAAATCCGAGGGAATGAGGCGTACTTGTTGTACGCCGCAATGACTGAGGATGCAGAGCAACGCAGCACCCGGCTTTTTTATGAGCCCATCATTGTTAGCTGGTAAAGCTACCAAAAAAATGGTATTAAGGCAAAAAAAATATCGCGGAGTTTCTATGCAGTATGTTTTCGGGCCGATACATTCACGGCGCATGGGTCTGTCGCTGGGCATTGATCCGATACAGGGAAAAATCTGTACGCTTGACTGCGTGTACTGCCAGCTTGGGGCAACCAGCCGGAAGACCCTGGAGCGCGGCGTGTACGCGCCCGCTGAGGCCGTGCTGGAGGAAGTGCGCTCTGTGATCGCCTCCGGACAGGAAATGGACTACATTACATTTTCCGGGAACAGGTGAGCCCACGCTGAACCGGGACCTTGGCCGCATGATCTCTCAGATCAAAACCATGACCACGCGTGCCGGTGGCTGTCATTACCAACGGCACCCTGCTGCATCTGGAGGACGTGCGTGCAGACCTGATGCAGGCAGACCTGGTTGTGCCGTCAGTCGATGCAATCACCCCGCAGGTGTTTGCACGCATCAACCGGCCGCACCCCGGCATTGATTGTGCGCGCATGCTGGACGGGCTTGAAACCTTCAGCCGAACCTACACGGGCAGGCTCTGGGTCGAAGTCATGCTGGTGCAGGGCATCAATGACAATCGTGAGGAACTCGAGGCGCTGGCGAATTACCTGAACCGGATTGATTGTGAAAAAATTCAAATCAACACGGTTACCCGACCGCCGGCTGAAAGCGACTGCGCAGCAGTCGATGATTGTGTGCTTGACAAGGCACGGCACATGTTCGGCCCGCGCGCAGAGATCATCGGATCATTACCGGAAACAGTCAGTGCGCCTGTTGGCGAGGACCCCTGCGCCCGCATTCATGCGCTTGTGCGCTCGCATCCCTGCACAATTGAACAGCTCTGCAACGCGCTGGGGCTGAGCAGCGCGCAGGCCGAAGCAGCGCTGCAGGAACTCATCACTCAGCAGCGCATCGAAACGACCGGACATGCATCGAAGATTTTTTACCGCGCTTCAGGAAGATAGAACAAGGGGTTGCGCGCCTGACGGTCGCGGCGCACCTGAAAATGCAGATACAGTTTTTCCGCGGGACTGCGCAGCAACCGGCCCAGCACCTGCGACTGCTTGACCTGCTGATCCCGCGCAACCATGTTTTCCCCCAGATTGGCATACACGGTTACAAAATTGCTGTCATGCTGGACAATGATGGTGTTGCCGTAGCCTTCAAGCACAGCGGAAAAAATGACCTTACCCGCGCGCGAGGCCATTATATTGGCTTCAGATGCGCCTTTAATGTCAATGCCGTCATGTTTCATCCCGCCGTGAATGCCGAACCGCTTAGATAGCGGGCCGATAATGGGCCAGATAAACATCCCGACGTTTTTCTCAATCACCGGCGCAGCCGGTTCCGGTGCTTCAGCCGGGGGACGCGTGCTTCCGGGTTGTGATGGCGGCTGTGCAACAGTGCCGGCTGTTGATTCAACAGGCAGCTGCTTGACCGCTCCGGGAATAAACAAACGGTCACCGACCTTGATCTGGGAATGATCGGTAATATTGTTAAGCTCAGCAACATCCTGCATGCTGACCTGATAGGTCTTGCTGATGCGCCACAGGGTTTGGCCCTTCTGCACCGTGTGATAAACACCATTGGCCTTGGATGAACTATCCGGAAGCACCGGGCCCCGGTGACAGGCCGCACACAACAAAAGAACTGCAAGCACGAAAATATATGCCGCATACATACGGGCGGGATACGCACGCTTGCACATGTTTTCGTGAACGGACATAGTACCTTCAAAAGAAGGTACGGGAAAAATTACACGTCGTGAGGAATGTTGCATCATGTCTGCCTGAAACCTTCTATGGCCATGCCGCGGACATGCTCAAGGGAGGTATAGTCGGTTAAGTCCGTCCTGATCGGCGTAATGGATATCAGGCCGCTTCTGACGGCATTTGCATCCGAGCCCGCAATATCTTCAAACGCAATGCCCTTGCCGCCGAGCCAGTAATAGGTCTGTTCGCGCGGGCAGGTAGTCGCCGTGACGGTTTTCTCATACTGGCTGCGGCCCTGATGGGTTATGACGTAGTCGAAAATATCGGCCCCCTTCGTGTCGGGCACATTCACATTCAAAAACACATACGGGGGCAGACCCGCAGCACACACGCTGCGTGCCAGGGCCGCGGCAAAACGGGCAGCGGGCATAAAATGAAAATCCTTCTTTGTGGCCAGCGACATTGCGATTGCGGGAATACCCAGTATGGTGGCCTCAAAAGCAGCTGCAGCGGTTCCGGAATAGGAGATGTCATCACCCATGTTAGCGCCCTGGTTGATACCGCTTACCACCAGGTCCGGCCGCACGGGCAGCAGGCCGTTCAGGGCCAGGTTGACACAATCCGACGGCGTACCGTTGACCTTGAAATGCCGCTCGCAAACCTGCGCTACCTTGAGAGGCCGCTGCAGGGTAATGGCACGGCCCATGGCGCTCTGGCCCTGATCGGGCGCAACAGTCCACACCGTGGCTATTTCACCAAGGGTGTGTTCCAGAGCGCGCAGGCCTTCCGAATCGTAGCCATCGTCATTTGAAAGCAGTATATGCATGCAACTGTCCCTTATATTCCGTATCGCAACTGTCACGCGATTATAGATGAGGCCTGCTGCTTGTCAACCAAAACATGGTACGCAGCCAAGATTTGAATTGACAGCCGCCACAACTATTACTATACTTGTGTATAGTAATAAAATACCAACGGCTGAAACAAAACGAACACAACAGGAGGAAGTATGAAAAAATTTCTTAAAATTATCGCCACCCTGCTGATTCTTCTCATTATTGTTATCGGAATTTTCATAGCAACCTTCAAACCCCCGCGGTTCACGGATTATGGCATGTATGCCGGGCTCTTCAAATGGGCTACCGTACAATTCGAACAGATGCAGCCGCGGCCGGTCTCGGAGTATTTCAAAAACTTCTCCGTGCAGCTGGGTCTTCCCTTCACCAAGGTCTTCGGCTCACCCAGACTTGGCGTTCAGTTGATCTCCTTTGAAAACAAACAGCTCTCGGCTGCAACCATCAGCATGTTCGAACTGCCGCCGGGTTCAGGCTATTACAGCGTCTATCACCTTGAACCTCGTGCCGCGCTATGGCTTCCGGGCTCCGATCATGCATGTTGATTTCATGAAACCCTCACCGGGCGTGGGCGGCATGTTCATTCTTGATTTCTTCAATGTTGACACAGCTGAAATTTCCTACGAAAAGTTTTTCGGCAACGACATTGCCGTCATCAACGAGGCCCTGGCAAAGGTCAAGCAGTACCAGCGCACTGAAGCTGAAGGCCGCGGTAAAATCTCGCGCTACCTCGATCCCTTTAAGAGCCCCTACCGCTTTGAACTGGCGGAACCCAAAACTAAAGACGACGCCGTGCGCCGTGCCTACTACACAGCCGCCCGTGATGCGCTCATGATGGTGCTGCCCGTGTATCTTAAATGCACCGCACGGGTGCAGATGGATCAGGGCTTTGCCAAGGTTCATGAACAGAAAATGAACGTCCTGGCAAGCGAACTGTACACGAAGGATTTTGCAGTTAAAAGCGGCCGCACTATCTTCAAAGAACACTTTGCTAAATACTGGGCTGAAGGGTTCTGGAACGTAGCGATGCCCGCAGGAAAATAGCCTGAGCGCATGCCGCATGTGCCTTTGGAGCAACCGTTAATTCGCCCCGAAGGCACATGAGCTACGGCATGCATCGCAGCGTGTCAAGCAGCTCGTGCACAATTAAACGCCTCATAACGCCCCCCCTCCCGAGATACTCTTAAGGGAGACCAAAGAATAGTAGAGCTGGCTCAGCAATATCAGGCCATGCCCGGAAAGTATTTTTTAATTTCCCTGTAAAGAAACGGGGCATTGGTTTCAAGAAATGCCCTGACCCTGTTCACAATATCCTGCTTTTGTTCCTCAATCGGCAAAGCCCTGCCCTCAAGCTGTGCCAGCAACCTTTCAGCCCGTTTGTCAGGGTCAGGGTGGCTGGAAAGAAAGGACTGACCCTTGCTCAGCCCGGCAATCTTCTTCAATGCTGTTACCGCAGACTGCGGCTCAAACTTCTCCCGCTTGAGGAAAAACAACCCGTAGTCATCCGCCTCTTTTTCTTCAAGCTGTGAGAATTGAGCGTTCATGAGAGATTCAGCCAGTCCGCCGAACACTGACTGGGCTAAATCTCCGGCGGTGTTCTGCTGAGAGGCAACACCCTTACGCACTGCACTGGCGGCATAGGCGAGCTTTATTTTCTTTCGGATATGGTTCTTCACTACATGCCCCATTTCATGGCCGATAACAAAACGCAACTCACCATCATTGAGCATGTCCATAAGCCCACTGTATAGCCTGATAGTTCCGTTTGCCATTGCAAAGGCATTAACTTCAGGGGACAGGTATACGGCATAGCTGAACTTCACATCACCGTCCTGAAAGTTTTGAGCAATCAATTGATTGAGCCGCTGCGTGTACGTGCTTTCAGGCGGAGCCATGGTGTGCTGTTTGTCGGAAGACTGCGTTGCCTGTGAAGCAATTTCCAGCACGTCCTTGTCGGAGAGGGTCAGAGCCTTTACCGCATCCATACCCGCATTGGTAGCCATTTGGATGTCAGTATCCCCGCAGCCCGGCAACGCAATCATACAGAAGCACAATACTGCAATCAAATATTTCATCATCATTCTTACCTGTTTACATCACTGCCAAAGGGGTTTGAGAGGATTGAGCATACAAGCTCATCTGCCCGACCTGCGTGCTGTCAGCGGTCGAGTTCCTTGTCCTGATGTGAAGCCGGATTGTCAAGGGGCTCAAGGTGGGTCGTTATCGTGACGTCCGGCAGGGTTGCGCGGATATCGGCCTCAAGATGTTCCAGCAGATCGTGGCCTGCGTCAACCGTCCAGAAACCGGGTACCAGTATATGAATCGATATAAAGCGGCGGGAGGCAGCCTGCCGGGTGCGCAGGGCATGGTACTGCACGCCCTGCTGCATGTATTTTTCAAGAATCCGCTTAAGCAGAGCAAGCTCTTCCGGCGGCAGCGTCGAATCCATGAGCCCCGATGTAGAACGTTTGACGAGGTGATAGCCGGACCACACGATATTAGCGGCTACGGCAAGGGCTATAATAGGATCAAGCATTTGCCAGCCCGTAAGCGCCACGGCCATGATGGCGGCAATGACGCCGGCCGATGTCCAAACATCGGTCATGAGATGTCGGGCGTCCGCCTCAAGAGTAATGGAGCGGTATGCTCTGCCGGCGCGCAGCAGAATGCGCGCCACGAAAAAGTTGATGAGAGAGGCGGCTGTTGAAATGGCAAGACCTGCGCCGGCCTGTTCCAACGGCTGGGGGAAGATGAGGCGATTAATTGCCGCCACGCCGATGCTGATGGCTGCAATCAGAATCAGGATGCCTTCGGCGCCGCAGGCAAAATATTCGGCTTTGCTGTGGCCGTAGGCATGGGTGTCATCTGCCGGGCGCGCCGCTATCGTTAAAACAACAAGCGCTATCACAGCACCGAGCAGGTTGACGATGGATTCTACGGCATCCGAGAGCAGGCCGACAGATCCGGTAAGCCAGTAGGCTGCGCCTTTGAGCGCCATAGTTGTAATGGCAGCGGCGATTGACAACCAGGCATAGCGTGTGAGAGCGGAACGGCTCATGGGTGCATGTATCCTTTGATAATAATCGGTGCCGGAATATGTACCACAGGTGCTGATGAAAAAATATCTTAAAAATCAGCCGCTGCGTAAAAAAGCATCACTTGCCTCCGGCTTTTTCAGCCAGGCCCAGTATCTGAGAAACAAGATCGAGCAGCCCCTTGAGTCCGGTTGTATTAATGAAATCAAGAAGTCCCTTGATGCCATTTTGCTCGATCAGCTTCACGAGCTTGATGGCAAGGGGGGCAAGCACCGCAACCAATACCACTACGCACAGCAAAACAAATACGCAGGTTATGCCTGCAAGGACCAGAAATATCTTATTGCGGAGCAGTCGAATAAGGTAGGGCATGAGGGCGGCTGCGAATAAGTGCTTGCCGCCATGCTTGTAATAACAGCGGTGATTCCCATAATGGTGATCATCGTATTGATCATGGTGCCCGTAGCTTCTGCCGCCTTTCAAGAGGTTCTTAAGCATGCCCATGCGGAATTCTCATTTCAGTGATTCCCCTTATTGATACTCCTCTTTAATTCGCTGTACCCAATTTTTATATCTATGCAGTGCGTTGGTTTTGTTGCAAGCCAGAATATGGCGTTATTTCTATCGCCCTGAGATGAACTCAACTATGCGCCTGACGATCAGGGCAGCCTAAAACAGGCAGGGCCACCAGACTGTAGTCCGCAGGTGCATGAGCAATTCTGCACCCAATGGCAGCAGACCGGCCAACCAAAGTCGCCGGGCCTCCAATTTCATTGCATTCAAGTTTACTACGACTGTATCGGACGATGTATACGTGCACATGGTTGAGATAATTCTTGGCGTCCTGCGGATATAATCATAAAAACGCTCCTTGAAAACATTCATAAGAACTTTTTCTTCAGCTGGAATGACCCATTTCACATAAACAGCTGCAGCCAGCAGTGACCACCCCCAGCAAAAGAAGGCTTTTTAGCAAAAAAGCTGTGGCAAGGCCGAAGCAAAAGCTGCCGAGATACAGAGGATTGCGACTTATCGAGTACGGCCCCTGATCTTGGAGCAGCTTATCCTTTCGACTGCCAATATACATTGTTGCCCATATGCGAAAAGTCAGATAGAGCATAAAGCAGAGCCAGCCCATCAGAGACATGCAAAAATCAAGCAACGTATCTTCTCCGACCTTTGGCTTACTGAATGCGACCCATGTAATTGCAGGAGCAAATAAAACAATACCCATCCAGCCGCGATATCTAAACCAAAACGATTCATCTGATCTTCACAGTAATACCCCCTGCGCCATTCTTTTATTTTGTCACCTGGTAATATGCTCCCTTTTGCCGGCTGAATTTTATCCTCTTGCGGGAATGCATTTTTTGATTGTCTGTTTGCAAAACCGGCCTGGATATTTCTAGACGACGCGGCGTACAGTTGAGAATTTCAACAGCCTCCGTGCCATCAATCCAGACTCCTCTGCACTTTGGACAATGATCAAACTCAATTCCATTATTTGCTAAAAGCTGCAAATTAATACTACAGACCGGGCATTTCATGAAGACCTCACAGTAAAAAAATTAATCAAAGCGCTCTTTTGCTTCCCCTTTTCTACGCGAGGGTGGGGGAAGTGGCCGAAATCATGGTATCTGCAGCCAAGGAGGGGGTCAAGACGACACAGAACCATGATTTCGGCCGGGGGATATTTCATTTGTGCTGTTCGTGCGCTGTTTTTAACTTTGTAAGAGCATATCTACAATCTGTGCGTTTTTCGGTCTTTGACATTACGGACAGACCGTAGCGGCATTTGAGCACCCCCTTCCGCCATAAACCGGAAGAAACATTGCGGCGCTCTTCGATAATGTGATTGATATGCTGCGCGATATTGAAATATGCCCTGCGGCTATAGCTGCGGATATCAAAAAGATGGTCGGCTCTGGTTTGTGCGAACTGCCGCACATCGCAGAGGGCTGCATGCGGCATAAGAGCCATAACTTCATCAAGTGCCCGGTTCATTTCTTCATGGCGCAGCCATTGTTGACCTGTGGATGCCGGGCCGCACGGGACTTCTGAGCCGTTCAAAATGATGAGCAGCTTATTGCTGTCAAACTGATCACACAGCCAGGCCATATTTTGCTTGAATGCATCTCTGTCAAGCGGGCCCAGAAAAACGAAATTATCCCGAAACCATTCCAGCACTTCTCTCGGAATGCGGTGTTTTTGACTTCGGTCATCATGGTAGCCCCAGATGCCCGGATCCGTCAAGTCGGCGGTATAGTCTCCAAAGGCCACTACAAAGTCCGAATTGCGATAGCGGTAAAGCCCTTGTGTATAATTATCCAGCACGCTGTAAACATATACGTCATAGGTTCCCGAAAAGAAGTCGGTTCCGAATGCCGACCTGTCCAGAAAGTGCAGTTTGTCGATTATAGGGACCGTAGCTGTTGAGTGTGTGCAGATTGCACTGTTTCAGGATTTCGGTGTGCGAAACATTCATACGATAGCCTGCTGCAGAGAGATAGCTTACCTCGCTGGCAAACCGCGCTCCCTTCAGCAGGTATTTTTGTATCTGCAGCAGGTCGCAGCTGCCCTTGAGCATAATGCCGAGCGATGTATAGCTGACGGCTGCGGCTGAACTCGAGGTGCATGCCTCTGATCCCGCTTCCGCGATCCAATCGCAGGCACTGACTTGCAAAAGCGGCACAGCCACCCTGCCTGCTACGTCAATGTGTGGCCGACCGAGTTTACTGTACAGCCAGTTCTCCACACCCATATTCATGATCCGGCAGGAAAACAAAAAATGCTCGAGTCTTCCGTCTCTTTGTGCATAGAATCCGCTGATGCCGTATTCACCGTATTTATCCTGCACCCGGACAAAACCTGTTTCCATGCCGCTGTCATGTACCAGTTCTTCCAGCTCTGCCAGTGTAAGCCAGTGCTTCGTATAATTAAGCAGGTTGGTGCGATTGATGAGTTCGAATATCCTGTCAATTTCGTCACTGCAGTTATGGCAAAGCTGGACCGTGATCCTGCACCCCCGCAGAAAGTCATCATTGCCGCACTGAGCGCGCACCCTGTTGACATGCTTCTTTTCAAGCATTTTGTACTGTTTGAGTCTGGACAACACCACATCAGGCTTGCCTGAACACACATCAAGACGCAGAAGCCCTGCAAGTATTTCCGGAGATGATGTCTGTATGCCGGAGCAGTAAAAAAGAGCCTCGCCAAGGTTCAGCGGACTGTCATCAATAAACAAAACATGCTCAGGTAGAAGGCACATATCGGAAATAATCTCGGCAACCATGGCTCCTTTGGGCTGGCATGCTATTTTCGGGAAAACGAAATAGTCCCATATGCCCTGTCGCACAAGCAGTTTTCGCACATCATCATAATTGTTTTTGGAGCAGATGGCGCTCATAATGCCGCGCCGGGCAAGTTCAATAACTATTTCGTGATGGTGTTTTATATACTGTATTGCTCCTTCGGAAAGTGTTCCTTTCCAGAACGTGTTGTCAAGCTCCCAAATAACAAGTTTTATGTGGTTCATAAGCAGCTCCAGTCTATAGGAAAGCATGTTTCTTCTGGAGAAGATTATAGCCGGCAATAATTACAGGACTGTCTCAAGAGAATTAAAAGATGCTCATCACGAACGATCTATGCAGGATGGGGAAACACGAGGGTGACAGTTGTGCCGTGGGAGGGAACGCTTTGTATGTCTACCGTGCCGCCGTGAAGGTCCACAATGGACTTAACAATGGCAAGTCCCAGTCCGGACCCTGTTGCGTCGAGTGTGCGAGCTGACTCGGCCCGAAAAAATCGATTAAAAATATTGGGTATATCATCAGGATGTATCCCTATTCCCGAGTCTGAAACGACAAAGATCGCATTCTTTTGTTTATCCCCTTGAATGCTTATGTCAACATACCCTCCGGCTGTCGTATATCGCAGGGCATTTGAAAGAACATTACTGAGTGCCTGACGGAACAACGGCGGGTCTGCATACAGCGCTGCATTTCCCCGGATTGTAAGGCTGATATCGTTTTCCTGAAAAAGCTCGACAAAATAGTCAATAACGGCTCGCGCCTGTACCTCAGCATCAAGTAATTCGGGCTTAACCTTAATGTCCGTACTTTCGGCCTTGGCCAGAAACAGCAGGCTGTTTATCATATGCCCCAGTCGCGTAAACTCTTCAAGACTCGATTCGATATTCTGCTGATACTGCAGAGGGGTTCTTGGCTTTGATAGCATCACCTCGGCCTCACCAATGAGGTTACTTATGGGCGTGCGCAGCTCATGGGCAAGGTCAGCCGAGTAATGTGACAGCCGTGAGAATGCATCCTGCAGCCGGTCAAGCATATCATCAAATGCCATTGCCAGCGCGGTTAGTTCCCGCGGCCACTGATCAGGATTAACCCGCTCGGTCATATGGGTTGCCCTGATCCGCTGGATAGCCGCTGTGATACGCGCCAGCGGGCGCATTGCCCGGCGCGCCAGCACCATCCCGGCAGCTGCGGAAATAAGAATGCCGAACAGAAGAATTCCCTCGGCCATGAAACGATAACGGCGCACGATGCCGGCTTCGCGGGACACATCAAGCGCTGCCTGAATAACATAGCGGTTGTCGCGGCCCGCCCGTGTTGACAGGAGCAGGTAGGTTCGGTCTTTGGATAGCTTTTTTTTAGTAATGTCCGGTTCCGGCCCCTGATCTGCAGCAATGCCTTCAAAAAGCGTATGGGGGGGGCTCTCTCCTGTACTGCTTGTCTGGGCATATGTCCGGCCGTTCGCGTCAAGCACCATAATATGATATTTCAAAAACTGCAGATCAGAGCCTTTTTGAATTTCATTTTCCACCATTTCACGCTCGACCATATCACGGTCAAAAAGCACCTGAAGGCGTTTAACTTTTTCCTGAAGGAAAAGCATATCCTCTTCCTCAAGGCTTTTGAGCAGCGCATAATACAGTGCGCTGATGGTCACGACGAGAATGGCAAAGGTAATAAGGGTGTAGGTTACGGTCAGACGATGGGTTATTGATATGGATGACCGGGATGCCCTGCGTGAAGGCTTATTACTCGCGCTGTTCAAGAACATAGCCAACCCCGCGAATGGTGTGAATAAGCTTTAGTGTATGCGGATCATCCACTTTTGCCCTGATGCGGCGTATGACAACATCCACGACATGCGTATTGCTGTCAAAATTTATGTCCCAGACGTGCTCGGCGATCATGGTGCGGGAAAGCACCTGGCCCGCGCGCTGTGCAAGAAGGCTTACAAGCGAAAACTCCTTCTTGGTAAGCTCAATAGGCTGGCCCGCGCGCGCGACCCGGTGCGACAGCAGGTCGATTTCAAAGTCTGCGACGACGATCCGGTCCGGCTGCTGCACTGGGCCGCGCCGGCGGATGACATGAATGCGGGCCAGCAGTTCGGAGAACGCAAAGGGCTTAACTAAATAGTCATCGGCCCCGAGATGCAGGCCCTTGACCCGGTCATCAACACGGTCGCGCGCCGTGAGAAAAATAACGGGGGTCTGTTTTTTTTCTTTTCTGAATTCGGCAAGAAGGGCCCAGCCGTCCATGCCCGGCAGCATGACATCAAGAATCACCAGATCATAATCGATGCCAAGGGCCATGCACAGCCCGTCGCGGCCGTTATGCACAACGTCTACAGCATAGCCGTTTTCCGTCAGGCCGCGCTTCAGGAAATGGGCTGTTTTTATTTCGTCTTCAACGATCAGGATGCGCACAGTAGACCCTTATGTTTTGCATTAGCTTGTCAGAGTTAAGAGGCTTTTTGTATCTTGGAATACTCCCTTACTATACCAGCTCTAGATATCATTTTAATGACATTATTATTAAAACCCAAGAAAAATTCCGCTGACTTACTTTCAGTTCAGGAGGGGGCCCCTTGTGTATAATTGAAAAATTTTAATATTGGTGAAACGAAATTGTGATTTTCGGAAGGTACAATAGTTACAACAACCGCCCTGCAATAATACAAGGGTTAACCTAAAATAAGGGATCGGAACCCCATGAAACGAACCATACTTATCGGCCTGTCCGGACTAGGGTATTTTATAATTTCACTTTTTTTGTTCATGCCTTTTCGCATGAAACCCATAGAAAATTATAACCTCTTTGCGCTGCCCTTCTTCGCTATAGTCTTCATTTTTTTGCTGTATAAGGCCTGCACGGTTGCAAAAGACAGCAGGGGCTACATTTACGGTTATTTCGCGGGCATCGTCATGTGGCAGCTGTTCGGCGAAACAGCCTCCCTGAGCGTGCCCTCGGGCCTGATCCTGCAGTTCAGCGACATGAACATAAAGGTGCTGGGCGGCTATTTCTATGTGCTGGCGGGCTGGGCGCTGCTGTACATGCTCTGGAAGCTTAAAATGCTCAATAGCCGCGCTGCCTATGTGGCCGTGATTTTTCTGGGAATATGGTCCTTTGAAGTCTACATGGACAATTACTCCTCCCGGGTGCCCCTGTTCATGATGGGCATCGTGGCCAATAGTATCATGGTTGTATTCCTGATCGCGAGCATCGTGGTACTCATCATGGCAAAGCGTTCGCGCTCCATCGAGCGCAAGACCATACTGGGCGGCGTTTTCTATTTGACGCTCAATATCGTGCTGATGTCATCGGGCCAGTGGAAAAAGCCCCAGGACTTTTATCTCAAACATGAAGTGCCCGCGCTTCAGCAGGAACTAATAGATACTCAGCGTGAGCTCGACCATATCAGGCAGCTGCAACTGCAAATGATTTATTTGAAATAAACCCGTTATTCTCACACAGAGCGAAAGGATCCGTTCATGAAACAATCCGTAAAAATGCTGCTTGTACTCATTGCTGTTGCCGGGCTCTGGCTGAAGCCTGCAATCTGTCCGGCCGAAACAAAAAAAGGCTTGCTGATATATGATTCCAACTACAGCTCGACCGCAGAGGTTGCCTACTGGCTCAAGGCCATCATAGGCAACGAGCTACCGCTGGACGTTAAAAAAATCGATCAGGTCATTACCGTAAAACCCTATGATTATGTAATATTCGGCAGCTACTCGAAATGGGAAAAGCCCTCGCCGCGGATTTACAAATTTATTGAGTTCTGGAAGGACGAGCTGGCAAAAAAGCAGGTTTGCTACTTTCTGACCGGCGGCGACTGGGATGAAACCATGGTGCTCAAGGCCCCCGGTGCACCGGTGAAACTTATTGCAGGCAGAAACTACCTGTTCGATCTTCAGGAAAAATATCCCGCCATCAAGCCGGTGATCATGGGCGGCTTCGGCGGCAGGCAGGTGCATGCCGACATTGCAGGGAACGGACGGGTTCATGATCTGGGTGCTTGAAAAACTGTCCCGCGAAGGCGCGCACTGGGTGGGCCTTGATATATGGGAGTCGCTGGTTCCCGAGCGTGTTGAAGTATTCGGCAACGAAGTGCGCACGAAAATTCTCGGGCTTGAGCCGCTTGCAGACGTGCAAAAAGTATCGCGGGTTCTGGGATTCGCTGCAGCCCGCATCGCTGACCGATCCGACAAAAATCAAAACCACTACGCTGGTCACGGAAGACGGCGGCAAAACCTGGATAGCCAAAGACAAGCGCCCCTATACGGTCAAGCAGAACTCCCCGAAAATCTATTACTCCCGCTCGCGCATAAAGTCCGATCTGCCCGGCGCCGTAAAGCTGCTGGAGCAGTGGGCTGCAAAGGAGGGCTTCGCGCTGAAGGAGCAGAAAAAAGCGCCGTATATGGTTTACTATAATGCCGTTAAGAACATCGGCGGCAAGGATATGATTATTTATCTTGTTGCCGCCACCATGCCCGATGATCCGGGCAATGTGCATGTTTCCTTCCGATCATGGGACAAGCCCGATGTGCGCAAGCCCCTTGAAGAAGCAATCGATAAGGGAGAGCAAGCCATCTGGGCCGGAGGCCGAAAGGTTGAAGGCAGATAAATCGGTTTTCAATCGTCCTGAAAAGGGTATATGCCCAAAACAAAGTATATACGGAGTAAAAAGATGAAATGCCCCATTTGTGATGTAGATCTTCAAATTGCAGAACGCCAGACCGTTGAAATTGATTACTGTCCAAAATGCCGGGGTGTGTGGCTTGACAGGGGTGAGATTGACAAAATCATCGAGCGTGCGGCAGCTGAATTGCGACCGGCGCAGGCTGCCCCGGTCCAGGCTGCGCCGGGGCAGGGATACCAGAACACCGCCTATTATGACAAACATCATGATAGTCATCATGGCGATCACTATCAAAACAAGCGACGAAAAAGCTTTCTTGAACAATTGTTCGATTAAGTTCCCCGGCACAAACAAGGCCCGGCAGCTGTGGCGGGCCTTGTCACCTTAAAAATTGGCTGCAATTATTTGCGTAGACCAGATCCCCAAAAACTGCATCAGTTACACGTTTGTGATTTCGGTTTGGCATCCGTACAAATACGGCAAAAAACAACCCGCATGGATTCCTGGCTCGGACTGACTTTTGCCTTAATTTTGCCAAAAACGGTTACGCAAAGGGAAACTTAGTGAGAATCATTAAACTGCAAATGAATATAGTCTCATCTTGACGATACAGGCGAACTGGAGTATAGCTCCGTCATGGCTGATACAAACACACCGCATACCTTAAATATCCTTGTTGTGGATGATGAAATAAACATCCGCAAAACACTTTCCGTGTGCCTGGAAACGGAAGGCCACAGCGTTGTTGCTGTCAGCAACTTTGAGGATGCCGTGGCTGAAGCGTCAGCGCCGCACTTTTGAGCTTGCCTTTGTCGATCTGCGCCTGGGTACGGCTGACGGCCTTGAGCTTATATCCGCAGCTGCTTGGCAAAAAATCCCTGGCCTGAAAATCATCGTCATTACGGCCTATGCGTCCATCGATACGGCAGTCGAGGCCATGCGCCGCGGCGCAACCGACTATATCCCCAAACCTTTTACTCCGGCGCAGGTAAAGCTTTCCGTCAATAAGGTTGCAGAAATTCGTTCTCTGGAACAGAAAGTTTCTGCGCTGCAGGAGGATATGGGCCGCTTAAATCCGGAATTCGATTTTTCAACCAACCTGCCCCAAAATGCAGCAGGCAATCAATGAAGCCCGCAAGGTTGCGACCTCTGATGCGACTGTTTTGCTGCGCGGTGAGAGCGGCACCGGGAAAACCGTGCTTGCCCGCATGCTGCATGTCTGGAGCAGTCGCGCGCAGAAACCCTTCGGCGTTGTGTCCTGCCCGACGCTTACCTCGGAGCTGCTTGAAAGCGAGCTTTTCGGACATGTCAAAGGGGCATTCACCGGCGCTGTGCGCGACAACCCCGGCCGGATAGCGGCATGCGAAGGCGGCACGCTGCTGCTTGATGAAATCGGTGATGTGCCGCTCTCAACTACAGCCCAAGCTGCTGCGCTTTATTCAGGACAGGGAGTATGAGCGCGTGGGCGATTATGCGCCCCGCAAGGCGGATGTGCGCCTTATTGCCGCCACCAATATCGACCTTGAGCAGGCGGTTGCCGACGGCCGGTTTCGCGAGGATCTTTTTTACCGGCTCAATGTGATTCAAATCGAGATTCCGCCTTTGCGCGAGCGGCAGGATGACATTGCCGCTCTTGCCCAGCGGCTGCTTATCTTTTTCGGCCGCAACAATCATCGACTGTTTAAAGGCTTTACCGATGATGCGCTCCAAGCCCTTAAGGGCTATTCATGGCCGGGCAATATCCGCGAATTGCGCAATGTGATTGAGCGTGCAGCCATACTCTGCCCGACGGACATGGTGGGAAGTGCATATCTTCCCGCCGGCATCGCGCCCGGCGAAGCGTTGCCGCAGCTCGGTGACCCTGTTCCGCTGAAACAGATCGAAGAGCAGCATATACGCCGCGTGCTTGCCTCCACAAAATCCCTGCAGGAGGCTGCCGACGTGCTCGGCATTGATCAGGCAACCCTGTGGCGCAAGCGCAAAGAATACGGTATTTAGCTATTCCTCGTTCCTGTATATTTTTTTATCTAATCCGGCCTTGCAAATTGCAACACCTTTAACCTTTCCTTCTTGCACAATTCAATGCCATGTTTTGTCGACTTAAAAAAAACCGCAGTAATTCGGGCAGTTCCAAAATTATAATATTGGCACATGCTATGCATATACATTGATGCAGGAGGATGGATGCTATGTTTAATCTTCGAGAAAATTATCAATAGGCTTTGGCGGGCTGCTGGTCATACTTGTACTTATCGGCAGTCAGGGCATCTATCTGGTTTCCGATCTGGGCCAGTCAATCGATGTGATCCTGCGCGAGAACTACCGCAGCGTTATCGCCTGTCAGGACATGAAAGAGGCCCTGGAGAGGATGGACAGCGGGGCTCTTTTCTGCCTGCTCAGCTATGAAGAAGGCAAAGACATAATAAGTGAAAATGAGCTGAAGTTTCGAGAAGGCTCTTAACATTGAGCTGAATAACATAACTGTTCCCGGAGAGAGGAGAAGGCGGAGCGTATTCCGCACTCTTTTTTCGCAGTACCGCAGCGTGATGCATGATTTTTTAAGCGTTGATACTTCTCAAGAGCCCGGCGGGACATGTATTTCAAGAAACTGTTTCCGCTTTTCCAGCAGACTAAGAAGGCCGCAGATGAGGTCCTGCATCTGAACCAGCAGAATATGAGCGATGCAAATGATCTGGCGCGTGCAAAAGCGGCATCAGCCCGGCAGCAAATGGGTTTATTGCTTTTTGTCGGTGCTCTTGTTGCCGTAAGTTTTATCATTTTTACCCGGCAGTGGATACTCTACCCGATCAGCAGACTCATTCAGTCGGCCGATGAGATAAAAAAGGGCAATCTCGATCTCTGCATTCAGGTCGGCAGCCATGATGAAATCGGCCGGCTGTCGGAAGCATTTAACGATATGGTGCAGAGCCTGCGCGAGTTCAGGCGCAGCGATCAGGCAAAGCTTGCCCTGATGCAGCTCTCAACCCAGCAGGCATTTAAAAATCTGCCCGACATAACGGCAATTGTAGATATGGACGGCACCATAGATGCGGCCACCGAATCAGCCAGAAAATTTTTCGGGCTGCGCGCCGGCGGCAAAATTCAGGACAGCGCGCATGAATGGATACGCTCATTGTATGCCGATGCCCGCTCGGCTGACGGCCTGATTGCAGCCGGAGGAGCAGAAAAAAGTTTTTCAATTGTTTGTGAACGGAAAGAACATTTTTTTCAGCCCCATGCCGTGCCTGTTCTTGACACTCGGCATCAGACAACCGGCGTGCTGCTGTCTTTTAAGGATGTCACCCAGCAGCAGCACAATGATGACATGAAGCGGGGGCTTGTTTCCACCGTTTCGCATCAGCTGAAAACACCGCTTACCTCAATACGCATGGCGATACACCTGCTGCTGGAAGAAAACGTGGGCGCGCTCACTGAAAAGCAGGCGGAGCTGCTTCTGGCGGCACGGGAAGACAGCGACCGGCTGAACACCATTCTGGAAGACCTGCTTGATATCAGCCGTATAGAATCGGGAAAAGCCCGGATGAGCTTCACTTCTGTCTCGCCGCAGGTGATAGTTGCGAGGCAGCAGAGCATTTCGCAGCGGCTTTTCAGGACGCAGGCATCAGCTTAAAGAGCGGCTGTGCCCGACGATCTGCCTGAAGGGTCATGGCGGATGCATCGCGGATCGTGCATGTGTTTGATAATCTGCTTTCAAACGCGCTGAAACATACTGCTGCCGGTGGTGCGGTCACCATTTCAGCCCGTGCCGATGAACGAGCGGGTTGTTTTTTCCGTTGCCGATACCGGCTACCGGCATACCCGGGAGGTATCTCAATAATATATTTGACCAGTTTTTCCGTGTCCCCGGACCAGGCAGCCCAGGGCGGGCGCAGGGCTGGGCCTTGCCATAGCCCGCGAGATCGTAGAAGCCCACGGAGGCAAATATAACGGTTGAAAGCACAGAAGGGCAAGGCAGCACGTTTACGGTAGTCCTCAAAAAGGCAGAACGCCTAAGTAAAGAGACAAATACGCATGATCGATATGCTGTTTATATTGCTCTGAGCGTGGTGATTTTTTTCGGCCTGTGCATTCTCTATGCATGGGCCGTGTGAAAGGATATGAACATGATGGAATCGGTGTCGGCGTCATCGGGGCCGCCCTTATCGTGTATCTGTTTGTTTCGATTATTAGACCGGAATTATTTTAACCGGAGCACAAACATGGATACTATAGGTGGCTAGCAGCTTGCGCTGTTTGTGGGCCTGCTGGCGGCCCTCACAAAGCCCCTTGGCATGTATTGGTCAGCGTGCTTGACTGCGGGCGGGAAAACATTTCTTGATCCGGTGGCCGCGCCTGCGAACGGTTCTTATACAGGTTTCTCGGCATAAAAAACGAGGAGGAGCAGAGCTGGCAACAGTATAGCGGTCTCGCTGTTCGTTTTCAGCCTGGTGAGCCTGCTCTTTACTTATGCAGTTCTGCGGCTGCAGCACCTGCTGCCCCTCAATCCGCAGGGGTTCGGGCCGGTAAGCCCTGATCTTGCCTTCAATACGGCGGTGAGCTTTACCACCAATACCAACTGGCAGAGCTACGGCGGTGAGTCGACCCTGTCGTATTTTTCCCAGATGGTGGGGCTTACCCTGCAAAATTTTTCTCCGCCGCCGCGGGCATTGCGGTAGCCGCGGCGCTTGTGCGGGGCATAAGCCGTCACAGCGCAACAACCATCGGCAATTTCTGGGTCGATCTCGTCCGGGTAAATCTCTACCTGCTTCTGCCTTTGAGCCTGGTGTTTGCCGTTTTTCTGGTTTCCCAGGGCGTGGTCCAGAATTTCAAGCCCTATGTGACAGCACAGGTCTTGATCAGCGGCTCAACAGGCAGCGCAGACCATTGCCCAGGGCCCCATGGCATCGCAGGTTGCAATCAAGATGCTCGGCACAAACGGCGGCGGTTTTATGAATGCCAATGCCGCGCACCCCTATGAAAACCCGACCCCGCTGTCAAATTTTCTGCAAATGCTGGCAATATTCCTTAATCCCGAGCGCCTGACCTAGTACCTTGGCCGGATGGTGAAGAACCAGAAGCACGGCTGGGCGGTCTGGACGGCCATGCTGGTGCTGTTTCTTGAGGCTTTCTGTCTGCTGGCGGGCTGAAAGCGCGGCAATCCCGCCTCATGCCCTTGGCGTTGACCCGGCAGGCGGCAACATGGAAGGCAAGGAAGTGCGTTTCGGGATTTTCAATTCCGCCTTTTTGCAACGGTGACCACCGATGCCTCCTGCGGCGCCGTCAATGCCATGCATGACTCGTTTACGCCTCTGGGCGGACTTGTGCCGCTTCTGAATATCCAGCTTGGGCGAGGTGGTTTTCGGAGGCGTGGGTGCGGGCCTGTACGGCATGCTCGTGTTCGTCGTGCTTACGGTATTCCTGGCGGGCCTGATGGTCGGCCGCACGCCGGAATATCTCGGCAAAAAGATCGAGGCCTATGATGTGAAGCTGAGCGCCTTGCCCTGCTTGATCTTGATTTTCAGCATCCTGGGCTTTACCGCCTGGGCAGCCGTGAGCCTGGGGCCTGGCGGGGCTGAATAATCAGGGGCCCCACGGCTTGAGCGAAATACTGTATGCGTTTTCATCGGCCACCGGCAATAACGGCAGCGCCTTTGCGGGATTGAACGCCAATACCCCTGGTACAACACCACCTTGGCACTTGCCATGCTGCTGGGCGGTTTTTTATGATCGTGCCCGTGCTGGCCCTTGCCGGCAATCTGGCCAGAAAGAAACTGCTCCCGCAGAGCCAGGGAGCTTTCCGGTTTCGGGCTTACCTTTATCGTGCTGCTGATGGGACGGTTGTGATCGTCGGCGCACTTACCTTTTTTCCCGCTCTTGCCCTGGGACCGGTGGTGGAGCATTTTCTCATGACCGGTAGCAGTGCTATTTTAAAGGAGAGAACTATGGCTGCAAAATCACGTTCCCTTTTTAACACAGCGATCTCGTGCCGGCTTGTCGAATCCTTTCAAGAAGCTCAATCCCGCTGTCCATGCTGAAAAATCCCGTCATGTTTGTAACCGAAGTGGGCGCTGTAATCACGACTGCCGGGCTTTTTTACAGGAACGGGACGAGCCTTTGGCTTTCACTGCAGATAGCGCTCTGGCTCTGGTTTACCGTGCTGTTTGCCAATTTTGCCGAGGCCATGGCCGAAGGACGCGGAAAGGCCCAGGCAAACGCCCTCGCAAGACCCGCACGAAAACAATGGCAAACCGCTGCTGCAGACGGACATTGAACAGGTGTCGGCCGAGCAGCTGCGAAAAAACGATATGTACTGGTATCGGCGGGCGAGGTCATTCCGGCTGACGGCGAGATCATCGAGGGCGTGGCCACGGTCGATGAATCGGCGATTACCGGAGAGTCGGCGCCGGTCATTCGCGAGGCAGGCGGCGACCGCAGCGCTGTGACCGGCGGCACACGGGTGCTGTCCGACCAGATTAAAGTCGTGGTCACGGCCAACCCGGGCGAAAGTTTTCTCGACCGCATGATCAGCCTGGTCGAAGGCGCAAGCGGCAGAAAACACCCAATGAAATCGCCCTGACCATTCTCCTTTCGGCGCTCACGATCATCTTCCTTGTCGTGATCATGACCCTGAAATTCTTCGGCCTTTATTCCGGGCATTTCGTTTTCCATCACCGTTCTGGTGGCGCTGCTGGTTTGCCTGATTCCGACGACCATCGGCGGGCTGCTTAGCGCCATCGGCATTGCGGGCATCGACCGGCTGGTGCAGAAAAACGTACTTGCCATGAGCGGCCGGGCAGTCGAGGCGGCCGGCGATGTGGACGTGCTGCTGCTGGATAAGACCGGCACCATAACCCTTGGCGACCGGCAGGCAACCGAGTTCATTCCCGCAGCGGGCGTGAGCGTGCAGGAACTCGCAACGCTGCCCAGCTGGCATCCCTTGCCGACGAGACGCCCGAGGGCCGAAGCATCGTGGTGCTGGCCAAGCAGCACGGCCTGCGGGGCCGCTCCATTGCCGAGCTGCCCCATGCCCGCTTCATACCTTTTACCGCCCAGACCCGCATGAGCGGGGTCGATATCGACGGCCGCAAATCAGAAAGGGCGCGGCAGCCGCAGTGCAGGATTTTGTCGGGAGCGACTTTCCCGGCTGACGTGCAGGCAGCGCTGTAAAAAGTATCGCTCAGTCCGGCGGAACGCCGCTCGTGGTTGCCGACACGACAGAGGTGCTGGGCGTCATTCACCTGAAGGATATCGTCAAGGGCGGCTTGAAAGACCGGTTCGACCGCTTCCGGGCCATGGGCATAAAAACCGTCATGATCACCGGCGACAACCCTCTTACCGCCGCGGCCATCGCGGCCGAGGCAGGGGTGGACGATTTCGTTGCCGAAGCCAGGCCGGAGGACAAGCTGGCTCTCATCCGTAGCGAGCAGGCTGCGGGCCATCTGGTGGCCATGACCGGCGACGGCACCAATGAGCCCCGGCCCTGGCCCAGTCTGACGTGGGTGTCGCCATGAAACGGCACCAGGCCGCCAAGGAAGCCGGCAATATGGTGGATCTCGATTCCAACCCCACCAAGCTGATTGAAATCGTGGAGATCGGCAAGCAGATGCTCATCACGCGCGGAGCGCTCACCACCTTCAGCATCGCCAACGATGTGGCCAAATACTTCGCCATCATTCCGGCCATGCTGATCGGCGTATTCCCGGTGATCGCGCCCCTGAACATCATGGGCCTGCATTCCGCGCCAGCGCTATTTTAAGCGCCGTCATCTTCAACGCTCTGATCATCATCGCCCTTATTCCGCTTGCCCTGCGGGGCGTGCAATTCCGGCCCGTGAGCGCCGTGGTGCTGCTGCGCAGAAATCTGTTGATCTACGGCCTCGGGGGGCTTGTGGCGCCGTTTGCGGCATAAAAGCGATCGACATGCTCGTTAACGCCTTCATCTTGTTTAGGAAGTCACCACTGCCATGAAAGCGCTTACAAGAATTTCGCACGGCAGCTGCTTGCAACAGCAGCCTTGCCATGATTGTCTGCTGCCTGTATCCGCTTGCTGTCTGGGGGCTAGGGCAGCTGCTCTTTCCTCATCAGGCAACCGGTTCGCTGCTTGTCATGAAGGAATCATAATCGGCTCAGAGCTCATCGGCCAAAATTTTACCGGGCCTGAGTATTTTCATCCCCGGCCTTCGGCTGCAGGCACAGGCTATGACGCTGCCAACTCAGGTGGCAGCAATCTCGGACCCCTGTCAAAGCAACTGCTCGATACGTTGCCGAGCGGGTTAAAGCATATCGACAGGAGAACGGGCTTAGCCCCGATGCACTGGTGCCGGTTGATGCAGTAACCGCCTCAGCAAGCGGGCTTGATCCCCACATAAGTCTTCCAAACGCGCTGCTGCAGGCTCCGCGGGTTGCAAAAGCCCGGGACATGGGCCTTGAAACTGTTCAAAAGATAGTGCAAGCGCACAAAGAAGCACCTGACCTGCTGTTTTTGGGAGAGCCGAGGGTCAACGTGCTGCTGCTTAATATGTCGCTTTACCGCAACCGGTGATCGCTATGGCCGAAGACAAAACAAGTTCATTCTTGACGGTTGATCCGCCACTCGCAGCGCGGAAAGCTCAAGGTCTATCTCGGATATTGCGCCGGAGTGGGAAAAACCTACCAGATGCTTTTAGAGGGCCATCGTCTCAAAAAAGAAGGCATCGACGTAGTCGTGGGCCTTGTGGAAACACATGGCCGTGCTGATACCGCTCGCTTATCGACGGGCTTGAGGTCATCCCGCGCCTTCGGCAGGAGTACCGGGGAATCACGGTCGAGGAAATGGATATTGACGCCATTATCGCGCGCAAGCCCCATGTCGCGCTCATCGATGAAATGGCCCATACCAATGTGCCCGGCAGCCGCAATGCCAAGCGCTACAGGATATTGAGGATCTGCTCGCCCTCGGCATTCATGTCATCACGACCATGAATGTGCAGCACCTTGAAAGCCTGTATAACATGATTGAAAAAACCATCCAGGTTAAGGTGCGCGAGCGGATTCCGGATTCAATGCTTGCTGAAGCCGACCAGATCGTCAATGTCGATCTAGCGACTGACGACCTGCAACAGCGATTAAAGGATGGCAAGGTCTATCCGCAGTCGCGCATTGAAACGGCACTTGGGAATTTCTTCATTACGCGCAATCTTGAACAGCTTCGTGAGCTAACACTCCGGGAGCTTGCTTCTCAGATCGATTACCGCAGGCGCGAGCCCGACGATGTCGAGGCGACCCTTGCACCCGATCAAATCATGGTCTGCCTCAGTTCAAACGGCCCCAACAGCGAGATGCTGCTTCGCTATGCCTCACGCCTGGCCGGTAAACTCAACCGAAACTGGTATGCCGTCTATGTTCAGACACCGGGAGAAGATCCTACAACCATAGACGCCGGTATACAGCGAGTGCTTGCGGGCACGTTGACTCTGGCAAAACAGCTCGGGGCTATGGTCTTTACCTACAAAGGAGAGGATGTAGCCGATACCATCCTGCGTTTTGCCAGCGAATACCGTGTTGGACATATCGTAATAGGCAGCCCCAGGCATCAGTCACTCTGGCAGAAAATCATTGGCCATAAGACCATCGTACAACGTTTGACGGAAGCTGCGTCCGGTATCACAACTGTCGTGTTTGATACCCAAAAAGGGGATGTGGCAGTTCCTAAACCCTCAAAAGAGATCGTGGAAAATTTTACGACTTCGACTTCCGAAACGAAGGCAAGCCCTGCGCTGAGTGCTTTGCTATCAGCAGAGCGTATCGAAATATGGGAAAATACGGTGACAAAAAATGAAGCTATTGAAAAACTCGTACGAATCTCCTGTGCCGGGAATGACAGCAGTTATACCCATATCTTAGCTGCAGTGCTTGAGCGCGAAAAGCAGGGATCGACTTTTTTTAATGAGGCGGTGGCGTTTCCGCATGCGCGCATTCATATAATTGCAGCTCCGGTAATAGCCATTGGAATAACCAAACAGGGCGTCTCGGATGTGAAAACCGATAAGCCCATAGAGTGCGTATTTTTGATTTTAACTCCAAGCCAGGATGCAAGCGCACATGTCCAGATATTGGGGCTTGCCGCCGAAGCTGCGCGCAACCGGCATCTGCTTCAGATGCTGAAAACCGCGCGGTCTCATGATGATGTCCTGTCAATGATTAAAGACTGCGAAGCTTCAGGCCACCATACCCCAGAAAAAAACGGCCTCATACATCATGAACCATAATCCATCCCGAAACGGATATCAGTGACCCTCTTTCTCACGCGCCCGTTCTTCAAGCCGCACCGTCCGGCGGTCCAGTGCCTGCCGATGACGCCTGACTTCTTCTTCACTTTCAACAATCAGCTGAGGAATCTCCCTGGGATGCCCGGAGGCGTCCAGGGAAACAAAGGTCAAATAAGCCGATGCCGTATGGCGGACCTCGCCGGTCAGAAGGTCTTCGGACTCGACGCGGACGCCGATTTCCATGGATGTCCTGCCGGTCATGTTCAAGCAGGCCTTCAAGGTCAGAAGATTACCGATAAACACAGGATGGTGAAAAATCACGCGGTCGATGGAAGCCGTTACTGAATTGGAGCGGCTGTGCCGGAAGGCCACAACACCTGCAGTCTCGTCAATGTACTTCACAATCACGCCGCCGTGAACGTTGCCGGCCGGATTGGCGTCTTCAGGAACCATCAGAATCGAACTCAAAATTCTGCTCTCTTGTGCCCGTTTTGCGTTCATCGCTATACCTCCTGTTTGTTGTGCGCCGCACCTGCGCACAGTTGCTCTTGAGCCTGCAATACCAGCGCTTTCCCCGACTTTTTTCGCAGCCGAACAGGCTGCATTACGGTTTTTGGATTCGTCTACAGGGAACAATAATCCGGTTATGTATCCCTGTCAAGGGTACGATCATTCGAACCCGAAACCGGGCCCTTGATACCAGGCTCGCATGGATACACTGCCAGCATTTACATTGACACTCCCCACTAACAGGCCTATACTTCGTCACGTGCGCAACAGGTTCCTGAGCAGCACATCTGACTATGCGCCATGATCAATAAAAAAATGCAGCCCCGGTTCTACCGGACTTCCTCGAAACATGGCATTCCCGCGCAGGCACACACTCAAGCTGCTCTTAAAAAACGATGAACGCCGTCTTCGCAAGGAGACTGCGTTATTGGAATGCGGAACACTATGTAACAATGAAGCAGGCAGAACGTAGGGCGGGTGCTTAGAATTCCGGATAACGATGTGCTGAAAAATATAGTCGGTGTTGTAGAAAGTATCTATGCATGTGAATAAATCCCCCCTGCCCCCCTTTTTCAAAGGGGGGATTTAATGAAACCAAAAAGACCCTGGGCAACCGTCTGAACGTACAAAATAGCCAGCAGATCCAGTCAACACCATTGAAAGGTCGACATACATGCAAAACTTTTACCGGCACACAAAATCCTACATCTTTAAAGGCATGCTGGCGCTGATCCCGATCGGCCTTACCGTTTTCACCATAAACATCCTCTACGTTTTTATTGATAAACAAATTATGGAGCTCCTTGACCAGTACACGGGCTTCCATATCCCCGGCCTGGGACTGCTGATTTTCATTGTGCTCTTGTACCTGACGGGCGTTATTGCCAGCAATGTTATCGGCAAACGCCTGTTCAGCCTGCTTGAAACCGTTACCGGTCGCATTCCGCTTCTAAAAACCGCCTATCAGGTCGGCAAACAGCTCTCGAGCACATTGTCGCTGCCCGAGAAAAACATCTTTAAAAAAGCGGTGCTGGTCGATTATTTCAAACCGGGCGCCTGGGTTATCGGCTTTGTGACCGGAGAAATACTCGACGAGAGAACCGGAATAACCCTGCTCAAAATCTTTATCCCGACCGTGCCGAATCCCACATCTGGTTTTCTGGTCATCATAGGGGAAGAACTGGTGCAGGAGACTGCCTGGTCGGTTGAAGATGCCATGAAGATGGTTATTTCCGGCGGAATTATCGGCCCGATGACAATACATATTGCAGGGGAATAATGCGATCATAGCGGACTGCCCGGACTGCATGCAGCCGTTATTGAGGCCTGAAAGCGCATCAACTGCCATCCGGCATGCGGGGCGAATGATCGTACAAAACATCCGGCGCTCACCTGCAGATTTAATTAAAGATTGAGAGCTATGAAAAAAGTAACACGCAGACAGCCCCGCCGCCGCAAGCCCACTCTCGGCAAACGCTTACAGCTGTTTGTCATTAAATCCGCCATTAAACTTGCCGTGTACAGTTGCCTGCTGTTCGCATGTGCCATGGCCCTCTATACCCTGTATGTCTCTGGACAGGTTCAGGAACGCTTTGCCGGAAGGCGCTGGAGCATGCCCTCCAGAGTCTACTCCGACACAACCCTGCTCTATCCGGGCCGGCCTGCAACTGCCGCCCTTCTGGAAAACAAACTGAAAAATCTCGAATACCGTTCGACTCGACGCCTGCCGGAAGCGCCGGGCGAATACCGCATGCTGAGCAGCACCGCGCTTGAGATCAGCCTGCGGCCGCTCACGGTTCCGGGCCGCCAGAGGCCTGCAATTCCCGTGCGCATTACCCTGGCAGACAACCGGATTCAAGCCATCAGTAACCTTATGAGCAAGGAACCCCTGTACACGATTGAAATTGAGCCCGAGGAAATCATGCTTTTCTTCGGTCAGCAGCGCGAACGGCGTGAACTGATCGCGCTGGGCAGCATGCCGCCTCACCTGCTCCATGCCGTTCTGGCCGCGGAAGACCACCGGTTCTATGAGCACGCCGGCATTGACCCCGTCGGCATCCTGCGGGCCATACTCACCAATCTGCGCCACGGCGCAGTGCGCGCCGGCGGATCGACCATAACCCAGCAGCTTGCAAAATGTTATTTCCTGACCCCGCAACGCACCTTCCTCCGCAAATTCAAGGAACTGTGCATTGCACTGAGCATGGAACTGCGCTACAGCAAAGATGAAATTTTTGAAATCTATCTCAATGAAATCTATCTGGGGCAAAAGGGGTCAGTTTCGATAAGCGGCATCGCCGAGGCGTCAAAATTTTATTTCGGCAAGCCCGCCGAGGACCTCTCCGTTGCAGAAGCGGCAACAATTGCCGGACTTATCCGCGCGCCCAACCGGTACTCACCCTATGCAAATTCCGAGCGATGCCGTGCCCGGCGCAACGATGTGCTGAACGCCATGCTTGAAAACAACTGGTTGACTCCCGAAGAAGCACGCACAGCCTCCGAAGCGCCAATACAAACAGCCGGCTATACTGTACGCCCCCGAACCGCACCGTATTTTATGGACTATGTTGCCCGGCAGCTGCATGAGCTCTATTCTCCCGACGACCTTGCGGATATGGGCCTCATCATTTACACCACCCTGGATGTGAACGTGCAGCAGGCCGCCGAACAGGCGCTGGAGCGCGGGCTGAAAAACCTTGAGGCCCGCTTCCCGAAGCTCAAAAGTACAAAACCTGAAAAACGCCTTCAGGGCGCCATTGTGGTTATGCAGCCGCGCACCGGCGCCATTCTTGCCCTCGTCGGCGGCCGCGACTACGGCGCCAGCCAGTTCGACCGCATTACCCAGGCCAACCGGCAGCCGGGCAGCGCTTTTAAACCGATTGTCTACCTCAGCGCGCTTGACAGCCTGACCCCCGCGACCATGCTTTCCAATGAACCGGTCACGTATAACCTTAACGGCCGGCAATGGTCGCCCAAAAACTACGATGACGACGCACCGCCTGAGCTGCTGCTGCGCGACGCCCTGGCCCTGTCGGTCAATCGGCCGGCTGTTGCAGTCGCCATGCAGACCGGTCTTACACGCATTATCCGACGGCCCGCGCGCTGGGCATCACCTCAAAACTGCAGGCATATCCGTCCATGGCCCTGGGTTCCTTTGAAGTTATTCCGCTGGAGCTCGCCCGGGCCTACTGCTGTTTTGCGGCTGATGGACTCCTGCCCTTTCCGCGCGCGCTCAGTCTGGTTGCAGATGAACAGGGGCGCATACTGGATCAGCGCCACATGGAAATCAAGCGCGCAACAACGCCCGATAAGGCATTTCTGATCAGTTCACTTCTGCAAAGCGTGGTCAGCGACGGAACCGCACGCTCCTTGCGCTCCCGTGGCATTACCTTTCCAACTGCCGGCAAAACCGGAACCACCGATGATAACCGGGATGCCTGGTATATCGGCTACACCCCTGATATCGTCGCCCTGGTGTGGGTTGGCTTTGATGACGGGCGCAGCACAGGTACAACCGGCGCCGGTGCTGCACTGCCGATCTGGTCGGAGTTAATGCTGGCGATTCCCCAGCATGTTTCCGGCGCCTGGCTTGCGCAGCCGCCGAATATCACCCGCCTCACAATCTGCAAACGCTCGGGCATGCTTGCCGATTCGGGCTCCTGCCCGGAAACCCGCGATGAGTACTTTCTTGCCGGCAATGTTCCCGAAAAGACCTGCGAACTGTGTCGCAACTCCGGAATCGTGAATCCTATAAAAAAATTCATGAAAGGGTTCTATGAACACCTGCGCTAACTTGACACGGCTATCCGATACGACCATCTGCATTCTGATGCTTCTGGCATTCATGACCGGCTGCGCACCCCTGCGCCAGCCTCCCGCATCATTGCCCCCTGTGCCGCCGGTGCCGAAACAGCTTCCCCCTTCGCCGCCGCCTGCCAAGCCAATGCCTCCCGTGCCGCAGCCGCCGGTTGACCCGCGTTACCGGGCTTCCCTGCAATTGAGCGATCAGGGCCGCACGCTGCTTGTACAGAAACGCTATGATGATGCCATCAGAACCCTGGAACAGGCAATCAACCTGTATCCTCAAAACGGCGAAAGTTATTACTACATGGCTGAGGCCTGGCTTGCAAAAGGCAGCGTCAAACAGGCTGCAGAGTTCAACCGTTTGGCTCAAATGTATCTGCTCAACCCGAACTGGTCCTCGCGGCTGAACGAACAAAACCGCACAATCGAATCCGCTTCCCCTGAATAACATCGGACCCGGACTCAAAGGCCATGAGCATCAAAGGCTGTGCACTATGAAAAAGACTTTCAGCAGGAGATCATAACGCCTGGCTTTCATGTGAAAAAGCTTAACAAAAAACCCTCCACATGGTGGAGGGTTTTTTGTTTGGTTCATATGATGGCCTATCGATTACTTGCTTACTGCCGGCTTTGCCGGAACTTTCTCCAGCTCGATCCCGGCGCTCTCCATCTGCTTGATATATTTATCAGGCTCTTTCAAAAATGTTTCCGGACATCCCTTGCAGCAGAAGTAGACCCGCTTGCCGTTGTAATCCGTATAGACACTCTTGTTGATTGCACCGCCCATAATCGGGCATTTCTCCTGCGGGTTTGCCCAGGCAGTGCCGGCAAACATAATGGCACATGCCAGCACAACTGCGGCCATGAAACCTGTGTATACGTTTTTTTTCATCTGTGCTCCTTTCGTTTCAATAGGGTTTTTCAATACTCAACAATTGACCTGCCGATGGCAATGTAATGCAGCCGGTGCAAGCCGCCGTTGTAGCCTTTTTCTTTCGCTACTTTTTTGGTCTTCTCGATGAGCTTTTGTATCTTCTCCGCGGAGGCTTTCGGGCTCAGGAGCATTCCCGCCATTTCATAGTGCATATGTCCGCAATAGGGATACTTCCCAAGCATCGCCTCAACCACCGGTAGATTTTTCTCCGCCGCCTCCGTCAGCTTGAAGCACTCATCCATGAATTTTTTATCGCACTGCACACATGCCATGTAATGATCGTGCGATTCTTTACGGGGGTTCGGGACGGTTGTCCGGACCGGGAGAATAGCTGAAATCCTCCATCATCTCCATCTCCGCCATGCCCAGCACGGCCTGTGATACGCCGGTATAGTTGTTCTGCCTGGCAATCTCTTCAGCCTTGGCCATCAGTTTTTTAATGGTCTCAAGCGACACTGAACCGTCGGAAAGCATGCAGCTGAGCGCGTAGATACAGTGGCAGCACCATCGCATGTTGATGTAGTCATGCAGCTCTTCAAAGTAGGCTTCGCATACCGGGCGGTCTTCGCGGCATTTGAGGCACAGGGGGCAGACCTGGCAGGTGCTCATAAACCTGTCCACCACCGGGGCGATGGCATTGAAATCGATTTTGTCCATGTCAAGGTTTTCAAGCCGCTCGCGCATGAGCTCCGCACAATACATCGAGCAGTACAGATTGCCCATGCGGTTTACGGACTTGCCGCGTATCGGTTTTCCGCAGGCAGCACAATCCTGCTGATCAGTCTTTTGTGAATCGTTCGTATCCATAGTCATGTCCTTTCATTAAAAAATTATCCCGCCTGCAAAGTATGTTTAAGGTCGGAATTCTTTTTCCAGAGAAAATAGATAGCAGGATAGACGAGCAGTTCCATAATAAATGATGTCGTCAGCCCGCCGGCCATGGGTGCTGCCACGCGCTTCATCATATCCGCCCCTGTGCCCATGGACCACATAATCGGCAGAAGGGCTATAATCGTGGTAGCAACGGTCATGATCTTCGGCCGTATTCTTTTTACGGCACCATGAATAATGGCTTCACGCAGTTCCTGCAGGGTGCGGAGCTTGCCGGCCTTTTTCGCATCATCATAGGAATGGTCCAGAAACATGAGCATGAAAACCCCTGTCTCGGCATCAAGCCCCATAAGCGCGATCATGCCGACCCAGACGGCGATTGAAATATTATAATCAAGAAAAAAGAGAAGCCACACGGCGCCGACGACCGAAAAAGGCACGGCAAGCATTACGAGAAAGGTCTTGAAAACCGATTTGGTGTTCATATAGAGCAGCATAAAAATAAGGAAAAAAGTGATGGGCAGCACGATCTTTAAACGCTCGCGCACACGCATCATATTTTCATACTGCCCGCTCCAGATAAGGGAATACCCCACGGGAAGTTTCAACCCGGACGAAACCGCCGCTTTCGCCTCTTCAACATATGAGCCCACATCACGGCCGACAATATCGACAAAAACATAGCCGGCAAGCATGCCGTTTTCATCACGGATCATGGCAGGTCCGGTGGTAAGCTTTATTTCGGCAAGTTCAGCCATGGGCACATGCACACCGCCCATGGTTGTGACAAGCACCCGCTGCAGCTGATCAATATCAGAGCGCATATCCCGGGGATAGCGCAGGTTGATTGAGTAGCGCTCCCGGCCCTCAACAGTCGTTGTAACCGTTTCACCGCCGACAGCAGTCATGAGAACACTCTGCAGATCATCAATGGTAAGTCCGTAGCGCGCAAGGGCTTCCCGCCGGGGTATGAAATCAACAAAATAGCCTCCGGCGACACGCTCAGCATAGACGCTTCGGGTGCCCGGCACCGACCGCATTATCTTTTCAAGGGCCTCACCTGTTTTCTGTATTTCCTGAAGATTCGAGCCGAGTATTTTTATGCCGACCGGCGTGCGCACCCCGGTTGACAGCATGTCGATACGGCCCTTGATCGGCATGGTCCAGGCATTGGTATTGCCGGGTATCTGCATCGCCTGGTCCATTTCATTGATCAACTCCTCATAGGATATGGTGTCAGGCCATACATGCCTGAAAATCCCCTTCAGCCAGTCGGGCGACCATGAAGAATACCACCGGTCTTTGCCGCGCCACTGCTCCGTCGGTTTCAACACAACCGTTGTTTCCATCATGGAAAATGGCGCCGGGTCCGTTGAGGTTTCAGCCCTGCCCGCCTTACCCATAACCGTTACGACTTCCGGAAAACTCTTTAAAACACGGTCCTGGACTTCAAGCAACGCTAATGCCGCAGTAACAGATATGCCCGGCAGGGTTGTCGGCATATACAGAATTGTTTCTTCATTCAGGCGAGGCATAAATTCGCTGCCGAGTTTTTTATATACAGGCAAAGAAACTGCGACAATCAGTAGTGCAGCTGCAATAACGCTTTTGGGGTGTCTCAGTACAAATCTGCACGGAGCATCATACAGTTTAAAAAGCACACGGCTGACGGGATGTTGTTCCTCCGGATAATACTTCCCGACAAAAACAGCGCTGAGAAGCCGGGCAAAAATACGCGGCCTGAAAAGGAATGGATCCATCCGGGCAAACAGCATTCTGATGGCAGGATCCAGCGTTATCACCAAAATTGTCGCCATAATCATGGTGAGAGTTTTTGTATAGGCAAGCGGCTTAAAAAGCCTTCCCTCCTGATCGATAAGCGTAAAAATCGGGAGGAATGAAACGGCGACAACGGCAAGGGAAAAGAAGATTGACGGGCCGACCTCAAGAAGCGCCTCCAGCCGCACCTTGTGAAAATCGCCCTTTCTGCCCCCGGACTGCCAGAGCTCAAGTTTCTTATAGGCATTTTCCACCTCGACGATAGCCCCGTCACATAGAACACCGATAGAGATGGCAATGCCTGCAAGACTCATGATATTGGACGTTATGCCCAGAAGATACATGGGTATAAAGGCAAGGAGTACCGAGATCGGAATTGTAATGATCGGCACAATGGCTGAGGGGATATGCCAGAGAAAAAAGAGAATAACGGCGCAGACAATAAGCATTGCCAGCAGAAGTTCGCCCTTGAGATTATCGATGGATCTTTGGATAAGATTGGAGCGGTCATAGGCGGTAACAATTTCAACGCCTTCCGGCAGGGATGACTTCATGTCATTGATTTTTTCCTTGACCCTTTTAATAACGCTCATGGCGTTTTCGCCATGACGCATGACAACGATGCCGCCGACCGCTTCACCTGCGCCGTTGAAATCAAGAACCCCACGCCTGATTTGAGGGCCGATGGTTACCGAGGCCACATCGCGCAGCAGCACCGGCGTGCCTTTCTCGTTTGTCTTCAGAACAATTTTTTCAATATCGCCGGGAGACGAAACATAGCCGCGACCGCGCACCATGAATTCCGTGCCAGCCCATTCGATCAGTCGTCCGCCCATTTCGTTGTTGCTTTGCTTGATTGCGGCGGCAATGTCGGCAAGCGACAGTCTGTACACCTGCAGGCGGCTGGGGTCGACCGTTACCTGATACTGCTTCTGATATCCCCCGATGCCCGCCACTTCGGCTACGCCGGGAACGCTTTGCAGGGCATACCGGAGATACCAGTCCTGAAAGGTTCGAAGCTCGGCGAGATCATGTTTGCCGCTCTTATCAACAAGCACATACTGAAAAACCCATCCCACACCGGTAGCATCAGGCCCGAGCTCCATTTTTGCGCCTGCGGGCAGAGCGCCCTGTATCTTCGATAAATACTCAAGTACCCGGCTGCGGGCCCAGTAAATGTCGGTTCCGTCCTGAAAAATTACATAGACATAGGAAAACCCGAAATCTGAAAACCCTCTGATGGCTTTCACTTTCGGTGCGCCGAGAAGCGCCGTTATGACGGGATAGGTAACCTGATCTTCGATGATATCCGGGCTGCGATCCCAGCGCGTGTAAACAATGACCTGCGTGTCCGAGAGATCGGGGATTGCATCAAGATTGATGTTTTGCACGGCATACACGGCATAGATAACCGCCACGGCAGTCAACACAATCACGAGAATACGATTGGTTGCCGAAAATTCTATTATTTTTTTTATCATTAGCGGCCTCCCGCAATAGCCTGGAGAGCCGCTTTAAGTGAGGACTCAGAGTCAACAAGAAAGTTTGCCGAACGAACAACATTATCACCCACCTTAAGCCCTTCGAGTACCTCATAATAACCCTGCACGCGAGTACCGAGCTTCACCTCCACGGGAATAAGCTCATCATCGTTACCCGCGGTAAACACATAGCTTCGCGCCCCTGTATTCATAACCGCCGCTTCCGGAACCGCAATGCACTCACCGAGGTCATAAAACAGATGGGCATCGGCGTACATCTCCGCCTTAAGCAGCAGCTCCGGATTTGCTACATTCATACGTGCCTTGAGGGTCCGGGTCTGCGGATCCAGATACGGAAAGAGAAAGCTTACCTTTCCCTCGAATGTTTTTCCGGGCCAGTATGAAAGGGTCAGGGTCACCGGCATGCCGGTGGTTATATAGGGCAGATCCGACTCATATATATCCGCCTCCGCCCAGACTTCGGAAAGGTCGGCAACAACAAGCAATGGTTCCCCCGGCATAATTTTTTGACCGGCCAGCACATTTTTTTCAATAACATACCCGCTTGAAGGGGCAATCAGTGTCATATATTTTTCAACCGTACCGGTCTTTTGCAGCCGGTCAATTTGTGCATTTGATATGTCCCAGAGCTTAAGACGATTGCGGGATGCCTCCAAAAGCTGTTGCCCGCTTTCTGAAATAGAATGATGGTCACTGTGTGACATCTGCTCGGCATACGGAACGGCCGCAAGAAACTCCTGCTGTGAAGCCACAAGCTCGGGGCTGTAAATACTAAGCAGAGGCTGGCCTTTCGTAACTTCCTGGCCAGTCACATTGACATAGAGTTTCTCTACGTAGCCATCGATTTTTGTTGTGACCCGGTAGAGCTTTGTTTCATCCGGCACAATCCGTGCCGACGTTCTGATTTCTTTTTGCAGATGGCGTTTTTCAACAGGGCTGAGCGAGAGCCCCATTAAACCCCGTTTTGCCTGACTGATATGAACGGTGGCAAGCCCGGCAGGTGTCGTATCTGAAGACTGCGGTTCCTGTTCCTTTAACACAAGATCCATTCCGCAGATCGGGCATGAACCCGGCTTGTCGGAGGTTATCTGCGGATGCATGGGGCAGAGATACAGAGGCTTTTCAGAACTGTCTGCCGGAGCGCTTTTTTTGATTGTGATACGCTGTCTTCCTGCTTTTTCAACACGAGGTCCATTCCGCAGATCGGGCATGAACCCGGTTTGTCGGAGGTAATTTGCGGGTGCATGGGACAGAGATACAGAATTTGCTGCTGATCAACGTGCTCACTGACAGGCTTTTTCTGTTCCGGGCCATGTGAGTCACCACATGCACTCAACACAATAACAAGAATAAAAAGAAATCCGGGCGCTAAAAAATACCTGCTCATAAACACTCTCCCGCTTTTTGCATGGATATATTTTTTACAAGGCATCATTTTCAATCCCTCTTTTTACAATTAAAAGAGTTTTTTCCCAACAACTGACTCAAGTTCAGCAATGTCTTTTACATAGTCACTATGGTCTGGCTTACCTGCACTTCATAGGTGCACAGCGTCACCTGGCTGTCCAGAAGCGCAAGAAAGTCAACACTGCCCACCCTGTACCCCGCAAGCGCTGATTCAAGCGACTGGGCGGCCTGGGGCACTATGCCGTTTTGGTACAGTTCAATCAGCTGTGCACCCCGCTCTTCTTTTGCCGCCAGATCCCGTATTTTAAATAAAATATCGTTCTTAAGAGCGGTTTGCTGCGCCTTTGCCTCCTCGATAAGCAGATGGGTTTCGGCAACCTTCCTGTTCTGCTTGCTTTTAAACCACAACGGTACGTTCATGCCGACAGCAAAAGAAACAACATCATCGCGTCTATCCCGTGCCCCCGGGGATTGCAAAACGGCATTGTTGACAGAGCCGTCCGGGTTGGTTATGGCCACGGGGGTGCTTGTCGCGCCGTAGGAACCGTTTTCACGAAAACCATATCCAGCACTAACGTTAAAGCTCGGTATGTAGTCTTTTTTTGCAAGCGCGTACTCCGCCTCGCTTTTTTCGATGCTGTTTTCATAGCTTTTCAGAATGGGATTGTTCTCAAGGGCCAGCGCTCCAGCTCATCGACAGAATAGGGAAGCGGTTTCCAGCTGAGGGCCGGCTCGCCTTCAAGCGGGGTGCCCGCCGGCCTTCCGAGCAGCCTGTTCATTTCCGCGGTCGCTGTTTTCTTTTTCTGATTGAAATCTATAATACGCTCAACAAATTTTGAGTGCTCAACCTGGGCTTTTAAAATATCCTGCTGCAGCCCTGAGCCGACCTCGTATTTCGCCCTGGCGATTTCAACGAATGTTTCAAGCAGATTTTTATTTTTTTCAGAGGTCGTCAGGTGGGCGTTTATCATGAAAAGGTCGGCATATGCCTCTTTAATCTGCCGGGTGATTTTCAACTGAGCATATTCAAACTCCCGGTCGGATATTTTCGCGTCCTGAACGGCGACCTTACGGCGCAATGCGGTAATGCCGGGAAAGGGTATCTTCTGCGACAGGGATATTTCCTTCATCGTCATGTCTATCTGGTTGAAATCATAATCCGGGACAGGGACACTTCTGAACGCCAAGCATGAGTTCGGGGTCCTCCCATGCGGCGGCCTGCGGCGGCCTCTCCCACATGGCGCCTGCCTTGTTCCGGTACGCCGTAATTTCAGGGTTGTTTTCGAGCCCCTCCTGAACAAGAGCATTCAGATCAAGCGGATTGCCTCCGTGGGCAGTGCCCTGATCAAATTGCCCTGCAAACACATAAGCGTACATGCGAAAACAGCAAGAGTTTGCATTGTTTTCATGGTTAAACCCCTTGTTTAATTTTTTCGTATAAAAATTTAGCCTTAAATATAATTCATGATTATAAGTAACTGCATTTGAAAAGCAACAGCTCATATTCTCTGCCCACACCACGACATTTGTGGTGAACTGTTGAGTACAACTCTCCAGTTGGCATTAATTGATGAATGCAGCTGCGGATGGTTATAGCAGAAACGAGGATTTAAGAAGATAGAGCGGGGAACTTCGGGGCGGATGATTGGCGGCTATATGAATTGTTGTATGCAGCGGTACATGCGGACTTTTTAATGCGGTCTGCGCTACCGGTGATGAGAATTCTTTGTACTGCGTAGTGCTGCCTGTAAAAGGTATCTGTTGTACCGGTATATTAAGGGGGGCACCACAGGTGCATGCGTCTTCGACTGCTGCGCCTGTATCAGCTGGTTTGTTGTTGGCCTGACAGCAGCACGAACATGGAGTATTCGTGTCGCAGCAAGCGCACGGACTTTTTTCGGAAGCAGCCTCTGCTGAAAGCAGATACACCGACCCGGTGGCCAGCATAATCAGAAAGCTAAGTGTGAGCAGCTTTTTCATGGATAGTTTTCCGCGTGTCCGTTGTGCCGCTACCCGTTAAATATTGACAGGGCACTTATTTAGCTTTATAACAAAATGTAGCATACCCATGGGGGGTATGTCAAGGTGCACATGAGGCAAATCCTATGATCGATGAAACTGTAAAAAAAGATTCCCTGAGCCGCCTGAAGAAGGTTGAGGGTCAGATTCGCGGCATTATGCGTATGATTGATGATGAAAAATACTGCATCGACATCATACATCAGATTACCGCTGCGGAAAAAGCCCTTGATGTTGTGGCGAAAAAGATCATGAAGCGGCATGTTGAAAGCTGTGTCAGCACTGCGATCAAGCGCGGCAAGGGCCAGGACATGATTGATGAATTGATCGATACGGTGTTCAACTATAAACAGAGAGCAAAATAATATATTTTTCAGAGAAACAATCAATGTAAAGGAGTCCGGCAATGAAAAAAGCCTTAAGCGTTCAGGGGATGACCTGCGAGCACTGTGTGCGCAGGGTAAAAAAAATTATCGAAAAGAGCAGCGCTGTTTCAGATGTTGATGTCAGCCTTGAAAGAAAAGAAGCGACATTTGCATGTGACGAATCAGCCGACATAGCAGGCATAGTGAGCGCAATTAATGATTTCGGTTTTACCGCCGCCGAAAAATAATAGCGGCCGTCTGTGCGCTTGAAGACCATGGGGTGTATGTATAGATGCTCAGAACTGAAACAATAGCCGTGTACGGCATGATGTGCGGCCACTGTGTCAAAGCTGTCACCATGGCCCTGGATGATATCGCCGGTGTATCCCGCGCCGAGGTGTCTCTTGGAGCGTTCATCCGCAACGGTAACCTATGATGATTCGCAGACTGACTTGACAGCGCTGAAAGCCGCTGTTGTGGAGGAAGGCTACAGCCTTGTCCCTGTCGAACAGGAAAACAAGCCTTCAGCTGAAGCACCACCCGTGGCAGATGCGGTGCAGGCCTATCAAACCGTCAGCTCTCATTTTGCCATTCAGGGCATGTCCTGCGCTAACTGCGCTGCAGCCATAGAAAAAATATTTAAAAAAAGACCCGGCTTTCACGCTGCGGTTGTCAACTTTCCCCTGGAACGATTGACGGTCGAACATGATCCGGCGGTCAGTGAGCACGACATTGTGCAGGTTGTTGCAGACGCCGGCTATACGGCAATACCGGCCGCGTCTGAGGGCGGGAAGATCTCCTTTGCTATACAGGGAATGACCTGCGCCAACTGCGCTGCCGCAATCGAAAAAGCTTTTTCAAAAGTTAGCGGCATAAAAAAAGTCGCCATCAACTTTTCGCTTGAAAAGGGCTTTGTCGAATTTGACGAGGCAATACTCACCGGGCAGGCGGTTCTTCAGGTTGTGCAGGACGCCGGTTACCAGGCAGTTCAGGAAGCTGAAAAGGGAGCGGTCAACGCTGTTGCCCGCAAGGAGAAATTCCGGTTCTTCTTCGCATTGGCAATGACCATCCCCCTTGTTGTTTTCATGTACACCATGCCGTTCGGCCATCTTGCAACCAACTACGCCATGTTCGCCCTTGCCACGCTGGTGCAGTTTGTTTCGGGCAGGTCGTTTTATGAAGGGGCCTACCATTCCCTGAAAAACCGTTCCACCAACATGGATGTGCTCATAGCGCTTGGCATTTCGGCGGCATACTTTTACAGCGTCTATTCGCTCTTTTTTATCAATCCCCATGCCCACGCATTTTTCGACAGCTCGGCAATGCTGATCACCTTTATTCTCCTCGGGAAAATGCTTGAAGCGCGGGCAAAGGGAAAAACCGGCCAGGCATTGCAAAAACTTCTCTCCCTTCAGGCCGACGGGGCCCGCATTACTGCGAACGGCAAAGAAGAAATGGTACCCGCTTCATCAATCAAAAACAGGCGATATCGTTTGTGTCCGGCCCGGCGAAAAAATACCGGTTGATGGTGAAATCCTTGAGGGCTCCAGACAACATTGACGAATCCATGCTCACCGGAGAACCTATTCCGGCTGAAAAGAGGTCCCGGCAGACGCTGTCACGGGCGCCACGATCAACACGACCGGCGTCATTACCATCAGAACCACCGAAACCGGCAACGATAGCGTGCTTGCTCAATTATTAAAATGGTCGAAGACGCGCAGTCTGATAAGGCGCCCATACAGCGCCTTGCAGATATTGTTTCAAACTATTTTGTCCCCGTTATTGTCGGCAACCGCGCTCGTCACATTCTGCCTGTGGTTTTTTCTGCTTGATTTCATCCCTCCTGCCGGGTCATCGCGGTTTTTGTTTGCCTTTCAGCTCATGATAGCAGTGCTGGTCATTGCCTGCCCCTGCGCACTGGGCCTGGCGACTCCCACGGCAATCATGGTCGGCAGCGGTGTCGGCCTGCCGGGGCATACTGTTCAAGCGGGCCTCGGTCCTTGAAAATATCGCGAAGCTTGACGTGCTGCTGTTTGACAAGACAGGCACCATAACAAAGGGACACCCTGAGGTCGTCATCGATCACGCCTTCAACGGGCATACCGACACGGGATGTTTAAAAATAGCCGCAAGCGCGGAAATAAATTCCAGCCATCCCCTGGCGCAGGCGGTTGTGCGCAAGGCGCAGGAAATGAGCATAGCTGTTGCGACGTCAACTGATGCGCGCGAAGATCGGCGGCACGGCATTCAGTGCACGCTAGACGGCACACCGGTCAAAATAGGCGCGCAGCGCTTCTTTGACAGCGACGGAACTTCCGGCGCAGGATGCCTTGAGCTCGGCCAACAGCTTGCAGATGAGGGCTGACACAACATGTATATATAAAGCTGATGATGGCCATTATCGGCATGCTGGCTCTCTCGGATGTCATTAAAGAAGATTCCGCCCGCGGCAATTACAATTCTCCATGCGCATGGGTATCAGCACAGCCCTTATTTCCGGCGATAACGCGCGGGTCAGCACATGCCGTTGCCCGACTGGTCGGTATTACCGAAGTGTAATGCCGAAGTACTGCCTGAAGATAAAATAACCATCGTGAAACATGGCAGCACAAGGGATTCAAGGTCGGCATGGTCGGTGACGGCATCAACGATGCCCCGGCCCTTGCCCAGGCAGATATCGGAATTGCCATCGGCTCGGGCACCGACATTGCAAAAGAAACAGGCGATGTCGTACTGGTGAAAAACAGCCTGCTCGATGTTGAACGGGCTATCCGGCTCGGAAAAAAAACGTTGCGCACCATCAAGGAAAACTTTTTCTGGGCTTTTTTTTATAACATTCTCATGATCCCATCGCCGCAGGAGTGCTATATCCTGTGAACGGACTCATCCTGAAACCCGAATGGGCATGCATTGCCATGTGGTTTTCATCCATAACGGTTGTGACAAATTCGCTTTTACTGAAGCGGTTTGAAAAGAAATTATATGACCCATTCAACTCTCGAAGGAGAACTGCTCATGTCAGATGATATCCTCTGCCACCAGTGCGGTAAAGACCTTGTCATGAAATTCATTGAGCTGCAGGATCTCGTTTTCTGTTCCACATCCTGTTTTGAGCAGTTTCGCAATTCAATGAGCAGGCGGGATTTTTTCAAAAAATACGGCGAAAGTTTCAAGCCCGACGAGCAGCACTGGGTTCCGAAATATTCAAATGACTACGTGCAGATGTGCGGCTACTGCCCCGCAAAACTTTCTGAAACCTGCAGGGCCGAACTTGACCTGAGCGGCGTTTTTCATGACGATGTCGTTGAAACGGAAACAATGCACTGGTGCTGCCATGCCCGCTTTGTCTTAAGCTCGGCTTTTTCCGACGGCACGGTACCTTTGTCACTGCTTCAAAAGCTGCAGCAGCGTGCCGAAGAGATAACCAGGCAACAGGGCATCCGCGGCGTGACCACGATTAATATCGGCAATGCGTTTGCTGATTGTATAAACAATGATACCTACACAGTGCTCAAGGAAAACCCGCCGGAGCCGAAAGAACTGTCCATGAGCCACGCGGCCGCGTGCCTGCTGTGCAACCCCGACTTTGCCCGGGAGTGTGAAGCGCAGGTTGAAAAAGAATTTCTGCTGGTTGATATTGTAAAGAAACATCTCAAGGGCCGCATGCTCTGGTGCGCCCATACCGTGCAGTCGCTTGCGGAGATTCTGATTGACCGCGAAAACGGTGAAGAAATCATCGATAAAATTATTCCCTTTGCCGAAAAGGTTGCCGCGGAAAAGGGGCATCCCGGCGTTATCACGCGTGATCTTTTTATTGCCATGGGCAGGATGGCCGTGTTGATGATCTTTCGGGCAGACGTATGCTCTTGTTTTCTGCAAACCCTCACGTCAGAATAGTATTCGGATACTAGAAAATTGAACTGCAGAGTTGTTCGCCGCACTTCGACAATGCTATGGGCAAAGGATAGCCCATGACATATCCGGTGAATGCAAAAGGTTTTGCCCGGCTTGATTTTAATGAAATCAAACGTGTGGCAGCGATGACAGGGTTTGATATCTACGTGCATGCCCGCAAAAAAAAATCCTGCGGCCCCGGATGCGACTATCTCGTGAACGACAAGCGCTACTACACGCTGCTGCTGTTTAAACACATTGAAACCATGCTGCAAACCCGCGCACAGGATGTGCCGCAGGATGCGCTTGACTGGCTTGCCATTGCCCGGATCGCCGCCCGTGAATATGCCGACATTGAACGCGCCATACAACCTGGCCGAACGCGGTAAAGGCAAAACATGTGTGAGATGGGGAAAACGTTCAGGGTTCAAAGTTGAGAGGTCACGGACAGTCGTCACACGCAGGGGAAGAATTCCGCGTGTCCAGTGCCTTTGCAAGTATTTGAAAAACCTGGATTCCGAGCCTGTCGGCCGGAATGAAAAAAAGTACAATACAGACTTTTGACGAGTGCACCAAATCTAGACTTCAACACCCTGCCATCAGCCTGCTAATCCCTGAAACCAAGCTCATCAATAATCATTTCAATTTCACGGAAATCTTCGGGGGAGAGGTTCAGAAACTGGCATCCGATGTCATAACTGGTGCCGTTAATGCTCTTTTCACACCGAAGCGCCTTGGCGTCAAAATAAAGGTATTGCTTCGCGCTCATTTCAGACTCAAGCATTATCTTCAACTCGAGTACCGTCCCGATGGCGATCGGATTTTCACTCATGAGCATGATACCTTCGGTTGAGATATCAACGAGATAACCGATTATCGTGCCGGAAGCCCGTTCCTGCACATGCAGATAATAAATCAGGTGTCGCCGTTTGAGTTTTCGCTTATCCCTCATAGCCGTCTCCTGAATTGATGTGGGTGTTTTTATAGGGGCCGTGTGTAAGAACTACACTGGAATGTAGTGTCAAAAAGTTAAAACGTCAATCTCTTTTTCAAAGCAAACCGCATGTGCGCAAACCATTGAATTATGCTAGACTGCCTTCGCAAACAGCACTGCGGGCTTCACAACGAATTCACAGGATAGACACGTAAACATGCAAAGACTTATTCTCGCTTCAGCCTCACCGCGTCGCAGCGCAATGCTGCGTGAAATGGGTATTGCTTTTGATACTGTGCCCAGCTCGTTTATCGAGCCGCCCCATACAAACGGAATGCCGCCGCGCCGCTATGTACAAGCCAATGCGCGCGGAAAAGCCCTGCAGGCAGCCGAGGGGCTGAGCGGGGCCCTTGTTATCGGCGCAGATACGGTTGTTGTCCATCGCGGCCGGGTGCTGGGCAAACCGTCTTCAATGGACGAAGCCTTGAATTTCCTGCGCATGCTCAACGGCGAAACGCATGAGGTCTTCAGCGGCGTATGCCTCAAAGATACAGACCAAGGGCGAATGCTTGTGGCCGCTGAAAAAACCAGGGTTACATTCCGCCATCTGAGCACACATGAAATTGAGCGCTACCTTGAGCTCATCAACCCGCTGGACAAGGCCGGGGCGTATGCCATTCAGGCACACGGCTCGATTATTGTTGAACGCATTTCAGGGTGTTACTATAACGTCGTCGGATTTCCCCTGGCACGCCTTGAAAACATGCTCCAGCAATGGGGACTTTCGCTGTTTGACTATATAAACCCGCCTGCACAATCATATACAGATTAAGGCAGTGATGAATGGGTCTATACCGCAACAAAAGGGGTGGCACGATTCAAAAAAAACGGCCATCCGCAAATGGATGACCGTTACTGACACGGGAATCAAGGTTAATTTTTAACATTATAAATCATGTTATATCTATACGTTTTATCTTACTTTTTGTCATTATCAAGCAGAGGAAGATTATTTCCAGGACACCGTTTTTATATTCGGCTTTGATTGCCTCGCTATCGACTTCCTCGGGAATTTCAAAGGTCCGTTGAAAGCTCCCGTAGGACCGCTCAATACGATGAAAATCCTTGCGCTTGTCCTCATGCTCAAACTTCTTTTCCCCGCGAATCGTCAGATATCCATCGCGATACTCAACCTTAATTTCATCCTTGCCCATACCCGGGAATCTCGGCATGCACCACGCAGGCATTACTGCGCTCTTCGATGTCTACAGCCGGGAAACGCATAAGCGTTCCCGTCTCGCTGAAAATACTCTCAGCCGCGGCAGTCGGCTTGTTTTTGGTAAAGTAATCACCGAACCACCTGTCAAGCTGTGACTTCAAATCGTCGAGCACATGGGCCGGGTTTTTATCCTTCCACAAAGTCAGTGCCATAGACGTCTCACCTCCTTCAGGAGCGAGGCCCGGGGCCTCAACCGCATTTAATAGCAATCTTTTTAGGTTTGACCCGTTCGCTTTTGGGCAGCACCACCTTCAAAACACCGTTATTGAGATTGGCTGCAATATGCTCGCGGTCGACCTCCTCGCCGATGGTAAACGCCCGGTAATAATCCCGGTCCGGCATCTCGGTGTAGCTGTCTCCTGTTTTGGCATCCGTTCCGGCTGCCCGCCTGCCGTAAAGCTGCAGGGTGTCCTTGTCGATATGCACATCAAGCCCTTCCTTGTCCACACCGGGCAAATCCGCGTACAGCGTTACCGAATCCTTATCCTCACAGATGTCAACATGCGGCACGAGCGTGTCCTTGATCCGGGATGCCAGTTCGGCATCATCTTTTCGTGCTATAGACTGCGTATTTTTCTCTGCCATTGCCATCCCTCCTTTCTCAATTGATCGAAACAGCTATTTGTTTCGGTTTTCTCTCTTCAGCCCGCGCGATCGTAATGCTCAGAATACCGTCATGATACCGCGCCTCGGCCTTTTCGGAATCAAGCCCGTCGGGCAAACTGACAATCCTGGAAAATTCACCGCTAAACCGCTCTCGCCGGTGATAGTTTCCCTGGCAGACCTTGGTTTCGCGGCGCCCCTTAATGGTGAGGCTGTTATCTTCAATTGTCAGCTCAACATCCTTGGGTTCGACTCCGGGCAGATAGGCATCAATGCGTACCGCCTCTTTCTGTTCCTCGCAGTTTATCGCCGGGAACGTTCCTCGCGGGACACTGCGAATGTTTGAAAGCGGAAGGCCGATATCAAAAAATTGGTCCAATTCGTCCCGCAGCCTGAAAAAATCGTTAAACGTGGGCACATAGCCGTCATACCATCGTACCTGCATACTGATACCTCCTTTCTTACATAAAAAATCACGGTTTCATGTTTTGTTTGCCTTCTCTAATCTGAAAAATAAAAACGATTTTTTTGAAGTCAAGAGCCAAACAAAAAATTTTAGCGCCCCCTACATTCACCCCAAAAAGCGTCCGTACACAACTCCCGTTCAACAGATGAGTCAGCTCCCCAAACATCCATAATCGTGGCCATCTCCTCATTTTTACTTGAACAGTTTCAAAGCGCATGTTAAAAAAGAGACCGGTTGAGAGGCTGGATCCGGGACCGCCACCATCGTCACCGAATCCAGCAATACTGAGCGATAAAACTCACTATATACGAAAACATTTTTATACTGAAAATGGAGGCTGACAATGAGTGAAGATATGAATGTGACAGAACAAACCTTTGATGAGATTATCCAAAAATCAAAGGTTCCCGTGCTGATTGATTTCTGGGCGGAATGGTGCGGCCCGTGCAAGATGCTGACACCTGTTATTGAGGAACTGGCTGCCGAATATGGTGAAACAGTCAAAATCGCGAAGGTAAATGTTGATCAGCAGCCGAACCTGGCTGCACGCTACGGTATCCGCAGTATTCCGACGATTATCATATTTCGCGCAGGAGAGATTGTCGAGCAGTTGGTCGGCATGCAGGCCAAGGAAGCCCTGAAAGCGAAGCTTGATTCTTTACTGTAGTAAGATTGCGTTTACAAGGATGTTGAAAAATTCATTTTGCAGGCTGTTCAAAAATGCCTGGATGCAAGGCGCGTGGAATCATGAGGAATGAGGCGTACTTTTCTGTACGCCGCAATGACAAATAATACACGCAACGTAGCAGATGGGCTTTTTTCAACAGCCTGTCACCCGCCGATAGCAGACATGTTGCGGCGGCACTTCTTAAACGACGGCTCGCTGATGGTGTGCCCTTTCGGTTTTGACTTGATAGCCTCGGCAATAGCCTGCTCAAGGGACTGATCGCTCACGCCGCTGCGCAGGAATGTTTTCAGATCAATCTCATGGTCGGAAAACAGGCAGGTACGCAGCTTGCCGTCGGCCGTCAGGCGCATACGGTTGCAGGTATCGCAGAAATGATTGCTCAAAGGAGAAATAAATCCCAGCTGCCCGGCGGCCCCATCCAGCCGGTACATCTCCGCAGGACCTGATTTGCCGGAGTGTTCGACCGGGTTCAGGGTTCCGATGCGACTGATGATTTCACGGGTCTCACTGCTGGAGATAAAGCTGTTCTCATCCCAGTCGGTTGCGACATCGATCGGCATAAACTCAATAAAACGAATATGCACCGGGCGCTCAATCGTCAGGCGCGCAAAATCCTCGATCTCATCGTCATTAATGCCGCGCATGGCTACCACGTTGATTTTGATCGGTGAAAAACCCTCCCGCCGTGCCGCGCTGATTCCGTCCAACACCCTCTGAATATCACCGCCGCGGGTGATCCGTTTGTATTTTTCAGCGTCAAGCGTGTCGAGGCTGATGTTGATACGGCGCATACCCGCGCTCCGCAGTGCAGCCGCATGCTCGGTCAACAGAATGCCATTGGTAGTCAGGCTGACATCTTCTATCCCGGGCAGCTTCAGCAAGTCACTTGCGAGCCCAATGACGCCTTTGCGCACAAGCGGCTCACCGCCGGTAATGCGTATCCTGCTGATTCCCATTCTGGCTGCTGCCGAGGCGATTCGCTCGATTTCCTCAAGAGTCAGTACTTCCCTGTGGTCCAGCAAACTGATGCCCTCAGGCGGCATGCAATAGATACAGCGCAGATTGCAACGATCTGTCAGGGATATACGCAAATAACTGATGTGGCGGTGGTAATTATCAATCAGCATGAGGGTTGTCTGCCGGCGCCCATAATGGCAACATTTGAATCATGTTTGCTGTCTCGGGATTGCACCGGTCTTTGCCAAGGGATGGTTACACCTGACCGGGTTCTCCAATACGGCAAGAAATGTAAGTGGATTCTATTTGACCGGTTTTCTTTGGCCGGTCACCGTACTCACAAAATTCAACGAGAATGCTGCGTCCAAACCTTCTGAAAAGCCTTTTTCTTCGGCTGACAAACAATACGTTATCAGGGGTTGATTGTCAAGCACAGGCATAATTACACATTGACAATCCGGCCTGTTTCAGTTATTTTGCTAAACTCTAGAAACAGCCGAAAACAGGCATGACTGGTACCAAACTATAACTGCATTAAGGAGGTTTTTCTCATGGCACAGCATCCATTATTACCCTTCATGGAAGCACACTGCAAACTTTTGAACAAACCGCTCAAGGGCGTAACCGTTGATGCGCTGCGTTCGCTTTTCGGACACGTCTATTACATCTGGCGCACCTTCAAGCCCGCGCTCGGCGAGGAAGACGGCCTGAAGTATTACGGCAATGTATGGGCGGCACTGGCCGAAACTGGGCTTTGCCGGCGCAATGGCCAAATTCGGCCTCAAGGAAGTCAAAGATCTGCCCACGCTGGGCAAAATCGTCGAAGATTGTTTCATCGGGCGTTCCGGCGCTCTACATCACCCGCCGCAACGAAAAGGCTGAGCATGTCGGCCATGTGCAGTGGTGCGCCAATCCGGCCTACGGCCCCGACGACAACACCTACTGCCGCCATGACTATTATCGGCAGGAAGTGTACCTGACCTATGTGTATATCTGGGCGCTGATCGAGAAGGCCAAGAAAGGCGGGCTGAAAGAAGACATGCTGGTCGAGCTGCCCTCCGGCCGCTGCCGCGACGGCGCAGCCTGCGCCTGCCAGATTATCTGCGCACCCGCGCAGCCAACCCCGACATGCCGCTGCCGGAAGTTAAAGAAAGTTTCATCGATCTTGAAATGGGCACGCAGGAGCCGGTCGGCCTATATGCTGAAAAAACAGAAACGCTCATTTGAGGAACAGGGTCCGGCAACGTTTTCGGGATTTTTCGCGGTTGACTTCTTTGCGTGGCTGCAGCTTTTCCTAAACGTTAAAGGCCAAAGCCCAGCAAATTTATCAATGACCTGTGGGCCACATTCCCGCCCATGTGGGTCAAGGAAGCCCGGCTTGAGCTTGAAATCGGACGCGTGAAAACCGCAAAAGAACTTGCAGAGGTTATCGCTTATTGCATGCGCAAAAAATACATTGCGGGCACAGTGACCCAGGCTGACGCCAAGCAGGCTGTTGTTGTTGCTGAAGCAGATCCTTTTGTGCAGGTTGCCGATATGTTCGGAGCACCCAAGGACTATCACAAGGCTCTGGTGAAAATGGATGAATCCTTTATTGCCGGTATTGTGAAAGAAGCCAAGATGGACAAAAAAGCAACGGTCAAAATCAAGTCGCATATCGCCCAGGGCGACAAAAAGACCGAGATCATCGTCAGCGTTAAGTAACCTGCATTGCCACGAAGTACGCTTTTGATCACAAGGGGTTCACCACGGTGAACCCCTTTTTTTTACTCTGACCAACGTGCTGTCGGCCTGCAGCGCCTGCTCGAAAGCGAGCCTGATTCTGGGGAGAGCGCCTCCTCTATAACACGCTCCCCGCCCCTCCCGCGACGACGCATTCCTATTTGAACAATAATCGTAGTGGGTTGCAGCTATACTGAAGGTCTACAGTCAATCTCACGCTTGTCGGTAATGATGCGGCTGACAACAGTATCATGGACGGGGTCAAACGGCAGGCTTTTAACGATCTGCTCTTCAAAAGCAAGGGCGCAACTGATTCCTGGGCATGCACTCAAAAACCGGTCATAAAATCCCCCGCCGTATCCGATCCTGTGGCCCTGCACAGTAAACTCGAGGCCTGGAACGATTACAAGGTCAATATCGCAGGCAGCTACCAACGGGCAGGTTCGTTTGTCAGGCTCAGGGATGCCAAGCATACCGGGATGCAGGTCGCGTCCGGGATCGGTTATGGCACAGACAAGCATCTCTTTTTTTTCTCTGTCAATCAGCGGCACACACACTGTTTTCTGCTGTTCCAGCGCAGACTGCAGAATTGCATGAGTTTGTACCTCGCTGTGCACGGAAACGTAAATAAACACACACCGTGCTTTTTGAAACAGCTCAAGCCCGAGAAGCCTTTGCGTGATCAGCGCGCTTTTTTTAGCCCTGAGCGTATCATCCAGAGCGTTACGCCGGGCCATGGCCTCAATACGAGCCTGTTTTTTACGCTGCGTAAAATCAGAGGAACTACGCTTGCGCATGAGTTTATTCCAGCAAAAAATTAATGTGCCTTAACAGGATATTGAAAAAGTCTTTTTATACAGGCTGTTCAAAAAAGTTCAGATGCAAGGCGCGCGACATCATGAGGAATGAGGCGTACTTTTCCGTACGCCGCAATGACGAATGATGAACGCAACGCAGCAGATGGACATTTTTCAACAGCCTGCCAAATACAGCATTTACTCAAAATGCGGCAATAGGCGCGTGTAGGTATCTTCAAGATGTTCAGGCAGCACGTACGTATCGCCCAGCAGCGGCATGAAATTATGATCGCCGTTCCAGCGCGGCACAATATGGAAGTGAAAATGCTCCTCAAGACCGGCACCGGCAGCCCGCCCGAGATTGGCGCCGAGGTTAAGTCCCTGCGCGGCAACCGCCTTTTTCAGGACCCGTGCAGCATCACGGGTAACGGTTATAAAATCCAGCAGTTCATCCGTTGAGAGACAATCAAGATCGGCGACATGTCGCTTAGGTACAACCATGACATGCGCGGCGCTGTAGGGATATTTATTCAGCAGCACATAACAGGCCTCTGTTTCGCGCAAAATAAGATGCCGCCGCTGATAGCCCCGTGTGCGCTTAATACATAAAAAACAGCCTTTCCCCTTCGGAGCGAGTATGTAGCCGATGCGCCATGGTGCGAGGATTGTTTTCATAGGTGTATTCCCATTTCCGGCCAGACATTCAATCGAATCAACTGCCTTCATGTGCGTCTGAGGCAATGCTCTCAAGCGCAACCAGTTCCATATCACCCCAGGCACCGATCTGATCATCCTTAATAATGACAATACCGTCAAGCCCCGCTAGGCCGCGTGCCGCCTCTATGGCGGCGGCGATATCTGCTGCGGTCTTGACCATATTGCCGATCGCCGTGGCAGCGGCATCGGCCAACGCTGCCGAGCGCGAACGCACGCAAACAGCGTCAGCGAGTCCGAAACTGAGCGACGGGCCCACAGTCCCGGAGGACGTGCACAGCGAAAGCGGCATGTCCTGCGGTAGAATCCGAATGCCGATTTTTTCGCTCAAGGGCGAAGGGCCCGCAAAAATCCCGATGGTAAGCGCACGGTCTGCCTGCAAAAAAAGATCGCCGCCGTTTTCAACGATAATTTCAGGAGAGTGCTCAAGAAGAGACCCGGCGACATATTCAGCCACCACACCGGCGACAGCGGCCATGGGCCCGACATTGCAGGCCCGGGCCGATTCAAGCATGTCCCTGATAACCGCATGCGCCTGCGGGTCTGCCGCAATGGGCTCAAGGCTTGTTTTAAAATCAGGACGTTTGCGAATGTAGGCTTCAATGACAGAGCGCACATCCTGTATGGCATCCCGGGCCTGAGCGCTTAGATCCGAACGGGCGCTGATGAAAAGATCCGTCTCCTGCACTCCGGCGGTAAATGACACCAGCCCCTGACTGGCGGAATAAGAACGGTAGGTGCGTTGATCATAGAGCCATATGGTTGCTTTTGTTTAAAGTATCTGCATCCATTGTATGGGACCCGTGCTATCGCAGCGTAACGCTGTGCTTTCCCATAATCGACTCCATCTCAGTCATCAACAGAGGAGAAGCGCTTGTTTGAAAAGCATCTCCCAGCCCGATAACGGTCTCGCTGTTATTCGGGAATAACAAGGTGCAGGAACACTTTCGACTTGCCTGGATTGTTCTGCAAAACTCTTTTCAGACGTTCAATTTCATCATGATTAAGCCGGTTAATCGCGCATTGCACATGCACATCAGGCTGTGCAAATTCATGCGCACGGTCAAGGTCATGGACTTCAGCAGCAAAAATCTTATTATTGTTTTCAGGTTCCAGCCCGATACGCCCCTTGATCAAAAGAGGTTGCGCGCTTTGCAGAAGAGTCTGGGCCTGGCGATATACCTCGGAAAACGCAAGAACTTCGATACTGCCGGTGAGGTCCTCGAAGGTAACAATGGCCATGGGGTCACCCCGCTTGGTGGTTTTCCGCTGCAGGCTGCTGACCATTCCGCCAATCAAGACATCGCGCTCAGTTGTAGCAGACAAAACGCCGGCTGCGGTAATCGTGGTGCAGGACTTTAGAATTTGACGGTACTCATCAAGCGGATGCCCGGTAATGTAAAACCCAAGACATTCCTTTTCAAAGGTCAGGCGCTCCTTTTTACCCCAGTCGTCTATCTCAGGATAGACGATGTCAAAACCCTCATCCTGACCGGTTGTTTCCGCGATCATTTCAAACATGCTCACTTGTTTTTTTTCTTTTTCCTTCTGCCTGCGCTGTGCCATGCTGACCACATCCTCCAGCACGGCCAGAAGCTGCGCGCGATTTTTTCCAAGACAATCGCAGGCCCCGCATTTGATGAGGCTTTCAAGAACCTTCTTATTGGTCTTGCGCAGATCAATCCGGCTGCAAAAATCGGCCAGGCAGGTAAAAATCCCCCCGCTGTCGCGGGCACTGAGAATGGATTCAATAGCGCCAAGCCCGACATTCTTTACCGCGGCCAGCCCGAAGCGGATTTTGCCATCGTGGACGGTAAAATCCTGACGGCTGACGTTGATATCAGGGGGCAGCACGTCAATATCTTTTTCACGGCACTCATTGATGTGCTTGACGACTTTGTCGGTATTATCCATTTCGCAGCTCAAGAGCGCAGCCATGAATTCAACCGGATAGTGCGCCTTGAGGTAGGCTGTTTGAAAGGAAATATAGGCGTATGCCGCGCTGTGGGACTTATTGAATCCGTATTCGGCAAACTTTGCCATGAGGTCGAAAATCATCACGGCCTTGCCGGGATCAATCTTATTGTCGCGTGCACCGCTTAAAAATTTATTTTTCTGCTTCGCCATTTCCGAAGCCTTTTTCTTGCCCATGGCACGGCGCAGCAGGTCGGCATCAGCCAGCGAAAAGCTGGCGAGCCTTCGTGCAATCTGCATGACCTGTTCCTGATAGAGTATAAGGCCATGGGTTTCCCGCAAAATGCTTTCCAGTTCCGGCAGCGGATACTCAACTTCTTTATGGCCGTGCTTGCCCTTTATGAAATCATCAACCATACCGCTGCCCAGAGGCCCGGGCCGGTACAGGGCTATCAGCGCGGTCAGGTCATCAATGGAACCGGGCCGCAGCCGCTGCAAAAGATCTTTCATCCCGGAGCTCTCAAGCTGAAAAATGCCTTCGGCCTCACCGGAACAAAGCAGTTCATAGGTTTTGGCATCATCAAGGGGCAAATCGTTCATGTCCGGCAGCTGATGTGCGGGGTCGGCATTGATCAGCCTGACGGCTTTCTCAATCACCGTCAGTGTGCGCAGCCCCAAAAAGTCGAATTTTATCAGCCCGATAGCATCGACATCGTTCATGGAGTACTGCGTAAGGACTTCGTCGTGTGAGCCTTTATACAGGGGCAGATAACAGTCAAGGGGTTTATCGGAAATAACCACACCGGCCGCATGCGTTGAGGCGTGACGATGGAGCCCTTCAAGCGCTTTGGAGATTTTTATCAGATTCGCGACCTGCGGGTCGCTGTCAATGCGTTCCTTGAGGCGGGGCTCCTGTACGATGGCCTTATCAATCGTGATGCCCAGATCATTGGGCACCAGTTTCGCGATGGCGTCCACCTCTTTATAGGGCATATCAAGCGCGCGTCCGACATCACGAATAACACCCTTGGCCATCATTTTTCCAAAGGTGATAATCTGCGCCACATTCTCGCGGCCGTATCTCCGGGTAACATAGTCAAGCACCCGGGAGCGGTTTTCCATGCAGAAGTCAACGTCGATATCAGGGGGACTCACCCGCTCAGGATTCAAAAACCTCTCAAACAAAAGACCGTACCTGATGGGATCAATTTCGGTGATTTCAAGGCAGTAGGCAACCAGGCTGCCGGCAGCAGATCCGCGGCCCGGCCCGACCGGACAACCATTATGCTTGGCATACCCGATAAAGTCCGCTACGATCAAAAAATACGTCGTGAAGTTCATTTTTTCGATCATGCCGATTTCGTCTTCAAGTCTCTGACGGTATTCGGCTTCGCGCCCGGCAAACTCCGCCGGGTGTGTCTGGCGCAATCGGTCCAGCCTGACCTGCAGACCTTCGCGGGCCTTGCGCACGAACAGAGCGGCATTGTCCTCGCCGGATGGATCCTCATAGTGGGGAAACTTATACTCGTTGAATTTAAAATCGAGGTTGCAGCGCTCGGCAATTGCGACGGTGTTTTTCAGAGCACCGGGCACATGCGCAAAGGATCGCTCCATTTCCTGTGGCGACTTAAAATAAAACGAATCGGATGAAAAACGCATCCGGTCAGGTGCGTTCATGGTTTTGCCGGTTTGAATGCATAACAGCACTTCGTGGGCCAGGGCATCGTCGGCTGAAAGATAATGGCAGTCATTGGTAGCCACCAGGGGCAGGTCGAGCCTGGAAGCAATTTCAATCAGGCCCTGATTGACTGTTGCCTGTTCAGGAATCCCGTTGTCCTGCAATTCAAGGAAAAAGCGGTTGTCGTTAAAAATTGAACGATAGCGGTCCGCGATATCCTGGGCCTGCTGCATCGTGCCATTCAGAATGGCCGAGGGAATTTCACCGCCAAGGCAGGCGGACAGGGCGATCAGACCTTCATTGTACTCCTGCAGCAGCTCAAAATCGACGCGCGGCTTATAGTAGAAACCCTCAAAGTTCGCCCGTGTTACCAGCTTGCTGAGATTCTCATAGCCCTTCTGGTTCTGAACAAGCAGAATAATATGGTAATTGCCGGGGTCATCCTTCACGAAACGGCTGCCAGGCGCTATGTACAATTCACACCCGATCAGGGGGCGCAGCCCGGCCTCAAGAGCGCCCCGGTAGAACTCAATGGCACCGAACATGTTACCATGGTCGGTAATGGCCACAGCAGGCATGTGAAATTCACGGGCTTTTTTATACAGGTCACCCAGCCGGATAGCGCCGTCAAGCAGACTGAACTGCGTATGGACATGCAGATGTACGAACTCGGCGTGTTTCATGACAGAAGAATTCCGGTTGCGCAGATGATATAATTATTTTTTATCTTTTATAAAACGCTCAAAGACGTCAAGAATCGTTTGCGCAGCATTTTTGCAGCTGATGTGATCGGTGTTGATCAGCAGGTCATAATCAAGCCGGTCGGCCTTAACACCGATAGTGCTGACGAGCTGTTTGAGAAAACCGGAGCGTTCCTCATCAACCCGCTTGACCTTCTGGCGGGCCGACTTTTCGGTTATGCCCTCAAGCGCTGCAACCGCCCTGATCCGCGTTGCAAAGGACGCCTCGATTTTAACCCGGAACGAGTACGGGAGGATAAGACGTGCGCCGCGTCCTATAATTACTGCGTCTTTCTGTGCAATGGTGCAGATGGCCTTGGGCAGCAGATGGAAGTAGTTATGTTTTTCCATGTCGCCGAAAAAATCCGCCACCAGGGAATCAATAGCACCCTGGGCCTTTTCATCAAGTGCCTCGAACATGCGCGCCTGCAGCTTCCAACCCGACTGGCCCGCCAGCACATCCATTATCTCGCGGTCCCACAGGCTGCAACCGAGCTTTTTGGCGACCATCTCCCCGATCGCGCGTCCGTCCGTTCCATAATCCCTTGAAAGGGTTATTATTTTAGGAACACGGCCAAACTCAGTACGCACAACCGGTTTCCTTGTACATGATTCAAACCGGGCAATGGCCTTGGCAATATGTTTTTCAAGCATTGAAACGGACATGACAGGTATCTCCTCGCAATAGTTCTAAATTTAACGCTAACATACATAACAGCAAGTGGCTTACCGGCGCAAGGCCGGAACAAAAAAGCAGGCCCTCAATAATGCGGCCTGCCGAATTGTAGAACAAACTCCCCGTAATATGTACCCGTCGGCTGAAGCGTACTACTTCAGGGGCATCGGATTGCAAAGATTTTTATCCGAGTCGGCCACACGTCCACAGTTAAAGCAAAGAAACATAGGGTGCATCGTAAGTTCTTTAATTTCCTCGAATTTGTCTTGACTTGCGAGCAAGCAAATATGGCCGGTATGCTCACCTTTACACGTGTGTTCCTTCTGGCTCATGGAAGACCTCCTGTCGAGATTAAATAGAGAAACTAATGTTCACTAATTAATGTATAGCAAATCACATCATGCCTGCCAAGCAAATTTATCCATCGTGCATGCAACGGCATGACAAAGAAAAATGGCTGACAAACGAAACTGCGGTAGGTGTTGTTTATTCGACTAAAGTTTTGCTTCATACCACACAAAGCTTTTGTGAACGGTGACCCGATTTCAATTGACAGACTGCAGATTCAAAGATACATTTACAAAAAAGCAATCCACCTAGAAAGGAGGCAGAAGGAGGAACCAAGTATTGGAAAACGCACAGTTTCAACAGTCAGCAGCAGCGTCTGTGACCAGACACAGCAACACAAAACCCAATCATCAGGGAGGAATAAGCATGAAAAAAACTACTTTCTTTCTGGGGATAATTGCATTCGTGGCAATGATTTTTACAGGCGCATCCAGTGCTTTCGCAGCGCCTGATCCACTGTATTTTAAATTATCAATTTCTGCAAGGGCTACCTTGTTGACGATGACAACAGCAACAGAAGAAAAGGGAAACCTCAAGACAACCGGATACCTCATGTGGCTGTGGGATGACTATGTCCTCGTCACCGAGTGTGAAGACAGCAATGGATGGTACGTATCAACCGGGAGCACAGATCCACTGGACAGCGGTAAAGCCATACACAGCCGATGAAGCAGTGACTATCTGTACGCCGATCGGAAAACTTGATCTCAGCTTAGCCGCCCGTATCAGCTACAAAACTGAGGGGCAGGCCGTAACCAGCGCCAAGCTCTCAACGCTGGGTGCGCAATTTGCAAGCGAGATTGAAAATAATATCTACATTATAGGCGGCGCGCAGGTCAAAGGGGCAACGATAGATTTCGTTAAACTGCCCCAGTCCGTTTAGGATATATTCAACAGCATTTAGCCTTGATCGTATGCGCTAAAATGCAACGAGCAAAAAATTCAGAAACAGCGTCGACTCGGGGCGGTTTCATACAGCACACGTGGAACCGCCCCGGTTTTTGTTACCGTAGCCGCAGCCGTACCCGTAAAAATCAAACGTTGAACCGTGCTCTCTACACCACGTGCTCAAGGATCGAAGCACCAGACCGTGAAAAACATCATCTGCCGAGCTGTAGCGCCAGCCCAGATGCAATCCGCATCCGGCGCAATAGGCGACGCTCCAAGCATATCCCCTGAACCAGCTCCACTCTCCGGTCGGCTCGCCCACAAAGCTGCAGCCCTGCACGCGGGCAAAACAGCCGATGTGGAACGCAATACCCTCCGGATTTGCAAACGTATGTTCATGCGAGCCATTCACGCTTATGCGCTGTTTGCCGCTGGTGATGTGCCGTCCGCAGCGGCGGCACAGAATCTGCTCCCCGCCGGATACGTCGTCAAGCCCGGCGCTTCTTTCCGGTGCGTGCGCAGTCCCGCCATCCCGCGAGCCTTCGCGGCGCAGCATACAGGGGTGTAGTGCCGTACACGTCTGCAGCATAACAATGTGTCGATGATAAGAGTTGTCTGTAAACCAGTTCTTCCGAATGCTCCTGAACTGCTAATCCCCGTCTATTATATGCCTGAGAAGGATTGTTAAAAAGTTTTTTCAGCCGGACTGTTTTCAAATAATACCCGGATGATAATCGGCGTCCACGTCAATTAGATCCATTTAAGAAATTACTGCGTACTGTTCTGTACGGCCGCAATAACGAATGATACGTACAAGCCGCAATGCCATGAGCGGCACGTATAGTGTATTCAACAGCCCGCTATACGCGCACATTCATCAGGACACCTACGACCGGATCATAATCAGCATCATTTTAAAACGCTGCACGGCGCTCAGAGCATGCGGTTTATTGGCAGGCATGATGATAATATCGCCGGCACTCACTGTCCGGGCAGTGCCGGCAATGGTTATTTCGGCCTCGCCGTCAAGCACATGCACCATGGCATCAAAAGGCGCGGTATGCTCGCTCAGGCCCTGACCTGCGTCAAAGGCGAATACGGTCACCGTGCCCGTGCCTTTTTTCAGTATTTCCCGGCTGACAACAGAACCCTCCTGATAGTCGACCAGACCAGCCGCACACAAAACTTTTTCTGTAAGATCTGTCTTTTTTTCAGACATGGCAATCCTCCTGTTTGTTCCAAAAACTTCTCAAACGTTGCAGTATCGAGATATAACGAGGGTGTTTCTATACCGCTATCTTCATTTATTTCAAACCCTTCAAAATTCTCTCCGTGAAGCGCACAAAACCGCATGATGGCTGCATGCACATATCGCGTACAGACAACGATACTACCACCAGAATTCAGGATATTGCCGAGAGCGTGGAATATTGTTGACAATAAGCGCGACAAGCAGCATCAGCAGCACCCCGAGCCCCACCGGCATAAGAACATACAGATAGCCGAGCGCATGAATGTTCTCCCCGCCGATTACGGCAATCAAGGCGGTTGCACCTCCAGGCGGATGCAGGGTTTTAGTGAACTGCATAACGGCAATGGCCGATGCAACCGCTATGGCGGAAGCAAGCCAGGGACTGAATGAGAAAAGCTGATATGAGGCAACGCCGATAACAGCGGACAGCATGTGGCCGCCGACAAGATTTCTGGGCTGCGCCAACGGGCTTTTAATTGCGCCGTAGATAAGGACGGCCGAGGCACCGAATGAACCGACGAGCAGCACGAGCCCGCCTTGTCCAGCGATACTGTAATGCACCATGGCAACCGCAGCAATGCCCAGAAAAGCGCCTATCCACGACCAGCAGACTTCCGGCAGCCCTGGTGCGGGCGGGCTTCTGTCGGCCCTCGCATTTTACCGAAGTAATTCTTCAGAAACGAAACCGCGGGCGCGTCGGAAACGCTGCCGGCATAGATGGGGACTGCCTCAGGCGAAGCGCAGACCGGTTCCGGCCGTGAGACATACCGCCCGCCAAACTGTTTTTGATACGCATGCTGAAACGCATGCCGGTATATTTCCCTGAAATCCTCCGGAGTGATATCAAGATAGCCTGGTATTTCCTCCATGGCCTCATAGATGTCACTGTCTGAAATTTCGGGGATGAAATTCGGGCTGATTGCGATATCGTCCGGCATATTCCTTTAAACTGATATATATGTACGAAAAAAAGTTTCGTAGAACGGACTAAAATGAAGTGTGTACGCAAGTTTTCAATGGAAGTTTGATTTGGGAAGTGGGTGGTACTATGCGTTCGGCGGCAAAGGCTTTCCCGAATGCGACACAGTTATCAATACCGTTCTGATCGGGGTTCCAGGCCTCACGTATCCCGTCATTCACGACCTCAAAACCGCTCGCCTTGAGGCTTTCGGTTATGATCTTTACCGACTCGCCGCTCCAACCGTACGAGCCGAACCCAGCGGCTTTTTTGTTTTTAAACCCGAGACCCTTGATCATTTCAAGCACCCGCCCACTTCATAGAGTATACCCCGGTTGATCGTGGAAGAGCCGACAAGAACCGCCTTTGACTTGAATATCTCCGTGATCACATCGTTCTTATCCGAACGGGCAATATTATACAGTTTCACGGCAACTGAAGGTCTGTCTCTGTTATGCCCCGGGCAATCGCCTCAGCCATGTGGCGGGTGCTGTCCCACATGCTGTCATAAACAATGCTGATCTGGTTTTCCTGATAATTATCCGACCATTGCTGATATTTCTTTACAATCTGCAGAGGATCGTTGCGCCAGATAACACCGTGGCTCGGGCAGATCATGTCAACCGGCAGATTCAACGCCAGAACATCCTGAATCTTTTTAGCGACCAGCGCACTGAATGGAGTCAATATGTTGGCGTAATACTTGATACATTCCTGATAGAGTTCCGCCTGGTCAACCAGATCATTGAACATATATTCCGAGGCCAGATGCTGACCGAAGGCGTCATTGCTGAACAGCACGTTGTCCTGCGTCAAATAGCAGAACATGGTATCAGGCCAGTGCAGCATAGGCGCTTCCACAAAGACAAGCTTCCGCGAGCCGAGATTGAGCGTATCCCCTGTTTTTATAACCCTGAAATCCCAGTCTTTATGATAATAGCCCTTAAAGGACTTCAGCCCGTTTGCAGTACAGTACACCGGTGTGTCGGGTATCTGCTTCATAAGCTCCGGCAAAGCGCCGCTGTGGTCAGGTTCAGCATGGTTGGCGACAATATAATCAATGTTTTCAAGCGGAACCACCTGCTTTAAGGTTATCCACAAATTCGTGGCTGAATCTCAACCATACCGTATCAATCAGTGCGGTTTTTTCATCCCGCACCAGGTACGAATTGTAAGTGGATCCGCGATGGGTGGAATATTCCTCACCGTGAAACTTTCGCAGCTCCCAGTCGATCTTGCCGACCCAGGTTATCGTCTCGGTAATTTTAAAAGCCATGGTATACCTCCCGGAAAATAGGTTGTAGTGTTCTGCCCGAACAAACCGCATTCACAGAAAGCATTACACCCTTAATAACAAGCCCCGTTGAGCGGAAAATCCTGTTACACCAGACTGCTTACTCCCTCTTGTTTAACCATCGCATGAAATGATATTTCCTTTTTCCCCTGCGGATAGTCACGAAAGGCCAGAACAGCTTTTTCAACTATCTCCAGCACACCGGCCGCATCCGTAAAAGGCGTAACAGTGCGGGCGAGTTGCGGATGGCGCGATCCGGTGCCCCCGACAACGACCTTATATCCTTTTTCTTCTTTAAAGATCACATCCTTCGGACAGACATCAACACAGGCACCACAGTCGATACAGCGCTCGCGGTCGATGACGGGCTGTCCGTCTTTCAAGAGTAATGGCACCATCAACGCAGGCTTGTACGCACAGTCCGCACTGCACACAGCCTCCCTCAACCCCGGTCGAAAAGAGCAGATTATACCGATGTCGGCGAAATAAGGCGACATGCAGCAGTTGGGGCAGCCGATAACGGCTACGCGCAGCACATGGTGCGACATGAGCGGCGTGAGCGCCTTGCGCAGGATAATGTTTGTGGTATCAAGACGTTTAAGCAGGGTCCGTATTGGCGCGACAATTTTTTTTATCATGTCGCGCTTGTCAGCCGTACAGGCGCCGAACTTTGCAGGACATATTTCAATCTTAAAAAGTTCCTCATCATCGTCTTCAAAAAACTCATCCGGCAGGTCGACATCCTCGCCGTTGTTCATCGCGCGCACCATTTCGGTTGCCTCTTTCCCGAAAACACGCTCATAGCCTTTTTCAACCGCTTTGGCGATTGCCGGGGTGACCGTATCAAGCCCGCGCTGCAAGCCCGGCGCTCGGCATCCATGCGCGCAAACCGCCCCATGATAGGCGGCAGAGGAATCTCTTCAATAATTTTTTCAGCCTCTGAATCCCATTCCATATATACGTCATTCTCCTGTTAAGAAACCGTGAGGGCAACCACAGGTGTAGGCCGGACTAAATCCCGCCCCGCGGGATAAGTCCGGCGCCTTTTGCATTAATCAAATTTTGCCGGACACACATTCGCTTTGTCCGGCCTACGGTCTGATTCTATATTCCTTCCACACGCCGAAGTAACGGGCAACCACAGGGGGTTCCCCCTACATATCCTTACGCCTGAGCGTGGCTGAATGGTAGAGACCTGCAGGTCTGTTCACGAAACCCCGAACACTACCAACTCCAAACAAACCTCCTACGCACTCCTCCGAATGATGCCGCCTTCAATGCCAACAACAACCGTCTCGACAGAAACATTGCGGCCAGCAGCCTGCATGGCTTTTTGAATAATCATGGGCATTCCTCCACAGCAGGGTACTTCCATGATAAGCACGGTTACGCTTTTGATCTCATTGCGCTTAAAAATCGAGTGAATTTTTGCACATATGCCTCCTGATCGTCCAGCTTCGGGCATCCGCACAGCAGCACCCTGCCCTTTAGAAAATCACGATGCACATCAGGATATGCAAACGGCGTGCAGTCAGCGGCCACCAGCAGATCCGCATTCTCAAGAAAGGGCGCATCAGGCGAGACAAGCCGCAGTTGTACCGGCCATGTCGAAAGCTGCGACTGCGAGGGAGCGGCCTGTACAGATGCGGACGGGCCGCGCGCTGCAAACTGCCGTGTTTGTGCTGAAGGGCACTGGTGTGAAAGCGTCTCGGCTTCGCGCCATTGCTGCTGCTCCTGCATGCGCGCATGCACAGCCTGCTCATCAAAAACTTCGGCTTCACGTTCAATAATGTTCAAGCGCACCCTGTGGGCATTCGCCCATACAGGCGCCCAGGCCGTCACAATAGCGGTCGGCAACCACGCGGGCTTTCCCGTCAATAATCTCAATAGCCGCTTCCGCGCAGGCGATCACACACTGGCCGCAGCCGTCGCAGAGGCCTTCATCAATTGAATTATTTTGCGTTTCGATTGCATGACACCATTCTCCAGCGCATGGATAGTAAGCTAGGCCTCATGCCTGCAACACCTAAATTTTCCCGTGCCAGGTGCCTTGCCCGTTTCTGTTAATAGATTTTTCGTCGATTACTCAGCGCAAGCTTTTCCCTGTCGTGCGGGTAATCACTCCCCGACTCTTCAAGATTGACAATATAGTCGGCATCATAGAGCACCTTAAAATTGTCGGTTTCCTGTGTTCGCGGGTGATGATGATGGCCGATAATATCGCACACCTCATCGATGAGCTTTGCATCAGCCCTAAGGCTTTCCAGCAGTGTGCGGGCAATGTGCGGACCCAGCTCTTCCTGATATCTCGCCTCTGAGCTTCTGATAGCGCTTTTCAGCCTCCTTGATGCCGATATCATGCAGATACGCTGCCGCCATCACAACCGCAAAATCAGCCCGGCTCCTGCCCAAGAATCTGCCCGGCAACATCGGCTACCCGTTCGGCATGCCGTATTCTTTTTTGATCAGTCCCGAAATAGCGCCGCATCTCGCAGGCGACCCGGTCTTTAAAAATATTTGTTCGCTGCGCGAGAATCTCAGGCGGCAGTTCACGAAGGCACTGGTCGGCAAACGCGCAATACGCGGCACAGCCGAAATCAATTTTGGGGTTCAGCACCCGTGCTCCGCAGCCTTTGCACCTGCGCGAAGTGTCATCCTTAAAAAACTCAATGATCCGTCCGCAGCTCTGGCAGGGCGCTTCAAAAATATCGCCGGATTTCCAGTTCTGCGTATCCTGTCCGGGGCATTTCATGATTGCCCTGCGGCTGTCACGAACAGGTGCCGGCAGAATGCCGACGCCTGATCGCGCAGCGCTATTTAATCATCCCAGAATTGCCTTCAAATCTTCATCCGGGGTTGAGATCGGCTTAATATCAAACGTTTTCACCAGCACACCAAGGATATTAGGCGTAATAAATGCAGGCAGCGACGGCCCGAGGCGGATGTCCTTGATGCCCAGGTGCAGCAGTGTCAGCAGAATCGCCACGGCCTTCTGTTCATACCATGACAGAATCATGGACAGGGGCAGGTCGTTCACGCCGCAGTTGAATGCTCCGGCCAGGGCAACCGCTATCTGTACTGCGGAATACGCGTCATTGCACTGCCCGATATCAAGCAGGCGCGGTATGCCGCCGATGTCGCCAAGATCCTGGTCAAAGAAGCGGAACTTGCCGCAGGCAAGCGTGAGCACCACGCAGTCTTTAGGGATTTTCTCAACAATCTCGGTATAGTAATTACGGCCCGGCTTGGCGCCGTCACAACCTGCAACCAGGAAGAAATGACGTATCGCCTTGCTCTTGACCGCTTCGATAACCTGACCGGCAACACCGAGAACCGCGTTTCTGGCGAAACCGACCATGACTGATTTGCCTTTGGTATCTGCTGCAAAGCCCGGCAGTTGCTGAGCCTTTTTAATAACAGCGGAGAAATCACCGTTTGCAACATGCGTAACACCCGGAAAACCAACAAGGCCGGTTGTGAAAATATTATCCTTATACGACTCAGTCGGTTTCTGAATACAGTTGGTGGTCATAAGGATTGCGCCCGGAAACGCGGCGAATTCCTTTGCCTGATTCTGCCAGGCTGTACCGTAATGGCCGTACAGATGGCTGTATTTTTTAAGACCCGGATACCCGTGGCAGGGCAGCATTTCACCATGCGTGTAAACGGTAATGCCGGTACCCTCGGTCTGCTTGAGCAGGGTTTCAAGATCTTTAAGATCATGACCTGATACAAGAATGGCTTTACCCTTTTTCTGACCCAGGGGCACGCTGGTCGGAACCGGGTGACCGTAAGCGCCCGTATTGGCAGCATCAAGCAGCTCCATAACCCGCAGATTAACCTCACCGGTTTTCAACGCAAGCCCTACCCATTCATCAGCACCAAGCTTTTTGTTAAACGGAGCGGCCAGGGCTTCATAAAGAAAGTTGTAAACCTTTTGATCTTCCTGGCCCAGAATGCGGGCATGGTCAGCATAGGCTGCAACTCCCTTGATGCCGAACAGCACAATATGCTGCAGAGAAAGAAGATCGGGATTGATTGAAGCATCAGCCTTCAGCCCGGCCGCTGCTGCCTGTGCCACAAGACCGTCAATGTCGCCTGCAGGCGTAAACGTAGCCGCATCTTCTATGCAAGCAATCCCGGTCTTGGCTTTAAGCTCCTTACGATACTCCACAGCCTTCTTGATAAGCGCCGGAAAGCGCTCAGCATCAAAATTCACATTGGTAAGCGTTGCAAAAAGCGCCTCAGCAGTAAACGGGCCGAGCCCTTCGATCTCAATGCCCTTTTTACCCGCCTCAACCGCATACAGCGAAAGGCCCCTTAACGCATAGACCAGTAAATCCTGCAGGGCTGATACGTCCGGAGTCTTTCCGCACACACCACCGTTGTTGCATCCCTGCCCTTTTGCCGTCTGTTCACACTGATAACAAAACATTTTTTCTGCCATGATTTTCCTCCTCATGTTAATGTTTGTGATGGTTCACAGTAAACCATCTCTCTTTCTGATTACAAGTATAGTATGTACTGAATCCTGGGCGCCTTGACATAAGTCAAGAAACCACAGTTTTTTTAAAAATTATACAAATAAGCTGAAAGGTGATTGAGTGTATTTATATGCGCAATTCCATGAGACATTAACTGTAACTACTTGAAAAAACTTACATTAATGCCTTCATCTGTTGAAATTGACGCACGAACAGGTATGCCCCGGAAAAAATTACAGCTGAAAAAATAAAAGGATTATTAACAGTGGGTGCTGCTGAGTGCCTCCTCAGCCCAAACGCTACCAGGAATCGGTAACCACCCCCGTACACATGCTGACAAAGCCAATAATGGTTATTAGCCAGCCGAACCCAAGAGTTCCTGCGAGCGCCTTGTCGGTGAATCTTTTGAGACGCAGGGTCGGAACGACCTTTGTCAGGATAGTAACGCCCGCCAGGAAGAGAATAACACCGTCGCGTACAAGATGTTCAAACATGGTTTTCTCCAAGACTGAAGTAAGTGAGCAGGGGGCATGATTATGGAGTATAGGCCTGCTGCCAGTGCGTGTCAATGTGAATCGCATTGACAATCATCCTGCGGATTTTAAATACATGTGTCTGACAAACAAGCGTGCTGAGAGGCATAGTGCTTGACACCCGATGTACCTTAATTTATTGTATGTCAGCATTGCAGCCTTGGCAGGAATCAGTCGTGAAGAAACCCGCTGCCCTAAGCGATACGGCAATCCGCATAAGAAAAATTCCTCACAACATACAGGAGCCATTGCAACTGACCGTGACAGCATCTCCGGTATACTTCACCGATCTGCGCACAACAATTGAGGACAACCTTGCCAGGAAAACGGCACGACTGCTCGAGCGCTCGGGCCTCGGCACCTGCGTGCGTCCGGGAGACCTGACCGCGATTAAGCTGCACTTTGGAGAAGCCGGCAATACTGCCTTTATCCGGCCGCTCTTTATCCGCTGGATTGTTGACGCGGTTGCGGCCTTGGGCGCGAAGCCTTTCCTGACAGATGCCAACACCCTGTATCGCGGCGATCGCAGCGACGCGGTTTCGCATATTCTGCGAGCGCTCAAACACGGCTTTGATTGCTTCAGCGCGGGAGCCCCTGTCATAATCGCTGACGGGCTGCGCGGAACCGACGCGCAGCGCATCACCTTTAACGGCACGCATTATAAAGAGCTGTCCTTCGGATCTGCCGTGATTGCCGCCGACAGCATCGTAAACGTTTCGCATTTCAAGGGGCATGAGCTGACCGGGTTCGGGGGTGCGCTTAAAAACCTGGGCATGGGCTGCGCCTCACGGGAAGGCAAAATGAGCCAGCATGCGACCCTGTCACCACATGTGGATCACGGCCTGTGCACCGGTTGCGGACGCTGCCGCTCGATCTGCCCGGCAGCGGCAATCAGGCTCAAAGCCAAAAAGTCGATGATATCCAAACGGGCCTGTATCGGGTGCGCCGAATGCATAACCGCCTGCCCCGAAGGCGCGATAAAAATCAACTGGAATGATGATACACGGCTGTTCCAGGAAAAAATGATTGAGTATGCCGCGGGGCTGCAGCGCCAGAAAGCAGGAAGGATCCTGCACGTTAATTTCCTGATGCAGATCAGCCCTGCGTGTGACTGTTACGGCCATGCCGACCGCGCGATCGTGCCTGATATCGGGATACTTGCTTCATCTGATCCGGTAGCCGTTGACCAGGCCTCTGTTGATCTGGTCAATGCCCAGCCGGGCTGCCCGGCAACAGTTTTGACACGCAACACGGCAGCAGGAGACGACAAATTCGCGGGTCTCTACCCGGACGTTTCCTGGGCTCATCAGCTTCACTATGCCCAAAAGCTCGGCATCGGCAGACGCGACTATACACTGGTTCGCGTATAGTTGGCGCTGACAGGCCACATCTATTTTTTTAGCATGGAGAGAGAAAACATGAGCACGGACAAAGAGAAAAAAATAATCTATTTCGCAGATAAGGGCTCAGGCAACACAGAGCGCACGATTGCGTGCGCTGTTGCATGCTGTCGTGAACAATCCATCAGCAGAATCGTCGTTGCATCATCCTCGGGCGAAACAGCTCTCAAGGTACGCGAGAAGGCTGACCCCGCATGTGAAATAATCGCGGTTACCTACGGGGCCGGCAGCCGCTTTGTTGAAGAGGTAGAAGCGTTTAATGCCAACCGGTCGCGCCTGGAAGACGCGGGCATCCGCATCGTGCGGGGTATTCACGCCCTGAGCGCCACTGAGCGCACCTTTGAAAATAAATACGCGACAAAGCTCATCCCGCTCAATCTCGTGTCCGATGCCCTGCGCATGCTTGGCCAGGGCATGAAGGTATGCGTTGAAATTGCCATCATGGCGGCCGAGCATGGATTTGTGTCACCCAAGGAGGACGTGGTCGTCATCGGCGGAAGCGGTGAAGGGGCCGATACGGCCGTAGTGCTGCGCCCGGCCTATGCTGCCGCGATGTTTGATCTGCGGATCAGGCAGATTTTATGCAAGCCCCTGGGATGAAAACGGACGTACCGGAACCGGATGTAGGGGCGAAAAATTTTTCGCCCTTACCACATAACTTTTGAACCTTCCCCTATCGCCATGCATGAATATTTAAAAAAAGTTCAATTGCCGGCCCAGAGCGTCAACCCGCTGTTTGCCTGCCTTGGAGTCATCGTTGAACAGATTTCGCCGGAGCGCGTTGTCATGCGCCTGCCCTTCCGGCACGATTTCATTCAAGGCGGCGGCATGATCGCCGGGGGCATCATTGCCACGCTGGCAGATGAAGCCATGGCACACGCGGCCCTGGCCAATCTCAATCCGGGCGAAACAACCGCCACGATTGAAATGAACATACGCTATCTCAAGGGTTGCGCTTCCGGGTACATTTCCGCAATAGCAACGCCGGTCAAAAAAGGCCGACGGGTCATAACCCTGCAGGCCGAAATCTTTGACGAAGGCATGCAGGCAGTGGCACAGGCCGGCGCTTCGTTCATGATACTGAAAAAAAAGAAGTAAGTGTACAAAACCGGCGGTCGCAATGGATATAAAAAAAATAGAAGAAAACGATATTCTGTTTCTGCTGCTTGACCAGGCCTGCCGTGCCATTGTCAGGCGAATGCAGGCGCGTCTTGTCAGCAGCGGCCATGACGTTACTGTTGAACAGTGGATGATATTGTTACTGCTCTGGCTTCAGGATGGGGTTTCACAGCAATATATTGCCGATTTTATCGGCAAGGACAAGGGCACGATTTCACCGCAGATCGACGGCCTTGAGCGCCGCGGACTGGCAACACGCAGACCCGGCGAACAGGACCGTCGCCAAAAGCTGGTGTACCTCACGCCCTTTGGGCGCGACCTTCAGGATGAACTGATTCCGATCGGTATTGATAATATGATGGAGGCCCAGACCGGCATTGATCCGCAGGCGCTTGCAACCTGTAAACAGGTTTTGCGCGACCTGTGCGCCAACCTGAACGGTCCTCTTCAAAAAGACTAGTGGGCTATGACAATTCAAATTGGCAGCAATACTTTTAACGGTAGGAGCGACCTCTGGTCGCGAATATCGCGGCTAAAGCCGCTCCTACAAATCATCAACATACAAATTTAAATGTCATGATCCCCCTAGCCACACATTCCCTCCGCATATGGCAAACCGCAACAGCTCAAAGATCCAATGCCGCCTTCATGAATAATTTTTCTCGGAAAAGTAAAAATACCCGTCAGTATCCATGCTGCCGGTATCGCCGGTAAAAAACCAGCCGTCACGCATCTTGCGCGATGTCAGTTCCTGATCATTTAAATAACAGCGCATGAGCGTACGACCGGGCACCCCCTTGACGATCAGCTCGCCCTCCTGCCCGTGCGGCAGTTCCCCTCCCTGTTCATCAACAACCCGGATCTCATTGCCGGGCCGGACAAGTCCGATGGAATTTTGTTTATTTTTCCTGAACACAGGACTCAGCGTTGTCGCACCAAGCGTTTCGGTCAGACCCCAAAGATCGCACAGTCGTGTGTTGAAGCGTCTTTCAAAATCGGAGCGCTCCTGATCTGAAATCGCAAATCCGTACATGATGTGTTGCAGTTCATTGACGCCATCCTGCGGATCCACAGGCTCATCAAGCAGCAATTTAACATTTGCCGAAACAAGACTGGCACTTGTGGCGCGGTACGTGCGCGCCTGACGCATAAAAAGATCTTCGTTGAACTGATCAGTCATGATCAGGGTCGCACCGGCCGTCAGGATCGGCATAACGGAAATAAAAAGTGCATTAATATGAAAGAGAGGCAGCACCATCAGATGCCGGTCCTGCGGGGTCAACTGCCAGGCATATTGGCCGAACATACCGGCAAATAAAGCGTTGGCATGTGTAAGGACCACGGCTCTCAACTCGCTGTCAGTACCGGCGGTAACCAGTATAAGAGCGTCATCATCAGCGCTCACCTCACTGTCCGGCAGCCCGGCAGTCGGCACGTCACCGGCATCAAGCACAACAGCCTTCGGAAACAACTCGGCATTAGGATACCAGCTTGCCGTTCTGGTTACAAAAACACGCGGAATCCGGGTCATCCCCGCGACCAGCGCGGCATAGCGCGGTTCCGTAATAGCTGCAGCAGCTTCTGTAAAATCCGCGATAACGTTTAGCTCTTTGGTGCCCGCGAGTACATTGATCGGCATGCAGACCGCGCCGATACGCGCCAGGGCAAACCAGGCCGCGATGAACTCAGGACAGTTCATCATCACGAGCATGACACGATCAGCTTTTTTTATGCCGTTGGCATGCAGAATCGCGGCATACTGATTGACCATGGTTTCAAACAGCCGGTACGTGATCGTGGTTTGACGCCCATCGCGGTCTTCAAAAATAATGAATTCCCTGGCAGCGTTTTGTTCGCATTTTTCAGCCAGCAGAGCGCTCAGCGGTTTTTGTCCGATGCAGTCCATTTGGAAACCTCATTAACGATTAAGCATTATCGGTATCGTTGTTTCACGTATCATATAGGCGGCTGTTCCTCCAAGAATCAAATCATGCAGACGGCTATGGCCGAACGCGCCCATGACAATCAAATCAAAACCATGCTGCGCGGCATGCTGCAGGATAACCTTGGGCGCATCGCCGGTCAGGCGGGTCAACGCAACCTTAATGCCATGATGCCCGACATAATCACGCACCTCGGCCGCCAATGTGTCCGCATGTGCGTCTTCATCGGTTACACAGACAACATGCAACTCGCATGACAGGTCCACGAATGTTTCACAGGCGGTTTTCAGTGCCCGGGTTGATTCGTTGCTGCCGTCATAGGCGATCAGCACTTTCTTGATATCGCGGTATTCCCGCGGCGCGATTAAAACCGGACGGGGCGATTTCCTGATAACAGTTTCTGCAGTTGAGCCCAGCAGCCCGGCCGACCATTGTGCATGCTCGCCGCGCTGCGCGATAACAACCAGGTCTACCCGTTTGGCCTCTTCCGCAATCATATTCGGCACAATGCCGCTCAGACGCTTAACCTCGGCCTTAATACCCTGTTCAGCGCAGAGTCCCTTGAAATCCTCAAGTATGCCGTCCGCGCGCTCCTGCAAAATCTGCTCGAATTTCGGCAGATAGCTCTGAAAAGGCTCAAAGCCCATGGACCCGGAAATATCGCTCATGAGCGGCCCCTCAAGAGCCCGCACATCAACAACATTCAAACCGCACACCTCAGCCTGAAACAGCCTGGCGAGGCAGCAGCCGAATTGCGTAGCCACCATGCTGTTGGCCGAACCATCCGTTGCGATGAGGATACTTTTTATCATGGTGTGCGCCTCCTTATAAGATTTTTTGAACATACATGATTTTTGCAGAAATAGTATACTTTGTAAATATCAAAATACAGCTATACCTGCGGGTTCAGAAGAACCACCAATGTAATAATCAGAAAAAAGTAACGGCATCGCAAAAAGACAGCTCAATCGGCCCGTATCTCCACGTCACTCCCCTGCCTGAAAGACAAAAATATTTTGCTTTGCGCCGGGCAAAGTGCTATCGTGATCACCTTTATGAGGCATTTAAACACCTCAAATAACAGAACTACCATCAATAATTCTCCAGGAGCTGACCGGCACCCCCGTTTGCTGTCAGCAATTCCTGTTCCGGAGACAGAACCGCTCAATACCGTGAACATACCCGCATGTTAACACGCATAAAAAAATACCTCCGGCTTACCAGGCGCAGAACCGTAATAACCAAGCGGCAGGATCATGCGATTTCGCGCACATTCATTGATCATAACGCGCTGAAAGTTCTGAACCGGCTCAACCAGGCAGGCTATACCGCCTATCTGGTCGGCGGCGGCGTGCGCGACCTGTTGCTGGGCCGCAAGCCCAAAGACTTTGACGTTTCAACCGACGCGCATCCGCACCAGATAAAAGAGCTGTTTCGCAACTGCATGCTGATCGGCCGCAGGTTTCGACTTGCCCATATCAGGTTCAGCAATACCATTATCGAAACCAGCACCTTCAGATGTCCGGGCTCGCATGACCCTGATGCTGAAGCAGACACGCACGGCAGGCACGCAAAGCACAAACGCACCAACACCTTCGGCACACCCGAAGAAGACGCCCAGATGCGTGATTTCACGATTAACGGGCTGTTCTACGATATCAAAAACTTTACGGTAATTGATCATGTCGGTGGCCAGAAAGACCTGGAGCGCAGACTCATCCGCTGCATTGGCAATCCGCGCCTGAGATTCCCCGAAGACCCTGTGCGCATGCTGCGGGCAGTGAGATTTGCCGCACGTCTCGGATTCAGCATTGAAAAGAAGACTTTCCGCGCTATTGTTAAACACCGCGCCGAACTGCACAACGCTGCGCCCCCGCGCCTGATAGAGGAAATTTATCGATTTTTTGGATTTGGCACAGGGCAGGCAGCCTTCCGCCTGCTGGTGGAAACAAAAATTCTACCCATACTGCTGCCCGCGCTTGATGCCCATCTCCGTCATGCACCCGCCTCAAGCCCGAGCCTGTGGAAATACCTTGAAGCCTTTGACGGCATGCAGCCACATGCCGATGTGCAGCGTGAAACTGCAATTCTGGCCGCACTGGCATATCCCCTGTTTGAAACGCGCCTGCAGCAGACCGCAGACCGGGAACAGAGCGTACAGTATCAGGAACTGGCCCGGAACGTTCTGCAGGACCTTTTGGGAAACCTGCCCGTACCTCGCAGGGTCGTTGACAGCCTGGCGCGCGCGTTTGACGCCCAGCGCCGTTTTGAAAACCCCAAGGGACGTTTTTCAAAAAAACGCTTTGTGCTGCAGAGCTCCTTTGCGGAAACTCTTTTTGTCCGTGAAATCGTTTTGCGGGCCCACGGGAAAGACACCGGCGAGCTCAGCAAATGGATCAGCCTCAGGCAACAGTTTCTGAAAGACGATGCGGAAAGCGGTGCACACGAACCCGTTGATATGCCCCCAGCCACACAGCCTGCCTCTAAAAAGCGACGCCGCCGTCGGCGCAGAAAACCATCCGGCGCGGACGCTGCACCCCGAACAACCGACGCTTGAAACACAAAGCCGATACAAAAGATTCTTCTGAAGGCTGTTGAAAAATGGTCAGATGTAAGGCGCGTAACATCATGAGAAATGAGGCGTACTTTTCCGTACGCCGCAGTGCCGAATGATGATCATGCAACGCAGCAGATGGCTGTTTTTCAACAGCCTTCTCGGCGGGTCGTGTCAACGTACCACTGCAGCTGCCGCACAATACCCCGAAGCAGTCGCACATCCTTTGCCGTCAGTCCGGCACGCGTCAACAGGCGCTTTATTTTACCGAGCGCGATATCAGGGTTGTGCGGATTTAAAAAGCCGATATCAACTAAAAGCGTGCGCAGGTGATCATACATTTCCTGCTGCTGGCCTGATGGTGCAAGCCTGTCCCCGTCTGCAGCCGGGCCCTGTGACTCGGCCCTGCAAAACAGCTCATAGGCAATAATCATAACCGCCTGGGCGATATTGAGCGACATCATCTCAGGTGAGGCCGGGATGCTGACAGCATCATCGCACAGCTCAAGCTCATCATTGGTCAACCCGCTGTCCTCGCGCCCGAACACAATCGCGACCCGGTTGGCAGGCACCAGGCTCAATACTTTTTCAGCCATCTGCGCGGGCGTGAGCAGTGTGCGGAAACGCCGGTCGCGGGCCGTAGTGCCGATCACATACTGGGCGTCGGCAACTGCTTCGCGAAGAGTCGGGTACATGCGGGCATTGCCAAGAACATCTCCGGCATGCGTGGCCATCCAGCGGGCCTGCTCGTCCAGCTCGCATTGCGCGCCAGCCAGCTTCAGATGCGCAAGCCCCATATTTTTCATGGCACGCGCGACCGAGCCGACATTGCCGCTTTGCAATGTGCCGACCAAAATGATTTCAACGCTGTTCAGCTGTTCGTTTGGCATGAGGAAAATAATTGAAGCATATGCTTAACGTTGCTTTGAGCAGGCAACGTTAAGCCATAGGGTGCGCCACGCGCACTTATTACCAGGTTGTTAAAAATTTTTTATTATAAAGTCTGTTCAAAAATGTACAGATGCAAGGCGCGCGATGTCATGAGAAATGAGGCGTACTTTTTTGTACGCCGCAAAGACGAATGATGAGCGCAACGCCGCAGATGTGCGTTTTTCAACGGACTGTTGCCAGCCTTCAGCCGTCGATAACCGTGATCGCATCACCAACCTTGACGCTGCCGCCCGCAAGCACCCTGGCAAAGATGCCCTCCGTTGGCATCACGCAGGTGCCGGCCTGATGATAAATAGCGCAGGGAGCATGGCACTCTTTGCCGTGCTGCGTAATTTCAAGCAGCGCGCTGTCACCCAACCTGACTTTTGTTCCCAGGGGCAGGCCCAACAGATCAACTCCGGTCGTGGTTATGTTTTCGGCAAAATCGCCGGCGTGCACGTCAAGTCCCATGTCCTGCATTTTTTGTATGCTTTCCTGCGCAAGAAAGCTCACCTGACGATGGGTCTCGGCCTTGGCATGGGCGTCATGTTCAATACCAAAGCCCTCAATCAGAAAGCCCTCACCCACGTTTTTTTTGCGCATGCCGGTTTTTTCACTGATGCATACCGCTGTGATATGTCCTGCAATCCGTTCTGCTGCCATACTCATTATCTCCAGTCCGCACCGTAAAAAATATTTCCCTGTACCTTGCTATAATCTGCCGACCAATGAAATCTATTGTACCGCACTGAGAATATAATGTCGAGATCAACATTACAAGCACCATTTGTCCAAACCAAACAAATTGTACAAAGTGGCTTATTCAAGGCTGGTCAAAAATGCTTAGGTGCAAGGCACGCGCCTTCATGAGGAGTGAGGCGTACTCTTCCGTACGCCGCAAGACGAATGATAAGCGTAACACAGCAAATGGACATTTTTCACCAGCCTTTTACTGTACCTTTGCGATTGATCCGGCCTGCACCCATCCTTTCTTGCCGTCACACAGGCCGATGCGCACGCACCCGTCGCGTTCTTCTTCCCAGACAAATTCAGCAGCTTCATGCAGCTTAAACAGTACCGTATCATTAAGACTGGTTCCGGAACGCACCTGTATCTCCGGTGCCACAACAACACCGCGCGGCGCAAACACCACGGTATAGTGTTTAACAGCAGCGCTGGCCCCGAATATGACAGTCAAAAAAAGAACAAGAGTGAGCCCGATAATAAGGCCCTCGCGCCGGTAAAAAAACCGCACGAGCAACAGAATCCAGAACAGAGTGTTACATGCAATCGCTGTCCAGATAATCTCAGTCGCGCTCATGCGGGTATACCAAAAGCAGACATCACGCAGCGTGGCGGCATACCCCCGGCACTCAATGCTGTCATGCGCCTGCGTAAGGGCATACTGAATATTGGAACGCAGATCATCATTGCGCGGCATGCGCAGTTCAGCCCTGCGATAATTCAAAAGAGCCCGGCCAGGCTGACCCGCGCGCATATACGCGTTTCCAAGATTATAATACAGCCTGCCGTTGCTGATTCCGGCGGCAGCGATGTGCTCATACTGCGTCACAGCCTCGTCGTAACTGCCATCGTTGTATGCCCGGGAGGCCTGCAGCAGCAGCTCGGATATGTCATCATCGCCGGCTGCAAAGCCCTGCGCTGCAAACAATAACAGCGCCAACGCCGCACAGCTTACACAGCTGATTTTCTTTATCGCACACACCATCGCTACCGGCTCCTGCGCAGCTCCCGCGCCACCTGCGTTAATTCCTTTAAAAGTTCCTGTCGGGCGGATGCGTCATTAACAGCGATACCGTAGCGCCCGGCATCGCATTGTTCAAGCACGCGCGTGATTCTTGCAACAAGCTGCTCGTGGACTCCGGCTGCGTTTAAAAGCGCCGTGATTTCAGCCGGTGTCAGAGCGCTGCCCGTAACCCCGAGCCTGTCACCGATAAACTCACGCAGGGCACGCGCCGCCTCACCACAGAAATCACTCCTGCTGTCACTGATCGCAGCGCGCAGCGCGGGCATGTTTTTCGCAAAGCGTGGCCAGGCCGAGCGCGCACGAACGCGCACACTGTCGAACTGCCGGCGAACCCGCGCACTGTAAATACCAACAAACAAACCATACAGACAGACAGGTGCAAGCAGCAGAAGGCAATGCATGACTGTCAGGCGCGGATCGCGTGCGCTCTCAAGAACGTCAATGCCGGTATAGATCGGCAGGATGTCCTCACCCAGGACCTTGACATCCTCTTTAGGAGCGGCACTCCTGGCGGGCACTGTCGACTGCAGCTTTTCGGACTGCCGGGCAGGCAGTACTGTGAGCGTAAATGGACCGGCCCGGGCTGTTGTGTATTTTTTTTCAATTGGATTGAAGTAGGCAACCTCTACGGCCGGTATTGTCAGCCCGTTCTGCTCCATCGGAACAATCGCTTTTTTAACAATCAGCGTGCCGCCTGCCCGCTCCGTTGACTGATCGGGTTCAAACACCGGCTTGTCATCATAGATTTTTACATTCGGCAGCGGCGGCACATCAATTGTTTGCATACCACGCATGGTACCGTTCCCGTGCAGACGCAGCGTCAAGGTGGCTGAATCGCCCGCAGGCACCGACGTTTCACTCAGGCTGCCGCTCAGCTCAAACTCACCGACAAGCTGCGTAAATCCATCCGGCCGCCCCTGTGCCGGCAGCTGATGCACCATAACGGTCAGCGGTTCCGTGCGCAGGGTTTTACGCTCTGTGCGGGCTCCAAAGCCAAAAAATGAATCATCGAAAAACGGGTCATTAAACCTGCCACGCCTGCTGCGCTCCCTGAGTACCACCTCACAATCAAGCGTGGAACCATCAATTGTAAGCACCCCGGATTTAACCGGAAACAAAGCCCAGCGCAACTCGGTCACTGAGTACGTCTGACCGTTGATCTCACGCCGGTATTCCCGCTCCTTGCCCAGGCTCTCGCTCACAAATCCCTCAAAATCAGGCGCCCCGCTCAACTGGGCTTTCCCGACCTGAACGCGGCTGTAAAATTTAAAGCTGTAGATAAGCTGTTGATGCACATAGGGGTTTTGATTGTCAACCTCAGCCGTAACGAATACCACCCGGCCTGCATCTGTGTCAGTGTCAGTGCCTGTGGTGCCGGCTGAATGTTTCGAGATGGTAAGCGTAATCGTATCACTGGCATAGGCTGTCTTTTTGTGGAGGACAGTAAAGGGGCCTATCGTAAATGTGCCGGGCTTGAGCGGCTGAAGAAGATAGCTGTATTCATAACTGGAGCTCATCTGTCCGTTCACAATACGCACCTGAGAAGAGCTGCCGCGCGACGTTACTTTGAAATCATCCAGTCCGGCAAGAGAGGGTTCCGTGCGCGTGCCCTCTACTGAAACGCTGAGCTGAATGTAATCCTCAAGAGTTGCGGATGTTGTATCAACCGAGGCAGAGACAGAGACATCTGCGGCACAGACCTGCAAAGGCAATACGCCGCAGAGCACTAGAACAATAAAAAGGTATGTGCAACCGGATCGTTTCATGCTTTCTTCAAGGTTCATCGAAGGAGAGTGATTTATTGATTAATCAACGTTAAACATTAAATGCTCTATTAAATCTACCAGTCCTTCCCGGGCCTGCGGGGCTGGCCTGGCTGTGTCTGGCGCCGGAACTGCTGCAGCTTATCTCGATTTTCCTCAAGACCTCTGAGCCACTGTTCGGCCTCTTCCTTACTCATGGGACGTTCAGCGCCGGCAATGTCGCGCAGATCTTCTTTGCCCTGAGGTGCATCTTTTTGGCCGGCTGCGCCTGACTGTTGCTGAGAACTGCCCTGCGGCGATTCCTGAGAGTTATCCTGGGCACTCTGCTGTTCAGAGGGCTTTGGACTTTGTTGGTCCTGTTGGTCCTGTTGACCTTCCTTGCGGTCTTCCTGCTGGCCTTTCTGTTGATCTTTCTGCTGATCTTTCTGTTGATTTTCCTGTTGATCTTTCTGTTGATCTTTCTGCTGATCTTTCTGCTGATCTTTCTGTTGATCTTTCTGTTGATCTTTTTGCTGATCTTTCTGCTGATCTTTCTGTTTCTCTTCCTGCTGGCGCTGTTGTGTATCCTTTGCCTCGTTCATCCGGCGTTTGATCTCTTCGCGCACGAACTCAAGATTCTTCCGTGCGTCTTCATCCTCAGGATCGAGTTCAAGCCCTTTTTTGTAATATTCAACCGCGTCTTCAAGCTTGCCCTGGCGGTACATGGTATTGCCAAGATTATACAATGCCTTTGCTTCCAACTGTGCATCCTGCGCAGTCGCCACAACATCCTGATAACCCGTGGCCGCCTCTTCATACTTTTGCAGCTTATACTGGCACGAGGCAATATCAAACTTCAGCACCGCACTTCCCGGATTTTCAACCTGGGCGGCCAGTAACGTTGTTAAGGCTTCTTCATACTTCTTTTGCTCAAACAGATCAACGCCCTTGCGAACACTGCTGTAGAGCGTGGATGCCTGCGCTGCACTGCCGGAGGTTACAACAAGAAACATCAATGCGCATAAACATTTCATACGAACGTCCCGTCAATCAAACTGTTTAATCCTTCAAATTCTAGTCAAATACCTGTGTCTTTGCAACCGCAATGTCCGTAAAACTTATGTTAACAACCCGATTCACCCAACGATGGTGTTAAAAAAAACTACACATCGAGATCAACGGGTTTATAATAGGGCGTATACACAAGCTCAGACACACGCATTACAATAGAAGAGATACAGGCATGACTAAGAACGAAGATATGATACAAAGCATCGCCAAACGGGCACGCGAACTTTTTGACTCTAAACAGCACAACTGCGCTGAATCGGTTTTCATGGCCTTGAACGAAACGTTCGATGGCGGGCTTACACCGGAAACGGCCAAACGGATTGCGACAGGCCTCGGGGGCGGACTGGGCGCAACAGGTGGAACGTGCGGGGCCCTGACCGGGGGCGTTCTGGCAATCGGCCTTATAGCGAAAAGTGACGACGCTATTGCACGAAAAAAAACACTCTATCCGCTTGCAGCCGGTCTGCAGGACCGCTTTAGGGAGCGCTTCGGCTCAAGCGACTGCCGGGATCTGACCCGCGATATTACCGACGAGCGCCGCAAGCACTGCAGCTGCCATTACAGCCGCCGCAGCTGAAATGTGCGCCGAAATGCTGCTTGCCGCCGAAGACACCCCTTCCGATACAAAACAGATTAAAGTACCTATGCCCCCACGAACAAACCCCCGTTTGATTCAAAATTGACAAATCATGCGCGTCTTTGCTATAGTTCCTTTCTCGAAACACCGCCTCACACGCGCCTGTAGCTCAGTTGGATAGAGCAACGGACTTCTAATCCGTAGGCCGGGGGTTCGAATCCCTCCAGGCGCGCCAGAAAAATCAAGCACTTGCAGCTTTCCGGCTGTAGGTGCTTTTTAATTTTCGCTTCCAGTCCAGCTCTTATACAGCTTATTTTGGTTATGGGGCCTTGCTTTGCTTTCCGGGTACTTTTCTCATGGCATCAGCCAACGTTGGGGAAGGTTGCCCATGTTGACAGTTCCGGCATGAGCAAACAAATTAACAAGTTAAAGCTTGACACTTGGGAATTTACGACCTATATTATTAGCATATGCTAATAACTCAAATGGGCTGCCATGACTCGGCCATGTAAATGCAGACAAATTGAAGGCACACCTGGCGCCCTCTACTTTAAACCCCGCGCAGTGCCATTGTGCGAGCTTGAAGAAGTTGAATTGTCGCTAGAAGAGTTTGAAGCGCTGCGGCTGGCAGATTTTGAAGGTTTGTATCAGGAAGATGCAGCCGGGCGTATGGGCATTTCGCGTCAGACATTTGCAAATATCGTTCGCTGCGCCCGCCGCAAGGTGGCCGATGTGCTGGTGCATGGCAAAGCATTGAAAATCACGGGGACTTCCCCTAAAACCAGAAATAATAATCACACCCAGGAAAGGAACAAAGTATGAAAATTTGTATTCCCACGGAAACAGGTGACGGCAGGAGCGCACAGGTCTACGGGCATTTCGGAAGTGCGCCTTTTTTTACGATTTATGACACGGATGCGAAATCCATCGAAGTCGTTGATAATGCGAACAAACATCATGAGCATGGCACGTGCAACCCGGTTGCAGCGCTCCGAGGCAGGGCGGTCGATGTAGTTGTCACCGGCGGCATGGGCGCCCGCGCCATCATGATGCTTAACCAGACGGGCATCAAAGTGTTCAGGGCCATACCCGGAACAGTTGATACCATTGTAAATACGTTCGGCGTGCATGACCTTGAGGAGTTAACCGCGAAAAATGCATGCGCCTCACACGACTGCCACTGAACGATTTATTTTTTTTGTAAGCTGGTTTTCCCGAAATTAAGTGCTACACTTGTAAAAAAGAGCAACCATAGAGGGAAAGGAGACATCATGCAGAACAAAACAAGTATTATGCTGACAGGGCTGGCAATGTTCCTGGTTTTTTGCACTACAGCCGATGCGCAAATGGGCAGAGGCAGGGGAGGCGCGGCAAACCCTGATGGTGGATTTCCAACGGGATGCATCATGAATATGAATCTCTCTGCCGAGCAAAGCGCTGCAATACAGGAGCTGCGTAATTCCTTTTTTAAGGACACAACCAGCCTGCGTACGGAACTATTTAAAAAGGATCAGGAACTGGATGTTTTGATGCTGGAGCCCAATGCTGAGTTGGAAAAGGCAGCAAAGCTTCAGCAGGAAATTTCAGAAATGCAGGGCCAGATGGAGCAAAAACGACTTCAGGCTGAGTTTAAAGTACGGAAAGTGCTTACCCCTGATCAAGTGAAACAATTGCCCCCGGGCTGCGGTATGGTCTAGGTATGTGCGGCAGGGGTTGCGGTATGATGCCCGGTTGTGGCATGGGTATGGGAATGGGCGGCGGTATGGGGAAAATGGGTAGAAACGGCCCAATGTAGTTTGTTAAAACTGGTAAAAAAAATTTAAAATAAAAAAAGTTCCGGCACAACACGGAACTTTTTTTATTATTTATCTGGGCTTTATTTTGAGAGTCCGGGCCTCACCCAAAAACTGGCTACAGATAGACTGTGGAATAACACTTTTAGAGCATTTTTCTAAATAGTATAGCCTGCAATAAAAAAACGTCCGTTCGCCCTGAGCCTGTCGAAGGGCCAAAAACGGACAAGGTATCGCATGTAATCCGTTCATGGTTCGACAGGCTCACCACGAACGGGTCAGTAACTTCTTTTGAAAAAGGCTACAGTAAAAAGAAAAATGCTCTAATAATGATACAAGGCATGAAGGTGCAATAAATAAACAGCGTGATTAAAAATCTTGCGGCGCGGCGAGCAGTCTCCTATGAGCTGTTATGTCAACCGACAAGGCTGATTTTGCGCGCAGCTTTCCCTTGCAGCCTAAAGGATTTAACTCAATAATGTAGCCGAATTGTCATTTCGAATCCGCCAGAGGCGGTGAGAAATCTTTTAAGATCTCTCCCTTTGGTCGAGATGACAGAAAAATATACAGGGTACAGAAAAAAGTTAAATGCTCTAAAGGATCTTTATACCCTCGGGAAATAGTTAAGGGAATTGATCCGCAAGGGAATACTTTCGCAAGGTAGCGGCGGTTTGATCAGCTCTTGAGCGCCAGGAAGGCGGTGAAGCTGTGGTTGCGCCAGAAGCACTGAACGTGATTTTCTTGAAATCCCGCCTTGTGGAGAGACTGCACGATTTGCTCCTCAGTCCAAAGCTTCATCATGGAGCGCAGCGATTTCTCTTTCGCCAGGATTTCCGCCTCGGAAAAGTAGCGCCGCTTGTAGTCGTAGTGCGTAAACGTGAGGATGTCCTGGAGCTTTGCGCAGGGGCTCAAGGTCTTCTCCGCCAACACCAGTGCCCCACCGGGCGCAAGGTTATTGTGCACGCGCTCAAGCAGACCGGGACGCTCCTTTTCAGCCAGGAACTGGAAAGCGAAGAGGCTGGTCATAAAAGAACAATCCGAGGGTATGGAGTAGTCCCGAATATCCGCGATCACCCACTCGATCTCGCTCTCGGTCCAGTGCGAAGCAAAGCTGTCTTCCACCTCGACGCCCACGTATCTCGCCTCTGGGGCGCGTTCCTTGTTTTGCTCGCGCAAGTGGCACAGAAAGGTGCCCGCCGAACAACCGATGTCGAGTACCGTGGTATGGTCCTCGATGAAATACTCTGAGATGCGAATACAATCGGAGACCAGATCTTCATAACCCCGGATGGACTTTCGAATATGATCGTCAAAGCCCTCGGCAAAGGCCGAGAAGGAGAAATCGAGTGTATTCGGGTGGTCGTCAGTCATGGTTGGTGGCATCGTTCCACTTGTTTCAGTTCGAGTCTAGGGTTTGGGACACACTTCCGCGGTTCGATCTCTGGCCAGTTTCAATTCAAGAAAATTTTGTATAGTGGGAATGGACGTCGCTGCCGCGGAAGACTTCTTTGCAGAGATGGAGAGCGTGTTGGGAAAACCCTTCTCCTCGCGATAATCGTAAAAGTACGTGTCGTAAGCATCGGGGTTCGAGAATCGCGTCCAGGGTAACGAAAACGTGTTTCCGATGAACGTCGTCAATAAGAATCAGATCGGCGCCTTGGCACAACGCTCGAAGTTCCGAAATCGCATTATCACTGTCCCGCATGCCACGCGAATCACCCCGGCCATCGTTAGGTGCGTCGATGAGGACGCAATCAAAGTGGCCTTTTACCTGTGACCGAAACTCTTTGAGGTCATACCAGCCAGTGTCGGGGTCGACCTCTACATGCTTGACTTCGGCCGAAGACAAACCCAGGAAGTAGAGTTCGAGCTGTGCCTTTTTGAACCACTCCACACTGGTCTCAATGGACACGAACTCCGCTCCGGAATACTTTGCGTACTCGGCAAAACTAACGGTGCTGCGCCCGGAACCAAGCTCGAGAATGCGTTTACTTCCCGCACGCTTTAACAGCAAGGATAGAAAGGTCCAGAACTCAAAGCCTTTCGTGCCCCAGACGACGTCCGGCAAACCGAGTTCCGCACTCTCCTGGGACAGGCGTCTTTTCTGGGCACGACGAATTGAACGCTCTCTGTGTGATCGACGAAAGATCCAGCCCATGCACGTCCCCATTCTATAAGTCAACGGACCACCCACAATGCCGCGACTAAAACTGAAGGTGATGAAACTGTTCGCTGTTGCATTGCAAACGAAACCATTGCCCCGATTCGATTGAATCCTGAATCGGAAAGCTGGCAATGGTATAGTCTCATGGACGAAAGATCAATTTTTTCGCTTTTGGGACCGTGTTCAATGGCAAGCAGACGTTGGTCAAATAAAATCGAAACCATTTTCCCATAAACAGGCATCGATATCCAAGCCTGCTTCCGACCGAGTTTTCTGTTCACCCCAAGGGCAACTTACGCCGTGCTCGCTTTGATAGAAATTTGTTTTGCAATGGGCAGAATATAAAACAAGGGCGGTTGTGAGTCAAGATTAATGTCTGCGCAGTAGGTCAGAAGGGAAATCACCCAACACATCCCGGACCGGATGTTCATTGAAATGATGTTAAAAAAAGGCAGGGCCATGTGCTGACCCTGCCTGTTGGATACGTACTCGAGTTGAAATGTGCTGCTACCTGTCAGTGCCGGTAATCACGACCTCGCCGAAGCAGTCGCCCACACTGATCGGGATAGCCAGGCTCAAGCCCGGCAGGCACAATGGCATGGATCTTCAGCTGGTTCTTCTTGCGGTTGAACTATAGTTTCTCCCATGTGAGCGGTCCGAGATCAATGCGGCCGAACACATCCAAATGTCTCTCCTACTGGTGATATTCAACTCGACCTTCCTGGGTTTAGTGAGCTTCGCTGCGATAAATCGGCTTATGCTTAATTGAGAGTTCGCACTGTGCCACCATCCTCCGCCCCGCACAGCGCGAACGATAAATCATGGTAGATCATATCGGTACGTTTACCGTCGCCATGCGTGAAAATCGACTCCCACACAGAGGTGGTATTGGCTCGAGCTCGGCAGTAGATGACCAGTAGGAAACCAACCGGAATGTGTATCTGGAAATGTTGTTGCCGGAAAATAAATACTGTAATCTATATGGGTCTGCAGTTCATTTATGGTCGGCAACTCCAGTCATCGTAACCAAGATAATCAACTATCATTGAGCTTCCTAATATAGGCAACAGCTTCATCCCAGGATACTGGCCTCTGCACTTCCAGTACACTGCGGCCCCATCCCATATTTGCCCATAATTACAGTGCTGCCACACAAGACCTGTATCTGAATCGGTTACCGTACCGTCGCCGTTAATGACAAAACTACCAATGACCCATACGACCGCCCCGCACCGCGCGTAAATAAATAGATAATATCCTTATCGTTGAAGCTCGTAGTGCCATCGGAGAAACCAACAGTCCACGATCGCCGACAGCAAATGGAGTGCACAGTAGACGACCAGTAATCGAATGCCAGCCGTACCACTAAATACCGGGTCTATTGCCGGATGCCCGGCCGGCATCCACAAGGGTTGAAAGCTCTTCAGTATGGTCGGCAACCGCCAGTCGCTGTGACCGAGAAACCCGTCAGTTTTCAAAAGATCAACATAATCAAGGGCGTGCTGCCACGTCACAGCGCCATCGTCCGTATCGCTGTCATTGTCAAACGACGGATCGCGGGAGGCGATCAGGTTGCCGTCCTGCACCCACTCCAGCCCCGTCACATTATCCCGCACAATGCCGTTGCCAAGGTCAGTATAAGATTTAGGATTGCAGACCCGCTCATTGGGGTCTCCTGTATCGAGCACAAGGAGTCAGCGCCCAGGCGTTTGTCACAAACAACAAACAAACCACCAGCCCGACAATACTTTTCTTAATCATGGTGCTCTCCGTGTTTTAGTATTTTGCGGGAGGAATATGCGCCAATGGTAGCACTTCTGGCAATGCCGGTCAAGCCGCAAGGATCAGGCTTTAGCGGCCGGGCTTGTCCGAAGGGCAATCAGCCAGGGCATCCCGCAACACTTCCGGCGCTTGCTCCGGTTCTACTGCATCGGTCGTGCCCTCCCGCTCAAGCCGGACTACTTCTTTGTCAATCCATTCAATCAGATCTTTTTTCATACATACCTCTCCTTGCAACAGTTCTTACCACTATAGTCGCAAAAACATGCACAATAAACCAAAAAAAATTGAGGTGTTCCAAGAAATCAGAATGTCCGGGTACTCATGCGCCGAGCAAATCGGCAAGCGCTTCCTCAATGCCTGCGAATTCAAAATGAAACCCCGCTTCCAACAGGCGCTTGGGCACGACTATCTGCCCGTCAAGCAGCACCGTTGATCCCTGACCAAAAGCCAGCTTTATGGCAACTGCCGGCACCGGCAGGAAAGCCGGACACTGCAAAGCATGCGCAAGTGCGCGGGTAAGGCCTTTATTGGTTGTTGCATGCGGAGCACATAGATTATACGTACCGCTGTATGAAGAATCCTCAAGCGCAGCACACAATGCTTTGGCAAGATCATCAATATGCACCCATGAAACCGCTTGAGTGCCGCTGCCGATAACACCGCCCAGCCCCAGCCTGAACAGTGGCAGCATCTTTGCAAGCGCCCCGCCTCCCCTGCCAAGTACAACACCGAGCCTGAAAACAACCGTGCGCACACCCGCAGACAGGGCCTCAAATGCGGACTGTTCCCAATCCCACGCGAGATGCCCCAGAAAATCATCCGAATACCCGCTGTCATCTTCGTCCCAGGGACCGCCGCCGGGGTAAATACCGACACCGCTGACAGAAATAAAAACATCGGGCCTGCGGCCCAGGCCATGCATGGCAGCTGCAATTTTTTGAGTAAGCGGCACCCGGCTCTCGTACAGCACCTTTTTATAGGCTTTTGTCCAGCGGGCGGCAATAGGCGCGCCCGCCAGGTTTATAACAGCATCGCAATCTTCAATTTTAGCATGAACAGCTGCAACCCCGTTCGCGAAGTCATCCCTCGTAAGCGGCACGACCGGCCAACCTTTTTCTGCAAATATTTTTTGCAGGTATGAGCCCACAAATCCCGTTGATCCGCTCATGGCAATCTTCATAATCGGTCTCCTGAAATAATCAGTGGTTTTACCCCTCCCAGATCATCAAAGGGCCATGCTCAATACCCCGCACCCGTTTCTGCTCACGCTCGCGCGGATAGCCCAGGCAATGGGAAATGTAGCGCACGCCGTCAATGGTGCGATCACGGTTGCGATGCTGATGCCCATAGACATGAATATGAGACTCCAGGCATCGGATCTGTTCACCAAGCTCGCGGCAGCCTGCAACCCGGCTGAAATTAAAACGGGGTTGGGGGTCAACCGGCGGCAATCCCGTGGCAGCGAACTCTGCCTCCGTCCAGAACATAAGCTCAGGTCGCGGCAGGAAATGGCTGAAACTGATCACCGGGGCATGAGCGGCATCAGTCGCACGCACATCATTCAGCGACAGAAAGAATTCCGCCGGGGTCGCATGACTCTCAAAAAGAGGCCAGCGCACGGCCCGCTTATCAGCCCACATGCCACAGATCCGGGTCCTCTCCCTGCTTGGCCGTGTACAGGCTGCCCGCGCCTTCATGCGGCCCAACATACCAGGCATGCAGGGGCACAATGCGCGGGCATCCGTCCTCCAGAGACTTTGGCCCGGTGTGAATGCCCAGCTCTTTGCAGCGTTCCAGCAAACCATAAAACTTGTCAAGCGAATTTGCATGTGTGCTGTCGCGCAGCCACAGATCATGGTTACCGGGAACAAAAAAAACCTCCCTGAACCTGAAGCGCAGCGCTTCCATGACCCTGCACACCAGCGACTCCTCGTGGCTGATATCACCGGCAACCAGCAGCACATCAGCGAGATAATCAAAGCATGAAAGCCTGTCGACCCAAGCCAGGTTCTCCGGATAATCAACGTGCAGATCTGAAACAGCAAAGATGCGCATATCGTTCTACTTTTTAAAAACTGTAATAAAATCGCGTTACCGCTCTTGTCATTCCGGCGAAAGCCGGAATCAGAAGGTATCTAACCAGACATTCTGGAACGTACACCGAGTGTGACATGCGATAACATTTTAAATCGTGGCAAGTCCTGGTTACTGTGGTGCGTAAACAAATGCTATAGTGCATATCTTGTAAATTTAAACGTTTTACAGCGGGCACTGTTCACACAGCGGCTTTGGCTTGCAGTACAGGTTCCCGGCATGGACAAGCTGGGCATGAAAATCATTGTAGAGCGCAACGTCTGGCAACAGGTGTTTCATAAACAGCTTTTGATAATCATCATAGTCGTGCTGCATGCTCAGAATCCCATGGCGGCTCAGAATGCGCCGTGTATAGGCATCAATCACAAAAACCGGCATGCCGAGCGCATAGAGCAGGATACAGTCGGCAGTTTCAGGCCCGATGCGGTATTGCTTGAGCAGCTCGTCGCGCAGCTCAAACATGTCACGTTTTCGCATGCGCGCGATGCTGTAGCCATAGGCGCTGCCGAAATAGGCGGCAAAATGCCTTGAGCGCGCGCGCTTTCTGATTAAAATATCCTGAGGAGCGCACCAGACGGGCCAGATCCTGTTCATCAACTTCGGCAATCTGACGGAACCCGAGAAGACCCTCCTCCTTGAGCGCCTGCAAAGCCTTGCGCACATTGGCCCAGGACGTGTTCTGGGTCAGAATCGCCCCCAGGATGACCTCTTCAGGGCTGTCGGCCGGCCACCAGTTGCGCGGCCCGAACGCGGCCAGCAGCTTGGTATACATGCCCAGCAGCCTGCGTGCACTCATATGTTCGTCGGGCAGGATTCGGACATGGCCGGCTCAAAGATACGCCCCGCAGCACGGGCCAATTCGGCGTCATGCCGATGATCAAGCGCAAACACCCGAAACTGCACCACGCGGGCCGGTATGTAGCGGAAAATATCCTTCAAGGGTTCGGGCGAAATCGAGTCTGTTGACGGATTGTATATATTAATGCGTTTATTGCTCTGGGCCATGGGGTTCAACGGCCGGGGATCCTGGGCGGCCAGATCAACCCGGAAAGGCTTTGAACGCACGGCCTTTGGCAGCTGTTCGCGGATCGCCTCTTCAAGCTGGTCCGGTCGCGGAAAGTTGAGCATGCCCCGTTCAACCTTATCAATGGTCAACTCGGTTGCGTAGGCCATCTTCCATTTTACCTTCCGGCCGATAATCATCTCCCATTCGCGACCCAGACCTTTTAATTCCGGGTCGGTTGATCCTGCCCAGCGTTCAACATCCTGAATCAGGGACCAGTCATTGAGCTGCAAATAATCATTCAGTTTGCGCACAGGATTCCAGGGGAACAGGCGCTGCAGGGTTTGCGTAAATATCTCCTGCATATGAAAATCGATCGCGCGGCCCGTGCGGTGATGGTACACATTGGAATACAGGTTCAGGCGGGCATTTAAAAACCGCGTGAACGCGGAAATGCCCGCCTGGTGCAGGGTCAGTCCCTGATCTGAAAAGAATGAATAGAACAGCAGCCGGTTGATGTCGACGATATCAATCGAAAAACCGGTCATATAGGCATCGCGCTGCACGTAGTCAAGATTGTCAACCGTGTAGATGCCGGAGAAAAGCTGCTGCATGAAACGCAGCCAGCGCGGACGGCGCTCATCAGCGGGCTCCGGCGGCTTTTTGATCAAATACCCGATATCATCAGCTTTAATGCTCTCACCCTGGTCAAACGGCCCGCTGGGGCTGCGCCTGATCCCGGCGATCAACGAGCTCAGCTTTTTAACGATGATTTCACGCCCGAGCTGCTCATGCGTCAGGTTATAGTGCGAAAGAAAATGCTCATCGAAAAAATGGCCGTAGGGGCCGTGTCCGATATCATGCAGCAGCCCGGCAATGCGGAAGGTTTCCTCAAAACAGGCAAACGAGGGCGTGTCCGCGCACAGGGCCTTGAGCCCCGGATACAGGTGCCGTGCGAAACGGCCGGCCATGTGCATGGTGCCGAGTGAATGCTGGAAGCGGCTGTGCTCGGCCGATGGATAGACCCAGCGCGCGCTCTGCAGCTGATGGATGCGGCGCAGACGCTGCATCCAGGGGGTATCAATCAGGTCTTCCTCGGCAACCTCTCCGGGCGCGTCAGGGTCACGCACGGTAAACGGAATGTAATCATAAATCGGGTCGGCGATCAGGGCGAGTCCTTTTGACGGGAACGCGGTCGGCGTACGCATGCACAATTCCTCCGTGCGGATTCAAACAGCTTTCATTACAGCGAAGCGGAGCGCTTCAGCATCGCAAGCCGGTTTTCCATACGGTCATGCAGCAGCTTCATGTCCTGCAGCAGGGCCGTTAGGCTTTCGGTTTTTTTACGCAGCAGCTTTTCAACCTCTTCCTTCCAATAGGTGACCGTCTCAATCTCGCGATGGCCCAGCTGCTGCTCGACTTTCTTCTGCATCTGCTCAACAAAATCCTTGTCCATACCTGCCCTCTCGTATGTGATCAACTCCCTCAGCGTTTATACCCGATAATATCAGTTAAAAGCCGCGCGCGATCCTGTTTGTCCTGAGCGGACTCAACGCCCATAGGCGCATTCCCGTCAATAACGCCAAGCACGCCTGAACCCTGTTCGGTTGCCGCGACAACAACTTCAAGGGGGTTGGCCGTAGCGCAGAATATGTGGCAGACTTCCTGGCATTGCTTAATCCGGTCAAGAACATTAATGGGATAGGCTCCCAGCATCAGCAGGTTGAAAACATGGCCGGCCTGCAGAGCGCGGCAGTTTTCAATCGCAACAGATATGAGAGCGTCGTCGTTACCGTCCGAGCGGATCAGGCAGGGCCCGGATGCCTCGTTAAAAGCCAGGCCGAATTTCACGCCCGGCACCGTTGTGACCATAATTTCATAGAGGTCCTCAACGGTTTTTATAAAATGCGACTGGCCGACAATAATGTTGGCGCCTTCGGGGATTGTCAAGCGAACGGTTTTTAACTCCATGGCAAGCTCCTTCCTGTTTCCGGAATGTGGGGTGCGTGCATCCCTGAGCACGCCTGCTGAGCGCATCATATCAAAAACGCATATATTTTCAAGGGCACGCGCGTTTCAGCATGCTGTGCGTGCACGGCGCACTAAGCCGCCTGTTAATTGCATTTGCATCACACCGACGGCAGATATATAATACATTCCTTTTAAGGCAGAGCAACAGGCTTTTTCTACTGATACACCGTACATGCAAGCAAACATACCATATAACCATGACATCTGAGAAAACAGTTACAACCGTTATTTTTGATCTCGGACAGGTCATTGTAACATTTGACCACATGCAGCTGTGCCGGCGCGCGGCAGCCTACTGCCCGCATGCGCCGGAAGAAATATTCACACGCATGTTTCACAGCGGACTCGTCCAACGATTCGAAACCGGCGCCATAGACCCGAATGAATTTTACCGGGAAGTCTGCCGCACGCTTGATATGCAGCTTCCCTGCGAGCAATTCAAAACAGTCTGGAGCACTATTTTTACCCTGAACACAGATACCGTACGTATCATCGAACGCCTGAGCAGCTTCAAACTGCTGCTGCTTTCAAACACCAACTGCTGGCATTTCGACTATTGCCTCGAAAGCTATCCTGTGCTCAAGCTCTTTGATGCCTGGATACTGTCCTATAAAGTCGGCGCATGCAAGCCTGATAAAAAAATATTTGAAACCGCGCTCGCACATGCAGCAGCCCTGCCGCAGGAATGTGTTTTTATTGATGATATCGAGCAGTATACGGATGCAGCCCGAAGCATGGGCATTACCGCGCACACGTTTACAAACGCCAAAGGGCTGGAACAATTTTTAAACAGCTTACACATGCTATAAATCCGGATACGCCGGGATTTTTTGTTTGCGGCAGCATGCGGTTCCATAGTACTGTTAGCCTATATCCGAGGATTCATCAACACCCATAACGATAAGGAGCAATGGCATGGAAAACGTCATCATCATCGGCTCAGGGCCTGCCGGATTAACCGCGGCTATTTACACTGCCCGGGCCCAGCTTAACCCGCTTGTCATTGAAGGCTTGCAGCCCGGCGGCCAGCTCACCACCACAACCGAAATCGAAAACTGGCCCGGATTTGTTGAAGGCATTGACGGTCCGCTGCTGATGGAAACCATGAGAAAACAGGCGGCGCGATTCGGAACACGCTTTATATCGGCACAGGTGCAGAAGGCCGATCTCAACGCGCAGCCGATCAGCCTTCAGGTCAGCGGCGAAACCCTTGAAACCCGCAGCCTGATTATCGCAACCGGGGCGACCCCGCGCCTGCTGGGCCTTGAAGCTGAAAAGGCGCTGATGGGACGCGGCGTGTCAACCTGCGCCACATGTGACGGATTTTTTTTCCGGGGCAAACATGTGCTGGTCGTGGGCGGAGGCGACACGGCCATTGAAGAAGCGCTCTATTTAGGTGGTCTGGCGGCGCGCGTAACCGTGGTGCACAGGAGAGATGCGCTACGTGCTGAAAAAATCATGCAGGAGCGTGCCTTCGCGCGCGACAACATCAGCTTCATGTGGGACTCGGTTATTGAGGACATCCTTGACGTCAAACAAAAGACCGTAACCGGCGCTTTGATTAAAAACGTTAAAACCGGAAAAATGTCACCGTATGACTGCGACGGAATTTTTATAGCCCTTGGGCACGTACCCAATACGGCCCTGTTCGCCGGGCAGCTGCCCTGCGATTCGCAGGGCTTTATCACAACAGTTAAGGGAACCGCGACCGCCCTGCCGGGCGTGTTTGTGGCCGGAGACGTAGCCGATCCCGTGTACAAGCAGGCTGTAACAGCGGCCGGCACCGGCTGCATGGCCGCACTTGATGTCGAGCACTATCTGCAGAGCTTATAATTATTGTCCGTGCCACAAAGGCCGGGAGTGCCTACACGCAGCATGATTCAATCTGACAAACAAGATACCGCACGGGAACAGCAGCCCGTAATCGCAATCGTCGGCAACATGAACGTGGGCAAGACGGCCCTGTTCAACGCCCTGTGCGGATCAAACACGCACAGCAGCAACGTGCCCGGATCAACGGTCAGCGTTGCGTCCGGCGCCATACGCGGAACCCCCTTCCGGGCGCTTGACACCCCCGGCATTTATTCCATTTTTTCATCAAACGTGGAAGAGCGCGTCTGCCGCGATGTTCTGCTGCCCGACAGTGCCGGCGGTCTCGATCGCGGGAATTATCCTTGTGGCTGATGCCAAAAACATGCGCCGCTCCCTGGCCATTGCGATGCAATACGCCGAATACGGGCTGCCCATGCTGATGGTCATCAACATGATTGATGAAGCAACCTCGCGCGGCATCACGATCGACACGGCCCGCCTGTCCGGGCAGCTGGGCATTCAAGTGTGCAGCACGATCGCGCGCGAGGGCATCGGCGTGCGCGCGGTCGCGGCAGCCCTGACCCGCATGCGCGTTCCGAACAGGCTCGTGACATTCCCGGCTCCGGTAGAAACATTTCTGGAGGACATGGGCACGCTGCTCATCGGGGACGCGCATTACCCCCGTGCGCTGGGACTGCTGCTGCTTGACGGGGACAGCACGGCGCAGGCCTGCATCGAGCGCAGGTTCGGTTCCGGCATGCTTGAGCGGCTCAAAACGCTGGGCTCATCCTGCGCCCCGGACGGGCGGATGCCCTTTAATATCAGCATGACCAACCTCTACAACCGACAGGCCGAGCGTATCGCCGCTGAGGTCGTGAGCGTGGAGCCGACGACCAAAAACAGCTTTATCGTGACACTGGGCTCTTTGTGCACCAGCCTTACAACGGGCATTCCCATAGCGTTGATTGTCCTCACGCTCATCTACCTGTTCGTCGGCTCGTTCGGCGCCACCTACCTGGTGGACACCATCAACGCCGAACTCTTCGAGCGCTACCTGCTGCCGCTGTGCAAAAAGCTCGTGGCGCCGGTTCCCTACCCTTTCGTGCGCGATATGCTCGTTGACCCCGATTTCGGCCTGCTGCCCACAGGCGTATTTCTGGCCCTGGGCCTGGTGCTGCCGGTGCTGCTGTGCTTCTACATCGCGTTCGGTTTTCTTGAAGACTCAGGGTATCTGCCGCGCTTTTCACTGCTGCTGGATAAAATCTTCAAAAAGATGGGCCTGAACGGCAAGGGGGTCATACCGCTTGTAATGGGCTTCTCCTGCATTACCGTGGCCATTCTCACCACCCGCATGCTCGACACGAAAAAAGAGCGCAATATTGTTACAATGCTCCTGCTGCTGGGTATGCCCTGCGCGCCTTTGCTGGCGGTTATGCTGATTGTGCTGGAACGCATGCCGTTTTCCGCCACGCTGACCGTGTTCGGCATACTGCTTGCGCAGACCTTCGCATCCGGCTGGCTGCTGAACAAGCTGCTGCCCGGCCGCGCCGCGAGCCTGCTGATGGAAATACCGCCCCTCAGAATCCCCAAGCCGCTGCCGGTTTTCAAGATGGCCTTTGTCAAAACGTTTCATTTCATAAAAGAAGCCGTTCCCGTTTTCATCCTGGCCTCGCTGGTCGTGTTCATATTCGAGCGCATGGGAGGACTGGCCAGGCTCGAAATACTGTCAATGCCATTGGTGCATGACATCATGGGACTTCCGGAAAAAAGCGTACAGGTTTTCATCAAGACCCTCATCAGGCGCGAAAGCGGCGCGGCCGAGCTCATGCATGTCAAAAACGCATACACGAACGTGCAGCTGGTCATTAACCTGCTGGTCATGGCGATTATGCTGCCGTGCATCAACTCGGCGATTGTAACCATCAAGGAACGTGGCGCAACGACCGCAGCCGTGATGATGTCCGCGGTCATGCTCTATGCCCTGGTTCTGGGCGGCGCGCTCCACTTCCTGTTTCTTTATCTGGGAATCACGTTCAGCTGAGCAACCCATATCACTGCGGGAGGCCGACATGTTAAGCGAGAAAATGGTTGAAATCATGGAAGCAGTCTGGTGCGCGGCTGAAAAAAAGCTCTGCACCCGCGATGCCATCCTGCAGGACTGCACGATCGTGTTTGATGAGAATGACCTTGACGCCCTTGAGCAGCGCGGGCTGATCACGAAAAGCGGCGACACGATCGTGTTTACCGAAGCCGGCAAAACCGAAGCCGAGGGCATCATGCGGCGGCATCGCCTTGCGGAAGTTCTGGTCAGCAGCATTCTGAAGCTGAAAAAATCAGAAATGGAAGCGGTTGCCTGCCAGGTTGAGCACGCGCTTCTGCCTGAGGTCGAAGCCGCGATCTGCACGCTGCTTGGGCATCCCGAACTGTGCCCGGACGGCCGCCCGATTCCGCGCGGCGCCTGCTGCCGCAATCTGCAAACAACCTTCAGCACTACGGTTATCAGCCTTGCAGAGCTCGGAGCCGGTGAAAGCGGCCGCATAACCTATATAAAACCGGAAAATCACGCAAACCTGCACCAACTGCTCTCATTCGGTCTGGAGCCGGGCGTTACCGTGACCGTTCTGCGCACCACCCCGGCCCTGTGTGTCATGTTTGAAAATACCGAGCTTGCGCTGGACCGGGATATCGCGCGCAATATTTTTGTCTGGAAAGCCCAGCCAGCCACGGCGTAGCTCGGCCCGGGCGAGTAAAGAAATCCAGCAAAAATTTTATCCTGTGCTGTTTTTTTTGATAGAATAGAACTGTTTTTTATTTTATACATACCTGTATTCATAACACAGGCGGACGCAGAGCGGGCCGCCGGGAAAGGCTTAACATATGGCGTATACTGGTTGTCGGCGGCGCAGGCTACATCGGATCGCATGCCGTGCGGGCGCTGCAGCGCGCCGGGCGCGACGTGGTTGTGTTTGACAACTTCGAAAAGGGTCACCCTGAGGCCGTAGCGGGCATACCCGTTTTCAAGGGTGACCTTCGCCGCCCCGATGATGTGCGCGCGGTTTTCAAGCAGCACGCCATAGAAGCGGTCATGCACTTTTCAGCCTACAGCCTTGTCGGCGAGTCCATGCAGTATCCGGAGCGCTACTATGAAAACAATCTCTACGGCACGCTGAACCTGCTGAGCGCCATGCAGCAGGCCGGAATCAGTCATTTTATTTTTTCATCAACAGCCGCAACCTATGGTGAGCCGCACTACGTGCCCATTGACGAAGCCCACCCGACCCGGCCGACGAATGTATACGGAGAGACCAAACTGGCGGTTGAGCGCATGCTGGACTGGTTTGACGCGATCTACGGACTGAAAAGCGTCCGGCTGCGCTATTTCAATGCAGCGGGCGCTGACCCCTCTGCCGATATCGGCGAGTTGCACGATCCTGAGTCACACCTGATACCCATTGTACTCCAAGCCGCGCTCGGGGACAGGGACAGCATTGCCGTGTACGGCACCGATTATGACACGCCGGACGGAACCTGCGTGCGCGACTACATTCATGTCAATGACCTGGCTGACGCGCACGTTCTGGCCCTCGAGTATCTTGAAGCCGGCGGCCCTTCGGACGTTTTCAATCTGGGCAACGGCAGCGGCCACAGCGTGCAACAGATCATCGACATCGCCCTCGCGGTCACAGGCCGAGATATCACGGTGACACATGCCGGCCGCCGCCCCGGCGATCCGGCAACACTGATTGCCGGCTCCGGCAAAGCCATGCGGGTTTTGGGCTGGAAGCCGAAACTGCTGCGACATTGAAACCATCATCGCGACCGCCTGGAAATGGCACAGCTGCAACGGCAAAAACATGGAAACAATGATGCGAACAATCAACAGCACTCATATAACCGAAACAGTTGCGCGCCTGTGTCAGGAAGCCAACTTTTATCTGGGTGACGATGTTGTGGCGCTGCTCAGGCAGGCGCGCACAGAAGAGGTTTCCGAAACCGGGCGTGAGGTTCTCGGCCAGATAATTGAAAACGCCGCGATTGCTGCTGAAACGCCCATGCCCCTGTGCCAGGATTGCGGCACGGCCGTTGTATTCGTTGACATCGGACAACACGTGCACATTGAAGGCGATGATATTGAAACAGCCATACAGGCCGGCGTGGCCCGCGGCTATTGCGAAGGATATCTGCGCATGTCCATGGTGCAGCATCCCTTCAGCACACGCGAAAACACGGGCGACAACACCCCGGCGGTTATCCACTACCGTTTGTGCCGGGCGAGCAGATAAAAATTATCGTGGCTCCCAAAGGCGGCGGTAGCGAAAACATGAGCCGCTTTAGCGTACTGAAGCCGTCTCAGGGCCGATCAGGGGTCATTGATTTTGTTGTGCAGGCGGTATCTGAAGCCGGCAGCAATCCGTGCCCGCCGCTGATTGTCGGCGTCGGCATCGGCGGCACCGCTGAGCGCTGCATGGAATTGTCCAAACGCGCCCTGCTGCGCCCCGCCGGACAAAGCTCAGCAAACCCGGAGAATGCCAAGCTTGAGCATGATATACTGGTACGCATCAACGCGCTGGGAATCGGGCCGCAGGGACTCGGAGGCCGTATCACGGCCCTGGCCGTGCATATTGAAACACATGCCGCCCACATTGCCAGCCTGCCCGTGGCCGTTAATCTGCAATGTCACAGCGCCCGCCACAAAGAGGCAGTTCTATAGCCCCTACCGCACCTGCCCCCGGAAGCCTGCAGGCCCCAATATCGATCACTGTTAATGAAAAGAGCGCGCGCAGCCTGATAAACACCTGTCCTGTCAACAGGCGTCAACTCAGACGTGCGGTAAAGGAGAAGAGCCTGCGGAGAAACCATGCGCTATGCTGCCAACGCATGCTCTCTATATGAAATTTTTGTGTGGTTTCAGGCGTCAGGTTGGTGAGTCTGGGCGTACACAGCGGGTTTTTTCAGGGAGGCGAACTGAACATCCAGTTTGGCCTTGGCCTCCATGAAGCGTCCGAGTTCACTGCCCTGCAGAATGCGGCCCGGCGTAGATTTAATACTGGCGGGATTCAGGTTCCGGCCATGATGCAGAACCTCGTAATGCAGATGCGGTCCTGTCGACCTGCCTGTTGAGCCAACGTACCCGATGATCTGCCCCTGCTTGACACGCACACCGGGTCGTACCCCCCGGGCGAAACGGCTCATATGGGCATATTTGGTTTGGTAGCCACTATCATGCCGCAGACCTACAAGATTGCCATACGCGCCATTGTATTCAGAGGATTCGACAACACCGTCACCGGCTGCCTTGATCGGGGTTCCTGAGGGTGTGGCGAAATCAAGCCCCTTATGCATCTTGCTGTAACCCAGAATCGGGTGACGCCGTTGACCGTAACGGGATGAAATACGGGCACCGTCAACCGGCGTGACCATCAGGTTCTTTTTTAAACTGCGGCCCTGTTCATCAAAATAATCGGTGGCTCCGGCACTGTCCTGATAATGATAGAGCGTCAGGCGGCGCCCCTGGGTAGTCAGGGCGGCATACGACGTTGTCCCGGCGCAGACAACCTTACCATCAGGATTAACTTTCGTTTCATACATTATTTCAAAATGGTCACCGGCATGAAGATCACGCTGGAAATCAACGTCATACGCAAAGGTGTTAATAACGGGCAGAAGCATTTCAAAGGGCAGGCCTTGCTGTGCGGCATCCTCATACAGGCTTGAGTTGATCTCAAATTCAGCCATCAGCGTACGTTTTTCAAATTCCCTGACGATTTCGCTGGCAGTGAAACCCTTTTGCTCACAGCGGTCAACCTGAACCTCGTGTTCGGGATCAAGCTTAATATTCAGGGACCTGAACTCAAAAGAATCCTCGTCCGGGGCTTCATACGTCATGGTCAGGGCATGATCACGCTGCAAGCTGCGAGGATTAAAAACCGGCTTCAGGGCATCCACAACACTGTGGGCCTGATCACGCTCCACCCCCTCGCGCACCAGAATATCCAGCAGCGTGTCCCCTCTCTTGACGACAATGTCCTTGGCCAGCACAGCAGCCAGGGACTCATCGGATAACGGTTGCTGTGCTGTATTGCCCGCCAGCTCCTGCAACACGTCCGCAGGAAAACCAGCAGCATCTTCCTGCGGGCTCCGGGGGGACTGTCCGGCAAATTCTGCCAATAATCTTTCAGTTGTTGACGGCAGGAGCATATCCGCCTGAAAAGGATCGCAGGCCAGCGTGCGGCCGATAACTATAGTTAGCATCAGGCTTACCACCAATGCCGGTACGAGCACCGACAGCCAGACCCGCACATTCAACCTGCAGGACTGAACAGCTGGGCCTGCCATTAAATCGCAGCGTGAGCCTGAGCGCACATATGCCCTGGCGCGTTCATAATCAAAAGTATTATTCATTAATTATACTAGTATGTAGTTGACTCTGGTTTCGGGTTTCTGTCGTATGCTTGACCCATCATTACACCGGATACCTGCGTATTATTTATAATATCGTTGTTTTTTGCAAAAGTATAAACAAAATATGATTGTGTGTCAATATTTTTGTTACACTAGATATTGATGTCGCCGCCCGGGAGAATACGGCGATTCGGGGCTGCTTTTACCGTTTTAAACCGTATTGCACTACCCCCGCATGCCGCAGGTCGAAAAACCGCGGCAATCGAACCGGCTTGCAGGCCCGGATTATCAAACGATAAGACCGGGCACATCCATGTCCCCTCTTTTAAAAGCCTTGACAAAAGCCCGTACGACTTCCGGATCAAATTCCGTGCCGGAACCTTTGACAATGATCTCCTCGGCAGCATAGGGTGACATGGCCTTGCGATAGGGACGATCGCTGGTAAGCGCATCATAGACATCGGCAACGGAAAGAATACGGGACTCGAACGGAATACCCTCACCGGAGGTTTTGTAATATCCCGTACCGTCATAGCGTTCATGATGGGCAAGCACGATCGGCAGCACCCGACCCAGCGGGGTGCTGACCGGGTCGAGCATCCCTACGCCGGTTGAAACATGCTGCTTTACCGATTCATATTCATCAGCCGAGAGTTTGGCAGCCTTGTACAGCAGTTCCCTGCTGATATCAAGCTTGCCAAGGTCGTGCAGCATGCCTGCTGAACGGATGTCCTCTATCTGCTGCCAGCCCAGACCCAAAACTTCAGCAATTTTAGCGGCGTATATGGAAACCCGATAACAATGATTTTCGGTATACTGATCCTTGGAAATAAAATTGCGCAAAATGACGATCAACCCGCGATACGTCTGCTGAAGCTCCACAAAGCGTTGCTTGCTTTTATCATACAGTGTGCCCATGCTGTAGGCCATGACCAGCAGTATCGCGCCCCAGGCCATAAATTCATACCACCCGCTGCCCCCCATCTCTGCAGCATCATGCGTGAGCAGGCCCGGCCTGTAATAGGCAAGGATACCGACAAAAATGATACTGGCAAATGCAGTGAGCGTTGCGTGGCGTCTGCCGTAGCAGTATGCAGACATAATTGTTGGGAGGGCATAGAGACCGATCAAAACCCGCTGAGAAGCAACCGCATAATTGAGCAATCCCGCCAGGATGAACATGGACAGGATGACCCAGAGCTCCTTGTTGGTTCTCTCGATCTCCCTGAGCAACTTGCCCGTCACGTTCGGTCGCGTTGTCGATGAGGCCGGTGCGCGCAAATGGCTTTCGACAATCTCCTTAAGCTCATCTGCACCGTGAAGCTGCTCGTGCTCGTCACTGATATCAGGTGTGACAGGTTCCATATCCATACCTCCAAAACAGCAGATTATTCGGCAAAAAAAATACTGCCTTCAGCCCATGCTGCACGGTACTATGTGTTGTCCTTCACAATGATCTGGCCTGCACGTCCCGGCAGTGTAAGCGATCTTCCAGAATTCAGTGCACTCTTACCACTATAGAAAAAAGGAGCCACGGGGTCAAGATAATTATACCCCGCAATACGGCAGCAGGACATGCAAGAAAAAACGCCCGTTCTCCAGGGAAAACGGGCGTCAGAGACAACCTGTCAAGTATCAAACAATGAGCCGATGAGCGGAGCGATAACCAAAGCGACAACGCTCATGAGCTTAATAAAAGTTTCGTTGTATGCTATTTGTGGCTGGCTCAGAACATGGGGCTACAATATTTAGTCACATGCTCTAGAACGATGAAATTCGTTCATAGCAATCTGAGGGCCTTCGTTAAACAGGACCGAAACACACTGAATTGTTTTCCGAATCACCTCCTTGAGACCTTCTGTTTCACTATCCGTAAAATTCTGCAAAACATAATCCACAGGAGCGATCAATGACGGGGGCTTGCCGATACCGATCCGGATGCGAATCCATTCGGCGTCACCACAGTGCTGCTGTATGGAATGAACACCACGGTGTCCGGCGCTGCCGCCTCGTGCTTTGATCCTCAACTGTCCAAACGATATATCCATATCGTCATGGATAATGGTGATATGTGCAGGGGAAATTTTATAGTGTGCGGCCAACTCTGCCACGGCTTCACCGCTGCGGTTCATATAGGTCAGCGGTTGTGCGATTATCGTTTTACAGGCGCCTACAAAGCCAATACCGTATAGAGCCTGAAAACCGAGCCTGCACAGGGGGATGTTATATTCATCAGCGAGCTGATCGACGGCGAGAAATCCTATGTTATGCCGTGTATTGCTGTATTCAGGCCCCGGATTTCCCAGACCGACAATCAGCTTCACCGCGTATCCGTTCCGTATCAGCTATTTTTTTTCAGCCGGTGCAGCCTCGCCGGGTGATGCTCCTGCCTGCTCAGCTTCCGCAGGCGCCTTGTCAGCCACCGGTGCCATTATGTTGACAACCGCGGCAGCCGGATCAGTAAGAATGTGCACTTTTTCAGACACCTGCAGGTCACTAACGTGGATGGAATCGCCGATCTGCATATGCTCAATATCAAGATCAATATGTGAGGGTACGTCCTCAGGCAGGCTTTTCACCTCTATTTCGCGAAGAATATGGCGCAGAATGCCGCCGAGCTTAACGCCTTCGGACTTGCCGTGCAAGCGGATATGAACCTGAGCGAAAACCGGTTCATCCATCTTGATGGCAAAGAAATCAATATGCTCAATGTGCTGCTCAAGGGGATGCCGCTGAATTTCCTTAATCATAACCCTTGTTTCAGCCTGGGCGCCATCGCTTTCGATCTGCAGCGTGATGATCTGATATTCGGCCGCATCTTCATGGCCGGCCTTAAACATTTTATTCAGGACATTGCCGTCAAGCGTGATGCTGACCGGCTCATACCCGTGACCATATACCACGGCCGGAATTTTTTCGGCCCGACGCAGGCTACGGGCAAAACCCTTGCCGCTCTGCTCGCGTTTGCTTGCCTGGATTGTAATTATATCGCTCATGATGTCTCCTCGGTGTTGATATGATGTACGTCGCCTGCTGCGACTGTGATTTATATGCGAAACAGTGAACTGACTGAATCGTTTTTATGAATGCGCTTAATAGCCTCTGCAAACAGCTCGGCGATCGACAGCACTTTAATTTTTTTCAGTTTCTGCGCTTCGGCATTGAGCGGAATAGTATCGGTAATGATCATCTCCTCAAGGCACGAATTCTGGATGCGTTCCACTGCCTTGCCCGAAAAAACCGCATGCGTACAACAGGCCGAAACCGATTTGGCTCCGCGCGTGCGCAGTGCTTCAGCAGCGTTGGTCAGGGTTCCGGCGGTATCGACCATATCATCCACGATCAGGGTGCATTTGCCCTCTATATCGCCGATAATATTCATGACCTCGGCCTCGTTGGGGCGCAGGCGGCGCTTGTCGATGATGGCAAGTGAAGCGCCGATAAGCTTGGCATAGGACCGCGCGCGCTCCACGCCGCCAGCATCAGGGGAAACAATCACCAGGTCTTCATTTTGATATTTTTCCTTGAAGTAGGCGACAAACACCGGTTCCGCGAAGAGATTGTCGACCGGTATATTGAAAAAACCCTGAATCTGGCCGGCATGCAGGTCGATGGTCAGTACGCGGCTGGCGCCGGCAGTCGTCAGCAGATCGGCCATCAGTTTGGCCGATATGGGCGCCCGCGGGGCAACCTTGCGGTCCTGACGGGCATACCCGTAATAGGGCATAACCGCCGTTATGCGCTCGGCCGATGCGCGCTTGAAGGCATCAATCATGATAAGCAGTTCCATGATGTGCTGATTGCCCGGCATGCACGTTGACTGCACAATAAACACATCCATGCCGCGCACGTTTTCCTGAATTTCAAGCTGGATCTCCCCGTCACTGAACGTACTGACATTTGCCTTGCCAAGCGACAGGTCAAAACACGAACATACTGACTGCGCAAGGGGCAGATTGGAATTACCCGAAAAGATCCTCAAACCGTTCATCCGCATACTCCTGCTGCATGTTCAGCATCTACCCCGTCTGCACTATCAGCAGGACACGGCGGCCACATGCGTTTTTAAAGGCTATGTGCCGTAAAAACACGGTACGATTCAATGTCGGCTATATTTCCCCGGGCCGTTTCACATGCCTGTTGATCAGCGAATACTCCGTACACTGACGAACCGCTTCCACTGAGAAGCGCTCCGGCAGCACCCGCGACAAGCAGATTTTCCTTCAGGGCTTTAATCTGTCCGTAACGGGGAAATATTACCTGTTCAAAATCATTGTACATCAACCCGCATACATCCGAAAGACTGCGGAATGAATTGTTTAAATTAGTCTTTTTAGGTTGATTTGTCAATAAAATATCTTGACTAAATGTATTATAGGCCCATTGCGTGGAGATATGCAGCCGCGGGTACACGATCAAAAACCACAAAAGCGGGGAGTTTTCAACAGGGGAGAGTTTTTCGCCGATGCCGGTGGCCCAGGCACTGCGAATGTCAGCCAGAAAAAAAACAACATCAGCACCAAGTGAAGCTCCCAGGCCCGCCAGCTGATCCCTGGGAATCTCCAGACCGTAGAGACGCTGCAGGCCGAGCAGGGTTGCGGCGGCATTACTGCTGCCCCCGCCCAGTCCGGCTCCGGCGGGAATGTGCTTGTCGATCCTGAGACTGACACCGCCGGACTGCGCATAGTGTTTAAAAAAAAGTTCAGCCGCGCGCCAGACAAGATTACCAGGTCCGGCCGGGATATCGGGATCACTCACGGAAAGATGAATGCCGGGAGCCTGTGTCCGCTGCAGATGGATTGTATCCTGAAGACTGACACGGTGGAAAAGGGTTGTGATCTCATGATAGCCGTCCGGCCGTCTGCGCTCAATGCTCAAGTGCAGATTAACTTTGCAGGGCGACGCAATCGAAAGCGACTGAAGATGAGCGGAGATAGGCATGCTTTTTTTCTAAAACAGTGCACCACTATACAGCATGTACCGGGATCGTTGGACGCACGCGGCCATGACACACGGTCAAGCTGCGCGCCAGCGGACACTGACATCAGCCTTTTCGGAAGTAATGTAAAAGCCGGAAGCCACATGTGCTCGCGCAGGCCCGTGCCTGTCTGCGCCTGCGTTTTAAACGGCGTTTATTTTTTGCGCTCCTGCACATAGCGCATCTGCAGATCGTGCAGCAGGCTTTCAAGCAGCCGCGCCTCATCCTCACTGAGATTGCCGGTGGTCTTATCCCGGAGAACCACAAGAATATCGATAGTCTGCCGGGCCAGATCAAGATTGCGCTGCCTTGCACCCGACACGGGATCAGGAATTTCGCCGAAGTGATACAGGGCGGATGAGCCCAGCGAAAGGATAAAGGATGAAAAATTTATTTCCGGCAGCGTCCCGGCGGGCTTCGAGCTTGCCTCCCGGTTTTGCTGTTCAGGATCCCGCATGGTAAAATTGTTTCCTTGTGCCTCAGTCATGGCTCTACCCCCTTGCTATACTCGTACCGGCGATGAGAATACCAACAAACATCTTCCCTGGTGTTTCCTTGCAACAAAAGGGATGGGGTTCATCCCCATCCCTTTTGTATTGTTCAATGACGGCAACTGTCAAGCAGAATCAGACAACGCATCACTTGTCGGTTTCCTCAAATTCAGCATCAACAATATTGTCCTGTGACCCGGCAGCACCTGCTCCCGGCCCGGAAGCGCTTCCCGCACCCGGAGCAGAACCCGCGCCAGGCTGCTCGCTCGCGGAGGCCTGCTTGTACATTGCCTCGGCCAGCTTATGTGATGCGTTGTTCAGTGCTTCCATTTTCTGCCTGATCTGATCAATGTTGCCGTTTTCAATTGCCGCTTTAGTTTCCTGCAGCGCGCTTTCAACAGCCGCAACATCGTCGGGGGCAAGTTTATCCTTATTTTCTTTCAGGAGCTTCTCTGTCGTGTATACCAGATTATCAGCCTGATTTTTAACCTCGATTTCCTCACGGCGTTTTTTGTCTTCGGAAGAATGCGCTTCAGCATCCTTGACCATCCGGTCAATCTCCTCCCTGGCAAGACCGCTTGAAGCGGTGATGGTTATCTTTTGCTCCTTGCCGGTACCAAGATCCTTGGCCGCAACATGTACCATGCCGTTGGCATCAATATCAAAAGCAACCTCAATTTGCGGTACGCCGCGCGGCGCCGGGGGCAGACCGGTGAGCTGAAAGCGCCCCAGGGTCCGGTTGTCGCGGGCCATATCGCGCTCGCCCTGTAGAACGTGAATTTCAACGCTGGGCTGATTATCAGCGGCCGTGGTGAAAATTTCACTTTTGCGGGTCGGAATCGTCGTGTTGCGTTCAATGAGCTTTGTCGTAACCCCGCCAAGGGTTTCGATGCCCAGTGACAGCGGCGTTACATCCAGCAACAGCACGTCTTTAACGTCACCTGAAAGCACACCGGCCTGAACAGATGCACCAAGGGCCACGACCTCATCCGGATTAACGCCCCTGTGCGGCTCACGGCCGAACATCTTTTTCACCAGTTCCTGCACGCAGGGCAACCGGGTGGAACCACCGACCAGGATAGCCTCCTGAATATCTGAATTTTTCAGGCCGGCATCACGCATTGCGCTCTCGCAGGGGATCCGGGTCCGCTCGACCAGATCATCGATCATCTGCTCGAATTTCGCCCGGCTTAAACGATAGTTCATGTGCTTCGGACCGGTCGCATCGGCAGTAATAAACGGCAGGTTGATTTCGGTTTCAAGCGTTGAAGACAGCTCTATCTTCGCTTTTTCGGCAGCCTCCTTCAACCGCTGCAGGGCCATTTTATCTGTGCTGATATCAATGCCCTGCTCCTTTTTAAACTCCGCAACCAGCCAGTCAATGATGCGCTGGTCAAGATTATCGCCGCCAAGATGCCCGTCCCCGTTCGAGGCCTTTACCTCAATAACATTATCGCCGACTTCCAAAATGGAGATATCAAATGTTCCGCCACCGAAATCATACACGGCAACGATCTCATCACGTTTTTTGTCCAGACCGTAGGCCAGAGCTGAGGCGGTCGGCTCATTAATAATGCGCAAAACATTCAGTCCTGCAATCGTGCCGGCGTCCTTGGTTGCCTGCCGCTGACTGTCATTAAAATAGGCCGGAACCGTCACAACGGCATCTTTTACTTCTCCGCCCATATAGGCCTCTGCCGATTTTTTCAGTTTTTGGAGTATTTTTGCTGAAATCTCCGGGGGCGAATACTCTTTGCCCTGAATCTCAATGCGTGCATCACCGTTGCTGCCCCTGATGACCTTATAGGGCACCATTTTCATCTCTTCATTGACTTCATCGTAGCGGCGCCCCATAAAGCGCTTGATTGAATAAATGGTGTTTTCCGGGTTGGTGATCGCCTGCCGCTTTGCGACCTGGCCGACCAGAATTTCACCGTCTTTGGTGAAAGCCACGCATGAAGGCGTCAGCCGGTTGCCCTCCTCGTTAACGATAACGGTCGGATCTCCGCCTTCCATTACGGCCACGACCGAATTGGTTGTTCCCAAATCAATGCCAATTGCTTTTGCCATACATGTGCCTCCTGATGTATCGCGCCTGATGCGCTTTCGTTAAATATCCTGATTACAGATCGTAAAAAATTCAACGTGTCTCCACGCTGTTTTCAGTGCTGAGAATATAAGCACCGGCTGAACAGGTGTCAACGGGCACATGGTAAATAATTAAAAAAATTTGTATAAAAGCGTGCGATCCTGCGCAGCTAAGAGCTCAAACGGATTGGAAGCAGTAGGAAAGCCTGGTTTTCGATGCGGACTCGCGATTATCAATCACGATAGGAGCGGGTTTCAAAGCGGGTATATTCATTGATAAAGGTCAAAGGAATATCACCAATTGGGCCGTTGCGCTGCTTGCCGATAATAACTTCAGCTTTACCCTTGGCTTCTTCCGAATCACGGTGATAGACCTCTTCTCGATAAATAAACAGAATAACATCCGCGTCCTGTTCAATCGCACCGGACTCGCGCAAATCGGACATCTGCGGTTTTTTATCAGTACGATCCTCAAGCCGGCGGTTGAGCTGTGAGAGCGCGAGCACCGGTACATTCAGCTCTTTTGCCAGGGCCTTCAGGGAGCGTGAAATCTCCGAGATTTCCTGCTCGCGGCTGTCTGAGCGCGTCTTTGATCCGCTCATAAGCTGCATATAATCGATAATAATCATGCCCAGCCCATGTTCGGCCTTCAAACGCCGGGCCTTGGCGCGCATTTCAAAAACGGACATACCGGGAGTATCATCAATAAACAGGGACGCCTCGGAAAGACGTCCGGCAGCCATGGTGAGCTTGCCCCATTCGTTCTCAGCGATATGGCCGCTGCGCAACTTATGATTATCGATCCGGGCCTCGGAGCACAGCATGCGCAGGGCAAGCTGTTCCTTTGACATTTCAAGCGAAAAAACAACCGTCGGCACCTTCTCCACCGTTGCGGCATGCTGCGCGATATTGAGACAAAAGGCGGTTTTGCCCATACTGGGCCTGCCGGCGATGATAATCAGGTCTGATGGCTGAAAACCGGATGTTTTTTCATCCAGATCGGCAAAACCGGTTGGCACCCCGGTGATCAGCTGCTTTTTTTCATACAGCCGCTCGATACTCTTGAACGTAGACTGGAGTATGCTCTTGAGCGGATAATACGAGGGCTTAATCTGCTGTTCGGATATCTGAAAAATCGTTTTTTCGGAAAAATCAAGGATATCCTCAATATTTTCCTCACCTGAAGTGGCCTTGGCCACAATACCGGTCGCACTTGCAATCAGATTGCGCAAAATGGCCTTCTGGCGCACTATTTTGGCGTAATATTCAATATTGGCGGCAGTCGGAATCTTATCGGCCAGTTCGGCCACATAGGACAGACCGCCAACCTCCGCCAGTTTGTTTTTCTGCTTCAGATGCTCGGTCAGGGTAATCTGGTCAACCGGGGTATTTTTTTCATACAGCCCGATCATCGCGCTGTATATCTGGCGATGGGACTCGCGGTAAAAATCATCCACCTGCAGGAGTTCGATGGCCTTGATCAAGGCCTCGTTTTCAAGAAGTATTGCCCCCAGAACAGACTGTTCAGCCTCAATGCTCTGAGGAGGGACTTTTGGATTGGGTACGGTTGTCATGGGTAGTGCGTCAGCTGCAAGCCTACTCTTTTACAACCCAAACCTTCAACTGAGCGGTAACGTCCGGATGCAGTTTAATGGGTACCGTAAAAATTCCAAGATTCTTTAACGGTTCATCAAGTATAATTTTTCTCTTGTCGATCGTGATGCCTTCATGAGCAAGGCCGCTCTGTATATCGGCAGCTGTAACCGCTCCGAAGATTTTATCCTCTTCACCGACCGGCTTTGCGACCGTACAGGAAACATCTCCAATTTTACGAGCCAGTTGTTCTGCTTCGCGTTTAAATTTATTCAGCTTGGACTGCACGAGCTGTTTTTGATGCTCAAGCATTTTCACATTCTGGGTGGTCGCCACCATGGCTTTGCCGCCGGGGATCAGATAATTGCGCGCAAAACCGTCTTTTACTTTCAGCAGATCGCCGGCAGAGCCGAGACTTTCAACATCTTCAGTCAGGATAATGTTCATTGTTCATTCCTTATTACGTAATTACCGGTGTTCGCAGCATACACATGCCGCTCAATGCATTTCTTAGAGCGAGGAAGACACAAAAGGCATAATTGAAACCACGCGCGCGCGCTTAATCGCCCTGGTCAGGTGTCGCTGATGCTTTGCACAGTTTCCTGAAATTCTGCGCGGAATAATTTTACCGCGATCGGTGACAAAATGCTTTAAGGTATTAAAATCACGATAAAAAATTTCCGCGTTGGAATCAGAACAAAAACGGCAGATTTTGCGTTTCTGATAGAATGTCTTTTTGCGCTTAATGCCTTTGACTCGCTTCAACGGTGCCTCCTCAATGCCTAGGGTGTTTATGCCTGTGTTTCAGCCGCCTGTTCCGCGACAACATTTTCAGTCTCAGTTCCGTTTTCATCCTCAGTGCTACTTTCAGTGCTCGCAGGCTCAAGAGGTTCAGAAAACCCAACGGGCGTTTCCGTGAATTTCTCAAGCCGAATAAAATTATACCGCAGGATCAATTCATTATACATGATGCTGCGCTCAATTTCTTTCAGGGCTGCAGCGGCCGCCTCAAAGACAAGGAAACAATAATGTCCCTTGGACTGCTTCTTTATCACGTATTTAAAATTCTTCTTGCCCCATTTTTCCGTCTTTAAAACCGAACCGCTGTGCCGGGCAATAATCTCAGAGATGGCTTGAAGCAACTGATCCTGCTGCTCCTCGGTTGTGTCATTATGCGTTATCAAACAGAGTTCATATATTCTCAAAGCTATTCCTCCCTGTGGGGCCGTTATACGAGAATGTCTTTAATTTTAAGCTGGGTCAGCAACTGGCGGTGGCCGTTCTTCTTACGGAACCCCGTGCGACGCCTGGAACGGAAGACGATAATTTTTTCGCCTTTCTTTTGCGCGGTGATCTCGGCGGATACGGTTGTACCGCTGACAACAGGCCGCCCGACCGAGATAGTGTCCTTCTGCGGGTCGACAACCATCAGAACCTCGGTCAGCATGATTTCTGTTCCAATTTCACCGTCCAGCTTATTTACGGTTACAGTGTCACCGGGCTGTACTTTGTACTGAAGCCCGCCGGTTTTTACAATTGCGTACATGTTCAGTGCTCCTTGATACCAGAATAAAAAGTGTGCTATGCAATTAAAAACTGTTCGTGCAACTTTTACGCTTGCAGGAACACTCCCTAAGGTATATAGATATTCAGTATTTGCCAAATATCACTGCTGCGTCCGTAGCGTAAAGAGATAATATTTAGTTAAATTTTCATTGTTTGTCAAGCTAATTTATAACGCATTCGTAAAAAGTCCTGATACTGTGCCGCGTGCCGCACCCACGGACTTTTTCGGATGCAGTGCCCCAAAAGGCGTTTTTGACTGTTTCCAGCTCTCACAGAACTATGCAAAACAGAAGAATTCTCATTGTTGACGACGACCGTTCAATACTGAAAATGCTGGGCTCTTTTTTCGAAAAAGCCGGCTATGAGGTCCTGCAGCAGCACAACGGCCAGCTTGCCCTCACCATGCTTGAAGCCGACCAATTCGATGTTGTCATCACGGATCTGATGCTTGACGGACTGAGCGGGTTCGAGATTTTAAACAAAACCAAGCAATATTCGCCCCAGACGGAAGTTGTGATCATAACCGGCCACAGCTCAATCGACAGCGCGGTACGCGCGATGCGCGAAGGGGCCTTTGATTATATCACCAAACCGGTTGTCCTGGAAGAACTCAGCATTGTCATTGAAAAAGCTTATGAGCGCCGCAGATTTCTCACCGAAATACGCCACCTGCGGGATCAGGTTAAACAGTATACCAACTTTGACAACATCATTGCCACCAGCCCGGCCATGCAAAAGGTCATGGTTATGGTCAAACGCATCGCACGCAGCAACTCAACCGTTATGATCGAAGGAGAAAGCGGAACCGGCAAAGAGGTGATCGCCCGGGCTCTGCATGCCCACGGCCTGCGCTCGGACGGCCCGTTTGTGGCAATCAACTGCGCGGCCCTGCCGGAAACGCTGCTCGAGAGCGAGCTGTTCGGACATGTCAAGGGTTCTTTTACCGGTGCAAACTCGAACAAAAAAGGCCTGTTCGAAGAGGCGAACGGCGGAACAATTTTTCTTGATGAAATCGCTGAAACAACACCGAACTTTCAGGTTAAAATGCTGCGCGTGCTGCAGGAAAATGAAATCCGCCGGGTGGGCGACACGCACGATATCCCGGTTGACGCCCGTGTACTGGCATCAAGCAACAAGCCGATTGCCCAGCTGGTGGAGGCCGGCAAATTTCGCCAGGACCTGTTCTACCGTCTGAAGGTCATACCACTCTATCTGCCGTCCCTGCGGGAACGCGTTGCCGATATCGTGCCGTTGGCAAAATTCTTCATTGACCGCTACTGCCGCAAGGCATCACGCAGCCGGGTAAAAATACACGAAACGACAATCAAAAAACTTGAATCCTACCAGTGGCCCGGCAACGTGCGTGAACTTGAAAATGCCGTTGAGCGGGCGATGATTCTGCTTGATAACGATGTAATCATGCCCGATGACCTGTTGCTGGAAATCGGAGTCGTGCCTGAAGCTGCCTATGATTTCTCAACTATGAACATGAAAGAACTTGAAAAACTGCATATCAATGCCGTTCTTGATGACTCCAACTGGAATCAAAAAGAAACAGCGCGCCGGCTGGGAATCGGCTATAACACCCTGTGGCGCAAGATGAACGAATACGGCCTTGTCAGAGCAAAAAAAAACAACATCCCCGGCTGAAAACCCCTTTCAATATCCCGACCCCGACTGATACCCGCCTGAAGCAAACCGGCGACAATCACAAAAAAAAACACCTGTCCGCATCGCGTGCGGATGATATCTATTGACATATTTTGACCTCTTTTTTATAATGTTTTTTTTATTATCGTCAAACGCCATGTGCAGTGTAGGTACGTACCCCGCCCTTGAAGTATTCAGCCCGCTGAATACCTGAGCGCCTGCGCCACAGACTATCTCCCCTGACACACATCCTCGTGCAGGGAGATCACTCACGCTAACCACCGTGTAAGGGAACACACATCATGCAAAAAGGATTTAACAACACCACCATTGACCAGGCTGAAATCAAACGGCTGAGCGAGCTTGCCCGCAATGCCCGTGGCGACATCCTGCACATGACAACCCTGGCAGCCTCAGGACATCCGGGCGGATCAATGTCCTCAATCGACATGTACATAACCTTGATGCAACATGCCCGCATCAATCCTGCCAATCCGCATGCCCCGGAGCGCGACCGCATCGTGGTCAGCCATGGACACACCTCCCCTGGCGTGTATGCGGCGCTCGCGCGCAGCGGCTTTTTCGCAACCGATGATGCCATAGCCGGTTTCCGGCACCCGGCCAGCATATTCGAAGGGCACATTGAGCGCACAGTTCCGGGCGTTGAGTGGAGCAGCGGCAATCTCGGCCAGGGCCTTTCAGCCGGATGTGCTTTTGCCCTGTCGGCCCGCATGCATGCAACCGGAGCCCGGACATTCGTGGTCATGGGCGACGGAGAGCAGCAAAAGGGCCAGATTTCAGAAGCACGCCGCTTTGCGGCCAAATACGCGCTCGGCAACCTGACGGTACTGATCGATAAAAACAACCTGCAGATCTCCGGCAGCACCAGCGCGGTAATGCCGCAGCATATCAAAGATAATTTTATCTCCGACGGCTGGCAGGTTCTTGAAATCAACGGCCACGACCTGCAGCAGATATGGGATGCCCTGCAGACCGCGATGCAGGATGAAACACGCCCGACGGCCATCATTGCAGAGACCGTTATGGGCAAGGGCGTTTCATTCATGGAAAATGTTGAAAAATACCACGGTGTGGCCCTCACCCCTGAACAGCTCGAAAAGGCCATGCAGGAACTGGGTCTTGAGATGCGCCTTGAGCACTACCGCGCATTACGCGCTGCTCTGCCTGACCTGCCGTCGGCACCGCATGCTGCCCACACCCCTGCCCCCGCACCGCTTGACACGGGCAAACCGATTACCTATGAAGCGGGACGCAAAATCGACAACCGCTCCGCGTTCGGCAATGCCCTGTGCGGCATCGCCGAGGCGACCGCAAAATTAAACAATCCCGCAAAAATAGCCGTGTTTGACTGTGACCTGGCCGGTTCGGTCAAAACAAACGGGTTTGAAAAACTGAGCCCAAACACGTTTTTCCAGACCGGCATTGAGGAACATAATGCGGCGACCATGGCCGGCGCCCTGTCCATCGAAGGCGTGCTCACATTTTTTGCCGATTTCGGCGTGTTCGGTGTCAGTGAAACCTACAATCAGCACCGGCTCAACGACATCAACGCCACCAACCTGAAGCTTGTCACCACCCATATCGGTCTTGACGTGGGCGAAGACGGCAAAACCCATCAGTGCATCGATTATATCAGCCTCATGAACAATCTGTTCGGTTTCAAGGCCCTCCTCCCGGCAGACCCGAATCAAACCGACCGCGCCACCCGCTACATGGCCGGCACGCAGGGCAATTTTTACCTGGGAATGGGCCGCTCCATTACGCCGATCATTCTGGATGAAAAGGGAGAGCCCTTCTTCGGAGAGAACTACGTTTTCGAGTACGGCCGGATTGACAAGCTTCGCGCAGGAACTGATGCCGCTATTATCACCTGCGGCAGCATGGCCTGGCGGGCTGTTCAAGCCTCTGACCAACTCAAAAATGAAGGCCTGAGCGTGGCTGTTTTACATGCTGCCTGTCCGAAAGACCTTGACCGCGCAGCCGTGCGAGAGGCTGCCGCCTCGGGCTGCATTATAACGTATGAAGACCACAACGTGCATACCGGGCTGGGCAGTATCGTGGCCGGCGTGCTGGCTGAAGAGGGCCTGAGCGTACAGTTCACCAAACTGGGCGTTACGGGTTACGGGCTTTCCGGACCGTCTGATGCTGTCTATGCCGGAGCCGGTCTGAGCGTTGAGGACCTGATCGCCGCAGTTAAAAAAGCTAAAAAATAGATACTGCATCCGTGCCGGCAGCTTTATTTCCATTGCCGGCAGTGCTGCATATGGAGAGGTTTTTCTTTCATGCTTGAAGTTCTCTCAAACGGTTTTAACAAGGCCCGCGACCGTCTCCGGGGCAAAATCGAACTCACCGCCGACAACATTGAGGATGCGCTCAAGGACATCCGCATGTCCCTGCTTGAAGCGGATGTCCAGTACGCGGTTGTAAAAACCTTTATCGCGCGGGTACAGGAAAACGCGCTCGGCGCGGTTGTGGATACCCGCGTCAAGCACGGCGACCGCAAGCTCAAAGTTGCGCCCGGCGATCATTTTATCAACATCTGCCATCAGGAACTGATCAACCTGATGGGGCCGGTAGAAACAGGGGTGCGTTTCGGCTCACGCCCGGTTTCCGCCATCATGCTGCTGGGCCTGCAGGGCTGCGGTAAAACAACCACCGCGGGCAAACTCGCGCGCCATCTTACGAAAAATAAACGCAAACCCCTGCTTGTTGCAGCCGACATCTATCGCCCGGCAGCTGTACAGCAGCTTAAGGTCATCGGCGAAAAGCTCGGCCTGCCGGTGTTTTCAGCCGAGAATATGCAGCCGCCCGAAATATGCAGCCGCGCAATGCAGCATGCCCGCGAGATCGGCTGCGATATCGCCATATTCGATACTGCCGGCCGCCTGGCCATTGATGAACCGCTCATGCAGGAGCTGCATGATATCGCCAGCGCCACAAAGCCGGAGAATATTTTCCTGGTCTGCGATGCAATGATCGGTCAGGACGCGGTCAATACCGCCGAGACCTTCAACAAAAGGCTGGATGTAACCGGGTTCATCATGACCAAGCTCGACGGTGATGCGCGCGGCGGCGCGGCCGTATCGATCAAGCAGGTCACCGGCAAACCCATTAAGTTCCTGGGCATGGGCGAAGGCCTGGAAAACCTTGAAGAGTTCAGGCCTGAGGGTCTTGCCTCGCGCATTCTCGGGTTCGGCGATGTTGTCGGCCTGATGAAGGACTTTGAGGGGGTTGTTGACGAGAAAAAAGCCGAGGAAGATGCCCAGCGCATGCTCAAGGGCAAATTCACGCTGATTGATTTCCTTGCACAGATTCAAACCATCAAGAAAATGGGGCCGCTGCAGGACCTGGTTGAAAAAATCCCGTTTTTCAAGCAGATGACCGGCGGTGCCGCTGTTGATGACCGCGAGATGGTCAGGGTTGAGGCCATCATCAGCTCAATGACGCCCGGGGAGCGTCAGCAGCCCGACATGATCAACGAGAGCCGCAAGCGCCGCGTGGCAAAAGGTTGCGGACGGACCGTCAAGGATATCAACGACCTGCTGAAACGCTTTAAGCAGATGCGCGACATGATGAAGAACATGAGCAAAAGCGGAATGCTGGGCAAACTGGCAAGCGGTTTCGGCAAGATTCCGGGGCTGGGTGACATGCTGCCCGGAGGTCTTCCCGACAGCAGCGCGCTTTCGCTCAGCGCGATGAAAACCCCCAAGCCAATCTCTGCGGCCGAGCGCAAAAAGCAAAAAAACAAGCGCAAACAGGCCAAACAGTCCCGCAAAAAATCCCGCCGGTAAAACAGCTATATCCCATAGCCCTGCACGGCCGACCGCCCAAGAATCACGACCCTGCAGGGCAATAAAAAAAGAGGTGCGCACCTTGCGGCCGCACCCCTGTAATCATCAGCAAAACATTGCGATTATATCTGGCTATTTCTGATTGTACTTGACCGGATACTTCTTTTTCAGGCCTTCAACATACTTCATCATAGGCTTCCTTCTGCTTTGTCTGCTGCAGCTTGCGTGCAATTTTGCTCTTTGCCTCAGCGAGGCTTTGTTCCGTGCGCGGCTGCCTGTCATCAAGGCGGACGATAAAATAGCCGAACTCGGTTTCAAACACATCACTCATTTCGCCCTGTTTCAGGGCAAATGCGACGTCTTCAAATTTTTTCCCGTACATGCGTGCACGCCTGCCCTCGGCAAAAGAACCGGTAATACCGCCGCGACGCTGTGTGCGCTGATCCTCGGAAACCTCCCTGGCCACTTCCGCAAAATCAGCGCCTTTTTTCAATCGCTTCAGCGCTTCACTGGCCAGGCTCTGTTTTTTTTCCTTTACCTCCGGGCCGGCTACCGGCCGGAACAGCAAACATGATCACACTGGTATTAATCTGCTCAGCGCGCACAAATTCTTCCTTGTTCGCCTGATAATAGGCTGCGATTTCCTCGTCAGAGATGCTGACATCTGAAGCAATCTGCTGCCGCGTCAACTCCTGAACGATGATATTGTCGGTCATTTCCTTTATTTTTTTGGCAACCTCGTCCTGCTTGTCGATCCCGAGCCGCCGTGCCTCCTGCGAAAGCAGGCTGACCAGCACAACCTGATCAAGCAATTGCTGCCGCCCTGCCTGGGTTTCAAAACGGCTTCTGATCTGCGGAGGCAGCATGTCTGTGCGTGCGTCAAGATCAGCCTGTGTGATGGTTTCATCACCGACAGTGACAAGGACTGCCTGGGCAGTCTCCGCTGATACCGCACCCGGAAAGACTGCAAACACTGCAAGCAGTATAAACCCAAACACCGTTTTTTTTGTACGCTCTTTCATGGATAACTCCTCTTGATTAATCCCGGCAGAAAAAATTTGTCCTATGTATCTCTTGTCTGACTATCCCCAGGCTTCGGGACACAGTATGCCCTCACACACCTTGCGCGTACCGCCTTCGAGAAAAACCGCGCCAAAGGGCGCTCGGGCTGACTCGGCATCCACCCGCAACTGCTCACCTCCTCGGGTTTGCAGCGAAACCGGCAGTGCGGTCATGCCAAGCGCTGCGGCAATAAGCGCCGCCGCGACCGACCCGGTGCCGCAGGCGAACGTCTCACCCTCAACACCGCGCTCATATGTGCGAATACGTAGCATATTGTCCGCACCCTGTGAAACAAAATTTACATTCGTACCCTGAGGGGCAAACCGCTCGTGAAAACGAATAGCGCGCCCCAGCGCTTCAACCGGCACGCTCTCAACATCATCAACAAAGAGCACGGCATGCGGTACACCGGTGTTCAGCGAATGCAGCTCCCGCTCAATGCCGTCAACGACAAGCCTGATGCCGGTTTCAAGCTCACCGGGCTGCGAAAGCTGAACGCGCACCCGGCTGCCCGTGACCTGCGCCCGGATGACACCGGCGCGCGTCTCAAAGGCAAGCTCCGGCCCTGCAAGAGCATTCTCAACCGCAAAGCGTGCTGCGCAACGCGCTCCATTGCCGCACATGTCGGCTTCACTGCCGTCGGCATTAAAAAAACGCCAGGCAAAATCGCAGCTTTGTGACGGTTCCAGGCAGATCAGACCATCAGCGCCCGAGCGAAACCATGCGCCGGCATACCGCGGTTACAAACGCAGGCTGCTTGACAGCATCATAGGCCCCGGACATATTGTTAATGAGAATAAAATCATTACCGGTGCCGTTCATCTTGGTAAATGGAATTTCATGCATAATCAAAGCCTTTCATACAAACCCGCATGCGACTGCACCGCCTATCAGCCCAGAACGGGGGGTATTATTTCGCACTGCACCAGATCATCAAATGTTTCCCGGCGCCGTATGACATGGTAGTCCGATCCGTCAACCAGAACCTCGGCAACCCGGAAGCGTGAATTATAGTTGGATGCCATGCTGAAACCATACGCTCCGGCGCTCATCACTGCAAGCAGATCACCCTGCTCAGGCCGTGCAATGTCACGATCACGCGCAAGAAAATCGCCGGTCTCACAAATGGGCCCCACGATATCAGCCTTGATCACGGGCCCTGTCGGGCGGTTAACAGGCAGCAGCGCATGGTGGGCATCATAGAGGCTCGGGCGGAGCAGGTCATTCATGCCTGCGTCAACGATCACAAAATTTTTAAGCTCGGTTGCTTTCGTGTAGAGCACCCGCGTGACCAGGCAGCCGGCATTGCCCACCAGGCAGCGCCCCGGCTCCAGGATGAGCGTGCAGTCCATATCAGCCAGTTCACTGATAACCGCAGCGGCATACTGCTCCGGCTCAGGCGGCTGTTCACTGTTATACATGATGCCCAGACCGCCGCCCAGGTCGATCGAACGAATCACGATGCCCTGTGCATGCAGGCGGCGGACAAAAGCCTTAACACGTGCAAGCGCGTCAACAAAGGGCTGTACCGTTGTAATCTGGGAGCCGATATGACAATCAACGCCCGCTACCTCAATGCCCTGCATGGCAACAGCACGGGCATACACATCACAAGCGTCATCAATGCTGATGCCGAATTTATTTTTTTTCAAGCCGGTTGAAATATAGGGATGTGTTTGCGGATCAACATCCGGATTCACCCGCAGGGCAACACGGGCCCGTACGGCTTTTTCAACGGCAACCTGATTGATGAGCTCAAGTTCCATCTCTGATTCAACATTAAACATGCGGATATCGTGCTTCAGAGCCAGTTCAATCTCAAGGCGGGTTTTGCCTACGCCGGAATACACAATTTTCTCAGGAGCGATGCCGGCTTTAAGCGCCCGCAGTATCTCCCCGCCGGAAACAACATCAACACCACTGCCCAGTCGGCCGAACAGACGCAGAATAGCCAGATTCGAATTCGCCTTGACCGAATAGCAGGTCAGATGCGGCACCGCGGAAAAAGCGCCGTCAAAGGCATGGAAATGCCGCTCAAGCGTGGCGCGGCTGTACACATACAGCGGTGTGCCTTCTCGCTCCGCAATCCGTGCAAGCGGTACTGATTCGCAGTACAGTTCTCCGTCTCTCAAAGAAAAATGATGCATGGTGTCACTCCCGTTACGACCAGTTAACAGATTCAGTTAAGGATATAGCGTATATACTCGGGCTCGCTGGGAGGACTCTCGTTCGCCCTCTGGGAATCATCAACCGACGGAGACCGCATACTCATAGCCCTGTCCCTTGACAGCCGTCGTATCCAGCCACGAATTCGTCCGTAAAAGCTCCGGGTTGAGACGTTTGAATTCGCCGCCTTTGGCTGTACGCCGATACACATGATACCCGGCAAAACCCTTTTCAGACTTCGCCATCCATTTCAACAGAATTCCTCCCGGCTGCGCAATGGCAGTAAGAAAACGCGGTGCCTCGGGAGGTGTTATATCAAAATATTCAAGCCGGATCTCAGGGCAGGCATCACTCTCGATGATGGTCTGCTCCACGGTGCGCACTGCGCGCACCGTGTAATAATACACCGTGTCATATTCAGGCGGAATATCCTCAAAAACCACTTCCTGGATCGGCTGCGCATTCAACGCAGCTTCATACTCACCTTTTTCGACCCGGCGATAGATTGTATAGCCGGTAAATCCCCTGCGGCCCGGCCGTCGGCCAGCGCGCTGACAGGCTGCCAGCTCAAAACAACCAGCCTGTTCCTGCGCTCGAGTTGAAAATCACGCGGTGCCTGCGGCGCCACATCATAGTGCACGTCCAATGGATCAGCATTCGGCCCGGCCGTTCCGGTTGCATTATAGGCACGCAGGCGGTACATATACACAATGCCGGGCTTGACAGCCGTATCGCGATAATGGTAGCTGCGTTTTTCCGGTCGCTGGCCGCGCGGGCCCTGGTATTCATAATCGAAGAGCAGCTCATAGCTCCGGGGACATTTGAGGCAAAAATCGGCAAATGTTTCCTGGGCCCGGTACACATGAAAACCTGACAGGTCGAGCAGGTCGGTTTCATCCGTGTTGTCGCGTGGCGCCTGCCACGTCAGCACGATTTCACCCGGCCTTGCAACAGCCTTAACAGCACGAACCTTTGACGGCGCAAACGGCACACTGAGAAAAGGATCGCCTTTGCGTCCGCAGGCAGAGACCGTCAACAGCGCCAGCGCCATGCTGCATAAAATCAGGCTTCGTCCTTGAAACAACCGGTAAAAAACATACCGCCTCTTGTGCGGCGAAGACACGGTATTCGTACCCGTCCATGGTCCGACAGTTTCCCGAGCTGTAAGAATGCCTGTTTGCATGTGCTTCATACCCTGCTACCCGATTGAAAGAGTATTGATTTTTTTCAATTCGCGCTCCACAAACTTCTCCCGTTGCGCACAAAGCCTGTCGGCCGCACGCACAGCACTGCGCACACGCACCGGGGCGGTTCCGCCCTCGCAGCGCCGGCTTTTAACAGAAGCCTCAACTGAAAGGCACAGCGAGCGCATCAGGAGCGAATGCCGGTGAAAATTTTTGCAACGCCCGCAAATCCAGGTCCCACAGGCTTATGCCGGCCTTTTCGCAATGGCCGACAATGCGCCCGACGACCTCATGGGCGCTGCGAAACGGCATGCCGCGCTGCGCAAGGTAATCGGCCAGATCAGTGGCGGTCAAAAATCCGCCTTGCACTGCAGCGGCCATAGCCTCGCGGTTAAAACGCAGCTGTGCGAGCATGGGCGCAAACACCTTCAAGCAGCCCTGCACTGTTTTTACCGTGTCGAACAGGCGCTCCTTATCCTCCTGCAAATCGCGGTTATAGCTAAGCGGCAGGGCTTTCATGAGCGTCAGCAAAGCCATCAGGTTACCGTACACCCGGCCGGTTTTCCCGCGCACGATTTCAGGCACATCCGGATTTTTTTTCTGCGGCATGATGCTGCTGCCGGTACAAAACGCATCGGCGATGTCCACAAAGCGAAACTCTGGCGTTGACCAGATAATCAGCTCCTCGCAGAAACGGCTCAGATGCATCATGATAAGCGCGGCCGCGCTGCAAAATTCAATCAGATGGTCGCGGTCGCTGACCGTATCCATGCTGTTGGCGGTTACCGTTGGGTAACCAAGCTGCGCGGCCACATAACGCCGGTCAACCGGGTACGGTGTTCCGGCCAAAGCGCCGGCACCCAGCGGCAGCCGGTTCACACGCTGATAGCAGGATTCAAGCCGCTCGCAGTCACGCATGAACATTTCATGATAGGCCAGCAGATGATGGGCCAGCAGCACCGGCTGGGCATGCTGCAGGTGCGTAAACCCCGGCAGTACTGCATCAAGATTCTCCCGGGCAAGGCGTACAAGCGCACGGTCGAGTCCTGTCAAAAGTTCAAGCGTGCTCAAAACAGCATCGCGCAGATACAGGCTCACATCGGTTGCCACCTGATCATTGCGGCTGCGGCCGGTGTGCAGCTTGCCGCCCACAGGACCGATTTTTTCAATCAGCCGCGCCTCAATGCACATGTGAATATCCTCACAGCGCGGGTCCATGGCAAGCGTGCCGGCTGCAATCTCACGGCCGATTTCCCTCAATGCCTTCTCGATCCGGCTGGCTTCGCGCTGCGAAATAATGCCCTGTCGGCCCAGCATGCGACAATGCGCTATTGAGGCGCGAATATCATACGGGGCCAGAACATGATCAAAAGAAATCGACTCGGTAAACTGTTCAACCACCGCGCTGGTCGCACCTTTAAAGCGGCCGCCCCAGGGTTTTTTATTTCCCATTGTTTTCCTCCGCGCATATGGCACGCATGCGCAGCCGCAGGGCGTTCAGGCGAATGAACCCCTCGGCATCGGCCTGATGATACACCGTGTCGTGCTCAAATGTTGCCAGGTCCTCACGGTACAGGCTGTACGGTGATTTGCGGCCCGTAACCATGCAATTGCCCTTGTACAGTTTCAAGCGCACCGTGCCGCATACCAGGCGCTGGGTTTCATCGATGGCGGTCTGGAGGATTTCACGCTCAGGTGCGAACCAGTACCCATTGTAGACCAGGGCCGCGTAGCGCGGCATGAGGTCATCCTTGAGGCGCATCACTTCACGGTCAAGGGTGAGGGACTCCATGGCGCGATGGGCGATATACAGGATGGTTCCGCCCGGAGTCTCATACACGCCGCGCGACTTCATGCCGACGTAGCGGTTCTCCACGATGTCAATCCGGCCGATCCCGTTTGCGCCGCCCAGCTCATTGAGCTTCTCAAACAGCGCAACCGGTCCCATGGCTTTGCCGTCAAGTGCGACCGGGTTGCCCTGCTCAAATGTTATCTCAAGCGTGGTCGTGCGGTCAGGCGCAGCCTCGGGCGATACACTCAACTGAAACATATCCTCCTGCGGTTCATTCCAGGGGTCCTCAAGAACGCCGCCCTCAAAGCTGATGTGCAGCAGGTTGCGATCGCTTGAATAGGGCTTGGCAGCTGTCACGGGCACGGCAATATCGTGTTTGCGGGCATACTCAATCATCGCGGTCCGGGACGTCAGATCCCAGTTCGGCAGGCGCCAGGGCGCAATCACCCTGATATCAGGCTGCAGGGCATAAAAGGTCAACTCAAAACGCACCTGGTCATTGCCCTTGCCGGTTGCGCCGTGGGCAACAGCATCCGCACCCTCTTTGCGCGCAATTTCAATCATTTTTTTTGCGATCAGGGGCCGGGCGATCGAGGTCCCGAGCAGGTATGTGCCCTCATAGATCGCGCCCGCGCGAAACATGGGGAAGATATAATCGCGCACGAACTCTTCGCGCACATCCTCAACATACGCCGCGCTCGCACCGGTTTTCAGGGCTTTTTCGCGGATGCCGTCCAGTTCCGCGCCCATACCAACCTCGGCAGCGAACGTCACCACCTCACAGCCGTACGTTTCCTGCAGCCATTTTAAAATCACCGAGGTATCCAGGCCGCCTGAATAGGCAAGCACAATTTTTTTAATATCGCTCATCTTTCGTTTCTCCCCGGCCCGCTGCCGTGCGGGCCCGACTGATTGTTAGTATGCCTGTCCGCGCGGATTCCTGAAAATTTTTTTCGCAGGGCAACCCGCGCGCCTGACTGTTTTTTTAACAATGGTTGCATGTCAGTTTCAATCACTCTTTCAAACAAGCAATACTCAGCGCTGATTGTTTGTCATCAAAATTTCAAGGATTGCCTTTTGAACATGCAGCCGGTTTTCAGCCTGATCAAAAATCACCGAATTTGGGCCGTCCATGACCCCGTCGGTAATTTCCTCACCGCGATGCGCCGGAAGACAGTGCATGACCATGACGTCCTTTTTCGAAGCGGCGATAAGCCGCTCGTTTACCTGATAGTTGCTGAATGCCTTGATGCGCTCGCGATACTGCTTTTCCTGTCCCATGCTGACCCAGGTATCGGTACTGATGACATCCGCATCGCGCACAGCCTCGAACGGATCACTGATCACACTGATGCGCGAGGTTGCCTCGCTACAGGCGCGCTCAAGCACACTGCGGTCCGGTTCATGGCCGACCGGACAGGCAAGGGTCAGATCAAAAGAGAGCCGCAGGGCCGCATTGATCCAGGAGTTGGCGACATTATTGCCGTCCCCGATGTAGACAGCCTTTATCCCCCGGGTGCTTCCCCGCCGCTCGATAACCGTGAGCAGATCAGCCAATATTTGACAGGGATGAGAACTGTCGGTAAGCCCGTTAATAACCGGAACGTCGGCGTCCCGGGCAAGCTCCTCAACCGTACTCTGCGCGAACGTCCTGATCATAATAGCGTCAAGATACCGGGAAAGCACCTTGGCGGTATCATAGATGGATTCGCCCCGGCCGAGCTGTGTATCGGTCCAGCGCAGGTACAGCGCGTGACCACCCAGCTGAAACATCCCGGTTTCAAACGACACCCTTGTGCGGGTAGACGGTTTCTCAAAAATCATGCCCAGCGTCTTGCCGCGCAGCGGATGATAGAGCTCCCCGCGTTTATGCTTGTGCTTCAAATCAACGGCCCGCTCGAAAATCATTGCGAAATCATCGGCGGCTAAATCATACAGACATAAGAGATCTTTTTTCATGGCAGCATCCTCACCTGAAAATAATGGCCCCTCGGGGCTTTCAATCCAGCCGTCCCAGAACATCATCCAGAATCCCGCAGCATTCGTCAACCTGTTCCTGCGTAATAATCAGCGGCGGCACAAAGCGGATAATGCGCTCAGCCGTACAGTTGAGGATCAACCCGGCTGCAAGACAGCGGTCCACGACCTGCTTGCCGCTGCGGTTCAGTTCCATGCCCAGAATCAAACCCTTGCCGCGAACAGTTACAACCACATCAGGATGCGAATTTTTCAGCTCGCCCAGTTTCTGTTCCAGATAGCTGCCCATCGCGCGGCAGTTCTCCAGCACACCGCCGTCAAGCAGCTCATGCATCACCGCGCAACCGGCCGCAGTAGCGACCGGGTTGCCGCCGAACGTTGTCGCATGGCTGCCCGGCGTAAAAAGATCGGCAACAGGCTGGGCCGCCAGCATGGCTCCCAGCGGCAGGCCGCCTCCCAGCGCCTTGGCAAGTGTCATAATGTCGGGCGTGACCCCGAAATGTTCATGCGCAAAAAGACGACCGGTTCGGCCCATGCCGACCTGCACCTCATCGAAAATAAGCAGCAAACCCTCCCGGGTGCACAGTTCCCGCACCCTCTGAAGGTAGTCCTGCGCAGGGACATTAACGCCGCCTTCGCCCTGAATCGGCTCAAGCATGACAGCACAGGTACGCGCATTCACCGCAGCCTGCAGGGCATCAAAGTCATTAAACGGAACATACACGAAACCAGGCATCAAGGGCGCGAACCCCTCCTGTACCTTTGCCTGGGCGGTCGCGGCCAGCGTGGCAAAGGTGCGGCCGTGAAACGAGGCCTGCATGGTAATAATCTCATTGCGCGGTCCATCAACAGCGGCGTTGCCGAACCTGCGGGCCAGTTTCAGCGCAGCCTCGTTGGCCTCGGCCCCGCTGTTGCAGAAAAACACCCGGTCGGCAAAACAGTTGTCAGTCAGCCGCCGGGCCAGTTCAGCCTGCGGTGCGGTATAGAAAAAATTTGAGACGTGCACGAGACGCTCAAGCTGAGCCGTGGCAGCTTTGACCACGGCCGGGTGACAGTGGCCCAGATTGCACACCGCGATTCCCGAAAGAAAATCAAGGTAGCGCCTGCCGTCCTCATCCCACAGCCAGGCCCCCTCACCGCGGACAAACGCGATGGGGAAACGTCCGTAGGTTTTAAAAATATGTGCGTCCGTTTGTGCGATAATGCCACTCATGGGATAGACCTCTGAAAAAATTATACTGCCGCCCCGTGCATAATCTGGGTTCCGATACCGACATCGGTAAAAATCTCCAGCAGCACGGCATGCTCAAGGCGCCCGTCCACAATGTGGGCCTTTTTAACACCGCGCTCAAGTGCGCTGCAGCAGCACTGAACCTTGGGTATCATCCCGCCGGAGATATCGCCCGTTGCGATCATGTGCAGCACCTCGGACCCGGTAAGCGTTGAGCGCAGCTCACCGCTGCCGTCCTTGACACCTTCAACGTCGGTCAGCAAAATCAGTTTTTCAGCTTTCAGGGCTGCGGCGATTTCACCGGCAGCCGTGTCAGCATTGATGTTATACGTTTCTCCATGTTCGCCGACACCCAGCGGCGCAATAACCGGGATAAACTGATTGGCGTCAAGCGTCGTGATCACGCCCGGATTAATGGAAATAATCTCGCCGACCTGCCCGATGTCAATCAGCCTGTCAGGATCATTGCGGTCAACAAGGTGTTTTTTGCGCGCCGTGATCAGGTTGCCGTCCTTGCCGCTGATGCCGACAGCCTTGCCGCCGTTTGCATTGATCTGACTGACGATCTGCTTGTTGATGGTGCCGACCAGCACCATCTCAACCACTTCAATCGTATCGGCATCGGTTACCCGCAACCCGTCGACAAACTCCGCGACAAGTCCCAGGCGTTCCATCATGGCACCTATCTGCGGCCCGCCGCCATGCACAATCACCGGCCGGATGCCGACCAGACTCAGCATGATAACATCCAGCGCGAAACTGGTGCTCAGGGCCGAATCAATCATTGCATGGCCGCCAAACTTGATGACAAAAGTCTTGTTGGCGAATGTGCGGATATAGGGCAACGCCTCCATCAGGGTTTTAGCTTTTGCTATGGCTTTCTGCATACGCGGTTTCCTCTATCTCGTATCAGTTACATGTGCGGGCAGCCCGCGCCACGGACGACCCTGAAAAATAGCAACGGCGTCTTGCATATCCAGGCTGTTCAAAAACGCTCAGATGCAAGGCGCGTGACATTGTGAGGAATGAGGCGTACTTTTCGTACGCCGCAGTGACGAACAATGAGCGCAACGCCGCAGATGGGCGCTTTTCAACAGCCTTTAAAGAATATAGCGGCTCAGGTCCTCATCCTTCACCAGTGCATCCAGCCGCTCTGAAACGTAAGCCGCGTCAATCACAACGGTTTCCCCGTTCATTTCCGGAGCTGAAAACGAAATTTCCTCAAGCAGCTTTTCCATAATAGTATGCAGCCGCCTGGCGCCGATATTTTCAGTTTTCTCATTCACCACGGTGGCAATCCCGGCAATCTTTTCAATGGCATCATCCTTAAGCACAAGCCTGATCTGCTCGGTTTCCATCAAGGCGACATACTGTTTGATAAGCGCATTCTGCGGCTCGGTCAATATGCGTATAAAATCATCGCGGCTCAGCGAATTGAGTTCAACCCTGATCGGAAAACGGCCCTGCAGCTCAGGGATCAGGTCCGAGGGCTTGGAAACATAAAAAGCGCCCGAGGCAATAAACAGAATATGATCGGTCCTGACCATGCCGTACTTGGTGGTAACGGTTGAACCTTCAACAATGGGCAGAAGGTCGCGCTGAACACCCTCACGGGAAACATCCGGTCCGTGGCCTGATTCACGGGTGGCGATTTTATCAATTTCATCCAGAAAAATTATCCCCGACTGCTCCACCCGCTCAACCGCAAGGCGGGTAACGGTTTCCATGTCGATCAGGCGCTGCACCTCTTCCTTGGCGATCAGTTCACGCGCCTCAGGAATTTTAACCGTGCGCTTCTTGGTTTTCTTGGGGAACATGCCGCCGAACATGTCCTTCAAATTAATGTCCATTTCCTCCATGCCTGCAGCGGAAAAAATCTCAACAACCGGTGTATGCTGCTGGGTTGTCTCAAGCTCAACCTCGCGCTTATCAAGCCGGCCGGCCCTGAGCAGAGAGCGCAGTTTTTCGCGGGTTGAAACGCGATCCTCAACAGCCGGCTCCGGTGCGGGGCTGCTGTGTGCTGAGGATTCCTGATCCGTATCCGCGTCAGTCGCGCGCGCCGGCCGGGCAGGCACAGGCGGCAACAGCAGATCAAGCAGTTTTTCCTCGGCCAGTTCAAGAGCCCGGGCCTGCATGCGCTCGGTTTCCTCGATCTTAACCTGCGTAACTGCGAGCTCGGTCAAATCGCGAATCATGGATTCAACATCACGGCCGACATAGCCCACTTCCGTAAACTTGGATGCTTCTACTTTTAAAAAAGGCGACTGCGCCAGCTTGGCAAGACGGCGGGCGATCTCAGTCTTACCCACCCCGGTCGGACCGATCATGATAATATTTTTCGGGGTAATTTCATCACGCAGCTCGTCGGATACCTGCTGGCGCCGCCAGCGGTTTCTGAGCGCAACGGCGACCGCCCGCTTGGCCAGGCCCTGACCGATTATAAACTTATCAAGCTCCGCAACAATTTCACGGGGACTCAGACTTTTCATCATGGAGTGCCCAGTTCATCAATCGTTATCTGCGTATTGGTATAGATACATATTTCCGCGGCCAGGTGCAGGGCCGTCTCTACGATGTCGCGTGCCGCAAGGCCGGTATGCCGCACAAGCGCCCGGGCTGCTGCCAGCGCGTACGGGCCACCGGACCCGATAGCCGTCACGTCATCATCGGGCTCAATCACATCGCCGTTACCGGAAATGATAAGCAGGCTCTCACTATCCGCCACAATCAGCAGCGCTTCCAGGTGTCGCAATATCTTATCGGACCGCCAGTCCTTGGCCAGTTCAACTGCCGAACGGGTCATGTTGCCGTTATACTGTTCAAGTTTGCGCTCAAAACGCTCAAACAGGGTAAAGGCATCGGCAGTTGCACCGGCAAATCCTGCCAGCACGCGATCCTGATACAGACGCCGTATTTTCCTGGCTTTATGCTTGATAACGGTAGCGCCCATGGTTACCTGGCCGTCGCCCCCCAGACATATACAGCCGTCTTTGCGCACCGCCACAATGGTTGTTCCATGCATCGCCGTCATTGTTGTCTCCTTCACGAACCGTTTGGTACGCTTTTACTGCGCGGATGCGAGCGGTCATAGACCTGCATCAACGCATCAACATGCAGATGCGTGTATTTCTGGGTTGTGGCCAGACTGGCATGACCCAGCAATTCCTGAATGCCGCGCATGTCAGCGCCCGCGTTCAGCAGATGCGTTGCAAAGCTGTGCCTGATCGCGTGCGGGCTGATCTTATGCGTTATACCGCAGTGAACTATCCAGGCATCAAGCAGCCGCGCAACACTGCGGCCTGAGAGCCGCCCTCCGCGCCGGTTTAAAAACACCGGCATCCGGCGCACCCCGTGATGCCTGCCTGCCAGGGCCTGGGAGCGCTCAAGATAGGCCGCCAGAAAACCGCTGGCCTTGCGTCCCATCGGCACAATGCGTTCCTTGCGTCCCTTGCCACGCACCAGAATTTTTCCGGCCGGAAGATCGATATCAGTGCGGTTAAGCCCCACCAGTTCGCCCAGCCGTATGCCCGTTGAATACAGCAACTCAAGCAGCGCACGGTCCCGGGTCTGCAGGAGCGTTTCCACGGGAATCGAATCCAGCAGCGCGAACATTTCATCAACCGTCAGATGGCGCGGCAGCGTACTGTCACGCTTCGGGGCTTTCAGCATTTCAGCCGGATTACCCCCGGCCAGGCCCTCTCGCACCAGGAACGCAAAGAATGTTTTCAGACAGGAAAGCTTGCGCGCCTGGGTTGACTTCTTGTTGCGCCGCGCGCACGCCGCAAGATACGCACGTATTGCCAGGGAATCAATATCGCCTATATCTGCGAACGAGCCTATCTGCGTATCCTGAAGAAAAGCGCTAAAGTCAGACAGATCCCGCAGATAACTCCTGCATGTATTGTCGGACAGGTTCCTCTCAATACGCAAATACTTCTCGAATGCGCGAATCCGGGCTGTGAGCATATCCCGCCTGTAAAGCCGTAAAAGCGAATGAATAGCAGCCTTAAAAAGATACAGAGCATATCGGCTTTCCCGTAAAGAAGCAATCGAAAAATACATTTTCCTTCTTGCTAAAAAAGGCGAAATTGAGTATTACTGTAGCCCGAAACGGGTTCCTGCGAAGGCGACGGCGCAACGCTGCCGTACGATGTGCAGAACACCTCAACAGTTTGCGCCGCACAGGCAGGAAGGTACATCAACGATGAGCGCCCCCGGCAACCATGTCTGTATTTATCCCGGAACCTTTGATCCCCTGACCAACGGCCACCTTGACCTCATTAATCGCGCACTGCATATATTCGACCGGGTGATCGTGGCAATCGCCGTCAATCCCGATAAAAACCCGCTTTTTACGGTAGAGGAACGGCTGGAGATGATCCGTGCAGCGGTTGAAAACAACCCCCGTGTGATTACCGACTCGTTTGAAGGCCTGCTGGTGGAATACGCCCGCAACAAAGGCGTTCACACGGTGCTGCGCGGCATGCGCGCCGTATCCGACTTCGAATATGAATACGAAATGACATTCATGAACCGCAAACTGGATCGTGAGATTGACACCATTTTTATGCTGACCGGATTGCGCTGGCTTTTCGTACACTCAAAAACAATCAAAGCCGCGGTCAAGGCCGGCGCCGATGTGACCGGCATGGTGCCTGACATCGTTGCCCGCAGGCTGAGCGAAAAGCTGCGTTGAAACGCAGCGCGCGACGCCGGGCACAGCCATGCGGAGCGCATGATCAATAAAACACACAGGAGAACACCAATGAAAATTGCACAACGCATGAAGCATATCAAACCCTCACCGACGCTGGCCGTTTCCGCCAAGGCTGCCGCCATGAAGGCCCAGGGCATAGATGTCATCGGTTTCGGCGTGGGCGAGCCCGACTTTGATACACCGGACCACATAAAACAGGCTGCGATTGCAGCACTTGCAGCCGGGTTCACCAAGTACACCCCGGTCGGCGGTACGGAGGATCTCAAAAACGCAGTCGCGGCCAAATTCAAACGCGACAACAGCATTGAATATAAAAACTCGGAAATCCTGATATCCTGCGGCGCCAAGCACAGCCTGTATAATGCCTTTCAGGCAGTGCTCGATGAAGGCGATGAAATCATTATACCGGCCCCGTACTGGGTTTCATATCCCGACATGGCCTATCTGGCCGGCGCCGTGCCGGTAATTATAGAAACGACTGACACGTCCGGATTCAAGGTGACGCCCGAGCAGGTGCGCGCGGCAATAACCCCCCGGACCCGTGCCTTTGTACTGAACTCTCCCTCCAACCCGACCGGCGCAGCCTACAGCACGAATGAACTGCGCGCCCTGGCCGATGTATTACTCGGCACCGGTATTTTGGTTGTCAGCGATGAGATCTATGAGAGTCTGGTCTACGGCGGTTTTACCTGCACCAGCATCGTCACCGTTGAGCCGCGTCTGAAAGAACAGACTTTGGTGGTCAATGGTGTTTCCAAGACCTACTCAATGACCGGCTGGAGGATCGGGTACGCTGCCGGACCGGCCGACGTTATCAAAGCCATGACCGACATACAGAGCCAGAGCACGTCCAACCCGACCTCAATAGCCCAGAAAGCAAGCGTGGCCGCGCTCAACGGACCCCAGGAGTGCATTAACGAAATGCTGCAGGCTTTTGACAAACGCCGCACATACATGGTCGAACGCCTGAACGCCATTGAAGGCTTCTCGTGCTTCATGCCAAACGGGGCTTTTTACACATTTCCGAATGTCTCAGGCGTGTACGGCAAAAAATCAGGTTCAACCGTCATAAGCGGATCGGATGACCTGGCAGCCGCCCTGCTTGAAACCGCACGCGTAGCCGTTGTGGCCGGTTCCGCCTTCGGTGCCGATTCCTGTATCCGTCTGTCGTATGCAATATCACTTGAAAATATTGAAAAAGGGCTTGACCGCATTGAAGCGTTCGTAAAAACGCTTATATAGGAAAAACAGGCACTGACAACCGACGGGACTCCGGCAACGAACCGGCCATCCCTATCCTTTTTACAGGAGTACTATACGCCATGCTTCACTCCATTGCACACCTGACTAACCCGTTGGCCGTCACGTCCTCTGCGCTTGGCCCCAATCTGAGCGGAGATATCTGGGTTCTGTTTTTATACGCCGGCCCGATGGTCAAAGGAGTGATTCTCCTGCTGCTGTCACTCTCGGTTATCTGCTGGGGAATTTCCCTGTTTAAGTATCTGATGCTGCGCTCAGCCCTGAATGAATCCGAATCGTTTCTTGATATCTTCTGGAACAATCAGAGTCTCAGCCGTACCTTCGCGGATGCAAAGCCGCTGGAGCACAGCCCGCTGGCTGAAATCTTTCGAACGGGCTATCTTGTCCTTCAGCAAATACAGCAACAGGGCGCCGGGGAATCCCGGACATCCGATGCCGCAACAGCCTCACCCCTGAGCCTCTACGGCCTGGGCGCAATCAAACGCGGTCTTGATCAGGCAGTGACAGCCGAGCTGACCCGGCTTGAAAAAAACCTCGGGTTCCTGGCCACAACCGGCAGTATTGCCCCGTTCATCGGGCTGTTCGGTACGGTGTGGGGCATCATGAATTCATTCCGCGACATCGGACGCCAGGGCTCAGCCAACCTTGCCACGGTTGCGCCCGGTATTGCCGAAGCCCTGATCGCGACCGCCTTCGGCCTGCTTGCCGCGATTCCGGCTGTTGTGCTCTACAATTATTTCCTGGGGCGCATAAAGATGCTGACAGCCGAGATGGACAACTTTTCATCCGAATTGCTTAACATTATCGAGCGCTATCTGGAAACGCGCAAAAAGGCGGGCTGAACCATGGGTATGAGCATGTCAGGTAACGGTCGCCAGCAGCGACTGATGTCGGATATAAATGTCACGCCATTCGTGGACGTAATGCTGGTGCTTGCTGATCATCTTCATGGTAGCGGCACCGCTGGTGCAGAATGGTGTTGATGTGAACCTGCCCCAGGCGAGCACATCCCATATCGCCGCCGAGGAAGAAACCCTTACACTTTCAGTCACGATCGATAAAAAAATCTTCATCAACAAGGTGGAAGTTGACATTGCGGAGCTGCGGGAACGCCTGACGCGCACGTTCCAGCAACGCAGCGACAGCAGCCTTTTTTTCAAGGCCGATCGTGAACTGCCCTACGGTTTTGTCGCGCAGGTGATGGCTGAAATCAAGATGGCCGGCATCGAAAAACTTGGGATCATTACAACACCACCCGAAAAAAAATGACCCCCTACCCTTCAATTCTGAAAGCCGCCCATGTTGAGCGGGGCATGCGCTGGATGATTTTTGCCTCACTGTGCCTGCATGTGTGCCTGATTGCATTTGTTCTCGGGAAACCGCCCGACAGGGGCAAAACCATCTATTTCAACCCTGCCTACACGGTTGAACTGATCGGAACCGGAGGCTCACCCGGAATGCCGGGACTGCCGGATACGGGCGGACCGGCGGCTGAATCATCCAAACCCGCCACCAACGGAGCTCCCACCGGCAAAGCCGAACCCTTGTGGAAAGGCCCAAGCGGCTTTACATCTCAGGTAAAAAGCATTGAGGAACGCGCCCATACGCCGCTGCAAACTGAAACAGCCGTAAAAGCCGCAGCCCCAACACCAAAAAGCGCATCCAGCGGCTCCGCAGGTAGCCCACACAGGCTGGGGTGGGCTCAGGCGGGCAGGCCCGCAGGGGGCTGGACTGAGCCTGGCGCGACGGGCGGAGGAGGAGGCGGGGGTGGTGTCGGCGGTACAGGCTATGGCCTGACACCTGAGCAGGCGCGTTTTGGAAGGTATTACATGACGGTCTTCAATAAAATTCAGTCTGCCTGGATTTTACCGCTCTACTATGAGCAAAAAAAACTACTGGCGGTTGTTGAAATCACTGTGCGCGCAGATGGGCGCATTGTTAATATTCAATTTGAAAACAAATCAGGTAATGCGGAATTTGACCAGTCGGTCATGCGGGCAATTCAAAAAGCCAATCCCCTGCCCCCCCTGCCGCCCGGCCTTAATGAACCTCTGCTGACGCTTGGGATCCGTTTTCAGTAGAAAAACTTTTTACATTATTTTTTTCTTTATTTCAGTATTTATTTCTGATATAATGATAAAATTTATTAACCTTAGCGTACACCAACAAAACATACTATGTTGACGCAGACATCATATTGCCCAGCAAATGCCCGTACAGGTATGCGCTGCGCTACAGGGCTGCTAGCCTCCATCCTGTGCACACTTTTTCTGGCCGCTCCCGTCGCCGCAAAGGTGTATATAGATATTAACGCGCCATCAGCAACCCTTGTACCCATCATCGTGCCTTCGTTTCAAAACAGCGGCTCCCAGGCGGACACGCAGAAGCTGTCATCCCGCATGGCCTCAATCATCAGCGCCGATCTTGACTTCTCCGGGCTATTCCGGATTATCGACCCCAAGCTTTTAAACGAAGAGCACCTGCGCGGCGTAACCCAGAGCCAAATCAAATGGGACAGCCTGTCTGTTGTCGGTGCGGAAGCGATTGTAACCGGCGTATTTTCAATCAGCAGCAACCGCATCGACGTTGAAATGCGTTTATTTGACGCAGTTCAGGGCCGCTTTATTATGGGGAAAAAATACAGCGGAACCCTGGACGAGCACCGCCAGATCTGCCACCGGTTTGCCAACGAAGTTTTCAGGGAACTCACCGGTTCACCCGGTATATTCGAAACCGGCATTGCCTACGTCATGCGCACCGGACAGAACAAGGAACTCTACTACTGTGACTACGACGGTGGAAATCTGCGCCGCCTGACCACATTCGACTCCCTGACCCTTTCGCCCTGTTTTTCACCTGATGCTTCCATGCTTGCATTTACGTCCTACCGGGCCGGCAACCCGGATCTGTATCTCATGGATCATGGCAAGTAGAAAAACAGAAAAGATCTCCAGCAAAAAAGGGGTAAACATCTCTCCCGACTGGTCGCCCGACGGCACAAAAATTGCCTTGACTTTAAGCTTAAAAGACGGTAATTCAGAAATCTATACGCTCAATGTCAAAAGCCGTTCACTTGAAAGAATGACTGAGCACTGGGCAACGGACGTTTCACCGACATGGTCCCCGGATGGAACACAGCTGGCATTTGTTTCAAGCCGCTCCGGTAACCCGCAGATCTTCATACTCAGTGTCGCAGACAAACTGGTGCGGCGGGTAACCTTCAGCAAGGGCAACTACAACACATCGCCGGCATGGTCGCCCCGTGGAGATCGTATCGTATATGCGGGCATGACTGATGGAAGATTCAACATCCACAGCATCAGCCCGAATGGGTCGGATTACCGGCAACTCACTTCCGGTCAGGGCAGCAACGAAGACCCGAGCTGGTCATCCGACGGACGCTACATTACATTCAGCTCAAACCGGACAGGGCGCAGGGAGCTCTATATCATGCGGGCCGATGGAACCGGACAGAAACAAATAACCTTTGGGAGTGGCGAAAAATTCGACCCGACATGGTCATCACTTCCGAAAAATTAAAACAACATTATTAACGTAAGGAGGAAAAAAGTATGCAGCGAACGGCAAAAACCCTGATGGTGTGCATTTTTATTGCGGCGCTGGCAAGCAGCATGGCGTGTTCAAAAAAGCAGACCGCTCCCAACCTGGCCCCCGAAATCCCTGAACTGGAAGAAGCTGATCTCGGCGCGGGCGATTTCAAAGCTATCGACCCCAACGATCCTGTACTGAGTGCTATCTTCAAACCCATCCCGTTTAACTATGACCAGTTTTCCCTGACCCCGCAGGCATGCGCCACCCTTGACGGCGTTGCCGCATGGATGAAGAGCAATACCGCTAAAATGGTGCTGGTTGAAGGCCATTGTGACGATCGCGGCACTGCCGAGTACAACCTTGCACTCGGTGACCGCCGTGCCAACAGCGTCAAAACATACCTGATGCAGCTTGGCGTTGACTCCGCCCGTATCTACACAATCAGCTACGGCGAAGAGCGTCCGGTTGCCGTCGGCAGCACCGAAGCCGCCTGGGCCAAAAACCGCAGAGGCGAGTTCAAGCTTAAGTAACACCTGAACAAGAGCATCAACACGTCTCTCAGGGATATGCAATGCCCTGAGAGACTTTTTTTGCCTCCACCATTTACCACGGAAAGACGCATATGCATTCAATACCCTATATTGCGAAACTAAGCGCGCTGATGCTGTGCCTTATGTGTTGTGCATGCGCCAGCATGCAGCTGCAGATTGACGACAACACCCGCAATCTTGAATCTATGCGCAATCAGCTTTCCCGCACCCACAACGATATTGAGCAACTGCGCGGCGATATCCAGACCCTGAGCGGCACACTTGAAGAAAACAAGATTGCTCGCGAACAAGAAATCAAGGCCATCAGGGAACAGCTCAACAGCATTAAAGCCATGGGCCAAAGCCCTTCACCAGAGATGGCCGAGGCCATAACCCCGCCAATTGCAGAAATGCCCGCTGCACCCGTTAACAATGAACAGGCGCTCTACGACCGCGCGCTGCAACTCTACTACAACCGCGAGTATCAAAAATCGGGCTCATCCTTTCAGGCTTTCATCAAACAGTACCGCAGCAGCCCTCTTGCACACAATGCTTTTTTCTGGAACGGCATGTCCCTTTTTCAACAAAAAGAATATCGGGATTCCATTTCCGCATTTGAGGACCTGATTAAAGAATTTCCGCAGGGCACCAAAGTTCCCGATGCCTATTACTGGCAGGCGCTGGGTTTTATCGAGCTGAAGGAAATGCTCACCGCCCAGATATTATTTGAAACCCTCATGCAAACCTATCCCACGTCAGAGGCAGCACAAAAAGCAAAGGTGAAATACCAGGAACTTAAATTTGATTGATCCCGCTGATTTTCAACCTGCAGCAACGGCAAGGAAGAATCCCCCAAAATAGCCTTGGCGCACGGGCCATTGTTCACATGGCTCGAAGCACCCGGGTTGTACTCACCCAAAGCTTTCGCCTGAGCATGCAGATTCGAACAAGGCCTGCAGCGTATCTTTTTTCTGGAAGAGCACAGCACGCTGAACGTGCTAACGCCGAAGGGATAGCCACCACACCTGGGCAAAACTGCTTCTGATTATTTGAGATTGACCGTAACCCGGCCGCTGGCTTTAAGACGGCTGACAATCGGACGGGCTTCCACAAAATCTGACTTAATGGCCAATACCCGTCTGAATGTTTCAAGGGCTTCGGCACTGCGGCCGGCATTGGCATACCCAACGCCCAGAATAAACAATGCATTGAGATTATACGGCTGGTGTTTGATCACGGTTTGCAAGGCAGCAATGCCTTCATCTAACCGGCCCGTCGTAATGTAGGCCCGCCCCACAGTCGTAAGAACATCCATGCGAGCGGGACGCGCGGCAATCGCCTGCAGACCGAATTCAAGGGCCTTGACGTTCAGGCCTTTTTTTTCCATCGCAAGAGCCCGTTTATAATAAGCGTCACTTTCAATTATACCGAGATTCAAACGCAGCAGCAAGACACCGAGCAACCGCAATGCCGAGGGCAGCCGCAATCAAAGGCCCTCTTCCTGACAAGTAAAAAAATGCTCCTCGCTGCCTGCAATACAGGACAATAATCATACCTGCACTCAAAAACGCCAGCAGCGGCGTCAACGCACGCTGAAACGGAAAACCGAAAAAAGCATTCACCATGAAGGTAACCAGCGCGCCTGAAGCTGCAAAAACCACAAACTGCTCAAGATCGGTGCGTTGCGCATTCATAAGTCGCAGTGCCATTACCAACACCCCAAAGGCAAAAATTACCAGCAGTACAAATCCGGGCAGACCAAGCTCAACCGCAGTCTGCAAAAAATCATTATGCGCACGCCGGATCTGCACATCCTTGCCAAACGATGTATCCGCCTGATTGGTGTTCAGCACAGCACCGTACATATTGGAAAAACTGCCGGCACCGTACCCCAGAACAGGCTGTTGCTTGAAAAGTTCAAACGTATTATTCCAGACGATCAGCCGGTAGTTCGCACTTCCATCAAATGTGCGCTTCACTTCCGGATTGGTCGCGAGAGTCAACCCGGCATAACCGCCCAGACACAGTATCAGGAGCGCAACCGGCACAAACAATTTCCAGCCTGCATAGCGTTTGAGCAACAAACCGGCGCTCCACAGCAGAAGACATCCGATAGCAAGCCAGGCAGACCGGCAATAGGTATAATACAGAACCAAAAGTCCGGCTGTACAAACGCACCAGCACAGTACTGCCAGCAACAGCCGGCGTCTTGCAAACCAGCCCGCAAAAGCCGCAAAGGCTATTGTGATACACAGAAATTCAGCAAGAACGTTTGGATTAGCAAAAGCGGCTGACGGAATCTTGACGGATGGTATACGGGTCATCCCCAGAAACAGCTGTGAGAGTGCAACAGAGCTCACCAACGCGCCCGAAACGACAATTGAGCCTGCGAGCCTGCCGAGCCACAGATCCGATCGCAACCAGGCTGCGAGCCCAAGTACCGCAAGCGCGCAGGCACTCCAGTGAACGGCCGAGTACATGGCATCATAGGAATTTGCGCTCCACGAAACGCTCAAAAGCGCCCAGCATGCAAAAACTGCCAGCGCACAGCTGCAGATATCGCGCGGAAGTTCCAGACGACAGCGCAGAACAACTACGCGCATCAAACCCAGTATGCAAAAAAGTGCCACTGCAGCCTGAATAAAGGTGCGCTGCGGCAAATCGGCAAAATCCCTGATGCGTGCATTAAAAACCAGCGGCGCGACAATGATAATCAGACAGGCAAGCCAACCAATGCAGGCATCCCAGGTTTGCCCTTCGCAACGCGGACTCACAGACGCCTTTGCAGGCAGCGGGTTCTGCTTTAAACAGCCTTTTCTTTTTAAATGCGATTTTTTGTTGGCTGCGTGCATACAGATATGTATCCTTACAGCGCCGGAACTGACAGGCAGGTAATGTGCCGACTTTCCCCGCCGGGGAAAAAGACTGCGCCGCTTGTGTCAGCCAACAGTCGTCCGCCATCAGGCAAATGCATGCTGCGAATAAATGTACCGTCTTGCGCAACGCAATACAATGCATTTCGCTTCGAAGGCTTCGTGCGAACACACGACTGGCCAAGAACACGCACGTCACGCACGAGAGACTATGCTCCTGCTTAAATGTCCACAGCGGCACACCGCTTCCAGGATTCAAACAATACAGCATCCCCGCACTAATGAGTACCTGGTCTGCATTAAAGGGCACAAACTCACAAACGGGATATTGGCATTAAACTCCCAGAGCACCTCTCCGCTTTCAATTCTATGAGCGCGGACAAGCCCCTCAGAACCCGCACTTAACAAGGTAGTCTCCGCCCGGTGCAAGTTGCACCCTGTCACTGCCGACATCTAAGCGCCACAACTGCTTGCCGCTGGATGCATCCAAGCAAAAAATTGTTTCGCCGATGCTGAAAAAAAGCCTGTTTCCAATTAAAACCGGCGCCTTTTCAAGTGAGCCGGTTTGGGCTGTCCATAGAAGTTTGCCACTGGCAGCATCAAGGCAGAACAGTTGATCACCAACCGGTGCATACACACGCCCGATATCCACAGCTGGAGAAACCGTGGCCCAGGTTTTTGTCCAGAATTCCCAGAGCACAGCCCCTGTTGCCGCATCCAGCGCGTAGAGTCCGCCGCACTGAAAAAAAAGACGCTCCCCCGCAATCACCGGCGCCGAAGAATGCGTGCCGAATGTTCCAAGCTCCCAGAGCAGGCGCCCGGTGGCAATATCCAGACAATAGACATCATCGGCACACAAGTAAAAACGCTGTGCATCAACTGCAGCCCATTGTTCATGCTTTTTTTTTGTCTCAAATTGCCAGAGCGGTTCCACGTCATGGGAAGGGGCACACGCTGCCAAAAAACCCGCAAGGCCTACAATCGCAAACAGGTATCGCCACAGTATCATACAAAACAGGCCTTTAAATTTTTGCAACCGTACTGCTTCAATAGACACATCTGAGCCGGGGCTGTACAGAGCCTGAACTCATAACAAACGAGCCAGACATATCATGGAAAAGCGTGGCAACCAAAACACGTCCGTTCATGCAGAATGGAGCGCTGTATGCGCGATTGAACCGGTGCAGCACACACAAACCGTTGTACTCTTCGCTACGGCCAGCGGGCACACAATACCTGTGCAGCCATCGTTTACAGACCAATAAAGATAGGCTCGGCTGTAGATTCAGCAATTTTCGTTCACAATATACTCGGCGATTTTATCGCCCACCTGGCTGGTCGAGAGTCCCATGCGCCCGGCAGCCATACTCTTCATGTCCCGGCGCACAACATTCTGGATTGCAGCTTCAACCTGCAGCGCGGCCCGGTCTTCACCCAGAACAGAGAGCAGCATCTGCATAGCCGCAACCGCGGCAATCGGATTGATCACGTTCTGCCCGGTGTACTTGGGCGCTGATCCGCCCATGGGTTCAAACATTGAAACACCCTCGGGATTGATGTTGCCGCCGGCGGCAACACCCACGCCGCCCTGAATCATCGCGGCCAGATCGGTGATGATATCCCCGAACATGTTGTCGGTCACGATCACGTCAAACCACTCAGGATTTTTGACCATCCACATGCAGATGGCATCAACATGCGCATAATCCGTTGCGATGTCGGAATACTCGGCTGCCACCTCGTTAAAGGCCCGCTGCCACAGGTCAAAGGCATAGGTAAGCACATTGGTCTTGCCGCACAGGGTCAATTTTTTTTCTTTATTCCGCTTGCGGGTAAATTCAAAAGCATAACGCAGGCAGCGTTCAACTCCCTTGCGGGTATTGATTGACTCCTGAATGGCGACCTCATCAGGGGTGCCTTTCTTCAAAAAACCACCGCCGCCGGCATACAGCCCCTCGGTATTCTCGCGCACCACCACAAAATCAATATCCTCCGGACCCTTGCCCACAATAGGCGTTTCGACCCCGGCAAACAACTTTACCGGCCGCAGATTGATATACAAATCCAGCGCAAAACGCATGGTCAGCAAGATGCCTTTTTCAAGGATACCCGGGGCAACATCCGGGTGGCCGATGGCACCCAGGTAAATGGCGTCAAAACCTTTCAACTCCTCCAGTACGCTTGCAGGCAGGGTCTCACCGGTGCGCTTATAGCGCTCACCGCCCAGATCATAGGTATGCAGCTCATATTTAAATGCGTTCCTGGCGGCAGCAGCTTCAAGCGCCTTGAGCCCCTCGTGCACGACTTCAGGTCCGGTTCCGTCACCTGGAATTACCGCGATTGTGTACATACTGCCTTCCTTTCCTTAAAAAATAATCCAACCATGGTTATTAACTACGTTGCAATGAAACTCGCAACATGTCTCTGCTTTCAAATGCCCGCCTTTTCCCTGACATAGTTCATCAACCCGCCGGCATTGATCAAATTGCGCATAAACGGCGGTATGGACTGGGCAACAAGCGTCCCTGCATTGCCGGCCAAAATGATTTCACCGCTGTCGAGTTCTACCGTTACCATATCACCTTCTGCAATCCGCTTGACAGCCTCGGGACATTCCAGAATCGGCAGCCCCATGTTAAACGAGTTGCGGTAAAAAATACGCGCAAAGCTGCCTGCGATCACACATGCGACCCCGGCGGCTTTGATAGCGATGGGCGCATGCTCGCGGGATGAGCCGCAGCCGAAATTCTGCCCTGCCACAATAATATCTCCGGGACCCACTTTCCCCGGAAAATCAGGGTCAGCATCCTCCATGCAGTGTTTGGCCAGCTCAGCCGGGTCAGAGGTGTTGAGATAGCGCGCCGGTATAATTTCATCGGTATTGATGTTGTCACCGAACTTCCATACTCTTCCCGTAAATTGCATAGCATTCCTCGCGAGTTTTATTCTCATGGTTACAGTTCATCCGGAGAGCCGATCCGGCCCAGCACGGCCGAAGCTGCTGCAATGGCCGGATTGGCCAGATACACGAAACTTTCGGGATGCCCCATCCTGCCGACGAAATTACGGTTGGTCGTGGCAATTGCGGTTTCGCCGCGGGCAAGGATACCCATATGCCCTCCCAGACAGGGTCCGCAGGTGGGCGTACTGACCACGGCCTCGGCCTCGATAAAAATTTCCAGCAATCCTTCGCGCAGGGCCTGCAGGTAAATCGCCTGCGTGGCGGGAAAGACAATCAACCGGACACCCGGCGCTGTCTTTCTTCCCTTTAAAACTGCAGCCGCGACTCTCAGATCTTCAATACGACCGTTGGTGCATGATCCGATCACGGCCTGATGAATCGGAACCGTGCCCACGGCACTGATCGGCCGCGTATTATCGGGCGAATGCGGAAAAGCAACCTGCGGCTCGATGTCTTCGCAACAGTACTGCTTCACCATACAGTAACCGGCATCCGCATCAGCCGCAACCTGGACTCCAGGGCTTTGTGCTGCGATCTTTCAGATACGCCTCGGTAATGGCATCGGTTGCAAAAATACCGCATTTGCCGCCGGCCTCGATCGCCATATTGGCCATGCTCAAACGGCCTTCCATGGAAAGACGGTCAATGGCCTCACCGCCGAATTCCATGGCGCGATACAGCGCGCCGTCAACACCGATATCACCGATAATATAAAGAATCAGATCCTTGCCGCTGACCCAGGGGCGCAGGGCTCCGTTGAAAATAAATTTCATGGTTTCCGGCACCTTGAACCAGAGCTCGCCGGCAATCATGGCTGCGGCAACATCCGTGCTGCCCACGCCGGTTGCAAAAGCGCCAAGGGCTCCATGCGTGCAGGTATGGCTGTCGGCTCCCACGATGATTTCACCCGGCAACACAAGCCCCTGTTCGGGCAGAAGCGCGTGCTCAATCCCCATGCGACCCACTTCGAAATAATGCGTCAGCTGCTGCTCGTGCGCAAACTCGCGCATCAGCTTACACTGCTCGGCAGATGCTATGTCCTTATTAGGGGCAAAATGGTCCGGAACCAAAATGATGCGCTCCGGATCAAACACCTTCCGCCCTCCCGCCTGCCGAAACTCCCGGATCGCGATCGGGGCCGTTATATCATTGGCAAGCACGCGATCAATGCGCGCCTCAACAAGCTGACCCGGCAGAACCCGGTCCAAACCGGCATGGCCGGCCAGAATCTTTTCAACAATCGTCATTCCCATACAAACCTCTGCACTCTCTATGTATACACAATATCAACCAACACCTGAAGCGTCATTGGCCGGTGGAACTATCCCCAGGAGAGCCCGGTTCTGTCGGTCTCAAGGCATCGTAGGCAGTCCAGATGCCGGCCTTCAGGCTCTGGGCGCGCTGCTGAGCAGCCGCCAATGATTTCTGCCGGTCTGCCGGCACGGTTCCTTCATCCACGAGCGCCAAACCGCGCTTTAAAAGCTCAATCTGCAGGTCCGTCCCGCTCCTGTAGTACAACGTTCCGGCCAGCAAATCCTTGCGATCATCACCGGGACTGTACTTCAGGCGCAGAGGCTCAGCGGACAAAACCTCCTTGATTCCGGCACTGACAACATCGCGGTTCTCTTCGGGCAAACGGATACCGGACAATCTAACCAGGCGCTGCACACCTTCAACCTCAATGACAAGCGTGCTCCCTTTCTCAGGAACAGCAACAAGCGTGACAGGAAAAATTGACACATACTGTATACGCGCAAGCAGTTCCCGGGGTATATTCGCATAGGCATTGGTCAGGTTAAGCTCATTCCCGGAATCTGTATAAGCAAATAGCTTCGTAACCTTTGCGCCCTGATCTGCAGAGCTATCCGGTGGCTCCACTGCAGCAGGGGCCTGTCCAGCGCCTGAAACAGGTTCGGATAAAGCAGGAGTCTCGGAAAGCGCCCCCGGCTGAGCTGATCCGTCAGCTGCAATCTCAGATTCAACAAGCGCGGGCTCCGCAACAGGTCCGGCTACATACGGCATCGCTTCCTCGGCCATGTGGCCCTGGTCAGATTCGGGAAGCGTCGGTTCAGCTTCAGGTTCGAGCCCGCCCGGTTGCGCTTCATCCTGTTCGGTGCGCACGACAAGAACATCGCTTCCGCCCTGCTGCTTATAGGCACGGGCGAGTTCATCAGCCTGAGCGCGTTCTTGAAATTTCCCCATCCTGACGCGGTACAGTTTCTTCCCCTCAGAGGTATCATAGGTCACAATATAGGGCTCAAACCCCTTGGAGCGAACCTTGCCGGCGTAGCTTTCGGCTGCCCTCAGGGTTTCACGCACGCATACCTGCACGGTAAAAAAATAGCCTGAACCCGCACCCGGCTCCGGCGCGGCAGACGCAGACGCTTCGGGCTCTGCGGCCATGCCACCATGGCTCTCGGCCGGAGACAGCACGACCAGATAATCGCCTTGTTCCCGCTCAGCGTAATCCCGACCGGCCTGCTCAGCCTGTGCGCGGGTTTCATAACTGCCAATACGGATTCTGTAAACCGGTTTGACATCTTTGGCGTCAGGCCCAAGAACAAACACTGGATAACCCTTCCGGTGCAGCCGGTCGACAAGCTCCTGCGCAACACGCCTGTCTGCTTTTGCAGCTATCTGCACAGTATAGAATTCGCGCTCATCGGCCGCTGCTTCCGGCTGCATCAAGGCTGGCGTACTGACGGGAACGCCTGAAGAGGCTTTCTCCACCGATGCAGAGGCTTTCCCCGGAAGACCTTCCATCCCGGGGCTTACCGGAACAGGATGCAGCACAGTCGGCACCACAAAACATTCCCGCTGTTCATGCTTCCGGTAGTCCTGCGCGGCCATATCGGCTTGCTCTCGAGTCGCAAACCGGCCGAAACGCACTTTATATATCATCTTACCATCCGCGACTGCCTGGCTCTCAAAATAGGCCTCATAGCCGCGTGCGCTCATGCGGTTCACCACGGCCCTGGCCGCAGGTTCAAATGAAACCGTCTCCACCTGAATGGTATACGGTGAGTCCTGCCCGGCACGCACAAGGCGTGTCGCAAGGCAATTCAACGCCAGAAAGCACAGACTGCAGAAAAAAATATTTTTCAAAAACATAGCATTAACCCGAAACGCCTGCTGCCAAAACCGTGCTTTTCACTATACATTTACGACCGAAAGCTTTCAAGCATTTTATAAACCGTGCTGATGGTTGCGAATAAACAACAGCACGACACTGCACCATCAAAAAGTAATGACATGGCTTTTGCAATAATTCGTGCAATGCTCAACCAGGCTGCTCAAAAATGACCGTGTGCAAGGCGCGCGCTGCCTGGTGGCACCTGCGTGCAGGACATACTGAGGAATGCGGCATACTTTCCGTACACCGCAGTGAACCCGCCATAGCGCAACAACACAACACATGGCTGTTTTTCAACTGCCTGTTACACTTTAAAACGGATATTGAGTATATCGCCATCTTCGACGATATAGTCTTTGCCCTTCAGATACATCTTGCCGACGGACTTGAGGGCGTTTTCATCACCATGTTCCATGAGATCGGCATACTTAAAAGTCTCTGCCCGGATAAAGCCGCGCTGCAGATCGGAATGAATCACCCCGGCTGCTTCCGGCGCGAAAGAACCCGCGCGCAGCAGCCACTGGCGGACCTCATCCGTGCCCACGGTAAAAAACGATATCAGGCCCAGGGCCTTGATGCACAACGCGCTTAACTGCTCAAGCGCCGAATGCTGAATGCCCAGCCCGGTCAAAAATTCACGACGTTCATCCTCGGACTCAAGCGCGGCCACCTCGGCCTCCAGCCGCGCCGAGACCTGCATGACCTCCATGCGATCGCGTGCGCACAGCGGCGCGAGGCGCTCAATCAGGGAGGTGTCTTCAAGCGCGCCATCACCCACGTTGATCACCAGCACCATTTCCTTGAGAGTAATGAACGGATAACTGCGAATGAGCTGGGCATCTTCGGGCGCGATCGCCATGAGCCGCAGGGGCTGCTCGGCTTCCAGGTGCGTTTTCATGCGCTCAAGCAGTTCCTGTTCCTTGAGCTGGCGCTCATCCTTGACTTTCTTAATGGCAATTGCCAGGCGCTCAAGCCGGGTTTCCACGAAAACAAGATCGTGCAGCAGAAGCTCGCTGTTGATCATTTCAATGTCGCGCAGCGCGTCAACCGACCCTTCCGCATGATACACCGCATCATCCTCAAAAGCGCGCACAACATGGCAGATCGCATCAAGGTCGAGAATATCCTTAAACACCTCCCCGCGCACGATCGTCTCACGCTCAATTTTCGGCAACAGGGCCAGATCAATGCGTGCCTGCACCTCCTTGCGGGGCTGATACATCTGGACGAGTTTTTCGAAACGGGGGTCACGCAGATTAGCCGTGCCGATCAGGACTTTTTTCTGATCAGTCTGGCTGGATGGCTGCGCACCGGTCAAAATTGAAAAAAGCGTTTTTTTGCCTGTTTGCGGCAGCCCGATAATGCCTGCTTTCATATGGTAGTGATCCTTTCAAAAAAAATAATGCAACTAGGGCATTTTTCTAAATATTTTAACCCGATTGTCATTTCGAAACGAGCAGAGCGAGTGAGAAATCTTTGTTTTTGCACAAGCAAAACGGCAAGATATCTCCCTGCGGTCGAGATGACACTACATGTACGGTTATAATAAAAATGAAAATTCTCTCATCATTCAACGGCTTGTTAAGCGTATCACAATGATAGTTCCAGATTTTTACAGCTTCGTCCACATATAATTCATGCTGCGCACATCCGCATCTGCCTGTATCTTGACACTGCGGCGCCAAACCGTTATGGTCAATGCATACCAGGCTCCGGCCTGCAACCGAAACTGACGCGCACGCAGAAAAGAGCAATGACCACAGACTGGAAACCCGGATATATTCTTCTGCACGAACAGGGCCTGCTTGTGAAGCGGGCCCTGGCTCTGCAGGCACTTTTTAATCCCTGCCGCCTGTGCCCGCGGCGCTGCGGGGTTGACCGCCTTGCCGGGGAGCGCGGTTTCTGTGGGGCCGGCGCCCACGTACAGGTGGCAAAAGCCCTGCCACACATGGGCGAGGAGCCGGTCATTTCAGGAAAGCGCGGCGCCGGCACCATTTTCTTTACGCATTGTAACCTGCGCTGCCTCTTCTGCCAGAATTATCAGATCAGCCATGAGCATCTGGGCCGCGAGGTCGGCCCAGAAGAACTTGCGGACATAATGCTTGACCTGCAAAACCGCGGATGCCACAACATCAGCCTTGTATCAGGTGCCCATTTCCTACCGGGCATTGTCGAGGCTCTTGTGCTGGCAGCCGATCGCGGCCTGAACGTACCGCTGGTCTACAACTCCAACGGCTATGAAAGCCCGCAGGTTCTGCGCCTGCTGGACGGCATTATCGACGTGTATCTGCCGGATGCCAAGTACTATAGCGATGCCATGGCCCAGAGCTGCTCAGACGCTCCGGCCTATCACCGGATCAACATGGCCGCGCTGCAGGAGATGCTGCGCCAGACCGGCCATCTGGAAACAAACGAACATGACATCGCAATGCGGGGCCTGATTATCCGGCACCTGGTGCTGCCGGGCGGACTGGGCGACACGCAGCGCGTGCTGCGGGCAATCAAAAAAAACCTGGGGCCGTTCGTAACGTTAAGCCTGATGGGTCAATACACCCCCTGCTTCAAAACTGCCGGCCACCCGGTGCTGGGCCGGCGCATCAGAGCTGAGGAATACCGCACGGCATGCGCAATGCTGGTCGAACTCGGATTTGAAAACGGCTGGTTCCAGGAATGCGCACACGAGGACCGCTCGTTTGTGCCGGATTTCAGCCGGCCGGACTCCTGGAACTAACAAGCTGTTGATTCCAACCCATTGCATTGCCCGCATCCGGCAATGAACACGGCAGCCCGTTCGGAGTCCTTAATTATGGAGTTACCTTCTCCGTATCCTTATAGGCATCCCAGTACTCATCGCTCCTGTTGATAAGATGGCGGATGTTTTTCATCTTTGATTTCATCCCGTTGGTAACCAGGTCAACCTCTTCAAAGTTAGCGACCACATGCGGGGTCAGCAGCAAGATGAGCTCGGTTTTTGAATTGTCGGATTTAGTAGTGCCGAACAGCCAGCCGATCAACGGTATGGCGGACAAATACGGTATGCCCGTCTCCGATCCGCTGGCCGAGTCCTGAATAAGCCCCCCGATCACGATCGTCTGGCCGTCCTGAACGACCAGGCTCGTCTCGGCTATGCGGTTGGTGATAATCGGCGATTCAATACCGCTGGTCAAATTCAGCTTGGGTTTGCTCACCTCCTGGCTGACGTCCATGGCCACCAGGCCGCGCTCATTGATGCGCGGCGTCACGCTGAGGATAACGCCGGTGGAACGGTATTCAATATTGCGCGACGTCTGGGTATCGGCCTGCTGGTCTAACGGTACATATTCGCTGGTAACAAGGGGCACCTCTTCGCCGACCTCAATGCGGGCCTCCATGTTGTCAACGGCAAGGATATGCGGCGAGGAAAGGATATTGAGCTTGTTCTGGCTTGCCTGCGCCTGAATAAATACCTTGAGTTCATCCGAAGAGAACAGGTAGGAAAAGCCGCCGCCAAGCGCTTCGGTGAAATCACCATCCGGCGGTTTGGGGATTGTGCCCAGGAGCCGCTTATTTTTGACGCCGATCAGTTGATCGCCGTCATAGCCGCCGATGCTGCCTTTGCTGAGCAGCGCCCACTCAACGCCGAACTCGGTATCGCCGCCCAGCGTCACCTCGGCGATCAGCACCTCGATCAGCACCTGGCGGGGAATCCTGTCCATCTCGACCATGGTACGCTTAATGATCTCATAATCCCTAGGAATAGCCCGCACGATGATGGCATTGGTCGGTATATCAGTCACGATGCTGACATCGGCCTCAAGCAGCGTCGAGGCTTCGCCCCCCTGGGACGACATGCCCCTGCCGCCCATGCTGCGGCGGTTGCTCCCTCGGTTGCTGCCGCGGTTGCTGCCGCGGTTGCTCCCTCGATTGCTGCCGCGGCTGCTGCCGCCACTGCCAAAGCTGCTGCTGCCACTGCCAAAGCTGCCGGAATCCTGTCCGCTGCGGCTGCTCTGCGAACCCTGCCGCGATGAAGAAAAGCCTCCCCGCGAATTCTGCCCGGTGCGGCTGCCAGCCCCCCCCGGGTGCGGCTCTGATAATCCTGGGCGCCCATCATGCCACCACCGCTGCTGCCGCCAACATAGACCTGATTGAGCACATCACCGATCTCCTCGGCTTTGCCGTTCTCGACAAAATAAATAAACACCTGCTCCGAGGCTGAATCATCAACGGTATCAAGCACCTCCACCCAGTGTTCAACGCGCTCAAAAATACCCGGAACTGAACTGACCGCCATCACACCGCCGACACGCTCAACCGGTATAAATTTCACCCCCAGACCTTTTTCAGGGGTCTTTTCAATACCGATCGATACAAAGATTTCTTCCAATTCAGCGGCAAGATCAATAGGGTTGGCATGCTCAACCTTGAAAAACCGTACCTGGTTATATGCAAACAAATCAATATCGATCTCCCTGATCAGGCCCAGGAGTTTGCGAATCGTCGCTGCACGCTCAATAATTACGATCAGATTACCCTTGGGATATTCAAAGGCATCGCCGCCCGGGCCCAAAAATTTTTTCACCAGGGTTTCAACTTCCTTGGCACTGACATATTGCAACGGCACGATTTGAATCATCTGCCGGTCATAGGAAGGAACCTTTGCGATCTCACGGCCGATACTGAAATCAACAACCTGCTGTTTGGCCTCCTTGATCGGGATGATTTTATAAAAATCGTCGTATTTAATCATGGCGATATTATTCATCTCGAAAACGGTTTCCATGATGGGCAGCACCCTGCTCTTATCAATTTGACCTGCCGTATGGATGTTGACACGTCCCTTGACGCGCTGGTCTATGATAAAATTGACACCCAGTAAATCAGACATGGCATTGACGACTTCATAAATATCGGCGTCGTCAAAATTAAGCGAAACCATCTCCGGAGGGCTGTCGGCGACAGAGGCAGCCGTCCCTGGCCGGATAGATGATTTCTGTACGGCCGGGTCAGGATGAACCCCTGGTTTCGGCGAGGCTGCTTCCGGAGCCGTCGCCGGCTTCTGCGCAAGGACCACCGGCACAACCGCGCTCTTGTCCATTGCAGACACATCGGACCCGGATGCCTGCGTGGCTGGGGGAGCATGCACCTCCGCGGCCGTTGTCACCTCAGGCAGAACCGGTTTCTGGGCCGCCGTTGTACCGGCGCAACCGGCACACATCAACAGCACAATAACAGCCAACGATACTCGTATTTTTATTTTCATGCTCAGCTTCCCGTTTCCTCTTTTTTCATATATCCCGCGATTTTCGCTGTAACCGTAATCTCTCGCGGCTGGCGCCTGTTTTTAACCCTGATTTGCAACTCCGGAATTGTCAAAAGTTTCTGGTTGCTTTCAATCTGACTGATAAATTTTGTTAAACGGGTCAGGTCTGATTCAAAAATTACCTGAATAGGAACGCCAACAAAAGAATCGGCCCCCTCGGCATCCATGACCCGCACGGTTCGAATACTCAGTTCGCTCTGGCGTGCGGCGCCGTCCACAATTTTCTGGATATCCGCAGCTGAAAGTTGAATTGTTTTGCCCTTGAACAGCCGCTCCTCTACCTGCTGCAGCCGGGCAGCGGTATCGGCATCCGCTCCGCCGCCGGTACGCGCGTCCTCATCAAGGGCAATGCTGTACTTGCGAATAAGCTTCGCATTGTTTGCAATATCCTGTTCGCGCAGGCTGATACGGTCAAAGAAGGGCGTGATCGCAAAAACCCACAGCAGAATCAGCGCAATGATACTGCCGCCCAGAATAATGCTGCGCCTGTTGCGAGCCGACGCCGTCATTGCGCCTCCTCTGTGGCCTGTTTCAGCTGCATTTCAAGCCGAAACTGTTCTTTTTTTAAACGCTGATCAGTGGTTATGGGAGACGCAAAACGTACATTTTGAAACAGCCCCGATTGTTCCAGAACCGGCAGCAGCTGCGAGGCCGAAAGCGCATAGCCGGAAAGCCTGACCTCACGCTGTGCGGAGCGGTAATTGAATTCCGTCAGCCAGGCATCATCGGGAATGATCTCCGTCAACTCACGCAGTATCTTCAATTTGCCGACATCATTACTTTTAATCCGCATAACCGCCTGATACTGTTTTTCAATCCGCGCGGACTCTTCCCGCCGGGCCTCTACAAGTTTATACTCGCGCGCAAGCTTGCCGAGCATTGCGGTGGTCGTGGCCTGTTCCATGGAACGGGCCACATCCCAGCGCAACGCCAGGGCCACGATGAGACCAGCCAGCAGGCAGGCGGCAACGCCGATCAACAACTTGCGCTTGCTCTTTCTGCGTCGCGAGCGCAGGGCCGGCGGAATCAAGTTGATATCCAGCCCTACGGTTGTAAGGCCTTTAAGCGCAAGGCTGGCCGGCACAAACAGCAGAGGCGCCACGTCCGCAGGGACTTCGCCCTGCTCAGGATCTGCGTGCAGCGGCACTGTGTTCATAACGCTGAACTGTGCGCTCAGTTCCTCCGATAAACCAACCTGAAAATCACGATCCATCTCCCGGCCTGAAAAGACAAACCGCAAGGGGCGCTCATCAACCAGCTCAAAGGGCAGATGAATGCAGGCCTGCCGGCCATGGCGCAGCATTTCCTGCAACTGGGCCTCACCCGGCTCATGGGTCAGACAGGAAAAAACACGCGAATAGTGCAGGACGCCGTCAGCAACTACATCAAGCTCATAGCGCTCGCTGTCAAGGTATTCAACCGGCAGCACAATCGGCGGCGGCCCATCCGGAGCCGGGGCATCGCTCTGTTCGGCAACATATTGCTGCAGCCCGGGGAAACGTCGGGCCAGCAGGCTCAGCACCCTCTGAACATGGGCATTGTGCATCAGGGCCGCTGCATCAAATCCGGGCTCGAAATCCGGCGCAGGCACATATCCGTTCACCAGCGCAGTCGTTGTCAACTCAACACCCTGCAGCCGCATGTTGAGCTTTTTAAAAAGCTCTAACAGAAAATCAACCCGGGCGCGCGGCACAATGACCAGCATCACATACAGCTGGCCGCTTTCAGGCATCCGTCGCACGATATGACAATCATAATACACATCCTCTGAGCCGAAAGGGGAATGACGGTCAATATCATAGCCGATGGCGGCACGCACATCATCCTCGGCCGCAAGAGGCAGATGCACATAGTGGATAAAGGCGTCTGAGCGCGGCAGAGCCGCGTATATATTGCCCCGGGTTGCGCGGTGATCTTTCAGAAAGCGCTCAAGATTGTGCAGGATAACGCCTTCCTTTTCATCTTCCCTGCAGTCAAGAAACGGCAAAATCCGGTAGCCGTCCAGAAAATAGCGCCGGATACCGTGCCGCGCGGCCACCATGAGCATTTCATTTTTCTTTAATACAATTCCAATGCTTCGCATAATCTCTGAAAAAATATTCCGGATGAATTATTACGTGAACCTGCAAGCTCCTTCACGCAGGCACGGACCTCATTGTACTGTGCAATTGCCGCTATGGCAAATAATTTCAGCCGTCTATGCGCCAGTCGGAAATTATGCACTGGGCGTTTGACACAAGCAGGCTGCACCTGATGCTGCGGCTGATGCGCCCGTCACGCGAAAAGGCGCGGGCACGCACTGTATAGTTATTCAGGCCAAAGGGCTGCTCGACCCTGATCATATCCTTCCAGACCTCATAATTGGCATATTGGGGCAGCCGATCGGTGGGGCTTTCAAACAGCCTCACTGCGCGCTCGGCAATGATCTTTTGCGCATCGTTTGCCTGCATGCCAGTAAGCAGCATAAGCTGCTCAAGCGATGCGGAATTAATATTAATTTTAAATGCTGACGCATTCGAGGTTACCGAAAATACCTCCACAAGCCCGAGCCGCAACGGGCTGATTTCACCCCGGCTGAAACCTCCATCCTCATCCTCGACATCATCAAGAGGATTACCAAGCCCGCCACCGGAGAGCAACTGCTCAAGCTCCTCGGGGCTCAGCTCCACCCGTTCTTCCATGCGCCTGCCGCTACCGTAGAAAATCTCTTCAGTAACGCCGCGCACTGACAGGCACTCTTCAATCGCCTGCAGATCGCCATTGCGGCAGATGTAGGGCGGGTCAAGCGACGCATAGTAACTGTCTTCAGCCCCGAAGAACCCGGTAACGTCGTTGTCTTCGTCCGACCAGTCAATCAGTGAATCGGCAACCGTATCACGCTCCTCGCCTTCAAGGCCGATCTGTGATTCCAGAAAGCTTTTGATTTTGGTCGGATCCTGCTTGGACTGGCTCAAGAACTGATTGATATTGATTTTATTGCTCTCATCAATGATATTCACCTCGCAGTAAAAATCACCGAATTCAAAACGATAGGGCCCGCCCCCGGCAAGCCAGAGCTGCAACTCATCCTCACCATCCTCACTGCCTTCCTCCGGCACAGCGTCCGGATCATCCGGGCTGCGCTCCACCCGGCTGGCGCTGCGAGGTGAAGCGGCTATACGCAGCAGTTCAATAATGGCACGGTTAATACCCGCCTCGGCAGCATAATACGCCTGCGTACCCTCTTTAAAATTGATGGCTGAAGCCGTTTCCGTACGCATGGTCCAGCTGAACTCAGCGCAGACAAACGCCAAAAATACGATCACCCATAAAACGAGCAGCAGGGCTATGCCGCTCTCAGAGCCAAAGGGGCCTTTTTTTAACGTCAGTATGCTCATCCTGTCCCACACCCCGCCACATACAGACACGGACACATCATCATGCTGCGCTGCGCTATCAAAACGACAAACTCATAATTGGCACAAGCAAGGTCTGCTCAATCTTCTGGCCGCGCATATCCTCGAACAACAGACCAACCTCAACCATGAAGGGCAGGTCTTGGCCATCACTGCTGCGGGGATCCCATTGCTCCTGCCACACGCCGTCATCCTCTGCATCTTCGCGTTTGAAATACCGAAATGTTATTTTTTTTACCCATGAAGACAGTACCTGTGCATCCTCACGGAGGTTAACAGCACGCATCTCCTCATAGCTCGTAAACAATGCCGGGGCTTCCCCGATCATGAGCCCCTGCTCATCGTCAACCCAGATCTCGATCAACGACAAACCGCCTATCCTGTTCTGCAGGGTCGCGCTCGAAACAAACATCAGCGAATCTGCTGAACCGATAAACGCGGGGAAACTTGTATGCTCGTCCAAAGTGCCGGGCGTGATGTCATACGAATACGTGCCGCTGATTTCACGAAAGACCAGCTCAGCTGTGGCGCGCATACTCTGATGAAAGACTATGTCACGCTCTCCGCCCTGCCAGGCACTGATCCCGACCTGAAATGCGCTGAAAATAGCACCGACAACCATGGCAAGTATGGTAATCGCCAGCATGAGCTCTATCAGCGTAAAGCCCCTGCACTGCGCGGCCCGCGCCGCAGTGATCGCCGGAACCCATGACCGATGCTGGTAAGGGATAAGAATCATCCAGAGGTTACTCCCTCTCCTTTTTGAGCACGGTCCTGAGCGTTTCGAGTTCAACCTGTCTGGCCCTGTTGCCATAGCGCCAGGTCGCAACCGCTGACAAAAGATAGGTCTCATAGCGCATGGTTTCAAAAACCGACTGGTCTTCAACCTCATTATAGTGGTAGAGTTGAACGCGTGTTTCCCATTCAAAGCCGTCATCAAATCTGCCGCTCTGGACGCCTTCGCCCAGTTGCCGCCGCAGTTTCAACTCTTCAAGTTTTTCACGCGCGTGCATGGTTGCCCGGGTGGCCTCGTAGGAAGCCGCTCCGGAGCGGCTCGCAAGGGCAAATTGCTGCAGGATCGCCGCAAGCGACAACCCCAGGATCATTATCGCCACCAACACTTCCAGCAGGGTAAAACCGTTTTGCCCTGCTCTCGTGCCCCGCAGCCTAGCCATCGTCCGACTCCTCATGAACACGCACACTGCCGCTGAGAGGTTCAATCGTAATAAAATATCGCCGGTCGCGCTCATCGGCAATTGTCAGAACACCTCCCGGGTTCGTGCCGTTCGTATAAAACGTCAGCATCATTACCATCTCTTCGCCCAAGCTTGCACTGTCGACATCGGCGATGATCACATTTTCAAAGAACACCCCGTCCGGCAGCGGGTAGTGTTTCTGTTCCGGCTCAGTTTGCTGGACAGCACCGCCGTCATCGAAGTCATCCGGTATCCGTGTATCCAAACCAGACCGACCGGCACCAATATCCATGCCAGGAGGCTGCGGAGTGTAAACCTCCTCGGAAGAGGCCTGCAGCAGGATAACCCGCCGTTCAGCCCTGTCAAAAATCACATGATATGCACAACCGGTATTAACCGCTTTGCTGCGTGCATAGCGCAGCATGGCTGCAGTCTGCAGAGCAGCGGTCCTGGTATTCATACCCATCAACCCGCCTGCGACCCGCGGACCGACAAAGGCAATAACAACCCCCATGATCGCCAGCACAATCATGAGCTCAATCAGAGTAAAACCCCGGTCTGAACCCGGCAGGGTACAGGGCTCGCGCCTGCTACTCTTTATCATCGGATTTTTTAAGCGAGGCCCAGCTCACAATGTCCCTGTTCTCGTCATCGCCGCCTTCGATACCATCAGCGCCGTAGGAAATGATGTCATAATCCCTTCCCTCCTCACCCGGTGCGCGGTACTCATAGGGGTTATCCCAGGGATCAAGCGGAATTTCACTTTTGCGCAGGTAGGGTCCGTCCCATTTTGTGCCCTCGCCCGGATTGACGATCAGGTCCTGAAGGCTGGCAGGAAAGCGGCTCATATCAAGGCGGAACGTATCGCAGGCCGTTGCCAGCATTTCAATCTGGGCCTTCGCAGTGCCCAGTTTAGCTCCGCCGACCTTACCTACCAAACGGGGACCGACCAGCCCGACCAGCAGACCCAGAATAATAATAACAATCATGAGTTCGATCAACGTGAAACCGCGCTGATCAGCAATGTGGCCCAGTCTGCATTTCATCTTTTTTCTCCTTATTGTTATACGCGGGTTATCTCTGGTTTTTTAGTGTCATCTTACATGCCCACATCATTGATACTGACAATCGCAAGAATCATCGGAGCAAGAACAGAAACAACGATAACGGCCATGACCACTATCAGGGCCGGCTCAAGAAAAGAGATAAAACGCTTGACAGCGTTTTGTACCTCTACATCATACGTGTCGGCAACCTTCATGAGCATTTCCTCCATGCGTCCGGTCTCCTCGCCAACCCGTATCATGTGTATAGCCAGCGATGGCAAAACACCGTCAGCACGCATGGGTGCCGAGATCCCCCTGCCCTCCTTGACCTCCTTGTGAACCCGGGCAATTGAAGATGCGACAACAACGTTGCCGACAACGTCCTTCACAATAGCAAGGGCCTGCAATATCGGCACCCCGCTGTTGATAAGCGTGCCGAGCGTGCGCGCAAAACGAGCAACCTCTATCTTTAAAATCAAATCTTTCACGATAAGAATTCTCAGGTAAGCCCTGTCAAGCCTGAGACGCCCCGCTTCGGTAGTGCTGTATTTTTTAAACCAGAAATACAGCCCGGCTACTGCCAGCAGCATCAGCCACCAGTAGCCGGTCAATACATTACTGGGATACAGCAGCACCTTGATTGATATCGGCAACTCCTGACCGAGCGTATCAAAAATACCCACGAAGTCAGGAACGATGACTGTAATCAAGATCACCACTGCCAGGCCCATAATACTGATCAGCAACGCCGGATAAATAATCGCGTTTGTAACCGTACTTTTAAGATTCTGTGAGCGCTCAAGGAAATCAGCCAGGCGTTCGAATACGACATCAAGCACCCCGCCGGCCTCACCGGCCTTCACCATACTGATATAGAGCTTGTTAAATACGGCCGGATGTTTCGCAAAGGCATCCGAGAGCGACTTGCCGCCGCGCACATCCTTGAGTACCTCGTCTGCAACTTTCCTGAGGCGCTCATGATCGGTCACCTCAGAGATAATGGAAAGGCAACGATCCAGCGGAAGGCCGGCCTTGATAAGCGTTGAGAGCTCCTGGGTAAATGAAAGCAAAAACTTGCCGGAAACGCCCCCGAATGGATTAGCAAGTTTCAAATCCAGGTTCACATTAAACCATGCCGAGGAGGCACGGCGCTTGCTTCCCGGCGCGTCAATGCGAATCGGAATATAGCCCATCTTGCGAATATAGGCGATGACTGCGGCCTGATCAACGGCCTCAAGGGAGCCCTGAACCACCTTGCCGCCACGATCACTGGCTTTATAAAAGAATTCCGCCATCGTATTCCCTGCACCCTGTTAAAGCGCCGCTGCCCGAGCGCGGCTTTTCATGAAAATGCCTGCCCCGCTCTTCGGTTGAACAATGTCTGTTATTCAACCTGGGTGACGCGTATCACCTCGGAGGCGGTGGTAACCTGCTCCAAAACCTTATGCCAACCAGCCTCACGCAGGGTCTGCATGCCCTGTGCCCGGGCCTGATCCTTCAGGGCCCTGCTGTCGGTCTGGTTCAATACCAGCTGCCTGATCTCATCCGTAACCATAAGGAGTTCATAGATGCCGGACCGGCCGCGAAATCCCGTTTGGGCGCAATTATCACAACCGATACCGCGGGCAAGCTTGATCGCGCCACGCGCATAGGGCGACACGGGAAGCTCCGGCAGTGTCTCAGGCGCAACCTCGTATTCCTCGCGGCACTGGCTGCAGATTACGCGCACCAGGCGCTGCGCAAGGATACCCTGCAGGCTTGATGACACCAGATAGTTTTCCATGCCCATCTCAAGAAGGCGGGTAATCGCGCCGGGCGCATCATTGGTGTGCAGGGTGCTGAATACAAGATGGCCTGTCAGGGCTGCATGTATGGCGATCTCGGCAGTTTCCGCGTCGCGGATTTCACCGATCATGACCACATCCGGATCCTGTCGCAATATTGAGCGCAGGGTATTGGCAAACGTCAACCCGATTGCAGGCTTGACATGAATCTGATTGACGCCGTGCAGCTGGTATTCAACCGGATCCTCAACCGTAATTATTTTTTTATCGGGCGAGTTAATCTGATTGAGTGCGCTGTAGAGCGTGGTTGTTTTACCGCTGCCGGTAGGGCCGGTAACCAGCACAATGCCATAGGGCCGGCTGATCAGATCCTCGAAATTACTCAGGTTATCCGAGGGGAACCCCAGGCTGTGCAGGTCAAAGGTGATGCTTTCGCTGTCGAGAATACGCATGACAACACTCTCGCCGAACAGGGTCGGCAGGGTCGAAACACGAAAATCGATTTCCTTGCCGAGCACACGCAATTTAATGCGGCCATCCTGCGGCAGGCGCCGCTCCGCAATGTTGAGCTTGGACATAATTTTTATGCGGGAAATGATAGCCGCCTGCAGGCTCTTGGGAGGAGCTTCCATATCATGCAGAACGCCGTCAATACGGTAACGGATAAGAAACGACTTTTCAAAAGGCTCAAGATGAATATCGCTGGCCTGCAGATCAATGGCGCGCGATATGATCAGGTTGACCAAGCGGATGACCGGCGCCTCGGAAGCAAGGTCTTTAAGATGATCGACATTGTCATCATCGCCGAGATCACCCTCCCCGTCCCTGCCGATATTTTCAATAATGCGGTCCATGGAACTTACTTCACTGCTGAAGATCATGCCGATCAGCTGGGATATCTCTTCGTTTTTCGCAAGCCGCACCTCGGTGCGGTACCCGGTGGCCTGTTCAATCGCCTCAACAGCGGCATCATTAAAGGGATTATTGATTGCCACAACCAGGGTATTGTCCTTTAATTCCAGCGGAACAAACCGGGCTTCGCGCATGAAATTTTCCGGGATTTTTTCAATATAAATATTTTTGCCCTGATAATGCTTAAGGGAAACCAGCGGAAGGTCGAAATATTTGCCCAAAATCTTCAGCAGCTCCTCCTCGGCTATAAAACCAAGGTCAATGAGACGCTGACAGGCGGAGGCGGAATCCAGTCCGGGCTCCTTCATGACTGTTTTAATGGTATCCGGGGCGATTTTGCCGGAATTCAGCAATACACCTGCCAAGGAATGAGCCTGAAGGGTCATAGCGCGTGTGCTCTCAAATGTATGCCGATCCGACAATCGCACAGATACGGGCGTGTGCGCGCAGCCAAAACGGCTTGGGTGAATATGAGAATCTACTCAACTCTATATCAGGATAGCATACCCCGTCAAGCCATCGATTACATAACCTCTTGATTTTGCATTTATTTTACATTAACTTAAGTTTAACACCGACTCGCAAAACCGCCGTTTTGCTCATAGTATTCAATCGGCGCAACTCGGTCATGCTTATACCGTAGCGCGCTGCCAGGCCTGAAAGCGTATCACCTCGCTGCACCACGTGATAGGACGGGCGGCTTGTCGGTTGCGGTGCGGACGTCGGCTGCGACACAGGGGCCGGCTGTACCGCAGGCACCGACGGAGATGCAGCATCACCGGGCAGTTTCAGTTTGCGGCCCGCCTGCAGCGTCGCCGTTTTGCTCATAGTGTTCAACTGACGCAACTCGGCCATGCTCGTGCCGTAGCGCGCAGCCAGACCGGAAAGCGTGTCCCCTCGCTGTACCACGTGATAAGACGGGCGGCTCGTCGGTTGCGGTGCGGACGTCGGCTGCGACACAGGGGCCGGCTGTACCGCAGGCACCGCCGGAGATGCAGCATCACCGGGCAGTTTCAGTTTGCGGCCCGCCTGCAGCGCCGCCGTTTTGCTCATAGAGTTCAACTGACGCAACTCGGCCATGCTCGTGCCGTAGCGCGCAGCCAGACCTGAGAGCGTGTCCCCGCGCTGTACCACGTGATACGACGGGCGGCTCGTCTGTTGCGGCGCGGATGTCGGCTGAAACACAGGGGCCGGCTGTGCTTGCGCCTGCACAGAAGGCTGCAATGGCACGGATTCGTCCTTGAAATATGCCGTCACTGCCTGCGTGACATGCCGGGCAAACGACTCTTGAAAACCTGTTTCAATCAAGCGCTGAGACCGGCTGGGGTTACTGAGATAATCGGTTTCGATCAAAACGGAGGGTATATGCGGAGCACGCAACACGACAAAATTAGCCTGCTGCAGCTGGCTCGAATGCAGGTGGTTTACAGCGCCGAGCTCTTTGAGCACCAGTCCGCCCAACCGCAGGCCGGCGTTGACACTGTGGGTCTGCAGCAGGTCAAAAATGATGTTGTTAAGATCGCCTTCTGGCTGCCCCAGCGGCACGCCGCCAATGAAATCCGAGGCATTTTCCTTGCGTGCGGCCATGCGGGCGGCATTGCTCGTGGCACCCTTGAAAGAAAGGCAGAACACGCTGCTGCCCGCTGCCTTAGTGTTAAAACTTGCATCGGCATGCATGGAAATAAAAAGATCCGCGCTGTATTGCTTGGCGATTTCCACGCGCTTGGCCAAAGGAATAAAATAGTCGCCCGTGCGGGTCAGATAGGCTTTGATTCCCGGCTGGCGGTTAAGATTGTCAACCAGCCGCCGTGCAATCGCCAGCACAATATTCTTTTCATGCAACCCGCCCTTTCCCACAGCGCCCGGGTCTTCACCTCCGTGCCCGGGATCAACAACCACGATCCTGGTTCCCGATTGAATTAATTGGCGAGTCTGGGTGCGGCGGGTACGGTCGGCCTCTTCAAGATCAGGACGCGATATGTCAATCACCAGGCGCGGTGGCTTAGGCTCAATGGCGCCCACAGAAAAAATGGTGTGCTCGGACTTCTGATCAAGGTCAATCACTATCCGCACGCGGTCTTTGCCGCTGCCTGCTGCGCGCACCTGCTTCACAATTTTATCATTGATCAGCATCAGTTCCCGGGAAACCTTCGGAGCAACCCCTATGACATCAACCACAATCCGATCGGGATTGGTGAGTGTAAAGGATTCAAATTTTGCTTCCTGTTCGAGGTCAAGGACGATGCGGGTGTAGGTGGGAGCAGACCAGTACCGGATATCGGTCAATCGGTTGGGGTCGGCTGCGCGCGCGGGGGCAGCGCTGCACCACAGATACGACAGCGCAGCCAGCATGCATACGGCGTAACGTTTCAAAACGTGCAGGTTCATACGTCAAGCACCTGATGGGGCTGCGGCATTACGCGGGCGCGCGGGCCGCCACGCTCAGAAATGGTCCTCTGCTGCAACCCTGCCCGCATCACTGCCCCTGCATGATGTGCGGAACGTTGGAAAGAATTTTTCGCGGCCGGGCCAGGCCGGATGCCGTCGCCGGCTCAAAAAAAAATGGCTCGGGGAGGAGGGCTCGAACCCCCACTGGCGGGACCAAAACCCGCTGTCCTACCATTAGACGATCCCCGAACAACACTTCTGTATTGTACCTGCCGGATCAAAACATTTAACTTTTTTTGTCCGGTCAGCACCGTAAAAAAGAGACCTGCGCGAGCGAACCGGCAGGTCTTGTGCTGTACTGTGTAGACAACCCGAATCCAGACGCGCGTGCTAACAGGCGGTTGAAAAAGTCTTTTCAATCAGGCTGTTCAAAAATGCACGGATGCAAGGCGCGCAACGCAGTAGATGTGCGTTTTTCAACTGCCTGCTAAGCGATTTGAGGAACCTTGATCGCAGAGCGCACACAGTAGATGGTACAGGTACGGCAGCCGCAACAATGCGTCGTCATAATATTGGAACGCACTTCGCCCTCATCGTTCAGTTTGAGCCTGATCGCGCCCACCGGACACTCATCCAGACAGGCCCCGCAACCCACACACAGGGTCTCATCAACCTCGGGATATTCGCGGTAGCTGGGCGCGATGTCGAAAAACTGGTCGGAAAGCGGCATGGTTGCCTGGAAACGCTTGAGCATGAATTCAGGCGCGATGGGTTCGCCGGACTGCTTGCACTGCTGCAGTTTCAGATTGCGGTTCCAGTTATCAATAATCCGCTCAGAGCCGATTACGACTTCACCGGCAGGCATATTTTCGGTTGCCCGCTCAACCGTGCGCACCTTGATGATTCCGGTCGGGCAGACAAACGCGCAGGAACCGCAGCCAATGCAGTTCTCGGCCTCCAGGCCGAACGGACTCGTTACTTTCTTATCCTTGCCGCTGCCGGCAAAACTGATGGCATCTGCCTGCACAACCTCGCTGCAGGCGCGAACGCACAGTCCGCATAAAATGCAGTACTCGTTTTCAACGGTCAGATACTCGGCAGGCGCGCTGATGCCGTACTGTGCCGCCAGTTCACGCACTTCGCTCACATTGGGACAGCGGGCCAGCAGGAGATCCAAAACCAGCTTGCGGGCCTTGACAACCTCATCCGAAGCGGTGGCCACCTGCAGCCCTTCAGCAACCGGATAGGTGCAGGCGCTTTCCAGCGAAGTTGTTTTGCCGCTGGTTATCTCAACCACGCACACCCGGCAGGAGCCATAGGGTTCAAGCGCATCACAGGCGCACAGGGACGGGATATACATACCGTGCTCTCGGGCCGCCTGAAGAAGGGTTTGTCCGGTACTGGCTTTTATTTTCTTGCCATCAATCGTCAAATTCACCATAATGCTTATATCCCTGTACGGTTGTTAATTTTACGTATCAGTTAAGGAATAATTCCTATAGCACAGTAAAGCGTCTAAAGCAAACAAAAATTACCTCCGCTGTCGCCCGCGAAGACAATGAAAGCGAACATGACATCATGGCAACTCCCCTCATAAAAAAACTGCACGAAATCTACCTTGAAACAAAAACCGTTGACCTGCCCCCGGAGCTGCTGCCGGCCCCGGCAGGATTCAACCTCATCACATGGGTCCGCGAGTTGTACGAATACTACCGGGAAGAAGGCATAGTTGTGCGGGCCTTTGATGTTCTGCCGTTATTTAAGCTCTCCGCAGACGAACGGATCAGCGCCCGCATACAGGATGTGCACGCCTTTATCATCAACGATCTCAACATGATCCCCATGAAAATGCGCCGGGCCGTGATCGGCGAAACACTTGCGCACACAGATGCCGCGCAGGCCTGGCACAGCATATCCGCTTTGCTGTTTGAAACCATCCGGGAGCTCGATCCGGACGAGGTACAGCAGGACCTGTCATGGACATGCAGCCCCATGCAGGAACTGCTCTGGGCACTCAGCTGGTTTTTTATGGAAATGGAGGGAATACAGCCGCCCAAAGCCATACGCATGCGCTCAACGCGCTTTCCCTACTATCACTGGATCAAAGACGACGGGACCGAGAGCATGTGGGAACCGGAAGTACCGCTGTGCCGCCCGCAATGGCTGGCCATGGATCTTTTCCGCCGCAGACTCGAAAGCAATGACTGAGCCGGGAAGCATCCAAATGTGTTAACAGGGTATTGAAAATTCAGGCCTGTTCAAAAATGACCGGGGGCAAGGCGCCCGCAGGCATGAAGCATACGGCGTATTTCCCCATGCGCCGATGGAACGCACCACAGCAGACAGGCGTTTTTCAACAGCCCCCTATTGCGTGGTGGCATTATCCGTGTCCTGCTCGCTAAACAGACGAATCATGCCCAAAGGAAGCCCGATCAAATCCTGAGGAACCTCCCACACAGATTTAAATATCTTCAAAATCGCGTTATCAATCGCCTTCAGGGGAACCGGCATTATTCCGGGATTATCAAACGATCCCCGGGCCCGGAAGTACGCAAATGTGAGCGTTTTGCCTTCCCCCGTAATCTTTCTGCCTAAATACGGAATAGCGCCCAGCGCTTTTGCAACCGTCCTGAAAATCTGAACGCCGATAAGCAGATCAAGTTCACCCACATCAAAACCGAAAATACCAGCCACGGAAAAATCCATTGACGGACACTGCACAAGCAAATCATCAGTTGTAAGCTTCAAGTCCTTGAGCAAAAAACGGCCTGTCATTGTATCAAACGGCATGCCATGCGCAGAGAATTCAGGCATCGTAAAGGTCAGCAACTGCACCACATTGAGAGCGTTGAGAATGTTTGACAGCAGCGTCATCTTTTTTATCTTTCCATTGTTGACCACGAAATCAAACGTGCCCTCCATATTTTTGAGCAACTCTTTCGACGTTTTAAAATTACTTGAAAAACGGCTTTTCAAGTCAAGTCTTCCGGTTATGGTCTGTTTTTCCTGAAAGCCGGGGATGGCCCAGATAACATCAACATCTGTACGGTCAATCACAAACTCAAGACGGTAATGGGCCGGATTGGAAAGATCATAGAGAACCGAACCGTTCAGGGTCCCGTTGCCGCACTCAATGTCAACCGCATCCCACAGCAGCCGTTTATCCTTAATAGAAAAATCGCTTCTGCCGGGTCCGAAATGCCAGCCGAGATAGGTTGTTTGCCGGGACGTCAGGTCAACCGCCAGGTCCATCTGCGCAAACGTGCCGCCCGAATCATCCGGTTGCGCAGCCGGGGCATGGTCCGGTTTTGCAACACTCCGCACGATATCAAGCATGATATCAACAAAATCACCAATATCATAGACCTCCATGGGGGCAGCAAACGTGCCGACCAGCGGCATAACACTGTTCAGTGTTCCTGAAAAGGCACCGCGGGTATCACCGGCAATGACATGCCCCGCGGACACAAGAATCGGCCCCGGGGAAGAAAAATCAAGGGCCGAATCGACCTGTATGAGCGTCTGCGCATCGGACTGTTTTAAAAGCGCGATATCGTCAAGCTTCAGCGTACCGGCAACCGGGCGCAGGCCTTTTTTCGCCGGGAAAGAAAACTCCCCATTGCCGGAAAGCAAACCGCTCAAGGATAGAGCGGGTGACAAAAACGGAAAGGCGAGCGTACTCAGATCAAAATCTTTGGCAGCAAACGTCCCCTCAACCGCAACAGCGTCTGCATACAGCAGGCACCCTTTCGTGTTAAACGAATCTCCCAGCCGGAACACAAATGGCACCTGTGCGGGCGTCTTTCCGTGAACATACTCCAGCTTGAGCGTATTCGGGACTGCACGCGGTTTGCCGATGATACCGGCAAAACTATAGGCCGCATCGGTTGCATCAATATCGGAAGAAATCCGCAGTCTTTCATCACAATGAATAACGGTTTTGAGGGTAATACCGCCCTCCTGCATCGCAGCCGTGCTGCGTGCGTGCTCATCCGCCAGGCCGTCAAGCAGAGCGCTGACGCTCGCAGGTGTCAGTCGCGAGGTAATCGTACAATCCAAACGGGTTTTCTTGCCGGGCGTGGTCATCGTAAGGTCAAACGCATGATCGTCTTCCGGCACAAGATGCGCCCGGCCCTGTACCCGCAGATTTCCGTTCTCAAGCTCAAGAGACAGCGTCTTCACGGACAAGGGCGGCAAACGCAGTTGCGGCGTTGTATAGCCAAACCCCTCAACGCCCAGACGCGCTTTCAGACTGATCATATCCGGCTTGAACGCTGATCCAAGAGGCGCAGAAAGGTCAAGCTCATGAATCGTAACGGCACCTGCAGACACGCGCTCACAGCTCTGTAAAAGCCACGCAAAACGCTGCGGGTCAGCCGTTGCCACGCGTGCCGCAATTTCCCGGATATGCAATGTGCCCGAATCCATGCGCACGGCAATAGTTGGATATTCCGCGTCAAAGTTTTCAATCTCAGCGCTGCCGCTCACATGCAAATCAGTACCAATACGAATCGAAAATTCAGGATAGTGTATTGAGCCTGTATCCTTGTCAGCCTTGAAGGTAACCCTTGTTTCGGGCAAGAGGACAGGAGCTAAACCGGGAAAAGCCGACTGCGATTCCTTCAGGGTCAGCTCACCTTGAGCAGAAATCCGTTGTTCCTGCTTAAGCTCGAAAGCAAGGCTTCCGTCAAGTAAGCCCCCGCCAAGGGGGACGGCGATGTTCTCCGGAAGATACGACAGGCACTCACGCACCGGCAGATTGTCAAACGCAAGCACGGCCGAAAGCAGTATCGGTACCTTTTTATTGGGACCGCCCCTTTTGAGAAGCGACCGGTGAAACTCGGATGTGTAGCGGACAATTCCCCGACTGCCCTCTGCATTATGCTGCGCGGTCAGCTGCATGCGCAATATCCCCTCGTCTTCGCGATGCAGGGTAATGTCACAGTCATGCAGGCGAACTGCTCTGTCATTTTTTTCATCCCTAACCTCAAGGCTTCCGCCGCTTAGAGAAATGTTCTCTGCTGTAACATTATATCCCCCGAAGATACTTGCCGTATGTTCCTCGTCCGGGGCCAGCAGGGCCGAAAGGAATGAGTGCCATGTTCCGTCGGCATCGCGGTACACCTGTATCTGCGGGCTTTCAAAAAAAAGCTGTTGTATGGTAATTCTCTTTTGTAGAAGATGACTGAGTTTAATGCGCACATAGATATGGCTGCCACGCAAAAACTCCCTGCCGGTCGCGGGCTGCGACAGCGTAAAGTCATCAATGCGAAGGCCAAAACCGCGTCCAACATGCGTGGTAACGTCCCTGAAGGTTAAACGATATCCGGTTGCTTTCTCAAAATTCTCCAGACCCATACGGGTGTAATAATTCACATCCTTCAACAGCATGGAAAGCATGAGCCCCGCAACCGCAAAGATGACAAGCAGAACTGAAACAACCCTGAGAAAGCGCGATAATAATTTTCTTGTCATTTCAGCTGAAACCTGATTAATTCGTTTAAGGTCATGCCAGTTTGTTAAAAAATAATTTTTAACGGTATAGCACATAACGAACGCCTGTAGCAATGGAGGATACATACATGGAACACAGCCTGCTGCGGTCGCACGCCTGTGTGCAAAAATGCGGCATACCCCTGAAAAAAGCCCTGCCCCTGCTCAGAGGTGCCACCTACTACGATCACAACATCAGGGGCGGGTTCGGTCCCGACAAAAAACTCGATGAAATCAACAGCCTGCAGACTTCCCTGGGCACGTTAACGGATGAACACCTGGAGCGAAGAGTTGCAGCTGACTTTTGCTGCATCTGGCGCTATGACTATCCCGGCAATGTCCGGCGAATCTGCGAGATCATCGGCGGCTGTGCGCACACGCAGCTGCGCCTGCACTATCAGGTCAGCCCTGGGCGCAGGGCTGAATGTATCGACTACGCCCAGGCGCTCAAGGGCTGGTATGAGGGCAAAGCAGCAGATAATGCAGCCTATTTCGGCACAACCGATCCGGCCACAATCGCCAAAGTGTACGCAATGCTCGGCTCGCCTGATCCGCTCAAATGCAAACTCGCCGAGCGAACCTATCTGGGGCTGGCCAACCGTGTCATGAACTGCTCGTTCTGGGGCGACAACACCCGCGAACCCGAAACCGACCTTGCCCCCTTCACCGTGCATCCGCTAAGCTCCGGCTGGCAAAAACGCATGCACAGATCTTGAAACCGAAATCCGCAAAGAAATGGGCTCCGCAGCGCGCGATTTTTTATGCGATGTCGGCGGCTCAAGTGAACCGGCCTGCCATTTTAAGTTTACCCGCCGGGTTGACATTCTTGTGAGCAGTATTGGATGCATGCGCTGGCGCGGCAAGCTGCCGCCCAAGGATGCGGTTATCTCCGGCCGTCGGCAGATGACCCGTGATATTTTAGACGTACTCGCACACTACTGGCTGGCCGAAGCGCTTCCGGAAGGCAGGCCCGGCATTACCGCCCTTCGCGATGAACTGTTCGGTCTGTTGGGGGAGAAAAATGACTTCAAACGCTGGCTGGTTGGCTGTTTGTGGAAAAACATCAGCGTGCAGACGGAACGGCACGCCTATCCCATGAAACGCTGGGTGGAGCTGGTGCAGATTGCCGAAAATTTTCTCGACTAGGGCACATATTTTTTTACAGGCTGTTCAAAAATGACTGGGTGCAAGGCGCGCGTAATCTTTTGTAGGGGCACGGCATGCCGTGCCCCTACCGAACGCCGCAGTGAGTGAGGATGCAGCGCAACGCAGCATCCGGACTTTTTACGAGTGTGTCCGACATGAAGCTTATTGATTTTATCGTCTGCGACGACATCCGCCAGGAAATCGGCGGCAAGGTGACGCTGGTGGGGGTTTATGAGGACCGCATTATGATCAACGCGCCCTCTCCGGAGGCAGTGCGATGGCCCGTGCAGCTCAAGCTCGGGTTTTTCATTCGCCTTTTCAATGACGGCACCGCCCCGGACATGGACGGCTTTGACCTGCAGGTACGCTGCAACACAAAGATAATCTGCCGCCTGTCCGGGCCCCTGCAGATTACCCCGCAACAGGGCCTTATGAATCTTTTCTTTGTCAACTCAGCAATACGCTTCCCCTCAGAGGGTCGTCTCAGCGTTGCGCTTATCTTTAAAAAAGCTCAAGAGGTTGTGCATGAAATCAGGCCCGACTTGAGCATACGGGTAGCGGTGGCCGTAGCGGCCACTGCACCCCCGCCGCCGCAGGTAACCCGGCATTAAAAAATTTTACAACACTTTGCCTTCCAGGTTTATCGATCCGAAATGACAAACTGACTGCGATTTCCTGAGCATTGCTCTGGCCGAGCATACCCGCCACAAGACCGGCGTTATCGTAGAGCGTTCCCCTGTTTCTATTTAGCCTTGCGCGTATCCGTGCTCTCCGCCGGCTCCCATATCTGCATGGCATGGTAGCCCTGTTCCTTAAACTCACGATTCATGATGGCAATGCGCTCCGGGATAATTTTGGTGATAATCTTGGTGGAGCGAACCATCTCGATGAGGGTTTCAAGTGAAGGCGGCTGCGGTATCATCGCGTTGGGCTGCGGCAGGGGCAGCGTGGGGATATAGATTGCCGCAGCAGCTTCGAAATCCGGGTCAGTGCCCTTAAGCTGTACGGCCCTGCCTATGACCTGCACGCCCAGGGCACCGCTGAAATAATCATAATCCTCACGCTGCTTGACATAGGCAAGCGAAACATTCGGGTTCGATGCGATATGAAAAAGCTTTTCCGTCTGCTTTTCCGACATGGCATAAAAATTCATTGTTTTTGGATCGACGACAAACTCAATCACGGTCGCCATCGGCTTATTGTCAAAGGATGTGGCCATCACATAAATTTCACGGTAATCACCTTTGCCGCGCAGCGCCTTCAGGTATCTCCTGCTCGATCAGTTCGCGCGGCGCGCGGCCCTTAACGGTCTTTTTCAGCGCCATGGTGGCGGAGGTATAAGCGTCCACACCGTCATAGCGATGGCAGTCAAGGCATTTCATGCCCTCATCAAAAACGCCGTGATGCTGCGGCTTTTTCAGGGGCTTCACGTACAGATAGTCAGGGCCGCCCTTTGGCCACGCCTGCTCTTCAGCATACGCTGAAAAAGTAAATGCCAGTATAAACAGTCCTGTCATCAACAGCATGTTTTTCATGGTCGCTCCTTATAAAAATATTATTTTTCTGACTGGTCAAGAGCTATGACAAAGGCTTCTGCATACCCGGTTTCGCGCAACTGCGCAGCGCTGATATGGGCCTCGATCAAATCATGATATGTTCCGGTACACACACGAAAGCGCACACCCAGCGGGGTGTCGACCCGCATGACGCGCGCAGGGATGCCCCTGCTGCGCGAGACGATCCAGCATGGCATTGGCGGCCGTGCTGCTGGCATAGGATCCAACGGGGATGGTAAAGTTTCCCGAGTTGAAATCGGGTATGGGTTCGGCCTTCCAGACGCGCCTGCCATCCTCTTGCTGTTCCGTTGCGCGCTGCAGCGCCTCGATAGTGACCGGCGCCGTACCCGACCCGATCATGTCAATCGCGTGCGCCGCGCTGTTGCTGAGGTCGATGATCCGGCCGGCGACAAAGGGTCCCCGGTCATTGAGGCGCACCACAACGCTTTTACCGGTATCCGTGCGGGTGACCTTGACCAGCGTTCCAAGCGGCAGGGTTTTATGCGCTGCAGTCAGCGAATGCATATCATAGGACTCGCCGTTTGAGGTCTTCTTGCCGTGAAATCCGGGACCGTACCAGCTGGCATACCCCTGCTCGACAAACCCCTGAGAGCTGGGGATCGGGTAATACCAGACACCAAAAACATTGTAGGGCCTCTGCGTGGGGGGCAGCGCGGCGATGACAGCAGGCTCACGCGAGGGGACTGCTGGCCGCGGAGTCGCGCAGGAACACAGCAGGCAGAGTGCGCATGCTGCCGACACATAGCACAGCAGCATGCGCACCGCAGAACGGGAAACAGTCCTTTTCGCATGCAAGGGGCACACGTTCATGGCGATACCGTCACAGGGTGTACGCCTGCTGAGCACAGCCGCAGCCATGCTCAGCTTTTCTTCAGCAGCAGCTCACCGATTTGAACCGCGTTCAACGCCGCGCCCTTCAGAATCTGATCGCCGCATACAAAAAATTCAAGGCCGTGGTCGCCAAAAATCAGGCTGCGGCGTATGCGTCCGACCTCAACATCAAACTGTTCGCTGGCAGTCAGCGGCATTGGATACACGAAGTTGGCAACATCATCCCTGACAACAATGCCGGGAGTGTGCCTGAAAAGCTCACGGACCGCCATAGGATCAACCGGGTCGCGCGTTTCAACCACAATGCTCTCGGAATGAGCGCGCATGGTCGGTATGCGCACACACGTGCAGGAAACCGGTATGTTTTGATCGCCGAAAATCTTCCGGGTCTCCCACACGACTTTCATCTCTTCGCGGGTGTACTGGTTGTCCTGAAACGAATCAATATGCGGAATCAGGTTAAAGGCAATCGGATGCTTAAACACTTTGCAGCCGGGCTCCTCACCGGCCAGTGCGCGGCGGGTAGCCTGCTCAAGCTCGGCCATACCGCCGTTGCCTGCACCGCTGGTAGCCTGATAGGTGGAGATGATCACCTTTTGCAACCCGTAGCGGGTATAAATATTCCACAGCGGAATCGCGGCGATCGCGGTGGTGCAGTTGGGATTTGCAATCAGCTTTGAATCACCGATGGCCCCGGGATTGATCTCGGGAATAATGAGCGGCACGCTGTCGTCATAACGAAACGTGGAGGAATTATCGATTACCGTGCAGCCGGCCGCAACAGCCCGGGGCGCAAACTGTTTGGGCCAGCCGCCGCCGATGGCAAAAAAGGCCAGATCAAACTCGGTAAAATCGGCTGTATCGGCCAGCTCAATCGTTTTAACACCCCAGGGCGTCTCAAGCTGCTTTCCGGCTGAACGCTCGGAGGCGAATACCCTGAGCGACGCAAACGGAAATGCGCGCTTATCCAGTACCCTGATCAGTTCCCGGCCGACCATTCCGGTCGCGCCGAATATTGCCACTCGCAAAGCCATACCCATATCTCCTGTTCTCTATGTAATAATGTTCATACTGCGGAGCACCCGTGCAAGCTCGCTGCGATGCTCGTCCTTTTCAAGTTCACACAACGGCAGCCGAAACACCTCCGCGCACATGCCCTGCATGGCAAGCGCGGTTTTAATCGGAATCGGGTTCGTCTCAATAAATTCAACCCGGAACAGCGGATCAAGCTCCGCCTCCAAAGCCCGTGCGCGCTCAAAATCACCTTGCAGGCCTGCGTGAATCATCGCAACCATGCGCTCAGGAACAAGGTTCGAAGCAACCGATACAACCCCGTGCCCACCGGCCTCTATCAGGCGCAGGGCCATATTATCATCGCCGGAAAGCACGCAGAAATCCGCCCTGCGCCTCGCGATAACATCCTTCATCTGCTCAAGATCACCGGAGGCCTCTTTCATGGCCAGAATATTGGGGCAGTCATGCATCAGGCGCACCAGCGTGTCAGTTTCAAGGTTCACCGCCGTGCGTCCCTTGATGTTGTACAACATGCAGGGGATGTCCACGGCATCGGCTATGGCCTTGAAATGCAGGAACATCCCCCTCTGGGTCGGCTTGTTGTAATAGGGATTTACCAGCAAAACGCCGTCAGCTCCAGCCTGGCGCGCATGCCGGGTCAGCCGGATGGCCTCAGCCGTTGCATTGCTGCCCGTTCCGGCAACAACCGGCACCTGGCCTTTCACAAAATCAACCGTCAGTTCAATCACACGGTCATGTTCATCATGACTGAGCGTGGGGCTCTCTCCGGTCGTGCCGCAGGGAATCAGTCCGTCGATCCCGCTCATAAGCTGAAATTCAATCAGGCGCTTGAGCGCATCCTCATCAACATCGCCGCTTACGGTAAAAGGGGTGATCAGCGCAGTGTAGACTCCTGTAAACTTCATCGCGTTTCCTTTATAGGGTTATTCTGTTCAGCCTGCAAAAAGCATCGAATTATAAAGTTATTTTCCGCACAAGTCAATATATGTTGATTCCGCCCGATTAAGCTAAAGGGATGCGCAGTGCACATGTACGCCATCGTCGCGGCAATTGACAAGGCGCATGTTTTTCTGTAGAGTCATTCGACACCGGTCAGAAAATTCGCCATATGAGCATGGACGATTACCCATATGCACCCAACCAAAGAAGCGGCGACACTGTGTGCCCTTGCCGCAACCCGAAACATACGAACGAAGGAAGTCATGAAACAGAAAACATCCCTGCATTTACTTCTGACCATGGTTCTGCTTGCAGGCCTCATTTCCACGGCACAGGCCGAAGAGGCGCGCATAGCTGTCAGCGTATTTCAAATCAACTCCAAAGAAGACCTGGGCTATCTTCAGTCCGGCCTCAGTTCGCTGCTGCCCCCGCGCATCAGCGTGCCGGGCAAAATAGTCGTGGTGGACAACAACGCCGTACTCCGGGCGCTCAGCCCGCCGCAGGCCGATTACAGCCTCGAAAAAAAAACGCAGCTTACCCGCACGCTTGAGGTTGACTACCTGCTGACCGGCAGCCTTACCAAATTCGGAGATGCGATCAGCATTGACGCATTTCTGTATGACGCGGCCAAGCCTGAAAACTCAACACCGCTTTCCGTGAACTGCAAGGGACTCGATGACCTGATTGCGCAGGTACAGGTGCTCGCGGGGAACGTGCAGCGGCGCATCCTCTACGGCACAGGCCCGGAACCGGTTATGCCATCCGCCCCGAACACCGATCAAAGTCCGTCTGTCTCTGAGACCTTTGAAGCACCTCGTACCGAAGCTCCCCGCAGCAATCCAAAGCCTGCCGCAGTCCTGGCACCGGCCCCTCCTGTTTTTAATCCCGAGCCTTACCGGGAATACGTCATCATGGGTAATCCAGTTCGCGCCTTGGCCATGGGCGACATGACCGGTAAGGGACACAATTCCCTGCTGCTCGCCGATGAGTTTGAAGTTCGGGTATACGATCCGACTCCTGAGGAACTCATCCTCACAGCAACCGTGCCGACAAAAAGCGCAGAGACAATTCTTCAGATCGACACATTCGACCTGAACAACAATGGTCGCAATGAAATCTATGTCAATTCCCACACCACCGAGATGGCCAATTCCTTCATTGCCGAATACACGGATGGAGCATATGTGCGCATCGCCGAGAACCTGCAGTGGTTGTTTCACACCTACCCCGACGACAACGGCAGCATGATGATGGTAGGAATGAAGCCCGGAACCTTTAACCCCTTTTATGGCACGTCATTCAAATTCATATGGAAGGACGGCAAGCCCATAGCGGCCGGTGAATGTTCGCTGCCAGGCGGCGTTTCTCCGTTCGGTTCCAGTCGCTTCGACATTGATGGTGAACAGCCCGATGAATTCATCGCCTTTTCGCGGGGAATTTTCGGCTTTGAGTTCCAACTGATTGTATTGACAAGCACCGGCAGGATTCTATGGAAAGATCCGGAAGGACTCGGCGGGGAGCCCAACTCGTTTGACCGCACCCTGGTCGGCGACAACACGGTAACAGCCGAACCCATTCCCATGCGGGTATATTCCGGACATATCAACAACGACCGCAGAACGGACATACTCATACCGCGCAACACCAAAAAACCAGGACTTTTGAGCGCTCTGACGACCTACAGCCAGGGTGAAATGCTGTGCCTGTCCTGGGACGGAGTAAGCCTTGCCCATAACTGGTCCAGCCAGATACTGGAAGGCTATATCCCCGATTTTCTGGTAACCGACATTGACGGAGACGGTAAACTGGAACTGCTTGTTGTAACGGTCAGTTTCCCGGGATTGAGCGGCAAGGCCCGCAACAGCATACGTGTATACAAACAGGCGGATTGAACGGCTCGCAGCACGGCGGGAACCGCCGCCTGTAAATAGTATCCCGGATTACCCTGACCTGAACATTCCGCATGGGTGCAGACTGCCCGGTGAACAATGCTGGTCACCCCCCGGTTTCAAACTCATTCATCTTACGATACAGCGATGAGCGCGCTATCCCCAGTTTCTTGGCGGCCTCAGCGTGATTATTGCCGCACAGCCTGAGTGTGTGCATGATCAGGTCACGGGCAGCCATGTTCTGGGCCCGTTTCAGGGGTTCGGGATGGTTAAAAATATCATCATCCCCCGCAGGCGCACTAAATCCGGCAGGCATTGCGGTTGAGGCAATCCCGCTGACGCCTGTGGGCATATCCTGAAAAGCACCGCCCAGCAAACAGAAACGCTCAACCATGTTCTCAAGTTCACGTACATTGCCCGGATAATCATGGTTGACCAGCACCTGATAGTCCTGCTCAGGGATGACGGGAAGGTCTTTTTTCATTTTCGCTCTGAGCTTCTCGCAAAAATGTTCGATCAACAGCGGAATATCCTCCCGGTGTTCACGCAGGGGTGGAATATGGACGGGAATAACGTAAATGCGGTAGAAAAGATCTTCACGGAAACGTCCCGCCCTGATTTCAGCGCGCAGATCCTTGTTCGTGGCAGCTACCAGCCGCACATCAACCTTGCGGGGAATCGGGTCTCCAACGCGGCTGACCTCGCCGCGCTCAAGCACCCTGAGCAGCTTGACCTGCATGTCCCGGTCCATCTCGCCGATTTCATCCAGAAACAGGGTGCCGCCGCTGGCTTCAGCAAAATAGCCCCTGCGGTTTTCAACCGCGCCGGTATAGGCCCCCTTGACATGCCCGAAAAATTCCCGCTCCATGAGTTCGCGCGGAATTGCGCCACAGTTAACCGAAATGAGCGGCCCGGCACTGCGCCGGCTGTTAAAGTGAATGGCGTTGGCGACCAATTCCTTGCCCGTGCCGGTTTCACCGGTAACTAAAACAGTTGATTCGCTGTCGCGGATAGAATCCAGAAGTTGATATATTTTGCGCATTGCAGCGCTTTTACCGATAATGGCTCCGTAGCGGTATTTTTCCTGAAGACGCGTCGTCATCCTGCTGATCTGGCTGGCCTGGGCCGCGTTTTTTATCATCAGCGCCCTGAGGCGCAGCAGGGACTTTATCCGCGCCATAAGCTCCTGAGCATTGAACGGTTTGACAATATAATCATCAGCGCCCTCCTCAAGTCCGGCAACTTTCATCTCGACATCAGCCCGGGCCGTCAAAAAGACAAATGGTATGACGCGCAGCTGATCACTGGCCTTAACGGTGCGCAGCAATTCATAGCCGTCCATTCCGGGCATCATGATATCGCTCAGAATGAGATCAGGGAGACAGCTCTGCATTTTTTTCAGGGCATCCAGACCGTCGGCAACCGCAATGACATCATACTCCCGCTGCACAATCGTGCTGATGTAGATTCGCAGCATCCGGTTGTCCTCGATAACCATGATCAGGGGGCGTGTGCCGCTGATCTGAGTGCCCTCCTCAGCGGCTTCAGACACAAGGGGCCCGGATCGATAGCGACGGCAACAGGGGATGCATCGGTGCAGACATCTGCATCCGGCTGCACATCAGCGGCGGACTGCGGCACGGTCAATACAAAGCGCGTTCCGGCCTGCGCCGCAACCTCAGCCGTCAGGCTTCCTCCAAGTGCGCCGGCAAGATCCCGCGCATGCATTAACTGAATAGTCGTGCTGAAACTGATCGCATCCGGGCCGGTCGTAACGCCCCCGAAACCGTCAAACAGACGCCCACACTGCTCCTCGCTGAGACTCATACCGGCTGCCTGAATGCTCAGGCACAGGCCTGTGCGCGGGCCTTCGTCCGCTGCCCCGAGGCCTTCTCCGGACGCACACGAAGACATGGGCTCAACAGCTATGGTTATCGCGGAACCGGCCGACGCAGCCGTGAACACACACACCAGCAAATTATGGAGTATGCTGCGCAGATGAACCGGGTCGGTATACAGCGGCGGCAGGTCATCCGGAACGCTGCATTCAGAAATGATATTTTTTTGTCTGCATATGTCCTTACATTGTTCAAGCAGCACATCAAGCATGCTGTGCATCTGCACCCGCGCGCAGGCAACCTTCATGGTGCCCGACTGCAGCCTGCTGAAATCCAGCAGCTGGTTAACCATCATCAACAGCAGCTGTGAGCTGTTCAGAACTGTTGCCAGCTGCTGCCTGACCGGGTTCTCCAGCGGCCCGAAGTCCCCGTGAATCAGGTTCTCCAGGGGCCCGATACACAGGGTCAGCGGCGTCCTGAACTCATGCGTAACATTGGCAAAAAAACGGTTGCGATACTCATGGGCCTGTTTAAGAGCAAGGGCGTCCATTTTTTTTTCGCTGATATCGCGTACAATCCAGACCGTTGCAACACAGATGCCTTCATCGTCCCGGACCAGTGAAACGCCGTGTTCCAGGTACACAATGTGTCCGTCCCTGTGGCGAAACGTTGCCTCATACGCTATTCTGCCGGTTTCATTCACACGGGCGACTTTTTCATCGTTGAGTTCGTCCGCCCAGTTTTCAACTTCAAAATAATCTGAAAAACGCCGTCCTATAAAAAAATCCCTGCCGTAACCGCTGATGTGCTCCATGGCGCTGTTTGCGAACAGGCACACATCGTTCATGTCGGCGACCACGATACCGTCATAGGATGCTTCAATGATTTTGAGCAGAAAATCCGGCGTTGCGGGCATGGCCACAAAGCTTTGATCTCCATTCTCAACTACATCCATATGTATACCCCTGAGTATGCAGGTTATCAGGTAGCCGGACAGCGGAAAAAACTCATGCCGGCACAATGCGAACCGATACTTTAATATATGTTGAAATGTATATAATAAAATTGTAATAATTTAAAGCAATTTAAGCATAATCAGAAAAAGGAAAGGTTCTCAACGATGAAACGATACGGTTTTAAGGGACAGTTTTTGCTGGTCTGCCTCATACTGGTTGTACTCGGTTCAGTGTCCACCTCGCTGACATCCTACATTATTTCAGAGCGCATGATGAAACGGAGCATCACTGAACAGCTCAACCACAACCGCGACACGACCATTGATTATATCCAGTCCTGGATAGAGAGCCGCAAGGGAGATATGATGCTGTGGTCAGGCAGCAGCAGTTTAACCAACGGCCTCTATTATGCAGGGACATCCGGCGACGGGGCCGGCAGCGCGATATTCGTGCAGGAGATACTGGATGAATTAAAAAAAATCAACCGGTCAAATCCCTATTATGAGGTCATAGGCGTTGCTGATAGCAATGGCCTGGTCATAAACACATCACGCACAGAGACTATGTCCGAAACCCTGCGCACCGGCAAAAATATTGCAGATACGGATTTTTTTAAGCAGGCAGCAGGCGGCAAGACATACATGAGCAACGTGATAATCAGCCCGGAAACCGGAAAGGCCGGTTTTGTGCTTTCCGCTCCCATCAAACATGAGGGCCAGGAAGGAACACCGGTTATCGGAGTACTCTACGGCATGGTCGACATGGAAGCGTTCGCATCAGCTGTTATCAGCAAGATAAAAATCGGCCAGACCGGCTATATCTGCATCTTTGACCGCAGCGGCTTGATTATAAGCCATCCAGACACCACGCTGATGATGCGGCAAAGCCTGAAGAACACCCTGTGGGGCGCAGAAATTCTGGCGCAGCCCGATGGCCTGATCTCATATGAATATAACGAACACAGCCGGGTGGCCTCCTACCGGCAATTCGGCGAGCAGGGCTGGATTGTTGCCGCGGTCATCGACGCAGTTGAGTTCAAACGCCCGGTCTGGCTTCTGGCCAACTATAACATCTTAGTAACACTCATCATACTTGTGCTGGCCTCAATCATCGTATTTATTTTATCCGCGATGGCCACAAAACCAATACAAAAAATTACCTCCTCATTGAGCATGATTGCCGATCAATTCACAAGCGCATCCCGCCAGGTAGCCCAATCCAGCCAGCAGGTAGCCCAGGGCGCATCCGCCCAGGCTGCGTCTGTAGAGGAAACATCGGCATCATTGGAAGAGCTGGCCTCCATGGCCAAACAGAATGCCGACAATGCCCAGAGCGCCAACGCACTTTCGGTGCAGACCAGCGACGGACTCAAAAAAAGCGCGGAGTCAATTGGGCGCCTGATGCAGGCGATGGAGAGCATCAACCAGAGCGGCAATGAGGTCGCCAAGGTCGCCAAGGCAATTGAAGAAATTGCGTTTCAGACTAACCTTCTGGCCCTGAACGCTGCGGTTGAAGCGGCCCGCGCAGGGGATGCCGGCCGCGGATTTGCGGTTGTTGCCGATGAAGTTCGCAACCTGGCACAGCGCGCCTCTGAACAGGCCCGCACTACCAGCGACCTGATCAGCGCCAGCAGTGACCGCATCAAAGACGGCACCCGCCAGGCAGAGGAATCAAATCAATCGATACAGTCCATCCTCAAGGACGTGCAAAAAGTAGTCGTACTGGTCAATGAAATCAGCGCGTCAAACCGGGAACAGGCCCGGGGGATCTCGCAGATGAGCCAGGCCATGTCCGCCATAGACCATATCGTGCAGCAGAATTCCGCCAACTCAGAAGAGTCTGCCTCATCCAGTCAGGAACTCATGTCGCAGGCCGGGGAAATGAAAACCTATATCAAAAACCTCGAAATAGCTGTCATCGGCACGAAGCGGATGACAGACACCCTGTCCGCCTTAGCTGCCCAGGGCGGCAGTCTGGAATATGCAGAGCCGGGGAACATGCCACAAGCGTCACTACAGGCAGCCGCGCAGAGCACTGTTCATGATAGATCAGCAAAGGACCTGATTCCCTTTGATGATGATGAACTTAAAGATTTTTAGATAATCTCTCCGGATTGCCTCAGGCGTACGGGCCGGCGGGTTGAAGGTTTGTCCTGCGCAGCGCAGTTTGCAAGCACTGCGCCCAATGATCGAACCGTGTGCACCCTCTTCCCGGCCCCCCGTCATAGCCCTAATAGTGCGTTCCCGGCATTAACTGGTTGTTCAGGGCCCTGCAACAGCCATATGCACCAAATCGATAACATCACATACGGGCAGGGCTTCGGGCATGGTCCGGGAGGCTGCGCTGAGATTGATTTCACAAAACGGACAGGCGGTCACCAGGACCTCGGCACCTGCATCCCGGGCGCTCACAAGTGCGGCCCGGGCTATTTCCAAAGCGCGCGACCCGGACTCAAAAACACGCATCCCGCCGCCGGCCCCGCAACAAAGCGTGTTGGATCCGGTTGCAACCCGCTCAACCAGCCTGAGCCCGGGAAGTGCCCGCAGCACATCACGGGGCTCATCATAGATTCCCATATGACGGCCAAGATGGCAGGGGTCGTGATAGCAGACTGTCTGCTCAGAGACCTGCCGCGGCTCAAGCCGCCCCTGCTTCAGCAACCCGGCGATAAAAGGAACAATATGGCTCACACGCGGCTGCAGGCCGGCAGGCCGGTAATCCTTTGCAAGCATATTTGCGCAGCCGGCACACAACGCCACAATATCCGTGCAGCCGGTTTGATTAAGCAGGGCAATGTTTCGTGTCTGCATGTCACGGGCCATGTCGATTGCGCCGATGCGGCGCTGAACGCTGCCGCAGCAGGGCTCATCCCTGCCCAGAATACGCACGTTCACGCCGGCCTGCTGCAAAATACTCACCGCCTTGCGGGCAAGCCCATGCATCTCCGGCATTGAAGCGATCGTACAGCCGACAAACAACAGCACCTCGCTCTGCGCGTGAGATGCACTGGTCAGATTCAGCCCCTTGCACCATTTATCGCGCGCTGAGCGCGGAACAGCCCAGGGATTCTGATACTGCCCGGTTGCGGCAAGCAGACTGCGATAGCCTGCATCAACCCATTCAGGATGTACGCGCAGCAAATCCTCGCGCAATGCTTCCACAATCCGCAGCGTGTCGACCAGCGGTTCAGCCGTTTCACGGTCCGTGGCACCGCACTGGGTCATGCAATTGCCGCACAGCGTGCAGGCATATGCGGCCTCAGCCAGATCAGGCGTCATCTCCAATTCACCTTCAAGCAGCCCGCGCGCAATAGCTATTTTCCCACGCGCATAGAAATGGTCAAACCCGGCTGTTGTCTCGCGAATCGGGCACACATACGGTACCTTCGCACTTGTCTTGTTGCCGCACATGCCGCAGGAGCGGCAGCTGTAAATTGAACGACTCAGAAGCCTCAAGGCCTGCAACGGGTCAATCATGACGTTTTGCTCCGGAACCGGATGGAGGGTCCAGCCACAACCCGGCATTTAAAATATGTTTCGGGTCAAGAGAATCCTTAACAGCGCGATACAGCGCGCGATAGCCTTCAGACCAGCAACCGGCATTCAACCTGCTCATCATGCCCTGATTATAAACATCCAGCAGGCCCATTTCATGGGTGAATTTTTGAAAGTCGCATATCATTTCGCGTGCGAAAGTCCTGAGCTCAGGCGAGTCGGTATCCTTGAAGAATGCGTCCACTTCTCCGGTAATACTGCACTGATCGCTGGGAGCGAAAAATTCAAACCGGGCCTGGCATTCAAATCCCCGGCGGGCGCCCTCGGCAAGCCTTTCTTCGCGCCATGCAATCAGCCGGGGATACACTTCGGCAAAACGCGTGCGCGGCATGTTGAACGGCAGCCACGCGGCAAGCCCCAGACCGTTAAAAAAACCCAGTCCGAACATCTCCATCTCGCTGTCCGGACCACCACCGCCGCCGGCCATCATGTCCTCAAGCGCGTCCATCTCAGGCGTGCGCTCACCGCCCAGCTTTTCTGCAATGGCACTGAGCGCATCGCGCTTTGCATCCATTTCCGCTTCGGTGTGCCCCTGCATGATTGCCCAGCACGGTAAAGGTTTTTGAAGCGCTTTCATCAGCGGAAAAAAGCTCGTTGGCGCCAGGGCCGAAAACAAGAATCGGATCGAAAGGGTGCGGGTTCACACGGGCAACATGCGCCCTGATAATCTCAAGTACCTTTTCAAGCTCAGTAAACACAAAAATGCTTGCGCGGGTAACCGGCGGCAGGCCCAGCAAACGAACCGTCACCTCGGTTTTAACTCCGAACGCGCCTCCATCACCGATAAACAGACCGGTAAAATCAGGGCCGCCCATAATGCGGCTGTAGGCCTCTTGCAGAAGGGTATGCGTACCGGGACCTCCTCCGGTGCGCACCACGGTTCCATCGGGCAGAACCACGGTCAAACTGATGATCTCCCACCAGATGCCACCGCCGCCGGCCGCGCCTGAAAGCCAGCCACCGAACGAAACCGTATGCGAGGGAGCTGCAGGAACAAACAAATAAAAACCGGCCTTGTTACAGGCCTGCTGCAGCCGGCTCATGATGATGCCGGCCTCAGCCCTGACCGTCATGCCCTGCGGGTCCATGTTCAGAATTTTGTTCATGCGGGTCATGTCCAGCAGCAGATTTTTTCCGGGCACACCCGGCGGCTGTCCGTAAATGCTTGATCCGCCGCCACGCACCACAACCGGCACCCCATGCCGCGAGGCCAGGGCCATGATGCGTGATACCTCCTCAGTACTTCCGGGCCGCACGATTACGGCAGCATCGGTACCGCCAAACAGGCTGGCATCCTGCCGATAGGCAAACCGGGCTGCGGGCGCGTCACTTACATAGCCCTCACCGACAATATTCTTAATTTCGCGGATACATTCTGGTGTCATAGGATTCATCCAAGTCAACAAAACATGCTCATCTGCCCGCGTACACCTTCACGCTGGTACGCTTTTTTCAAAGACGTATATGTAGATATAAGCGCTCCGTTAAAAAACCTCGTCAAAAACCCGGTGCGTAGTTTCCTCGCCAAATACATCGATCATAAACGGATAGCCCGGATCATTGGCCTTCATAAGCGTGCGCAGTTGCTGTTTGCGCTGCAGGTAGTACTGCCGGTCTGCGCCATCAACCGTACCGGCTCCCTGCACCAATTTCAGATAGGCCGCAATATAATTCGCGGCAACGCCCGGCACCAAATCAATGCCTTCCTGTGAAATCATGGGAATAAACTTGTACGGCGACAGCGCATATACCGTGCGCGAGGGCAGATCAACGGCCTTCTGAATAATGGTCTCACCCAGTGTTGCAAGCGCATCAACCTTGAGATCGTCCATGCCCTCAACATACTGCGCGGCATACTCCGGCCAGGCGATAATGTCCATAAGCGGTATAAAATCGAATACCGGCACATTCATCACCTCCGGCACGATCGTAAGATTGCACCACAGAATCGGAAAATTGTGCTCGTCATCCGGCCATGCCATCGCGGTTGACTCCTGGACGCCCGTTTCATCAATGATAATGGTGCAAAATACAATTTTTTTAAATTTTTCAGCCCGGAAAACCTCAAGAGAAATACTGCCGCCGTCAGCCTGTATGCTGCGCAGAGCCGGATCGATTGCAACGTCGGTAAGGGGAAGCTGCATGAATGCCTTTTTTGTTTCCTGCACGAATGCGTTGATCTGTGTCATGACTCCGGATCCTCCCTTTCGTATGGTTATGTTCCTGTCCGTTCCCTATAGTAGTGCAGCACGGCATGTGCGCTTCCTGCACGTTGTGCCGGACTACCAGCACCAGTCCGTGCCGCCGTCAACGCTCAGGTTTTGGGCGGTAATATAGGCATGCGTCCGACAGAAGCCAGAAACGCAACAGCTGCGGCGATTTCTTCGGCTTTACCCGCACGCGGGATCAGTACCTGGCCGCTTTTGACCGACTCCTCGACCAGCCATTCGGCAAACGCGCCCGGTTCCATCATCATTTCCTTTTCAACATTGGCATAAATTTCGGTTGCGACCACGCCCGGTGAAACACAATTGACGCGGATACCCATGGGCGCAAGGCATTTCGCCAGGTTCTTGGTGAACTGGATGACCGCAGCCTTTGACGACGGATACGCGCCGGCCATCGTCTTGCTGCCGCGCGCAACCAGAGAGCCGATCGTCACGATACTGCCCTGCACGCCGTTATCCATCATATTCTGAGCACAGGATCGGCAGAACAGAAATGAACCGCGCACATTGATCGCATAGACCCGGTCCCATTCCTCGGCGCTGATTTCAAGCGCGGATGATACCTGCTCGGTTACAGCGGCATTGGAAACCGCCACGTCAATCGGGCCGAAAGCTGCGGCCGCCTCAGCGATCATGTTTTGAATCGCGGACGGATCAGCTACATCCGTGCGCACAAACATGGCAGTGCCGCCCTGCGCCCGCACCTCATCCACAACCCGATTGCCGTTATCGGCATTGCAGTCGGCAACCACAACACGCGCTCCTTCGCGCGCGAACAGGTGCACGATACCTCTTCCGATACCGCTTCCGCCTCCTGTAACAATTACATGCTTGTCCTGAAAACGCATTGCTGGGCCTCCTCTGCTGTGTGCACCGTCAAAACAGCCATAAAAAATACGGCAACAGTGAAATAGGATTATAGTTTGATATCCAACCATATTCTATTTAGCATACTCACTCCCGCTTTGCAAGAACTGCTCTGTAAAAAATCACCACCGGCGTTCTCAGGGGCATAATTGTTTCGCGTAGATGGTCGTGCACGCATGCGTCAACGTGGCATTCGAGCAGCAAAGCTGTTGCGCATGCAAACGATTGACAGGAAGAGATGAGTACAACATGCGGTAGCATGCATAGGCGTTAACAAATGAAATTCTGCCCTGCACACACAATCGTTGTCATGTGTGTGCATCCTGCAGCAGGCGGGCACTGATACTGCCGTTGAAAGGATCAATATCCTTGAGCAGCACCTGCACCTCGCTGCCCGGATCATAGCAGCTATTGTCAGGGGACTCAGCGCTCAGCTCAAGCAAAAAATCGGTCAGCAGCACGGTGTGCGTTTTTTTACGCCGGGAGATAACGACAGCCCGCAGCGCCTGCCCCTGCAGCGGCTCCATCTTCTTGAGCAGCCAGTAACGCCTGCGCTCGTTTTCAACCAGGGACGCCCTGGTGAGCACGGGCTGAAGCGCTGCAGAGATGTCGCGCAGCTGAGCGCCTGAATACAGGGGCTCCTGTGCCTGCAGGGAAGCTACAAGCTGGCGCTGCATGACCAGGTCAAGGTATTTTCTCATCGGCGACGTAGTGGAACAATAGCAGTCAAGTCCAAGTCCTGCATGCGCCCGCGGCGAGGTATCCGGTATCGTCCGGTTAAAGGCATGCCGCAGACGCAAACGGTCAGACAGCGGCAGGTCATCGCGCGCAGCCACAACAACAGAGCGAGCGGGTTTCTGCGTACGATACAGTGCAGGCACACCGTGCTCTCTGAGATACAGCGCGGCACTGTGATTGGCCAGTATCATGCACTCGGCCACCAGGGCCTGGGCCGGTGTTTCACGCTCGCGTACACTCAACACGACCTCGCGACTGTTCTCAAGCCTGACCTGCAACTCAGGAATAACCATGCCGGACGCTCCTGCAGTCAGCCGCCTTTCGCGCGCCCGCATCACATGATCATACAGCTGCTGAAACACTCCGCCCGAGCGTATGTCTTCATCAACGTCCTGGTAGCTGAGCCTGCGCGTCACCCGGATAGTGCTCAGCTGCAGAGTTCGTTCGCGCGCGCAGCCGCCGGCATCAAGGGTAATAAACACGGTCACAACCGGGCGATCTTCTCCGGCAATCAGGCTGAGGCGCTTCTCGGACAAGGCAGGCGGCAGCATCGGTGTCGCGCCCTCCGGCAGATACAATGATGTACCGCGCCTGGAAGCTTCATGGTCAAGCGCGCAGCCGGACGGCAACAGCGAGGCTGCATCGGTTATGTGTATGCCGACACGCAGATCACCGTCGACCTGTTCAAAACTGATAGCATCATCAATATCACGTGTGCTGGAATCATCAATCGACCAGGCCTCAAGGTTGCGTAAATCGCAGCGCCGGCCAACGGACGCATCAACAAGCAGGTCAACTTCCTGAAGAACATCATCAGGCCAGGTACACGGCACGCTATAGCGCTCAAACAAAAGATTTTCATCGGGTAAGCAGCCCCCTATGCGGACCAGTATATTGAAACATTCCCTGCGATCAAGAGCGAGTCCGGCCTGCTTGAAAATCGAGCGGATGTGCGCATACTGCGGCGCGCCCGTTCCGAACACTGCAAACTGCCTCAGATACCCGGCACACAGATCGCGCACGGCATCTTCCGGTTCCCGGCCGTTTACAAACGCGCTCAGCCAGGCAGCGCAGCGTTCAATCTCCATGCGCTGGGCGTTCTCCTGCGCAGCGCACTCCCTTGCCAGATCGACCTGCTGCGGGCTGAGGGCCAGATAGTGCTCGCCGTTAAACTTGAAATAGACGCGCTCATGCTGCAGAGCCCGTACAACGGCTGCAGCATGGTCACTGCCGGCTGCCTCTCCGAAGACAGCCCGGGCAAGTTCAGCCGGGCTGTATGTAGAATCTTTCCGGTCAAGTGCCGACCAGAGCGTTTCAGGATCTATCGTTTCCGCAATCCGGATCTGTTGCTCTTCAACTGCGGCGAGCATGCCCAAAATCCGCTGCGTATCCCGGGCGTCAACACCCGCAAGCGGCTGCGCATGGACAACACGCTGCACCGGAAGGCGCACGTGCAGGTCACCGGCACACAGCACCTGCAGGTGAATATCGGCCTGCGCTGTGCAGAAGCCGGTAGCAAGCTCGCCATGCTGAAAAAACATTACCAGTCTGCCGCTGTACATATCATCCATCGATCAATTCCAACGCCAAAGGCAAAGCCCCTCACCGGATATCCCTCCGGCAAAGGCCCCTGCCCTGTTAATAATGACACATTCGTAAAAAGTCAAAAACAGACAACAAAGTAAAAAGCTCCAGATGCAAGGCGCGCAAATCCGAAGAAATGAGGCGTACTTGTCGTACGCCGCAATGATCCCGATGAATGCGGGACGCAACGCCGCAGATGGACTTTTTACGAAGTTGTCAATAATAGTCTTCCCGGTATTGCTCATAGCAATCCTCTGATATTTCACGCAAGAAACGCGACGGGTCCATCCTGACACTGGAGCCGCCCCGGTCACGGGCCCACTGCGGGGACAGCAGGTACAGGGAATCCTTGGCACGCGTCACGGCAACATAAAACAGCCGGCGCTCCTCCTCTTCCTCATCCACTGATTCAATATTGTTCTGATTCGGGAACCGGCCCTCGACCAGCCAGATAATGAACACGCTCGACCACTCAAGGCCCTTGGCCTGATGAATGGTGGAGAGTTTAATGCGCGGGCGCGCATCAGCATCATCACCCTCCTCACTGCTGCTCATCAGCGTCAATTCAGTTAAGAAATCAGTCAACGTGCCGTACTGCCAGGCAAAGCGTATCAGTTGTTCAATATCATCGGATCGGGTGTTCGCATCACTGTAGCGCGAACGCATGAACTCCGCAAACCCGCCATCATAGAGAGCACGCACAACTTCGGCCGGTGCAACGTCCTGCCCGCAGCTGCGCAGCACATCCAGCAGAGCACACAACGTTTCCCAGTAGTCCCGTGCTTTTTTGGGAACTTTCGCAGTAACGCGGGAGCTCCGGCTGTCAGCCAGCGGCTCTCCGGCGCAGAGCAGCTCAATCAGTTTACGGGCAATAATATTGCCGATACCCGGCAGCATCTGCAGTATGCGGTTCCATGAAACCTCATCGCGGGGATTGACGAGCAGTTTCAGGAAGGCTACCAGGTCCTTGACATGGGCCTGTTCAAAAAAACGGATCCCGGAGCGCACATCAAAGGCAATACCGCGCCTGCCCAGTTCAAGCTGCAACTCCATGCAATGATAATGCGCGCGGTACAGCACGGCGATTTCATCCGGTGAGTGGCCCTCGTGCATCATTTCCTCAATGCGAATTGCCACGAACTGGGCCTGCTGCTGCTCGCTGTAGGGCCTGATCAGCACGGGATGCGTGCCGGCATCTTTGACTGCCTGCAGCTCCTTGGGAAACTGTTTCAGGTTGAACGTGATGCTTTGGTTGGCAAGGGATACGATGGCCGGGCTGGAGCGGTAATTATATTCCAGCTTGTACATCCTGGCATCCGGGTAGCGCTCGGGAAACCGCATGATATTTGCAAAATCAGCGCCGCGAAACGAATAGATACTCTGGGCATCATCGCCCACAGCCATGATGTTGCGGTGTTCCCCGGCAAGCACATCGCAGATATCGGCCTGCAGGCGGTTGGTGTCCTGGTATTCGTCTATCAGGACATGCTGAAACTTCCCGGCATAGTAGCGGCGCAGCTCATCCTGTTCTTCCAGCAGCCCCAGCCACAGGCACAGCAGATCGTCAAAATCACACACGTTAAGTCTCTGCTTGCGCTTCTGATAGCTGCTGAACACTGCGCTGATTACATCGGTATAATCGTAGAAATAAGGATAGCGCGTCTCAAGCATGTCCGCCACGGCGCAGCGCGTATTGCGCACCAGGCTGTACATGTTTGCAAGCACATTGCCCTGCGGGAGCAGGCTCTCTTTTTTAGTGTAGCCCATATCATCAAGGCAGGCCTGCATCACATCACAGGCATCCCGGCGGTCAAGAATGGTAAAGGAGGGATCCAGTCCGGCCAGCTTGGCATGCGTGCGCAGCACGCGGGCGCCGACCGAATGAAACGTGCCGCCCCAGAGGGCCTGCATGTCAAAAGGCACCAGGCCTTCAACCCGGAAGAGCATCTCCCGCGCAGCCTTGTTGGTAAAGGTCAGCAGCATAATGCGTCCGGGCTGAATGCCGGATTCAATCAGGTAGGCGACACGGTAGGTAAGGGCCCTGGTCTTGCCGCTGCCGGCCCCGGCAATAACCAGCAGGGGGCCGTCGCCGGCAGTCACCACCTCAAGCTGCTGAGGGTTAAGCTCCTGCGCATAGGATCGCGTGGTTTTGTTTTTCAATCCGGTCATCATACTCCGGGTAAGGATATCGTCAGAATGCGAATTTCACTGTCAGGCGCCCGGCGCTCATCCTGCGCGGACATATCGCTGTTGTGCTCTGAAAGTGATGCGTGATTGGATGTGCCTGCCGTAGATGCATCAATATACGAGGCGGGTATCTGGTGATTACTGTCGGCCCGGCGCATCAGCTGTCGCGGCCCGGTCCTTGTGCGGACAGTTTCAGGCACTCAAAAACCAGCCGAATAAAGCGATCATGTTCATCAATGGCCTGCCGGACCTGCAGTACAAGCAGGTTGGGCACTTGTAGCATATCAAAACTCATTTTGGCAATGTCTTTTTGCGTGGTGATCAGGTAATCGACCTCGCCTGCCCGGGCGGCAATCCGTTGAAAATCATGCGGGCTGTAGCGATGATGATCGGGGAATACCAGTGGACGGCTGTAGCTCACGCCAAGTCCGGCCAGCATACTGAAAAAGTTCCCCGGATCTCCGATGCTGCACAGCCCGGCGGCCGTGCGGCCGCAGACGGCTTCCAGTTCAAGGGTGCGGCCGCTTGCAGGATGCAGCAGGCCGGTTGGTTTAAAGCGGGCGCGAAAAATCGCCGCATCGGGATGCATGGCAGCTATGCGGTGTTCGAGTTCCTCGGGATTGCTGTGCGAATCGACCTTGGTGATAACGATGATACGGGCGCGGCGCAGGGCGCTCAAGGGTTCGCGCAGGATTCCGCGCGGCAGCAGTGCTCCGCAGCCGAAGGGATTGCGCGCATTGATAAGCACAATATCAAGATCGCGCTTGAGCTTCAGATGCTGAAAACCGTCATCCAGCACCAAAACATGCGGGTTGAATCGCTCACAGGCCAGCATGCCGCCCCGAAAGCGGTCGCGCGCGGTAATGACCGGTATGCCGCCCAGGGACTGCGCCAGCATAAAGGGCTCATCGCCTGCCTCCCGTGCAGTGGCAAGCACCGTGTCCCTGTCGGACACAATCAGCGGAGCGCGCGAGGTTCCGCCGTAGCCGCGGCTCACAACCGCCGTGTACAGGCCCGCATCGGCAAAAGCCCGCGCCACGAGGCTCACGGTCGGTGTTTTGCCGGTACCGCCCACGGTAATGTTGCCGATGGTCACCACACGACAGGGAAGTTGCCGGCTTTTGAGCACGCCGCGTGCGTACAAACGCGTGCGCGCTGCAACGACCAGACGAAACAGCAGCGAGCACAGCCACAGCGGCAGCAGCAGCAGGCTCACAAGCGGGCCCGGCTCCTGCTCGTGCAGCATTTTCTCAAAAGCGGCGCGTACTCTCACCATCGACCCTCGTGCCATACGCAATGCCCGGCAACCCGCCGGGGCATGCGCCGGTTAGCTGTTTGCGGCGCGGTACTGCCTGATGGTCTCAACCAGGTTCCTGCCAAGCTCAAAGGCTTTCTGCAGGCGCACGTCAAACTCCTCGTCGGTCATGTTTTCAACACCGCCGCAATACAATTTCTGCACCGTATCGATTTCCTCAAACAGCAAATGGGCCTCAAAAGCCTCGTAGCAGGGCTCACCCATTACCTCTTCAAGATAATCTTCACAATTGGCGGTCACGATAAACGAAGCCTTTTTCATGAAGTTCTGGGCAATACCGGGCCGGGCAGCCGGAATTTTGCCGAAGTCTTCGCGTGATTTATAGGTCAGGGCGATTTTACGCTCGAGAAAGGTTTTAATCAGGGCCGTGCAGAACATATCGTAGGACGGACTTGAAAAGATGTAGCCATCGGCCTGAATATACTCATCGAGAATAGAGCGCACGTCGTCCTTGAGCGGACAGGTGCCGATGGTCAGCTCCGGCTTGTTCAAAAAACAGTTGCCGCAGCCCATGCAGTATTTGATGTTGTATTTTATAAGCTCAAAATTTTTGATTTCAGCTCCCGCGCTGGCAGCACCTTCCAAAGCCTTCTGTGTCAGGCGGCTGCATTTGCCTTTCAGGCGCGGGCTGCCCATGAATGCGAGTATTTTCATGTCAATTCGATCCTTTCTCATACATTGGTGGTGGCGGGGTAGTTGGTAACCACGGATTGTCCGTTAGACCCGTATCACTGTTTGATAAAAAAATTATATCTGGCGCATCAGGAGCATACTGCAGGCGACAGATCGTGCGCTCTCCGGTTAGGCATTCATGCTTCACTCAACCCGAATACGCATTCGGATGTAACGATCGGATGCTTGCAACGCATGCCGCGACGGGAACGGCCTGGTTCGATATGAGCGGCGAAAACGCATTAACAGGCTGTTGAAAAGCACCCGCCTGTCCCGCTGCAGCGGGATTGCGCTCAGACAGCAGGCACCTGCGAGGCCACCTGCTTTTCCTTCAACTTTTTGATCAGTTCCGGATACGACGAACGCGATAAAATCTCGTTGATCTGCGAGCGGTAGTTTTTAACTATGCTAATCCCCTCAATGGAGACATCATAGACAAGCCAGCTGCCGTTTTTTTCCATCATGAAGTAATTGACAGGCACCTCGACGCCCTGCCGTATAATGATCTTGGTTTGCACCATGGCATACTGGCCTTCAATGCTTTCATTGGAATAGAGTATCTTCTCGCCGGAATAGCTCTCTATCTTGGTCATGTACGTGTTTTCAAGAAGATCCGAGAATAATTTTATAAACTCATTTCTTTCCTCCGGAGTCCTCTCCCTCCAGTAGGTCCCCATGGAACGTTTTGACATCTCCTCCCATGCGAACATGCAATTGGCGACCTCCCTGAGCATGTCCCTTCTCTGCTGCCTCATCTCAGGCGCTTTCAATGACACATCGTTGAGTATCGCAAGGGCCTTGTCAAATGAAACCTCCAGCTTTTTCATGGGATCGCCGGCATACACCGGCGCGCAGCACAGCACCAGTACTGCACACACCACCGCAGCAGCCATATGCTTCATATACGTGCTACCTGTCATTCGAACCTGAAGTTGCATACCGCGCTCCTCCTGCATTACCGGCAATTCCAGCTGCCGATGTACCATAAGGTCGGTTGTCATTTATCTTCCACCTGTCCAAAGGCAAATTTAGAGATCAAGTCTTCTATGTCCACCGGAGGATAGGCTTCACGTATTCTCCCGCCGGGCTGTATAATGTCATCTGAGGCTCCGGGCTGCACTGCAATGAATTTTTCACCCAGCAAACCCTTGGTTTTAATGGATATAATAGTATCATCCTGCAGCGCGACACCCTCATCAATGTCCATCAGCACCCGGGCCTTGTAATCCTGCAGGGTCATACCTTTCACGCGCCCTATCTCTATGCCGGCGATCTCTACCTGGGCGCCAAGCTTAAGCCCGCCCACGGTGGGAAAATCGGCATACACCTGATAGCCGCGGGACCCGATGATCTCCATCTTCCCCAGATTTATTGACAGATAGCCAAGGCTCAGTATGCCCACAATCATAAACAGGCCGACCATAACCTCCGTATCGAAACGTTTCATACGCGATCTCCTTCGCAATACTTTAAAAATACTGAACCGGGCCCTTGCTGTCACCCCTGACAAACTGGTCAAAAATGGGATCTTTCTGCTGCTGCAGTGCTTCAGGGCTGTCGCACACGAGAATTTCGCCCTGATGAATCATGGCCACCTGCTGAACGATGTTGAACACTTTCTGCACCTCATGGGTAACCATGACAGCGGTAAACTTAAGCTCCCGGTGGCACTGGTGTATGTAATCAAGAATGCTCTGGCCGATTATCGGGTCCAGCCCGGTTGTCGGCTCATCAAACAGCATGATGGAAGGCCCCATGACCAGCGCCCTGGCCAGCGCGGCGCGTTTGCGCATTCCGCCGCTCAACTCGGCCGGATATTTATTCCAGTCATTTTTCATGCCCATGTGCGTGAGCTCATTGAAGACCCGGTCTTTAATCTGCGACTCCAGCAATGACGTTCTTTCCCGCAGGGGAAAGGCAACGTTGTCATACACCGTCAAGGAATCAAACAGGGCGCCGCCCTGAAAAAGAAATCCGAACTGCTCCCGTATCCGCACCAGCTCGCGGCCGCGCAGTTTATATATATCGGTCCCGTTTATTTTAATGGTTCCGGAATCCGGTTTCATAAGACCTGCAATATGCCTGAGCAAAACACTCTTGCCGATACCGCTGCGGCCTATCAGCGCAAGCAGTTCGCCCTCGCGGACAGTGAACGTAACGCCCTTGAGAATCGGGTTCCCGTTAAATGACTTGTATACGTCCTGTATCTCAATCATATCATGCAGCAGTTCAGAAGGAGACGGATGTGATGAAATAGTCCCATACCAGTATCAGGACAGAGCATACCACGACAGCCTGAGTTGTTGCCTTGCTCACCCCTTTGGCGCCATATTCCGTAAAGAAACCCTTATAGCAGCAGATCCATGCAACGATGAGCCCGAAGCTGAGCGACTTATACAGACCATGGAACACGTCAGTGCTTTTCAGATACACTGTCATCTCGCCGAAATACGTTCCCGGGCTCAGGCCGAGCAGCTTAACCCCGACGACATATCCGCCCCAGATGCCCATGACATCGAAACAGGCCTGCCAGCAGCGGAAAGCACAGCACGGCGGCGACAAGGTTAGGCACGACCAGGTACCGGTACGGATTGAGGGCCATCACTTCATAGGCATCAATCTGCTCGGTGATGCGCATGATGCCGATTTCCGATGAAAGCGCGGAGCCGGCCCTGCCGGTGACCATAAGGGCTGATATGACCGGCCCGATTTCCCTGATAAGCGACAGCGCCACTGTCGGCCCCAGCATTGCCTCGCCGCCGAATTTGCTGAGGGCATAAAACCCCTGCAGCCCGAGCACCATCCCGGTAAAAGCCCCTGTGAGCAGCACGATCAGCATGGACTTAACGCCGATAAAGCTCATCTGCTCGATTACTCTGCCGAACTTCAAAGGCGAGGCAAAGGTCCAGAACAGCGTGTTCATCAGGAACATGCCGTAGCTGCCCAGACTCCTCGTGCCGCTCAATGTCATCCGGCCTATTGTGCGTATCAGTCCCATCGCTGTCCCGCTACTCTATCTGCCTGCCGAGAAACATCTGCCTGTCCCGCCATGGCGGGATCACTGCGCCGTGCGAGCATATGCGCCTCATACCTCAAGATTGCGCGCGCCCTGCATCCGGCTATGTTTCAACTGACTGTTAAAAACGTTTTTCAACACCCTCACGGGAATTCGTGCACCCGCGTATTGTTAAGCATACTAAAATAAAAACCCCCTGCATTCAAGAAAAATCTCATGCACCCGCTAATATAACCAAGCCATTGCACATGCCGGAAGCCTATAATTACCTATCAGTCCTGCTTAATGGCGGAAATTGGCCATAACGCCGAGGCGGATTACTCGAGGATTTAATGCCTGAGAAGCCCCTTTTAAGGTGGTAAAAACGATTGTTTAGGGAAATGGCTGCAATGCGCACGGCCTGAGCGTAATGGGGGAAACGGTTCTACATAGTAAAACGGCAGAACCGTTCCCCATTACTTTCATAAGCATCAGGGACTTTCTTTTCGGCGGGTCTGGGCCGGTGCATCGCCGGCCACGTCGGGCGCGGGCGATCTGCCCTCGCACTCCGCGCACTGGTAGGTGTCAAGGGCCGCTGCGTTCACCGTCGCGTCCAAGCCGGCGCGCAGCTCCGCCTTGATTTTTTGAATAGCGCTTCTCTGCTGCTCATCCTGCAGCTGCGCCGCAATACTCTGGCGAACTTCCTCAAACGCCCTGACCCGGGCAGGCTCTTTTTTCTCGACACGCATAAGGCAGAAACGGTTACTGATTTCGAGAATGTCGACGGGCCGGCTATCAGACAAAGCAAAGGCCGCTTTTTCAAAATCTGATCCGTTTTCGCGCTGCTCCAGCCACAGGGAATCAATCCTGATCCTGCTTTCAGGATACTTCTGTTTATACTGCTCAAAGGACATGCCATCCCTGACTGCAGCAAGCGCCTCCTGAGCCTGCGGGCTGGTCTCAAGCATCATACGCTGAACCTGAATCCTTGCGGGCAGCGTAAACTCAAGCGGGTTGGCGTCAAAATAGGCCCTGAGCTGCCCATCCGTAACCCGGGGCAAATCCTTGATGCGGCGGTTAAGGTAGGCGCTGCCCAGAACCTGCGCCTTTTCGATGCCTGTGGCCGCATTTTTTTTCAGCGCATCCCGAACGTCTGCATCATCTTCCAGCCCTGCTTTTACGGCTTCAGCGGCCAGAAGCTTCCAGTCCAGCAACTGGTCAACCAGCAGCCGCCTGCCCTGATCGCTCAGGTATTCAAACTGCTGCGGCCCGGGCATACCCTTGAGGGCCTGAGTCAAGTCTTCTGTTGTTACGGTCACGCTGCCGGCTTGAGCCACAATGCCGGCAGTGCTTTTATTGCTGTTTTCGCTGTTGTTTGTGCAGCACGGCATCGTGCCGCATGCAACGATCAAAAAGCAGGCAAGGCATAAGCGTTTCATATCCATGGCACCTGTCACATATTTTCAGTAAAGGGGTTTTGTTATCATTGTTGAGAATAAAAACAGCCTGTTGCATGTCGGGCTGTTCTGCGAAGCATTAAGAGGCTGCGGCATAAAAAAAGTGGGCCCGATTGATGTTCCAACCAACCGGGCCCACCGGTTACCATACTACTGATTCGTGTGCGCTCAAACGTTTAGTTGTTCTGCGCGCCCTCAAGTATCCAGGCCCGCTGCTTTTCACGCACGTCATCGTTCAGGCGCTCACCGCCCACATCATGGGCATGATACCGCGGAGCTTCCGTAAACTGAACAATGGGGCTGTTGTCCGGATCGCCCGGAATGACCAGCGGCTTGATCGTAGCGTCAGGCATGGTTCTGCCTGCCATCAGGGCAGCATAACTGCTCAGGTTCACGCCCGCTCCAACCGCATAGGGAGCGCCCGTGTAATGGCATACCTTGGCGCAGAAAGAATTATACGCCGGATACAGGTCGCACTGGAACTGAGCGGTAACGCCTGCCGGATAGGCGACATTGATTTTCACCTGCTTCTCCGTAATAAGGCCGTCATTGTCTATAACCGCACAGGTCGCGGTGTAGGTGCCCGGGCAGGTGTAGGTGTTTGAGGCGTTCTGGTTGATGCTGTTCTTGCCGTCACCGAAATCCCAGTAATAGGAAAGCACAGTGCCGTCCGGGTCGGTTGCCGTTGCGGTAAAGCTGACCAGCAGGGGCTTGCCGCCGCTGGTTGGCGTTGCCGTAATATTAAGAACCGGCGGTTTCAGAACGCCCGTTATTTCCAGCAGGGTCTTTTTCAAGCCGCTGGGCAACAGCATAGGGTTTTTCCTGATCATCGCAGGCAATAATACAGTCATTAGACGTATTACCGCCGGCACAGCCGTCAAACTGTGGTAATCATGTTATTCAGTTAATGTAGCAATTGCCTTACTATACTTCCTTTGCTTCAAGCAGCTCGATAATTGATCAGTCTTTGTCCTATTAAATCATTTTCTGATGCCCTGCTGCTTTAAAGGCGCTGAAGATGGCAGATCGCAATCAGATTTTGCAGACCCTGTGCCTGGGAAACATCGCTGGGCGTGTAAATTTCGCCATTGTTGAAGAATTTGGGCGAGCCCGCCGCGGTCAGGCCGATGCCGCCGCCGGTGACAATCCGTCCGTCGGTGAGCAGCGCGCCGGTGTTGTAGCCCGTGGTGCGCGGGAACTGCACGGAACCTGCCATGATGAAATCATCCTGATCAGGACGATATACGGAGGTATCGGGCAGCACCTGTATATTGGCATTGCCGCCGCTGGGGATGACAACCGTGTCGTCATACAGCCTGACGCCCAGATTGTCGACCTTGCCGTGAAACGGCAGCTTGCCGGTGATGGGAATGATCGTATCGGTTGCGGGATCATACAGCTCGCTTTCCGGCGTCACGACCGAGCCGTTCCATGAGAATGCCAGCAGCACTTTGCCGTCTGCAAGCAGGCTCACGGCGCAGGTCATGCGCGCTTTGGTCATGGATGCCGCCGGGGTGAAGCTGTTGGTTACCGGGTCAAAAATTTCCATGGACGACAGGGGGTTGGCAAGGCCCGGGCCTGCACCGCCGCCCACGACCAGAATTCTGCCGTCAAGCATTTTTACCAGATGATGCGACTGACGGGCCTGATTCATATCGCCAACAGGGGTAAACATGCCTGTTGCCGGATCATAGACTTCCGCGCTTTTAAGGCTGAGCGAGGTAATATCGCCTGCCAGTGCAGCAGTACCGCCGGTAATCAGGACTCTGCCGTCATCAAGCAGTATGTCGCGGTGGCTGCGGCGATTGGCATTCATGGTAGCTGCAACCGGCATAAACGTATTGGTGACGGGGTCATAGATTTCAGCGGTGTTATAGGCCACTGAGCCGGGCGCGCCGAAAAGCTGCGGACGTCCGCCGGTGATCAGCACCATGCCGTCATCAAGCGTGGTCTGCATATGGCTTACGCGGGTAACTGACAGGGGAGCAACAGTGGTGAACAGCCGTGTTGCCGGGTCAAGGATTTCAACCGTTTTGGTTGCCCCGAAAAATGGCGGTGTCGCGCCGCCGGCAACCATAAATCTGCCATCCTGCAGCAGGCTGCGCTGTTGTAAAAACGGGCAATAGCCATGGGGCCGGTCATTGACCACGTTCCGACCTCGCAGTTAATGCCCAGTTCGCCGAAACTGTGATTTATGTGGCAGGCATCGCAGCTGATATCAGGAACGCTGGTAATGTGCGAGTGGCAGATATTGCAATCCATATTGAGGGGAACCGAGTATGGCTCAGGATATTCTCATTATGATACGTCATAATATGTGAAGCATGGCACTGGTAGCAGGAGTCGGGATTTCTGGTGATACCGACTGTTGTCCCTTCGGACAATCCTGCGCAAAAGCAGGGGCTAGCAGAGAAGACATATTGATAAGACTATCAATGAAAAAAAATATTCTTTCTTCATAAATCTCCTCCTATCGTTTTTTTGTTGGGACATTATGCAGGGGCGATGTGTTGTGGCTGCTGACCTCCTTTCTTCTTTGTGCGATAATTTCATTTTCTTAAGTAAAAGTTTAGTAAAAAAACGCCTGCATGTCAAAAGATTAATAGTTAAAAAAATGTAATTAGCGTGTAAAAAAGAGTGCGGGTTTCGGCTCTTGCCGCTTACATAGAAGGATGATACTTCAGTAAATTCAAATGGTTATAAATATAGGGGATGTGCGGTCACAATACAATGTCACTGCTGATCGTGCGGTATCAAGCGATTGTTAAAAAAAATGCTGCCGGACTCGCTGCGCATAGAGCGGCCAGCAGGTTGCCCTATGCGGCACTGTCACGGCGTCGGCGGGAATTTCTCCAGTATACGGGCAACCGCATTATTGATTTCCTGCGTCCTTTTTTCCGGGCTCAGACCCGGATCGACAATATCGGTGGCAGAACCACGCCACACCAGCTCATTTTTAGCCGCATCAACGATATCGATCATAAGGGTGCCCTCCTGGTACTCGATCGAGTCAACCCCACCGTGAGTAGCCGCCCCATCCGCCCCAATATGGTCCCGGGGCATATCCCCAGTCAATAAGTTCGACCTTCTGGCGCGTTGAAACATGCAGCGCAATAAAAAAATCCGGGTTCTCCGGCACCTGCCTGAAACCCCGTGCCTGCAGCTCCCGGTTAACCGCGTCTTTTACGCGATTGATGACCAGGTCGTTCATCTCGACCGTGCGCTCAATCGCATGCCAGCCATAGGTTTTAAAAGCGGTGAAATTCGCATTTTTATCATAGTCATAGCTTACCATCACCTGTGAGCATGAAGCCGCGCACAGCACGACACAACAGATAAGCACTGCCGGTATAATCCTCATAGCTTTTCCCTTCCCTGTCGGTCCGGTTAAAAATTATTGAACTGATACCCTACTTCTTAAACAGCTCATCAAGCGGGTTGCGTTTTACACCTGAAAACGCTGCGGAGCCCGGTCGGCAACCGGCAGCCTGCCTGAAGGCAAAATAATCGCAAAAATTCGAGCGGTCTTTTTCAAGCACACGCTCGGCCTGCGTTTCCCTGCAGTCATTATATGTACCCGGATCATAGAATTCACAGTTGCAACAGCAGTGCACATCCGCATCGCAGGCAGGGCATGTGTCCGCCCTTCCGGGTTTATCGAACGCGTCAAGTGTAGCGCCGCAGGAAAAACACAATGGCATCGCATATCCTCATACAGGCGTTTCAATGTTGTTACCCGCTAAAGTATAACCGCAACAATAGTTATTTTCAACACCGAACACCCGGCATAAGCATTTCAATTGACACACTGACCCTGATACTTCTATACTGTTCGCACCAAAAGCGAAGATGATAATCATCACACAACAAAAGGAGTCAAGCATGGCGACCGAGACTAAACAGAAATGCGAAGGTTGCGCTGGTGACCGGTGCGGCAAGCGGCATCGGACGGGCAATTGCCTGCCGCTGCGCGCGCGACGGGGCCGACGTGGCCGTATCTGATATGAACGAAGAAGGCTCCCGTGAAACCGCCGCCATGATCGAGGCAATGGGCCGCACGGCACGGGTGTTCGTCTGTGACATGAGCTCACATGAGGCTGTGGCCGCCATGGCGGAAGACGTGCTCGCCTCGTTCTCACAGGTAGACATCATAGTAAACAACGCCGGCACCGGAGACTCAAACGCAGGTCTTGACGACATCGACACGGCCCTGTGGGACCGCATCTACGCGATCAATGTCAGAAACCCTTTCTTCCTTGTCCAGCGCATTGTGCGCGACATGATCGCAAAAAAGATTCCCGGCTGCATCGTCAACATCGCCTCAATTGAAGGCAAAACCAACCGCGGCGGCTCCATCGTGTACAGCTCGTCCAAGGCCGCCCTGATCAGCCTGACACAGGGGCTGGCCATGCAGCTTGCTCCCTACGACATCCGGGTCAACGCTGTCTGCCCCGGCCTGATCGACACGCCCATATGGCACCGCAGCGACAAGGCCATGGGCATGGAACCGGGCGGTACCGTGGAGATGGTGGTGCAGGCATCAATCGAATCAATGCAGCTTAAAATCTCCCGCGCAGGCACACCCGATGACATTGCCGGAGCAGTTGCGTTTCTATGCTCCGGGGATGCATCATACATGACCGGGCAGGCGATCAATATCTGCGGCGGGATGGAATACCACTGAGAGGCTGTCTACAAAAAATCCTACGCGCCGGGCTGTTCAAACCATGGCTGGATCAATGCGCGCTGACGTCATGAGAAGATGAGGCCGTACTCCTCGTATGTACGCACGCAAAGATGAATGCCGAAAGCGCACGCCTAGCAGACGGGCGTTTTTCAACAGCCTGCTACAGATATTTTTTGTACCACTCGACCGCCGTCCCGCAGGACTGCTTGAAAAACTCCCCCTCATACACATCATAGTGCCGGGCGCCCTCGATAATATGGATACCCCTGGGCTCGTTTGCCTTTTCGTACAATATGTGCGTCTCGGCAACCGGGCACACGATATCATCGGTTGCGCCGATAAGCATAATCGGCACGCGCACCCGGCCGATCCATTCCTCGGGACAGTATTCAAGGCTCTCACGTATGGTTGTCAATGGCAGTTTTGTTTTGAACTCAGGATGCTCGGCAACCGTTTTCGCGTAAAACGCTTTGGAATCATCGTCGGTGAGAATCTGCTCCATGGCGAGCATCATGGGCTTGTTTTTCACAACAGTACGCTGCCAGGCCTTGTCAAGAGTGGAAAGCAGTTTCTGTTTTTCTTCCCCTGTCATGCCGGCTCCAACCATGCGCTCCCCGCTGCCGAAGGTGATCTGCACTGAGAGGCATTTCACGCGCCTGTCGATTGCTGCGGTGCAGATTGCGTTCGCGCCGCCGAATGATGTGCCCCACAAACCTATGCGCCCGGGGTCAATCTCGTCAAGCGACTGCATAAACGTTATCGCGTTGCGGATGTCTACCCGCTGCTCGGCAGGCACGAGACGGCCGCGCTCGCCCTGGCTGTCGCCAAAACCGCGATAATCAAACAGCAGCGCCGCAAAACCGTTGCGGGCCAGCTCCTCGGCATACGGCGGCAGCAAAATGGTGCGGATGCCGGAGAACCCGTGACACAGGATAACAGCAGGCAGGCGCTGCCCGGCAGTGAAGGTGTCGGGCAGCAGCAAATCTGCGGCAATCTTGCAGCCTTCGGAATAAAATTCAACAGACCGTTTCATACAAGCTCCTTTTTCCAGTGTGATCAAAAGATAAAATCTACGATAGTATTCTCCCAAGCCGATCGTTGGTGGTACGGTTACCGGAATTCCTGGAAACGAAAGCTGCAGCAGCCATCTGTCCGGCAGCGGCCGCGATCGTGCTCAACCGTGATATCCTGGCCGAACTCACCGGCAAAGGTTCGGTATTCCACCTGGCAGATCGACTCTGAAATACGCTCGAGGAACTGCTGCCGGTTGGCTTTTTTCATGTGACATACCCAGGGGCAATCACACAAATCCAGACCAAAACCGCCATGGCTGAGCGGCGAAAGTTCAAAACGAAAAAGCTCGGCGCTGAGTTTGAACTCAAGGCCCTGCCGAAGCGCCTCCATGCCATTGCCAAGCTTAAGCAGTTCCTGAATGGTGCGCGCCTCAATTTTCGGAAGCACCCGCCACACCGCGATATCAAGATCAAGCGCCTTTTCAAAATCAGAATCTTCCTCGACCTTCATGAACCACAGGCCGTCAACGCTCACAAAGCATTTCCTTAAATAATCTGCTACGAGCTTTTGATCGTGCATGCCGAACACCCCCTGAATACAATTCGCCTCTTTCTTCTATCCCGTGTTCCGAAATGTCGCCCTTATGCATCAATAACGGTATGCGGTATTTTCCCCTGACCGCCCACGAGCTGTTTCTTGGGTATAAGATACAGCAGCCCCATGAGCAGCACGATTGCCCCTGTCTGGTACGCCTCGCCAAGCAGAAACCACGCGAGCATGGAAAAAAATGGCAGGGCCAGAACAAAGAGGTGCAGGCGCAGGATCTCGCGCTCAACAGGCAGCAGCACCCGCTTCCATGGCTGCGGCCGCACAAAATCAGGCCAGTTCGCGATTATGATCCCGACCGCCACCGGCCAGAACCATTCAACGAGATATATGACCGGGGTGAAAAAGTCGGAGTTGATAAACCCGTTTCTTCCGAACAGGGCATGCGGCTCCATTTCCGCAAACACCGACAGAAACAAGCCGTAAAAGCCGAACAGGAAGCAGGATAGTCGGAAGGACAGCATGCCTGCGCATACAACGACTGCCGCCACGCCGAGAAAAAAAACCGGCTGCGGAACGCGCTGCAGCAGCGGCAGACGCATGTCACATACCGCCCGGAGAGAACCGGCCGAGAGCAAAATCTGAATTGCCGCCGCACAAACACACGACCACGCGTACAGCAGGCCGCCCAGCCAAATGCTCCAGCAAAACTCGGGCAAAGACCATTGCTGAACGACGGCAAACCAGGCAGACAGCGCAAAGGCGAGGATTCCGTAGGGATTGATTGACTTTCGCAGGTTCACAACATATCCCGTGGTGGTAGTATCTTCATATGATGCCCAATGTCTGCCGGCTTCAGTTGCCGGCAATGCGCACGGCGCACCCTACAACTCAACCTGACCTATTCTGCTATTCGGATTACCATTCACCAAATACTTGATACAGCCACCACCACCTTAAAAAAAATGCAATGCGCACCATAATCCAGCAAAAGACACATTGTGTAAATATCCGTTGCTAAAAATGACCAAATACGTGCAGAATAATGCAATATCGCATCGGGCATGTAAATGAATGATATGATAGCAGAAAAACGGCGGCATCCACTTCAAATAGCCATTTTTGCATAACCGTTTTAAAAGCATTCCGTAGGGCCATCACCATTTCAGGATTGCAGAATATTCGTTGCCGATCATACGTAACAACCGTAAAGAAATACGTCCGCCCCCAACGTGCCCGTACATAATTCGGCATTATTTAATAATTTCCAATTTGTTTTTATCAGCGGTGCTGTAATGTGATTGACCTCAGCGCTGTGGGACGCATCTTCATGTTTCAGATTTGTAAGATGCGCCGTGCGCAAAATTCACAACGCTTGCCGGCGGTGCGCACGGCGCACCCTAGGATTAACATTCCTTCTGCGCAGCAGCAGCAAGATTGCCTGCCGCAAGGATAAAAAACGCGCCGTCTACCGGAAAGCGGAAGCGCGGGTTCTCGCCGAACTCGATCCTGAGAGATACCAGCAGCACAAACGCATGGTCAGCATGCAGAACAGGCACACCAGCACAATGGCGAACCGCTCACGGCTGTCCCTGACGGCGCAGGGCCTGAAAAATCGTCAGCGCGTACAACTCCGGCAAACAGCACAGCCACGCACCAGGTTCGCACCCACACCCTCGGATCGGAGTGCGGCTTTTCACATCCAGAAAACCGAAAAACACGTACCGGTAGAATCCTCCAGCGGTTCAATCACGGCCATATTGTTTTGAAACAATGCCTGCGCGCTGATCGGATGCATACCACAGGCTGAGGCTGAAGCGCCGACAGGGTCGATTGCCAAAATGCATGCGGGTCATGGCGGATGAGCTGCAGCGCATCGCGGCCAAGCTGACGGGACAGTGCGACATAGCCGATGTGGTTGAAATTAGGATAGTCGTCCGGGCGCAGTTCGCGGCAATCGGCCGGGTGATGGCATGCGCAACCTTCAACAGCCCGTCATGCGTAAAATCCGCCAATCGGCCTGAACGGCAGCTGATCGGCCCGGACAGCAGCCGCACTGATCAGGCCCCGGGCATGAAAATCCTCAAGCTGTTCAGGCGAATACCCGTTGGTCTTGGTCCACAGGCTCATGCCCGCCCAGGATGATGTGCCGAAAAAACCGAAGATAATCAGATTCTTCAGACACCAGACTAAGAAGCGGATCATCATGGCCAAGCACACCGTCAGCGCAAAGGAGCGCATTGGCATGTTTTGACGCCACAGAAAAATGCTCATCAGCACGGCCAGCATAACAAAAAAGAGCGGGTGAAACAGCGAGCGGGTCAGCCCCAGGCACACGAGCAGCAGCCAGAAAACAACAAGATCGAACTTCTTTTCGCGCAGGGCCCAGCGCGCAAGAAAAAAAACAGCCGCGATGATCAGCACGCCTTCAACATGGGTATAGTAGAGCAGGCTTTCATACAGAATCAGCGAAGGGTTCAGCATGAAAAAAAGCGTAACCAGAAATGCGGCAATCCGGTTCGCCCCCAGAAGCGCAAGCGTTGCATACATACACAGCGGTATCAGCAGGCCGCTGATGCGAAAGCACAGCTCATAGAAGCAGGCGGGATCTGAGTGCTGCTTTCAGCACCAGCCCGAGAAACAGATTAAACAGAGGCGGCTGTGAGTGCAGATACCACAGGCTGGAGAGCAGATCATGCTGCAGCAGGGCCGGGTCAAGAAACTGTTTGGCGGAATCCAGCGGACTGGCGATATAGCTTCCGCCGGCATGCGCGAACCAGAGGCGAAACCCCACGAACACGGCTGAGAGCGCAAGCAGCGCCAGCCAATCGGTCGTAAAAAAACGTTTGTGTGTCCGGGCAAGCGCCATAAGGTTTTCTGCTATGGTATGCGAAAGACGGCTTCGGGGATCATTGTGGTATGAAACAAAGGGCGATGTCAAGGCACCGGGGGAACAAAAATAATCGTGCTCGCCAGGCTGGCAGACGCGGTTCACGTGACGCTTCCCTGTCATGCCGAACCCCGATCCTGCATCCAGGCCCGGGTTAGGCTAGTTTACAAAATTCCATAGCCGTTTTTGATTCGTCTGTCATCTCGACCAACGGGAGAGATCCTGATGCATAAGGAAAGATTTCTCGCTGCGCTCGAAATGACCTTGTGGTTCCAGAATTTTATTACATGCTTTGGCCGCAGGCGCGCAGTCCGGCAGCAGCCCGGAAATGATGGCACATCCACAACCAGCTTACTTGTGGCTTATTATGCTCAAACAAAACCTTGACTTATTAAATATAATAAGTTATTAAAATTAATTATGTGGCACATACAGGAACATCGAAGTCTGGATAAGATAATTGAGCAACTGCCGTTACAAGTCGTTAAGAAATACGAGCTTTGGAAAGACATTGTTTTTCGGCATGGGCCGGGAAAATTACGCGAATTTCCCGGATTTCATGACGAAAAATTAAAAGGAGCGCTGGAAGGACAACGATCTTCACGGCTAAATATTCAACACAGGGTCATTTATTCCGTCGAAAAAGATATTATTACAGTGTATGTGATTGATATTACGCCGCATAAATATTAAGGGGATACACTATGGGTACTAATAAATCAAATTTCAAGCCGGCAAAACAGCATGCGACCTTAACCACTGGAGAGGTAATAAAAATGCTGCGTGAACTAAAAGGTTGGACTCAGGAGGAATTATCAAAATATTGCTCTATCAATGCAAAAAATATCAGCATGCTTGAAAACGATAAACTGGAAATCGGGAAGAAAAGGGCAGAGCAGCTTGCTAAAGCATTTAATGTACATCCCGCAATAATTATGTTTCCAGAGTACGAAGCAAAAGAAATTCACAGAGCGGCATAACCTGACGCTGCACTGAACGTGGTTACGCTGCGGCTTATAACACCAGTTACCTTTAGCGGAATTCCATTTAAAAAAAGGAGCACATGTATGTCGGAATTTAAGAATGTAACAGCTATTAAGGAAGCAAATATTTACTTTGACGGAAAGGTAACGAGCCGGACATTAATCTTTCCGGACGGGTCCAAAAAAACACTCGGCATTATGTTCCCCGGGAAATATGAATTCAGCACAGCCGAAAAGGAAATTATGGAAATCCTTTCAGGGCAGCTTGATGTTTTAATTTCTGAAGATGAAGGCTGGAAAACCATTAAAGGCGGCGAACAATTTGAAGTGCCGGCAAAAGCAAAATTCAGTCTCAACGTACAAGCATTACTGATTATTGCTGTTCGATATATTAAATAACGACACGACAACAGCAGGATCATCCGGCTTTTTGTTCCGGGAAAAGCCGGTTTTGTTCACACAGAACAAGACGTTATGCTTTTATGTATAAAATCCCCCCTGGCCCCCTTTTTCTAAAGGGGGGAACTTATTTAATGTATAAATCCCCCTGGCCCCCTTTTCCAAATAGGGAGTTTTTTAAACCAAAAAGACCCTGGACAACCGTCCGAACAATACAAAGAGCAAGAATATCCACAAAACATTCCACACTGAAGCCCGGCTGTGTGGCGCGCAAAAACAGCCTTTCGTTTCATTGCTGAAACGCTCCATAATCCGACCGTTTTTACCCTCAAAAAACAGCTTTTAAAAAAAATGAACTTTTTTTAATTATTACGATTATTTTACTTGACTTCTTGTGTCTATACACCGATATTACCCCCAAGATGTTGTATAACCAGTGTAAACCAAACTCTTTATAAGGAGTCCATACGAATGGAAAAACAAGCCGCGTTTGAAACAGCTTTGGCAAGCTTCCATCACGACACCGGCGCTTGTATGCTGAAGGAGGAATACGACGGCGAGACCGACGAACCTCCATCTTGTTTGCTGCAGCTCTCCGGTTCAGTATCCCCCCTTGAAGATTTCCGCTCCAAGAAGAAAAAATATTCTTTCAGTAAAACATCCCCGATAGTCAAAGCATTTCGCCGGCAGCACTTTCCGCTCATCACAACCCGGGAGTGGAACGACTGGCGCTGGCAGATAAGCAACAGGATACGCACGGTTGAAGAGCTAGAAAAAATCATGCCGCTCTCCGACGCGGAAGGCCGCGCTTTCAGCAACACGGTCAGAATGCTGCCCATGGCTGTAACGCCGTATTATGCCGCATTGATGGACCGCAACGACCCCCACGATCCAATCAGGCGCTGCGTGATCCCGAGTTACCAGGAACTGCTGCATTGCCCCGGTGAATCCGATGACCCCCTGCACGAAGAATTCGACTCGCCGGTGCCGGGGCTTGTGCATCGCTATCCGGACAGGGTGCTTTTTCTGGTCACCGACTTCTGCTCAACCTACTGCCGCTACTGCACGCGCTCGCGGCGCGTAGGAAATACGCAGAATCTCGGCATAACACGCAAAAACTGGGACGCGGCCCTGAACTACATTGAACAGCATTCGGAAATCCGGGACGTACTTATCTCGGGCGGTGATCCGCTGACATTGCCCGATGAAATCATTGACTGGCTCTTGAACCGCCTGCGGCGCATACCGCACGTTGAGATTATCCGCGCAGGAACAAAAGTGCCGGCCGTACTGCCGCAGCGCATAACCGACGCCCTGGTTCGCATTCTGAAAAAATATCACCCCCTGTGGATCAACGTCCATTGTACGCACCCGCGCGAGCTGACGCCGGAAACAGAGCAGGCCCTTGCCCGCCTGGCCGATGCCGGCATACCGCTGGGCAGCCAGACGGTTTTACTCAAGGGCATTAATGATGACCCGGCAACCATGAAGTCCCTGTACCACGGACTGCTGCGCTCGCGGGTGAGGCCCTATTATCTGTACCAGTGCGATCCTATCAGCGGCTCATCGCACTTCAGGACACCGGTCACAAAGGGCCTCGAGATTATTGAGGGCCTGCGGGGACACACGACCGGCATGGCCGTGCCCCACTTTGTTATCGATGCACCTGAAGGCGGCGGAAAAATTCCGCTGCTGCCGGATTATTATCAGGGCCGGGAATCAGGCGATGTCGTGCTCAGGAATTATGAGGGCAAGTACTTCCGCTATCCCGACACAATGTAACCTATGGGACCGGGCAGAAGTACCATGAAAATCGGATTAACCTACGACCTCAAGGATGATTATCGCGCCCTGGGGATGAGCGAAGATCAGATTGCCGAGTTCGACTCGCATGAAACCATCGACGCCCTTGAGGACGCCCTGCGCAGGCTCGGCTTTGAAACCTGCCGGATCGGTAATATCTTCAGCCTTGTCAAGGCGCTTGCGACAGGCGCAACCTGGGACATGGTTTTCAATATCTGCGAGGGCCTCTACGGAGTGGGACGCGAAGCCCAGGTGCCGGCCCTGCTGGATGCCTACCGCATCCCCTGCACATTTTCCGATCCATGCGTGCTGAGCCTTACCCTGCACAAGGCCCTGGCAAAACGGGCGGTACGGGACATGGGAATCCCGACCCCGGAATTCTTCCTGGTTGAAAGCCTTGCGGATATCGCCCGTGTGCGCATGGAGTTCCCCCTGTTCGTAAAGCCGTATAGCGAGGGCACCAGCAAAGGCGTAACCGCACAATCGGTGATACGCTCTCAGGACGAACTGGAACAGATGTGCGCCGAGCTGCTGGTGCAGTACCAACAGCCGGTGCTCGTTGAGCGCTTCCTGCCCGGACGGGAATTTACCGTGGGCATTGTCGGCACGGGCGCGCAGGCAGAGGCCGTCGGCATTGCCGAGGTTGTGCTGCACGCGCAGGCCGAACAGGGCGTGTATTCATACCTCAACAAAGACCGCTGCGAAGAGCTCGTCTCGTATGAGCGGCCTGACGACCCGGAAGCCGCGCTTGCCATTGCTACCGCGCTTGATGCCTGGCGGGGTCTGGGCTGTTTCGACGCGGGCCGGGTTGATCTGCGCAGCAACGCACAAAAAATCCCCGAATTTATTGAAATAAACCCCCTGGCAGGCCTGCACCCCACCCACTCCGACCTGCCTATCATCTGCACAACCGAGGGCATCGCCTATGATGAGCTGATCAGGCGCATCATGGCTTCCGCGCTTACGCGCTGCGGCCTGCTTGACAGGGCACCGGATGCAATGTGCTGCGCGCCCGTGGCTGCCGGCTCCCGGAATAGTGCCGCCCGATGAAAACCGCAACAACCGTGTGCGTGCTCCATAACGAAGTCCCGGCGGACGCAGGCCCGGATGAGCAGGACGTGCTCATTCAGGCTGCCGAAATCACCGCGATTCTTGAGCGGCTTGGCTATGCGGTATTCCGCCTGGAGGCCGGCCTTGACTGTCACAGCGTCCTGTCAAAGCTGCGGGAGCGCAGCGCTGCAATCGTCTTCAACCTGGTTGAATCGCTGGCAGGATCGGATGCCCTGATCCACCTGTTTCCCGGCCTGTTTGAAACATCGGGCATACCGTTTACCGGATCATCCTCTACGGCCCTGTTCCTGACGTCTAACAAAATCATCGCCAAGCGCCTGATGTCCTGTGCCGGCATACCGACACCGGACTTTATCGACCTGAGCCTGCCAAACCCTGCCGCGTTCGCGCCGGGCACCTATATCGTCAAATCAGCAACCGAACACGCCTCAATCGGGCTTGAGGCTGACTGCGTTATTGAGCTCAACTCAGCGCAGGACGCGCTGTCCGCACGGGAAAAATTCTCCCAACGGTTCCGCTCCCGGACGTTCTTCGCCGAGGCCTTTATACCGGGGCGTGAATTCAACCTCTCGATCCTGAGCGGGCCTCACGGCCCCGAAGTTCTCGCGCCTGCTGAAATTATATTTACGAACTTCGGTCAAAACCCGGCCATTGTAGGCTATAGTGCAAAGTGGAACGAAGACGCGCCGGAATACGGCAACACGCAGCGCTCGTTTGATTTCAAAGAGCAGGACCGGGAACTGCTGAAAGCGCTGCGCATCACCGCCCTTGCCTGCTGGAGAGAATTCAGCCTGAGCGGCTATGCCCGGGTTGATTTCAGGGTTGATGCGAACAACCGGGTCTGGGTTCTTGAAATCAACGCAAACCCCTGCCTGGCGAGCGACGCGGGCTTTATGGCCGCGGCCGGGCGCAGCGGCTACGGACCCGAAACCGTAATTGATCGGATTATGCACGCGGCCATGCTGTCGTAAAGAGATACAACCATGTTCAGAATCAGGCGAATATTTGACAATGCCATTACGCTTGACCGCGAAGCGATCACCCAGGTGCAGGAGATCCTGAAAACACAGTTCAACGCGCTTGATGACTCTGAGATTGACCGGCTGGTACTCCAGCTGAAAAATCCCCTGAAATACCGTTTCAAAACCGTTCTTTTTATCGCCGACGATCATCAGGGCCGCGTCAAGGGTTTTGCGCTCGCGCAGCATGAACCGGTCATGCGGTTCTGCTACCTTGACTACATATCAATCAATCCGCGCGACCCGGGCAGGGGTATCGGATCAGCCCTGTATGGAAGTGTGCGCGACGAAGCGCTGAGCCTTGGAGCCGAAGGTATTTTCTTTGAATGTCTTCCCGACGATGAGGCCCTGTGTCGCGATGCCGAGCTGCGCCGTCAAAACGCAAAGCGCCTCAGGTTCTATGAACACTTCAGGGCCTTTCCCATTGCAGGTACGCGCTACGAAACCCCCTTCGCCGCTACCGACGATGCCCCGCCCTACCTTGTGCTGGACACCCTCGGCAACGCTGACGGCCTGAGCAGGGACCGGGCCAGAGAAATAGTGCGGGCAATTTTAGAGCGCAAATACGGGCGCCGTTGCCCGCCAGGCTATATCGACATGGTCGTTGACTCGTTTACCGATGACCCGGTTCGGCTGCGGTTGCCGCGTTACAGCAAAAATGCTGCCTCGCAAACAAATGGAACAGTGCCCTTTGTTGCTCTTGATCGCAGAATTGCGCTTGTCATTAACGACCGGCATGACATTCACCATGTAAAGGACCGCGGTTATGTCGAAGCCCCGGTCAGGATTAAATCCATTCTCGAGGGAATACGCAAACTCGATATATTCGATGAAATAGAGCCCCGCAGCTTTCCGGAGCGCCATATCCGGGCCGTTCACAGCAGCGCGTTTGTGGACTACCTCAAAAAAATGTGCCTGCTGATCGAGCCGGGCAAATCAATCTATCCCTATGTGTTCCCGATCAGAAACGCGGCCAAGCCGCCTGTCGAAATGCCGGTCCGGGCAGGCTATTACTGTATTGACACGTTTACACCTCTCAACCGCAATGCTTTTACCGCTGCGCGCAGGGCGATTGACTGTGCCCTTACCGCCGCTTCAGCGCTCTTCAAGGGGTATCGTTTCGGCTATGCCCTGATCCGCCCCCCCGGCCACCACGCTGAGAAACGGGCCTTCGGGGGGTTCTGCTATTTCAACTCAACGGCTGCGGCCGCCCACTTCCTGAGCGCTGTTGGCAGGGTTGCTGTGCTTGATATCGACTACCACCACGGCAACGGTACCCAAAACATATTCTACAAGCGCCGGGACGTATTCACCCTTTCCATTCACGGCAACCCCAAATTCGCCTACCCCTACTTTTCAGGTTTTGCCGATGAAAAGGGAAAAGAAGACGGACGCGGCTTTAACCTGAACATGCCTCTTGAAGAAGCAGTCGACGGAAAACAGTACCGCAAAGCCCTGCATTCTGCGCTGGAAAAAATACGGAGATTCAAACCGGTTTTTCTTGTGGTAGCACTGGGCTATGACGTTGCCAAGGGCGATCCCACGGGCACATGGTCTCTGCGGGCGGCAGACTTTGAAGAAAACGGCCGCATGATAGGCGCAGCCGGATTCCCCACCCTGTTTATTCAGGAAGGCGGGTACAGAATTCCGATGCTGGCCAAAAACGCCGGTGCTTTTTTCAGCGGATTTGCGGATGGCGCGCGCGCCTGGCTTGGGCTGCGTTCCGGCCGCACGCGCGCATAGACGGGAGTAAACACATGGCGGAAAACTGCACACTGCGCACACTGCCCGGACAGAGTGATGTCTGCGCCGTTCGGGAGATAATCGCCGCCACCGGTTTTTTTTCAGACGAGGAAATAACGATCGCGGGTGAACTGGTTGAGGAAACGCTTGTGAAAGGCGCTGCGGCCGGGTATCACTTTATTTTTGCTGAAAGCGCGGGAACGCTGATCGGATACTGCTGCTTCGGGCCCATTCCGCTCACCCGGGAGAGCTTTGATATATACTGGGTCGCAGTCATGCCCGGCCAACAGGGCTCAGGCCTTGGGCGACGCCTGATGGAGGCCGCGGAAAACGCGATCAGGGAGCATGGAGGCAAACGGGCCTACGCGGACACATCCTCGCGTGCGCAGTACCTGCCCACCCGCAATTTTTACGAGGCCATCGGCTACCATCAGGAAGCCTGCCTGCCGGATTTCTACGCGCCCGGCGACGGCAAGGTCGTGTACTGCAAGATTCTGTAGCAGGCCAGTAAAACAACGCCAGGACTCTGTTCAGTCTGCCGGCTCCGCCTACTCACCGGCCTTCGCCGGAAAACACCTGATGCTGACCGTTTCGGGCTCAACGCTGCTTGCCGTCTCCGGAGCACAAAGGCTCACATCCTGCTCAACACGGGGCTTGAGCGCGGCCACATCAACCGGTTCGGTATACACGGTTTTAACGTCCGGAATATTCCTGCTCGGACCGATGACCTGCACGCGGTCCGGAACCACCTCACAGTGATCAATGCGCAGTCCGGGCGGCAGAGCTCCGGTCAAATCGATCTGAACCGGCACGCTGCTGACCGCTTCTATGTCCAGGATGACGGTCACCGTTTCCGGGGTCACCTTGCGCAGCACAACGCCCGGAGGCAGACTGAAATTATCCGGCTCCAGCCTGAAAACATTCTCGCCGATCACGCCGCTGCGCAGGTCAACCCGCGCCTTGAGCTCTGAGGCGCTGATATTTTTCAGCAGTGCCTCAGACCCGCTGAGCTGAAGGCGAACCGTGTCCACATCAGCATCAACGTATTCAAAATTCGAATCGCGCTTTGCATATTCCAGCGGAATCTCCATGGTCACAAGCGTGCCGCCGCGGCGCGCAAAGCCGAACCACACCAGCGTGACAATCAGCAGGGACACGGCCCCGGCAACCGCCATCGTGCGTATCTCGCGGCGGCCGGTCACGGCGGCCGCAGCCGGGCGAAGGCGCTCAAGCCAGCGCTCCAGAGCGGCCGCGTCGGCAAAAACCTCAAAAGTCTCGCCGTGGGCGGCGCTGACCGTGCCGCGCTCCTCGGAAATGACGATTGCAATCGCGTCAGCAACCTCGGCAATACCCGCAGCCGCCCGATGGCGCATACCGTAGTGCGACGGCATGTCCGTGCGCTGCGAAAGCGGCAGAACCGCGGCAACCTCAGCGATGCGGTCCCCGCGCACCACGGCCGCTCCGTCATGCACCGGGTTATCGGGCCAGAAAATGCTCATCAGCATCTCCCGCGAAAGCAGGCAGTCGATGCGGATGCTGCTGTGCGTCTCCAGGCCCGCGTCGCTGTCTGCCGGCAGCACGATCAGACCCCCGATTCCTTTCTCGGCCAGTCCGAATGCAGCCTCGGCAATGCAGGCGTGCGGCGCGCGCACAGGCAGCCCCGGGTTTCCCCAGAAAAATGTTTTCAGGTTGCGCGCCTGCAGCGCAGCCCTGATTTCATTGCGAAACACCACAACAACGATCATGGCCGCCACGGCCGTGATGCCCTGGATAACCGAGCTGGTGAGAATCAAACCAACGGCCACCGCAATGCGCTGCAGCAGCAGCAGGCCCATGATGCCGATGAAAACCCGGAAGGCGGTGGTGCCGCGAAACAGCACGTAGACGCGGAAAAGAATGTAGCTGTTGAGCAGGATATCGACGATATCCTGCCAGCGCAGTTCAAAGGGTAAAAGCATACGTCACGAAACTTCTAACAGGTTTTTACAAAAGACCTTATGTGCAGACTGTTCAAAAATGTCCGGATGTAAGGCGTGCACGTCCAAGTGAATGAGGCGTACTTTTCCGTACGCCGTGCGTAGCGTAGCGCACCGCAGCATCCGGACTTTTACAAGCGCTTCAATCAACGATGCTGAAACGCGCTGTGCCATACACTACGCCGTCCTGATCGAGTACTTCAACCCGCCACGGGCCCTTTTTGTCGGGCGCAACTTTCAAACTGCTGTATGCGGACCAGCGGGGCGGCTGAAGGGTTAAATTAAAATGCGCGACTTCCCGGTCCCAGAAAAACCAGCGATGCGTTATATGCTCCACTGCAGCAACGCGCGTAAAATCACTGTAGCAGTACAGCGTGCCCTGTGCCGCGGAAAATACCACCGAGCGTCCCAGCGGTCGGCCCGCTTCAATGCCGCTGCAGGCAAAAACTTCTCCGGCCTGTGTGCGTGTGTCTTTACCCTCCGGCTGCGCGCCCGCAATAACGGGGCATGCCAACAGCCCGGTTGCCAGCAGCAGGAACCACCCCCCGAATCTCAATCTGCGTTTAATTCTATGGGTCATGTTTAAAGCCCCGGTCACCACCGCCAGAAAAACCTGCCCCGGAAGGTTTTCAACAAACCCGGAAAGGCACAAAGTTCAACACGTTCAATAGCGCCACTGTCCGTCCCTGAACATAAAAAATTCGGTGACCGGCACTTCCTCGGCTAATGCAAAAGCTTCAGGCTTGCGTGTGCCCGATGTGTCAGCAGTTGTGCGAAAAACCTTCTCAATATATTTCAGCGTACCCACATACACTTTGCTGCCCGGTGCTTTCGTTATCCGGAGCTCATACGCATTGCCACACTGGCTGTACTCTTTGACGCTACAGCCGCCTGTCGTGTTAATGCGTACGTTCTGAAGGGCGTACCCGTTCTTATCTCCTATCCAGCGATTACAGAAGGTTTGAAAATTCCGTCCAACACTGAGGGTTTCATCGTTTGGCGCCTTGCCGGTATCCGGATCTTTAAAAAGAGCCTCAAAGCTGTCTCCCGACAGCCACACGGCAGTACCATCACCTGCCGTTGCACTGATAACTGAAACTGCCAAAAACAGGCTTACGCTCACAATAGTCTTTACAAGACATGTCCGTCGCTTAACGTTTTGAAAAATCATATGTAATCCTCCCTGTTGAGCTGTTCAGCGCCTGTCACTCGAACAGAAAAAAGCTTCGGCAACACTGCTGGAAATTGTTAATAGTATAATTCTAACACCCCAGAATGGCAAGTCCAGTGGTTTTTTAACATCATGATTTATGTGCGCCCACAATCGCCACCCATTTCCCTTCCTCAGTAATTGAATCACCGTAGCAGAGAATCCGTTCAGGTTTAGCGTCTGCAGCACATGCAACCATTGTCAGTGCAAGCATTGCTGCGAGTATAATCATGTGTACGAATCTAATCATATGGTTGCATCCTCATGAATTGATCGTACATTTTCAGTGACCGGACCAACGTTACGGATGAAGGCTCGGCGTGATTTTATGGCGCGTCCCTGCAAGCCGGGTGTTATCTGTTAATATCTTTCGTAATTGTATTCACCATCATAGGTGCCGTCGTTTTGCCAATTAATATTCACGAATCCAAAGACCAAAGGCCGCGAATAAGTCCATTGGCCATAATCGTATTCTTTTACGGGAGGCCCCAGAATTGATTTAACTTGCTCTTTTGGCATCCCCTTTTTTAATAATTCTAATCTGTCAGAAGGAGTAGGGTCTTGGTATAAACGCAAAAGGAAAGAGCCGCTGATAACAATCAATATTGCTGCGATCATTAATCTTTTTTTCATTTATTTACCAGCTAACAATTAATATACGAACTTCCGGTTTAGTGGATTTTGGTTGGGGATTATGGGCAGAAGATATGTTTAAAGATTGTAAAAGTCAATGAATTTAATATATTCTGATTGTCTGGACAAAACCCCTTATTTACAGTATGTTTTTAAAAATATTCTCATACAAACCATCTGACTGAATTCGGGAACCGCATGAACACACGAACCATCCCTGTTGTATGCCTGGTATCAATGTTGCTGTGGGCCATGCCGGCCCGGGCCGAGGTCCAAAAAGACTACTTCGGCAACGGGGTGCTCAAGGTCGAGAAAACACTCAAAAACGGCAAACAGGACGGCCCGACACGCTGGTATTACAAAACAGGCAAACTCCAGCTTGAGGAGAACTATGCTGACGGCATGTTACAGGGTGTATCAAAGGTGTATTACGAAAACGGGAACCTGAAAGGCGAGATGCACTATAAAAACGGACTGCTTGAGGGCAACGGAAAGACATGGCACGAAAACGGACAGCTGATGGAATCCGTTCAGTACGTCGGGGGTCGGCAGCACGGGGAGAGCAGGGCCTGGGATGACAAGGGCACCCTGCGCATCAACGCCCACTTACAAAACGATCTGCTGCAGGGCCTGTCGGAGGAATACTATGCCTCGGGAGCATTGCTGGCGAAGCGCACCTTCCGTGAAGGCCTTGTTGACGGCACGGTTACCGAGTATTACGAGAACAAGCAGGTGAAACATGCGCTTGTATTCAAAAACGGCAAGCTGGATGGATTCTGTCGCGAATATTACGACAATGGCAAGCTCAAAGCCGAGCGCACCTATAAACAAGGTCAGCTCGAAGGGTTGGCCCGGATGTATTATCCCAACGGAACCATTGAGGCTGAATTCAACTATTCGAAGGACATTCCGAAGGAGCAGAAATACTTTGACGAACAGGGCAAGCCGGTTAAGCAGTGAGTTCGGAGCTGGGAGAGGCCGATTGACAGTTGCGGCGAAAACCAAATGCTTTCCTCCTGACTCCCCACTCCCAACTCCAGAATTTTTATGCCCTTGACATTGACCGCGCATAATAGTACAAACGAACTCCCGTAATAACCCAACAATGGAGGGAAACCCATGTCAATCAACAAGGTAATCCTGATCGGCAATCTCGGCGGAGACCCGGAAGTGCGCTATGCCAGCAGCGGCGTTGCCGTATGCAACTTCACCATGGCAACCACCCGCACCTACAAGGACAAACAGGGCGAGCGCAAGGATGAAACCGAATGGCACCGCGTGGTGGCCTTCGGACGCACGGCCGAGGTATGCGGCGAATACCTGAAAAAAGGTCGCCAGGTGTATATTGAAGGCCGGCTTCAGACCAGAAAATGGCAGGATAAAGATGGCAATGACCGCTGGACAACCGAAATTGTCAGTGAAAATATGCAGATGCTCGGCAACCGGGGCAACGATGGCGGAGGGGGCGCGCAGCGCGGAGGCTCATCCCAGGGATCTTCCGGAAACGACGAACCGTACCAGCCCCTGCCCGGCGACATCCCTGACAGTGATGTGCCGTTTTAGGCTGCAGTAGAAAACAAAATGAGCATTGTTAAAAAGCGCCCCGCGAATCTTCGGGGCGTTTTTTTGTGGTTGACGAAGTGGACGCTGTGGACATTGTGGACGAAGTGGACGTTGTAGACGATGAACGTACAGCCCGCTGCCCCTTCAAGAAAAACCTTGCACGCCCGCTGTTTCAATCGTATACTTTTTCGATTATCTCAACGCCTGTTTGTGCCCTGTATAGCTGCTCCTGATCCCGACACTGTTCAAACGCACATCTGACGACGGCTGCGCACACAACCAGCGGTTAACCCCATAACCTTTTAACAGGCTGCCCCTCAGGCAGTCGCGTGATTGCATGAGCGCCACAATACACATCAAGGGAGCCTGCCAGAACAATCTCAAAAACCTTGATATTGACATCGAGCTCAACCGGATTACGGTCATAACCGGCCTGAGCGGATCGGGCAAGTCAAGCCTGGCCTTTGACACGCTGTACGCTGAAGGCCAGCGCCGCTACATCGAAAGCTTTTCAACCTATGCCCGGCAGTTCATGGACCGGATGGACAAACCTGCCGTCGAGCACATTGACGGCATTCTGCCGGCGATCGCCGTCACGCAGAGCAACCCCGTCAAAACATCGCGCTCCACGCTGGGGACCCTGACTGAAATCAACGACTACCTGAAACTGCTGTTCCCCCGCATGGCCGTGCTGCACTGCGAAGCCTGCGGCCGCATTGTTGAAAAAGATTCGGCCCAATCCATCGTTGCCGGACTTCTGCGCGACCATTCCGGGCTGCGCTGCATAGTAACATTCCCGTTCGCGGTTGCCGCCGGAGCCGGTATCAGCCCGGAGGAAATTGAGAAGGGCTTGAAAAGCCAGGCATTCTACCGGGCGCTGCACAATGCCGAGATTATCGAGATTACAGCCGAATTCATTGCTGATCATCCCGCGTTCGAACTGGTAGCCGACCGCCTGCGCATCAGCGCGGATCAGCAGGCCCGCCTGGTTGACTCGTGTGAATCGGCCCTGAATTTCGGCAAGGGCCTCTGCAGTGTACACTTTCCCGACAATGATGCCGAGACGCTCAAATTTTCAAGCGCCCTGCACTGCGCGCATTGCGACACGCATTACCGCCCGGCAACAGCCGCGCTTTTTTCGTTCAACAATCCAGTGGGCGCATGTGAAACCTGTAACGGTTTCGGCAAAACAATTATTCTGGATATTGACGCGGTCATACCCGATCACAGCCTGTCTTTAAAGGAAAACGCAATTAAACCCTGGTCAACGCCGGCCTATCGCGAGTCATACCGCGAACTGATGGCATTCTGCCGCAAAAAAAATATTCCGGTCACTGTTCCCTTCCGCGAGCTGGACAGCAGACATACATCCGCCATTATCGAGGGCAACGACGAATTTTACGGGGTACAGGGGTTTTTCAACTGGCTCGAGACCAAAACCTATAAAATGCATATCCGGGTGATGCTCTCGAAATACCGCGCGTATGCACCCTGCCCTGCCTGCGGCGGCTCGCGCTTTAAACCCGATGCGCTGCTCTATCGCCTGGCCGGGCGCACAATTGCCGACGTGCACCACATGAGCATCAGCGACGCTGCTGAGTTCTTCTCGCAGCTTGCCGGCTCAGGTGCGAGCGATGAAACCGTTGTGCTGCTGCTCAAAGAAATTACCAGCCGTTTGGGCTATCTCGCCAAGGTCGGCCTCGGATACCTGTCGCTTGACCGCCAGTCGCGCACGCTTTCCGGCGGCGAAGTCGCGCGGGCGAGCCTGACCTGCGCGCTGGGCTCATCGCTGGTCAACACCCTGTATGTGCTGGATGAACCCAGCATCGGCCTGCACCCCCGCGATACGCATCTTTTGCTCGATGTGCTGCAGGCCCTGCGCGACCTGGGCAACACGATCGTGATCGTTGAACACGATCCCGACATTATCGCCCGCAGCGACCGCGTAATCGACCTGGGGCCGCGCTCAGGCGACAACGGCGGCCGTATCATGTATGCAGGCCATCCGGCCGGCCTTGTACATGCGCCCGACTCCCTGACCGGCGCCTATTTTGCCGGCAGGCGCCGCATTGCGCTGCCGGTGCGCCGCCGCATTCCGGACGCGGGTTCCCGCCTGAGGATTCAAAACGCAAAGATCAACAACCTGCAGAATCTGAGTTTTGACATCCCGCTGGGACTGTTCGTCTGCATAACCGGCGTATCGGGGTCAGGCAAATCAACGCTGCTGGAAGAGGTTATCAACCGTGACCTGACCGGACCGGGTGAGCGCCAGCGTTGCTGCCGCCTTGAAGGCGACCGCGCTCCGCGCGGGATTGTCTGCATGGACCAGTCCCCGATCGGCAGGACCCCGCGCTCAAACCCCGCAACCTACCTGAAAATATTCGACGTGATCCGGAAACTTTTCGCCAACAGCCCGCTGGCACATGAGCGCGATTACACGGCTTCAACGTTTTCATTCAACGCGCGCGGCGGGCGCTGTGAAACCTGCGAGGGTGAAGGCGTTGAAAAAATCGAAATGCAGTTTCTGGCCGATATGTATGTCACCTGCTCCGTATGCAACGGCACCCGGTATGCGCCGCACGTTCTGGATGTGACCTATCAGGGTAAAAACATCCATGAGGTCCTGCGCATGACCGTGGCCCAGGCCCGCGCCTTTTTTGCCGACGTGCCCAAAATTGAATATCCGCTGCGCCTGCTGGAGATGATCGGCCTGGGCTATCTGCGCCTGGGTCAGCCCGCCACGACCCTTTCCGGCGGCGAGTCCCAGCGGCTGAAACTGGCCGCGTTCATTCGCCAGGGCTCTGCTGAAAAAACACTGTTCCTGTTCGATGAGCCCACCACCGGCCTGCACGCCGAGGACATCGCCAACCTGCTCAAAACCTTCGATTACCTGATCACACAGGGACATTCAATCATCGTGGTCGAGCACAACCTTGACCTGATTCAACGCGCCGACTATATCGTGGACCTCGGCCCCGAAGGCGGCACAGGCGGGGGCCGTATCGTTGTTGCGGGCACGCCCGAAGAAATCATGCGCTGCGATGCATCGCATACCGGCCGATTCCTTAAAAAAGCCCTGGAGCCGCATGCTGACGACGAATATGCACAGCCCGCACCCGAAGCGCCCGCGCAGAGCAATGCCATTGTCGTTGAAGGCGCGCGCGAGCATAACCTGCGCTCTATCTCGCTTGAAATTCCCCGGGACCGCCTTGTTGTGATTACCGGCCTGAGCGGTTCGGGCAAATCGACTCTGGCCTTTGACATCCTGTTCGCGGAGGGACAGCGCCGCTTTCTGGAAACGCTCTCCCCCTATGCCCGCCAGTATGTCAACCAGCTCAAACGGCCTGATGTGGATGCCGTGCGCGGCCTGCCGCCTGCTGTCGCGATAGATCAGCTGCTCTCGCGCGGCGGAAAAAAATCGACCGTTGCAACCGTCACCGAAGTCTATCACTACCTCCGGCTGCTCTTTGCCCGCCTGGGAGATCTGCACTGCCCGGGCTGCAGCCGCCTGCTCATGGCCCGCACACCGCAGGATATTGCCGACTCCCTTGCACAGGAGTATCCGAAAACCAGGATCAAAATACTGGCCCCCCTGGTGCGCGGCCGCAAGGGCCTTCATCACGACATTATTCAAAAAGCCCGCCAGGACGGCTTTGATGAAATCCGCATTGACGGGCACCTGGTCATGCTCAGGAATATTTTCGCCGTCAAGCGCTATCACGAACATAAGATAGAGCTGGTAACCGCGGACCTGGTTCCGGGTCGCACCACTGAGCAGCATTTGCAGATGGAGGTTAACCGGGCCCTTGCAATCGGGCGGGGTGAGATGCTCATTATCACGCCCGACCAGGGCGAGCATTTCTTCAGCACCCGATTCTTCTGTCCCGACTGCCGCCTGAGCGCGGCGCAGCCCGATCCGCGCCTGTTTTCATTTAACAGCCGAAGCGGTGCCTGCCCGGCGTGCAACGGCACGGGAACCAGCAGCTGCCTCAATCCCGAAACAATGCTGATTGACCGTTCACAAAGCCTTGAAGGCGGTGCACTTGCGCCGCTCGCATCCGGAATTTTGAACGCCACCGTGCGCGCAAAACTGCTGCAGCGCATCACGCAGGCAGGCATTTCCGTGCATATACCCTTCAACAAGCTGAGCAAAGCCATGCAGCGGACGCTCCTGCAGGGCAACAAAAAATTTCCGGGCCTGGCAGCCCTGCTGAGTACACCCGCGCTGCTGAAAAAATCCGGCTGGCAGGAATACCTCGAACAGTTTCATGTTGAAAGCATGTGCGCGGCCTGCGGCGGCGCGCGCATCAATGCCGAAGCCAGGGCCGTGCGCATCAGGGGCAAATCCATTGCCGAGCTGACCGCCATGACAGCCCCTGAACTGCTGCAGTTTATCAACGCCCTGTCCTATACCGGCCGCAGCCTGCAGATCGCAACCCCGATCATGCAGGAACTGGCCCCCAAACTGGAGCTGCTGCAAAAGGCCGGGCTGTCATACCTGACGCTGGACCGCAGTGCCGATACGCTCTCCGGAGGCGAGGCCCAGCGCATGCGCCTGGCCGCCCAGGCAGCCTCAAACCTGAGAGGCGCGCTCTACGTGCTGGATGAACCCACCATCGGACTGCACCCGCACGACACCCGGCGCATGCTGGCGATTATCCGTGAACTGCAGTCCCGGGGCAACAGCGTCATTGTCGTTGAACATGATGAAGACACCATCCGGCAGGCCGACTACATTATTGACCTTGGCCCCGGCGGCGGACGGCACGGAGGGAGCGTTATTGCGAGCGGGACCCTGCAGGACATCATGGCTAACAGTGCGTCGTTGACCGGCGCGCACCTTGCAGGACGCGATACGCATGCACACGAGGCCTGCGCGCGCCCGCTCAAGGGTTGTGAATTCCTGCAGGTGCGCAAAGCAGCGGCCCACAACCTCAAGAACATCACGGTTGGCTTTCCGCTTGGCCGCCTGAGCGTTGTTACCGGTGTTTCCGGTTCAGGCAAAACGACCCTTGTGCGCGAAACACTGTACAAAGCCCTGCAAAAGCACTTCGGCCGCTATCATGGCCAGACAGGCATGCACGCCGGCCTGCGTGTTCCGGCAAGCCTGAAAAAAGCGGTTGAAATCGACCAGAGCCCTATCGGCAAAACCCCGCGCTCGATTCCGGCAACCTATATGGGCATCTATGATGAAATCCGCGCGCTGTTCGCGCACCTGCCTGAAGCGCGTGTGCGCGGCTATACGCCGGGCCGTTTTTCTTTCAACCTCAACGGCGGCCGCTGTGCAGCCTGTGCCGGACAGGGTGAAATTAAAATAGCCATGAGCTTTATGCCCGACATGTCCATTGAGTGCGACCGCTGCCTGGGCATGCGTTTTAACGAAGAGACATGTCAGATACACTATCGCGACAAAAACATCGCGCAGGTTCTGGCCATGACCATTGACGAAGCCCATGTTTTTTTCCGCGACGTTCCTGTTCTTGAAAAACCGCTCGGGTTCCTCTGTGAAATGGGACTGGGATATTTGGGACTGGGCCAGCCCAGCCCCACGCTTTCAGGCGGCGAGGCCCAGCGCATGAAAATAGCCGCCGAGCTCTGCAAGCCGAGCCAGGGTAAAACCATGTACGTGCTGGATGAGCCCACTACCGGGCTGCACCCGACTGATGTGCAGAAGCTTATGCGCCTGATCCAGCAGCTGGTCGATCTTGGCAATACAATTGTCATCATTGAACATAACCTTGAAGTTATACGCCAGGCAGACTATATTATCGATTTAGGGCCCATGGGCGGCAGCGAGGGCGGATGGGTGACGGCCTGCGGTTCTCCGGACGACATCACATCCGGCGACTTCAAGCAATCGTGTACCGCTGTCTGTTTGCGGGAATATATCCTGCGGCACAGCAATTAACCCCATGATGGGAGCATTTCACAAAATCCTATGGCCGTTTTTGATTCGCCTGTCATCTCGACCGAAGGGAGAGATCTTACCGTTTTGTTTATGCAAGAGTAAAGGCATTTCTCAGTCGCTTCACTCCTTCGAAATGACAAATGGCTAATAATTTTATGCAAAGAATTTTTTTTTGTCGCAATAGAACCGTGGTTACAATATTTTGTTACATGCTCTAGTATAACGAGACACGCATGACAACCAGCTCGCAGCAAACCGGAACCATAGCACGCTCGGCCGGCATCGTCGGCATCGCCGTCATGGCAAGCCGCCTCCTTGGCCTGGTGCGCGAGCAGGTGTTCGCGGCCATGTTCGGCGCAGGCCCTGCCTACGACGCCTTTGTCGTCGCCTACCGCATTCCCAATCTGCTGCGCGACCTGTTTGCCGAAGGCGCACTGAGCTCGGCGTTCGTGACGGTCTTCACCGACTTTAAAACGCGTTTGGGCCGCGAAATAACCTGGCGCCTTGCGTGCAATGTCATTACCGCGGTCGCTCTCATTGTCGGCACGATATGCCTTGCAGGCATGTTCTTTTCGCGCGACATCGTCATGCTGCTGACCGCAGAAACCTTTCAGCTGATCCCCGGCCAGCTCGATCTCACGACAGTGATGACCGTGATCATGTTTCCCTTCCTGCTGCTGGTGGCGCTTTCGGCGGTTGAGATGGGCATGCTCAACACCATGGGCAAATTCTTTGTTCCCTCCATGGCGTCCTGCTTTTTCAATCTTGGCTCCATCGTCGCGGGCGTTGCGCTGACCCTTGCGGCCCCGTATTTCGGATACCAGCCCATCGTGGGCATGGCCTGGGGGGTCATGGCCGGCGGGATTTTACAGGTGGTTATGCAGATTCCCAGCCTGCGCCGGGAGGGGTTTCGCTACCGCCCGCTGCTTGATGTAACTGATCCGGGCCTGCGGCGCATCCTGCTGCTGATGCTGCCGGCCGTCATCGGATTCGCGGCCCCGCAATTCAACAATTTCATCAACACCTGGTTCGCCTCAAGCTGCGAAACCGGCAGCCTGTCCTGGCTGCAATACGCCTACCGGGTACTGTGGTTTCCCATCGGCCTTGTCGGCAGTTCGCTCGCAATCGCGGCCATGCCCGTCATGTCGCGCCATGCCGCAACCGGCGACACAGCGGCCCTGCGCCAGGCCTACACGTCCGCGACCGTCATGTCGTTTGTGCTCTCTTTGCCGGCAATGTGCGGTCTTGTTTTCCTGAGCCGCCCCATTATCCGGATTTTATTCGAGCGCGGCCACTTCAGCCCGCTTGACACGGAAAAAACCGCGCTTGCCCTGTCGCTCTATGCCCTGAGCCTGTTTTCCTTCTCAGCCCTGAAAATAGCCATACCGATATTTTATGCCCTCAACAAAACGCGCTTTCCCGTGATCGGTTCGTTTTTAACCGTGGCCCTGAACCTGCTCATCATTGTTACAACCATCGAGCGGCTGCAGTACTGCTCCATCGCCCTGTCTTTCGCGCTGTTCACGACCTTCAATTTCCTGTTTCTGGCCGTTATCCTGTACCGTTGTTTGCAGGGCTTTCCGGTCCGCTACATGCTGGGTTGTGTTATCAAGATTGTGCCCATAGCAATTGCCATGGGCGCGCTCACCTGGTGGCTGAATGCGCGACTGCTGGCCCTGTTTGCGAATATACCCCTGGCCGGGATGTGGGCCCTTCTGACGGCAATCCTGTGCGGAACGATTTTTTATGCGGTCTGTATCAGCGCAACCGGGATCCGGGAAGTCAATGATATTAAACACGCAATCATCGCCCGGATAAAGCGCTGATCGGACAGGCACGGAGAAAAAACGTTCAAAGTTGATGCGCTCTGAACAGCGACTATACCCGTGCCCGGCGGAAAAATTACAAGCCCCCTGCAAGACCAAAGTCATTAAAGCTTGCCATAATGTGCAGAATACTTTAAGATTTCACAATTATTATATAACAAAGTGCAGCTGGACTGTCGAAGGTATACAGCCTGACACGGCCAGTAATGCACTAAAACGCTTACATTAATTTAATCTTAAAGGAGGAAGACGAATGAAGAAAGTTGTACTGTTGATTGGCCTGGTTGCGCTGCTGATGGCAAATACTCCTGCGCTGGCAAAAACCGAATGGGTAATGGGTACGGAAGTGAAGCTTTCGGAGAAGCCCATTGATATGGCACTTTCCGCTGACGGGGCGACAGCCTATATCCTGACCAAAAAGAATATTCTGATCTACAACGTACAAGGCGGCACGATTACCGACACGATTCCCCTGGACAAAAAGTACAACAGCATTGCCGCTTCCCAGGGAAACGTCCTCCTGCTCACCAGCGGGAGCATGTTTAATAAATCAATTTCATCCATAAGTTTTACCAAGACGCTTGATCTCCCGGTCGGCACATCCCCGGTTCTCGGGCCGGTTGATGCCCGTGTTACCCTCACGATGTTTACCGACTATCAATGCCCGTACTGCGCCAAGGAATACCCGATAGTTGAAGAATTGCTGAAAAAATATCCGAATGACTTTAACGTGGTCATCAAGCATTTCCCGCTGGGTATGCATAAGTTCGCACAGCAGGCGGCCATTGCAGCACTGGCTGCTGATAAACAGGGCAAATATGCCGACCTCAGCAGCGCGATGTTCAAAAACTTCCGCGAGCTCAACGAGGAACTCCTGCAAAAACTGGCCAAGGAAGTCGGGCTTGATACGGGGAAATTCGATCAGGATCGAAAAGACAGTGCCTTCCAGAAACAGCTTAATGATGACCGCCAGCTGGGAAAAGTAGCCGGCGTGCGCGGCGTACCGAGCCTGTTCATTAACGGTGTCCCTGTACAAGACCGCTCCCTGGATGGCATGTCCAAAATGATTGATGCACAACTGCAAAAGAAGTAAGCTGCGCTGCTTACAGTGCCTCTGGCTCTCAAGAGTGCCTGCCTGAGAAAGCATGCGCTTGAGCGAAGCCGGAGGCGCAGCGTGACTATCATTCCGTATTTGTAGAAATAATCAGCATAAAAAATCCCGCATATGCGGGATTTTTTATGCCTGCGTGCAGTAATTAAAAGTTCAGAGTTGGGAGAAGGCCGTTTGGTTTTAACCTTAAACTGTGCTTATGGTTCAAATGTTATCCGTCCAATCGGTCCGATCCGTCAAATCAGACCGATGCCCCGGAGGCGTCATTCCGGGCAAGCGCAGTGACGACCCGGAATCCAGGGTTTTAATGTACCCGTGATTCACGCCGGGGTGACCAGTTTATGACCAGACTACAACGAAATGTGTCCGGCTTATTTTCCATTCGACTTTTTTTGCCGGACACGCTGCTCCCGTCGATCTACACTCAGGACATCTTTTCCGGCCTACACCTAAAATACGATGACGCCTTCTTTGTAGGCCGGACTAAACGAATGTGTCCGGCTTTTGTTCCACAGAACAAGACTTATGCTTTTGAACCTGGACACGCTTGCGGCCCTGTCGACTGTGACGCGCAGGACATGCTTTGTCCGCCTTGTAAAATGTCATTCCGGCAAGCGCAGCGCGACCCGGGATTCCAGTTAAATTGTAACAAACCCCGAGATCAAGTCGGGTGACAGTTTGTGACCAGACTAAACGAAGTCGTAGGGTTCGCCATGCGCACCGTTCAGTAAGGTGTTGTGGATGGTGCGCACGGCGCACCCTACGCTCTGCACCCTGTTTTTTATTGTCATCCCCACCGCAGGAAGAAATCTTTAAAGATTGATACGCACCGCGCAACCAGCGGACGGAACCCTCACCAAGCGGTATGTACAATGGCAACCCGGCTGCATTCATTTAGAAAAGCGCCTAGAGAATTTTTCTAAATAGTATAGCCTGCGATAAAAAAATGTCCGTTCGCCCTGAGCCTGTCGAAGGGCAAAACGGACAACATATCGCATGTAAACCCGTTCATGGTTCGACAGGCTCACCACGAACGGGTCAATAACTTCTTTTGAAAAAGGCTACAAAAAAAAGTCCGGAGACCATGACAGTCTCCGGACCAATTGCTCCTGCTTGTATCTAGCGCCTGTTGCTACTTGAGTGTAACGTAGCCGACGCAATTGCCTACGCGAATCTCGACAGGCCCTTTATAAAGCCTGGCGCTCGAAGGCACGGTCACCAGTACGGTAAGCTTGCCTTTTTTGTTCACGCTGGCAGTACGCACATTCGGCTGTAAAATACCGAAATCCATCTCAGCGTAGGGATCAAAGCCTTCGCTGCCGGTGATTTTAAACTTGCGTTCCAATGGGCCTGAACATCTTGTTTATGCGTATTTTATTAGGCTTAATTTTCAGTTCACACACGGCCGTGACGCACGTGCCTTCCTCATTGCACAATTCTTCTTCAGCACAATCAAGTGCATCCAGACATTGCACGCACTGAAAACTCTCACCACAGCGCGGTGTGTTGTTATCACCCTCGCAGTCGCGATCATCCAGGCAACCTACGCATTGGTCAATTTCCTCGTTGCAGAGTTCACCCTGACAAACATCACCCTCAAAGGGCATGCACGTGCCGTTATCGCACGTCTCCGTGCCGTTGCAGAAAACACCATCGTCGCAGTTACCATCGGAGAGGCATTCAACGCACGCATTATTCTCATTGCAGAATGGCTTGGCTTCGTCAGTGCAGTTATCATCGCTCACGCATTCCACGCAGGCGTCGTTGGCCTCATCGCAAATCGGGCCATATGCTGCCGGCAGTGAAGAGCCCTGTTCTATGCAGGGGTCGCCCTCAGAATAGCATGTACCATTAGAGCAGTACTCAGCACCATTGCAATATAACTCATCAGTACAGTTGTCATCAGACACGCAGTCCTGGCAGATGTAGTCCGGTGGCAAAGCGCTGGCGGGTTGGCTGCTGGGAACTACATTGGGAATACATATCTGGCCGGGGCACGGATCTCCAGTCGAACCGCATGTGCCGCTGCTGCACACCTCGGTGCCGTTGCACGGGTCACCGTCCTCGGGACAATCGCCATTATCCCGACACTCAACGCACTGATTGGCATGGCAGTAAGGCGCATCACCTGTACAGTTATCATCGCTCACGCATTCCACGCAGGTGTCATTATCCTCATCACAGACCACTCCATCTTCACAGGGAGTAACACCCGCGACACAGGAACCGACAGTAGGCACGTCTCCACACCATTGCAAAACAACATCATCGTCACAGTCGCCAGTCATTGAGACATTCTACGCATTTGTCGTTTGCCTCATGCAATAAGGTGTATCGCCGGAGCAGCTGGCGGTGTGCCCGCGCAGTTGTCGTTTGCTTCGTTGCACGATTCAACGCCGTTGCAGTATAAACCGTCGGCGGGGCAGGCAGGCGGTGTGCCCGCGCAGTTATCGTTTGCTTCATTGCACGATTCAAGCCTTGCAGTATAAACCGTCGAGTGCAGGCGGGCTGTGTGCCCATAATACATGACGGACGATGCACGCAGACCTCGATGCCGTTGCAGTAAGTTACCATCGTTACACTCCGCAGTAGCAGTGCAATTACCTCCAATCGGCGTCGCCGCAGCCTGCGCGCTGAACGCGCACAGCACAAATGCCAATCCAATCAAACTCATTGTCAGCTTTTTCATCGTTTCTCCTTCCGAAAAATTAAGATTTCCGAGTTATGTTTGTACGTTGACCACCGGCCGTGTGCAAAGCATCGCAGCTTTTCAGGACGGCCCGGCGTATTTACGGTGTTTCTAGGGCACTATAGTCCCAAACTGTTCAAAAAAGCAAGCGCAAAAAACCAACTGTTCCCTGAAGCCCGGCAGCAGTATTGCCAGCTTCAGATATTCATATGTATATTCTATATATACTCATAAAATGAATACTTTTCAATAAAGATTTTTAGGATTTTTCTGAAAACACCCGAACATGGCATTCACAGCAAAGAAAGGCTATACAACCGTTTTTAAAGTATTTTCCTCAATACTGTAGCCGGCAAGATTGTCATTTCGAAGGAGCAGAGCGACTGAGTCCGAAGGTTGCGTTGTGCGCATCAATCTGAATTCTTTCATAAAAAACGGCAAGATCTCTCCCGGAGCCTGCCCTGAGAGCAGTCGAAGGGACCGGGATGACAGTGTATTTACGTTCAAATAAAAAGGGCGCATCGCGATGCGCCCTCTGGATATTTAAAAATTAAACTTGTAAGCCTTGAGATGCGAAAGACGCTTAAAACCCAAGGGGCAGCGCTACCGTGCCTGATTTCAGCAACGGATTGCCGAAGACATTGATGCCGAAAGCAACGTTTCCGCTTCCGGACACGGCTGCATTCATAATGCTGATCGAATACGTGCACTTTACCGTATCGAACTTTGCCGTTATAAAGCCATTGCCGATGTCGACGCTTTTGCAGCTGTATACGCCGCTGCTGCCGACGAACTTAGCGCCCGGAACCGTGAACGTGTCAGAACCGAGCGTAATCACTACAGAATTAGCCGGGCTGATGGACCCATCAATCGTAAAGGTTCCCGAGATTGAAACCGAGTCGGTGCCGGGTGTCGTGCCTTTTTTGGCTGCTCATTTTCAATACATCGAGGCTGTCCATAACGCCCATCACCAGCGACAGGGGACACGGCTTGGTGCCGTTGACAATATCCTCGTTCACTTGTTTCTCAGCAGCATAATCGCCAAACTCAACCCGGAAGGTTATCGGGCACTTCAGGCCGGTGAGGTTGACGTTTTTTGCCGCAAACTTCATCGTGCCTTTGATGGTATCAAGTGAAAATGAAGTTACCGGATTGGCCTTATTAACCGAAGTAACCTTCGGGGACGTGTACCTGCCGCCGCTTATTGAAGCAGCCGGCACCTGGAACCTGTAGGTGATCGAACCGGGTGCGGGAATATAGGCGGACGCTATGGTTACAGTAACCGTGCGGCCGATTGCAGCCGCCAGATTAGCACCGGTTGCATTCAGAGAGCCTGTAAGAGAGATGCTGTCCAAACCCTTGGCCTTTCCAGCCTTGACCGTGGCCTTGGTAACCACCATGATGCCCCCGGGAGCGCAGGCATTGCCTGTGCAGCGATAGCCCGGCGGGCAGTGGGTGTTGTTCGTACATTCCACGCAACGGTCTGTAGCCTCATTGCACCCCGGGGTAGCGCCGCTGCAGGAATCTTCGGCAAAACCGCAGCTGCCATCCCTACAGGTCGGCACACCCGTACAGAACAGGCTGTCATTGGGGCAGTCGGTTGCGTCCACACATTCAACGCACGTACCGTCTACGCAAACAGGGTTTTCCCTGCTGCAGTCAGCATCGGTTTCGCATACATCCGACACATCAAGCGCATCAAGCGCATCAAGCACGTTGATTCTCGGTTTAACCCTGCTGCCTGCGTCGGCGCGCGTGTCGATTATTGGTTTGCCTGTATTCTGGAGCGCGGTAAGAACATCGGTTACTCCCGCATCCGGATGGGCCTGCTTGAGAACCGCCCAGGCCCCTGCCACATGCGGGGCAGCCATGGAGGTGCCATTCCAGGATTGATAGGTTGTGCCCGGCACAGAGGAATTAATGCTGCTGCCCGGTGCGAGCAGTGACAAAAAGTAGGCGCTATTGGTAAACGAGGATACCGCGTCAGCATCCGTGGTGCTGCCTACGCTGACAGCGCTTTCAATACAGGCCGGTGATCCGATGGCGTTCGTCAGGCCGGCGTTACCGCTGGCGATAACCGTTGCGATGCCTGCCGCTCGCAAACTGTCGATGATCGGCTTCTGAGTCGCAGTATTACAGGGAGCAGCAGAGCTTCCACCGCTGAGGCTCATGTTTGCCGAAGCGATTTTGTAGGTGTTGCGCAGCGCGTACACCCTCTCAAGCCCCAGTATCTGGTCGCTGGTATATGACAGCACGCATGGCGCTGAACCACCGCATTGAGCAGTATCGTCAATACGGGTGAAAACCTGTATGGCGATGATATCCGCGTCTTTGGCAACGCCTGAAAACGTGGCATTGCTGCCGGCCGCAATACCTGCCACATGCGTACCGTGAGAACATGATACTTGACACTGCGCAGTTGACACCGGATCCCACAGCGGTCGACTGTTTAGCGCCGCCCGGGCACACCGAAGTTCCCCCATCATAATAATTTGAATAACAGGCCTCTGACACCACCTTGCCGCTCAGGAACGGGTGGGTCTTGTCAACGCCGGTATCAAGAATGGCAACAGCCCAGCCCTCACCCGTGTAGCCGTTAAACGAGCCGTCAAGCCCGCCGCCTATCAGGGGCACGCTGACATCCAATGCGGGGGGAACAGCTATGTCCTCGACAACATCAATGACATTCGGGTTTTCAAGCAGGGCCTCAAGGGTCTCGGGGTCAGCCAGCAGAGCCATGCCCGGAGTAATGCTGAACCGTTTTACATACAGGTCAGCCTCGTTGCGGGCCGTGTGCGCGAAAACATCGGCAACAACCGTATCCTGCAGGCCCTTGATCACCCCGGGCCGGGCAGCCGACGTGTTGGCAAAAAACCCGTAGGGCATATCTGCGTCGCGCAGGCGCACGATCACGGGCAGTTTGCCCTCGGTTTGCACCTTGCTGATCAAAGAGGTCTCGGCCTTTTGATCGGGCTCGGGGATGTTGCCGTACACCTGCTCCACGAGCGCGTTCAGGCTTTCGACCTGCGCGGCAGTCGCGGGCGCGCTCAAAAAGTCTGCGGCTGCGGCCGAAGAAGCAAAGGCCGCGCAAAGAACTGCAATAACTGAATATCGTATAACGCGATAGTTCATAAAATCTCCCGTTTTCAATTCTCGTTGTATACTCACCAGGCAGTTGTGTAACTGCCACATTACACAAATATGCAAAAAATATACCGTTGAAATATTCTTATAATAAATCCGAAAAAATGGCCTAAAAAATACATGGTTCGGTCCTGAGATTCAGGGCTCCTAGTTCGGCATATACCCTGCATTACATAATTATTTTATAACAATATCCCCAAAAAAGTACCTTAAAGCAGCACACAATGCAGGCGTCAGCCAGATTCGAATAACAGACGGGAAGTGCCTAAAAATGTCACCGAATGCCCCAATTTGGGGGAGCGCTATAAAAAATATATACATCGATGAGAATGACGCGGAACTATTTCTTATGACGTCCCGCCCTGGCAACACGCTGTTCAAACCACATACGAACACAAGAGGTTAGCCCTCTCAAATCCCGCGCAACGCGAAAAATCGCAAGCCTGAAACTGAACTTATTTTCTCAGGAATCCCGTGTTTTGATCCGGTGATGTGATTGAGCCTGACTGCAAGCAAAAAAAGGGGGGCTATCGAAGAAAACGCCAAAAAAGCGCGCGATATTTCAGCGCCCGGCGCAGGGCCTGCCGGCTGATATCCGCAAGGGTCGGATCATACCAGTAATGCTCAAGGAAGATGTCTGAAAACCGCTCAGGTACACGGATGCCGCGCGTGCGTAATTTCTCGGCCGAGCGGCAGAACCGGACAACATTGCGCTGGCGCTCATCAACACCGAGGGATCCCTGCGTGTGAATCGACTTGTCCCAGTCGATTATAAAAAGCTGCCGTACATCAGCGCGGCTGACAAGAATATTTTTTAAATTCAAATCACCATGATAAAAGCCGCTGTCATGCATGTGCCTGATGCAATCGGCGACATCGCTCGCAACGGAGGCGCTGTCTTCATCCCCACCGGTTCTTTCCTGAAACCAGGTCGGCAGATCGCAGCAACCGCTCAATTCGCGTGAAACAAGATAATGCCGGTACAGCGGCCCGTACACGCGCAGGCTGAGCGCACCCACAATATCTGCAACCGGAATACCCGCTTGAGCCGCGCGCAGCGTAACAGCAAGCTCGTTGAAGGACCGCCGGGGCCCGAGAAATATATCGGCATTCAGGAAACGAACCAACCCGCCGCGCCGATATTTCCTGACAACAATGCGCTCTGATGAAGAATCAAGTTCGATGACAGGCATGGCGCCGCGCCCGGCATGCATACGGCCGGTTTGCTGTGCGCACAGGCGCTCAGGATCGCCAATCCCGCATTGCAGGAGCCGCTCGCAGTAATCCTGATGCAGCACAAGCGTGAGGGGACCCTGTTCAATCTGCACAAAACCCCGCGGGACAATAATCATGACTCCATCTCCCCGGTGATGTCTGCACACATGCCGGCAACCAGGCGCGCGATGCTCAGGCACGCGGTCAGTCCCGGCGACTCAATCCCCATCAGGTTAATCACTCCCGGCAGCGAGCGCCCGGATTCATGCGCTATGACAAAGTCGCGCACAGGTCTGCCCGGCGCCTGCAGCTTGGGCCGTATTCCGGCCATGTCCGGCTGCAGATCCTGCAGGGTTATAAACGGCAGGTACGGCAGCGCGCTTTCAAAAAAAGCCTGCGCGTTCCCGGGATCAACCGTGTAATCAATATGATCGACATACTCTGCGCTGGGCCCAAGCGAAACCGATCCGTCCAGGCGCCTGACAACATGGATACCAAGACCGCGCATATCATGAAAGGGCGGAGGATAGATAAATGCCTGATACGGCGCGCCTGTGAGGAGGCAAGCCGAAAATACTCGCCCTTGCAGTAATGCAGGCTGTAGCCGGCAGCGCGGGTATCTATACCCATGCAGGCGGCAACCTGCTCGCAGCCAAGACCTGCACAGTTAATAATACGCCGGGCACGACAGTGCCCTGCCGCGTGGTTACGCTCTGTGCGGTAATAGATATGGTAGCCGTCCGGCTGTGATTCAATCGTTTCAACGCAATGGCCATAGGCGAATACGACTCCGCGCTTTGCAGCCTCAGCCTCAAGGCTTGCCATCAGGCCGTGTGCATCGACAACGCCGGTGGTCTCTGAAAAAAGAGCGCTGCACGCGCTGACATCAGGCTCCATGCGACGCACATCTGCGGCACTGAGCAGGCGCAGACCCGGCACCCTGTTTTCGCGACCCTGCGCCAGAATGGTCTCAAGCGTTGCGGCTTCATCATCATCCCGGGCAAGGATCAGCTTGCCTGTTTGCTCATGGGCAATACCATGGGTGCGGCAGTATTCATACAGCAGAGGGTTGCCTTCCACACACAAACGCGCCTTGAGGCTGCCTGTAGGATAATACATGCCGGCATGCATCACCTCGCTGTTGCGGCTGGAGGTTTCCTGCCCGCAGCGGGCGTTGCGCTCAAGCACGACGATAGTCTGGAGAGGATTGTGTGCGGCAATCTCACGCGCAATCGCAAGCCCGACAACACCGGCCCCGATAATCACGGTATCGAAAGTGTCCATGGTCGCTGCCCTTCGGGTTGTGTGAGGTGGACGGAGTGGACGTGGTGGACAAAGTGGACAAGGCATTCTCCTCCCAACTCACCCGCACCATCGTAATAAAAGAACCGGCCGGAATCAATATGATGTCCGGCCGGTTCTTTTTAATCCATGCTCAGCACGGCGCTGTTACTGTGACATACTGTCGCTCAGGGTTTTACCCTGCTGATTGACGATCTTGTCCCAGACATCGGGGCGCTCTTTTTTGATGCGATCATCATGCTTGTGAATTGCATTCCACATCATGCGCGGCGAGGCATACTGGCTCCAGGATCCGTCCATGGTCACGTCGTCAAGCAGCGAGAACAGATAGACGACCTGCTCATCGCTGTAGTAGGGAATAAGCGCATAACCGCTCTGCACCTGCATCATGCCGTCATCGTTGAACTCAAACGTTTCCTGCCAGGTCTTGGTATAGTCCGCAAAACCGGGCTTGCCGTCAAATTCTTTTACCAGCGCTTCGGCTGCCCAGAGCCCGCAGTTAAGCGCGCCCTGCATCTGGGTCTCAACAAAGGACGCGGCATCGCCGATCACCAGCACGTTGCCCCTGTAGGGTACCTTCAACGGCGCGAACGCCTTGGTCATACAGGAGTGCCGCTGTTCGATCTTGGCATTTTCGAACATATGGGCTACCGGGCTCTTTTTTGTGAAATGCTCGAACAGACCCTCCGGCATCTGCGCCGGATGCCCGATCAGGATAACATCAGCCCAGTCAAAGTGACCGGCAGGGCCGGTACCCAGCAGCGGGGCGAAGTTTGAGCCATAGCACAGGCCCCAGAAACCGCACCATTCCTCCGGGCTGTAGTTCTTAACATTGGACATGTAATAGGCCAGGGTCAGGGCGGAGGCGAAGTAAATCCGGCCGTCATTCATTCCCAGAGACTGGGCAACCTGGGCACTGGCGCCGTCAGCAGCAACAACCTTGCGGGCTTCCATGGTGAAGCGCTTGCCCTTGCTCACGCATTTGAGCAGCACGCCCTCGGCTCCGCCGCGGTCACGTGCTTCGTAACAGGTTGTCTCTGGCATATATTCAATTTTCAGGGCCAGCACCTGATTGAGCAGCTGCTGCAGAAAACCGGCCTTGTCGTACTTCCAGGCAAAAGGGTGCCGATCCGGCCAGGCATAATGAGCATTGTGCTTCAAATCGGCCGAATAGTAATATTTGTTGCGCACCGGGCACAGGGGGCCGATATACTCGACCTCCCAGCCGAACCGGGTCGACTTGATGACATTGCGTGTTCCTGGAGGAATCCAACCGTTGGAATCAAGCTCTGCACCCACATCAACCGTGATCGTATCACCGTTATACTTTTCCTCCAGAATAATGTGCTCGCTGCAATAGCGGGTCATCTTGGAGATATCCTTGCGTTTCTCGATAATTACGCATTTCAGCCCTCTTTTGGCCGCTTTGATCGCGGTATACAGCCCGCCGGGGCCGGCACCGACTATGGCAACATCATAAACAGACATGTCTGGTTCCTCCGTGCATGTTTAATTTCTTTTAGCTGAGTGCTCCAGCCGGACAATACCTTTCGCAGGTATGACAGGCCATACAGTTTTTCTCATATACCTTGGCGTATTTTTTATACCCGCCCTGGTCGTCAAGCTCAAGCGCGCCGACCGGGCAGTTTTCCATGCAGGAGCCGCATCCCAGACATTTGTCCTTATCAACCACGATGTACTCGCGGCAGGACGGACACAGGTTGAAAAACTGGGGAAGGCTGAAGTACTCTTTCTCCAGCTTTGTAAGGTGCGGAACAGGCGCGAACGGATTGCCGCATTTGGTGCAGACTTTCAGCGCATATTCCACCTGCCAGTTCAGAATCTCACGCTTGGGACCCTCCTGCTTCGCGCCTTCAGGCGAACACGTTGCAGAGGCCTCAAGATCGTTTTTCTTGATAATGCCGGTCGGGCAGACGTAGGCGCATGAGCCGCAGGCAATACAGTCGTCGGCTGACTGGTGAAACGGGCTGTCAACCACCTTGCCGGCACCGCGGCCGGCAAACTGAATGGCCCCCGCACCGACAACCTCGTTGCAGGCCCGCACGCACAGGCCGCACAGGATGCAGTACTCGTTGTCTTTTCCCCACTCAGTGCTGCTGTCAACAACGCCGTATTCACGCGCCAGATCCTGCACCGCCTTTACGTTGGGACAGCGCGCCAAAAGCAGCTCAACCACGAGCTTGCGGCCGGCGATAACCCGATCACTATGTGTCTTAATTACCATGCCCTCTGCAGCCGGAAAGGTGCAGGCAGCCTCTACTGTCGTGCGATTATTCTGCTCGATCTCAACGATGCACATGCGGCAGGCCCCATAGGACTTGAGCGCATCATTGGAGCAGAGGGTTGGAATATCAATTCCATTGGCGCGCGCGGCCTCAAGCACGGTTGCGCCTTCCTTTGCCTTGATGTTCTTGCCGTTAATTTTTAATTTCAGCATGATCCTTCCTCTATTCCAATATATGAGTGTCTCAATTAATAGTTTTCAGCATCTTCCCGTTCACGTCCTTGGAGAAATGCTTCATCACCGTCAGTATCGGAGCGGCTGCGGTCTTGCCCAGCGCGCAAAAGCAGGCTGTACTCATGGCCTCGCCCATGCTTTTCACCAGGGCCAGCTGCGCCTTGGTTCCACGCCCTTCAGCAATACAGCTCACGATTTCATTGAGGCGCTTGACACCTTCCCGGCACGGCGTGCACTTGCCGCATGACTCCTCCAGGAAAAACTCGGTCAGGAAACGGGCCACATCCACCACATCGCAGTCCTCATCCATCACCAGCAAGCCGCCGGAACCCAGCAGACTGCCGGCTTTATTGAGCGCATCATAGTCGAGTTTCAGTTTCAGCTGTGCAGCGGGCAGGATACCTCCCGAGGGACCGCCGGTCTGGAAGGCCTTCACCTTCTTACCGCTGGCCGTGCCCTTGCCGAAAATGTCGATAATATCGCCGATGACCGTACCCATGCTTACTTCCACCCAGCAGGGCTGCGCCACGTTGCCGGAAAGGGCCACGATCTTGGTGCCTTTGCTGGAGGGTGTGCCGATACCGGCGAACCATTTGCCGCCCTTGAGCACAATGGCGGAAATATTGGAAAGAGTTTCAAGGTTGTTCACCACAGTGGGCTTATTGTTGAGGCCCGCATGCACAGGCAGCGGGGGACGGGGACGCGGCTCGGCAAAGGAGCCTTCCAGCGCATTCAGAAGCGCGGTTTCCTCACCGCACACATACGCGCCGCCGCCGCGTTTTACCTTGAGCGTAAAGGCGAATCCACTGCCCAGGATATTACTGCCCAGCAGTCCGACCTTCACAGCCTGGTCAATCGCAATCTGAACCCGCTCTGCAGCCAGGACATAGCGGTCGTTTAAATACACATAGCCTTCATCCGCACCCACGGCATACCCGGCGAGGATCATACCCTCGATCAGCATGTGCGGATCGGACTCGAGAAAACTTTTATGCAGGCCGATTTCAGGGTCGCCTTCACTGCCGTTGCAGACAATGTATTTCTTACTACCTGCCGCCTTGCTGCAGGCCTCCCACTTGATGCCTGCCGGGAAACCGGCGCCGCCGCGGCCGCGCAGTTTGGAGTCCTTGACCTCACGGATAACATCAGCGGGCTTCATGCCGCCCAGGGCCTTGGCAAGCGCCTGATAGCCGCCCAAAGCAATATATTCCTCAATGCGGTCAGGAGCAATAATGCCGGCATTGCGCGAAACAATTTTTTGCTGTTTTTTGAAAAAAGCCAGCTTGCCGGCTTCCTTGACGCCCGCAAACGATGCAGGAATCTTATCGTCGGCGTATTTAATCTTCACGCCGGTAGCATCCACCTTCACGGTATCAATGCGCATCAGCGCCAGATCATCAACCACCTTACCGGCGGCAGCTGCCTTAACGATATCAGCGGCATTGTCAGCAGTGACGTTTCCGTAGACCACGCAGGGTTTACCAGCCTTGATAACGCTCACCACCGGTTCGGCCCAGCTCATGCCGTTGGAGCCGACCAGCACTACATCCGCGCTGACTTTCTGTTTCTTTATCGCATCCTGCAGGGCCGCTGCAACATTGCCGGCGCCTTTGGCACATCCGCAGGAAGCGCTGCTCACGGTAATTCTCAGGGTTTTGGACACAAGCAGTTCCTGCCCGGCAGCTTTCATCTTTGCCAGATCAGCAGCGTTCTTGACCGTGCCCGTGACCTTCCAGGCAACCTTTTTAGCTGTACCAATCTTTGCCGCGGGCTTATCCAATCCCAAAACCGACATTAAAACACTGCGCTGCGGCTCGGGTAAATCCTGCTTCACCCAATCCTCAACCATTGTGCGGCTGATTTTTTTACCACCGGCCTTGGCTGCCAGCATCTCGGTAAGCTTTGGCTGCATCACAGCCCGCATCCCTTCAGGCACGGCGGCAATAACTTTATCAAATGTTTCCTGTCCATCGGGTAACCATTTTATATCTGACATGTTCCCGTCTCTCCTTTCAGGGATTAATTGGATTCGCTAAAAATCTGCTCAAGCTTTGCCTGGGCCTGCACGCCGCTGAACACCTCGCCGTCGACCATGATGGCCGGTGCTACATTGGCACAGCCCAGATCCCGGGCGGTTTCAAGGGTAATGTCAGCGCCGGTCTGGGCGATTTTTGCTTTAATCTGCTTGAGCAGCTTGCCGCCGCCGTTGACATATGCGCCGGTCGATGTGCACACCGTAATAATGTGCTTGCCGGGCTTTTGAAGCCTGAACGCGCTGTAACAGGTCAGCAGCCGGTACATGGTCGCCATGGGCACGCCCTTGCGCTGGCTGATCGTGACAATCGCCTCGCGGGGACAGTAGCCAAACTCAGCCTGAACCGCGTGCAGCAGGCCGATAACCGTTTCCTGGCCGCCAACAGTTGTTTCAATCAATTGCTCAAGATTACTGAGATCAACGCCGCCCATGGTGGCGAAGGCTTTCAGAATAGCTGTCTTAAACGGGTCGGGCACGATTTCCTTCACGATCGCAAGCACATGTTCTTCGGCAATCGGGCCGCCCTGGGCCTTGCCGTTGGCAATACCCATGAGTTTGCCGCGAAAAACCTCCCGCATCATGTCAGGCACTTCCTGCAGCATGCGCTCAAACATGACCTCGGCTTCACCCTGCCACCCTGCCGCTGCTCCAACCGGGGCTGCAGGCTTGTCGCCGTCGGGCTTCATACCCAGGGCCGCCATCAGCGCGCTGCGCTGCGGCTCGGGCAAATCCTCTTTTACCCAGGTTTTAACCAGATCAGCGCTCACCGACTGCCCGGCGGCCTTGCCGGCCAGCATCTGCAGCAGCTTGGGCTTAATGGCGTCGCGCATCGCTTCAGGCACAGCAGCCATGAGCTTATCAAATGTTTTCTGTCCATCAGGTAACCATTTTATATCCGACATGTTCCCGTTCTCCTTTCAGGGATGCTCGAAGAGATGGCAGCCGCTATTCGGGCTGAACCTTCTCAAGCAGTTTTTTATATTCTTTTTCCACCGTTGCCGCAGCGCTTTTCACCTGGGCGGCGCTTATCTTTTCAAAGCGGCCCTGCGCACGAATGTATTCTTCAATGGCTCTGGGCTTCAGCGTTTTGTTGGTCAGATTGTAAAAACCGCTTGCAACTTCGTAGAGCGGAAACACCAGGGTTTCAACTGCCTTAAAACCGACCTTGACGGTGTTCTCGGTGGGATACTTCCAGGCTGACGGACAGGGAGTCAGGATATGAATATAGGCGCTGCCTTCAGCCTCCATGGCGCGCTGTACTTTTTCCATAAGGTCGAAAGGATAGCTGGGGCAGGCGGTGGCAACATAGGCAATGCCTTCAGCCACGGCCACAGCCGGCAGTTTTTTCACAAGCGCGTCCTGCAGGGAATTGGAGGGTTCATCATCAAAACAGATGACAAGCTCGTTTTTTCCTTTTTTAACGCGCATGAAAGCCGCATCGGTTTTGACGCCGAACAGATCGGCTCCGCTGCGACGCGTGCAGACTGCGCCGTCCAAGGCTTTTTCCAGCGCTTTGCCGACCAGACGGGCCGCAAGCGATACGCCGCAGCCAATGCAGGTGTCACTGTGTTTGGGATCGAAATATTCCTGGGTCGGAATAAAATTGGGAACCATCAAGCTGTATTTATCCATCGTTATGCCTCCTCAACCATGCCGATAACACCAAACCAGCACTCGCGATGACAGACCCCGCAACCGGAACATCTGTCGGTATTTGCTTCAAAAAAGCCGTCATCCTGACGGACAACAGCGCCATGTGGACAATAAATATAGCAGATCCCGCAGCGAACACAGCGGTCCTTGTCCCATTCCGGCCGCGCGACCACTCGGTTGCCGGGCTTGAACGCTTTGGCAGCGCCTGTCTGTACAGCTATGCACCGTAATGTTTTGTTTGATACTTTAGCCTTGGATTCCAAAACCTGCTCCTTTCACATCTGCATCTCTGGAAAAAAGAGTGCAACTGGTTGTTTAAGCGTTTTTAAAAAGGCCTGTTAAATCTCCTGCGGAGCCTTAACCGGACAGACCTTGACGCATGTTTTACATTCCAGGCACAGCGCGGCTTCAATAAACGCACGATCTTTTACGAAGCGAATTGCTGTTCGCGGGCAAAGATCAACGCATCCTCCGCAGCCGACACATGTTTCACGTGCTACTCGTACCATGGCTTGCCTCCTTAATTGAATACAATAACAATTAATTATAGTATAATAATTTCACATCAAGCTACCAGGCATTCCCACAAAAGCATTAGCAATATAAATAATTCGGCCGCTAACCTTTTGCAGACTGGCGATTATAACCAGTTTGCCCCAAAGAGTCAAGCAATATGCTGAACAACGGGGGAAATTTATCAGTAAGCGCCTTGCGGTTGACTTGGGTCCGGCGATATACTACAGTGCTTGAACGTTTCACAACAAAAAGACCATTTCGCTGTCTGATGACACGTTTTTTATGCGCCGCATCCCTGTGATGAGCATGGTTCAGGCGTATAGCATGAATGCGCGCAGCCCATGTCCGCCATGAATATAGTCTTTGTTTCTTCAGAAGTCGAACCCTTTGCGAAAACCGGCGGGCTGGCCGATGTGTGCGGGGCCCTGCCCCGCAGCATTGCTCAGCGCGGCGAGCGGATATCCGTTATAACCCCCTTCTATCGCGAAACCAGCCTGCGAATACAAAACCCTGTCATTGTTGCTGCTTTTCCTGTTTCCGCGGGTCAGCACACATTTCATGTGCAGGTGCTGGCTGAGCGGGCGCCGGGTGACATTCCCGTATATTTCGTGCGCTGCGATGAGCTCTTTGACCGCGACGGCATCTATGAAAGCGCAGGCCGGGCTTTTAGCGACAATCACCTGCGCTTCATCTGCTTCAGCAAAGCAGTGACAGGCTTTTGCCACGCAGCCGGCCTGCAGCCCGATATCCTGCATCTCAATGACTGGCAGACAGCCCTGATCGCCGCTTTTTTACGGCAGCAGTCCGAACACGAACCGCTGCTGCATGGCTGCGCGTCCGTGCTGACCATACATAATCTTGCATATCAGGGTGTGTTCCCGCCTGAGGTTTTCGATCTGACCGGCCTGCCGCCCTCTTTTTGGAACCCCGGCCAGCTTGAATTCTGGGGCCAGATCAATTTCCTCAAAGCCGGGATCGTGAACGCTGACCTGATTACAACCGTAAGCCCCACCTATGCCCGCGAGATCACCGAACCAGAATTCGGATGCGGGCTTGAAGGGGTTCTGGCCACGCGCACGCAGGATCTGTGCGGTATTTTAAACGGTGCGGATTATGATGCCTGGAACCCTGCGTGCGACCCCCTGATCAAAACCGGCTACGACGCGCACAATCTATCGGGCAAACGAATCTGCAAGCGCGACCTCATCGAGCGTTTCAGGCTCAACCCGGCGCTCATGAAGCGGCCGCTCATCGGCTGCATTTCCCGGCTTGTCGACCAGAAAGGCTTTGACCTGATCGCCGGTATTTTTGATGATCTGCTGAAAATGGATATGGGGTTTGTGCTGCTGGGCACTGGTGAACAGCGCTATCATTCGTTCTTCGCGCGCATGGCAAAACTGCATCCCGACCGCGTGGGCGTACTCCTGGCCTATGACAATACGGCCGCGCATCACATTGAGGCCGGCTGCGATCTGTTTTTGATGCCGTCGCGCTTTGAGCCCTGCGGTTTGACGCAAATATACAGCCTCAAATACGGCACCGTGCCAATCGTGCGCGAAACCGGCGGTCTGGCCGACACCATCAGCGACTGTGACGAAAATCCTGTTAGCGGCAATGGATTTACCTTCACACCCTGCAGCGGAGAGGCCCTGCTTGATGCGCTTATGCGCGCGCTTGCCTGCTACCAACAGCCAGTGCGCTGGCAGGCGCTCCTGCAGCGCTGCATGGCATATGATTTTTCATGGGATGTTTCGGCTGGGGCCTATTGTGAGCTCTACCGGAAAGCACGGAGCAAAAAAATAGGGGGCGGGAATTAGTTCGGAGCTTACTGCGTTCGGTCCACAAAGTCCACCGCGTCCACACCGTCCACTCTAAAAGCCCCGGCCTATCGGTGGATGATGCGGTCAATCAATGAAGGTTTGCGGGCCACGGTTTCAAAATCGCGGTGTATATCGCTGTCGGTCAGAATATGTTCAACAACCTGCTGCCGGCTGAACTCCAGGGCCGCGCGTATCATATTCCGAACAGCATAGGCGCTTGACCGCCCGTGCGCGATCAGCACCGGCGCGTTAACCCCCAGCAGCGGCGCGCCGCCATACTCGGCATAGTCAAATCGTTTTTTCAAGCGAAGAAAAGCACTGCGCGAGAACAGATAGCCGATTTTCGAAGCAAGCCCGCGCTTGAGTTCCTGCTTGATCGCCGCGCCCATGCTTTCCGCGACCCCTTCAGCTATCTTCAGAACAATGTTGCCGGTGAATCCGTCGCAGGCAACAACATCAACATTGCCCCGAAAAACATCCTTGCCCTCTACAAACCCGATATAATTCAGGCTGCTTTTTTTTAACTGGGCATGCACCTGCTTGAGCACGTCAGTGCCCTTGGATTCCTCTTCACCGTTACTTAAAATGCCGACCCGTGGATTTTGACATTTCAGGATAGAGCGATAATACACCGAGCCCATCAGGGCAAACTGGGCAATATTGTGCGCCTTGCACACATTATTTGCACCGGCGTCCACCACCAGCGCCTGTCCGGTAAGACTGGGAAGAAGTGTTCCTATGGCCGGGCGGTCAATGCCCGGCATGCGCTTGACAATAAACAGGGCCGCCGCCACCACCGCTCCCGAGTTGCCGGCGCTCACAAAGGCCTCGCCCTGCTGCTCAGCAAGCATATGCATGCCCACACTGATTGAAGAATCCTTTTTCTTTCTGACAACGTCCATCGGGCTGTCGCTCATGCCGACAACTTCCGAAGCATGCTGCACGCTGATGGCCAAACCCTGTATGTTATGCCGCTCAAGCTCCCGGGCGATAATATCCTTATGACCGACCAGTCGAACATCTGCGCCGAAATCACGGCAGGCGGCCACGGCACCCTCAACCGTTGCGCTGGGAGCATTGTCGCCACCCAGGGCATCAACAATAATGCGATTTCTTTTTGCCATATAAATACTACTGTAGTGTCTCGATTAATCGTTTTCGAAAAAAAAATAATGTGCTATAGAAAGAATAAAAAATATATAGTGTTTGGCGTTGTCTGTCAATTACTTAAATAGTACAACCCATGCGAGAGGATGGCGGCTGCGTGAAAGAACGAATACTGATTGTTGACGATGACAAATATATCTCGCTTCTGTTATATAATTTTCTCGATGAGGAGGGCTACATCTGCGAAACCGCTGAGAACGGTTTGGAAGCACTTGAAAGTGTGCGCAAGGGCAACCCCTACGATATGGTGCTGCTTGACTTTGTCATGCCCCAGATGAACGGCCTTGAATGTCTGGCCGCCCTGCGCACCATCGACCCCGGATTGCCCGTAATGATGCTCAGCGGGCATCGCACCCGTGAGAACACGCTTGAGGCCCTCAAGCTCGGCGCAATCGGTTTTATTAAAAAACCGTTCAGCCTTAATGACGTACTCAAAAATCTGCGTCTGGTACTGAATGCCGCCAGGAACAAGCAGGGACAGGGGCCCATCATTTCCTTCCTGAAAAAAGGCAGCATGGAATTCGTGTTTAAAAGCGCGCAGATCGAGCCTGATAAACTTTCACTCTACCTGGCAAACCATCTGGGTGAGATGGGCTTTATCGAAGGCACCCGCATCAGCACGGTCGCGCTGGCCTTCAGCGAGGTCATCACCAATGCCCTTGAGCACGGTAATCTTGAACTGCCGGTAAACTATTTTTTAGAAAATCAAAGCGGAAAATCCAAGCTATCCATTGAAGATCAAAAAAATGAACGCCTGAACATGGCGCACTATGCTGATCGAACCATCACGCTGCACTACCAGTTTCAAAACGATGAAACCAGGGTGACGGTCACTGATGAAGGCCCCGGTTTTGATGTTGACAGCATCCGCGAATTTCTTGCCTCCAACGATGGAACCGCTGCAAAAAACAATGTCGGCAATGGGCTGATACTTCTGAAACACGCAGTCGATGAAGTGCTGTTCAATGACAAAGGCAATGAGGTGACCCTGATCATACGCTCGGGCCGCGAGACCTGATGCGGTGGGGTTCAAGCTGGCCCTCACGTTGCTGCCGCAATCAAATTTTTTCAGTCCTCCCCCTGTACCCATCGCGTCTCCCCGCACCTTCGCCGACACAGACGCCTTGCAGAATACCCCGGCAGGCCTCATTGCACAGTAAGCAGGCCCTGAATCAACGGCAAGCAAACGGGCTAAAATTCCATGAGCCCTGCAAAGGCGGAAAATCCGGCACCGAATGCCAGAAGCATTCCTTTCTGGCCGGGCTGCGGGAGGCCGCTGTCAAGCAGCTCCCGCAGGACAAACAAAACCGAGGGTGAGGACATATTGCCGTAGTTCTTGAAAACATGGTAGGAAAAGCGCAGGTCATTGTCGTCAAGCTGAAGCTGTTTGGCAACCTGCTCCAGCACGACCGTGCCGCCCGGATGAACAGCCCACCAGTCAATATCGTCGCGCGACAGGCCGTGCTGATCCAGAAGACGCGATGCCACCTCCTTTGCTGCGCGCGCGCCGATAACCGGCACCCGCCTGCTCAGAGTATTGCGCAGCAGGCCTCCTTCAGTCCGGTAACAAAGATTGTCGCGATACTGCGGAAAAAGACCCGTCGCAAAGTCGACAAAACGCACCAGGCCGGTTGGATGATTGTCCGGTGCCAGATCGAGTACTGCGGCAGCGGCACCGTCGCCGAAAATTGCATTGCTGACCACAAGGTCCGGCTCATGGCTGGGAAAGATGGTGGCCGTACAGATTTCAACGGCAACGCTCAGAACCGGGCCCTGGCCGCTGCGGGCCAGCATGCCGGCAGCGGCTTCGAGATTCGGAATCGCCGCGCCGCAGCCCATGCCCATCAAATCCTGATAACGAATTGCAGAATTAAGGCCCAGGTCTTCAGCGATAAATGAAGACAGGCCCGGACACAGATAGCCGGTGCAGGTATTAACGACCAGGCCGGCTATGTCTGTTGCCTCCACACCGGCATCGTCCAGCGCGCGGCGCGCGGCGGCAACGGCTGTGCTACGGCCGAATTTGAGAAAACGCGCCAGCAGTCAGGTCAGGGTCGGTTTCAAGCGCATCCGCGGTGGAATCCATGCCCGCGTATCGGCCCGTAATCTTGCCGTCAAGCAGAATGCGGCGGTATAAAGCCAGCTCGTCCGGTTTCAGGGTAAACTGCGTGGAGAAGAATTCGTAGGCCTCCTCCTGCGTTGCATAGAAAGGGGGAACAGCGATGCCCAGACCTTTGAGAACAATATTCATGCAATGATCTCCCGGAGTGAAATGAATGACAGCCGCGATCCGAAACCAGCGCACAGGCTGAACGGTAACCGTGACGCCGGACAGTTGTCGCAGCAAATGCCCAATTCATTACTTTTAAAGCCTCTCCGGATTGAAAGCAAAGCGTCATGCCGGACCCCTGCGGATGATCCGCTAACGGCCAGCAGCAGCCCGGCCCCCAGAGCGGACAGGGACGAGCGCCTGAGATCGTTGATCAGCAGGCTGCTGCGCACAAACGTGCGAAGCCTTTGCACCAGCGCGATAATCTGTTCATTGCTGAAATGATGGAAGCACATGGAGGCAACGGCAAAGTCATAGGGCTCAGCCGGCTGATGTGTAAAAATGTCCTGCTGCAGCAGCTGCACTGCCGGGTCACCTGCGCGCGCAAGCTGCGCTCGCGCAATCTCAAAGGCATGGGCCGACAGTTCCAGACAGGTGAAGTGCAGGGGAATGCCCTGCGCACGCGCCCAGCGGCTCATTGCCAGCGGGATGTCGCAGCTTCCCGAACCGATGTCAAGAATGCGCAGGGGCGACCCTGTACGGTGTTTCGCTGTTTCTACAGCCAAAAAACGCTGAACCGTTCGCATGCCGCCGAACCAGCTGTTGACTGTTTCCATAAACCGGTAGCTGGCTGCAGCCAGCTCCGGCTCGCAGTCCGGCCGGTCGATGAGCTCCTCTGCGGTTGCACGCTGATCAAACATTCCAGAGCGCTCCAGTTTGCATGGGATCATCCGCTTCCGCGTACGTTCTCAACACCTTGCCGCGATAGGCGGGTTCGATCGACACAGCACGCTCGGCAATATGCTCACAGTAGCCGCATGTCTCACAATCAAGAGAGGCGCAGTCTCGTTCACGAAAGCCGGCCAGAAAATTTTCCGGGATCTGAGAGGCATCTATCCTGACCGGGCATTCTGGTATGGGCGAGAGCATGCCCTGCATTTGAGCAAATCAAGCAACGGTTGCAGCCGCAGCGGATTTACCTGCCGGGGCTTGAAGAAATGGCGCAACGACCAAAACGATTCCCTGCGCAGCGGCTCCTTGAAGCCGTAGGACAGCAGCAGTTCGGCCAGATTGCCGTCGAAGCGCCGCTCGCTGTAGGCTTTGACGCGCCGCAGCAGTTCCACCGAAGGAATACCCCGTTCCAGAAGTTTGAACGTCGTATAACCTATCGCTTCATAGGCCCCAAGATCTTCGGGCCGTATCCAGGTTGCCTTGATGAACTGCGACGGATCGGTTATGCGCTGACGGGAGCAGCGCAGCAGGCAGTAATCAATAAAAAGCGTGCCTGTATCATCAGAGGCATGCGCAAAACCGTTTTGATGATAGCTTTGCAGCGGGCAGTTGAGCAGGCAGACATGATTGACGATCAGCTGCAGGTCGCAGCTGACCGCCTTGCGGATTGCTTCCAGCCGGGGGAAATTCCGGTTGATAGAAAAGCTCTCCAGCGTGATGGCATCCGCCCCGAGGTCTTCCCAGAAACGCGCACGCCGGGGCGTGTCAACCTGGGCATAGATGCCGACCTTCACCTTGAAATCGGGGAACCGGCGTTTGATCAGTTCCAGCAGAAAGGGGGTGGACACGGTGAGCCGGCGCACGCCCAGATCGCCCAGCCTCTCCAACAGGGCCGTCACCTTCTTTTGCCAGGCCCGGGTCCATTCGCGGTTGCCGAAACACGCTCCGTTCAGAAGATAATTGAAGGCGATGCCATGCTGCTCAAGCTGGCGGATGTAGCGCCGCATGGCTGTTTGGGAAACCGGTGTCGCCAGGTAGCGGGGTCGGCCTCCGCTGATACCATCATCGGGGAATTTACCGTACACCTCATCAACCGGATACAGCGCAAGTGCCGGAATAAGCTCGGGATCGTAATTCGCGGCCAAAGAAAATCTTGCCGGGCCGGATGTTGCTTGCTGCGTGGTTTCAGACATTGTCATGGCCTCCAGTGCCCTGTTCGCGTATGTACGCAGGAACCCGCATTGATACGCGTTCTTTGACAAAACATTGATATGCGATGGGGCAACTATAGTCAGGGGGGCACGTATCTGTCAATAAAAAACCCCGCAGGAAGAGGTGCGGGGCTGGCCTGGAAAAATTTTTACGACGGAGGTAAAACGGCTGGCATGATGCGCCCGGTCTGATGCGGGCAAGCAGGTCAACCGTGCGCAGAGAGCGTCTAAAGATATTTATTCAAAAACCGCCCGGTTATCGGGCGCTCCTGCGCGCTGATCTTCTCGGGCGCTTCCCGCATTATTTGACGGTCAACTGCGGCCAGGGTTTGCCGCCCAGAACTGTCCCCACGGCATCCATGATGCCGCGGGCCACCAGGGGCCGGTACTGCGGCCCGACGGGTGTGCCGGCAACAATGATGCGTGTTGTTTCGTGGGTCAGCTCTGTCCTAAAGGGCATACTAAAATCGGCATAGGGAACCTGGCCGCCATAATCGAAACCGATTGGTTCCAGAGCCTCATCACGGGCGCAAAACACCGTATCGGTATTTTCGCTCACAAAATCGACCAGCACGTACACGATATAGTCATACTTCTCGTCAAGGGCCTGTTCAAGGGCCTCGGCGCTTGCAAGGCGCTTATTTTCCGGGTCGTCATCGTCGGCAGAAAATTCCGTATCGGCAAATACCACGCGGGTGCCGGTGCCGACAAAAGCAGCCTCGACCTCCTTCTGCAGGTTGCCGTAAAATGAAGGGGCAAGCTCGTTATACGGCTCCCCGGGCATTTCGGGGAATCCGTGCCGGTTCAACACCAGCAGCTTCTTTGCCTCCTCCGGCAGTTTGGCGATTTCATCTTTGGCCATCTGCACGAAAGCGGCGCGGTAGGAGGCAAAGGCGCCGGTCTGGGGCGCATAGATTATTTTTGCCCTGCCCGCAACCATATGCTCAATTTCGGGAAACAGGGCCGCAAACTGCTCGAGATTTGAATACACCGCGAACAGGTCGCACACCACGATGGTTTCAACTTTTTCTGCAATCAGCTCATCAATGGCTTTTTGTACCGTCTCGGGATACATGGCCCAGCCCGTGCGAAGCGGCACCCCGGGAAATTCAGCCTGCAGCAGCTGGTACACCTCGTCGAACAGGGCCTGATGCTGCGCGACATACGGCACCCTGTTGCCGGGCATGCGGCCATAGTAGTAGGAACAGATCTTGATCGCGGGCTTCTCCACGATATCGATAAAGCCATTCTTTTTATCAAGAGGAAATGACCCGGCTTGCCTTCTTCGCGCGGCTTGACCCAGGAGTACTCCATCTGAATATAGGGCTTGCCGTTCGAATCCTCTGTCTTGCCGAAGCAATCCATTAGAGTCGTCGGCTTAAACTCGGCTTCCGCAACCGGGTTAGCCGGGTCCAGCAGAACAGTGCCGCTGTCGCGCATGATAATGGGCTTGAGATACCACGGGAATACGGCATTGAATATCTGCTGCATGTAGTTGTTGAAAAACGTAAAATCATACTGCTCAGGCTGCCCGAGTGCCGTGATCAGGACTCCGGCTTTGCCCTTAACGGCAGTATCCTGAGCCAGATATTTTTTATAATTTTCCGTGTCCTGCGATGTGGAGCATGCTGCGAAAAAAAAACAGGTTGCCGCACATAATCCAATAAGGCTGAAGCTGTGTTTGTTCATCCTGTCATCTCCTTGTAATAGCTGCCTGCCCGGTTAACAATCCGTTACACGGCCGCCTCATCACGCTCGCCCGTGCTGATCCTGACCGCGGTTTCGATTGCAAACACAAAAATCTTTCCGTCTCCCGGCAACCCGGTGCGGGCTGTCTTTTCAATGATTGCGACAATCTCATCGACGAGGGCATCACTGCACACTATCTCAAGCTTGACATGGGGCACATAATCGATCAGGCCATTACCTGTTGGCTGCCCGGCGCCACTGGCCCTGCTTCGGCCAAAACCCTGGACTTCTGTTACGCTGAGGCCCGAGAGCCCTTCATACTCGCTCAGTTCCATAACCACATTGGCAAGCATATGGGGTTTAATAAACGCTTTAATTTCTTTCATGCTCTTCTCCTTTAACGGGATGCATATTTTCCTTGAAAGCCCTTAGTCAGCTATTGCGATCCTCCGCTCGCTGTTCAAGCCAGCCATAGAGTGTCGGCAGCACAAGCAGAGTCAGCAGCGTTGATGTTATAAGACCGCCCATAACAACCACGGCAAGGGGCTTTTGAATATCAGCGCCTGAGCCGGTGGCATAGAGCATGGGAAAATGTCCGATAAATGAGGTCAGCGCCGTCATGAGCAGCGGCCGGAAACGCAAATTGCATCCCATGTGAACTGTCTCGTCCACGCTTTTTCCCTCGTCTCTAAGCTGGCGGAAGAATGCTATCAGCACTACGCCATTTTGTACGGCAATACCAAGCAGGATAATAAAAGCCACCGATGCCGATACCGACAGGGGCATGCCGAAGATTTTAATCGCAACAATGCCGCCTACAAGGGCAAAGGGCAGATTCAGCACAACAAGAAGGGAGTCGCGCAGCGAACCGAGCGCCAGATAAAGCAGCAGCATGATAATAAGAAGCGCTATGGGCACAACGATTGATAATTGCCGCATGGCGCGCTGCTGATTTTCAAACTGGCCTCCATATTCAAGAAAATAGCCTGTGGGCAATTCTTTTTCAATATCTGCAAGCGACTGCTGCGCCTCGGCCACAAAGCTGCCAAGGTCCCTGCCCCGAATATTTACCTCTGCTGCTACGCGGCGCATGCTTTTTTCGCGGGTAATCTGCGCTGGCCCCTCGACAGTTGTTATTTTTGCGATCCGGCCAAGGGGTATCTGCTCTCCATCTGGTCCCCGCAGAATCAGGCGTTCAATAACAGGAATGTCTGAGCGGGCAGAGGCCGGGAAGCGCACGACCACGGCAATACGCATTTGCCCGTCAACAACCCGGGTCGCCTCTTTTCCGGCAATGGCTGTCTCGAGCACGTCATTCACATCAGCGACATTGATGCCGAAGCGGGCCATCTCCTGACGATTGAGCTCTATTTCAATCTGCTCCATGCCCGACACCTGCTCAACCCGGACATCCTGGGCGCCTTTAATAGCTGAGAGTTTCGCGGCGACTTTGTCCGCATAGTCTTTCAGCTTTTCAAGATCGCTGCCGTAAACTTTCACCGCAAGATCGCTTTTGACGCCGGAAATCAGTTCATTGACCCGCAGGGCAATCGGCTGGGAAAACGAGAGCCGGATGCCGGGTATTGCCGAAAGCTCTTTCTGAAGTGCTTCTATGAGCTTTGCCTTGTTGCGGCCCGTTGTCCACTCTTTATACGGCTTGAGCATGATAAAAAGATCAGTCTGCTCCGGCCCCATGGGATCTTCCGAGATTTCCGCCCGGCCGGTTTTGCTCACTACGGCAGTAACCTCGGGAAACGATGCCAGAATCCTTTTTTCCATAAAGGTGGAGACATCCCTTGAGCCGTCGAGCGAGGCATTGGGCAGACGCACGACATTGACGGCGATAGCGCCCTCATCAAGGGCCGGCATAAATTCGGTGCCAATGGTCAGGGCCAGCAGGCCTGCGGCAATGAGTGAAAGCAGGGATATGGATAGTGTTACTTGTATCTTGCGGCGAGCAGCTGCCAGCAGGTTAAGATACCCGTGATGAAATCGCCGCACAAAGCCGAACTCTTTTTCTTCAATCTGCTTGAGAAACATTTCAGAAAGAACCGGCACAATCGTCAGGGCGACAACGAGCGAAACCAGCAGGGCATACATCATGGTCAAGGCCAGGGGCATGAACATTTTCCCCTCGATTCCCTGCAGGGTGAAGAGCGGCACAAGGACAATAATGATGATCATGACTGAAAAAGCCACCGGCCGGGCAACTTCCCACACAGCCTGCACGGTTATCTGCCGTCGCAGCGCCGGATCGCGGTGTTCGGCGAAATGGCGCCGGATATTTTCAACGATAACGATTGAAGCATCCACAATCATGCCCACGGAGAACGCAAGCCCCCCGAGACTCATCAGGTTTGACGTGAGGCCGGTCCAGCCCATGACAAGAAAGGTTGCAAGAAAAGTAATCGGCAGCGAGCTGAGAACGGTCAGGGCGGTTCTGAATTCAGCGACAAACAGAAACAGCACCAGAATGACCAGGATACCGCCTTCAAGCAAAGCATTCCGCACCGTATTGATGCATGCCTGTATGAGTGAAGTTCTGTCATAAAAAACATTAATATTCGCTTCTTTCGGCAGGCTGTTCTGTATTTTGGGAAGCAGTTCTTTTACGCGAGCCACGACGTCTTTTGAGTTTTCATCCCGCAGCATGATGACCATTCCGGCCACAGCCTCTCCTTTGCCGTCACGGGTAACCGCACCCTGCCGTTGCTGCGGGCCGACAACAACATCGGCTATATCGTTTACATATACAGGAGTGCCGTCATCTACCTTCAATACAATCCGGTTGATGTCGTCAATGCCGTTTAAAAGCCCCAACCCCCGGATATAGGTCTGTTCCCAACCGCGTACGATAAAGCCGCCTGCTGCATTGGCATTGTTCTTCTCAACAGCCTCCACAACATCGCGCAGTGTCAGGCCGTATTTCAGAAGCCCGTCCGGCCTCACCAGCACCTGATACTGCTTTACAAATCCGCCGAAGCTGTTGACCTCATTGACTCCGGGGATGGATTTCAGCTGCGGGGCGATCAAAAAATCCTGGATTGTCCGCAGTTCCATGGAGGACAGCGTTTCGCTTTCCAGGGTATATTGAAAAATTTCGCCGAGACCTGTGCTGATGGGGCCAAGCTCGGGCTCGACCGACGGCGGCAGGCTCTCCTTGGCCGCCTGAAGCCGCTCAAATATCTGCTGCCGGGCAAAATAAATATTAACATTGTCTTCAAAAACGATAATGACCTGTGAAAGCCCGGATTTAGACAGTGAGCGCACCTGCTTTACCTTTGGCACGCCGCCCATCTGCATCTCGATGGGATAGGTCACCTGCTGCTCTATGTCAACAGCGGAAAGGCCCGGCGCTTCGGTAAGCACCATAACCTGCACATTGCTCACATCAGGAAAAGCGTCGATAGGAAGCCGCATCCAGGCAATGATGCCGCCCAGAATAGTCACTATGGTAAGCGCCAGCACCAAAAATCGGGAGCGCAGAAGCAGTTCTATGGTTTTATGCATGATGGCCTCCTTTAGTCAGCGCAGCCCGCGCCCATTTTCGAGCGCAGAACATCGGATTTCAGCAGAAACGAGCCGTCAGCAATAATTTTCTGCCCGACAGACAGGCCGTCTTTAATTTCAACAAAATCATTAAACGTTGTTCCCAGGGACACCGGGCGGCGAACCCAATACTCACCCTCCTTGTGAACAAAAACAAACGTTCGCCCGGCATCGGCAAGAACCGCTACTTTGGGAACCGCAACAGCATCGCCGCCGCCGGGAAGCATGAGCCGCACCGTGACAAACATGCCGGGCTTGAGGAGTCCTTCGGGGTTGTCCAGCGTAATGCGCGCCTGCGCCGTCCGGGTCTGCTCATTCATGATGCCGGAGATACTGTCAATTGTGCCTCTATACACTTTACCGGGGCTTGCCATTGATTCAACCTCAACGCCAATGTTTTGCTTGTTGCCATTGAGCCGTATCAAATCATCTTCTTTCAGGTCAGCCCAGACACCTATCTGCGAAAGGTCCGACAGCAGCAGCAGGTTTTTCCCCGGCTCTACCCGCTCGCCATTGCTGACTGATCGTTCAAGCACGATACCGCTATGCGGCGCACGGATTGTGAGCAGGCCGGTAATCGTATCCAGCGGCGCGCGCTCAAGAGCCGAGACGTCTTCATTGGAAAGGCCGATATTCAGCAGCTTTGCTTTGGCATTTGCCCTTTCAATCACGGTCTGCGCAAGCTGCGCCTTTGCCGTTTCAACGTCAACCTGGGAGGACACCATTTTTGAAAAGAGCCGCTCCTCGCGCTGCACCGCTTTTCCAGCCAGCTCAAGCGATGCAATCAGCCTTCGATACTCGCCTTTTGCCCCGGCAATATCCGGGCTGTCAATCAGCAGCAGCACCTCACCACGGGCTACCTGCTGACCGCTCGTTACCGCTGCTTTACTCACAATGCCGCTGACGGCGCTGGAAATATTGACGGTCCTGCTTTCATGGGCTTTAACCTCGCCGGTAAGAGGAACCGACCGGGGCATCTGCTGTGTGCCGACTTCTGTCGCGCTAATAACCCCCGGCACAGACCCGGTGCCGAAAAGGGTCGGTGCGAGCTTCACAACGCCCAGCTCATAGCGGCATTCATCGCAGGTATAATGGATGATACCGTGTTCGCACTGCGCGGCCCACATTTCATCAATCGACCGGTCAAGATCGGAGGCAGCGGCTTCCTGTTCTTGACCGTCGTTTTTTTCGTGTTCGTCTTTATCTACTCCCGGTTTATGCTCATCTTTTGCAGCCTCTTCATTTTTTTCCTGCGATGCCGCAGGTGGAGTCTTTCCAGCATCGGAGCAGGATTGCAGAAACAAACTGGCGGTAAACAGAAACATGCAGCAGGCAATAAGCACAATGGATTTTATTCTCATTTTCATGGTTTTACCTTTGTGAAGTTTTTATTTTTATTGCTGTATGGATTGACCCACCAGACGTTCCAGTGCTGTCCTGCTTGCATGATAGTCTGCAAGTGTCTCGACATACTGCTGTTTAAGCTCAAAGAGGGTGCGTTGCGCGTCAAGCACCACAAGGTAGTTAAATTTTCCCTGCCGGTAACCTTCCTGTGCTGCTTCAAAAGCCTGAACAGCACCGGGAACAGCCGTATCGCGAAGGGCGGCAGTCAGCGCAAAAGCCGATGAGCAGTTTTGATATGTTTGCGTAAGATCGCTGCGTTTTTGTAGAAAGCCGGCCCTGTGTTCCTCTTCAGCCTTTGCAAAATTGCAGCGTGCTTCCTGCCGTTCTCCCTGGTTCCGGTTAAACAGCGGAATGGGAACGGACAGGCCCGCGACAAGCGCCTTGTCATTTGTGTCGTTGAAATAACGGGGGCCGGCGCTGACGGTAATATCCGGCAACGCGCCGGCGTCCTTCAGCTTGATCTCGGCCTTGCGTTTCTCGATTTCTGTTTTCCACCGAAGCATATCCGGGCCTTCAGAAAGGGCTGCCTGCAGTTTGTCCAGCTCCGGCAGAGGGGCGATAGTCTCAAAATCGCCTTCAGCTTTTTCAGATACAGGGGCGGCACTGCCGACAGCAGAAGCAAGCCGGCTGCGTGCTGATCGCAGGTCGCTTGTCGCTTTATTGAACTGCATCAATGCTGTTGTTTGGACAACATTTGCCTGAACTGCTTCGAGGGCCGGTGCCTTGCCAACGGCGACCTGTTCCGAAACGGACCTGCAGGTCTGCTCGGCAAGCTTAAGGAGGGATTCAGCGATGGCGACCCGCTCCTGCGCTGCAAGCACCTCCCAGAAGGCCGCGGTTATCTTCTCAAACACATCAAGACGCTTGATTTCATAGTCCCAACCCGCCAGGTTTTTTTCAAGGGCGGCAGTCCGCTTGCGAAAGCCGCGCTTACCGCCAAGTTCAAGAAGCTGGCTGATTTGAACCGTGGTTTCAGCACTTTTAAACCCCTGCATTTCATTGTTTCCGGAGAAATTTTCAACTTCCGCTGACAGTTCAGGGTTCGGCAGCAGAGCGGCCTGAAGCTCCCGCGCCTCGGCCGCGCGCACGTCCCAGGCGAAAACAGCAAGATCGGGACTGTGCATGAGGCCGTGAGCAAGGGCCTGCTGCAGGGTCAGCACGCCTGCGGGCTGTGCACAATCAGACGACGTTTGATTGTCGGCAAACTTCTCCGAAGGCACATAGGTTGCGAACTCCCTGCCCAATGTGCGCTGATCGGACAGAAAGGCATCCTGTGATTGCGCCGCGCAAACCGAAAAAACGGCACAACCCATAACAGCCATGAAACAATAACAGCAAATACGCATAACATTCTCCTGAAGGCATATGTATTCGGAGCATCATGCATGGCATGATGAGGCTCCTGTATCAAAAACTTTTATTATGGTAATTCAGTAATGCTGTATTGCAAAAATAGAGGGGATTTCAGATAAGAAGAACAACCGTCTTTAAGGTTGCAAGCGGAGGGCTAAGGGGTGGTGGCATATCCCGGCTGTAGAGTACCCGCAGGGACCAGTTCAGGGAACACGGCGGCGGGGAATCAATGCACAACGGCATACCATATGTATGCACCGGGGCAGTATGGCTGGTCGAGGCGATATATTTTTGAGCCCCGATGGGAATATCCACACAGTGATCGAAATCAAAATGCGCTACCTGGTCTGGAAATACAATGGGTTCGTTTTTTTTGCAACAGTCTTTCACTGCGGGCGCTTCGATTGCAATATGACCATCAGCACCATAGCATATAACAAAACCATCAGGGGACCACTGTGCGATGCTGAGCAGCACAACCGCGATGGCGATTTTTTTCAAACGTTCTTTGTGGACCGATATGTTCATAGACAAGTAAAGGCTTTTATTTTTTGTATAGTATCCTATGAAAGCAGCTGCCTGTCAAGTCATGCGGGCCGGAGGAATCCATATACAGCTGCTAGAGATATTTTTTTAAAAACTGTCCGGTTATTGAACGCTCCTGCTGCACAATCTGCTCGGGTGTTCCTGCGGCAACGAGATACCCTCCGGCATCACCGCCCTCAGGGCCAAGATCAATGACATAATCAGCAGTTTTAATCACATCCATATTATGCTCGATGACAAGCACGCTGCTGCCGCGCTCCACCAGGCTGTTCAAAACCGTGAGCAGCCGGGCGACATCGGCAAAGTGCAGGCCGGTTGTCGGTTCATCCAGAATGTAGAGCGTATGGCCCCGGCCCTTCTGGGCCAGTTCGCGTGAGAGTTTAATACGCTGCGCCTCACCGCCCGAAAGCGTTGTCGCCGGCTGCCCCAGGGCAATATAGCCAAGCCCTACATCGCACAGTACATGAAGCCTGGTGTGCAGCGCAGGGATATTTTCAAAAAAAACAAGCGCTTCGCTCACGGTCAGGTCCAGCACATCAGCGATATTTTTACCGCGATAGCGCACCTCAAGCGTTTCCCGGTTATAGCGTCGTCCCTGGCACACATCGCAGGTCACATACATGTCGGGCAGAAAGTGCATTTCAATTTTCAGCGCCCCGTCACCCTGACATGCCTCGCAGCGGCCGCCCTTGACGTTGAAGCTGAAACGGCCGGGTTTATATCCGCGCAGTTTTGCCTCGGGGAGCTGCGTAAAAATATCGCGGATATGATTGAAAATGCCGGTGAACGTCGCCGGATTTGAGCGGGGGGTGCGTCCGATGGGGGATTGATCAACATGAATAATTTTGTCAACATATGCCGCGCCGGTAATGCGGGCACCCGGTGTGTGACTGCCTACAGCACCCTTTCGCCTGAGCGCCTCAAGCAACGTGTCAAACACCAGCGTGCTCTTGCCGGAGCCTGATACGCCGGTAACACAGGCAAGGACTCCCAGCGGGATGCTGAGGCTGATATTTTTTAAATTGTTTTTTGAAGCACCTTCCACATGCAACGCGCGCTCAGATGTACGACGAACCCCGGGCAGCGGGATTTTTTCCAGACCGGCCAGATACCTGCCGGTAAGCGAGGCGGGGTTGGCTTCCACTTCCTGCGGCGTACCAACAGCCACTACCCGGCCGCCGGCAACCCCTGCTCCGGGTCCCAGGTCAACAATATAATCGGCCGCCCGGATGCTTTCTTCATCATGTTCAACCACGAGAACGCTGTTGCCGATATCGCGCAATTGCTGCAGAATATGCAGCAGGCGCGCGGAGTCCCGGGCGTGCAGGCCCACGCTGGGCTCATCCAGCACATACACAACCCCGGTCAGCCGTGTGCCAAGCTGCGCGGCAAGGCTGATGCGGTGAGACTCTCCGCCCGAGAGCGTTCCGGCCGCGCGATTCAGGGTCAGATATCCCAAGCCAAGGTATTCAAGAAATCCCAGGCGCTGCCTGATTTCACGCACAAGCGGATCGGCAATCTTCTGCCGCGCCGGCGCAAACGAAATGCCCCCCAGAAATGAGGCGGCCTCACTGACACTCAATGCGCACACATCGGCAATTGATGTGCCGCCAACTCGAATCCAGAGGCTCTCTTTCTTCAGACGGCCCCCGCTGCAGGATGGACATGGCTGCTGGTTCATGTAGCGGCCGATATCGTCTCGCACCTGTTCTGATTCGGTTTCATGATAGCGTTTGTTCAGCGACGCCAGAATGCCCTGAAACGGTTTCTCGGACCGGTACAGGCGTTTTTCATCACGGAATTCAAAGGCAACCGGCTCGCCACCGCTGCCGTTCAGCAGCATTGAACGAATACGCTGCGGAAGTTTATCAAACGGCGTATCAAGCGAAAATTTGTAATGATCGGCCAGCCCCCGGCACAGGTAGCGCACGTAAAAAGAATCGGGGTTCGACCAGGGCGCAATGGCCCCCTGATTAACCGAGAGGCTTCCGTCCGGAATGATGAGGGCCGGATCAAGCTCGGAGCAGGTTCCCAGACCCGAGCATGTTTCGCACGCGCCGTAGGGGCTGTTAAAAGAAAATGAGCGCGGACTCAGTTCAGGATAGCTGACCGCACATTCGGGACAGGCCAGTTTTTCACTGAAGATCATTTCCCGCCCTTCAACCGGGGCCACGATTACTAGCCCGTCGCCCAACGATACGGCCGTCTGCAGCGAGTCGGCCAAACGCTGGGCAATAGTATCTTTCACGACAAGCCGGTCGACCATCACCTCGATGGTGTGGGCCTGTTTTTTTCAAGGCTGATGTCATCGCCCAGGTCAACCTGTGCTCCGTTTATCCTGGCCCGGATAAAACCGTCCTTGCGCAACTGGCGCAGCTCTTTTTTAAATTCGCCTTTGCGGCCGCGCACGATCGGGGCCAGCACGACTATTTTCGCGCCCTGCTCAAGACGCATGACGTGATCGACCATTTCCTGAATGGTCTGGGAGCTGATCTCGCGGCCGCATTTCCAGCAGAAAGGAATGCCCGTGCGAGCGAACAGCACCCTGAGATAATCATATATCTCCGTGGTGGTGGCAACGGTTGAGCGCGGATTGCGGGCAAGTGTTTTCTGTTCAATCGCAATCGCAGGCGAGAGCCCCTCAAGCACATCGACATCGGGCTTCTGCATCTGATCCAGGAATTGGCGGGCATAGGCTGAGAGCGACTCAACGTAGCGCCGCTGGCCCTCGGCATAAATCGTGTCAAAGGCCAGCGACGATTTGCCGGAACCGCTTGTGCCCGTAATAATGACCAGACGGTTTTTGGGGATCACAACCGAAATATTTTTCAGGTTGTGAACCCGGGCGCCCTGTATGATGATTTCACGTGATTCGGACATACATTGATTATAATACAGACACAGGTGATTGTGCAGGTATTTTTCAATACGATGCGGGCCGGCGAAGCTTGCCTGCAAACGGCCCGAACCGGTCCCGGCCAGGAAAGAATTCTGGAAAAGACATTACTTTTATGCACAAATAGACTGTTGCCATATAATATATTCAATGTTATATAGTTACAGCATTCGGGTGGGTTACATACCGATAGGTTTAAACACATAACGCACAGGGGTCACTGAATGAAAAAGGTCTATATCAGGTCAAACGGCTGTATTGACAATCTGCTTGATGGCAAATCCTACAAACAATATTTTACGGAAAATGAGTGGGAAATAGTTCAGGATCCGGCCGAGGCTGACCTGATTCTGGCAAACACCTGTGCCTTTGACAAACAGCATGAAGACACATCCGTTTCCGATATTGAAGAATTGAAAAAATTTAAAAATGCCCAGCTCGTCGTTACCGGATGTCTGCCCAAGATCAATCAGGAACGGCTGAACCAGGTATTTGACGGCATATCCTTCGGCCCCAAGGAACGCGAAAAAATTAAAGATATCATCGGCTCTGATCAGGAAATAAAATGGAAGGATCAGCATACCATCGCCGATGACGATATCACAGAACTGCCGCACCGCAAGATGGTTCATCAGGTGGCAAAGCTGAGAAGCAAGGCCGGACGCTTCGGGAAATATATCCTGCCCAACTTTGAAATTGGTGAGGTAACCGGAGACCAGGACGCTTTCTTCCTCGTGCTCGGCGAAGGCTGCCTGGCCAACTGTTCCTACTGCGCTATTAAAAAAGCGAAGGGCGGCCTTGAAAGCAAGCCCCTGAAAGAAATTATAGAAGACTTCAAACAGGGTCTGGCGCAGGGCTACAAACGCTTCATTCTCACCGCTGACGATACCGGTGCCTACGGTCAGGATCTCAAAACCGACCTGCCGACCCTGATCGAAAAACTGCTTGAAGTCGAAGGGGACTATCGACTCAACATTTACCACCTTGAACCAAACTGGCTGATCAAATATTTCGACTATTTCCTCAAGGTGTTTGATACCGACAAAATTGATGTCATCTTTGCACCAATGCAGTCCGGCAGCAATCGTATCCTGAAAGCCATGCGCCGCCCCTACACGGCTGAGGACTATATAGCCTGCATGAAGGCGCTGCGCGAAAAACTTCCCTCCCTCAAAATATGGAATCAGTTTATTGTCGGGTTTCCCGGTGAGACCGACGAGGATCATGCCGACAGCATGAAGGTCCTTGATCAGGTCAACTTCAATGTCGTACAGGCTTTTGAATATTCCGACCGACCCGGCACAGCCGCATCAATAATGGAAAATAAAACTCCGCCGGATGTAATGAAAAAACGTATAAAGCAGATCCGACGCAAGATACTGCTCAAGGTAAACCTGAAAAAGCTTAAACCTATCGGACGGGCCAGCTGATCCGGCTTTTATGAATCGCAACCGGCTCCGGAGTTCACAGCAGCATGAACGAAAATGAATTTGAAGAAAAACTCTCTGCTTTTTGGGAGACAAATGACGAATGGTTGAGCCGGCGTCTGCAGGCCATTGCCGATACAGGCACCGCGCTCGACGAACAAGCGCTTGCCGAGGCTGAAAACAGTGTTGAGGAAAATCTGGGCGGCATGATCGCACAGGCCGCCCAGGCACACGGCTTATCTTTTTCCCCTGACATATTCAACGACCTGCATCATATGCTCTTTGAGCTTGAGCTCAAGGACCTGCACATCGACAACAGCGCTGAAATCCACCGGTATAAAGACAATGCTCAGGTGGCGCTCTCGGTTATTGAAGGCAAGCTTACACCCGACAACGCCTCGCTGGTCATGATGCTGAACCGCTCGCATCATGAAAAAAAAGGCGGCGATGACGAAGCCGTATGTACTGACTGCATCTGCGGCCGCAACTAACGTACTACGGCCGGTTGCCCCCGACTGTGCATCTGCCATCTTCGAATCCGCCAACCACCCTGCCCTTCTCGCGCGCTCACAGCCGTTTTTTTCGCGCATACAGCAAGGATCCGCACCACCGTGCCGTCAAACACATTCACTAACACGGCCTTGACATATTTCACCTGAATATGCATCATAGCAAAAAAAAACACCCCGGCTCTATCATGCATACAAACCGTTTCATGCACAGGAGACACACCATGAAAAATTTGCTTGCAACGCTTCTGGTACTCGTCGCTTGTATTGCCACATCATTTCCGGCAGCAGCCGATGACGCCCTGCGCGAACGGGCCAATAAAATTTTCAAACCTATTCCGGAAACACCAACCCAACTGTCCCGCAACCCCCTGACCCCTGAGAAAATTGAACTGGGGAAAATGCTGTATTGTGAACCGCGACTGTCAAAAAGCGCCCTGATCAGCTGCAACACCTGCCACAACATCGGCCTGGGCGGTGCTGACTTTCAGGAGACCTCAACCGGGCACGCCTGGCAAAGGGGTGGACGCAATGCACCCACGGTTTTGAACTCTGTCTACAATATCGCCCAGTTCTGGGACGGACGCGCTGAGGATCTGCTGCAGCAGGCCAAGGGACCGGTACAAGCCGGCGTTGAAATGAACAACACTCCTGAGCAGGTGGTGAAGACCCTCAAAAGCATGCCCGAGTATGTGCAGCGTCTCACCACAGCATTTCCCGGAGAAGCAGACCCGGTAACGTTCGACAATATGGCCAGGGCAATTGAAGCATTCGAGGCGACCCTGATCACCCCCGGCTCTCCGTTTGACCGTTTTTTGCTCGGCGACGTCAATGCGCTTACCAGCGAACAGAAGGAGGGCCTGCGCACATTTATGGACAGGGGTTGTGCTGCATGCCACGGCGGCATCAACATGGGCGGATCGGGCTATTTCCCGTTTGGCGTGGTTGAACGCCCGGCTGAAAATATTACCGCCGGTGATAAAGGACGCTTTACATTTACGGGTTCAGCCTCCGACCAGTATGTTTTTAAATCTCCGTCGTTGCGCAATATCGAACTGACAACGCCCTACTTTCATTCAGGTAAAGTGTGGTGTTTGAAAGAAGCTGTTGCGATCATGGGTTCCGCGCAACTGGGCATCAGCCTGAACGAAGCCGACGTGCTGAAAATCGAGGCGTTTCTCAAAGCTACGACCGGGATACAGCCGCAGATCACCTACCCGATTCTGCCGGCGCCCACAAAAACAACCCCGCTGCCGGTTCTGGATTAAGGGGCGGGACTATCCGGGCTGAGCTACGTGGTGTACCAGGAAACCATGCACTGCTTCAGTGGCAAAAAAAACAGCGCGTTTAAGCCGCGCTGTGAAAGACCGGTGGACAGAGTGGGCGCAGTTGACCCGGGGCTGGACTGCGTTGCAGAACCTTGCGACTTTAAACCGGATTTCCTACCCCTACCAGGGCCTGAAAATAATACCCTTGTTCTGCAGGTGGGACTTCAATATATCAACCGATTCGGCGATATTCTCATGCTGCGTCAATTGCAGATCATAGGCAATGTCGGTCGTAACGTTTTCACCGATCCACACCGTTTCTATTTTCTCCGGGCTCACCGCTGTCTTCATAATCTCCAGATCCTCCTGCGTCAGCTCGACTGCTGTCACCAGCAGGATAATGCCGGCATCCAGCAGTATATTGGCAACCTCTGCAAGCCTGCGCATATGCTCCTGCATGCTGATTGCCGTCACGGCCCTTGATGTCGGCATCAATGCCGTACAGCACATTGCCGATTCCCAGGAAATACACAATCTTGCCGTCTTCAAACAGCCTGTCTTCCAGCTGCTTGGCAATCGCCTTGCGGTCGATCTGCTTTTCTCCGGTCAGCAGCAGCAGGGTTGACTTCTGATTATACTTCTCAGCCCGCTTTTCGGGCGAAATGATGCTTTTCTCCCACTTGTAGTTGCGCAGCATCACCGTTTCGCGCAGCCAGCTCTGCTCGATCCTCCAGGGCTTCGGCGATAATGCCGCCGCCGCGGATCTCATAATTGTCAACGATCACGAACCTGCCCGTAGCCGGCAATATCAGAGGTCGGGTCAAAGGCTATGGCCCGTTGAGCTTGAAAACGCATTCGGCAACATCATGCCGCTCGATCTGATTCTTGCTCGACCGGTATTCAAGTCCGAGGCATCGATAACCCGGGTTACCTCTTCCAGCCGCGCAGTCACCCGTGCTGTTCCCAGCTTGAAAATATAATCCTTTTTCTGAACCAGCGGATCGCGGCCCAGCCAGAACAGGTTGACCCTGATCCGGGATGAAACCTGCGGCTTGGGCTGCTCCGTGCTTTTGACCGCCAGCTCGCCCCGGGTGATATAGATCTGCTCCTCAAGGGTAAAGCCGGCTGGCCGAGCCGCAGCTTGCCTCGGTTCTTTCGGGGGAGTTAAACCACTCAATGGTCTTTACCCTGCTTTTTTTGCCGGAGGGATAAAACACCACCTCATCGCCCACCTGTACAGAGCCGGTCTCGATCGTGCCGGCAACAATCCTGCGGTTGTCCCCGAACCGCGTAAACTTATACACATCCTGCACCGGCATGCGGAACGGCTTCTCCATGGGCAGCGGCTCTTTCTCAAAGGCATCCAGCATCTCAAGCACGGTTTTGCCCGTATACCACGGCATGGACTTGCCGCGGAGCAGCTCGCAATATTGTCTCCCTGCATGGCGCTCACCGGAATGAAACAGGCCGGCGTAACATTAATCTCTTTCAGAAATGCCGTGTACTCATGCAACAATGCTTCGCAAAAGCATGCCTGACTGTAGCCCACCAGGTCCATCTTGTTCACCAGCACCGCTATCTGACTGATCCCGAGCATGGACATCATATAGCCGTGCCGCCGCGAATTCTCCCGCACGCCTTCCTGCGCATCGATCACCAGCAGCGCCGCCTCGGCCCGGGCCGCACCCGTCACCATGTTCTTTAAAAACTCAATATGCCCCGGCGCATCAAGAATAATATAATTGCGCTTGCGCGTTTTGAAAAACACACGGGCCGTATCGATGGTGATGCCCTGCGACTGCTCATCCTTCAGCGCATCAATGAGAAAATGCATACTCAAAGGGCTTTGAGTTGCGGCGGCAGTTCTCCTGCACCTGCGCAAGCTTGCCCTCGGGCAGGGAGCCGGTATCGGCAAGCAGCCGCCCGATAACCGTGCTCTTGCCGTGGTCAACATGCCCGGCTATCACGATATTCATTTTCTGCTTTTCAAGTGCTCTGTCATATCGTATCCTCTTCCGGAAGGTCATTTTTCGTTTTTGTTCTGTATTCTATGCTGCAATCGTCACAGGTCTGCTCGCTTGAACTTCCGAACATGGGCGTAGGCACGTGCTCTACTGACTGTGCATTCTGAATCCTGGCGTCTTCTTTACATATACCCGTCGCGCCGCAGCGTCTCAAGACCGCCGCCGTCATCCTTGTCCTGGGCCCGGCCCGACCGCTCGGCAATGTTTTTCAGGCCGCCGCTTTTCAGCTCCTCAATGATCTCCTGCACATTGCGTGAAGGCGACTCAATGGGCGTCGTGCACGGATAGCACCCCAGGGACCGATACCGCTTGCCGTCGCCCTGATTGTAGTACAGCGACACCGTGGGGATATTTTCCCGCTCGATATATTCCCAGATATTCAGCTCCGTCCAGTCAAGCAGCGGATGTATGCGCAAATGCGTGCCCGGCGGAAAGTCCGTCTTGAACTGGTTCCAGAACTCCGGCGGCTGGTCTCCCAGATCCCAGAGATTTTCCCGGTCCCGCGGAGAAAAATACCGCTCCTTTGACCGCGATCCCTCCTCATCCGCCCGCACCCCCACGATAACGCCCGGTATAGGGCTCGGTGTTTTTATACACTTCATAGGCGCCGGTCTTATGGTTTAGAACATACCGGGGCCATTTGCCGCTCAGCGTATTGGTCAAGCGCTATGGTCTTCAAATTGCGGCAGCAGGCGATCCTGTCAACATTGCCGTCGGGAAAGGTCTGCTTCTCCCGCAGGGCCTCTTCATTCATGCCGTAGACCATCTCAAGGCCCCACTCCATGGCCAGCCGGTCGCGGTACTGCTATCATCTCGGGTATCTTAAAATGCGTATCGATATGCACCAGCGGAAACGGCACATGCCCGTAAAAAGCCTTGCGCGCCAGCCACAGCAGCACCGTGCTGTCCTTGCCGATCGACCACAGCATGCCCAGATTCTTAAAACTTGCATAGGCCTCGCGCAAGATATGTACGCTCAAACTCTCCAACTGATCTAAATGATCCATATCTGCTCCGTCTCTTTCTCTTCAAACGGCATTATTCAAAAACCATATGCCACGCATGCCCGGCAACACAGCGGACGCCGGTTCTGCTTTCTTTCTGCGGAGAAAACCCCCGGGATAAAAGCCTTGTCACATCAACAAGTCCATAAAGTCATGAAGTTTTAGCGGATTTTCATGAAGACGTCAAGCGCACAAAAACACGGCAAACCAGGCATACAGGCCTGAAAATTTAACAGCATCCTGTATCAATGATTATTGCCTGTAAGGATGTACGCAACGTGCTCGTTCCCTGTTGGCATACAGAAACCAGGCACCCTGTTGATTGACAACCATAAAATTTTCCAACATTCCCTGTGCTGTTACAGGGACTTTACCGCGTACAAGCAGATAATCAAGGTTGGCATACCGGCCGTCATACTGTCGACTGCCGTCTTTCCCAAGCCAGCCGATATACTCCGGCAGCACATCCGTGCCTACACGCCGCCTGATAACGAACGAGCGATCGTCTGCAAGCCGTGTTGTACTCACGCCATTCGTCCAGGCTGTATAGTAGTCAGGACAATTGTCATACATGGAAACATTGCGAAAACGGTAATCATATATCAGTCCGCCCACAACATCACCGGAAGCGCATGCGGAAAAAAATGTCTTATCAAAACCTGCATTTTCGGCATCAAAAGCCCTGAAGCACTGAAACCAAACAAGTGCATGCAGCAGAACAATCGCGCACAAGCCGGTTTTCAAAAATGCTGACAAAGCCTTCGGGGCGACAATGCTTCCGACTAAGATTACACCCAGAAAAACCAACACCGAAAAACGCTGATATAAAAAACTGTAGCCGGGTAAAGCCACGGGCATAAAAAGCGTGCAGGCAACACTGCATGCCAATAATATACAGATACAATTAAAACCGACCGAAGGTATTGCTCTTTTATTTGCCTGTCTTTTTAAAATTGGCAATACGGCAAAAAACAACGCAACAAGTGAAAAGGCAGCGGCCATCACATAGCCGACCAGCGTGCCGGACAGTCTGAAATTATCATGAATCATGAAAGCACCGCGCTGCCAGAAAGAGCCCAGAAATGAATACCGGTAATAATGCAGCAGTGTCTGAACCATGGAAGGGCCGCTATATTCGCGGGAATCGCTTATATACCAAATAAAGAAAAGTACAACTCCAGGAATACAAATCCCAAGATGCACAAAAAAACGGCGCCATGTGCCCAGCCGATACATGTCAAAAAACACGCACAAGGCATACACCACTACAGCATACAGGAATGCCATGGCATGCATGAAAAAAATACCGGGCAGCAAAGCGGCAATCATCATTGCCGCAAGAATGCTTCTTTTTTCAATATAATTGATTATAAAATACAGCAGGAATAGTACGGCGGGCAGTGCGATGGTAAAGCCGGTAAATCCATAGCAGACGTTAATATTATAGAGAAAAAGAAAAGTAAGCAGGCCATACCAGACATTGCCCCCACATCGCGCAATCAACAGCATGACGGCTGAGACGAACAATACGGTATACAGGAGATAAAATACCTTATTGGCAACCTCAACATCCGGGAACATTTGCGAGCCGCAAAAAACCGTGTGCACGATATTAGGCCGGGGAAACATCTTCAATGAAAAAAATCTGTCAAGCTGGTTTTCCGGATCGCCGTAGGACTTGTATATCGTCAGCAAGCGCCAAGTGGTTAGGCATATCCAAAAATGGGTATAATCGTTGCGCTCCAAAATTATACAGGTTAACGAACAGAACAATAATAAAAACAAGCCAGAACGCTTTATGCTGCAGGACCTTCCTGCCAAACCCGGGTGTATATCTCATAGTCATCACTGCCGAACGTCCTGAGCTTTCAGGCGCAGACGATATAAAACAGATTCCGTTTCCTTGGTGAAGTCAAAATCCTGCCGGTACTCTTCTGATATAAAATTCAACACCGGAGAAACGAAAAAACCGGGCGCTCGCGCAACAACTGCGACAGAGCCCCGGGATCGGCGCCATAACGACCAACCATGCTGCTATCCTCAATGAAACCCCTTCAGTACCCTGCAGCCGCCCTGCATCAAAACCAGAGGATAATACGAGGTGCTGTCACACACGATTATACCATCAGGCGCGGCCTCGTTCAATGCGGCGCGTGCAAAACGCTCGGCTGAATTCTCGGTATGCTTCCAGGGCACAGATCCAGTAGCGCATCTCATCCCGAAACGGCAGAATCCGTTCGCGCGGACCACGCTCAAATTCAATGCCTTAGGAGCTGAAGGCAGCACGGCATATGTCAAGCGGCATCAGGATGATTGAAAACAGACAGGCTGCAACAACCGATTCCTCCACGCTGTTGATTTGCGCGCCAGCACATCCATGCCGACCGCCATACCCAGGCTGAACAGCACCAGCGTAGGCAGGATAAACATAAACTGATCAGGAACCGAATAGCGCAGGAAAAAAAATGCCGTGCAGTGCCGAAGAGAATTAACAGGGACCAGCGCCATGGGCTTGCCGATCCGTTTTGGCCATCTGCACCCATCCGACAACCCCGAGGAACAGCCCGGCATGCATAAAATTCAAGCTGCCCAAAGCAGCATTCACGCCCATCAGTGGCCAGTTTGGACTGACATTAAGAACATGCGCTAGTACCCGCCAAACAGCATTGATGCGAACTGATGCACCAGAGGCTGCCGGTCTGCAGACGTTTCCTGAATTACCAACCACGCAAGCGGCGCGGCTCCGCAAACATATGCCGCCCCGGCAAGCACAATACAGCAAACAGGCAACCGTGCGTCTCCAGACAAAAACCAACACACATATTCCATATACCGGCAGGCTTAAAAGTGCCATATTATGCACACTGACATTCAAGCCGTTCAACAGAAAAAGTCCGGCCACCTTTAAAAGCGAAGGCCTGCGAAGACAGGCGATAAAACAGATAAGCTCTGCGCTAAAAAAAGCCGCATTCCAGGTATAGACCTCCGCAATGGTCGACAGCCACCACGGGCGTGTGCATCACCGCCAGCATGCCGGCTGTCATCAATCCGATCCAGCGTCTCCCGGTGAGCAGAATGCCGAGCACAGCCACATTTGCCAGCGTGACGGCCATGCCTGCGCCGCTGCAAAGATTAAGCAGCGTCAGGTCACGGACAAAGGGCAACAAGCAGAAACAGCCGCCCGATGGCGATATAGAGCGGATGGGCAAGGGCCAGGCCCAGATTCCCGATATAATCACCCGTTACTATTCTGAACTGCAGCATGCCGCTGTCCTGCCAGCTGACACCCTGCTGTGCCGTCAAAGCGTACAAGACAAATCCCGAGCATGCGACAAAGAACCAAAGCACGCACAACGAGAGGGAGTTCTCTGAAGGATGAGCTGTCGACTGCTGTATGACCATGGATAAAAACTCCCCCTACAAGCCTTGCACGATTCTCGCTGAAGTTGACCGGCGCTCTTTCAACCCCTGCAAAAGCTCATCCGGTACATATAATGACCCCCGGCCAATGCCGATTTCAATACCGTTCACGCTGCTGCCGTGAAAATCACTGCCCCCGGTTTCAACCAGATCAAATCTGCCCGCAAGGCTTTTATATAATTGCTGCTGTTGGGGTGAATGTTCAGGATAATACACCTCTATGCCCTGCAGGCCGCAGGATCGCAGTTCGGCTATCAAGTCCTGCAGCACCGCGCCGCTGTGCCGGCCGATAACAGCAGGGTGTGCCAGCACGGCCACACCTCCGGCATCTCGAATGCAAGCGATCGCCGCATCAGGCGCAAACCGGTATTTATCGACATAGGCCCGCGCCCCCTTTTTGAGATAGCGGTCAAAGGCCTCGCGCATTGAACGCACGTACCCCAATCGGACCATCACCTTGGCAAAATGCGGACGGCCCACCTGCCCGGTTTCAGCCTCCTGCTCGACCTGCTTCAGGGTAATGGCGACACCCTGTTCGCGCAGCCGATCGATAATGCGCGGATTGCGCTCATTGCGCGCCTGCTGCAATACGGCAATACGCTCTTGAAAACAGGGGTCCTCATGGCGGATATAGTAGCCCAGCACATGCAGTGTGCCAAGGTGATGCTCGACGCTGATCTCGATGCCGGGAACAACCTCAATGCCGCCATCGATCCCGGCAGCAAGGGCTTCGGCAACGCCCTCAACCGTGTCATGATCGGTAATTGCAACCGCACTCAAACCGCGCGTGCAGGCATAGCGGACCATTTCAGCAGGGCTCAGCGTTCCGTCTGAAGCGTTGGTATGCACATGCAGATCTATCATGAGGTGCCATCGCCGCGTAAAACTGCGGCGTCCTGAGGCATGTGCTTGTTCAGACCCTGCACCGAATCCGATGGGGCAGTTCTCACGAAATCATAGTCAGCATCCGTATTGATGTTTTTAAACACATCAGCCGAAGCGGTACGCAGAACTTTAACCTGCAACGAGGGAAACAAATCAATAATACGATGTTCACCATGGGCAATCAGATCTTCAAGGGCCGAAAGACAGGTCCGACGATACAGGGCGCATAACGGCTCAAAATGTTTGTGTTTGAACATAACGATATCATGCCCGGGAAGCGCCGCGACCAGGCTCTCAAAAAGCTCACTGTTTACCAATGGCATATCGCAGGATACCACCAGTACGTATTCAGTGTCACAATGGGTTAATGCGGCATGAATTCCGGACAGAGGACCCCCGCCGGGCAAAATATCGCCGCGGCACGGATAGCCCAGATGGGCGTACTCATCCGGACTGTTGGTGATGATGGTAACCGCTCCGGTACAGCAGCGCGCCTCATCAATAACCTTTTCTATGAGCGTTTTGCCGTGCAGGGGCAACAGGGCCTTGTTGCGGCCCAGGCGGCTTGAGCGTCCGCCCGCCAGCACAGCCGCGGAAACAATCGGGAGCAGAATGCTGTTGCGTATCAGTTCGGCCATGGCCGCAGCATCCGGACACACCCGGCCAAACCCGGTAAAACGCCCGTCACTGATATCAATTACAGCAGGCCTACCGTCGCAGTGCGCTGTATCAACCAGCAGGATATGGCAGTCCGTAAAGAATTTTTTTTCACAATGCTCCGTTTCCGCATTACGCGGAGCGGTCGCTATAGTACCGGCGCACAAATCAACATGTGCCGCAGCTCCGGCAGCGACGAGTGCATCGTCATTATCCGCAGGTCGCTCGTCTCCGGACTGGCGCAGCACACCGACGCGCAGCCCGCTCTGTGTCAGAGAGCGTACCAGCCGGGCCAGCATATGCTGTTTCCCTTCACCATGCGGGCCGCTGCAATATATCGTAACAGGGAGAATGTCCATACCTAACGGATGCTCAAAGGAATCAGATGACAAACCATCTCAATAAAAAGAACAGGCGTGTACCGAGCGAGGGACGCATGCGCACGTGTCGCCTGAACCCTGCTAAAAAACGACGGGGCGCTCCACAGTCGATGGATGCTTAACTCGTCCGTCATGCTTCATTGCAGGACATTGCCAGGCGCACCCCGATTTCAAAGGCCTGCGTAAGATCTGCCGGTTTTTCCTGAACCTGCGCGCGTTGCAGATTTCCGGTGCTCAGCAGTTCTCCAATCTTATGCAGGTGGAAATCTCGAATGTTCGCATCCAGAACCATCAACACCAGGGCCGATGAGGATGGTGAAAAATCACCCTGACTGACAATGCTGACCGCTTTTTTCGCTTTGATAAGCGGGCGCGCTTCGGCATGTACAATCGTTCCCGTGTCATCATATGTAACATGCATTTTCAGAAGCGGCATCATACGCGCAAAAAAATTAGTCATTGCCGCCGAAATGGTGCGCCCGTGATTGGGGCTGCCAAAAATAAAGGCATCGGCCTGCTGCATGCGCTCAAGGAGTGGCGCCATATCATCGCCCAACGGGCAATCCTTTCCCCCCTGAAAAAACGTGTGCGCACCGCAGGCATTGCAATATTTAATATCAAGGTCGTAGAGATAGACCTTCTCGGCCGCAACCGATGTCTTGCTGACAGCACCGGCAATCACTGTATCAACCAGGATATCAGTGTTTGAGCCCTTGCGGGGACTGCCGATAAACGCCATGAGTTTCATGCTGTGTCCTCCCTGTACAACAAATCGGTTGCTGCGCCACAAACACAATCAGCTGCATTGTCTCATACGGATGGGCGAAGTCAAGCCGGAGGCGATACTGCATATCCGGGACTCGGTCTCCCGGATCAGACAGGAAATAACAAAAACGTGGCAGGGAATCAATCTGAATATAAAAAAAGTTTGCAGGCTCAAAAAACCGGCAAACTCATCCGGGCTGGTGGAGGCGGCGACCGGATTCGAACCGGTGAATAAAGGTTTTGCAGACCTCTGCCTTACCACTTGGCTACGCCGCCCAAAAAAAATGGAGCGGGAAACGGGATTTGAACCCGCGACTCCGACCTTGGCAAGGTCGTACTCTACCACTGAGTTATTCCCGCTCAGAATCCAATAAATTATATCCATGATATCAATTTTGTCAACAAATAAATACCGGAAAAAAGCGCTGCCGCGCCGGACGCACCACCCGAACAACGGCTACAACAGCTCCGTGCGCCCCTGTTTTTCAAGCTGTTCAACAAGTGTGCGCACATCCTGCGCCCGGTCACGCCGGCACACAAGCAGCGCATCTGCGGTCTCAACAATCACCACGTCATCGAGCCCTACGACAGCGACGGTTTTACCTGATGACTGTACCAGGCACCGCCTGGCATCCACCGCATACACGTCACCACGCAGGACATTCTGGCTATCATCCTTAGTGCAGATATCATACACCGCTGACCAGGAACCGACATCACTCCAGCCGAATTCCCCCCGTATGGCCAGCACGCATGCGGCCTTTTCAAGCACGCCGGAATCTATTGAAATAGAGCGCAGCGAAACATACGCCCGGTCGAGTTCATCGCAGAAACGCTCCGAGCCCCATGCTTCTGCAACCGGCAGGAGAGATGCATAGATGTCAGGCAGATGGATTTTAATTTCCCGCAGAATAGCTGATGCCTTCCATACGAACATGCCGCTGTTCCACAGACAATCACCGCTGGCAATATAGCGCAAGGCCTGCTCACGCTCCGGTTTTTCATGGAAGTGCAGCACACGGCAAACCATGCTGCCCGGCTGAGCGGGCTCACAGCGCATGTAGCCGTAGCCGGTTTCCGGGGCGAGGGGCACTATGCCGATCGCAACAAGCCCGTTTGTATCAACAGCAATATCAGCGGCCTGCTGCACACAGCCCCTGAAGCGGATCTGATCAGCGATACAATGATCAGCCGGCAGCACGCACATGCACGCATCAGGATCCTCTCGCTGTATGCGGCCGGCAGCCAGGCAAATGCACGCGGCAGTATTGCGCCCGGAGGGTTCACTGATAATATTGGCAGCCGGAACCTGCGGGACCTGCTCGCGGATGCGTTCAGCCTGCTCCCTGGTGGTGACAATCAAAACCCGCTCTACAGGCACAAGGTCGCTTACGCGATCCAGTGTTTCCTGCAGCATGGTCCGGTCGCTGAGAATATTGAGCAGTTGCTTCGGTTCGGCCGCGCGGCTGCGCGGCCAGAAACGGGTTCCTCTTCCGCCGGCCATTATAACAACATACATAGATACTCCAGGCACTGGACAACCCCTTATAAAAACGATATCCCGTTGCTGAGAAAGCCCTAAAACCGATGCGCTGCGCGCTGTTTAAGCGGACACAGCGGGACCGATGGACGCTTTTCAGCGACCCGCTAAAAGGCTGTTGAAAAAATCTTTTCATACAGGCTGTTCAAAAATGCGCAGACTCAAGGCGCGCACTATCATGAGGAATGAGGCGTACTTTTCATGCGCCGATGGAGCGCAACGCAGCATATGTGCGTTTTTGAACAGCCTGTTAAAGGGCGTAGGTAATTTCATTCATGAGTTGCACAACCGGATAGTCGTCAAAGTAGTCGATAATATTCAAACAGGCGTAGGACTGTTCCAGCCTCACTACGCTATTCAAATCAAGCCCCAGGGCTTCGCACAGAATAACCCGGTTCAAACCGCCATGGGCAACCAGCAGGATAGTCCCACCGGCATATTCGCACAGCAGGTGCTCAAGGCGCGGCAGGGCCCGCGCGCGCACATCGCTAAAACTCTCGCCGCCCTTAATCCGGAATGAAGCAATATCGCGGGTGCGCGAGTTGAATTCCTCCTGAAACCGCTCCAGAATGTCGGCAAGCGTCAGTCCCTCCCAGTGTCCTATGTTAATTTCACGGAATTCAGGACAGGCGACCGGCTCAAGTCCGCAAGCAGCTGAGAGCAGACGCGCTGATTCAACCGTTCGCGCCAAATCACTGCAATACACTGCGTTGAACGGCACATCGTTCAAGCGGCGGGCAAGCGCGCTTATCTGCGCGCGCCCCTTATCACTTAACTCGACATCCCGATGACCGACATAGCGCCACTCATCAGAGGTCACCAGCGCACCATGGCGCACCAGATACAGCCGCGTACGCGGCACATCCGCAGCATTGTGCTGAAAACTGGCGTGAACGGCCGGGATCGGGTCAGCCTGTCTATGTCCTGAGTCAGATGCCATGCCGCCACAAAGCGAAATACGTACTGTTTATGGATTATAAATATCGTGCAGCAGCCTGACCAGGGCGATATTATCGGAATGCCCGGTCATATTTGCCGTAATCTTTGCCCGCAGGGGTCTGCCGAGCAGGTACAGGTCCCCTACCATATCCAGAATCTTATGCCGCACAAATTCATCCGGAAAGCGCAGATCCGTATTAACGATTTTCTCATCGTCAATCAAAATAAAATTATCAAGCCGACCTCCGCTTGCAAGCCCCTTTTCATTGAGCGCCTCAATATCCTTCAAAAATCCGAAGGTGCGCGCCGGGGCGATCTCCCGTTTAAAATCATCGGCTTCCGACATAACGAATGTGTATTCCTGATGACCGACCGGCCGTGGATAGTCCAAGGTGTAATGAATGGAAAACGTGTCGGCAGGTTCAACGGTCAAGAACTTCTGCTTGCGATTGGACTCGCCCACGGTATGGCGCCGGTCAACGATGATTTCATCCAGGGGTTCTTCCTGCTCTTCGATCCCGGCATCCTCAATCATCTGGCAGAAATCAACAGCGGACCCGTCCATGATGGGGACTTCATTATTGATCTTGATCATCAGGTTGGTGATCCGGTAGGCATGCAGAACCGCCAGAAAATGCTCTATGGTGCGGGCCGCAGCCCCGTTATGCTGCAGACTGGTGGCATAATCGGTTGAAACAACATAGTCGATATTTGCAGGGATAACCTCGCCGCTTGAAATATTGCCGAACAGTATACCACTGCCCGGCGGCAGCGGCGTCAGGATCAAACCGGTCTTGTCTCCGGAATGCAAGCCGCGCCCGCTCAGCACCATGCTGCGCTTGAGGGTGCGCTGCATGCGCTGTGCCGCCTGGTGTTCACACGATAAAATAATATTGTACTCACTGACATACTTTTTAAGCAGCTTTTTTGTGATATTGATTTTCTCGGCTGTGCGCTTGATATCACGATCATTGCGGCGCAGGTGATACAGCAGATAATTCTTGCGCCAGGAGTTCTCGGCTTCCTGCATGCTGGCGTAGCGCTCATGGTAGCGCGAAACGTTGTACTGCATATCATCGCGCACTGAGAGCGGAATATCATGCGATGAAACCATTTGGGTGTGAACCGACACCACAATCTTTTCAACAAGGTTTTTGAGCTCCTTGACATTGCCGGGCCAATCGTAATTCATGAGCATCTCAAGCGCGTCATCATCAAAGCTTTTCTCGCGCAGCCCGTAATCCCGGCAGTAAAAACCCATAAAATGCTGCAGAATCAGCGGGATATCACCCCGCCGACTGCGAAGCGACGGCAGAGTGATGCGCTCTGAAAAACAGGCTGCAAAGTCCGCCGAGAGTTTCCCGGCCTCAAGCGCTGCGTCAATATCAAGCAGCAATGAAGCCGCAACGCGAAGCTGTGAATCAGATGAACGCTTGTGCAGAAAAGCCGCAATGCGATCCTGCAGCCCGATTTCAAGCGCATCAACCGATGCCAGATATACAACCGCGCTGCCGGAATTCGTGAACAACCCGGCCTTGCCTGAACCAACGGACCGATCGCCGAAAAGCTCAAGGGCCGCTTCCGCGGAATCGTACAAGGGACAGTTGAGACGGTAAAAAGCCGCGGGACGATCGCTTTTTTTCCCGATCCGCAGCATCCGGGCAACGATTTCCTTACCGGTGCCGGCCTCACCGCATAGCAATACGTGCGCTTTGCCGCCGGCAATTTTTTCTGTGTGCCTGCGAATATCAATAATTTCCGACGTCTCGCCAATCAGCCTTACACGCTCCTGCGACCCGTCATGTGTATCTTCAACAGCGGCAGCCTGAGCCACGGCCTGCCATTTTTCATTAATACGCTTGAGGGTATTCAAAACCACGTCAAGCGAAAAAGGCTTCTCAAGAAAATCAAAAGCACCGTGTTTGACGGCCTGCACGGCAGTGTTGACCGTACCGTGACCGGTCATCATGACCACCTCGATCGCGGAATCGAAATCCTTGATGCACTTGAGCGTTTCCATGCCGTCCATTCCCGGCAGCCAGATGTCCAGGAACACGATATCAACGGGCTGGGACTTAATGATACGCATGGCCTGACTGCCGTCGGGAGCGTTCAGCAGGCTGTAGCCCTCGTCCTCAAGGCTGCCGCTGAGTGAATCAATAATAGCCTGTTCATCGTCTACCAAAAGAATGACCGGTGTTTTCATGCTGCACGTACCTTTCAAATGCTTATCTGCCGGCTTACCGGCAATTCGATCACAAAACAGGTTCCGCGGGGCTGATTGTCGCGAACCCTGATGTAGCCGCCGTGATCGGCGATAATCGTGGTGACAATCGCCAGGCCCAGCCCGGTGCTGTCTTTTTTCGTTGAAAAATAGGGGTCAAATATTTTAGGTTTCAGTTCGGGCGGGACACCGCTGCCGTTATCGGCGACCTCTACTGTTACCATATTCAGTTTTGGCTTGTATTCGGTGCGTATCGCGATCAGGCCGTCATTTTCCAACGAGCCGACCGCGTTGTCAAGGAGATTAATCAGAACCCTTTTGATCTGACCACGGTCAAGACTGAGCCGCCCCACAGTGCTGCCCGGCTCGAAAACAAAACTGATATCCTTATGGGCTTCACGGTACAGGGTCAGGGTATCCTCGATTATTTCATGAATATCATTGGCCCTGGGTTGTGTGGCCGGCATTTTGGCAAAACTGGAAAATTCATTTACAAGCTTCTTGAGTTCATCAACCTGTACGACAATCGTACCCAGACAATCCGTGAAAACGCTGCGGTCCTGGTTGATCTGAGGTGAAAATTTCCGGAGAACCCGCTGGGCGTTCAGCTTAATGGGCGTAAGCGGGTTTTTTATCTCATGCGCAATGCGCCGGGCGACCTCCCGCCAGGCATAGGCCCGCTGAGACTGCTGAATCTGGGTCAGATCCTCACCAACCAGCACCAGCCCCATGTAGTTCCCTTCATTATCAAACAACCTGTTTGAACGAATATACACGTAGGCCGTTCGCTGAGCGAATGTCAACGTTACCTGGCGTTCAACCGCAACGAGGTTTAACCGCGTAACCTCATCAATCAGCTCCTTCAATGGCCGGAACTCATCAGGAGCGAACACCTCGCCGTAGGGGCGCCTGAGCACTGATTCCAGCGGGATGCCGAACATGGTCTGGGCCGAAAGATTAAAATTGATAATAACACCCTCGCGGTCAATGGAGACAACCACGGCCGCAACATTCTCAAGCAGGCTCTCCATATATATCCGGCGGTGATCAAGCTCAGTGACCATGTCACGCAAATGGCGTGTAGTCTGCTCGACCTTCTCATGGCTGACACGCAAATCGCAGGTCATCTTGTTGAAGGAATCAACCAGAACACCGATTTCATCATCAGCGGCAGGCTCAATCTGGAAATCAAGGTTGCCCTGGGCAATCTGCTCAGTAGCATTGGCCAGCGAAGTGATCGGCACCGTTATGACTTTTGAAAGGTGAAAGCCGAACCATGTGGCCGAGAATATAATCAGCAGGGTCACAACCGAAAGCAGGAGCACATACAGATACTTGATCGGATTTTTATAGAACTTCAGCTGCTTGTAGTCCTGGAACGCCTTGGCAATGTTGTCCATCTTTGACACCAGACTGCGGGGCACGTAATAATTAACAACAATCACGCCCACAACATCCTTGCGGCCCCAGCTTGAAAACACCGGAACAACCCCCCTGATAATATCGCTTTCGCCGGCCGGCTGGATGCGGATACTCTCCTTGCCGTCAAGGGCCTGCTGCACCAGAGATGAGTCGGCGCTGATAAAACTGGAATCGGGCACCTGCGGGTTCATGGCCTTCACCAGTTCTTCCTTCTGGGAAGAATAGACCTCGACCACGCCAAGGTTGTATTCGGCCTGTTTCTCATTGATAAAATCACGCAATATTTCCAGATTCATCTGGGACAGCAGCTTGTTGTCGGTTATATTCCGGCTCAGCTGCTTGGCATAATAGAGCGCGTTGGAGGAAGCATTATTATAGTAGGCCTCGGTAACGCTGAAAGCCTCCTCAAGGGTGGTTTCAACCTTGAAGCTGAACCAGTTCTCAATCGTATTGCTGATAAAACCTATTGAAACCCAGAACAGCAGCAGAGTCGGCACCAGCGACAGCCCGACAAAGGCGATCACCAGCTTGGATCTCAGCTTTGACCCCAGGATGCCGCGCCGCCGTTCAAAAACCAGCTTGACCACGTTGCGAACGACCAGGTAAACAAGCAGCAATAGGAGAATAGCGTTCACGTTGATCAGCAGGAACACCAGTATATTTTGCGGCAGCAGGGCCTCGCCGCGCTTGCCCGTCACGTAGAGCAGGAGCGAAGTCAGCGCGACAACCAGCAGGATAACAAAAATGATAATCAGGCGCTCGCGCCGGCGGCGTTTTTTTCCCTGCACCTGTGTACTGGCGGCACTCTTGTTCATTGGCGTTCATCCGATCCTGGTACCGGGTCAGGCGGCCGTTCATCAGCCGCGGCATGGTTGCAGATATTGACCCGATTATGAATCAACATTGTACTATGACTGGAGCCAGTATTCAAACGCAAATTCACATCTTTCTTGACAGTGCTTCCTTTTTTGTGTAGGTTTTCCCTTCATACCACAACCGCATCCCGGAAGGAACCCGCCATGAGCCGTGCAGAGATCCCCTCAAGCCTGACATTTGACGATGTGCTGCTGATCCCGCAGCACTCCGAGATCTTGCCCAGAGAAGTCGAATTGCATACACGGTTAACACAAAAAATACTGCCTCAATATCCCGCTATCGTCAGCGCTGCAATGGACACGGTCACGGAAGCGCGCACAGCCATTGCCATGGCCCGTGAAGGCGGCATCGGCATGATTCACAAAAATCTCCCCGTAGAGGATCAGGCCGTGAAGTCGCAAAGGTGAAAAAATCGGAAAGCGGCATGGTGGTTGATCCCATCACCGTCCATCCTGACCAGCCGATCTATGAAGCCCTTGAGATGATGAAACGCCTTGAAATATCCGGCTTTCCGGTGGTCAAGGAAGGCAAGCTGGTCGGAATTTTCACAAACCGCGACATGCGGTTTGAAACCGACTATAGCAAAAAAATATCGGGACGGTCATGACCAAAGAAAGGCTGATCACCGCGGCCCGGCATCACGCTTGAGCATGCAAGAAAACTCCTGCACAAAATCGGATTGAAAAACTGCTGGTGGTTGACGAGCAGAATAATCTGGTCGGCCTCATCACGGTTAAAGATATCGAAAAGGCCGTTCAAATACCCCAATGCCTGCAAGGACGACGGGGCAGGCTGCGGGTCGGCGCCGCCATCGGCGTCGGCAGCTGACCGCGAAGCACGCACCGAAGCTCTTATCAATGCCGGGGTTGACGTCATTGTTATCGATACGGCCCATGCGCATACAAAATCAGTGCTTGACGCCATCCGCGATACCAGGAAAAACTTTCCCGGACTGCGAGCTTATCGGCGGCAATGTCGCGACTGCCGAGGCGACCGAGGCCCTCATCAAGGCCGGCGTCGACGCGATCAAGGTCGGCATCGGGCCCGGCTCAATCTGCACCACGCGCATTGTTGCCGGTGTCGGCGTGCCTCAAATCACGGCCATCATGGAATGCCGCACTGTAGCTGATGAAAAATACGATATCCCCTTCATTGCCGACGGCGGCATTAAATATTCCGGCGATTTAACCAAGGCCCTGGCGGCAGGCGCCTCATTCGTGTCATGATCGGCAACCTGTTTGCCGGCACTGATGAAAGCCCCGGCGAGGTAGTGCTTTTCCAGGGAAGAACCTATAAAGTCTACCGCGGCATGGGGTCTCTTGAAGCCATGAAAGACGGATCAAAAGACAGATACTTCCAGGCCGATGTTGAGGAAGATGCCAAGCTGGTGCCCGAGGGCATAGAGGGCCGCGTTCCCTATCGCGGCAGTCTTTCAGCCAATATTTATCAGCTTATCGGCGGAATTCGCTCCGGCATGGGATATGTCGGCTGCCGCACGATACCTGAAGACCTGCGCAAAAAGCCACAATTCGTCAAGCATCACCCCCTCGGGCCTCAAGGAAAGCCATGTGCATAACATCATCATCACCAAGGAATCCCCCAACTACCAGGTTGAATAGAGCCATGCAATGCAGCTTGAACAGCAAAAATCATTATTCTTGATTTCGGCTCTCAATACACCCAGCTCATCGCCCGCCGCGTCCGGGAAGCAAGGTATATTCCGAAATACATCCGTTTAACATCTCGCTGCAGAAGCTCTGCGGCAGCTCAAACCAGACGGCATCATCCTTTCCGGCGGCCCGTCAAGCGTCTATGATCAGGGCGCCCCCCTCATTTCACCTGAAACCTTTGACCTCGGCGTGCCGGTGCTGGGCATCTGCTACGGCATGCAGCTGACATCCATCTGTTGGGCGGCAGGGTCGCGGCACACTGCAGCAAGCGCGAATACGGCAAAGCCGAACTGACCATCGACAACAAACGAAGATCTGTTTAACGGTTTCTCGACCGGCAGCACAATTCAGGTCTGGATGAGCCACGGCGACCGCCTTGAAAATGTGCCCCCCGGATTTGAGATCATCGGCCACAGCGGCAATTCCCCTGCTTGCGGCCATGCGCAACGTAAAGCGCCGCATCTACGGCGTGCAGTTTCACCCGGAGGTTGTCCATACGCCGCAGGGCACGCAGCATTCTGGAAAATTTCATTTTCACAATCTGCGCGTGCAAGCCAGTCTGGACCATGAGATCATTCATCCAGCATTCCATCGAGAGCATCAGGGCAACAGTCGGCGATAAAAAAGTCATTTGCGGCTGCAGCGGCGGCGTTGACTCAACCGTGGCAGCCGTGCTGATCGATAAAGCCATCGGCAGACAGCTGACCAGCATTTTTGTCGACAACGGCGTTCTGAGAAAAAATGAATTTGAAACCGTTTCCCGCCTGCTGCGCGAGACCTTCTCTATAAACCTTGTGGCAGTTGATGCCTCAAAGCGATTTTTGGACAAGCTTGCCGGCGTTGACGACCCTGAGCAGAAGCGCAAAATCATCGGTGACGAGTTCATTTCAGTATTTGACGAGGAAGCCGCAAAATGGGCAAAATCGATTTTCTTGCACAGGGAACCCTGTACCCCGATGTGATCGAAAGCGTATCAGTTAAAGGGCCCTTCGGCGACCATAAAAAGCCATCATAATGTCGGCGGCCTGCCTGAGCAAATGAAGATGAAGCTGCTTGAACCCTTCCGCGAACTGTTCAAAGATGAAGTGCGGGAAATAGGCACGAGAGCTTGGCATTCCTGATGATTTATCAGCGCCAGCCTTTTCCCGGCCCGGGCCTTGCCATGCGCCTTATCGGGCCGGTCAATCCGAGCCGATCTCGAAGCTTCTGCGGAAGGCGATGCGATAATTATTGAAGAATTTAAAAATGCCGGCCTGTACAACAGCGTGTGGCAATCATTTGCCGTTCTGCTGCCCATCAAAACCGTCGGCGTCATGGGTGATGAGCGCACCTATGAAAAAGTTATCGTGCTGCGGGTGGTTGAAAGCGTCGATGGCATGACCGCCGACTGGGTGAAACTGCCCTATGACCTTCTCGGCCGCATCTCCAACCGCATTATCAACGAAGTAAAAGGCGTCAACCGCGTTACCTACGATATCTCATCCAAGCCGCCAAGCACGATTGAGTGGGAATAAACTGCTTCACAACAATTTTAAACTCAGCCATCAATTTTCAAATATACGCAGTACATTATCCCCATCCCCTGTTTCACGTATCGAAAGCTCCACATCTGCAACTTTTTTAAACAAACCAGACATTGCCTGTTCTGCGACATACTGGCCCAATTGCTCCTGCGTTACGGTCTGCAGAGCCGCGGCCTGATGCTGAACGGTTTCGATCTGTTGCTGTACACCTGCCGCCGTTGCAGTTATCTGATCGGCCGTTTCTCTGGCCTTAAGCAGTTTGCCATATAGTTCGACGGCCCCATTCAGGTGGAGCTCTTCGGTTACCGCAGGCAGCAGAGCCTCCTGTACAACTGCACCAGCTTTTTCTTTCAAATAATCGGTGGCGGCAGTATTGCCGGCATCCAGCAGACCCTCAAGGCTGGGCGTTTCCATATTCATCACGATATTTTTCAGGATAGGCCCGGCCACCGGAATAGTATGTTCAGCAGCCTGATTGATCAGGGTTTCCAGCAGCACTGCCTGTGGATTTTGCTGCAGATCCCTGGCGATACCGATGGCCAGCCCCAGGGGCGGGGGCAACAGGATGCGAACCAGCGGGTCATCGAGAAACCCGCCCTTCATCGCCAATTGACCAATCACTGAATCAATACCGCTTGTCAGCCGCTGGCCGAATTGATTGGCTAAAAATTGCTGAAACTTGACTTGTGCAGTCTGTTGAAAACTGTCGACAAAAGAAGCACAGGACGATAAAAACACTGCTAGTAGAATAATTGCTGCACTGCGACGCATAGCGATTTCCGGGGAAAGTATCCATCGGTAACAACGCGGAGTTACGGATGCTTAACGTTTGAATTCGCCGGGCTGCGCGGCTTCTGTGCAGCTCCGGAGCAATAATTGTGCACGCCCGGCATGGGCATGAACGAATGGGGAACACGTCCCCTGAATAAAAGCGGGTTAATGTTTAGCAGAAGTCCCAGCCGAAGGCAAGGGCGCAGTCGTGAGTCGTGAGTCGCGCGTCTTAAGGAAGCCGGAGAGCCAAGCTGCGAGCCAAGCCTGCCCCGGACTTGGGAGGAACCGGGACAGGCGAACTATGCATTATATATGCAGTCGCCGGCCGGCACACAAGGCTTTTCGGCGACCTGCCCTCGTTGAACGAAAGAGGAATGTATATTATAGGAAAAGGCGAAGAACATAAAACTGGTTCATGCAGCAACCACTTCGGGCATCCGGTGCTTGCCCCCGAAAAAGTTTGAGGGTATAATGCCGGATAAGCAAAAAAAAACAGCAATAATGGTGTAGGTATGAGACAAATTATTTTACTTGTTTTATTGCTTCCTGGTTTGGCTAACGCTGAAATATACAAATGGAACGCCAGCAGCGGCCAGATACCTTTTTCTGAAACACCAGTGGCCATGAAGGAGGCAGAAAAAGTCAGTGCTGAAGTAAGCAGCTATGGGCAGTTGGTTGCAAAGAATGTGTCCAGAAATTCATCGCTCACAGGTTCAAAGGTAGTTATGTATGCTACGAGCTGGTGTCCACACTGTGCTAATGCCAGGAAATACTTCAAAAAAAACAAAATCCCCTATGTCGAGTATGACATTGAAAAAAGCAAACAAGCTAAAAAAAAGTTTGATTCAATTGGTGGCTCAGGCGTTCCACTGATTTTGTTAGGTGAAAAGCGCCTCAGTGGGTTTAGCGAGTCTGAATTTGAGAAACTGCTTGATAATAACAGGCGTAAAGGAGAGCAGTCAAGCCCGCGAACCCGCCGCGGCAGCTCAAAGCAAGAAAATGAATCTCATCGGCTTGAATGACATGCTAAAAAACCCCCTCCCTTCCCTTTCCCCCGATCTCTTGTTTGCCTTAAACCCATACGTTAATAGCCCCTTCTATATCTTCTCACCCCCCCACACTAGAAACCCCCCTTTACTATAAATTTTTTTTTAATTTTTTTTAAACTATTTGAATTAATCCTTTCTGACTCCAATTGTTCAATTAGAAAATATTCTGGTACCTTTTGCTCCTCGTGTTCTCAGCGTCCGCAGGATCAAACCCCCACCACCTCTGGTGATCAGCTGCGAGCCCCAAACCAAGGCCGACATGGCGAACTGCTGTCGCGTGGCCGCGCCTGGCGTGATCCGCATGGATCGCATCACCCGGGATTGGCCGCCATTCACCGGGATGCCGGCAGCGCGATCAGTGCCAGCCGCGCAGCCCTCGGCTCGGCGTCGCTCACCCGTATCCTGCAATATAATCACTTCGTTTGGTCGGCGCAGTTGGTCGCGGCAGGGTGCCGAAAAACTGCGGCCAGGAGGATGAAACCCTCCAAGGGAAAACAAATCGGTCGATTCTTCATCAACAGGAGGCATGACCAAAAGCGAAATCCACGAATATTACCGGCCACTGGGCTTCGCCTGCACCGACGGTTTCGTGCCGTTTCAAATTGAGATACATTCGGGTCGATGGCGCCGATCATGGTGGCCTGGTTTGCCGGGCATGAACTCTGGCTGCGTCGAGCGGCCAATGGTTCGCTGATGTCGTCGACATCACAGCGGAAGCGGAATGTCCTTCGTCTTTCCGTGGTGGCACAGCGAGAACACTTGGTACAGCTATCCCCCAGCAGAATAATTGTACACAGAACATAATAAATGCTATTGTTCGGCCATGGCATGGAAGCTGCTCCTGTTTCCTCAACTGGAAAACGGGGCAGCTTCCCTTTATCCTGTCAGAAAGATTATGTTACGTGCTAAAACCATGACCATTTTCCCAAAATAGCCCGGTTTATAGTGCGGTTCACGTTTACTCTGTTCCTAATTTCACTGGTCACGGTGCTTCTTCTACGATTTATTCCACCTGTTGCAAGCGCGTTTATGGTTGCCAAATACTGCACGGGTCTTTTTGTTTCAAGCAGCAGGACGTCAATCAAGTACCATTGGGTTGACTGGCACAATATCTCTCCTCACATAGCCCTGGCAGCTGTGGCAGCTGAAGATCAGAAATTTCCGGATCATCGTGGATTTGATTTCGAATCCATGGTTGAAACCCTGAAAAAAAGAGAGAAAGGTGGAAGTCTGAGAGGAGCCAGTACCATCAGCCAGCAAGTTGCCAAGAATCTGTTCCTTTGGCAAGGAAAGAGCTTTATCCGAAAGGGACTTGAGGCTTACTTTACCGTGTTGTTGGAGGTTCTGTGGCCAAAGAGGCGGATTCTGGAAGTCTATTTGAACATAGCAGAATTTGGTGATGGAATATATGGAGTGGAAGCAGCGGCAAAGAGGTTCTTTAATAAGCCTCCCTCAAGACTCACAGAGAGAGAAGCAGCATTTTTAGCAGCAGTCCTCCCTAACCCGATACGACTCAAGGTGGCGGAACCATCTGCCTATGTAACACGAAGAGCACAAAGAATAGAAAGACAGATGAGAAATCTTGGGTCATCATACTTGAAGGACATTTGAAGCGCATCTTGATGGAAGACAGAAATGATAGTATCAGGGAACAGTATCGATGCTAAATCATGATTGGATCGCATGAAAATAATTATCGTGATCTAAGAGGTTGTTGAAAAAATCTTTTTATTCAGGCTGTTCAAAAAGGAACGGATGCAAGACGCGTGCAGTCATGAGGAATGAGGCGTACTCACTCGTACGCCGCAAAGACGAATGATAAGCGCAACGCAGCAGACGGGCTTTTTTCAACAGCCCGTTAGAGCGTTTCCATCTCCTCCAGCCTGCGAAACCCGCCCGCATCGGCGCGATAAACACAATCGCGCCCACCAGCAGGATCAGAAAAAACGACAGCGCTATCATGAACCAGTCGAAACTGCTCAAAACACGATTTTGAAACCCGGCCGTGACCAGCAGGTGAACGGGGAGCGCTTCCAGCACTACAATCGCGCCGACAAACAGCACTGAACACATCATGTACATCAGCCCGCCGAACCCGTTTGGAATCTGGGCGACGTTCTCGTATCTGAAGCGCGGATACATGGCCCCGAACCCGACACTGAGACTGGTCAGCCCGAAGGTCATAAACAACACCGTGAGCGTTGAGAGCACCATCATGTAGGTCTCGACCCTGAGAAAGTAATTGGAGCACACAGTCAGTATCACGGCCAGCAAAGCCAGGAACACAAAGTTGACCCAGAACTTGCACCACAGCAGACCGCGCAGGCCCATGGGCGATGAGCGGATTATCCAGAAGGAGAGCCCCTCAAGGCTGACCGCCGGATAGGCGAACCGGACCGCAACCGCGGAAATGACAAAACCGGCCAGGCCCATGTTCAAAAACGAGAAAATGCTGCGCAGCTGCTGCGTGGGTATGGGGCTTTTATCCAGCGGCAGCACGCTGAAATTATACAGGTAGATGCCGATAATGGCGCACAGCAGAAACAGCTGCGACCACTGGGCAGTGTCCCTGAAAAATGTCCTGAAATCCTTGTCGATCACAACGCGCATGCGCGCGCTGAAGGGCCGCGTGAGCAAGCCGAACCAGGCGGTCAAACACGGCAATGCGGGTAGCCCGTGCCGGGCGCGATTCCTGAGCCTTGGACCAGGCTGAAAAAAATACCCTGTTGAAAAACAGATTCAGCAGCACGACCAGTGCAGCCGCAGTACTCCACACAAGCAGCAGATTGAAGATCAGGCCTGGAGGAGTTCTGGTCAAAAAGAAACACCCCCAGGATGTCGGACAGCCACTGGCTGGGCAGATAGGCCGATGTCGGCGCCTCCAGCGACGACAAATAATCAATGACCGTAAAAAAAGCATCCGGGTCAACCAGCCGCTCGGGTTTCAGCGTGCGGAACAGCACATACAGGCCAATGACGAGAAAAAGCGTAAACAGAAAGAGCACATCCTTAAGGCGCTGGGCCGGAAACGATTTCACCAGGCACAGCGCAATGGCAATGCCGATCACGGAGGCAATCAGCAGGAACGGCACCAGCGAGGTTGCCATGACCGCGTAGTAGGCAGCCGATTGCTCAAACACGACGCCGTAGGCAACAAAAACCGGCAGGCTGAACAGCAATACCATCCACGAGCTGGTGAGCACGGTTTCACACAGCTTGACATAATAGAGTTCATCAAGGTCAAAGGGTGAGGCGACCAGCAGCTGCAGTTCCTCGGACATGAAAAACGAAGAGATAGCCGCAATGACGGTGCTGAAAATCAGGATCGAAAAAAAGGTGAGCAGGGCCATGGTGAGCAGCTTCTCGGCCAGGAAAGAGCCGAAAACCGGAATGCTGTTGAAATACTGCAGCACACGATAAAAACCGATGAAAATCGCCGCCCAGAACAGCAGCCCCATGGCCCCGATGACCAGCGCGCGCACTGTACCCTTGCGCCCGCCCCTGCGGACCCGGTTGACCATCTGCGCCAAGCGCGGATAAAAAAGTGATGTATGCGACAGCATGCTAGAGCCTCAATGCGCTGATTACTTCCTGCATATCCTCATCTCCGGTGAGCTTGAAAAAGATCGATTCAAGCCTGCCGTCCGAACCCCCGATCTGCTGCTTCAGCTCGGCCATGGTGCCGACCGCGATAAGGCGGCCCTGCTGAATAATGCCGATGCGGTCACACATCTCCTCGGCCACCTCAAGCGTATGAATTGACATGAAAATCGTAATACCGTGATCGCACAGCTCGCGGAAGATACGCTTGACCAGCTTTGCGCCGCGCGGGTCAAGTCCGACCATGGGCTCATCCACGATAATGGCGCGGGGCCGGTGAATCAGGGCCGCGGCCATGACAAGCCGCTGCTTCATGCCGTGCGAATAGCTCTCAATCAGCTCGTCGGCGTAGTCCTCCATGTGAAAAAGCCCGGTCAGGCTTGTGACCGCCGGTTCAAGCTCCCGTGCGCTCACATCATACAACCCGCCGCAAAAACGCATAAATTCCCTGCCGGTAAGCTTGCCGTACACAAACGGACGGTCAGGGATAAAGCCGCAGATCTGCTTGGCCTTTTCAGGCTCGCGCAGCACGCTGATGCCGTCGATATACATCTCGCCGGCAGTGGGTTTCAGCAGTCCGGCCATCATGCGAATGGTGGTGGTCTTGCCTGCGCCGTTGGGGCCTAAAAAGCCGAACAGCTGCCCTGCGGGTATCTGCAGGTCGAGTGAATCAACCGCGACAAGTTTGCCGTAATTTTTAGTGAGATTTTCAAGCCGTATCATTGGTAACCCCGTAAAAATATAAAAATACTGATCTAGAGACGCGCGCGTAAAAAATTCGCAGACAAGGCGCGCACATCCGAAGGAATGAGGCGTACATGTAAGTACGCCGCAATGACTGAGGAGGCGCGCAACGCAGTATCCGGATTTTTTACACGTGCGTCATCATTTGTAGTCCGCCACCTCGATCTTCAGTCTGCCGATAAGGTTCAACACCATGAGCTGCTCCTCCATATCACCCTCGATAAATCTCACGTGGGTAACATCGGCCGGAAACTGGTTCAGGGTTGCGTCAACCGGCACCCAGTCGTTCAGATACAACTCATTCCATGCATGGTAATAAAACCGGCCGCGCAAATAAACAAGCCCTGCAACCACACGGGTCGGTATTCCGGCCGCGCGGCACAGCGCCGCCAAAAGCACGGCATGCTCGTTACAGTCCCCCTGCCGGGCTGCGAGCACATCAAGTGCACTGGGCATGCCCGGAATCGGCCGTTTCTCGATATTTTTATAGACCCATTCATGCAAGCGGCGCGCCAGCTTCAACGCGCCGGGCTCTCCTTCGCCGATAACCTTGACCAGATCGGCAAATTCTCCGCGATCGCTTTGAATCAGCAGCGACGGCGCAAGCCAAGCTTCAAAACCCCTGCCCTGTAAACGGCAGCGTGTAGGAATTTTTACGACCGAGGTTCTGCGCCGAGATAGTGACGACATTGCCCTGCAGGGTCTGCTGGCCGCCGTCAAGCTGAAAACCCTTCAGATCGACATTAAGCAGCCGGAGACTCAGCGAACTGAGGCTGCTGCTGTAAAACGGCGTGTCAACCTCAATGGCCGCAGTCTCCACCATGTCAACCCGCTCGCCCCAGCCGCCATGCATGGCCTGCTCCCTGTCCTCGCGCAGCGACACCATGCCGGTGGGGCTCTCCTCCTTCACGGTTCGGCCCTGCTGGTCTATCCAGGCAGTCATCGTGACGCCCATGTAGGTGACCTGCATACGATAGCAGTCATACTCCTGCCCGGCCACGCTGAGTGTTTCGCGATCCTGTACCTCGATGCTTGCCGTGCGGTTACTCATGGTCATGGGGTCAAATACAACCCGCTCATACACAGAGCCGGGCCGCAGACCTTCCTTCATGAGACTGTATTGAAGGGCGTTTGTGATAACCGGAGCGCTGGTGAGCTGCAGTTTTTTTTTCTCGGTTTTACCGCCGCTCACCACGGAAAGGCTCATCAGATTGTCGGCATCAATATCACCATAGGCGATAAAGCTGAGCCGCACCGGTGTTGATCCGCAAACTGAAAACCTGAAGATTAAATGCGTGGTCCGTGACCGTGTTAACCTGGGCCATGGTTTTCTGGGCAACCCCCATCATGGCCATGTCAAGCATGATGGTGTGATGTATCTGATAGCCGTCTTCAATGCGCTTGAGGGAATTGTGGGTATAGCCGATTTTCTGCCCCTGGAAATAAACACCGGCCCACTCCTCGATGTTTTCAACAGTAGCGCCCATGAAATGATCATCAAAGCTCAGTGAAGCGCGGGCCCTGAACTGTTTGCTGACCAGCAACGCCACCATCACCAGCCAGAAAACTACCGCGCATGTGCCTGCAATTCGGTAAAGACGTTTCATGGTATGCCTGCAGAAAAACTGTCGGACATGCGGGCTGCAGGGCTGCGTTAAAAATGCCGCCAGCCTGCGCGCATTAAAAAACCCTGAAGTCGAGGAAGTCCTTCAGGGTCTCATTTTCTCATTATATGCACGGCCGTTCATGCTGGGTGATCTGCCGCCCGGCGCGTTTATCATTCGTCTTCGGAACCTTCCGGTTCACGTTCTATGCGTGCCGGGTCAATCCCGTTAATGCGTTCACGCAGCTCCTTACCGACTTTAAAAAAAGGCCTTTTTTTCGGTGCGATCTCAATTGCAGAGCCGGTCCGGGGATGATTGCCGGTTCGCCCGCGGTATTGACGTACCTTGAAGCTGCCGAATCCGCGTATCTCAATGCCGTCACCGTTGATCAACGCGTCCGTCATCGCCGAAAAGACCGTATTGACTGCAATCTCCGCTATTTTCGGCGGTATGCTGGCATCTTCAGACAGTTTCTGTATGAGCTCTGACTTTACCATGAATACGCCCATCCTCCTCATTTCTCAAAACATAAGATATTACAACTAATTAATGATTGACTTATATATCCAATTGTCGGAATGTTGTCAACAGAAATAATACAGCACTTACATGTTGAGAACAGACGCACATGCCATGGCCCAGGCATGGTCTCATCCCGCAAAAAAAATGCCGTTGTGCGCATGCAGTAATTGACAGCAGTTGCGCCCGATGCTACCATGTGAACCCCAACAAAACGGTAAACCAAAAACTGCGAGAACAGCATGAAAAAACGATCAGCCCCGGTTACGCGCACAACCACCGAAACCGACATTGCACTCACGCTCACCATTGACGGCAGCGGCCAATACGCAATTGACACGCCGGTTGCGTTTTTAACGCACATGCTTGAGTTGTTCAGCCGTCACGGCATGTTCGACCTGACACTCAAAGCCACCGGGGATGTTGCAATAGACTATCACCACACGGTTGAGGACATTGGCATCTGTCTGGGTCAGGCACTGCGCAGCGCGCTGGGAGACAAAAAGGACATATCCCGCTACGGTGAGGCTACCATTCCCATGGATGAGGCGTCCGCGCACACCTGCATCGACCTCGGGGGACGACCCTTTCTTACGTTTCAGGTCCCGGACATGCCCCACAAGGTGGGTGATTTCGACCTGGAGCTGGTTGCTGAATTTTTTCAGGCCTTTGTCAACAACAGCGCCTGCAACCTGCACATCCGCGTGCTCTCGGGGAAAAACGCGCATCATATCATCGAAGCCGTGTTTAAATCCTTTGCCCGTGCCCTGGACAGCGCGACCCGGATTGACCCGCGCGGGGGCGGAATCCGCTCGACCAAAGGCACACTCTGAGAGTCTGTTTAAAAAATACGAATTTACACGGGCTGTTCAAATATGGCTGTCTTACAACAGCCTGACAAACGAACACTATCTGCGCTCAGGAAAACGATCAGCATGATTATCATCCCAGCCATTGATCTGAAAAACGGAAAATGCGTGCGGCTCAGCCAGGGCGAAATGCATCGCGAAACCGTCTACAGCGACAACCCGGTTGACATTGCGCTGAAATGGCAATCATTTGGTGCCCGGCGCCTGCACATAGTCGATCTTGACGGTGCCGTAAGCGGAACACCGCACAATCGCGAGGCCATCCGGCAGATACGCGCTGCGGTTGACATGCATATTGAAATTGGCGGCGGCATCCGCGATCTTGACACAATTGCAGACTATCTGGATGATGGTATCGACAGCGTCATTCTCGGCACCGCGGCCATTAAAGATCCGGAACTGCGGCGCAAAGCATGTGAACAATATCCGGGACGTATCATCATCGGTATTGATGCGCGCGATGGTATGGTCAGCGTACAGGGCTGGACCGAGAATACCGCGGTGAGCGCCATTGACTTTGCCCGCGAGCTGGATCCCGAGGCGGTGTCAGCGATCATTTTCACCGACATCAGCCGCGACGGCATGCTCACCGGCCCCAACATTGAAAGCACGGTCGCGCTGGCCCGCTCCATGCCGATTCCAGTAATCGCTTCCGGCGGCCTTTCTACGCTTGATGATATACGCCGCCTGCTTGACGTTGAGCAGTACGGCATCATGGGCGCAATAACCGGCCGGGCGCTCTACACCGGCGATCTTGATTTGGCAGCATGCATCGCCATGCCGGAACAGTAAACCCCTCGGCCGCAACAGACGCACATATACAGGAAACCAGCCTATGTTTGAAGATCTTAAATACGACGAAAACGGACTGATCCCGGCAGTCATCCAGGATGATGAAAACGGCGACGTGCTCATGGTTGCCTACATGAACAGGGATTCGCTCGCATCAACCGTTGAAACCGGCAAAACCCATTTCTGGAGCCGCTCGCGCAAAAAATACTGGCTCAAGGGAGAATCCTCCGGCCACACGCAGGACGTGCGCGCCATCCATATTGACTGCGACAAGGACTGCCTGCTCATCAGGGTCAAACAGAATGTCGCCGCCTGCCATGAAGGCTACCGCTCGTGCTTTTATCGCAAACTTGAAAACGGGCAATGGAACATCATCGCGGAAAAAATATTTGAAGAAAGCGACGTCTATAAAGCCTGATCCGGTTTGTATACCGACACAGGCCCACAGAACACCCTGAAAACCGGCCTTACGCAATGAGCAATCACGCACAGCTCCCTGTTATCGGCATCACCATGGGCGATCCGGTCGGCATCGGCCCTGAAATTATCGCCAAAGTACTGGTTGACCCTGATCTTCAAACCGTCTGCCGGCCAATCATCTTCGGTGACCGGCGCGTCATCGCGCATGAATTGCGCAAGCTGGGAAGTTCCATAGAGCTGCAGCCGTGTGAGACCTTTGCACGCTGCGTGTCCGGCCCGTACCCTGAGCTGGTCGCCATATCCGATCTTGACCCTGACGCGCTGGCACCGGGACAGCCCACTCCGGCTTCGTCGGCTGCCATGGCCACTGCCGTCACTGAGGCGGTCCGCTATGCCCGCATGGGCGAACTTGACGCCATTGTTACCGCACCGATCAACAAGCAGGCCCTTAATCAGGCCGGGTACGACTATCCCGGACACACCGAAATGCTCGCCCATCTTACCAACACGCCCGATGTGGTCATGATGCTGGCCGGAGCCCGGTTGCGGGTGGTGCTTGTCACGATTCACTGCGCCCTGGCGGAGGTTCCCGGCCGCCTCAGCATTGAAGCCATCATAAAAACCGCCGAGATCACCCGCGCAGGCCTGCAGCGTTACTTCACACCGCAGACAGAACCGCGCATTGCTATTGCCGCCCTGAACCCGCATGCCGGCGAAGGCACGCTCTTCGGGACGCGAGGAGCAGACCATTATCACCCCGGCCATTGAACGGCTTCGCGCCCGGGGGTTTGATGTGAGCGGACCGCATCCTCCTGATACTGTTTTTTATGCCGCGGCCCGGGGGAACTATGACGTGGTTGTTTGCATGTATCATGACCAGGGTCTTATTCCGCTCAAACTGCTGCATTTTGACGACGGCGTTAACATAACCCTGGGCCTGCCCATAATCCGCACATCGGTCGATCACGGCACTGCCTACGACATTGCCGGCCGGGGACAGGCCAGCCCGGCCAGCCTCATAAACGCCATTAAAACCGCAGCTGCCATGTCATGTGCTGCACAGCCGGCCATGATACCCTGACACACTTGTCATACAAACATCAAGAGCATGCACCCGATAAAAACGGGGCCTGAATTTTCGAACTGCACCTTTCGCTCCGCAAAAAAGGCCTTGTGGATCGCGCGCGGAAGATATAATTGACGAATGCTCTGTTTTATTGTATTGTCTTAAAGATAAAAACATGCCGAGCACGGTATCTGAAACGGCAACCGACTGAAAGCAGAAAAAATGCTTCTACGGTAAACCGGAAGCACGCCCCGGCGGCAGCACATACAACTACGGAGAGATGGCCGAGTAAGGCTGAAGGCGCTCGCCTGCTAAGCGAGTGTACACCGTTAAAGTGTACCGAGGGTTCGAATCCCTCTCTCTCCGCCATTTTTTCCCCGCGCGCTTTTTGCACCCCCCGCCCACAACCTGCCCAAACCGGAATGCTGTGCATACCGCGCAGGAATAAACGGTTTTTTATTTTTCATCATGCTGATTTGTGCTAAGCTCGGAGCGAAAGTGATCCGAATACAAAAACATGCGCCGGAAAGCAGCGCTGAGCATACAAACCCCTGCACGTACCCATAAAGGATTGAGCATGTCACCGACCCTGCTTGTTATAGCCCTGTTTGTGTTCGGAACCATCATCGGCAGCTTTCTCAATGTCTGTATAGTACGCATGCCGCAACAAGCCTCAATTGTATTTCCAGGATCACACTGCCCGAACTGCAACTATCAAATCCGCTTCTACGACAACATACCGCTCGTGAGCTATATCATGCTTGCCGGCCGCTGCCGGTCCTGCAAAACACCGATTTCAATGCGGTATTTCTTGGTTGAACTGCTCATGGGGCTGCTCGTAGCGGCCCTGTTTTTTTACTTCGGTTTCTCTCTTGTTTTCATCCTGTGTGTTGTCTTTACAGCCGCGCTTGTCGTGATTACCTTCATTGACCTGCAGCATCAGATTATTCCCGACCGCATCAGCCTGCCCGGCATACCTCTGGGCTTTCTGTGTTCATTCTTTCTGCCGTGGAACACGTGGCTTGATTCCCTGCTGGGGATTCTGGTCGGAGGCGGGGTGCTGTATGCGTTCGCGCTGGGCTACTACCTGCTGACAAAAAAAGAAGGCATGGGCGGCGGCGATATCAAGATGCTGGCCATGATCGGGGCGTTTCTCGGATGGAAAGGCGCGCTTGCCAGCCTGATTCTGGCAGCGGTTGCCGGCAGCCTGATCGGTGTTCTGCTGATTGTGCTGAAGGGCAAAAACTTCAAATATGCCGTACCGTTCGGCCCGTTTCTGGCGGCCGGAGCATTCTGCGCACTGCTCTATGGTGAACGCCTGATCAACTGGTATTGCAGCATCTGCGTTCGCTGACAACCGGCGTTTATGCGCTTCTGCTGCACATGTGGCACACAACAATGACCCTCAATCTGCGCACCACCATCTGTATCAACATGCTGATTTTGATGGTCGCCGCTATCGGCCTGATCAGCGTTGTAGTATTCCGCGTCAGCGAGAATGAAATCCGCCTGCAGCAGCAGCATGCTGCGGATCAGGTGTTTATCTCGATTGCCGCGACACTCAGTGCAGTTCTGCGCGACAGCAGCGCATTGCCCCCGAAGGCCGTCAAGGTGGACGCCTACCTCAACCAGCTGGCTGCCGGGATGGACTGCGACATGATTATTCTCACTAACCGCAATGGACAGGTGCTGGCGCGCGCCGGGCTCCCTGATCCGCAAGGACGCATCGCCGCTGTTCCTGCCCACACGCGCACGCACAGCCTGCAGCGGGACAGCAACCGAACCGTAATCAGGCATCTGTGCTCCGGCCCGGTGATGACCGGCACACAAGTGCTGGGCTATCTGACGATCGGCTTTCCCGCCGCGCAGACCAATGCGCGCATCAGCAATGCTGCGCGCATGATACTGATGTATATGGTGCTCGACGGCGTTATCATCTTTTTTTTCGGTGTATTCCTGCTCTCGCGCTATGTGGTACGCCCCGTGCGGCGATTGTCTCTTGACATGCAGGCCCTGGCAGGCGGCGTGCTTCCCCGGGTGCAGGCGTCAAAATCCGGCAATGAAATCGACACGCTTGCAGCAACCCTCAAGGCCCTGTACAGTGAACTTAAGCAGGAACAGTACAACACTGCGGAACAGCTTGCCGAAATCACGGCCAAGAACCGGCAGCTTGAACAGGCCCGCCATGAAATCCTGCAGTCGGAAAAAATGGCCTCGGTCGGACGCCTGACAGCCGGAATCGCGCATGAAATCGGCAATCCGGCCGGCATTGTAACCGGCTATATCCATATGCTCAAAGAAGGAGGTATCAGCGAAGATCAACGTGATGATTTTCTTGCGCGCATGGAGCGTGAAGTTGAGCGCATCAGCGCGACCATCAGGGAACTGCTTGACTTCGCCCAGCCTTCGACGAAGGAAGCTGCCCCTGTTCAGATTAATGATATTGTCAACGACTGCCGGGCCCTGTTCAGCTACCAGCGCGACATAAACAACTGCAAAGTCGTCTTTGAGCCTGAAGATGCGCTGCCGCTGATCTATGCCAACGCAAGCCTGCTGCGGCAGCTGATGGTCAATCTTATTTTAAACGCGCGCGATGCCATGCCGGACGGTGGCACCATACATATCAGCACGCACCGGCTCGCTGATAATAAAAAAATTGAACTCCGCATAGCCGATACCGGTTGTGGCATCCCGACCGAACATCTTAATCTTATTTTTGATCCCTTCTTTACTACCAAGGACCCGGGCAAGGGAACCGGACTCGGCCTCAGCAACGCGCAGCGCATTGTCGAAATCCACGGGGGCGCCATCAGCGTTGCAAGCGAACCCGGCCGGGGCACACGTTTTACCATTACCTTTCCAATAGGCACGGAGCCGCCGCAAGCATGAAGCGCATAAAACAGCTATTAATTATCGACGATGAAGAAAACATGCGGCACCTGCTGCAAACGATTCTGGAAAAAGAGGGCTATGCCGCAGCAACGGCTGAAAACGGTCGTGTCGCTTTGGAACTGCTTGACGAGCGCACGTTCGACACCATCCTGTGCGATTTGCGCATGCCGGAAATGGACGGCATGACGTTTCTAAAACATGCCCGTGATCGAAAAATTGACGCGACCATTATCGTCATGTCGGCGTATGGCACCATTGACCAGGCCCTGGAGACCATGCAGCTGGGTGCCTATGACTATATCTCAAAACCCTTCAAGCCGACCGAAATCATCCTGACCCTTAAAAAAGCCGAAGAGCGCCAAAAGCTCAGACAAGAAAATCTGCAGCTCAAAAAAGAGGTCAAGCGCACCTACAGCCGCAAGAACCTGATCGGCAAAAGCCCGCTCATGACCAATGTTTTGAGCATGATTGAAAAGGTAGCCCCTTTCAAAAGCTCGGTTCTGATTACCGGAGAATCCGGTACCGGCAAGGAGCTGGTGGCCCGGGCCATTCATTATGCCGGACCGCGCAGCTCGAACACCTTTCTGGCCATCAATTGCGGCGCAATTCCAGAAAACCTGCTTGAGAGCGAGCTTTTCGGACATCGCAGAGGTTCCTTTACAGGTGCCGTGCATGACCGCCGCGGATATTTTGAGGAGGCTGACGGAGGGACGCTGCTGCTGGATGAAATCGGTGAACTTCCCCAGAACCTGCAGGTCAAGCTCCTGCGCGCGCTGCAGGAAGAAGAGATACGCCGCGTCGGCGAGCAGCGCTGCATTTCCATTGACGTGCGCGTCATCGCCGCGACATCCCGCAACCTGCTCGAAGAGGTCGCGCGGGGCGCGTTCCGCGAGGATTTATTTTACCGCCTGCATGTGCTGCCCATACATATTGCGCCGCTGCGTGAGCGGTGCGAAGACATCCCGCTGCTTGTGGATCACTTCATACATAAGCACAACCGGGCACACCGGCTTGCAATCAGCGGCATCACCCCGGCGGCACTCAAGGTTCTGATGGAATGCCCCTGGCCCGGAAATATCCGCGAGCTTGAAAACACGATTGAGCGCGCCATGGTGCTGAGCGACCAGGACGTACTGGATGTGCCCCTGCCGGGCGACATGTCCACCGCAGCCGCGCCGCAACCATCGGGTGATTTATCCATAAAACGCGGAACGAAAATCCTCGAAAAAGACCTGATCACCCGCGCACTGGAAACAACCGGCGGCAATAAAACCAAAGCAGCCCTTCTGCTTGAACTCAGTTACCCCGCCCTGCTCAGTAAAATAAATGAATACGGTCTGAAGAGCTGATACCTTTAATGTAATAAACCATGCGCCCTCGCATACAGGATTCACGTGGATACAAAAAACGCCGGTGAGCTTTTTGCCGACCGCATCGAAGAGCTGCTGCAGCGCAGCAACCTTCGGCCGGAAACTGTTTTGAACATCATGCGCGCCGCGCATGCTAAACCCGACTTTGACCCGATAGCCGAGATCGAACGCCTGAGCGGCGAGCAGCGCCGCAAAGAGGATGAATAGCGGGAACCGCCCGCAACAGCGCCTTTTTTTACCACAACCTTTTTTCCTGATTGACATTGCCCTGCCGGTGGTGTATAAAATTTCAAATTAAGCTGATGAGCTTGGGCGGTTAGCTCAATTGGGAGAGCATCGGCCTTACAAGCCGAGGGTCACTGGTTCGAGCCCAGTACCGCCCACCATGCTACCCCAACAAGGGCGGTAACCGGGCTTGAACAGCTGAAACAGGAAGTTTTACGGGGGCGTAGTACAGTTGGTTAGTACGTCGGCCTGTCACGCCGAAGGTCGCGGGTTCGAGTCCCGTCGTCCCCGCCAGTATTATCAAGCACTTAGCTCACAAGGCTAAGTGCTTTTTATTTTTGGTTGCGTATAGGTTGTGTCTTGCTTAACAACAGAGGTGGTTAGGATGGCTGTATTTTTAATATCCGGTGTGTGGATTGGGATGGGAAAAACTTTCCAACATCTGCTAAAACGTGGAATATATCAAAAATCTGCTAAAATAAAGAAATGTAATTTCAATAACTTATTATCATTGAGGGGCTTGGAAGCTCAGGAGTTCAATTCTGGCAGAAAGTGGAGTTCAGTCAGAAGAAACGCCGGCTGAAGATTGTAGCCATCGTGCCAGCCGGTCTTGCGCCGGGTTCCTAACCGATCAGCGTGAACGCCTGCGTCGGCGAAGTGGTCATTACCGGCAAAAATCGATAGCAGTACATTGCAACTCGAATATGTATCAAGCAGGCAGGGTCAGCACATGGCCCTGCCTGTTTGTTTTGGACGTCATTTCAATGAACATCCGGTCTGGGATGTATTGGCTGAGACACACCCCAAGCCCCCCTGTTTTCGAGCCTTTCAGTAGAGCCCCTGAGGTAACAGGCTAAATTTTCTTGTCAGGGTAAATGTAACAATAGGAAAGTATGATAGGAAAATGCATTGTCTGAGCTGTTTGACTAGATCATTTTAATTTTACAAAGCTTACTACAGTAATTTTTAAAGACGTTCATCTTCAGCTCAATAGTTTTGCCAGCCTTTTGGCAGACGATAAGAATGTGTCGCCAGCTAAATTGCTGAGCGATTATGAGCGCACCGCCGGAGAAGCCTAGATAGCCTCCATGATATACGATGGATCATTAAATAAGCATACTGCGAATAAACTCTGCATCTCAGAAAATACTGTCAGGCATCATGTAACGAGTGTGTAAAATAAAGGTTGAAAGCCGTATCAGCTTAATCAATATGAAACGGGAAACAAGATTATTATCTAAACCATTGCCTCTGCCGCACATAGGCCCTTTCGTGCCTGAAATATAGACCTTGGTGCTATTGTATTATCTGTTGATAGCGTATATCTTTACCTATACCAACAACTGGTATTCGTTATATGTCTTCAAAAGGTTGTGGTCCTTAGAGCACTATGACTAACAGATGGGTGTGTATGATAGGAAAATGCATTGTCTAAGCTGCTTGACTAGATCATTTTAATTTTACAAAGCTTACTATAATAATTTATATTTATTTACATACTAAATAGTAATAATTAACACTTTAGATTTAAAATATTAAACTTCTTATTCATTAAAATCGAATAAAAATTAATTGTATTTTTTAGAGGCAATCTATATTTTTTTATTGATATCTATTGATAACATTGGCTTGATTTTTTAAAAAAAGAAAAAACCGCTTGAAAAAAAAAATTTATAGTCTAAATAGGTAGATAGACCAATAATACTTTTTGTTAAATAATTAGTTTGAAAAAAGCCAAACCAGTCGTGAGGCTGGGACGGAAAGCCACGGGTTTTATACATTGATATAAAATAGCCGGGTTACCAAACAATTGGTAGCCCGGCTATTTTTTTTGTTTCGCGGTTTCTGCTATCGTCCTATTGGATCAGGAGGATAGAGTTTTTTATCTTTATTATTTATACTGGCTTGACTGTCGGTAGCATATAGTGAACCTCAAGCATGCTATTGTATGCCTTGTGGTTGTATAGTGCATCACTACGTAGCAACAGTCAGTCTAAATTAACTCAAGTTCGTGACTAAGTCCAAAACCGGCAACCTTTTAATGGTTGTTCGGATCGGGTTTTTTTCTTTTTTTCTATATCCTGATGGCTATTTGGTTTTAACTCTTTACGTTTCATTTATCGGCTTATAGAGACAAAGCTTAAGAAAAAAAAGCAGCTATGTAAAAAAATATTTCCGGCGGTAAATTATGATCACAAGTTTCTTGGCTATTGCAGGGGGAAAAATATTTTTTAAACGTTCCTTTTCGCCTGTTTTCATCACCATGAAAAGGATGGGCCTGGAATATGAGGAGCAGGGAACGCATCTTAATTTTTGTTTTATGAGCAGCATTTGAATTCTGACAATCATGAAAAGAAGAAATTATGGAAGACCAGAAGAAGCGCTATGAAACACCGGCAATCATCACCCATACGGAGGAGGAAATCGCCAGCAGAATCGGGCCGGCGCACAAGGTACCCTCGGGGGGCCCTCCCGGCATTGAGTACCCGTAATAGCAACTGCATCTTGCAGGCTTAATAAATTTTTTACCCATTAGGAAGGGCTTTTAATGGAAAAAAAACAATGGCTGCAACAATGGCTGGAGAAACGTTCCTACACGAAAGAGGATGTCCTTCACATAGCCGGAAAAAGGCTGCCGGAGACACCAGATAGGCCATATACGGACCATGATATAGTCAAGATACTCGGCCCGACGTCCTGCGCTGAGAAACCCAGTGTGCCTTCCGGCACGCAATATCGGTAACCGCAACATTAACCGGGAGATTTTAACAAGCCCACATAGCAATGACATTTTCATACGGAGAACTCTTTATGAAAAAGATTTTTTTCTGCCACTTGTAGCAGCATTTTTAAAATGCCAAAGGAGAGGAGGTATTGCAGAATGAAAGAACAGTATGAAAAGCCTAAAGTTGTAGAAATTGATTTGGAGGAATCTTTCAGTTTTGGACGGCCGCCTGTTAGCCCCATTATGCCATAAAGAGCAATTTGGATGTTGGTTGCGATTAACTTTTTAAGAGTTTTAAACAGTGTTCCATTAGACAAAAGGAGGTATTGCAGAATGAAAGAACAGTATGAAAAGCCTAAAGTTGTAGAAATTGACCTGGAGGAATCTTTCAGTTTTGGGCGGCCGCCTGTTAGCCCTCTTTGATTGATTATCGTTCATGGTGATATCTCCAAAGAATTGTGTCAATACTTGCGGGTGTGAATGCAGACACACGTAACGACCGGTTTTGGCGGTTATGTTGTGCGGTTTGTTTGTGAAGATGCAGGGGTAGTGGATCTTCTTGATTTGCACTTCCGTGAACACGTGACCGACGCAGAGCCGGATGTCACGCTTGCTATGAGGGTTGTTGCGCCGGGTGTGATCGCGAAGGTTGATGATCTTTCTGAATCGTACTATGCTTTTTTTGATCAGGGGACCGTCAATTTTGGCCCCAACCTGCTTGAGGGGCGCTGGGATTTCGACAGTAAGATATTTACCCTGAAGGTCAGCCGCGAACTCATGGTGCAGGAGGAGTTGTGGCTTTTTGACCGGTTTTTATGCAGGCTGTATTATACCCTGGTGATGAGGGACAGGCGCCGAAGCTCCAGGCCGTTGATTGTACATTGTGCAGGGGTGGTCCGCGATGGCAGGGGCTATATTTTCTTCGGTCCCCCGGGAAGCGGAAAAAGCACGGCAGCCGGCCTGTCCAGACACTATCATATCATGCATGATGATATGAACATTGTGACCTTGGACGGTGACCGGGTGCAGGTTCAAGGTGTTCCCTTCAACCCGAAGCTGATCGAACGCACCAATGTCGGCGTGCCCCTGTCGATGATCTGTTCGCTGCATCAGTCAGCTGCGGTACGCCTTGAACGGGGAACACAGGATGAGTTCCTGCAGAAAGTCGTACCGGAAAATTTTCTGCCGCTGCCGCTTTTCACCAACGATCGCAAGCATGCTTTTCAGTACTTGTTGGCATGCCTCAGGGACTTGAGTCGGCAGGTACCCTATTACCGCTTGTATTTTAAAAAAGACGAAAGCTTTTGGGACCATATCGCAACAGTGGAGGTTTTGCATGGACAACATTCAGCAGATGTACATCAAAAGAATTGAAGACAATGCCGTCTGGACGAAGCTGGACAAGGGCACCATGATTATTATGACAGCGGATATAGGAAAAGGTGCTGGACCTCAACAAGACAGCGGCCTGTCTCTGGGAAAAGAGCGATGGCTCGCAGACGGTCGGAGCGCTTGTGGAACACCTGTGCCAGACGTATGACGTGGACGCGGAGGCCGCACTCGCTGACGTCATTGATTTTATTGAGGCTATGAAAAAGAAGAACCTGCTCGCGGTTTCAGAGGCTGCGATATAACGCCGCGCCAAACGGAGTGTCCCTGCATGAAATCACGTGTCAGTGCATGCATGATCGTTAAAGACGAGGAGGCGAACCTTGCCCGGTGCCTCCGCAGCATCCGAGGCGCAGTTGATGAAATAATCGTGGTCGACACGGGCTCCCGCGATGCAACCGTCGAAATCGCCCGATCCTTCGATGCACATGTATACTTCTGCCCCTGGGAGGATAATTTCTCCATTCCCCGCAATGTGTCCATCGAGCATGCGCAGGGGGAGTGGATTTTCTTGATCGATGCCGATGAAGAGCTGGAAAGCGCTGCACGGGACACAATCCAAAAACTTGTATGCAACAATACCCTGCTTGGGTACTCCGTGCTCATAGAAATGCATCCGGACTTTACCCCGATGAGGAGTCTGCGTTTGTTCAGGAATATGCCTTCCTTGCGTTTTAGAGGGGTCTTTCATGAAGAGTTGACAGTACCCCGGGACAGCGCCGACAGGGTCATGCCTGCCGACATACGGATTATTCACACACCTTTTAATCAGGAAATAACAGACAGGAAATATGAGCGCAATGTCACGCTTTTGCGCAAGCATCTGAACGAATACCCTGATGATGCGTATCAAATGCTCGATCTTGCGCGGCTATACCTGGGGAAGGATGCCGCGGCTGAGGCTGAAATACTTTTGCAGCGTGCCCGCGGGATTATTCTCGACCATACTCCATCGTACAGCAGGCAGAAGCTGGAGGTGTGCCGTTCTTTTTATTATTCGCTGCACTACGGATGTTTGTTGCAAAAAAACAGCGATATCCGGGAGCGCCTGACAGTGTGCCGGGAAGCCATTGAGACCCTGCCGGAATGCCCCTTGTTTTATTATCATGCGGCCAACCTGTATTATGCATTGCAACAGTATGAGGCGGCCATCGGGCATTTTGAGAAATGCATTGCATTTGGAAAGCAGCCGGCACGTGATGTGACCATTTTGTATCCCCGCGAGTGTCTCAGCAGTCTCCCTCTTGCCGGTTTGGGATATTCTTTATTCAGGGAAAAAAAATATATGCAGGCCACCCGCTATTTTAAGGCATCCCTTGCATACAAACAGGATCATGCCATTGATGTAATGTTAGCTTCGGCATCACTGCTTGCAGAAAAAGCCGAATGCACTGCCGGCAGCCTTCCGCGCCCATGAATCATCATCTCCCGGTTTATTTCGGTCGGTTCGCGCTCGCTATAGTATCTCCCTCAAAATCGGTCATTGATCATCTGCGGCTATTCTTTGCCGGGTATGAATGTGGTCGGAAAGCCACTGCCACCCTGCATATTCTCACATCCAGAGATTTGCCTCCTCCCCGGGAACAGCTGTTATCCAAGCAGTGGACCGCTTTGGCAGTGCATGACAATGGGTTTGAAATAGGTCCCAATGTGATACAGGGAAGAATTCTACCGGATCAGTGTACCTTCATTATTACGGTGCATGAAGATTTGTTTTTGCCGGGACTTGCAAATGTGATCAATGCTTTTTTTTACCGTCTCTACTATACCTTGTGCGCTCTCAACAAAACTCACAGCTGCATTATCCATGGTTGCGGCGTGATGCGCGATCAGATCGGCTATCTGTTTATCGGGCCGCATCACTCGGGGAAAACAACCATCGGACTGTTATCAGGCGCCCCCATTCTGCATGATGATCAGATGATCCTCACGCTTGAAGGCGACACGCTTACCATGGACAGCCCGCCGCTACCGGCGCGGGATAATCTCAGGCAGCGGCCCGAAGCGCCCTGTGTACTCGAAAGGATTTTCCTTGCGGTAAAGGATGAACAGTTCTCTGTCAGGCAGCTCGCTCCGGAGCATGCGGTGGCGTGCCTTTATAATGATGTTGTGATGCCCCATACGCTTCTCTCCGTTGCTGCGAACGCGGCCCGCATGCGCAAGGCGCAGTTGTGTTTTGCCCTTCAGCGGGCAGTACCTGTGTTTGAGCTGCATTTTGACAGGCAGGGGCAATTCTGGGAACAGCTCAGCACGATGCAATGGCCTATATCGATAAATGAGCATACAATTGATACAGCCGGTGATAGGCCGAAGAGATTTGTCAGTCGTGTATGGCTTGAGCAGTATCAGCAGTCGGGCGCCGGAAGCTTAACCATTCTCAGCGGGAGCATGGCGCCGCTGATCAATACGGGGGATCAGATTTGTGTCCGCAAAACGCCGCTTGACCGTATCCATATCGGCGACATCATTACTTTTTGGAAAGGGGGGGAATTGATTACTCATCGCGTCATACGTACATGCATCAGAGAGGGAGGAGTATGCTTTGTGGAGCGGGGTGACAAGCATCCTCATCATTCTTTCATTGATGCAGCATCGGTCATCGGCAAGGTAGCCAGGATCAATAAGGGCAGCCATAGTGTTGAGATGCACAAACTGCACTGGCAGATATTTAACCGAACTGTCGGAGTTCTGTTTTTAAGCATCTTTTTTTTACGCCTCCTGGCCCGGCGTATTCCATTTCTTCCCCAGCAGGTTAAAGGTGGCGGCAATAAAATTTTAACTGTTCTGACGAGAATAAAAAACAAAGCTCTTAATGCTCAGTTCAGGTGAAACAAACGAGACTTGCAAAGCTGGCTGCATCCTGTAAAGTAATAATGAATGATGTCATCTTGAGTCTAACATGGTCCCCATAATAGAACTACAGAACATCTCTAAATATTACCCGAAAGCGGCGGGGGTATCGCGGCTTATAATCCCCAAAATTGAGGGGGGCAAAGCCCTCACCTTATGCAGGTTGTGGCCTTCACAGTTGAATAATGTCTCGCCAAAGGCCGCGCTCGCAAGGCCGATGAGCAGCTATTCAAAGAATGTCAGATAGGCCTCCTTGAATCGCATCTTCCGTACCTCCTGCAGCATTTCTGTCCGTTTCATGAGTCACCTCCAGCAGTGACTCTAAACCGGACAGTTCATGTGCTACAAGACCGGACAGATTATAAACTCCCAACACAAAGGAAAAAGCAATTGACCGCCGCACGCAAAAATCGTATAGATTGTTGGCAGTCACAACCGTTAACCAACGGCGGCTTGTAGTGTTTTAAAATCGTTTTGGCGACATTAACTAAAAATCGAGGCGCTCTTCAAAGCACAAAAAAGTAGCCCACAATGACAGCCAAGCAAACTTCAATCTACGCACTCATCGCTGGAAATCATTCTGATGGTCCTTTGAATGATGACGTACTGAAGGTCTTATATGATCACAACCTTTTACCTTATTTCTTTTCTAGTAACAGGGCATTTCCCGTTGAACTTCAGAAAACCAGACGGACTATTCTGATAAAACAGCAGCTTGTATATCAGTTGGCTTGTAGGGACTTGGTGCAAGTGGTTGAGGCTTTGGAAGCAGTCGGTGTTGAATACCGGGTGTTGAAAGGAATCGCAATTGCTCAGACCTATCCTTATCCATATGCAAGGAGCATGGGAGATCATGACATTTGTGTCCATGTTGAGAATTTTGATCAGGCAATAGTGGCTATTGCGTCATTAGGATATCAAAGGAGCGAAAGGGAAGATACAGAAAGTGACGTGGGCTTTTTCAAAGAGGGCCACCTCAAAATCGAACTTCACAGACAATTGTTCGACCATGGTCGTGTGCGTAATGGCGAGGATTTGCTGCATGAGCTTTGGGCAGATGCTTTCGAGATCATGGTAGGCAGCAAGGTTATTCTTGTTCCTCAAATAGAGACTCATTTTAAATATTTAATCATTCACATGTTGAGGCATCTGATATATACAGGAATTGGCATCCGGAATTTGATAGATATTGTTCACTTTAGTACAGTTCACGCTGTTGACTGCAAATCCTATCAAACCTATTTTGATGACTATGGCTATGGTGCCTTTTATAGAGCGATTATCTCGATCTGTGTCTATGAATTAGGCATGAAAATAGATGATCATTCCTGGCTATATAATAAAGAGGAATTGGTGATTAGAGATTTGTCATCGTATATTCTCCAAAGTGGCGCTTTTGGTGGTAGCGATGAAGCGCTTATCAGAGAAATTTATACCCGGCTTTTGAAACCCAATCAAAAAAACCATGTGTTTATAATAATATTGTCGTCTCTATTCCCAAGTTCAAAAGCGATCGGTGCTTGCTACAGTTATGTGACTAAATGGCCTGTGCTGCTTCCTGTAGCATGGGTACACCGATGGCTTAGGTTCACTTTAAAGACCAAACTCTATGTGATCACAAAGACTAAGAATAGCTTTGTTATAAAAGATCGCTTGATGAAGGGTTTGGGTTTGCATGATTATTGAAGCTTACACCGCCCCTGTTTTATAGTTTGCCCATCTCAAAACAAGTTCCGATCAAGAAGGCCGTTGCCGTTTCCCGTGGGGCAGAGGGAAACTCAGCATCACATGCAGGCATGTAGCTGTCCTTCAGGTACTGGTTTGCTGCCCTCATTGTTGTGATCTCCAGTTTTGCCAATTCGTTTGTACGCCGACGGCACAGCTATAACTGCATGAGCGAAGGACTGAATCCGGTTCTGTCTGCTCACCTCCTGTACGTCTACAAATTATCTATCATGTCCCCCATCATGGATAAATGTCCGGGCTCTAATGTGTAACAATTTACATTCTCGACAATTTTTCCGACAGTCAATAACATCGAGGAAGCTTTCCCGGCAGATTCATTAAAGAAACTGGTGCCCGGAGAACGGTTGATCATATGGGTCAGGATTCGAAAGCAGGCTTCGGACTTTGGCAATTGCCGTATCTGCGGGTTCTGTTCAAAACATGGTTTTTTATCCTCAACAATTGTGACCCCGAGTATTTCACACTCATACCTGCTCCAGATATCCTGGTAAAATGCCATTAGGGATTTTTTATCAGGTGCTCTGAATCTGTATGCGGGATATCCGTGAGTCAGCACTTCATATGCCATCTCAACATCAGGATGCCGCGACAGCCTGTCAAGCAATCCCTGGTGGTGGTTCAAAAGCATGAGATCAAAATAACATCCACGACTGGCTTGCTCTGCCTGCTGCGCAACGCTTTCTACAAGCAGGATGATATTTTTGGGTGCGCATCGTTGCCCTTGACTTGCAGGGAACAAATCAGCGGGATCTGCAAAATACTTGCCTTCAAAATCAAGATAAAAAGCCTTCTGCGTATCAACCAACCCGTAAAAAGGGCTGTTCTCCTTTATGCCAACCCTTCTGGGAAAAGGGTCAAGGCAATAGTCATGTTTTCTTATAAGACAAAACTCATCGGATAAAAACTGATAGCCGCGTGACAACAGCTCAAGCACCAAAGTTGTTTTGCCGAATCCAGATGGCGCTATGATTACCGTACCATTATTTTCCTTCGAGACAACACCCGCATGAATAAGGATGTAGTCACTGATCATCGGCATAATCCGCGTGAAAATTATCTGCTCGGCAAGGCCGCTGATTTTTCTATCGGAGGGTAAGTGCGCAGCGAACCCGTTACTCTGGATGAGCAACGGACCATGATGAAATCGATTTTTTTTCAAAATATAGAAGGTAAGACACGTTTCCGGAAGTTTTTGACACATAAAATTTTTATACACTTGGCTAAACGCAGCAAAGCTGTCCTGACAGTCAGCGTACAGTTCGAGACCGACATTAAAAAAATTAAAAACACGCCGATACGGAGCCTGCTTTTGTATATCCTGTCGATCTGATGGAGTTAAATTAATCTGCATATCCTGTAATGCTATCACATATTGTTGATAAAATGACTTAAAAAATCCATGGGATTATACTCCGTTTGTATAATCCCATGGATAGGCATGAAACTTATTTTTTTTGCATCAGTCTATAAGCATATATCCTGACACACTATACTACACTACACGAATCTTCCCCTCTACCAGAGGCACGTCTACCACCGATCAGGGCAGTTCAATGCCGCGGGGATTCTCTTACAGTAAAACCCGATGCAGGGCACCGCATCATAAATGCTGCTGCGATAATTGGCAGAATAATAATCTTACGCATAGTATGTCCTCGTTATAAGATTGGTATGGCTTTCGATAAACCCGTGAAAATATCAGGTTACTAGAGCTTTACGGGTACTCAATGCCAGCAGGGCCTCCCGAGGTTACCGTATGTGCCGGCCCGATTATGCTGGCGATTTCCTCCTCCGTATAGGTTATGATGGCTGGCGTTTCATAGCGCTTCTTCTGGTCTTCCATAACTCCTCCTTTGAAAAAGATATGTTTATACAGTGTTGTAAAAACCTCACCATAACTATTGCCATCAATCTAATTCAATGCCGATGGGATTCTTGATCTTCGTCTGTTCTTCTGCTGTTACTGTCTTCTGGCTTCGAGCTTTGTTTTTACGGGGTGGTTTGTTATCCTTATCTATGCGATACTTGAAATACATCGCCCAATTACCGTGGAATTTTTTGAAGCGCTTACCGGCACCCCAGGCAGTCTGCTCATCGCAGATTTTCTGCTCGCAGGGAAGCGGCACAGGTATAATCACGGGCTGGGCGGGCAGGCCCTGGACGTCAAACGGCTGCAATACAACGCCAACAAACTCCGTGCAGCCCGGCTCATAAAAAAAACCGTATTCTTCGGCGCCAGCGAGGATTTCAGCCACCTGGCAGCGTGAATACGGGCCCAGACTCAGGTTGCTGTTCTCATCATCAATCAGGGTCCAGATAGCCCTTTGAACCGAACCATACGTATAGACCGGAAGATCAGGGTTGCATTGTGTCGGCTTGCCGACAAACTGCTGATTCAAAATCCAGTTGATCTTGTCGAGATTCCCCGGGAAATCAACCAGACCATCCGGAAGCGTTGCATAGCTAGAGAAGACATTTGCATTGTACTGCACTCCTTCCGTTATACCAATCGACGTTGAAAGGCACCATCCGTCATGGGTGCCCGTAAGCAGATCATCAGCATCGGCAACATCAATTGCGGGGAGATACGCCGGGCCATCGAGATAGGGATCGTTCGTGGTCATCGTTGCTTCTGCGGGAAGCGTGCCAGCAAAAAGAGCAAGATCAGGATCCTCATACCCGCAGATAGACCCCACAACAGCGTGTGCCGCAATATAGACACACTTAGTGCGCGAAGACCAACGCAATGGAATTGTATACATGTGCTCGGTTGCGCAGTCGAGCTCATCCTGGAATTCAAACTTTTCGGGTATGGGGTGGAAGAATAGCTGCGGTATTAACCGCGGGCTGCATTCGACAGCAAGGTGCGTCTCGCGCAAACACCAACCAGAATCAGTGATCACATACTTCACGTACATGTTCGTGTCATCATTCCAGACACGGACTTCACCGACTGTGATGTGCTGGCCTGCGATCAATGGAGTGACAAACGGGGAGGCTTCTGTTGCAGTAAAGCCCGATGCAGGGCACAGCATCATAAAAACTGCTGCTACAATTGGCAGAAAAATAATCTTACGCATATTATGTTTTCCTTATAAAATTGTCAGTGACATATTGACTTGTTAGAATCTCCCGGTTAATGCTGAGATTACGGAGATTGAGTGCCTGAAGGCCCACTGGATGTCGCAGCGCAAGGCGTCGGGCCGAGTATCTTGCCTATATCCTCTTTCATGCTATCAGGTTCAAAGTATGACCTGTTACCGGCTATTTTGAGGATATCCTCTTTCGTGTAGGACCTTTTTTCCAGCCATTGTTGCACCCATTGTTTGTTGTCCATAAAAAGCCCTTTCTAAATGGTGAAATATTCATTACATATGCAAAATACAGTTGCCATTACGGATGCTTAATGCGGCGAGGGTGAGGGCCGCCCGAGGTACAGGTAAGTGCCGGCCCGATTATGCTGGCGATATCCTCCTCCGTATAGGTGATGATTGCTGGCGTTTCATAGCGCTTCTTCTGGTCTTCCATAACTCCTCCTTTACATGATTGTTAGAATTAAAATGCTGGACATAAAACAAAAATAAAGATGCGTTCCCTGTTCCACTTATCTCAGGCCCCTCCTTTACATGGCAATGGAAACAGTCGAAAATTGCCGTTTAAAAAATTTTTTCCTCTGCAATAGCCAAGAAACTCGTAATCATAATTTACCGCCGGAAATATTTTTTTTCGTATCTGCATTTTTTGCTTAACCTTTGTTTCTATAATCCGATAAATAAAACGTACAGGGTGAAAATTAAACAGCCATCAGTCTATATAAAAAAAGAAAAAGAACCTCATTCGGACAACCATTACAAGGTTGCCGGGTTTTAGATTTAATAACGGATTTGAGTTAGCTTAGACTGACTGTTGTTTCAGTGATGCACAATACAACCCCGAAGCATATAATCGCATGCTTCGGGTTCACTAAATGCCGCCACAGTCAATACAGTACAAATAATAAGAGAACATAAAAAGCCAGACGCTATCGCACTGATGCCATAGACCGATAGCAGAAACCGTGAAACAAAAAAAACAGCCGTACTGCCAAGTTCAACTTTGGCAGCCCGGCTGTTTTTTTTAAAAACCCTTGGCTTTCCGCGCTATCCCAAAGGATAGGTTGGCTTTTTCAGTTTGAACAAAAAGTATGTTTTAACCTTTGTCTACTAGTTTAATTTTAGCATCTATTCTTCTGAATACAATTATTATTTTATGTTTGCATACGAATTGATTAAAATTTGATGGGGACTTTGACGTTTATTAACAATATTTTCTTTATTTTACAATCAAAAACGATACGATTATAATGGTTTTGTAAATACAGCCTATATTTTAATAATAACTATCATTATAAATAGATTTAGTATTTTTTTATACCAGGATAGCCTCTCAAGCACACCTCCAGCACAGGATTTACATGGTGGTCTATTACTGCGGTTATAAAGGTATCAGGTTTGGCGCTCGGCCAGTAAATTTTAAAGAATAATGGCTGCGGCAAGCCCGTCAATTTTGGCGGGGTCTACTTTGAAGTTGTAAAGCGCTAATTCGCGCATACGCTCGCAGGCTTCTGCGCTTGAGAACGCTTCGTCCTGCTGAAAGAGCGGCAAAGAGCAAGGGCTTCTTCCAATTGTGTGCTGAAGGTCTCGATCCGGCACTTCACGCTGACTGGCTAATTACGCGAGACATTGCGCGAAACGTCTCCGATGAATCCATCAGTTCGGCATACGTGCCCTTCGCAATGATGTGCCCTGCTTCCATCAAGTAAATCATGTCGCAGTCTTTAACCGTGGTGATCCTGTGAGCGATCATGATGATCGTCTTGCGTTTCGCCAGGGCCCGTATGCTGTCCATGACAGCCTCTTCGGTTATGCCGTCAAGCGCGCTGGTGGCCTCATCAAGCACAAGCACGTCCGGATCATGATAGAGCGCGCGCGCGATGCCGACCCTTTGGCGCTGCCCGCCGCTGAGGCGCACGCCACGTTCGCCAATCAAGGTATTGTAACCTGAAGGCATATCTTCTTCAATAAATTCGGCAATGTTTGCGACCCGGGCAGCGTGCATAATACGATCCATGTCGATATGCTCATCGGGTATACCGAAAGCGATATTGCGGGCAACCGTATCATCGCTGAGATAAATGTGCTGGGGAACATATCCCAGGTTGCGCTGCCAGGAGGGGCGGTTGTTTTCATCAACGGTTACACCGTCCACAACGATGCTTCCCGCCCGGGGTGCGAGCAGACCGATAATGATGTCAATCAGGGTCGTTTTTCCCGAACCGGTGGAGCCAACGAAGCCGATCGTTGTATTGGCCTGGATTTCAAGGCTGAGATCGCTGATTATTGATTCATCGCGACCCGGGTAACAAAAAAAAACATCCTGCAGGCGCAAAGACTTTTTTAATAAAAGAGGTTTGACATTAGCGGCCTCAAAAGTATTTTCAAAGCCGGCCGTCTTGACAAAATCAGCGTGCATAACATCAAGGGTTGCGGCATTGTAGCGCAGGGTGGCGATATCGGAGAAAATTGTTTGCAGGGCCGGCATGATCCGCCTAGCGGCAAATACGAACACGGCGAGCACAGGCAACAACTGCGCAAGACCCTCTTTATGCGCCAGGAAGTACAGCACAATACAGAGAATTCCCCCGAACGCAACAACCTCCAGAACGTATGCGGGCATAAGGGCCAAAATGCTGCTTTTTGAAGCGCAGCGGGTATAGCTGTCGCAGCTTTTTACAAAACGGCTCAGGAAGTAGTGCTCCCGGCCAAGGACTTTCAAGTCCTTGATGCCGCTCATGGCCTCATGTGAAAGCGTGAAACGGTTGAGGTTGGCCTTGAGGCGTTTTTTGCCCCAGGTGGCAAGCCGGGTCCGAATAAACAGATAGAAACCCCCGTATACGCAGCCCAGAATCAACACGGTGCCCACGGACAGCCATACGTTGACCGCAAGCAGGAGGACCAGCATAAACAGTGCGGAAATTGATTTTTCAACAACCGAGATGCAAGGCCCTAGAATGCCGCGTATGACCGTTGAGGCCTCGTTGAGAATATTGTAGCCGAGCTCGGCGGTATTGCGGTTGAGAAAAAAAATGTAGGGCTGTGCGAGATAGCGCTCGAGAAGACGCCGTGAGAGAGACTGTTCGCTGCTGAATGTGAATTTGATCTGCGCCCAGGCAAACAATGCCCGGAAGAGGTTATTAGCAATCAATAGTCCAAGCATACCTGTTCCGAGGAACATAAGGAACCGATTCGCGCTTTCAAAGCCAAGACTCGTGTAGGCCAGTTTTAACCAACGATTGGTGTCGATAATTTCAGGGTTGGCCACAACTGCGATAAACGGCATGATCGACACAACGCCGACGACATCAAATACAGCTGTCACGACCGAACCCGCGCAGAGCAGATATACCTGCAACCGCTCTCGGGGAGTGAGAAGCACGAACAGTTTAGGGAGAATTTTTCTCATGGCTAATAAAACACAATATCTGGTGCACTGTACTACAATGAGGCGTTTGCCGCATCCGGTAACAAGTGTTTGTGATCTGTTAGATTTCGTTGCGTTGTTTACACTTCTGGTTCATAGAAGTATTTGATCAGTTTTTCATATGGCGTCATATTGTCAATACCTTTATGGGGTTTGACCGTGTTGTAGAAGTTAATAAATCGCAGCAGGCTGATTTGACGGCTCTTCCGATCTCGGAAAATTTCCTGCTGATGCACATTTCCATGAGTGTACGGATCACCGTTCGGCTTGCGTTGGTCTGCGGCGATTGATCCGGGTGAATTTTTGACCAATGCGAGTTGGGAGCAGGCTGTACAAATGCGTGTTTACTGGCTCCTTTGAACTCTTTACCGTTGTTGAATAGGTGTACTCGATGGTGTAAGGGCACTCATCGACATCTGGAGCAAAAACAGTTCCGCACTGTATTGCGTTTTGTCGGGAAGATCCCTGCGTAGAGTTCCAGAAAGTAGCTCATCGCGACAAACAGATACTCCCTTAGCAGTGTTGGTCTCGCCTTGATCAACGGGAGACGCTTGCTGTCAAAATGGACCAGCTCCCCCGGATAGGACTTGTTGTAGCGCTGGCTTCGCGTTTGCGTCTCTCTTCGAGTGGCGCTCAACTTGGCAGCCGCTTCAGGCCGTATTTGAGGCTGCGGAACCGATCATTGACACTTTTTCTCGGAAGAAACTCCTGTTTCCTAGCCGGGCAAGTGTTTATAGATCGTTGGTTGAGACTCGGTAGCGCTCAGCCAGAGCGCTGACTTGTACTGGTGTTTGCATAACTGCAGATTTTTTGGCGGTCATGGGGTGTTAACCGAATACGTTTGTGCATAACCATGTTTACAAAATCCTCCGTGGTGATTATCGGATTCTGTAAACAACGCGTCAAGTTCTTACTTAATCAAATGTACTGCTATTTAACCTGTTTTCTGCTTTCGTAGTAGGCGATTTACCATGCCCTCAATCTTGTCTATAAACTTCCAACAGGGGATATGCTGCACAGGAGTTCGGATCAACAAAAAAGGCCTGGCCGGGATCGTCCCCTGCCCTGCACAGGATAAACCCCTTGCGGTCATATTATGCGCACAAGCGCCCGGGCAGGATCACGGGGCAGCACCTGGCCGATATGCTCGGCAAGATCACCTGCCTCAAGGAGCATATCGCGCGCCTGCGCTAGCTTTTTTCAGGAACCGACAGGATGAGGCCGCCTGAAGTCTGCGCGTCAAACACAAGATCGACAAGCACAGGATCAGCCTGCGGCGGCAGGGAGACCAGCGAGTGACAGTAGGTTTTATTTGCCGCACTGCCGCCCGGTAACATCCCCATCCCGGCAAGCTCGATTGCCTCGGGCATGAACGGAATCCTGTCAAGCCACAGCTCAACAGCCACGCCAGAGGCCTTGGCAAGTTCAAGCACATGACCGCCAAGGCCGAAACCCGTCACGTCCGTGGCTCCCTTGCAGGCCAAGCGTTCGGATAACCGCAGCGCCCGCCCGGTTAAGCCTGGCTGCCCACCTGAAAATCAGCTCCTCGATTTTTGCGGTGTCGCCGAACCCGGCCTTGAGCGCTGTTGCCAGAACGCCCGTGCCGATCGGTTTTGTCAGCAGCAACTGATCTCCCGGCCTGAGGCCCCGGTTGGACGCAAACGACGCAGGATCGACGATGCCCGTCACCGAAAGGCCGTACTTGATCTCATTGTCTTTGACGCTATGGCCGCCGGCCATTACCGCGCCCGACTCACGGATCTTTTCAAGACCGCCTGCAAGAATCTGACGCAGCACCTCCCTGTCCATCGTCTGGATCGGAAAGCACACAATGTTCATGGCCGTATAGGGTTCGCCCCCCATGGCATAGACGTCGGACAGCGAGTTTGCGGCCGCTATCTGTCCGAACCAGTGCGGGTTGTTGACGATGGGGGTCAAAAAGTCGAGGGTCTGCACAAGCGCTTTGCCCTCGGGAAAGCGAACAATGGCGGCATCCTCGTTGTCGCCGGGCGCGCTCAGCAGCCGCTCGTCATGCAGGTCGCTGAAAACACTCAAAACGTCCTCCAGGTCCCCTGGAGAAATTTTTGCCGCTCAGCCTGCTGAGGCAACGGTTTTTACAAGCTCAAGACGATCCATGGAACATGCTTTCTGAAAAAGACGGTAAGGGTCCCGAAAACACTCATGTCTGTCTGCATCAGGCCCTGTTGTGGAAACATATTCGCCCGTACCCCGACAGGTGTCAAGAATTTTTCACACGATTTCTTTAACGTGTCCCGGCATAACCATAGATTGGCAAAACCTATACCTGAGTGGTGTTGCATTGATATTATCACATTGACATCACCCTGTATCTGAACCACAACTATACGCAGACTCAAAATGTATCATTACGATCGGCTATCGTTGGACTGACGAGGCTATATCACGATACGAACATGTTATTAACCTGAGAAAGAAACACACCATGGAAACAATGGCACTCAATGAACGCGGGCTTGCAGACGCGAAAACAACAACCGAAGCAGACACGAATGCGTGCCGCTCAACCAATGCCGACGAGATCGTCTATCTCTTTGATACCGACTATATCGGCTCGAACATGGAGCTCGGCAAGGTGCTGGTCAACGGTTTTTTGACCGCAGCCCTCACGCTACAGCACACGCAGTGCACGATTGTGCTCATCAGCAATGCCGTGCGCCTTGCGACAAAAGGTTCCTATGCCCTTGACGTGCTGTCAAAACTTTGCGCGAAAGGATACCGGATTCTTATCTGCGGGACCTGCCTTGACTTTTTCAAGATACGCGCTGACGTGCAGGTCGGCACAATCTCCAACGCACTTGAAATCATGCAGGTTATGACAGAAGCGGGAAAAGTGGTAAAGTTCTGACCCTGTGTACGAGGATGTTTACAACGATCGAATGTTTTTTATGCCGAGTTCCTTTGAATTTTGCCTCTGTAAGCATGCCGTCGGCCTGCCAGCCCCGGGCACGATAATAATCCTCAAGCATGACGCCGACCGGCGGCAGATGTTCGGCAGCCGGGCCGCAGCCCCGCATGCTGCCGGTAAACCGTTCATGCAGCCTGTCGGCAGAAGCAGCGCAGCCCTGCCTGAGATTCACCACATGCTTTACCGCGTAGCTGCGCTCGCCTGCAAGCATAAGCGATGCAAAGTCATGCTCCATGCCCGTGGCAAGGTTCAGCCACTCCACCACCTGCCGCGCCGTAACGCCGGTGAATCCGTCGGCAGAGTAATACTGCGCATAGCCGGCATGGGAAAATGCGCACAGCACAAGCGAGTTGAGCACCGTGGCATAATTCTGGCCCCGCGCAACAGTCCGGCCCGTGCCCTCAACGGCAAACCGCACCGCCTGCATGTCCATAAGGTCAAAGCCCTCGATACCCGGATCTGCTGCGCCCGTATGGTTTGCCCCGCGCGTATCGGTGGCATAGGCAAGGGCAAGAAAATTATGCGCCCGCGGATCATGGGCAGGCGCCTCAAGGCCTTTCACCTCTATGGCGAAACGCTCCGCACCGCCGCCGATCAGCGCGGCAGCCCCGCGCACACCTTCTGCAAGCACAGCGCCGAAGCCCTCGCGCATGCAGATTTTTTCAAGCATGGCAAGCGCGGCCTGCCCGTTGCCGAATGACATGATCAATGCCGTCGGTATCCTTGAGCGTAATCAGGCCTTCGGCAAAGCATTCCATGGCAAATGAAATGACACCCCCGGCGGATATGCTGTCGACCCCGTAGCGATTGCACAGGTCATAGGCCTTCTGCACGACGCTGCATGTCGGTTATGCCGCACTGCGACCCAAGCGGCGCGATAGACTCCCATACATTCAAACGCCTGCCGCCATGATCGACATTGGACTCGACGCATCCCGTGGGGCAGCCTGCGCATTGATAGGGGCGCTCATGCACAGCATGCTCACCGATCTCCCGCAGCACAGCTTCCTCGAAACCCGGCAAATCGCCATCGCGCCAGTTATTGACGCCATGCCGGCCATCCCGGACGAACATGGTAAAAACCCTTGAGGCTTTTGCCGCACAGTGCTCGGGGGTTTTCACCATCTGCGGCAGAAACTCCCGTATGGACCGGATAAGCTTTTCGGCATGGGCAACCTCAACCGGATGTGTTCCCGGCCACGGCAATTGCCTTCAGATTCTTTGAGCCCATGACCGCACCCATGCCGCATCGTGCCCGCAGCGCGCGCTGCCGGGCCATCGCTCATGACAGAGGCAAACCGCACAAGGTTCTCACCCGCCGGCCCGATGGCCGACACCTTGAAGGCATCGCCGCAGCGCCTTCTGATCTCGGCTTCAGTCTCAACCGTATCACAGCCCTGTAGAAAGGCTGCATCTTCGATTGTTGCCGTGCCGTCAGTGACTTGAAGAAAAACAGGCCGGTCGGCCCTGCCGGTAATGATAAGCCCGTCAATGCCCGCTTTCTTCAGCGCAGCGCCCCAGGTGCCGCCGGCAAAGGCCTCGCCCCAGATACCGGTCAGAGGCGACAGGGCCGCTACGCAGTGCCTGCCGCTCCAGGGCACCATGGTGCCGGTGAGCGGGCCGGTCATAAAAAAAAGCGGCGCTTCAGGAGCAAAAGGATCCGTTTTTACGGGAACCATTTCATCCATAAGCGCCGCAGCAAAGCCCACGCCGCCGATATGCCGCTCAGCCATCTGCTTCGGTGTTTCGCGCACCGCAACAATGCGGTTGGTAAGATCAACCAGCAGAAGCCTTCCTGTGTATCCTTTGTAGTCCATGGCGCCCTCTACAACGAGTATTGCTATTAATCGCATCCCTGCTGCATATGCCGACCGCATTCACAAACAGAACAAAGACTGAATTATTTCAGCTGCCCGACAAATACTGCAGCTGCGACATGCGGTAATACATGCCCTTCTTCGCCATGAGCTGCGCGTGCGTGCCCTGCTCTTTAATGGCACCCTTGTGCAGCAGGATAATGGTATCAGCGTGCCGGATGGTGGAGAGCCGGTGCGCGATTATAATCGCGGTACGACGCGTAGTAATGTTCTGCAGCGCCTTCTGGATCAAATCTTCGGTCAACGGATCAATATTGGCCGTGGCCTCATCAAGGATCAACACCGGCGGGTCGGCAACAACCGCCCGTGCGAAGGCCAACAGCTGGCGCTCACCTGCAGAGAGCATGCGGGCGCCCTCCAGCAGCGGTTCATCAATACCGCGCGGCAGCCGGGCGACGACCTTGTCAAGGTTCGATATTGTAAGCGCCTGCCGCAGGCGCTGCTCGGATACCTGCGGGTTGCCCAGAAGAATATTTTCCCTGATACTGCCTGCAAACATACACACATCCTGCAGGACAAGCCCCATCCGCTGGCGCAACTGCACCCGGTCAAGCTGCCGGATATCAACGCCATCAAACAGGATCGAGCCCTGCTGTGCGTCGTAGAAACGCTCCAGCAGATTTATTATCGTGGTCTTACCCGACCCGGTTACACCGACGATTGCAAGCGTTTGACCGGGAGCGACATCAAAGGAAACATCGCGCAGAACCGGCTCGGCATCGATATAGGCAAACGAGACATTACGGAATGATATCGCGCACTCCGGTTCCTGCGGCAGGGCCTCACCCACAAGCTGCTCACCCGGCCCGCTGTGCTCAAGCAGCAGGTACAAGCGTTCAAGTGAGGCAAAAGCAGATTGTATAATATTATACTTCTCGGCCAGATCCTGAATGGGCCTGAAGAACATGCGCATGTAGTATAGAAAAATCACCAGGGTGCCAAGCGACATGACGCCTTCGAGCGTCCTGAGACCGCCGTACCACACGATAATTCCCATGACGCACAGCTGCGTCAGGTCAACGACCGGGCTGAAAATCGCATACACGGTCGTCTGGCGCATGTTGGCCTGATAGTTTTCATAATTCAGACGCTGAAAATCAAGGTCATGTTCACGCTCGCGGCAAAACACTTTCAGAACCGCCATACCCGCAATGCTTTCCTGAATCATGGAATTGATTGCCGCGATCTTGATGCGGACCTCGCGAAAAGCATGCCGCGAATACGTGCTGAACAGCATGGCGATCAGCAGCAGGAATGGCAGCACCGCAAAGCAGGCCAGGCTGAGCCGCACGTCAAGCATCAGCAGCACGGCCATGATGCCCACGATCATGAGCATATCTTTGAGCATGCTCGCAAAAAGCGCGTTGAACATCTCATGCAGGTTCTGCACATCATTCGTAGCGCGCGTTACCAGACGGCCCACCGGATTAGCAGTAAAAAAGCGTAAGGGGCGGCTGATGATATGCGCGAAGACCGTGCGCCGCACGTCGTGCATAATATGCTGGCTGGCATGTTCAACCCAGAAAAGCTGGGCAGCGCTCAAAACAAAACCGGCCAGCAGCACGAGCAAAAACAGTGCGCTCAGGCGCGCAACGCCCCTGACATCAGCCGCGACGCAGCTGCAGCAGCTCAGACGGGCTGAGACGGGCCATGTCGGCCTGCGCAACCAGCACGACATGATCATCTGCGAAAAACATATCCGGATGATCCCGGACAACCTGCAGGGCACCCGGTGTTGCCGCAGTGGTATAATAGCGCGCAGAAGAACCCACTCCCAGGGACTGCAGCCGCGGCACAAGCGCGTGAGCGGCGCGCCGCAGCGCTTCGGGACCCAGGAACACCACATCCGTGCCGGCAATACGGGTAAGATCCGCCTCAAGTTCGCGCACAAGATCCGGGTGATGCTGCAGCCGGTCCATGTCAACGCGGCAGGCCTCCGGCACAATATAGCGGTCAATGCCGGTGCGCACCAGCTGCGGCAGCGTAAGCTCAGTCGCGGTTGCGCACACAGCCAGCATCAGGGTCGCGGCAATGATCACACGGCGGGGCCTGAAAAACCGCAGGAAATAAACCAGCAGCCGGTAGGAACCGACGGTCGTGTGCTGGCTTTCCTCAACATGAACGTTATCAAAGCGGCATAGGCGTAAACTTTCCTCACGGGGTGTTAAAAAAGTCTTCTCATACAGGCTGTTCAAAAACACACAGATGCAAGGCGCGCGCGTTCATGAGGAATGAGGCGTACTTTTTGGTACGCCGCAGTGACGAATGACAAGCACAACGCAGTAGATGTGCGTTTTTCAACAGCCTACAATCCTTCTTCTTCAAGCTGCTGCTTGAGAAACAGCTGCCGGTACAAACCTTCGCGCACGCTCAACTGCGCATGCGTGCCGGTTGCAACCAGGTTGCCGCTGTCGAGCACCAGGATTATGTCCGCGTGCTCAATGGTCGCAATCCTGTTGGATATAATCAGCATGGTTTTACCATTGCCAACCGCACGCAACCGCGTGGTCAGCGACCGGGTTGTTTCAACATCGAGCGATGAGGCCGCATCATCCAGAATCAGAATCGGGGCATCGGTAATCAGGGCGCGCGCTATGCAGACACGCTGGCGCTGACCACCTGAGAGCGTGAGTCCTTTTTCACCGACAACTGTCTCAAAACCCTGGCTGAGTTTTTGAATGTCGTGCAGCATCTGGGCGTCGGCCGCGCAGCGTTCAACCTCGTCATCGCAGGAATCACACCCAAACGTTATATTGCGCGCCAGCGACTGCGAAAACAGAAAGCTGTCCTGGGGAACATAGGAAAAAAGACGGCGCAGGTCCTGCAGCGGAAATTCAAGAATATCCCTGCCGCCGATGCACACGGTTCCCGGCGGCGGGTCATAAAAACGCAGCAGCAGACTGCACAGCGTGGTTTTGCCCGAAGCGGTCGTGCCGGTAATGCCGACGATACTGCCCTGCGGCAGCGAGACCGAAACGTTGTGCAGAACAGGCGGCTGGTCAGGCGCGTAGGAAAAGCTGAGGTCGCGAATACTGATATCAAGGCACTCCGGTGCCGGACCAGGCGCCCCGGCCAGATTTTCAACCGGCAGATCCAGCAGTTCGTTGATGCGCTGCATTGAGGCCTTGCCGCGCTGGAACAGGTTGACCACCCAGCCAAGCGCCATCATGGGCCAGGTAAGAAGCCACAGATAGCTTGAAAACGCTACGAAATCGCCGGTTGATATGCTGCCGATAACCGTCATGCGCCCGCCCGCGCTGAGCAGGATGGCGATGCTGAGATTGGCGCAGACAATGATCAGCGGGAAAAAAAATCCCATGACCCTGACCAGTGCGAGATTGCGCTGAATATATATCCTGCTCACCGCGTCGAATGACGCGCCCACATGCCCTTCCATGGTATAGGCCTTGACCACCCATACGGCGCTGAGCGCTTCGCGCACCTTTTCAGTCAAATCTGAAAAGGTGCTCTGCACCTGCTTGAAGCGCCGGTGCAGAACCGGGCTCAGGCGCCAGGTAACAAGCATGATCACGAGCATGGGCATCATGGTCCACAGGGTCAGGAGCGGACTGATGTAGCACAAAAAACCGAATGCGGCCGTGCCCAGAAATATCGTGTCAAACAGGGCCACCATGCCGATGCCGATGCACATCCTGACCGATTCAAGATCATTGGTCATACGGGCCATGCTGTCACCGACGCTGCGCGCGTTGATTGTCGACAAGGGCAGGCGGATCAGGTGTGAGAAAAGCCGGTCACGCAAATGCCGCTCAATGCGGCGCGACGTGCCGATCAAACATATCCGCCAGCAGAATCGAAACAAACAGATTATGAGGCCGCAGCCCAGGAGCATCAAAAAGACCGAAAAAAGATCATCAGCCGTAATCGTGCCCTGCGTGAGCTTGTCAACAACGTATTTGAATATCCGCGGCACCAGCAGCTGCAACAAATCAACAATAACAAGCCCCAGGAATCCGGCGGCAAGATACCAGCGGTTTTGAAGTATGTACTGCTTTATGGTGTAAAATGGACTCATGTCGACAGCACACAACCACGGTCGGCTGCAGACAGCCGGAAACAGGGAAGGATGACAGCGTTGCTTGAAGACTCAGCGGACATGTTCATTGTTTATCAAAGGCACCCGGTGAAAGCAATCACAAAAAACTGCTGTGCACCCGCAAAAACCCAAAAGATTAGCGGATGCGGAGTGTAGCGCAAACCCAAATCAGATACTCTTGACACGGCAGGTTGATTCAGGGTAAGGTTTTACCTGAACAGACATAATCAACCACGATGCAACATTCTTGAAAGGAAAGGAGCAGCTACATGAAAAAATGGAGATGTAAAATTTGCGGCTATGTCCATGAAGGCGCCACTCCGCCTGATGAATGCCCGATTTGCGGGGCCTCGAAAGATCAGTTCGAGGAAGTAAAAGACTGACAAGGATGCGCATACCGGACAGCCCTGCACGGGCTGCCCGGTATGCAAACACCATAACTTTCCAACTATTCTCCGCATCCGCCGCAGCAGCTGCCGCATGAAGCTCCGCCGGTTCCGCACTGAGACTCAGGTACCAGGCCCGTTTCCTTTATTTCAATATCAAATACCAGGGTTTTGCCAGCGAGCGGATGATTAAGATCCAGCACGACATCCTCGTCTGTAATCTCCGTAATAAGGGCAGGAATCGGATTGCCGGCGTGGTCGGCAAGCTGAACAGCCAGGCCCACATTTATTTCCATGCCTTCCGGTACGCCCGCGCGCGGCAACCTGGTGACGCGCTGCGGTTCATGAGCACCGTAGCCTTCTTCGGGCTCTATGGTAACGGTTTTTGTATCGCCCGGCAGCATGCCGATAACAGCCGCGTCAAATCCGGGGATAAGCTGCCCGGCACCGACCGTAAACTTAAGCGGCGCCCTGCCCCGGGATGTATCAAACGTCTCGCCGTTATCAAACTTTCCCGTATACTCAACACTGATGGTGTCGCCTGTTTTAACTGGATCTGCCATTGTTATTTCTCCTTGCCTTGAACAGTTTATTACAATCCATGACCCGACCGCGACTGCGGATATGCAGCACGTATGTGATGGAGTATCCCGTAGATCTGGGTCTGTGGGGGAGGAATAATCCGATCAGCAAACAGATGCGTGAGCGTAAATGCAATATAAGGCGGGCCGCTCTACTTTGAGATAATAAGTATACAGCATAGAGGAGCATCCGTCAATGCGGCACACATTGGCCGTGCGCAAAAAGTATTTATTTTAAGGGTGATTTTTGATATGGTTTGGATGGCAACGAATTCGTCTACCCACAAACAGGAGGTTCCGGAACATGAGCGTAATGGATATGTTCAGAAAAAAATTTGAAGACTACCGCCGGCTTATTGATGAACAGGGTGAGGAGCGCGCCCGGGCCGCACTGATGGAGGGCTATCCTGAACGGCAGAAAAAAAACATGGGGCCGACTTTCGAAGGCTGCACGCTGTACGAAGGATTTAAAAAGGCGGCGCCCGTGTACGGGTCATTCGGCATGGAGATGCATCCGGTTGATATTTCCAACAACGGCCGGGACGCCGCGCTTGAAGTAATGGTGCGCTGCCCGTTTATGGACATGGCCCGTGAATTCGGGTTTGAGAAGCCCTGCACGGTGATCTGCGAGCTTGACCAGGAAGCCATGGCCCTGGCGTTTGATGGACTCAGCGTCAAAATTCTCACAACCATGGCAGACGGCGATTGCGCCTGCATCTTCATGTACCAGCGGTAGTCGGCAGCAGCTGCTGCGCATAGCTCGGGAGCCTGCATGCCCCCACACAGGGGGGATGCGGCCCGCCGGGCTGCTCTATGCGCCAAACACCTTGTTTTTCCTGAAGAAATCCGATTGACACCCCACCCCCTTTAGAATATACTGCCCGCATTGTTTTTTTTGCTCCGGAAAGGGATTGCATGAAACGCCGAAGAGAGCTTGCCATTGATATCAGCGATCACGTGCTCGAGCCGAGCCGAAAATCAAATAAAAAAATAATCGCTTCGATCCAGTACCTTTCCAAACTGTTCATCATGCCGGATACGCCGGACAAGTTTCTTGAATTCGGCGATGCGCTGCTGGTAATGATCCGCGAGTTCTTCCAGGAAGAAGGCGGCATTCACTCCTCCATCAGCCTGCCGGACCTGTCAAAACTTTTCGCCGACATCGCCCCGCCCACAGATCCAGAACTGATCGTTGACGTGCTCTACGAGATCAAAGAAAAGATCATCCGCCACTCGGTCAAAGTCGGCAATCCCTTCTACATCGGCCACATGACCAGCGCCATTCCCTATTTCATGATCCTGATTGAAATGATCATCGCGGCCCTAAACCAGAACCAGGTCAAAATTGAAACCGCCAAGGCCTCGACCTTTGTTGAACGCGAGTTCCTGGCCTGGATGCATCAGCTGGTGTTTCGCCGCGGACAGGCATTTTACCGCCGCACAATGCAAAACCCCGAGATTGCCCTTGGCAATGTTGCGGTTGACGGCACGCTGGCAAACCTTACGGCCCTGTGGGTTGCCCGCGAAAAGGCCATGCCGCCCCGGCGCCCGTTTGCGGGCGTGCGCAAGGACGGCATGGCAGCCGCGCTCGCACACTACGGCTACAGCTCGGTCGTGGTGCTGGTATCCCGGCTGGCGCATTATTCCCTTGATAAGTCAATGGACGTGCTCGGCCTTGGAAGCCGCGCACTGATCAGGCTTCCAGTGAATGCCGAAAATCAGGTCGACTGCGCTAAAATGCGTCTCAAAATTGCCGAACTGCAAAAGAAAAACGTCAAGATCATGGCAATTGTCGGCATTGCCGGAACCACTGAAACCGGCAATATAGATGACCTGAAACAACTGCGCGAGATCGCCGACGAATGCGGCGCGCACTATCACGTAGACGCTGCCTGGGGCGGTGCAACGCTGCTCACGCATCGCTATCGTCACCTGCTTGAAGGTATTGACCGGGCGGATTCAGTCACCATCGACACCCATAAACTGTTTTACACGCCCATGTCCATGGGCCTTGTTCTGTTCCGGGATGAGCGCGCACTCATGCGCGTAAAATACACTGCAGGGTATGTGATCCGCAAGAGCTCGGTTGACCAGGGCCGTTTCACGCTTGAAGGCTCGCGTAAATTTGACGTGCTCAAACCCTGGGCGGCCCTGAAAGTGTTCGGCACTGACGGGTTCCAAATACTGTTTGACCATGCCTTCGCCCTGACGGCTGACTTGAACCAGCTCATAAACGCCTCGCACAACTTCGAGGCCATGAATAACCCGCAACTGTTCATCCATGTGTTCCGCTTTGTGCCCCGAAATGTAGGTGAAGCGCTTGCGCGCCTGGGCTCTGTTGTGAACAAGAACACGCAGGCGGCCGCAGCCAGGAAAAAACGCAAGGAGATCAACGCGTTGCTCAACACACTCAATGTCGAGCTGCATCGCGCGATCCGGGCCGAGGACTCAACCTTTGTTTCACGCACCACGCTGTCCACCACCAGGTACGCGCCCCAGCCGATAGTCGTGCTGCGCTCCGTCACGGTCAATCCGCTTACAACACGCTCAATCCTTGAAGAAATCCTTGCGAAGCAGGAAAAAATGGGCCTGAGCCTGTATGCAGGGCACTATAAAAAACAGTTTGAAAAACTGCTGTCATAGCCAACACTCACTCCGCAACAATCTGCACACAATGCCAAAAGCGGCATTACAAGCATTACAGGATGTTGAAAAAATATTTTTATACAGGCTGTTCAAAAATGCGCAGATGCAAGGCGCGCGATATCATGAGGAATGAGGCGTACTAGTGCGTACGCCGCAGTGACGAATGATGCGCGCAACGCAGCAGATGTGCTTTTCAAAGACGTGGCATGGAATCACGATGACACGGATTAAATCATATCCGGAGCGCAGACCGGCGTTGACCGCGCGGCACTGGACGCGGCCATTGCCTGCGGCCTTGACTATGGCGGCTCAATCCCGCGCGGGCGTCTGGCTGAAGACGGGCCGGTGTCGCAACACTACGCTGCACTGATAGAACTGAATTCGGAAGACTATGCCGTGCGCACACGGCGCAATGTGCGCGACGCTGACGCAACGCTTATTCTCTGCCCCGGGCCGCCTGAGGGCGGCACGGCCCTGACCGAAAACATTGCCCGCAGGATGGGGCGCCCTGTGCTGGTAGTGGAAATTGAGCGCGAGACACGCCGCGCCGCAATCAAGCGGATACGTGCGTGGCTTGACGCACAAAAACCGGCTGTACTCAATATAGCCGGTCCGCGCGAGTCACGATATCCGGGAGTGTACACCCGGGTGCGCGACATGCTTGAAAAGCTTTTTCGAGAGCTGTGCGCTGAACAGCCACACAGGTAAGCGGGGATGTCCCAACCGCAATGTTCCGGCAGGCTTCAGTTGTCCTTGTGGGTTTTTGACACCATGATCTCAAACAGGCTCAGAGCATCCTGTCTGCCATTCAGCAGCTCGGACCCGAGCCCCTCAAGCATGGAGGAAACATCCTGCCCATAACGCAGAGCAAGTTTCTGGCCTATAGTGGTGTCGATTTTCAGAATATAGTTAACAAGCGACGGTAGAAGCACTGCAATCTGCGAATTGTTGCATCGTCCGGTTCTCCGTATTTGATCAATAATATCACGCTGGTTACGGTCAAAATGTTGCATGGCTTTTTCCCCTGTCACATTGTTTGCTTCTTCAATTAAAGTATATGTACTAAAAACGCATATGTCAAAAAATGACTGCAAATAAAAAACCCGGGGCACACGCAGTATGCACATGCACTCAGCCCCCGCGTATCCCGGCAAGCACTTCCCCCGAATGCCGGTTTGATTATCAGGATAATCAACAATGATGTATCAAGGTGTGTTCGCAACGCATCTGCCCGGGGGCAAGCCGTTTTGAACGGCTAGTTTGCCCCGCAGGCCTTGAGCAGCTCAGCTTTCGTGCACAGGGAAGTCAAGCTCTGAACATGTTTTGCAATCTCGGCACTGCCGCCTTCCTCACGGTCAACCAGGGCTATCACGCCCAGCACCTCAAGGCCTTCGCGACGGGCGGCCTCAATCGCCTTGATGGTCGAGCCGCCGGTTGTCACGACGTCTTCAATTATAAACACACGGTCGCCCGCCTTTACATCACCCTCAACCTGCTGCTGCATCCCGTGCGCCTTGGGTTCCTTGCGGATTGAAAACGATGCAATCTCCAGGCCGCGCTCGAAAGCCGCGTATGACACCGCGCAGGCAATCGGATCAGCTCCCATGGTCAGACCGCCCACAGCCTGCACATCCGGTACCCGCAATCAAATCTAAAATCAGATTGCCGATGATATGCTTGCCAACACATGAATGAGTCGTCTTGCGGCAGTCAATGTAATAGGTGCTCATCTTGCCCGACGCCAGCTTAAAAACCGGCTCAGGATTATAACGAAATGATTTTTCAAGCAGTAATGTTATCAGGTTCTGTTTCAGTTCCGCATCCATACAATCAAAACTCCTTTTGGAAAATTACCAAGTACTGCCATGAAGCACTGAGTTTCCAGCATACCATGGCCTGCGCGCACACAAGTGTATCAGCCGTTTTCAAACGCATGCAATCATAGCAGTAATCCCCAGTAAAAACAACCCGTTCAGCAAATCATTATTTGACATCAGACAGGAAAGCCGCTATACATTTTAGCCTGAAAATACAGAGTAGAACTGTGGCCCGGGTGGCGGAACTGGTAGACGCAAGGGACTTAAAATCCCTCGGTCGCAAGGCTGTACGAGTTCGATTCTCGTCCCGGGCACCAGAATAAAAACAGCGCTATAGCACTATTTGCTACATCGCTGTTTTTGCTTTTCCGGGGCAGAGTTCTGTTTTCTACAACCATTGTACAGCTATTATGGAAATTAATACCTGTTTTGGGGTGCAGCCGATATATTGCATCACAAATAAAAAAAGCAGGGCCATGTGCTGACCCTGCCTTTGGTTTTACCCGTTCATAGTGCCCGTTATTACGGGAGTGCAACCTTGAAATAGTATGTCTGTGAGTTTGTCTGCTGAGCGGCACAATCGGTTATCGCAAACCGGAAGGCATACGTGGCGTTCTGCAGGCTCTCAACCGGCAGGTAACCCGGACCCGCCCCTTGGCAGCATTGACCGTAACGGCAAGCGGCTTCCAGCTGCTCTCGCCAACCATCTGGTACTCGGCAACGTGCGTGCACGCGCCGGAGCATGATGCGAAATCATCGCTGAAGGTCCATAATACGTCATGATTTACATCCAGTTCAATGGCGCTTTCAGGCGAGGTCGGCAGCACCTTCCACGTGTCCGTCAAAAACGGGCCGTCGCCGATTACCGGCGGGGCATCACGGAACACCTTGAAATAGTACGAGCCGGACTGGGTGGTCTGAGTGGCGCAATCGGTTACTGCAAACCGGAAGGCATACGTGGCATTCTGCAGGCTCTCCACCGGCAGCGTAACCCGGACCCGCCCCTTGGCAGCATTGACCGTAACGGCAAGCGGCTTCCAGCTGCTCTCGCCGACCATCTGGTACTCGGCAACGTGCGTGCACGCACCGGAGCATGATGCGAAATCATCGCTGAAGGTCCATAATACGTCATGATTTGCATCAAGTGACAATGGCGCTCTCAGCCGAGGTCGGCAGCACCTGCCACGTGTCCGTCAAAAACGGGCCGTCGATGATTACCGGCGGGGCATCACGGAACACCTTGAAATAGTACGAGCCGGACTGGGTGGTCTGAGCGGCGCAATCGGTTACTGCAAACCGGAAGGCATACGTGGCATTTTGCAGGCTCTCAACCGGCAGCGTAACCCGGACCCGCCCCTTGGCAGCATTGACCGTAACGGCAAGCGGCTGTCCAGCTGCTGCTCGCCGACCATCTGGTACTCGGCAACGTGCGTGCACGCACCGGAGCATGATGCGAAATCGTCGCTGAAGGTCCATAATACGTCATAGATTGGCATCCAAGATTCAATGGCGCTCTCAGGCGAGGACGGCAGCACCTTCCACGTGTCCGTCAAAAACGGGCCGTCGCTGATTGCGGGGGGATTGTCTACTACAATCGGCACGCACTCACCCTCTACGCACTCATAGCCCTCGGAGCAGTCGCTGCCTGTTAAACATTGCGGAGGCTCATAGCGCCACAGATCGTTCAGAGTAGCCTAGCGGAGGTGCTGCCGTAGCCATACCCTCCGAACAGCCACAAATTGCCGGTGCTGTCTATCCAGGAGACGCTTCCATCGCGCGCGCCCGGCACATTGGCGGCATCCGGCACACCCTTGGTGCCGTAGACGCCAAACTGATCAACCGTATTTGAGCCGCTCACCCACGTCCACATGATTGGTCGCAGGATCATAGCGCCACAGATCGTTCAGGTGGCCCAGATGCCGGTGCTGTCGTAGCCATACCCCCCAAATAGCCAAAGATTACCTGAGCTGTCTGTCCAGGAAATGCTTGTCATCGCGCGCTCCGGGCACATTGGCGGCATCCGGCACACCCTTTGTGCCGTAGACGCCAAGCTGATTAGGCGTATTTGAGCCGCTCATCCACGTCCACATGATTGGTCGCAGGGTCATAGCGCCACAGATCATTCAGGAGGCCACAGGATTGCCTGGTACTGCCATAGCCGTACCCCCGAACAGCCATACATTGCCCGTGCTGTCTGTCCAGGAAATGCTCCCATAGCGCGCGCCGGGCACATTGGCAGCAGCCGGCACACCCTTTGTGCCGTAGACGCCAGCCTGATAAGTCGTATTTGAGCCGCTCATCCACGTCCACATATTGGTCGCAGGATCATAGCGCCACAGGTCATTCAGGGGGCCAAAAGGTGTGTGCTGCTGCCATAGCCATACCCCCCGAACAGCCATAAATTACCGTGAGCTGTCTGTCCAGGAAATGCTCTCATACGCGCGCGCCCGGCATATTGGCGGCAGCCGGCACGCCCTTTGTGCCGTAGACGCCGAGCTGATTAGTCGTATTTGAACCGCTCACCCACGTCCACATGATTGGTCGCAGGCTCATAGCGCCACAGATCGTTCAGGTAGCCAGTAAGTGCTGGTGCCGTAGCCATCGCCCCCGAACAGCCACAGATTGCCTGAGCTGTCTGTCCAGGAAATGCTGTCTACCTCGCGCGCCCGGCACATTGGCGGCAGCCGGCACGCCCTTGGTGCCGTAGACGCCAACCTGATCAATCGTATTTGCGCCGCTCATCCACGTCCACTGATTGGTCGCAGGATCATAGCGCCACAGGTCGTTCAGGTAGCCAGAGGAGGTGGTGCTGCCGTAGCCGTAGCCCCCGAACAGCCACAAATTACCGTGGCTGTCTGTCCAGGAAATGCTTTCATTCTCGCGCGCCCGGCACATTGGCGGCATCCGGCACACCCTTGGTGCCGTAGACTGCCAGCTCTGATCGAGTCGTATTTGCGCCGCTCATCCAGGTCCATGTCTCCATGCAGCGGAATACACATCGTGTCCAGGCATTCATAACCCTCAGAGCAGTCTCCATTTACCAGGCATTCGACGCATTGGTCGTTGGCTTCATCGCAGACATTATCATTGCTGCAGGTCGATGAGCCTGCCACGCACACATTGGCAGAGCATGTCTCTTCTCCATTGCAGTTGACGCCATCGTCACAGTCTGCATCGACCAAGCATTCGAAACACCGGTCATTGGCTTCATCGCATATCGGATCATTAGGGCAGGGCTTACTGCCCGCAGAACACACGCCTGCAGTGCATGCCTCGGCTCCGTTGCAGTAAACGCCATCGTCACAATCTGCATTGTTCAGGCACTCCACACAGCGGTCCAATGAATCGGAGCAGAGCGGCGTGTCGCCTTCACAGATCGGCGCAGCACCCGCAACGCACTCGCCGGCAAGCGCATGCCTCTGACTCCATTGCAGTACAAGCTATCGTCACAATGACTGTCCTGCTCGCACGGAATACACACGACATTCCACATTCCAGCAGAATCAGTATGCTTGTGCAAAACCCTGCGGAAGCAACTTACTGCACCTCATGTGCCAGCTGCCATCGGTAATGTACCACTGTATAGGGGTTCAAAGGATACATCCGGAAGGCTACAAACATAGCACAGTATCATGTTGTATATTCCTCCAGAACACACAAGATCCTAAAGCAGCCTGCGGTTTCTAGTGCAGCCTGAGGTAGTTCTCGATGTCTCAAGGGTTGTCTGCCTTTGTACACCGTCAACAGTGATCCAGCACTGTGCCTGCAGGGAAGGGACATGGAAAAAACACACACAATAAAAAAGCAATCACTGCACATACGGCACCTGCATGTCTTTGCGCACTTTTTGCGGTCATGGTGTTCCCCCTTTTTATTTTGGAAGGTTATTCCTTTTTGCACTGCCCCTGCTGAACCTGTACAGGTACTTTCCCCCAAAAGCGTTTGTACATTTTGTTTGAATACACTTCCAGATATAGTAGAAAATAACAATTTGTCAAACAAATTTACCTTTTAACCGCATAAAACCAATAACCATGTCAAGAGGCAACCGCTTGAGAGTTCAGTTGTTGCGGGGTGCAGAAAAAACAGAGGGCGAAAAAAGGCATGATTGCAATGACGTTGAAAACAAAAAAGGCAGGGCCATGTGCTGACCATGCCTGTATGGTTATTCAAATTTACTTCCGTACTCTCGGCACGGTAATGTCAGAGAGTAGATGCAGCCTTGAGCGCCGCTTTTTCGGCTTTATGACGATTCGAGAGAGCGGTCTTTTCGGCTTTTTGCTGAAGTTTAAGAAGCTTGGAATCGTCTTTATCAACGTCACAGTCCCCGTCCAAGTCCCGTTCATCATCGCAGACCTCGTAAGAAAATATAGCGACCTTCATTTCCTCTTTTTCAGCTTTATGCCGTTTCTTGAGAGCGTTTTTTTCGTTTTTTTGCCGAAGTTTAAGAAGATTGGAATCGTCTTTGTCTACGTCACAGTCTCCGTCCAAGTCCCATTCGTCATCGCAGACCTCGATCACACACTGGTCAAGACCCTCATCGCAGATTTCGCCCACTTCGCAGGGATCCGTGCCCGCGACGCACACGCCGGCTGCACAAGTCTCTTCGCCATTGCATAAAATGCTATCATTACAGTGCGTATTCTCGAGACACTCAACACAGGTGTCATTGTCTTCATCACAGTATTCGCCCTCTGCACATGGAGATGTGCCCGCAACACACCCTCCAGCTTCCATATGTTCACGCAAATAGGTGTTGTACCAATATGGATAGTTTTTACCTTCCATATGTATGCAGTCTGGAACCCGTGCATTGTGCCACGCTTCAAGTTCTTCTGCGCTGAATGCAGTTGCTACTTTTTCCCATGTGTCGATATAGGTCACATAGTCAAGATCAGCATTCGCAACCATAAGACGGTTTTTAAAGTTGCGGTAAATTCCATTCACACTTTCCCAACAGTTCATCTGGTCTTGACTCTCAAAACACTCTGCTCCAGTTGGATTCTCAGTTAATTCACCACCCATGAAAAACCCACCATTCTGCCAGCATGAGGCATTTAATGTGACTCGTGTCGGGTATCCGGTAGAATGTACAATTTTTGCATGAGGAAAATCTGCGTGTAAGTTCTGATAGAAATTTCTCCATGCCGTAAGGTACTCCGTCATATCGTCATAGGGGCAATCAACATTTTGAAAGCGCCATATATCGTTGAAACCAAGTTCATATATCCAGATGATGTCAAACTGTGGAGCAATCTCAAGACATCCATACGGGGTGCTGTCGCTACAGATGCCCGTGCCTCGTCCGACAGTCCACATCCACAAATCTTTCCCGCCATACTGTACGCCCCCGTCAATACAGGTTGTATCAATAACGCATCCCGTTGGCGGGTTTGCTCGAACAAATGAATCCACATAGTAATAAGTCGAATCGCCTATGGGCAATATTCGCTTGTCTGCCGCAGATACAGGAAGCGCAATCAAAAGCAGGAGCAGGAGCAGGATTCTTTTTTTCATAAATTATTGCGCTCGGGGTATTCTATTGTTGCACAGGGGGGAATTTGCATTGATTGTAGCATGTACGCCAATGGCGGTCAATTCGAAGCTGGAAAGATTAGCATATGATATTGTCAGACACTGTCACACATGATCATATAGAACAAAAAAGGCAGAGCCAATGAAGGCCCTGCCCGTATGATAACAGCTTTGTGCTTTACTGTGCCCGAAATTGTGCCCGCGCCGAACAAACAACACCCAACTCTATCCAACTCCTGCCAACGTGAATTTTTTTAGTTTACAGTGCAAATACTATTACTTTTGCCCGTTTTTCGCATACATAGACCGGACGCGATTTTTATGTGTTTCTGACTCAAAATCCCCCGTCCGCAAGGCTGTACAAGTTCGATTCTCGTCCCGGGCACACATTTTTTTCTTGTAAAAACAGGGGGATTGCTCATAGGTGGGCTAACCCTTGTTTTGCGTGAGTTTTGCAACTGTGGCCGAAATTTCACGCCCCCCTCTCCCCCGAACTGCGCCCACGACAAACTCTTAACAGAAGGGACTTATTACTATCGGTATCGGGGTCGGCTTTCCAGAACCCGCGATTGCGATTCTGATCCCGCAATAAAAAAACAGGGCCGCGTGTGTGGCCCTGCCTCTATGGTTATTCGCCTACAATGCTTCTCTCTGAAGGCTATTCCACTTTGAAATAGTACGTAGCCGACGGGGTGGTCTGAGCAGCACAATCGGTTATTGCAAACCGGAAGGCATACGTGGCATTCTGCAGGCTCTCAACCGGCAGCGTAACCCTGACCCGTCCCTTGGCAACATTGACCGTAACGGCAAGCGGTTTCCAGCTGCTGTCGCCGACTGCCTGGTACTCGGCAATGTGCGCGCACGCCTCAGAGCATGATGCAAAATCGTCACTGAAGGTCCATAATACGTCATGATTGGTTGCAAGCTGAATGGCGCCCTCAGGGGAGGTCGGCAGCACCATCCACGTGTCCGTCAAAAACGGGCCGTCGCCGATTACCGGCGGGGCATCACGCAACACCTTGAAATAGTACGTGCCGGACGGGGTGGTCTGGTTGGCGCAATCGATCACCGCAAACCGGAAGGCATACGTGGCATTCTGCAGGCTCTCCACCGGCAGCGTAACCCTGACCCGCCCCTTGGCAACATTGACCGTAACGGCAAGCGGTTTCCAGCCGCTGTCGCCGACTGCCTGGTACTCGGCAACGTGCGTGCACGCCTCAGAGCAGGAGGCAAAATCGTCGCTGAAGGTCCATAATACGTCATGATTGGTTGCAAGCTGAATGGCGCCCTCAGGGGAGCTCGGCAGCACCTTCCACGTGTCCGTCAAAAACGGGCCGTCGGTGATTACCGGCGGGGCATCACGCAACACCTTGAAATAGTACGTGCCGGACGGGGTGGTCTGAGCAGCGCAGTCGGTTACCTCAAACCGGAAGGCATACGTGGCGTTCTGCATGCTCTCAACCGGCAGCGTAACCCGAACCCGTCCCTTGGCAACATTGACCGTAACGGCAAGCGGTTTCCAGCTGCTGTCGCCGACTGCCTGGTACTCGGCAATGTGCGCGCACGCCTCAGAGCATGATGCAAAATCGTCACTGAAGGTCCATAATACGTCATGATTGGTTGCAAGCTGAATGGCGCCCTCAGGGGAGCTCGGCAGCACCTTCCACGTGTCTGTCAAAAACGGGCCGTCGATGATTGCGGGGGGATTGTCAGGAGGTGGTTCGCACTTGCTATCAACGCAGGCATACCCCTCTGAGCAGTCGCCGTCGTCGGTGCACTCCGGAGACGCGGCCTGAAAATAACTTCCCCCTATGCCGGCAATATTGTTCACCCCACTGCCCGACAAATCAACCTCGACGGCCGGCGAATGGTAGGTCCACACCTTCTTGCCGCCTATCAAGGAGACGATAACCCCGCCGTCATCAGTGGAAGACAGGGCAAAATTCATAAAATTGTATGTCGCCAGCTCTGTTATGTCATCGCTGATGTCCTGCTGTGACGTGAGACTCCCGGCAGCATCAAAAAAGAACAGGTGGGTCAAATATTCGTCGCCGGCAGTGTTGCCTAATCCAACAAAGCCGCCGTTCGACAGGCCGACCAGGGAATATATCGTAATATTAAGCGACGTAATATCAACCTTATTGATCAGCTGCAGGCTGTTATCATAAAAATATATGTAGGGCGAATAACCGGCGCCGCCCAAATAGGTTGATCCCAGCTCGGGAAGCAGCACAAAGCCTCCGCCGACAAGGCCTGCCATGTCCCCCATTTTTGTATAGGCATAGCTCCAGCCGTCTGGATCAGCCCAGGCATTGGTTGATCCAAGTGATGTCCCTTGAGGATCAAAGAGGGAGATTGCACCCATTGTGCCTGAAATAAAATTTCCGTTATTAAGCCCGCTATAATTGCCGCCAAAGCTTATGCTGGGGCCTGCAAACGTATTGCGCATTGCTCCGCTTGAGTCAACATGCCATATCGTCCAGTTTGCATCGAAATCCTGCCCCTTTAAAAGCCAACCGCTGCTTCCGGCATCGCGGATAAGATACGGCCTTCCTATTGAAGTAAAGTCAGTTTTTGAAAGCAGGTTCCATTCGGGATCAAAAATCAGCAGTTTAAGTGTTTCCGCATCGAACACTGCCGTCCTGTTCCCCTGATCGCAGGAGTCGCCGAATCCGTCGCCGTCCAGGTCGGCCTGTTCAGGGTTGGAAACGGTGGGACAATTATCATCTATATTCAAAACACCGTCATCATCAATATCCGGCGACGCAGGGTTTGAAACGTTTAAATTCCAGCCACCAACATCGCACTGGCCATAAATATTATAGCCCGTCGCTACGACCGTGCCGTCTTCTTTCAGGCCAATGGTTCCGGAATTCCCTGCTGCCACCTGTACAATATCTGTCCAGGAACCCACATTGATCTGGCCGCTTCCATTATTCCCTACAGCTACAACCGTACCGTCTGTCTTCAAACCGACCGTGAACCTGTACGCTGCCGACACCTGTGAAATGCCGGTCCAGGCGCTCACATTGCACTGGCCATAGGCATTCCATCCAACCGCAACCACTGTGCCATTTGCCTTCAAGCCGGCAGTGTGCCCATCTCCTGCAGATACTTGCGTAATTCCCGACCAGGTTCCTACTCCACTTCGCCATCCATAACTATCATCTCCCACGGCCACAGCCGTTCCGTTTAGCTTAAGCCCGGCAGTATAACCGTCCCCTGCTGTCACCTGTGAAATACCGGCCCAGGTGCTTACATTGCATTGGCCATATCGATTATCGCCCGTCGCCACAACCGTGCCATCGGCTTTTAGACCTACAGTGTGAAGATACCCTGCCGCTACCTTTGAAATACCGGTCCAGGAACCCACATTGCATTGGCCATATCGATTATCGCCCGTCGCCACAACCGTGCCATCGGCTTTTAGACCTACAGTGTGAAAATACCCTGCCGCCACCTGTGAAATACCGGTCCAGGAGCCCACATTACATTGGCCTGACGAGCTCCATCCTGTGGCCACTACCGTGCCATCGGCTTTTAGGCCTACAGTGTGATAAGCCCCTGCTGCCACCTGCATTGATCCTGCTGCTGCATCAGTGGAAAAAAACAGGCCTATCACAAGAATTAACATAAAAAAGTTCATTCGTTGTTTCATGTTCTGATTCCCCCTTTGCTTGGAATTTTTTATAGAAACAATACTTGTTTCTGCCCCGGATACTGCTATTCGATGGACTGGCTTTCATTGTCATTTTGTAAGGTTTATGTGCTTGTCTAAACCCCTGACACCGATACCGGCTATACCCCTCGAACGCTTCATTGAGTTTTGTATTTGATTACACTTCCAGATATATTTAAAAAAAACAATTTGTCAAATTAATTTACATTCCTTGAATAACAGGGCAGGCACAGTGGCCGGCTCCTACGCTCTCAAGTCACATCCCGCACTCGCATCCCCCCTTGACACCTGCGACACCGGGACCTATAATTTTATCTTTTCGCAACAAACATAAACCGCTCATTAGACTTTGAACAAGCGCCCATGAAAATCGTACTTGCAACCGGCAACCAACATAAGCTAAGAGAGTTTCAACAGATTCTCGACGCGGACAGCCTCGAAATCGTGCCGCAAAGCGCGTTTCCGGACTGTCCCGAGGTTATTGAAGACGGGAGCAGTTTTGAAGAAAACGCCCTTAAAAAAGCACGGGCAATTGCAGCACATACCGGGTGCGTAGCCATGGCTGATGACTCGGGACTGGAGGTTGACGCTTTGGGCGGCGCCCCCGGCATCTATTCAGCGCGCTATGGGGGTGAGCCTCGCAGCGATACGCGAAATATCGCTCTGCTGCTTGAAAACATGCGCGATATGGACACCCCGCAGAGGGGAGCACAATTTCGCTGCGTGATCGCGGTTGTAACACCCAATGGCCGGGAGCTTGTCGCGCAGGGACTGTGCCGGGGCCGGATCACCACCGAACCGCTTGGCAGCGACGGGTTCGGCTATGACCCGTGTTTCTGCATGAGGAGTCGGGCCGCACATTCGCCCAACTGGACAGCAATGAAAAAAACAGCATCAGCCACCGCGGCCTGGCTGTGCGCAACCTGCGCGAACTGCTGCCTGCATTTTTAAACAGCCTGTCCTAAGCCCTGCCGCCCCTCAGGCTTTACCGATTGACAGCGTTTTACTGAAAGCGTACTGTATTAAAACGGGTTTGAATGCTGCGAAAGGATATACTATGAACGACGTCACCGTAGTCATGCCGGTTTACAATGAAGAGGCCTGCATCAATGAGGTAATCGATGACTGGAAGGCAGCCCTTGATAGGCTGCAGATCACCTATAATTTACTGATCCTCAATGACGGCTCCCGCGATAATACCGCCAGAGAGCTTGCAAGAAATGACAGCCCCGTCGTCACGATAATCAACAAGAAAATTCAGGACATGGCCCCACTATCCTGACCGGATATCATCGGGCGGCGGAAGAAGCAACTTGGGTTTTCCAGGTTGACAGCGACAATGAGATGCGGGCCGAACATTTCCAAAAACTCTGGAACGAACGCCGGGACTGTGACGCCGTGTTCGGCATCCGCTCCGCACGTGAGCAGGCCCTGCCCAGAAGAATTATAAGTTTTATCTCCCGGATGGCCGTAACCCTTTGTTATGGACGCGGCGTACAGGATGTCAACTGCCCCTTCCGGCTCATGCGAGCCGATGTCCTTAAAAAACTTTTGCAGTGCATCCCTGCAGATACATTCGCGCCCAACGTTGCAATTGCCGGTTTGTTCGTTCTTAACGGGAGTCCTGTAAAAAATATCGCCGTGCCCCACAGCAACCGCCAGACCGGAGAGGTTTCAATCAAAAAATGGAAACTGTTTAAAGCCGCGATGCGGTCATTTCTGCAAACAGTCCGCATCCGCTTTAACGCCTGACGCATGAATTGGAAGTGTCAGACACCTGTGCCTGCCCTCTTATTCAAGATGCAAAACTCAAAAAATCGGTATCGGTATACACTACCGCATGGAAAGCTTGCGGGCAATAAATGCCCTGATGCTCTCATTGAGGCTGCGCTCATTGAGTTCCTGCAGAAAACCTTCCCAGATCAGAGGTTGGAGCTCTGCCGGCATCTGTTGCATCAGACTGATACAGCGCTGCCATTCAATGTCAAGACCCCGCGCATACGAACTGCAGTCGATTGCATCAGGCGGCATAAGCCTGCGCCAGTAACGGCACAGCGTCTCGGCAAATCCATTGCCGACACCCCGGTAGAAATACCCCTTCAGTTCATCGTCAAATTTTTCCCCAATCGCACTGTCTAGCGGATAGTCAGGCACATGCAGGGTATCGAAGAGCATCTCCGCGCCGACAAGCCTGCCGATGCCCTGTACGGTCAGCCCCTGAAAAGCTACCGGGACGCTTGCGATATCCCGCATAAACATGCGTTCGACCGCTTGATCGTCATAGGCGCTCACCCGATCGACAAACTGCCTGTTATATTTATCACGATGCCCGGTTCTGAAGTCCTCCAAAAAGTCCCTGAAAAAGAACCGCTCGGATGCCGAGAGCTCTTCAAGCAGCATGGTGCGATTCAACAAAAATCCGTAGTACGTGTAGCCGAGGAATTGGCAGCCCCAATTTTTATAAAAAATGTCGGGATACCTGTTGGCAAGCGCCTGCACCCACGGATCACCGGCCTTTTCCGGCATGCCGAGCAGAACACGGATCAATCCGCACATCAGAGGGTCGCGCCATTCTTGAGGGGCATTATCGAGATAGCTGATGATCTTCTCTTCCGCATCATCTCTGGAAACCGCTGCAAGCGCAAGCCGGGTGCCAAGAGCACGGCAGGCTTCCTCCCTGTTTTCCTCCGGATACCCGGCAACAATCGCCTCGGCATATTTAAACTGCGAAGAACCGCGTGATGGTATAAGCAAACGACTTGCATACTGGTCAAAATTATAGCCTTGATACAGAAAAATTTTATTCGCATCATCCCGCGAAAACAGACCGGCCAGATGCACACCATTGAGCGCCATCACGGCAATGAACACAGCCCAGGCGCACGTTTGTATGGCCCGCGACCTTTGCTTCACTAACATGCACAGGCCAAGTGCTGCAAACGCGAAATAAAAAGGAAAAAGAATCGTTACCCAGCGGCAGCGGATGACATCCGCAGGCGCAAAGGTGGCGAATATGCCGATGGTGGGCCAGTATTCAAAAGGCTTGAGCTGCATGGGCGAAAGCGTCATGCACACAAGAAAAAACACCGGAAACAGCACAATAAAAAATGCGAATTTCAACGGCAGGCCTGCATCTCCATATCGCCGGTGCGATGCAAGAACACGTATTGTTTCGGGAAACCGTACAGCCCCGCGCACGACAGCAACAAGCAGGACAAGCAAAAGCAGTGAAACAATAATGCCCCCCCAGCCTATATCCCGTGCGGGGTATCCGTAACCAAGCGTGAAGGAAACCGTGTACATAAAGGTCTGTATGAATTTCCAGGGTGCTATGGAGATATTTTTAAAAATATCGACCAGAAAATTTCCGCCGCCGCTTGAGTAAAAAAAAGAACGCCACAGCCAGGGCAGAAAACCGGTTACCCCGGCCGCGCACAGGGCACAAAGACCCCGCAGGGAAATCATCCCCGGCTTGAAACACAGCACGAACAACACGCAAAACGCATTAAATATAAGATAGCTGTAGAATGCATAGGTACCCAGCCCCGCACACAGGCCGAATACAATCCACAGTAGCACCGGGACATGTTTTGCATCCTTTTCAAGCATCCGGAATAAACATAGCAGTTGTATAACCAAAATGAGATTGATCATGTGGTGTGAGCTGAACGTGCCGACCAAACTGAGCCGGGCGAACATGGGCGGCGGCAGTGCGAACAGCAGGGCAAACAGCAGGGCGGCCTTCATGCCGCAATAGCGGTTGATACAATACACCCAGCCGAGCATGCACAGGAGCCCGCACAGCAGGGCGAACAATTTAATTGTAAACATCGAATGCCCGAAAACTGCGGCCAGAGGATACATGAGAAGCGCCTCCAGCATCATGTCGCCGGAGCGCTGTTCATACTGATAGGCCATAAGCGGCGCACGCAGGGACTCCTGCAACAAATCAAACGTCAGGGTTCCTGATACAGGCTCGTCAAAATAGGGGTGGGATATATGCGAATAGCCGAAGAAAATAAGCCCGAAGCGCAACGCGATATAAACGGCGATAATGAGTATAAGCAACAGGTGTGTACGACGCATGCGACCATCCTGTAAACAATGACTGTGCCGGAAACCTGCAATCCGCAGCGCGCACATACGCTGCACCATGGTCCAGATCAGGCTATTTCTTTACAGCATCATGAACGCTAAAACAATACATTTTAAAACATAGACAGCCGGGAGCAGCTTTTCTCAGCGCGAAGAACATGGGCTAACGACAGGCCGGAACCGCATGCTGCACTATCATGTTCCCGCCGCACAGCGTTCCCGCACTGCCGCAGCCGCCTGCATCCCGTCCAGCACCGCATCCTCCATGGCCGAGTAGACCCAGCGGCCGTAGCGGCCGGCAAGCATAACGCCGTTGTCCCGGCACCACTGCCCAATCATCTCGATGTCTTCAACATACTCGCGGTGGAACACAACATAGCCGTTTTCAATGCAACGGTAATCCATGAACAGGATAGCATCCTCACCGCTGATAAGACCCATCTCCTGCAAGAGCCGCACGCTTTCACGCCTGAAGGCGGGCTCATCCCCGAGCGGCCCCTGATGCGTGTATTCTATGTAGGCCGAAGAATACCCCGCGAGGCGCAAGCGGCGCATGCACATTGCTGTAGAAACCAACCCGGTAGGGCAGAAAGCGCTCCTCGGGAATATAAAACCAGTGACCCGGATGTTTCGGGACTGTTTTAAAAGCAGCGTTATAATAGCTCACCGACGCAATTTTCATCCGCTGCGCGACGCGCCTGCAGCCTGTCCGTTTGAGCGCACTGCACAAGCCGGAGAAAATCCCGCAGCGGTATGGTGCTGATACAATTTCTGAAATGCACCTCCTCACCGTCCTGCAGGCGCAGCACCCTGCTCTGCATATCAATGGCCACAGGACAGGCATTAAACAGAAAACGCTCCTGCGCACAGGCTTGAAAAAAAGCGGCGGGCAGTGTGCCTATGCCGTTGCTGCGCGGATAGGAAAATGTCGCGTTATAGCCGTGGTTATCATATTCCGGATCGCGCCGGGCGCCCTCAACAACCTGTTCAATAGTCGGCACCGGTATATAGGTATCGCACCAGTGACTGGCAAATTCTTTTGGATGAACCGTGTAAAGCTTTGAGTTGTAGGGAATCATGAAATGTCTTGATATCCCCTCTCCGAGATTGGCCATGCACCACTCATAAAAATTTTCGCCCGCCCGTGACCTGTCATTTTTTTCGTGCGCACGGATAAACCCTTCTACGCACTCCCTGACAACCTGCGGCGGAAGGCCAAAGGTGTTTGACTGGAAGGGATAGCGCGTAAAGGTGTTGTGCGAAAAAACATACGACTTCCTGGCAATGGTAATACAATCCAATCCGGGCAATGTGCTCACAAGCTGCTTCATCTTCTCATCGTGCATGTGCAGCCAGTGCCCGGTCTGATCGAACAGAAAACCCTGTTTTTCCTCGGTTGTGCACAACCCGCCGGGAACACCTTGTTTTTCAACCACCAGGAAATCATGGTCGCCCCCCAGGTGATAGGCCGCGGAAAGACCGCTTAAACCGGCTCCGAGTATCAGAGTATCTGTCTTCCTCATCACATATCCCTTATGCAGGCATTCATACCACCATGTTCACAGCCGTTCATCGCGCGTATCTTCGATTGCGGACAGGCCCAGGCGCTGAAGGGTTTCAAGAGTTGGCACACCAGTGTGCACGTCCCAGCCGCGCAACGCGTAATAGTCATCCATCATGGCCGCGAACTGGTCGCGGTCGACTGCCTTGCCTTTGCGCGAGATGATCTCCTCACCGCTGCCGGGCAAATAAAGCCCAGGATTGTACATACCAAAAACATCGGCTATCATCTCCTCGCGCTCAATAAACATAAACTCCGGCAGCGTATCATCTTGTCGGCCCCGGCGGCCTTCGCGCAGCAGAATACAGCGGTACAGGGTGAAGAGCCGCTCGGCAATGAGGTCAAAATCCTGCTGCGTTGCCGTAACGCCGGTAACAGCCGTAAACAGTGCGCGGTCAAGCGCGGGATCGCCCACATGATCCGGAGAGCCGGCATCATCATAAACCGGCCAGGCAAAATCGCACAGGTTGAGCGACTCTTTGATATACTGGCGATTCTGAACCCTGACAGCAGCCAGTGCCTTACCGGCATTGGTGCTGAAATCGACCGCCTCGCGGCTTCCCCAGAACGCTTTGGCAATCCGGCGCAGCACCTCGGTTGACATGTAGGTCTGCTTTCCGCCGGAGAGATGCCAGCGGGCCCACTTTGTCAGGGGCTCACAGATTTCATGCAGTTCGGTAATGAAGGGTCGCGGCTCGGTCGCGTAAATCGGAGCTGCCATCGAAAACACCTTGGGACCGTAGGCAATCGCGCGACCGCTTCCGGTGAGCATATTCTCGGCAATAGCTACCGCAGGGCCGCCCACAAACCGCGCAACCCGCAGCAGGCCTTCAGCCAGGTGCGCGCCGAAGCCCTCACGAAGAGATGTTTTCCGCAGTACATCATCGAGAAATTCACGGCTGCCCATACGGTCAAGAGCAAGGCCGCTTGACTCCTGCGTCACCAGGCCCTGTGCTCGGCAGCGGTCAAGCCACAGCAGGATAAAAACCATGTCCATGGCGCATACGCCATAGTCATTGGCCATGGTCGGCGCCGCAAAACTTGCCTCGGTACAACTGCCGTGCAGCTGTTTATCCCACAGCATGTAGAAATTGCCGATCTGGCATTTGCGAATATCCTCGCTCCCGCCGGCGCTGCGGTGCAGGGAACGCCAGCAGCCCTGCGGGCAGCCGTGGCAATGCACTTTCTTCTGCACGGTTGAGCCCGGCACGAGAATCGGATTGTTGAACAGGTGAAAGTAGCCCTCACCGGTCATGGCGCGATAGGCTTGCCTGATGGCTTTCACGCCGGCAGGGTCGGCAACCCCTACCCTGCCGCTGCCCTGCACAACAACTGCCTTGAGATTTTTAGAACCCATGACCGAGCCGAAACCCATTGAAGCGCAGCTGCCGGCATCGGAAAAAACGATGCCGATACGGGTGCGATTTTCTCCGGCCGGGCCGATCGAGAGCATGCGGCTGTCCTTGCCGTGCTCGCGCAGCAGGCTCTCGCGGGTGGCATAATTGCCCTGCCCCCAGAGATGGCGGGCGCACCTGATCGTAATCTCGCTGTCCTGAATATGCAGGTAGACCGGGCCATCGGCCCGTCCGGTCACGACCAGGCCGTCATAGCCGGCTTTTTTAAGCTCAGCGGCAAAGAAACCGCCAAGATTTGCCGAAACGAAGTGCTCGGGAAAAACGCAGGGAGACTTGCCGCACACCACAAGGCGCGAGGCACTTGGCGCCGGCGTGGCTGCCAGCGGGCCGGTCATCAGCAGCAGCGGGCTGTCGGGATGAAACGCATCCGCATCGGGCCGGGCATAATCCCAATACAGCTTCAGGCCGATCCCCAGACCTCCGATATACTCGATGCAGTACTGTGCGGTGTCGATTTTTTTGACCGACCGCCGCGTTAAATCAACATGCAGGATGGTACCGGCCCACCCGTTCATGGTTTGTGTAGTGTTCCGCATACCGCAGCCCTTCCTAACACATGAACATGCCTGCCTCTACCTGACCATACCCGCATGCAAAAGCCACATTGCTCAAGAAACGCTATGGTTCGATAATCGACAGCGCGATGTCGGCCATTTTGTCTCCAAGGAACTTATTAAGCGATCCCACACCCGGATCATTTTCCTTGTATACCGCCCGGATCTGACGGCGGCGCTCGTTGATCAGCCGCATTTCCGGCGACTGCGGGTCGCGGGGCTGCGCTGCTTTGTAAATGTTCAGCCAGGCGTTGAAATAGTCAACCGCGCACTTGAAAATGCCGGCAACATTTTCAGGCGTTTTCTCAACCGTGCCGGTGATGATATAGGGCGAATGCAGGGCCCGCACCCAGTGAAACACGCTCGACCTCATGCCCGGCATGGCCGAAAACTCCTGATAGAGGTCCTCCAGCGGCTCATAGTAATATTTCTGCAACTGCTCCTGATTGCGTCCGACATCATCGCCTGACATGAGGTCACAGATGAAGAAAATATGCTCATCGGACTCATCCCAGTCCATAATATAATAGGGAATATCATATTCGGCCGCCGGCGTTACAACTATTACATCAGCCACCATTGTGCCGTAAAAGTTCATCCGCGACAAGCCGATTTTCTCAAGCTTGGGCGCTTTGTAGGCCCGGTAGAAGCAACTGTGGCCCTCTACGTCGAACTCATGCAGACTGCGGATATCGGTTCCGGCATGATCCCTGATCTGCTCGGGCTTGAGCTCACGCGTCAATATGTCGGTCAAATGTTGCAGAATAGGGGTAAATTTCTGATCATCCGGCACAACCGGCGCGGCAGCGGCTGAGCGCGGCGCATCAGAGCCGGTTTTTGATGAAACCTTGACACCGGGTATAAAAATGGCATCTTGGGGACACTCGCGGATACAGGTGCCGCACTCAAGGCATTTACCCGCATCGGTCATAACGCATAGACCGTCCACAAGGGCGAGAATTTTAAGAGGGCAGGCATCAATGCAGATGCCACATCCGATACACCTCTCGGCGTCAAGTGTAAAAACCGTCTTCTTGCTGTCCTGTGCCATAAATAGTAATCCTCCCTGCAATGTACTGTTTTTTTAGACTGTTTATATGCTGCCGAATACCATAACGATTAATCCCAACGTGATCCAGAAAACTAGTTGGGTTTCCAACTATATCAAATATAACACAAGCTCCTGAAGTGCGCAACCCAATTGTGCATGATAAAAGTACGCTCATGCATAGGCCGGCTGCCTGCACCGCGTGTCTTGTGCCGTCTGAGAACATAAAACCGCGGGAGCCGCGCATCATCGACAACTTTCTTTGGCCTCAGGCAAATTTATCTGATATACTGCCCATACCATGAGATTTATAGAAGAGGGCTGACCGGATGAGTGAAGAAGAGAAAAACAGCGATCTTGAAGATCTGTTTGAAACATTCGATAAACAGTTTGCCGAATGCGAACAAAAATTCACCGAGATTGAGGAAAACCTGAAAGCCTTTCGCGCGGAGCAGGACCAACAAAGCGAGCCCGAGCCTGAAAAGTCCGAATAGAATCATGCTTCGCGCATGATCGCGCTTTTATTTCTGCAACCGCTCAGGACAATGCACGGCTTGTACGGCATGCTGCTTTCATGCTTACCCCGCAAGTCCGAGCATCAATACTGCCGTTTTTTGCAGAATAAAAAATCTAAATATTTATTTCTTATTGACAAACAATGCACTATTTAGTATAGCTTAGTGCTGTTTTTAATAATAAAAAGTATTAATTTTGATGCTCTCTTAACAAAATAATATATACCGACTCACGTGTAGAAGTTCTTGAAAAAAAATGCCGGCATGAGAAGCTGCCTGCCATACACTCATGCGCAACCGCATAAGGAATGCCGTCCCGCAACCGAGGAGACACCAGCGCCTCGTCGAGTACGCCACGATTTAAAGGAGAAGCAATGCCCGAAATCATGACCCCCAAAGAAGTAGCGCAGTACCTGAAGATGTCCGTGTTGACCGTGTATAAACATGCAAAGCAGGGTACTATCCCGGGATTTCGCGTCGGCAATTCCTGGCGCTTTGATAAAAAGAAAATTGATGCTGTTCTGCTGCAATCATCCGGCTCCGCGCATAAGAACTGAAATCCTCCGGATGTAAAGCGCCTGCTGAAAACATGCGGGGATGTGAACCCGACGCATACCGTCTGATGCCACGGGAGCCCGAATGCTCCCGAAACAATTACTCCCGGTTTCCGACCACGCGCTGCCCGGATGATACTACCGGGATACAAAGGAGAAAGACGTCCATGGAAAAAAGAATATCCCCCTCCGTGCTTTCAGCTGATTTTTCCCGTCTGGGAGACGAAATTCGCGCGCTCGATGCGGCCGGAGCCGACTTTATTCATCTGGATGTTATGGACGGGCATTTTGTTCCCAACATAACAATCGGGCCCCTTGTGGTGGCTGCCGCACGCACAACGACCGCTCTGCCGCTGGACGTTCACTTGATGATTGAAAACGCCGATCGCTATATAGACGCCTTTGCCGACGCAGGCAGTTCCCTGATATCAGTGCACCCCGAGGCCTGCCCGCATTTGCAGCGCACCCTGCAGGCCATCCGCGGCCGCGGACTGATGGCCGCAGCTGCGCTCAACCCCGCCACGCCCCTGTGCGTGCTGGATCATGTGCTGGATGATCTTGACATGATCCTGATCATGACGGTCAATCCGGGATTCGGCGGGCAGAAATTCATTCCGGCCATGCTGGACAAACTGCGCCGCCTGAAGGCCATGCTGGCCTCGGCCGGCAAAAACATCCCCGTTGAAGTTGACGGCGGCATCGTGGTTGACAATATCCGCACGGTGTGCGATGCGGGCGCAGACGTATTCGTCTCAGGCTCAGGCATTCTGGGCACGCCCGATTACACTGCAACCATCGCCGAGATGCGCACGCGGCTGACTGCCTGAGTGTACCCCGGCCAGCCCCCGTGTGATACGCCTGGCGGCAATTCGGTACGGCAGACCCGCCGGTCGGGTGCAGCAAAGCAAACCCCGCAGTATGCCTGCACACCTGCCTTACAGCGACAGCGGAAGGGTAAAGCTGATCCGCGTTCCCTGCCCCGGACTGCTCTCGGCACGCACTTCTCCACCATGAGCTTCGACGAATTTCTTCACAATGGCAAGGCCCAGACCTGAGCCGCCGGTAGCGCGTGAACGTGACTTGTCCACGCGAAAGAATCGATCAAAAATATAGGGCAATGTATCCTCAGGGATGCCGACGCCGGTGTCACGCAGCCAGACTTCAGCCATTAAGCCTGTAAGTTCAATGCCGATTTCCAATGTTCCGCCCTCGGGTGTATACTGCAGGGCATTGGCAACCAGATTTGAAACAACCTGCCCGATGCGCTTTGGATCAAACATGGCAAAGCATGGATCATCCGGGACTGTATGAACAAGCGTAATGTGCTTTTCCTCAATCTGCGGTAAAAACAATGCCAGCGATTGCAAAACCACATCCTGCAGGGGATTCGGCGCAAGGGCTATATCAAGCGCGTCATTTTCAGTTTTTGCCAGAATCGCCAGATCGCCGAGGAGATGATTGAGATTTTCGATTTCGCTGCAAATCGCGCCCAGGTGCTGCTCCTGCTCAGTACGTTCCATCGGCCGCACAAGCAGCATCTCGGCATCGGTCAACATGCGTGCCAGCGGTGAGCGCAGCTCATGAGAAATATCTGCGAACAGCTCCCTGCGCGAGGCATTGTCATGAACAATACGCTGCGACATGCTCGACATGGCCTGTGCCAACTCACCGACCTCGTCGTGTGACGAGATGGTTATCGTGCGGCCGAAATTGCCTTGAGCCATTTCACGCGCAGCCCGGGTGAGTTGACGCAGGGGCCGGGTAAGATAGCGCGAAAGCAAAAATACGCAGAGCAACAGGGATAAAAGCACCACGCCCTCAATCATCCAGGGCGGCAGAATGCGCAAAAATCTTTCCGTAATCGGAAAATCACAGCGTACAATGGCCTGCCTGCCGTCCCCGAGCCGGATAGGCACTGATACCACCGGTGTAAGCACCCTGCGGGGATACGTGACCTCAAAAAACGATCCCTGCTGCACGGCCTTCTCAACAACATCAACCGGAATACGGGCGGGAACATCAAGCCCCGGCTCGGCGGCACTTGCAATCAGGTTGCCGTCTGTTGCGTAAAGCGCTATGCCGGCGCTATCCTGCTGATGCATACGGGTAATAATGCCGGAAACGGAATGTTCGCCTCGGGCAAGGTCCTCTTCAATCCGGTGCGCGATACGGTAGGATTCCTGCAGGATGCGTGTTCTTAATATGCGGACGCAACGGGGTAGTGGGCGTTAGCTCCAGATACAGAAACGTAATAATTACAAAGCTTAAGACCATGCTGGCCAGAATTGACAGAAACAGCTTCCAGAAAATGCCAACCCTGAGCCAGCCCATGTATCAGTTGCCCTGAAATTTATACCCGGCGCCCCAGACCGTAATAATATAGCGCGGGGTTTTCGGGTTGTCCTCGAGTTTCTTGCGCAGATGGCTGATATGTGCGTCAATAGAACGGTCAAACGCTTCCAACTCGCGGCTGCGCAGATCTTCAAGCAGCTTTTCACGGCTGAATACAATGCCCGCGTTGGAGGCCAGCAGCCACAGCAAATTGAACTCTGTGCCGGTCAGGATTATTTTTTGCTGGGTCTGCGGATTCTGAATGTCTGTTTTATAGACTTCGCGCCTGGAGGAATCAATCGTAAGAACCCCGTACGTCATGACCTCTTTGTGCGCCTGAGATGTATGCTCAAGCCGATCGTGGCGCAGACGCGCTTTGATTCGCGCAACGAGCTCGCGCAGGCTGAAGGGCTTGGTAATATAGTCATCGGCTCCAACTTCAAGCCCCGCGACAATGTCGGTTTCATCGACCCGTGCCGTGAGCATGATAATAGGCGTGGTGCTTGTTTTGCGTATCTCCCGGCACACCTCAACACCGTCAAGGCCCGGCATCATCAAATCAAGCACGATGAGGTCCGGAGCAAAACTGCCCGCTTTTTCAAGACCCTCAATGCCGTTCAGTGCGGTATCAACCTGAAAACCGAAATCGTGCATATACTTGGTCACATTTTCGACCAGGCGGATATCATCATCAATGATCAATATTTTTTGCATAGCGACTCTCCCCTCTGGCATGTTCATAAACATACATCCCGGTGAGATCAACCGGCAACCGCTGAAATGTCACAGTACATCAACATTATTCCACACATGAATAACAATATTAAAAAAAACAATAATGTTTTTACCATTGAACATCAAGCATAATTATTAGTTTTTTTATTGGCGGTTTTTTCGTTTTTTGTGTACGATGTTTCACAGAAACATATGCGCTAAGCACTGTACGCAGGTTTCGGCTTCCCGAACAGCCCGAATGGCGCGCATACACGCCGATGTCCGGCTAAACAGCGCGTGCGCTCACCGGCGGACAATAAGCCCCGGAAGACGCTACACACTTCGCCCAAACAGGCTCCGGAACCATGCACAATAACCGCAAGGGGACATCTCCATGAACAGCTCCGAGATAATCCGCAAAAAAGTAGACAATGCCGATGGCACAATAACGCTGATATTTTATAGCAATGAGGCCGAAGTTGCCCGTTTGGTTGTCGATAAAAACTACGATGCCATAGAACGTGAAGGCAATATTCCCGACGGCGTCGTAAAACAGTATTACGACAACGGCAGCCTTCTGGCCGAGGCGGTGTATACGAACAATATGCGCCATGGCCAGACTACGCTGTTCAGGGAAGACGGTACGCTGTGGCTTGAAATCCAATTTATAGCCGATCGGGCCCAGGGTACTACCCGGGAATACTATCCAAGCGGCGTCATGTTTAAGGAAACCAGCTTTAACAACGGTACGCTCGAGGGCATCAGCCGCGAATACTACGAAAACGGCTCGCTCAAGGTTGAATGGGAAGCAAGCGGCGGCAAACCGGAAGGCATGTCGCGGGAATACTATGAAAACGGGCAGCTGAAAAGCGAACTTGAAAATGTCAGCGGCAAACCGGAGGGCATTGTCCGAGAATTTTATGAAAACGGACAGCTCAAATCGCGCGGCAACTACATCAACGGCAAGCGCGAAGGGCTCCTGCGCGAATACTATGAAAACGGCGTTATGAAGGGTGAATGGAATTACGCCAACGACATGCGCGAAGGAATTGCACGCGAATACTTTGAAAACGGTGAAATTAAATACCTGGACACCTTTAAACGCGATCAGCGCATTAATCGCAAGGCCTATCTGGAACGCGAAGATTCAACCGCCGGACTGCAGGAACAGGACGACATACGGCAGATCAAGGATTTGCTGGTCACGCACGGCGACAGTTACCTGCTCTATCAGAACCAGATACTGGAACGCATGCGGCTGGTAGAAAAACGCCTGGGCAGTCTTGAGGAAACCCTGAAAAAAATTGCCGACCGCCTGGCTCCCTGACCGGCGCGCCCAATCATGACCCCTCTTTTTCATCGACACAACGCACTGCAACTGGCAGCCGTCGCGCTGTTAACATCGATTGTGCTGCTTGCTGCGGGCTGCCACCGGCCGCCCTCTAACACCAAGCATGCCGGCGCAGATGTCGAAATCCTCCTTCTGACAACCAATGACCTGCATGGCAGGCTTGAACCCTTCACATGCCAGACAGATCAACGAACTCAGCTCGTGGGCGGATTCGCCGCGCTGGCCGCCCAGATGTCCCTGATTGAGCAGGAAGGAACTGGCGCTGTCCTGCGGCTCAACAGCGGCGATACCCTGACCGGCCCCTACGCTGTGCATTTCAACGGCGCGGCACTCTTCGGTGGTCTCAGCCTCATGGGCATTGACGCCGCAACGCTGGGCAATCACGAACTTGACCGCGGGCCAGAGGTGCTGGCACAGGCCCTCAAACACTGCGCATTTCCGATGGTGCTCACAAACGTAGACATACCTTCCGGGCATATGCTTGAAGGGGCACTGAAGCCGTATTACCTGTTCGAACGCGCCGGCAAGCGCCTGCTGGTTATCGGATTGCTGACACCTGAGCTGCCGCACATCTCAAGCCCGGGATCTGGAATAAACGTGCTTGATCCAGGCGGCGCAGAGATGCGGGAACGGATCATGGCCATCATCAAAAAACAAAGGCCTGATCTTGTCATCGCGCTGACACACCTGGGCCTTGAAGAAGACCGCCAGCTTGCACGGCGCATACCCGGCATTGATGTAATCTGCGGAGGCCACTCCCATGATCTGCTGCCTGCCGGAGAGGCAGCGACAGTTACACATGCCGACGGCCGGCAAACCGTCATCGTGCAGGCCGGTGCCGGCGGCATTGCGCTGGGTGTGCTGCGCATTCGTCTAAAACCGGACATGCAGCCTGACTATGCCTGGTTGCCCCGAAAAATTAATGCTCCCTCAGCCCAGTGCCAGCACATGCTTGAATTCATTGAAGGCTATCGCGCCATACTGCCACCGGTGCAGGCATTGACCACAACCGATACGGTGATTGACTGCCGCGCAGACATCCTGCGCAGCCGCGAAGCTCCTATAGGCAATTTTATCGCCGACAGCCTGCGTGAACATTTCAACACTGATGTGGCGCTGTATAACGGGGGTGGAATTCGAGGAGATTCTATGCTGCCTGCCGGTGTGCTTACCAGCATGGATGTCGAAACCATGCTGCCCTTTAATAACGAGGCGGTCGTGATCAGCATGCCGGGCGCCATGCTCCGACAGGTACTTGAACACAGTGTTGCGCATCTGCCGCAGCCCTGGGGTGGTTTTCTGCAGGTGAGCGGCCTGCGCATGCGCGTTGAACCGCAACCGCAGTCACGCCAGCAAGGCCAGACCGGATATGTGCATACAGCCGCTCCGGTTCAACGCATCACCGGTGTGGACATACGGGGAACCGACAACGTCTATCGTCCGCTTGCCCCTGATCAGGTCTACCGTATTGTGACAAATTCATTTCTTGCCAGAGGCGGCAACGGGTATTTTCAGTTCAGCGAAGCAACCGCCGAATCCCCGACCGGAGCCATACTGCGCGATATCATTATGCACCGGCTCGCTGAAAAGCCGCACCACAGCTTTACAACCGACGGCCGTATCAGCATCACGACATCTGGAGAGTAAAAAAGGGAGTTGCAACAGTCTTTTTATGCAGGCTCAGGCGACCTCGGCCACCCGCAGCACGCAATTCACGGTGTCCTCCCAGCCCAGACAGGGATCGGTAATTGATTTACCGAATACATGTCCATCCAGACCCTGAGTGCCCTCAACAAGATAACTTTCAATCATCAGGCCACGCACATAGTCCTTAAGCAACCCATCGTTGGCGCGGCTTTGCATGACCTCCATGGCAATGCGCGGCTGCTGGCAAAACTGCTTATTGGAATTGGCATGGTTGGTGTCGACAATGATCACCGGGTTAGCAAGACCGCGTTTCTGATACTCACGTGCAGCACGCATCAGATCCTCATAGTGATAATTGGGGATACAGTTCCCATACGGGTCAACAGCACCACGCAAAATTGCATGTGACAGGGGGTTACCGGTGGTCTTAACCTCCCAGCGGTTATGCACGAAGACATGTGAATGCTGAGCCGCATACACGGCATTAAACATGACCTGCAAATCACCGCTGATCGGATTCTTCATGCCCACCGGCACATCCAGGGCGCTGGCAGTCAGACGATGCTGCTGATTTTCAACAGAACGAGCGCCAATAGCATTGTAGCTGAGCAGATCCTCAAGGTAGGGGGCATTGCCGGGATAGAGCATCTCATCAGCAGCGCTCAGCCCGGTTTCCCGCAGGGCGCGGATATGCATGGAACGGATAGCCGTTATACCCGCAGCGATATTGGGCTCCTTGTTCGGATCAGGCTGATGCATCATACCCTTGTATCCGGTTCCGGTCGTGCGCGGCTTATTGGTGTAAATACGCGGGATCAGCACAAGACGATCGCGCACCTGTTCCTGCAGGCGGGCCAGGCGCGTAATATACTCACACACGGCATCCTCATTATCGGCCGAGCAGGGGCCGATAATGATCAGGAAACGATCGTCGCGACGCTCAAAAATATCCCGGATAATGCGGTCGCGTTCCTGTTTAATGGCTGCCAGGTCGACTGCAAGGGGAATGGCCGCTCGGATTTCCTCCGGCAGCGGAATTTCGTGTAAGGGTTCATAACTCATGCCTGATCTCCTTCACAGGTTTCTCGCGAACCTGCACGTACACAACAATCTGCATTGAATAACTTTATCCCGGACATCGGAACAGCTGTCATTATATGCCCCGCACCATTGTAAGTCAACAAAACTAGCATGTGTGCCGGCATGCGCATAGCCGCCGGTACAACAGCTTCGCGGCATTGTGTCCGCTTATCGGTTCAGGGATAATTATAAGTCTTGCTTTGCGTCCCGACTTTTAATAAAACCGTACCATATATCTGAGGAATATATGACGACGCTGATTATTGCTGCAACCGAATTTGAACTGGCTGTTTTGGTGGAGGCCCTGCAATGCCGTCAGGAATCCCGGCTGCTTGATTTCACGCTCTATCAAACCGCCAGTTCCACGAATGACAGAACCATCATGATGCGCTGCGGCGCAGGTATTGCCAACGCTGCCGCTGCCGCTGCCCTGGGCATTGCACTGTATAAACCTGATCATGTTTTCAACGTGGGCGTATGCGGGGTGTACAATGCCGGCATGGACGCAATCGGCACGGTTGTCACCGGCAACCGCGCAGTGTTTGCCGATACAGGCATTGACACGGGCGCCGATTTTTTATCCCTGCAGGCCATTGACCTGCCGCTGGCAAAACCGGAATCCGGCGACCGGGTATTTAATATCATCAGGCTGCAGAAGGCCCGCGGCAGCCGCAAACTGAAACAGGCTGTTTTCCTGACCGTATCAGCCTGCTCAGGCAGCACGCAGCGCGCAGACCTCGTGAGCGAGCGTTTCAAATTTGACCGTAAGGGGCTTGTGTGCGAGGACATGGAATCTGCGGCCGTGGGCCTGATAGCCTGCAAGGCCGACATCCCCTGTACGGTTGTGCGCGGGGTCTCAAATGTATGCGGCGACCGCGACTACGCCAACTGGCAACTCTCCGCAGCAGCGCAGGCCGCTCAAAAAGAACTGCTCAAGTGCCTGTAACAGGAGTGCTCATCCACCCATGCCAGCCATGAACGCTCCCCTCACACTGGGCATATCACCCTGCCCCAATGACACCTTTATCTTCGACGCCTGGGTCAACGGCCGCCTGGGTCATACTGCGCCGGCTGTTACAACCCGGCTGGAGGATATCGATACCCTCAACCGCCTGGCCCTGCAAAGCGCGCTTGACGTAGTGAAAATTTCTTTTTTTGCCTATGGAATGCTGCGCGAAAACTATCAGCTGCTGCAGACAGGGGGAGCGCTGGGCCGGGGCTGCGGCCCCCTGCTGGTCAGCCGCAACGTCAGCCTGACCAGGCAGGACTCTGGCAGACGCCAAACTTCGCGTGGCCGTACCCGGGGACCTAACAACTGCCCATCTGCTGCTGCGCCTGTATCAGCCCGCCACATGCACCGTGCGATCGCTGCCCTTTAACCAGATCATGCCCGCAATTGCGCAGGGCGAGATTGATGCCGGCGTTATCATTCATGAGGGTCGCTTCACGTACCACCAATACGGCCTGCATATGCTGGTCGACCTTGGCGCGTGGTGGGAACAGACAACCGGACACCCCATACCGCTCGGCTGCATTGCGGCCCGCAGCAGCCTGGGCCCTGCCATGATCGCCAACCTTGAACGCACCATCCGCGCAAGCCTGATGCATGCGCACCAGAATCCCGACGACTCCCGTGAGTATATTCGCGCACATGCGCAGGAAATGGATCCGCAGGTGATCGCCCGCACATCGAGCTGTACGTAAACAGCTTTACGGAAGACTACGGCAGCGAGGGCCGGGCGGCAATTGCGTGCCTGCTGGAACACGCCCGCAGAGCAAAACTGTTTTAGAGCATTTAACTAAATAATGTAGCCGGGTTGTCATTTCGAATCCGCCGCAGGCGGGATGAGAAATCTTTAAAGATCTCTCCCTTCGGTCGAGATGACAATAAAAAACAGGCGATCACAAAAAGGTAAATGCTCTAAAATAATTATTTTTCAAGGCCGCGCTGCCGCACCACATGATGTCCGGTTGTTTCGACAGAATATTAATGTGCGTCTGCTTCCCTTACTATCCGAGCGCTATCATCTGGTTTTCATCTGTTCCAACTCACCTACAAGTTTCGCGCGCGTCTTCTCCGGAGTGGAGGCCTGTACCGCCGCGATGACCGCATCCTCGGTTACCTGGCCGCCGGCATCAGCGCGTTCGATAACAGCGTCCTGCAGGCTCCCTCTGGCGATAGCGCGCACGAAAAACGGCACCGCGCCAACAGCCTTTTCAAACATGGCTTTACTGTTGCCCTGCCACACCAGGGCGTCCGCCGACACGCGGCTCGCAGCAGCCTTCGGGGCTGATTTTTCAGCAGGTCCGGCAGGTTTCGGGAGATCAACTTTCCTGATGGCAACAAGCTCGAGGCGCTCGTTTTGAAAAATGTAATCCGGCGTTTCCGCCAGATAGGTATTGGCCAGGCTCACGCCCTCGATCTTTACCTGCCCTACCCCCTTGGCAAGCCACATGAATCCGGTGCGTATTTTTTCGCGCTGCATGTCATAAGAGCGGCTCACAGAGGTAATGCACAACTTGATGCAGTCCCGGTAGGTGCCGGCCGGCACGGTCACGTCCTCGATGCCGGTGATGACCGACACGATTTCGCCCTCCGGATAAAAATCGAGCATGGGTTCCAGCGAGGGCCACTTGGCCGTGCGCGTATAGGTCAGGGAATGGTTCAGCCGGCCGATTGCGGACCGGGCCGGCAGCAGCACCGGCGGCTTGTCCGGCGGCAGGCTGGCAAAGCCAAAGCCCATGGTGGCGCGATACTTGAGCGGCAGCGTAAGCCCGCGATCATCCCGGCTCAGGTAATACACATCACCTTCCGGGTCAGTATAGGCGGTTGTCTCCCGTCCAAGCTGCTCCGTCTGCGCCCCGAACGTGGCGGTTACAATCCCGCCGTTCTGGTCGCGGTAATCATATGCGGTTCCCGGCACCATGGGGAAATACTTATCAAGGGAAAACTCCCGCGCAGGCTCGCCCCGATCGTTCTGATAGGTCTGCATGATAAACGTATGCGCATGCGCCGGATCCTTCAACGCGCATTTTCACGGGGCCGACGGTCGGCACCAGCCAGAACGTCTCGGCTGTTTCAACGCCCTGCGCCATGATTTTTTTCACCAGCACTGCGCAGTTGCGTATTTCACGGCCCTCAATGGTAATGTCCTCAAGGGACTGCAGCTCTATGGTTACGCTGTAATCGTATTCGGCCACAAGCCGGGGATCCTCACCGGCCGCAAACACCCGCATGCGCGTGGTGTTGCTCACGGGCTTGTCAAAATCAATCTCAAACGGCATGAACATGACCGGTTTGGCGGGAATCGTAAAGCCGTCGACACGGTACTCGCCGCACAGATACAGCCCGTCCCATTCCTCTTTAAGCGCAAGGAAACCGTCTCCCTGGCGCGTCAGCACGACAAGGGGACCGACGTCTGAGCGCGCAAATCGTCCCAGCACCGCCCAGGTCTTCGTCTGCTGAGTGGCGTTATCGCTGAAATTCCAGTACATGCCGTTTTGTATCGGAAACTGCCCCCGCAGCACCAGCGCCTCAACCTGTGAGCGCAAAGCCCGGACAGCTGCCGCGCAAAAAACCGCAACCCATACTCCCACCCATTGCCATCTCCTCATCTCAGCCTCTCTTTCAAAAAGTATGCTGTTGTTTCCGATGGTATCATCACAAAAATGATACCCCAAAAATGTATCGGGTGCAAAAAAAATATTTCAAAGAACCAGTCTCGCTGATGCTGCGCTTGTGTTATGCATGGCAACCATGCCGGATACGGCAACGTTGTGCGGCGCATGGTACAGACGCACGCTATCACACATGCAGGAAAATGCTTTTCAGGGATGTAACAATGTGTAACAAACTGTAACAAAGCAAATCGTACGGCCGTCTGAGCTTGTTGCGGTACTGCTGTTTATGGTAAAGAGAAGTTCATGCGTACCTGCATCGCTGCCACATGCACTGTTCACATGAGCGCACCATCATGGCTGATAACGCGACAGATAGTCTGACAACGGGCATACCCCTGCTGCGGCCCGGCCTCAGGATCGCCGCAGACAGCTGCTCCCTTATTTTTTTAAACAGACTGCATCTGCTTGAAACATATGCCGGGATGCATACGATAGTGCTGACACAGGCGCTCTACGATGAAATCATGTGTGTGCCCGACAATAAAATAATTACAGATGACCAGGCCATCTATAAAAAACTTTTTAACGGGCAGCTTTTGCCTTTGCCTGCCGCGAAAATATCACCCGCACAGCAGCGCGCCTCAGTGTCGGCCGCCGACCGCTCGCTCATACAGGCCTATGACATTCTGAAACCCGACGGCATACTGACTGATGACAAAGGCCTGTGCCTGTATTGTCGCAAACATGCCATCCCCTATATCAACTCGCCGATGGCCCTGTTTGTTCTGCTGTACAACGGACACCTCATGCATGCAGAGTACGCGACCGCACTTGCATGCGCTCTATGACATGGGCCGATACGGACAATTCGTCTGCGACTACATGGAAAAACTTTACACAGGCTACTGTGCGCACACAAATTATATGCAATAAAAAAAGTACAAAATATGTAATAAGTCATGTTATATTGCGCGCACAGCACCAATACAGGGATGCTGATAATGCAAACTGCAGCAAACGAATGCGTACGATGCATGAATGCCCCGAAAATGACTGCAATCGGGACCAAAGGAGCATGCGATGCCTAAAAGCCTGAGAGTGCTGCTCGTTGAAGACATGGAAAACGATGCCCTGCTGATTATGCGCGAACTGCGCAAACAGGGCTATGAACCGATTCATGAGCGCGTTGACACTGCTGAAGCAATGCAGGCGGCGCTTGCAAGCGGCAGCTGGGATATTATTCTTTCCGATCACAGCATGCCCTGCTTCAGTTCAGGCGCTGCACTTGAGATACGCAGACAAAAAGCGCCCTACCTGCCGTTTGTTCTGGTATCGGGTACCATCGGCGAGGAGGCTACCGTGCAGGCTGTTAGGGCGGGTATCGCAGATTTCGTCAACAAGAACGACCTCAGCCGGCTGGTGCCGGTGATGGAGCGTGTGCTGCGTGAAACGGAAAACCGCAGCAGGCGCGAGCAGGCCGAAATGTCGCTCATGCGGCTTGATGCCGCCATAAAAACTATCGATGAAACGATTATCATAACCGACACCCAGGGGATCATCCAGTATGTCAACCCGGCATTTGAACGCACCACCGGCTACAGCAGTGATGAGGCCCTGGGCGCGTCCATCCATTTGCTCGAAAGCGGCAAACATGATCAGGAATTTTACCAGTATATGCAGCAGACCGTTGCCCGCGACGACATCTGGAAGGGGCTGGTGATCAACAAGAAAAAGGACGGCTCCCTGTATGATGTTGAGGCCACCCTGTCATGCATCAAACTGCCGGACGGAACAGTCGCCAACTACATAACCGTGCAGCGTGATGTAACCCTGGAACTGAAACTTGAGCAACAGTACCGGCAGGCGCAAAAAATGGAAGCCATCGGTGCCCTTGCCGGCGGCATTGCCCATGATTTCAACAATATTCTTGCCGCAATTATGGGCTATACGCAAATTGCTTTTGACACGGTGCAGGACCGGCCAACAACCCGAAAGCATTTGCAAGCCATCCTCAAGGCCACAGACCGTGCCGTCAGCCTGGTACGACAGATTCTTACCTTCAGCCGCAAAACCGATCAGGAACAAAAACCCGTTATGCCCAAGATCGTCCTCAAGGAGGCGGTCAAGCTGCTGAGGGCATCGCTTCCATCAACGATTGAAATACGGCAGAACATACGCAGTGATTCCGTTGTCATGGCCGACCCGACTCAGATTCATCAGGTTATCATGAACCTGTGCACCAACGCCGGGTATGCCATGCAGGAACACGGCGGAAGGCTGGAGGTCGATCTTGTTGATGTTGACCTTGATGCCGAGTCCGCTGAGCAGTACCCCGGACTCAACCCGGGTCTGCATGTCAAACTCCTTGTTGCCGATACCGGCAGCGGCATATCCCCTGAAATCATCGAACGGATATTTGATCCCTTTTTCACCACAAAACCGCACGGTGAGGGTACGGGCCTTGGGCTTTCCGTGGTGCACGGCATAATAAAATCCTGCGGAGGCGCTATCAGCGTGCACAGTGAACAAGGCAGGGGAACCACCTTTGAAATTTACCTGCCGGTGATTGCTTCCGAAGTTCCGATTGATACACAGAAACCGGGCCCTCTTATCCGGGGCACGGAAAGCATCTTGTTTGTTGATGACGAACCCATGCTGGTTGACATCAGCAAAAAAATACTTGAATCGCTTGGGTACCGCGTTGCCACGTGTACCAAAAGCAAAGACGCTCTTGATCTGTTCAAAAATGACCCGACGGCTTTTGACGCCATACTCACAGACTATACCATGCCGCAGATGACAGGCATTGAGCTTGCGCAGGAGATTATCAGTATCAGGCCCGACATTCCGGTACTGGTGTGTACCGGCGACACCGAAACCATTACGCAAGACAAGGCCAAAGCCGCCGGCATCCATGCGTTGCTCATAAAACCACTCAAGATAGGCGACCTTGCCGAAACGCTTCGCAGAGTATTTGTCGAAAAAACCAACTAGTGGATACATCTGTTCGACACACGATGGCTATGCTGCACAAGGCAGCACATATCCCTGTAAAGCGCCGGCTGCACGCCCAGGATTGACACCAGCATGCATTACGAGCGACACATTATATATTGACACCCAAGAATACACCGTCTATACTTTTTCAAAATTAAAAGAGTGGGCATAGTAACCATACAGCCTGATGGCTGCGGCCTTCGACAGGCAACAAAACCGGAGAAATCTCAATGCGAAAAGCAATATTGTACGGTTTAGTTATGACGGCCGTTGTGCTCTGTTGCGCACCGGCATGGAGCGCCGACAACGAGACCTCTGAACGCACTGTCCGCCCCTTTGAACGGTTCGGCAGGGGCCTTACAAATATTATAACCTCCCCCTTTGAACTGCCGGCACAGATGTACAACCGGGCGGCCTACCAGCAGGAATTCAATAACAATCCCTTTGCAGTCATTGAAGGTTTTTTGGAAGGCATTCCCATGGGGATTATATATTTCGGCTGGCGCCTGGGGGCCGGAATTTATGACTTCGTCACGTTCCCCTTTGAGCGTTGCGATCAATCCATCATTGAGCCCGAATACGTTACATTCTCCTACAAGACGCTTCTGGAAGATTGAGGCTGCGCACGCCTTCTCTCCGCTGTACAGCAATCCGCCAGTACCAGGCAGGGGAGATGCCTGTAATGGCACGCAGGCACCGCCCTGCCCCTTCAAGTTCGATAGACAGGTGACCTGTACAGGCACACACAGGACAAACAATCACACAAAAGGGGACTCATGGAAAAACAGGTCGTTATAAAAACCATACGGAGCGTTCTTACACTGAAGAAAGAACTCGTTGGGATCAGGACATGGCAGCAGACGCCTGAGCACATTCCGCGCTACAACGGAACCGCCTTCCCGGGAATATGCACCCAGATCGGCGAGGTGCTGCACAGCGGTGAAACGTTTTATACCGATCCTGACCAGTGTTTCTGCACCGGAGGCATGGTCGCGACCGGAGTGTCGCCGCCTATCCCTGAGGATGAACGCCACGAGATGCTGAAAGCCCATTTTGCAATCAGCAAAGCATATACGGATCAAGAAACTGCCCTGCGCTACGAAGCCGCCATGGATGCACTGAACCCGGACCAGCCACAGACCCGTGCAGCGGTTCAAATCGGCCTTCTGCGCACCATGGACGACCCGGAACTGGCGCTCATTTTCTGCACACCGGGAGCTGCCGACATCCTCAACCGGGCCTACTGTTATATCAGCGGTGAACCCGTGAGCGGCTTCGGCGGTAACGGAGCCTGCCCTTTCCTGATACGGTTTCCCTACGTCACCGGCAAACCGTCCTTCAGCTACAGCGATGTTGCGTGGCGCAAATATGTCGGCCTTGCCGATGAGGAATTAACCGTGACGTTTCCATACCAGACCCTTGCCATGGTCGCGGAGGTTCTGACGGAGGTTGCCGAAGCCTACAGGCGCTACGGCGAACCCCCGGAATAGTCCAGAACCGGCACGAACCTAAAGCTGCACACATTCCATGCAGACAAGCAGACAGCCCTGTAATCGCAATGAAACGCTTCGTGTATGAATCAATGACCGTCACAACGGAAGGGAAAACCGAGGTGGGGCTGGGCACTGGACGGTATGGGGTAATGCTTGTTAACCGGTGGGTTATTTAGGATAAATGCTGCGGAGTTGAGAACGCATTTTTTCAATGCTGTTCACAATCTGCCTGTCCCGCTCAAGTATCGCGTCTTTCAGGCTATGGGATCCAAATTTTAAATACTTCCTGTTTGACCAGATTTCCTTGCGTGCGCTGATCATGTCCCGCAGTTTGGATATGTCGATGATATGGCCGCACTCTGAAGCAACCTCGGCTACTTTAGATACAATCACATCAAGACGGTCAAGATCCTTCAAAATTGTTTTAGGAGTCTTATGCGCGATATTGATCCCCCAGTCTATTTCCGCCTGCCCAAAATAAGACAGCGCCTGCGTGTACTGGCGGTTCCCAAGGCAGACCATCCCGAATTTGAAAGACCTTTGTTTCCGAGCCCGGTACATCATCCAGAAAATTATCGAGCCGATCGCACACAACGCCAAAAGAACTGCAGTAACCTCTATGGTTTTTTCATTGCCTGCAATATTCTCTATGATTTTTTCAATGTCTACCATGCGCCTTCCTCTCCGTGCATTAGTGCTGTTGTCTAAGCGTAACGCTTGAGAATCAAGTCTTCATGTACCCGGCACGACATCTGAGCACCGGCGGATGTAAGAAGCTCAATGTGTTTTGAAATCCATGAGCTTTGTATGGGTAGTATATCCCCGATTTTTTTTTAGTCAATACTATGTTTTTTAACTGTCTTAACATACAACCACAGCGCCTGTGGGGTCTACTCAGGCCGGCGCCAAGCAGACACAACGATTATTCTGACGATACTGCCTCTTATAACAACCGCAAAGGACGACGGACCCATTAACAATCATACAGCGTGCTCAGAGCGCTGGTCGGCGCAGCAGGTTCCGAATGCGCCCGAACAGGCGATTGACAACATGCCCGCGTGGAAGCGATGAAAAAACCGCCGTCTGCCTGATGCCCATTGCGCGCAATTCCTGCACAATATCCCTGTTGCGCGGGTCCACCTTCAATCCCGCAGCAAACGCTGCATAGGCCTTGCGGCGGCTACCCCGCATCAAATGCACTTTTCCGAGATTGTAATAAAAAAACGCATCATGTCCCCCGGCTTTCAGCGCCTCTTCACACAGCGCAAGCGCCTCGCTTGAGCGCTTATTGACCATTGCCTTGCATATGCCAAGATATGACAGGCAGCGCGGCTCACCCGGCCGCAACTCCAGGAGGCGCCCCAAAACGTGCGCCGCCATATTGGGCTCCCTGCGCTGCAGGTAATACAGTGCCTCCTTAAAAAACCTGTCAGGGTCTGCAGGTTCATCCGGCAAGCCTGTGCTGGTTTCTTGCTGCATTATCGGGCCTCCTCCTGTAATGCACACGCAGATTTTCGACGATACTGTTCCCGGCAGTATGTGTCAAGATAAGAGGCCCGTATGTGCAGTATGCACACATACGCTTATCCAAAAAAAAGCCGCCACTCTATACATGCCACAACCTATCGTTATTAAATATTTTCTTGACACACATAAAATACTTTACCTATTCTTCGGCCATACCGAAAATATCTAAAGAGATGCAAACCAATTAACCATATCAACTTCCGCATCCTGGGGCAAAAGGCACGCATGCAGTCATTGCAATTGAACTATCCAGTCCACACCCTTGACGCCAAAGAACTATTTGCTGCCGGTTCGATGCTGTCACACGAGGCCTTTCAGCAGGCCAGGCTAAAATATCCGCCTTTACCGTCCGTATTCTATTCCTTTTTGAAACACGGTTCTGTTTGCAATGATCTGCAGGCTATGATGGAGCAGCCCCCTTATGACATAATCTATGGAGATACCGATGACCGGGAAGCTGTACTGGCCGTTCTGGCACGCAGCCGTGTCCAGCCCATCGTGCTTGACTCGCTGGACTATTTTCGACAATTTGATCTTAACACCTACCGTCACGTGCTTATGGTCTTTGCCCTGTCTCTTCTGCTCGCACGCCATCTTGCCGTACCCGGCCGTGATCTGGAGCAGGAAATACTCAGTGCCGGCCCCACCCACGACCTGGGAAAAATCTGTGTGCCCTTGCCGATACTGCGCAAAAGCACACCCATTACCGCCCATGAGCGCCGACACCTTAAGCATCACACGGTGGCCGGTTTCGCACTGCTGGTCTGGTACAGCGGCGATGTGCATGCTCCTGTTGCCCGAATAGCCCGTGACCACCATGAACGTTCCAACGGCACGGGATACCCCGAGGGCAAAAAACTCAATGACATTCTTGTGGAGATCATTGCGGCATGTGACATATATGATGCGCTTATCTCGCCCCGACCGTATCGTCCTATTTCATTCGATAATCGCACCGCCCTGGAAGAGCTCACGGAACTTGCAGGCAAAAATTACCTGAGAGGGGAGATCATTCAGCTGCTGGTGGCCCTCAATCGAAAAAACAAACCCGGCGCAAAGACCTGTGTTGTGTCTCTGGAACGCAGGGGAACACCGCCCGCTGAAAATAATTATGGCATCACAGTTGCAAATGATGACCAACCAGAAACCGCACAAAAATCTCCTACCGTATCACCTCTCTAAAAATTCTATTGGCCCTGTCCATGCCGATAAACCTGCCGAGCATTTTGCGCGAGCCGTCTTTCTCACTCAACTGATCACAGTAGTTCAGGCTTGCATCAACCACCCGCCGCGCATAATCACTGTCAATGACAGGAGAAGCCTCATCAAGCAGGTCAAGATAGGTACGCAGATAATCAAGGGCGCAGGCTTGTGCACGTTCCAACAGACTATTGTCGGCCATGGCGTATAGAGTGCAGTCGGTCACATAGGGTTGCATCCACGATTTTGGTTTTGCCGGCGGTCCGATTGCATACCGGCGCACAAAAGGACGCAGACGTTCAACATAGCGCTGCAAATACTCCTGATCGGTAAACAGGGGAATAAAGTTCATATAAATAAAAGACTTTTTTTTCATGCAGGAAAAATCGATTGCCAGCAGCGGCATGTCATAGCCGCTCTCCGGATATATCTCCAGCGCCAGAATTTCAAGACGCGGCAGCTTGACGGTTGAACGCATGACATTGACCTTGCGCACCTTGGGAGCGCGCCAGTTGTCAAGCCCTATCGTAACAAACCCCAGCGGCAAACGGATTGAGCGCAGGTCTTCAGGAACGGGTGTCGGCTCAAGGGGATAGCGCTCCCGAATCATCGCAAGCATACTGTTTTTTAGCTGATCCATTCGTTCCACCTGCGTATGTCAACACACAACGGATGTAGCATGCTGCACCGGCACCGCTGTAGTGGTAGCTCAGCGCATGCCGGTCATGGTAACAAGATTTACACCGAGCTGAAACGCCTTCTCACAATCATTCGTTTTTGAACGCACATCATGCGGCCCCATGTTGCCGCAGCTGATAACATCGCCCACGCGCCTGATGTCCAGATCGAGCAGGTTGCGCTCAAGCACCGCATGCACAAGCGCTGAAGAGAATATCGGGTCCCCCTGGCTGATAACGATGGCCGCCCTGCGCCCTCTGAGCCGCGAGGTAAAACCGCCGCCGGTGATGCGGCCTTCGGCATCCCGGTCAGGGACAAATTCCATGAGAGGCAGCAGGCGCGAAAAAAAAGTAAGCAGCGGCGCGCTCACAGTGCGCATATGGTTGGGTGTGCCGAATATGAAGGCCTCACAGGCACACATGCGTTCCAGAATAGCGGGCATGTCATCCTGCAGAGGACAGATTTTGGTTCCCGGCGGCGGAAAGGTGCAGGTCAGACAGCCGGTGCAGTACCGGATGTTGTGTTCCGGAACGAATAATGTATCCAATTCTATATCCGCCCGGCTTACTGCTCCCTTCGCCACGTGTTCAACCAGAAAAGCGGTATTGCCGTCCCTGCGCGGACTGCCGATGACTGCCATGATTTTCATACGATGTGCTCCATTACTATCCCGGTGGTTTACAAGCATAATCAATTGTAACCCGCATACAGTATTGCCCGCAACATTTTTTATGCTTGCATTGTTTTCCTGTCGCGATGTATGCTTTTCTTAGAGAAGCACCGCAGGATGGTACAACCTTACAAACCATAGCAACACTGAGAAAGGAGCGGCGCAATGAAAAAGTCATGCGTAGTCTTGATCGTTTTACTTGTCGGGTTGTGTACCCTTGCCCAGATGGGAAATCCTGCCCGTGCAGAGGCAGGCGTCATCACAAGCATTGTTTGTTATATCCCCAACCGGGTGTTTGACCTTCTTGATATTGTTCGTTTGCGTTTACGAGTCGGACCCGGCCTCTCCGCCGGTGTGCGGGCCACAAAATTACTGTCGGGTTACGCAGGTGTACACAGCAGTCTTTACGTCGGCCTGCGCGGCCCCCGCGGTGAGAAAGAAATCCCCTGGCCGCTGGGGTTTGATAACCGTGCCGGCGCCCAGGTAAGCCTTGCCGATGCTACCGCGGGAGGAACCTACTATGATCCTCTTGAGTTTGGCTTCGAAGTCCAACCCCTGATCGTAGGCGTAAATGTCGGCATCGGCGTTTTTGAAATTTTCGATTTCTTTACCGGTTTCGTGTTCATTGACCTGAGTGATGATGACTTCGGGAAAGACTCAAAAAAAGAGGAGCCCAAAGCTAAGGAACCGGCGGCTCAAGAGACTGCGGCTGAATCCTGAAGAACGTAACAACGTCTCACAACTAAAAACCGCCCCGACGATATCGCATACGGGGCGGTTTTCTATTCCTGCACGGCAGGCTGTGCTTCCGACTATTTACATACAATCAAAACAGCAAACTGCCGGCTACTGTTTCACCTCTTCATTAATAAGATATTTTGCAGCGACCGCTTCAAGGCGCCGGGGTGCCTGTCGGCCTTTGGCCAGCAGCTGCAGGGCCTCAAGATCGGACTTCCAGGCCACATTGCCGGGTGCCAGGAGGCAGACGCTGCCCGGCTCATAGTCGGTAAACAGTTTTCCGTCTTTATAATAATAGTGCTCATTGCTGGCTGCGCATCGTAATCGCGCATGGCAGGCGGCAGATCGCTGGGCTTGAACCAGAGCTTGATTTCGCGCTCGGCATCAGCGCGGTTGGCCGAGGCGTGGATCAGATTGTCCATCCGCTCGTCAAGCACTTTGCCGGCAGCGTCTTTTACCGGAAAAAGCGTCCCGAGAGCGCGGATGCAGCCCGGCCGCTTTTCCCGCGCTTCATGCGGATTTGTCGGGCCGGCAATCCCGCGTATTTTCAGAATGGCGTCGGGACCCACGTAGACCAGAGCGATAACCCGGCGCTTCCATGCTTCATCAGGGTAATGGGAAGCACCCATGATATACTCAAGCAGCGATTCGAAAAACACCTTCCCCTTGTGTTCAGCATAATGTTCTTCAGCAAGCATTCTGTGCACATTTACGATCTTGGACCCGGCGAACCGCAGGCCCGTATGAAACTCGGAAAGCTGCGAAAGCACATACCCGGTCAGCGAATGCCTGAGCGCGTCAGGCTTGATAAGCACCAGCGTCTGTTCAAAATCTTTTGTTTCCATACTGAAAAAACCTCCGTTATCAATAAATAATCGTCTGTGGTGGCATTGCATGCTGAGAAAATGACACTAAGAGGGCGGCATTCCTGCAACCCATGCAGACCGGTATTCTCAAGGCCGCGTTGTCCTGCAAACATTACCATGCTTTTGTTTTTAATTCAATAAACGTCGGTGTTCAATGAATACCAATTTTGCAAAGACCCCTCGAGCGGAAAAGGCTTGCAAAAAAGGCGTACATTCTTGATAATAGTTCGGGTTTTACTAAACGCATCATTTTTTCCACAGAAGGAGGAAGTATGAGAATTATCCTGTTAGGCCCCCCCGGCGCCGGCAAAGGAACCGTGGCCAACCAGCTGAAAGCAACCGACGGCTCCGTGCATATTTCCACGGGCGACATTCTGCGCAATAATGTTAAAGCAGGCACCGATCTGGGCAAAAAGGCAAAAGAGTACATGGACAAGGGCGAGCTTGTCCCCGATCAGCTCATCATGGACATGATGGAAGTGCGGCTCCAGGAAGCCGACTGCGCCAAAGGCTTCATGCTCGACGGATTTCCCCGCACCATTCCCCAGGCAGACGCCCTCGGCAAGCTGCTGGACAAGATCAGCATAAAGCTTGATGCGGCCATCAATCTTGACATTCCCCGCGAGGTAGTGCTTGACCGCCTGACGACACGGCGCACCTGCAACAATTCCGCATGCCAGACCATCTACAATGTAAAGACCAATCCGCCCAAGGTTGAAGGCAACTGCGACAAGTGCGGCAGCCCGGTCATTCAGCGCAGCGATGAAACCGAAGAGGCTATACTCAACCGCCTTGAAGTCTACAACAAGCAGACCTCGCCCGCTGATCGAGTACTATGCCAACAAGGGCATGCTCAAAAGCGCCTCCAAGCTCGAGCTCGACGAGCTCGTGCAGGAGATTCTTGATAAGCTGAACAATTAAACTTTTAAGCCGAAGTAAAAAGCACCCGGCATCTTTCTGCCGGGTGCTTTTTTTGTTTTTGCTCTTTACAACCCTTACCCGGAGAACATATTTCCGGGCTTTAAGATCGAATTCTTAAACTATATCTACATCATTGGTGTCGGTGCATTCCAGATAAAAATCATAGCACTTGTCCATATTTTCCTTATCAGCGCGAAGCTTCATTGCATCACGCGGGTGCTGGTTCAAACAACCGCTGATTCCGTAAATATCATTAAAGCCCCATTCAATCTCTTTACGAATCGGCACAAAGTCTTCCTGAATAACCTTGTACAGCGGCCCAACATCAAACTTGGGATTTTTGAGAAACATAAGAAGAAGCTCAAGATTACAATTCCCGGCGCCTCTACCAATACCATTGATCGTGGCATCCAGAAGATTCACGCCCTCAATGATCGCCTGCTGGGTATTTGAAAAAGCAAGTTGCTGATTATTATGCGCATGGAAACCCAGCTCTTTATCCGGAGCGTATTTTTTGTACATATTCAGGTAATAGGTCACCTGCTCAGAATAAAATGCGCCATAACTGTCAACCAGGTACAGATAATCAACTTCCCGGGTTTCATTCACCTGTGCCAGTGCTTCGATCAAATCACTTTCAATGGCTGCGGAAATTGCCATAATGTTTATGGTTGTGAGGTAGCCCAGATCTTTTGAACGCTTCGTAAGATCGATAGCCTTATCAATATCAGGCACATAACAGGCTGTCCGAATCATGTCCACCGGGCTCTGATCTCTTTGGGCAAGACTGCTGATATCCACCCGACCCACGTCAAACATGGCCGCGACCAAAGGCGGTTTTTCACATTCATGTGAGTCCATGATCCGCCTGATGTCATCATCATCACAAAAATTCCAAAGACCGTATTCACTTCTTTTATAGGTCTTGCTTGCAACAAGTTTTTTACCAAACTCCATGATATCCACACCTGAATCACATACCGCACGGTAAACCGCTTTTACAAAATCATCTGTAAAATTATAATTATTAATAAGACCGCCGTCACGTATAGTGCAGTCCAGTACTTTAATCTCGGGCCTGAACATTGAAAATCTCCTTTACTTTGGGTTATTTAATCTTCCACATGTACGTCTCTTTAGACGATCATATTTCTTTGAGAAACTTTCCTTTAAGACTGGGCACTATAAAACAGGGGCGATTGAGTGTCAATATTAATGTAGGTGCAAAACGCGGGCAGGATCAGGCACTATTCAAACGTTACAAATAGGGTGTATTTAAAAAAAACAGCTTTTCTTCTGATGCTTGCAGGCTTGAAAAAATCGGCGTCATCTTCGGGTATGATGACCGAAGGCACAACCCCCCGACATCCGCTGGCCGAGACGGCAGCAGAGCTGACCACCAACCCTGGCGTGTACCTGATGAAGGACCGCCAGGGTTCTATTATATATGTAGGCAAAGCCAAAAATGCTGCGCAACCGCGTGCGCACCTATTTCCATTCAGGCATTGAAAGCCCCCAAGACACGCCTGATGGTTTCACGACGTTGCAAGCTTCGATACAATCGTCACACCCACAGAACAAGATGCCTTTCATGCTTGAAAACACCCTTATCAAGCAGCACCGCCCGCGCTACAACGTGGTATTTCGCGACGACAAGGATTATCCCTGCCTGCGCCTGGCTATAGAGGAACCCTACCCGAACCTGACTATCTCGCGCAGGCAAGGCATCCAGGAGCTTAATTTTTGTATTTTAATACGAGCCGCTTGCCCATGTTTACAAAGCGTGATTTCGGGGCACAGGACGGGGAAAGCGCTATGCTGCACCTGTTGCGGGCGGCTGTGGCTGCAGAGACCCTTTTTTCTGCACAGCCCCGGGGCGCACCGCACGCGACAGCCGTTCAAATATCTTCTGTTTTGGGATGCGCCGGTCTATGAGCAGCACCATCCAACTGAGCGCTACGCTAACCAGAAGAAAAAACCCTATGGCCAGCACCGGATTGTACCCCCGTGCGTACAGGACCGAAATCATAAACAGAAACGGTACGTGCATAAGGAAAAGAGGGAATGATATTTCGCCGCAAAACGAGAGTGTTTTTTGTAGTAACCGTGGCTGATTGTTGAACGCGCTCCATGACGATGGACTTACAATGGCAGCGACAAATATACCCAAAGAAAACTCAAACAACCGGCAGAGAGGGAACCACCGTATAAGCTCATAGGGATAGGCGCAATCACGCCCGATGAGTAATCTGGCTATAAGGCTTATAAAGAATATGGCCGCTATTGTCCGAAACGGTGCTTTTGCCATGAAACGGGAAATAGGAGGGAAAACAAAGTACAAAGAAATAATAAGCCCTATAAACCAGCTGCTGGAGATAAAAGGCCCTCCCCACTGACCGGCGAATGCATAGAAACCCGTTAAGCACAAAGGTATATCAGAAAGCTTCAATGGGGGCGAGGGACAAAGCAGTAAGGCGCCGTTGCTGTAGTGGTTGAGGCAGAAAACCACTATCGCCGCAGGGAGACAAAGATAATATACGGGGTATATCCTCAAAAAACGCTTGAATAGAAAATTTGTATAAGCATATGTTTTTTTTCAATATTGCATCTGAAGGGACAACCCCGATACGAAGAGAAACAGGGCTACCACAATCTCGCCGAACGATAGCAAAGCAATATGAACATCATCGGTAAGCCAGCGCACATAATACGGACTGCCCGTAATTGTCATTATTATGTGCTCTGCCAGCAACAGGCAAATTGCAACCGTTCGCAGAGCATCAAGTATGACGATTCGCATGGGTTTTGTACGGGATGGAGAGCAATTGATTCTGTTGTGTATACTACGGATTATTATTGACAGAGTTTAAACACGGGGGTAATTGACTGTCAAGAAAAAAAACGCTGGCCTCCCTGGCTAAAAGTCTATTTTGCCAGATTTCTCTACTTTTGACTGGTGCAGTTTTCAGGGGGGCGGTCAGGCACCCCATAGCATTTAAAAACACCCGAGGAGCGCCCCTAACCGGAGTGTCAGTTTTTTCCGGAGGAAGATCAATTTCGGCGCACAGGAGATTCTTGATAAGCTGAATGATTAGGTGTAATCTTCGGGCATGACGACCGAAGACACAACCCCCCGACATCCGCTGGCCGACACGGCAGCAGAGCTGACCACCAACCCTGGCGTGTACCTGATGAAGGACCGCCAGGGTTCTATTATATATGTAGGCAAAGCCAAAAATCTGCGCAACCGCGTGCGCACCTATTTCCATTCAGGCATTGAAAGCCCCAAGACACGCCTGATGGTTTCACGCGTTGCAAGCTTCGATACAATCGTCACACCCACAGAACAGGATGCCTTTCTGCTTGAAAACACGCTCATCAAGCAGCACCGTCCGCGCTACAACGTGGTATTTCGCGACGACAAGGATTATCCCTGCCTGCGCCTGGCTATAGAGGAACCCTACCCGAACCTGACTATCTCGCGCAGACCGCGCAAGGATGGCGCCCGGTATTTCGGACCGTTTGCCTCCGCACACACTGTTCGCGAAACCCTGAACGTTGTCAACCGCCTGTTTCCCTTGCGCAAATGCAACCGGCGCCGGCTTGCCCAGGGCCGGCCCTGCGTGTACCATCAACTGGGCCGGTGTCCGGCACCATGCAACGGCTCGGTTGACCCGGACGTCTACGCTGCAACCGTGCGTCAGGTGGAACTTTTCCTGCGCGGACGCAGCACTGACGTGCTCGCTGAGCTCAAAGCCGGCATGCGCGAAGCCTCTGAACACATGCACTACGAGCGTGCCGCGCAACTGCGCGACCGCCTGCACGCGGTTGAACAGACACTGGCCAGGCAGGTCATGGTCTGCCATGACCGCATTGACCGCGATGTCTTTGCCTGCTGCCGCGACGCGAACCGCATGGCCGTGACCATTGTGTACGTTCGCGGCGGGCGCATCAACGGTTCGCGCGATTTTATCCTGCGCGCAGGTGCCGTTGATGAACAGGAAGCACTGGCCTCATTTGTATCGCAGTACTACCAGCAGCATCCTTGTATCCCCGATGAGGTTCTGTTGCCGTTTGCCGGAGAAGACAATACCCTGCTTGAACAATGGCTGCATAATGTCAAGGCAGGCGCCGTGCGCGTGCACTGCCCCCGGCGCGGCGCAAAAAAAGACCTGCTTGCCATTGCCGCTCAAAATGCCGCTGTTGCCCTGCAAAAAAAACAACCGGAAGACGCCTCCGCACTGGAAGAGTTGCGCACGCGGTTGCATCTGCGCCACACCCCCTGCCGAATTGCCTGCTGTGATATTTCAAACAACCAGGGCAAAGATGCGGTCGGTTCTATCATTGTTTTTGAAGACGGCAAACCGCACAAAAAAAGCTACCGCACCTTTCGTATTAAAAGCGTGCATCAGGCGGATGATTACGCCATGATGTTTGAGGTGCTGCAGCGCTATCTCAAGCATATGGGAACCGATGAGGTGCCGCCCGATTTAATCATGGTTGACGGCGGCAGGGGCCAGTTATCGATCCTGCTCCGGGTTCTGCGGGAAACCGACAGCGAAAGTATTGACGCTGCCTCGCTTGCCAAGGGCCCGGAGCGCGACCGTGCCAAACGCGACCAAACCGAAAAAGTATTCATACCAAACCGCAAAAACCCGGTCAATTTTCCACACAATTCACCGGCTCTTTTTCTGCTGCAGCGCATCCGGGATGAAGCGCACCGCTTTGCCGTCGGTTTTCACCACCGCGTCAAGCATACAAAGGATTTCAGCTCTGAACTTCTCTCAGTACCCGGAATCGGCCCGAAAACCGCACGTGCGCTTCTCAAGCATTTCGGCAGTCTTGAACGGATACGCGCAGCCAACCATGAACAGATCGCGAAAGTGTCCGCTATCAGCGCCAAACGCGCCGGGATCCTGTATGCGGCCCTGCACCAGCAAGGCGCTTCATCTCAAACACATGAATCATAACCCCGGCAGCGTAGAGCGAATACAGGCCAAACGGTTGTCCGCTATCGTCCTAACACCATGAAATCCCTTGACATGCTTTATCATCATATGATAATGACTGGATTACGTGGTTGATTTCCACCTGCGTCGGACGTCACCGACCGACATCGCAATTCCAGCACTGAACCCGCCTGTAAACCGCTACCTGCTCTCTGGGTGTGCACGGGCGAGGCTTATGAGCTGAAAGCGCAGAGCAGCAACCAGGGCCGCAGGCGATGCGGCCTGTTGGTCAGCAGTTGTGCTGACCATTACAAGAATTTCTCAAACGGGAGTACAGCAATGCGAGATGTAGTTATTGCGAGTGCGGTTAGAACCCCGATCGGTGATTTTAACGGCACACTGAGCGATATTGCCGCGGACACACTCGGCGCAACAGCCATCAAGGCTGCTGTCGAGCGGGCCGGCATCCGGCCCGACCAGGTTGATGAAGTCATTATGGGAAATGTTCTGCCGGCCGGACTCGGCCAGAATCCCGCGCGCCAGGCAGCCATTAAGGCCGGCATACCCATGGAATCAGCGGCCCTGACCATCAACAAGGTCTGCGGTTCAGGCCTGAAAGCGGTCATGCTGGCCGCGCAGGCGATTGCCTGCGGCGATGCCGATATTATTGTTGCCGGGGGCATGGAAAACATGAACCAGGCACCGTATTATTTTGAAAAACTGCGCACCGGCTACCGCATGGGCAACGCCCCCATCATCGACAGCATGATCCACGACGGCATCTGGGACGTTGTTAATGATGTTCACATGGGCTATACGGCCGAGCTGGTAAGCGACCGCTTTAATATTTCACGCCGCGACATGGATGAGTTCGCGCTTCTCTCAAATGAGCGCGCTCAGGACAGTCTCAAGCAGGGTCGTTTCCGTGATGAAATTGTGCCGGTCAGCATACCGCAGCGCAAGGGTGATCCGCTTATTTTCGACACGGACGAAACGCCCCGCCCGGTCACCATGGAAACCCTTGAGCGTCTGCGCTCAGCTTTTAAAAAGGATGGACGCGTAACTGCCGGCAATGCCTCAAAAATCAGCGACGGGGCTGCCGCTCTGGTCATTATGGATGCGGGCCTGGCCCGCGAAATGGGCATCCGGCCGCTTGCACGCGTTGGCGCCCAGGGCGCGGCCGGCTGGAATCTTGAAAATGTGCTGGTCACGCCTATGAAATCGATCCCGAAAGTGCTTAAAAAAGCCGGGCTCACGCTTGCTGATATTGACCTGCACGAAATCAACGAAGCCTTTGCCACATCAACGGTAGCCATCAGCCGCGAGCTGGGCATCGGCTATGACCGGCTCAACGTCAACGGAGGCGCGGTTGCCCTCGGGCATCCTATCGGCGCCAGCGGCGCACGCGTGCTGGTGACTCTGCTGTCGGCCATGCAGCAGCGCAACGCACGCCGGGGTATGGCTTCACTGTGTTTGGGCGGGGCCGAGGCCGTGACGCTTATCGTTGAAAGGGATAACACATGAAAACATACACGACTCTCACGCTTGAACGCGACGGCCAGACGGCGCTTCTCACCTTTAACCGTCCCAAGGTTTTAAATGCGCTCAACACCATGGTGGCAACCGAGGGCCTTGATGCTGTACAGACCGTCGGAAACGATCCGGATGTGCGCGTTCTCATTCTCACAGGTGCAGGCCGCGCGTTTGTCGCCGGGGCCGACATTGCCGAAATGGAAAATAAAACCCCGGAAGAAGCCCGGATATATTCCGAACTGGGGCACCGTTTCATGAACGCCCTGCAGGACCTGCCACAGCCCGTCATCGCCGCCATCAACGGCTTCTGTCTCGGCGGCGGACTTGAAGTGGCCCTGGCCTGTGATATCCGCATTGCGGCTGCAAGCGCGCAGTTCGGCCTGCCGGAAACCATCCTGGGAATCATTCCGGGCTGGGGCGCGACCCAGCGCACGGCCCGGCTGGCAGGCGCCGCTAAAACCAAGGAAATGATATTCACGGGCCGACGCTTCAGTTCCGCTGAAGCATTCGACATGGGCCTTGTCAACCGGGTCGTACCGGATGGTGAACTCATGGATACGGTCCGTGCTATGGCCGCGCTCATGTGCCGCCAGGGCCAGACCGCACTCAGGCATGCCAAAGAAGTTATCAATCAAGGCCTGGATTTGAGCCTTGCTGAGGCCCTGCGCCTTGAAATCGATACATTTGTGACCTGCTTCGACACTGATGACCGCCGCGAAGGCATGCGGGCCTTTCTTGAAAAACGTAAACCAAAATTTTCCGGCACGTAAAAAATTGCCGGCTGAACATTGAGTTTAATGGGGACGTAAAAAGTCACACAGCAAACAAAAACGCACAGCCCCGCCAGAAGGGGAAAATCAGACTTTTTACGAACACGTCACGTATAACCGTTTATAGTGCAAACTTTCAGGGAGTAAACTCATGGTATCCGAACACGATGATTATGATGAAAAACCAAGCTGGCGCGACATTGACCGCAAACGGGACAAAAGCTCACACACCAGCGATGACCCGGAAGCGCAGCGGCCCCAGTCCCCAAAGAAGGAATGGGCCCAGAAAATGTACCTCAAGGAAATTGGGAACCTTTTCAAGGGCAAAAAAGCCACCCCTGAGCATGCCGGGGCGCTCAATGAAATCCATCTGCGGACCGGAACAAAGAAGTTCAACACCGCTGTAAAAAAATATATCAAGGAATACGGCTTGCCCGATGACTGGAGCACGCTGTTTCTGCTGCTTGACTACAAGGATGTGAAAATCGTCCGACTGTCCGTTGAAAAGCTGGTAAGCATCATGGATGATGAGCCGCTCAACAAAAAAGAAGGCCTTAAAAGCAAGCTGAGCATCATGGCAATGACGGCTGAGGATGATGACGTACGCGAAATCGCGCAAGAGCATCTTGCGGCACTTTAGGCAAGCGTTGGGCGTGAAAGGGCAGCCCCCTGTGGCTGCCCTTTGGTTCAAGGTTCAAGGCTCAAGGAGCATCCGTCCGATCGGTCTGATCCGTCGAATCCAACCGATGAAGGCGCTCTGTAATCCCGGCACCAACACCGCAGATGGACAGTTTTCAACAGCCGATTAATACCGCGCCTGTATCTCCCGCAACGTCTCCAGATAACGCTCCCGGTCAGACAGGCGCCGGCTGTAGCTGATCTCCTGAATGAGGGCTTCAAGCGGAGGGCCGATGTCAATGCCTTCCGCGTTCAGCCCGTCGCGATTGGCCTGATCCAGCACAAGCAGGCTATAGTAGAGCGTCAGCATGCGCACCCCCGATTCACGCCTGAACAGATAGGATCTGCCTCCCATACTCTGCAGAAAAAATCCGGCATAGTCATACATCATCTCACGCGTCACCGGAGGACCGGGCGGCTGGGCCTGCCAGGGATTCAGCCATTCATGAAAAAGTGCCATGACAGGCTCCATGATGGATGCTTCCGCGTTGATAATGTCCCTGATCGTCAGCAGGGTGTCCTTGCCCAGAACGCGGTAGAAAAACGTTACATTCTTCATAAGCGCAAAAAGGTCCTGATTCTCAACACCTATAAGCGGTCGCGTTGCCTCAAGCTGCTGCAGCACACGCACAAACATTTCCTGGGAGCTGATTGTCAGACCCCTGCGGCCCAGATAGCCTTTTGAATCAATATAGCGGAAAAAGTTCATGACCCGTCCCTGTACGGAAGCGGCATCGAGCCCCTCCGGCAACTCCGGCGCGGCATTGTCCGTGCCGAGCGCCTCACGCAGCGCGTCCGCGGCAGGCGCAGGCTCCGCATCATCACTCAGGCGGGTTTCAAGCTGTTCAATTTTCTGTTCAAGATCATCGGCGCGTTGCTGCAGGCTGTCGCGCTCGGCCTGCAGCATCTGTGCATCATCGCGAACCTGCCTGCTTTGAAAATAAAAATAGCCTGCGGCACATGCAAGCACAATGGCAGCCATGACAACAATCACGATTAGCGAGCTGTTGTTCTTCATAACCCATCCTTCACTGTTAAAAAGTTGAGACTGTATGCGGTTTGCTTTGTTCGGAATATATGCTATATTCAAGTTGTAACGCAATAGTTTTCATACATACTGAACACACATTAAATAAAGAGAAAGGGGGCGAAACGGGTTCGACGGGGGTAGCTGAAGCTCTAGCTGCATGCCGAGGTTCCTACAGGCTCGTAAAAAAGGTAGGAAAAAACATAATCGCAGACGATTATAATTACGCCCTAGCCGCTTAATCACGGCTAGCGTCCGACACGTCCCCATCCTGCAGGGATTTGAAGGGCGTCGACTAAAGCAGGATAGGCGCGCACGTGTGCTCAGGGTATGCGCGGCGAAACCAAACCTGAGCTGGCTTTCGAACAGCATCCCGCTCCCGGGAGGCTGGGAAAGCGAGACTCTAAATCGGGGGACAAGCATGTAGATGTTAGTGTGGAAGATTCCCGGACGGGGGTTCGACTCCCCCCGCCTCCACCAGATCATAATCTCGCACAGTTCAATGAAGTCACAAAAGCCCTTGAGAAATCAGGGGCTTTTGTTTTTTCCCGGACTAGACATCTGTTGTTGCATACGCAGAAGACGACCGGACGAATCTTATCTTTAACGGCCAAACAGCCCTGCGCTTATGCGGAGAGCATCACTGCCACCCGATGGTTGAGTACCCTTTTTCACTCAGGCAGCGATTCACAAAATTCTTGTACACCGGACTTGGTTCCTTTGATTGAAAAATCCCCCTGGTTGCCGCGGCAGTAGCGCCGGCGGCAGCGCCTGCTGCCGCGCCTTTGCCCACAGCCCCCCATACGGCCCCGGCGGCAGCGCCAGTAGCGCCGCCGACAGTACCCGCCACAGCTGCATCTTTTGCAACCTGACTGCCGGCGCCGGATTTAACATAGGCATCAGCCTGCCTGCAGCACTCATCTATATCAAGCTGTGCCTGAGTATGGCCGACCTTTGACAAATGCGCATTTGGATACAGTATCGGCTTTTGCGTACTGCAACCAACCATACAAAGCAGCATACTCATACATAGAATCTTTTTCATGCTGCCCTCGCTGACGATTCTGTTTGCCTGCACCTGCCCTCTTCCCTACTTGGCCCGCTCTTCAGCCAGGCGCTCGCGCAGTTGTTTAGCCCAGTAGTTAAAGGCATCCTCCACTGCATGCCAGTCGTTGAACTTATTACCCTCACCCGTAATCTTCGCGCCGGTTCGGCGGTCTACGCCCGCAAACAGGCGTGTGCCGGTCTGGCTGTCGAGCCCCTCGGCCTCGACCCCAACGCTGCCGGTAAAAGCCCACTCACCCGTTGCAAGCGCGGCAAGGCCGCCGAGCGCAAGCCCTATGGGAACAACCGTTGAGATGGTATCCAGCGTGACATTGGCATCCTCAGCCTCGGTGATGGCAATGCGCAGGTGCATAACGCCGGGGCCGGCTGTGTTCACCATTTTATAATCCTTTGCAAGCTGTTCACGCATGGCCGCATCAGCGTAATTCAAAATTATCTGCCGGTCTTCAGGCTTCATCTTGTCGAGCGCGTGCTTCCCGGAGGCATACAGCTTGATCGGGTCCATCATAATAGCATTATAAGCCTTAAAATCAGCCTTCGGGTTGATGTAGTACAGCAGCGCCCTGCCATCCCCGCCCTCCTTCAGCATCGAATAATCTCCCAGAAAAGTAGTCGGTGTAACGTTCCGGGACTGATACGTCGCGCATGCCGCAAGCATGCATGCCAGCACAGTAATCGTGCACAGCACTACCATGTTTCGCATAGAAGTTTTCATGTCTGCTCTCCTTATATGTTGAGCTGTATAGTTTGGCTACCATCTGAGCAATAGCGCTCTCAGGCACCGGATATATGATTTACAGGCCCGGATTCCCGACGACAACAAAGCCGTCACCCTGCTTTTGATAAAACGTCTGGCCAAAGCGCAGGTACGTCCAGTCTTGATATTTAACCTCCACCGCGTATTCGGGAATCGTCGCAACTTTGGCACCTACCGGTGCATCAACGGTAACGTAGAGGTCTTTGCCGTCGCGCGTTATTTTCTGGTAGAACACATGGGCGGAAAGATAATACTCCTTGCCGTTCACCGTCATAACCAGCGGCTTGTTCAGCGAGGTCAGCCCCACGCCTGCGGGCGGGGTGGTCACGACATACTTGGCACTCCCGGAGGAGGACGATGAAATCGACTGGTACCAGGTCGAACTGCAGTAATAATAGGTTGTGCTGCCGGTTGCCTGATTAACAACCACCGTATTCGTGCAGGGCGGACTGTCGCTCATGTAATACGAATACGATACCGAGGATACGGGATAGCCGTACCACCAGGGCGAGTACCCATAGTAGTGGTCGTCCCAGTGGTCGTCATACTGGTTATTATACCATTTCTGCCAGTCTTCGCGGGAATCATCGCGCCAATCCTGCCAGTCTTCACGGTCCGCATCGCTCCAGCGCCCGTCTTCATTCGGCAATTGTTCAGGCCGGAGTCCGCTGTCCTGCATATTTTTCCCGCAGCTGGTTTTTCTGATCATCGCTCAGACGGGAGCCGTCCTGCCTGCGCTCCTGGCGCAACTGCTGGCGGTCTTTGGCCGGCTGCTGGCCGGCAGTCAAACCTCCCTGACGGCCTCCGGCAGGCTGCTGGCCGGGCGTGGACGTACGAGCCACCCAGATCGGCATTCGTGTAGCGGCCGCCCTGCGCCGGCAATTGGCCGACACTGGGACCACTGCTTGGGCCGGCTGCTGGCCGGGCGTAGTGCCGCTACGCCCAAAACTCTCATAGCGGCCAGCGGTAGATGGCCGCGAACTGGCCATCCTGTCGCTTTGGCGCACTGAACCGGCATCGCCGTATCCACCGCCGGACATCCTGTCCGATCTCTGGCCGTAATCGCTTGACCGGCTTGGGGTCGAGTAACCCCGCGACTGCCGCACTGACCCGCCACCGCCGCCGCTAAACCCTCCGCCGCGACTGCCGCCAAACCCGCCTCCACCGCGTCCGCCACCACCTCCTCCTCGACCGCCGCCACCCCCGCGGGCGTCAACATGCCCGACACTGAGACACAGCGCGCAGAAGAGTACTGCGGCACTCATCATCAGACGATAACACCGTGTTGTTCTCATAGTCTTTTCCCTCGACAGTCGGCCTTGTTACAGGCGGGATTTCTCATCCTTTTCCCGCGGAACCGGTTCAATTTCTGCAGCGCCCGCAGGCAGCTGAAAAACGAACATCTCAGGCGGGACAGAAACGAGTTCTTCCAGTTCGGCAAGCACCACACTGTAGCGTGGGCTGCCATCGAGCCTCTTATAGGTTATCACCAGCTTGCGCAACCGCGGGCTGTCGCCCTGATCGATCCATGCCTGCCAGTCGATGTCCTTCTGCGTGGCGGCGATGTGATGGCATGCCCTGTCACCCACAAGCCCCTGCCCCAGGTAACGGCAGGTTATAACAGAATCCATGAGCACTGCGTACATATTACCGGACAGCATATCGGCAAGCGGGGTGCTGATACCGTAGCGATCATAGACCATATCGATCGTCTCATCGAGCGTGGCCGGCGCCTTCAGCTGAACATAGACTTTTTTATCACGGTCAAGAAGCGTAAACATGGCCCCGTCATACCACAGCGACGTATTGGCCTTATCGCCCCGGGTTTCCATCCATAACTTGTCGGGACGCCGCAAAACTGCCGTGCGGACATGAGCGTACTGAAGTATCTCCCCCGAATCCGTCACCTCATCGGAAGTGTCATATACTTTAAACTTGACATTCCCGGTCCGCTGATTGCCTTCTTAAGGGCTTTAACAATCTTGCTGGCCTCAGGATCAATACCAACGGCTGCAGCCTGCTCAACGGCCGGGCATGAACCTGACCACACGATAAGCGCTGCCGCGCACGCTGCTACACATCCATACACTGTTTTTTTCATGGCGCCTTCCCCCATTTCAAAAAGCTACTATCAGTATTGGTATATATCATCCCTGCGCAACCGGAACATCAGCTCAACTGCCGATGCACCCTCAAGGCGTTTCAACGCGGACAATCGTTTGTTTGACGGTCTGCATGATAATCATATCGCCCTGTTTAATCTCATTGAATCGCTTGATCTCAGGGCCGGCCTCTATGGTTATGCGCTTGCCGTCCGGTCCGCTGAGCGTTAACATCCGGCTGTCATAATTAATTTTTTCAACGCGGACGCTCGCCTCAGAGACCGTAACCTTCTGCGCGCCGGGAGCGTCCGGATTTCGCTGCGCGGTCTCAAACACATCGGCAGAAGGCGCACCAGCGGACTTTTCCACAGCAACCCTGACAGACTCGACAACCTCTGCAATTACCCTGTCGCCAACCTGAATCTTTCCAAAATTCGGCGCATCAGGACCAACATTGATCAACTGTATGCCGTTCTTATCCTTCAAAAGCGCTGTATGCTTTTCATGGTCTATCTCCACAACCGTTGCTTCAGCTACGGTTGTCCTGCTGACAGAGAAGCCGTCGGCTGTTGTCGTCCTCTTGATATCCGATGCACACGCAGCCATACAAACAATCAAAGCCAGAAACATCACAATGCTCACTGTTTTATTCATCTGCAATCCTCCATTGAAACGTTTTTTATTCTCAAGTTTATAGCTTTATCCAGCCCTTGTACATTAAAATTTGTTCACGTAAGCCCTTGTGCCGGACAGCTGCGCTTAGGCCAATATGTTTAATGTTGCCGGACTAAACAAAGTGATTCCGGCGGTGTTTTTATTGGTCAATTCTGCCATACGCGCCGTAAATATAGCTTACAATCAGGACGAAACAACCCGTTTTTCTACCTCCCGGCGTCCGTGAAGATGTGCCAACCGGCGGTTAATCACATTGGTGACAGCGGCGGCCATCACAGCGGTTGAGACCCCGACCATGAGCAGCCCGATGATGCCTACAAGCGGACCCAGCAGATAGCGTCCGGGCGGAAGCACCACATCACCATAGCCGATGGTTGTGAACGTCGCGCCGGAAAAATACAGGGCCGTTTGAAAATCACGAAACACGCCAAGCCATAAAAAAAACAATCCCCAGCATGCGATCTGCAGCAGATGCCCTATGAGCAGGCACATCGCCATCAGGAATATAAGGCTGACCACCGGAACTGCGCCCGTTGGCAGGCCATGCAGCGGCATCAAACGCGCGTAGAAGCGTATGCATACAGCACTCGCCCCGGCCTGTATCAGAACACACAACAGAACAACAACGGATGCAGCTGCAAGCATTACAAGCATATGAAACCTCCCCGCGATATGCGCGGGTATCAAAAAAAATAATTCCCCTGTTCAGCAGGCCCGGCTTTCCGGTCGTTAATAATGCTACTACCGTTTATGAAGCAAACATACTATGACTATTCAAACCCGACAATCATTTTTTTTGGACCTAAAACGTCCTGAACGTCACGGACATATGGCAGGTTTTAATATTGACACGCACCCGGCCCGGCCATATACTCACGCCATCACGAAGCACACACACCAAAAGGCCTTGCATATGAATGGCATGCTTTTGCACAAACGCAACGCATGTACGCACAAAATTGTGCGTGCGTACATGCGGCCGGGCGGCAGTACACCATAAAAATAAAGGGAGTATGCTATGAAAAAATTCCAAAAACCTTGCATGCTACGCTGTTCCTGATGCTGGCGCTGGCCTGCCTGCTGGCCGGCTGCGCAGCATCCCGTTCCCCCCTGACTGGTTCGTTTAATCGGCAGGCCGAGAAAAACTACAAGGCCGATAACGACGGTCTGCTTTATGTTTCGCCACCTGTCGCAAATACACGGATTCGATACGATCCCCAAGCTGAAGGAACAGGAGTCGGTGTTTCAACAATATCTTCCGGGATGCCCTGCCGGAAATCACCAACATTGCAAGCTATACCACCTTCACGGAATCGCCGGCTGACGTGAACGATCCCAAGCGCCGGGCAGAACTCTCGAAGATTCATGCCGAGAGCGACTATACTTTGAAGATCGACTTTTTCGAGGAAACCTCACCCAAGCAGCAATTCCTCAACGGTACCATCAGCCTGCTGACCCTGACCGTAGTGCCCATGCCCTACTCGTGGGACTACACGATCAGCGCCGAACTGTACGACCGCAGCGACCGCCTGAAGCGCAGCTACCAGCGCAAGGCAAAGCTTAACAACTGGGTGGAGATATTCCTGATCTTCGCCTATCCGTTTCAACCCCTGGAGGGCAAGCGCGAAGCGATATACTCGGAAGCGCTGCCGATATCTTCTGCCGATCGAAGCGAGAGAGTACTCAAAGCAACTGCGGGCAAAGACATTTAAAGCTATCCAGAATGTCAAAGCCTTTTTGATGTGTCATCTCGACACATTGGGCTTCGCTAGAGCATTTTTCTTTACTGTAGCCTTTTTCAAAAGAAGTTACTGACCCGTTCGTGGTGAGCCTGTCGAACCATGAACGGATTACATACGATACGTTGTCCGTTTGGCCCTTCGACAGGCTCAGGGCGAACGGAGCGATTTTTATTCCAGCCTATACTATTAAGAAAAATGCTCTAAAGGGCAGGC
>CAVRPV010000007.1:0-52435 GCA_963723235.1 uncultured delta proteobacterium
CAGTATTTCCATTTGACATACATATATGCTTATCTTATACTGCATAAAATTGTATTTTAGTTAATTTTAGATACTATTGGTTTAAATCTTATTGTTTTGTTGCCTGCAATGAAAACTCCTGTCGCTGTTTTGATTTCAGGTTCAGGCTCGAACCTGCAGTCAATTATCGATCAAACCGAGGCGGGTTTCCTGCCAATCAGGATCTGTTGCGTCATTGCCAATAAGCCCGATGCGTTCGGTCTTGAGCGCGCCCGCAAACACGGCATTCCGGCCGTGTGCATCCCGTCAAAGGGCAAAACGCGCGAGGAGCACGAGCACGAAATCGTTGCCGAGCTTGATGCCCGCGGCGTTGAGCTGGTCGTGCTGGCCGGATACATGCGCCTTTTGGGCCACGAGCTGCTTGAGCGCTACAGGGGCCGGGTCATCAATATTCACCCTGCGCTGCTGCCGAGTTTTCCGGGCGCGCACGGCTATGAGGATGCCTGGGATTACGGGGTGAAGGTGAGCGGATGTACCGTGCATTTTGTGGATGAAGGCTGTGACACGGGCCCGATTATTTTGCAGGCCGTTAATCCGATTCAGCCCGATGACACGCTGGAGACATTCAAACAGCGCGGGCTGGCCATCGAGCACAAGGCCCTGCCGGAAGCTATCAGGCTGTACTGCACTGGCAGGCTGCGCATTGAAGGCCGTCGGGTTATTATTGCACCTGATCCGGCTGAATCTAAGGGGGAAACCTGATGTACCGGTTAAAAATCATAGATTCCTTTTCAGCAGCGCATCAGTTGCTCGGCTACGCGGGCAATTGTGAGTCATTGCACGGGCATAACTGGAAGGTTGAAGTGCAGGTGCGCGGTGAACTCGTGAACAACATCGGCATTGTGATTGATTTTAAGGAGTTGAAGCGTCTGACCAAGGCCGTTCTCGACCGGTTTGATCATGGCATGTTAAATCAGCACGCAGCTTTTGGCGATTGCAATCCGAGCTCCGAGCTGATTGCGCGCTATGTGTACCGGGAAATTGCAGGCGGGTTGCCTGAGGGTGTCGCCATGGACGCAGTGACCGTGTGGGAATCAGACAATGCTGCGGCAACCTACTCTGAACCGTGACCAATGCCGGTTGGGCCGCAGTCAATACTAGAAAAGTGTCCCGTTTGCGGACGATGATGGAGGTTGTAAGCTATGAGAAGTCTGTTTGATACGTTGCAAGCCATGCCATATCCGGGCAGGACTATTATTGTGGGGGCAGGGCCAACCGGGCAGCGCGGCGTGCTGTACGCGATAACCGGGCGCAGCCCTTCCAGCCAGGCCCGCCGTCTCGTTATTGATGCGCAGGAGCAGAAAATTTTTGTGCGGCCGACGGATGAAGAGACACTGAAAACCGGTAATCCCGACCTTTTGGTGTATGCCGCGATTATGTGCGGTAAGGGGAGAATCGCGGTTTCAAACGGTAAGCAGACCGGCGATGTTTTTCAGGCGCTGCACAGTGAGTCCCGCGTCTCTCTTGTTCTGCACGCAGGCCTGTCCGCTTGGGAATATGAGCCTGATGAACCAAACTGGACGCCTCGCATCAGCGGCTGCATTGCTGAAAATGCCGCCCTGAGCGTGCTCAAGCGCGCCGGGAACGGGGGCGTTATCAGAAATACCTTTGAATTTCCGTTGATAGCCGGACAGGGCCGTATGGTCGCAACCTATACCGGCGTGAATGCCAATCCGCTGCCGTCGTTTGCAGGGGAGCCCCTCGATGTGGCGCTGCCGTTCGGCAGCGCCCGCGAGGCTGCCGAGGGTCTCTATGATGCCCTGGCCCCGGCGGCGGGAGCAGATGATTTCCGGGTTGCCGCTGCAGCCGCCTTTATCGGTCCCGATGGAACAGTAAACCTGTACGTGAAAAACCGTCACGCAGAGTAAGGAGCTTGCCTGATATGCCCACAGATGTTTCTTCATTTAAAGATGTGTACAAGACCGCGATTGAAAGCAGTTTTCCCGAAGAGGCCACGTTGGTGCTGGGTGAGCAGCAGATTAAACTTAAGGCTGTTGCAACCCCGTTGCGCTACGGCACCAACCCGCATCAGCCCTTCACCGCATTTGCACCGCAGAACAGCACCGCGCTCAGTGTCGGTAACCTTGATATGCTCAAGGGCGGCAAGGCCGGATCTGTCTCTGACCAATCTACAGGACATGAGCCAGGCCCTGAACACGCTGAAATATTTTAACCGCCCTGCCTGCGTTGTGATGAAGCATGTTAACCCTTGCGGTTTTAAAGTGCAGACCGGTGATGAATCCCTTGAACAGATTTACCGTATTGCCCGCGATTGTGATGCGCGCAGCGCTTTTGGAGGTATTGTCGGCTTCAATACGGAGGTTGACGGTGCAACCGCCGAGGCAATCATGGAGACCTTTATCGAGGGCGTGATTGCACCCGCGTTTTCAGCCGATGCGCTCGAGGTTTTGAGGCGTAATGAGGGAACAAAGAAGCGCAACAATGCCATTCGTGTCGGCAGGGTCGATAACCTCGACACGATACCGAAATTCATCGGAGACGACATCAGCGGGCTGTACAATATTCGCAACCTGGTTGACGGCACCCTGACATTTGAGATTCCCTATCTGACGCGCATCAGAGGCGCTGCGGATCTGATCGTCGACCCGATGATTCCCAACAGCGATCCTGAAAAAAACAACGGGAAGGATTATGTCGTCGGTCGCCTGCCCATTGCTCAGGAGATCGAGGACTGTCTGACCGCCTGGTACATTAACATCAACGTGCGCTCAAACGGTATCGTGTTTGTCAAGGACGGGGCTGCAATCGCGGTGGGCACCGGAGAGCAGGAGCGCATCGGGGCCGTTGAGCAGGCCATTGACAAGGCAGTCAAGAAAGGCCATGACCTGAAGGGTTCAGTCATGTCCTCAGATGCTTTTTTCCCGCAGCGCGACTGCATTGACACCGTTGCAGCCCTTGGAGTACGCGCGGTAATCTGGCCGGCCGGATCTCTGAATGATGCCGCTGTTATTGAGGCCGCTGCTGATCACGATATCGCCCTGCTGGCGACGCTGGAGCGTTGCTTTCTGCACATTTAGCAGGCTGCCCCAAAACGCCCGTCTGCTTCGTTGCGCTTAGCATTCGTCACTGCGGCGTACGACAAAGTACGCCTGTATACGGTCCGCATGTTCAAGCCTGACAAGATTGAAGTGCCGACTGTTGAGAAACTGACACAGAGTGAGTGCGTATGCTTGCGCGGGACTGATGCATAGATGCGCTTCGGTTCCCGGCCCGTATTGCCCCGGTTGACCTCAGGCCATAGTGTTGATGGCTGCGGGCTGGTGTGCACAATGCACGCATGATCACTGAAGAGAGGAGTCGTTACGTGAAAATTAACAAAGGAGTATTCTTTGCTGTTATGGCCTCCCTTGCCCTGAGCGGCGGGGCCGGCGCTGCCGACGAGTACCAGCACCCGGAAACCAAAAAACTCGTGGCTTTTGTCCGGGATGCGGCCGATCTGGTTGCAAAAAAAGGTGAAACCAGTTTTGCGCTTTTTAAGAAGCCCTCAAGCCACTGGTTTGATGGCGACCGCTATGTCTTTGTGCTTGATATGGCCGGTAACCGGTACGTGTATCCGCCTGATCCTGAAAATGAACGCGTTAACATTTTTGATCTCAAAGATCTCAACGGCAGGCCGTTCGGGAAGGTTTTTCTACGACCGGTCGCGCCGCCTCAGACCGAAGGCTGGGCGCATTATTTGTGGAGCAGGCCCAATGACGCGCATCCCACATGGAAAACCACCTTTTTAGTGCGCACCCGTGCGCCGTCGGGCACGGAATATATCGTCGGCAGCGGAGATTATACCATGCGCATGGAAAAGGCTTTTATCGTTGCTATGGTTGACGATGCCGCGGCCATGCTGCAAAAGCAGGGGCGGCAGGGTTACGGCCTGCTGCGTGACAGGTACGGTGACTATTATTTCAATGAGACCTACGTTTTTGTCACATCTTTTGAAGGCCGCGAAGTCGTAAATCCAGCGTTTCCCATGCTTGAGGGCCGTTCCGTGATCAATGCGGTTGATGCAAAGGGCAAGGCTTTTGTGCGCGCGTATATTAACGCATTGCACGATCAGGACAGCGCCTGGGTTACCTACCAATGGCCCAAGCCGGGCGAAACCATTCCCGCTCAAAAGGAGGTCTACGTGAAAAAAGTTGTTATTGACGGGGAACCTTTTGTTGTCGGCTCAGGTGTATACACAGACTGGCTGAAAAGCCGCTAACACTGATCCGCGTTCGCGCTGAACAGCGTTGTGATCAGTCTGCGGGTTGTTGAAAATTACTGTCTATGATAGACTGTCGGCCATGACCAGTGCTGCCAGGGATAAAAAAAATTTGGTGAGTATGCTGTATCGGTCAATGGCCGTACTGCGTAAAAAGTCCTGCCCTCTGGCGTGTTTCGCCTTTCTGTCTTTTATTGTTTCCGGTTTCTGCATGGCCCCCTTTGAAGCTGCAGCCGCTTCGAGTACCGTGCGCGCGGTTTCTTTTGCCGTTGACGGATCGTTTGAAAAAGTCACCATTGAGCTCAGCCGACCGGCAGCATATAAAGCCAATTTTCTTGACCATAATCCGCAGGCAAACATACCCTATCGTCTCTATTTTGATCTTACAAACACCACGTTTGAGCGGGGCGTTAACCGGCACCTGAGCGTGCAGGGTGATTGTGTGCGTGTTGTGCGCTCAGCCCTGAATGATCTGCATACCGTGCGTGTTGTGCTGGAGGTGAACCATAAAGTCTCTGGAGACGATTACACGGTCATTCAGCGCGATAATCCTCCTGGCTGGAAATCATTTTAGATTCGAAAAAAATAATCGCCCGCGCGCAGAAACCCGCAGAGCCGGTTTCGCGCGATCCTGCTGTGAACATGCCTTCGCAATCAGTCGCGCCGGTTCCCGAACCGCCGCCTTTGAAGAGTGCCGCAGTACCTGCTGTGCAACAGCCTGTGCAGGCCTTAGCGCAGGAAAAGCAGTCTGAGCAGAAGGGGCCGCGGACCTATTTGATTGCCGTGGATGCGGGGCATGGCGGCCGTGACCCGGGCGCAATCGGCCATCGCGGTCTGCAGGAGAAGCAGGTCAGTTTAGAGATTGCGCAGGCGCTGCAAACGGCCCTCAATAAGCGCTCCGGTTACAAGGCTTTTATGACACGCAGCGGAGATACGTTTATGTCGTTTGAGGATCGTGCCCTTGCAGCCGCTGAAAAAAAGGCTGACCTGTTGATATCAATTCATGGCAACTCGCATGCTGATGCCCGGGTGGAGGGAATTGAGACCTATTATCTCAATTTTTCATCGGATGATGACGCGCGCAAAGTTGCCGCCCGTGAAAATTTTACCACGCCGGAGAAGGTCGGTGATCTTGAGATGATCCTGTTCGACCTGATGCAAAGCGAGAAAACCAACGTTTCAAGCCTGCTGGCAGGATATGTTCAGAGTGGAATTAAGGCTGTTTTGACCGCAAGTCGGTATAAGGATTTTCGCAACCTGGGGGTCAAACATGCGCCTATGCGTGTTTTGGTTGAAGCTGAGATGCCCGGTATTCTGATTGAGGCCGGTTTTATCAGCAACCCTAAAGAATCCGCGCGGCTTAAGAACGCTGCCTATCAGCAGGTGCTTGCCGGGGCGATAGCCGACGGCATCCACGATTTTTTCACCAGCAGTAAAACCGCGGCCTACCGTAAGCCTAGCGTGTCTGAACTCAACTGAACCTCTGCCCCCCTTCCGTCTGCATGTTTCCACCGGCGTGACTTGCCCCGGCCGAGGAGAGGTTTCGGGATTACCGGATTTGCCGGACACGCTTTTCGGGTGAGGCAGATATACCGCCTGTTTTTTGAAACACAACGTTCAGGCATACATCCCCGCTTATTCCCATGAACCTTCATATGGCCCGGCATCACACAATAGTTTTTCCTGCTCGTAGACCGAATTTTTTCGTGAGGGGTAGTGTCCATATTGTGTTGCAGCTTTATATTATATTGACATGCAACCGTGCATAGCCTATGCTTTTTACAAGTACAGAACGTTTTTATCAGACTAAGGTTGTCCCCGGAAATGTCTCCCGCATGAACACTCCCAAGAAGGTCATGACCATGAATTGCCGCGTAACAAATACAGCTATCTGGCGCTGGGAGCGTTCTGCATTGTTATTCTTGTGCTGTTGTGCAGAAATGCTCCACAAAGCCCGCCGCACATTTTACCACCGCAAAAGGTAACGCGGGGCGACCTCACGGCGGCCATCAGCGCCACCGGCACGGTCGAGCCCGAGGATGTGATCGACGTGGGGGCTCAGGTGGCGGGCCGCATTGTCTTTTTCGGCAAAGATAAAAACGGCAAAGAAATTGATTACGGCTCCGAGGTTGAGGCGGGCACCGTGCTTGCCCAGATCGACGATGCCCTGTACTGCCGCCGATGCCGAGCAGGCGCGCGCAGCGCCATGCCGCGCAGAGGCCGATCTTGAGCAGCTGAAGGCAAAGCTCTATCAGGCCGAGCGCGACTGGGAGCGGGCGCAAAAGCTCGGGCCGTCGGACGCGCTGTCGCAAACCGATTATGATGCGGCCAAATCCGCTTTTGATGTGGCCAAAGCAAATGTGGCTGTGGGCCGGGCCGCGATTGGCCAGGCGCAGGCAACGCTGCGCCGGGCCGAGCAGAACCTGAGCTACTGCACGATCAAATCGCCTGTCAAAGGCGTCATTATCGACCGCCGGGTCAATATCGGCCAGACCGTGGTGTCAAGCCTGAATGCGCCCAGCCTTTTCCTGCTTGCACTGGACCTCAAGCGCATGCAGGTCTGGGTATCGGTGAATGAGGCCGATATCGGCAGCATTCATACCGGGTCAGCCCGTGAGCTTTACCGCTGGACACCTATCCCGGGGAGGTTTTTACGCGGCGAGGTGGGCAAAATCCGGCTGAATGCGACCATGACGCAGAATGTCGTCACCTACACCATCGAGGTCATCACCGACAATTCCGACGGCAGGCTGCTGCCCTATCTTACGGCCAATGTGCAGTTCGAACTGTCGCCGCAGCACCGATGTGCTGCTCGTGCCCAATGCCGCGCTGCGCTGGTTCCCTCAGGCCGCGCAGGTGGATCCGAATACAAGGACATCGTGGAAGGCGCACGGTCGTCACGGAAGCGCGGGCCGCCCAAAAGGCCTGCCCACGGCCGGATCGAAAAAACGCCAGGGCTATGCTCTGGACGCAGGATGGAAGCCTGTGCAAAACCGTGAAGGTTGCCATCGGTCCCAGCGACGGCACGATGACTGAGGTGCAGGGCGAGGAAGTGAGCGAGGGCCTTGAGGTCATTATGGGCGAAGCGCGGCAGGAGCGCAGGCGATACGCCGAGTCCGTTTGCGCCGCACGCCTTTGGCGGCAGCAGCGCAGAAAAAGTAGGTTCAGGAATTAAGAATTGCGGGATTGTGAAAGCCGGGATTGAACAGTCGAAGCTTTTTAATTCGTCAGTCACTTTCCGAATTAAATGCACAGCATGAATGTAATCGAGCTTCGATAATATATACAAAACCTATCACTCGGCGAGCTTGACGTGCCGGTGTTAAAGGGTATATCGCTGTCTGTCGAGCAGGGAGAGCTGGTGGCGCTCATGGGCGCCTCAGGCTCCGGCAAAAGCACGCTGATGAACATTCTGGGCTGCCTTGACCATGCCACATCCAGCGGCAGGTACCTGCTTGACGGGCAGGAGGTGTCCGATCTGTCGACCGATGGCCGGGCGCATGTGCGCAATAAAAAAATCGGCTTCGTGTTTCAGAGCTTCAATCTGCTGGCCCGCACCAGCGCCCTTGAGAATGTGATCCTGCCGCTGACCTATACCACGAGCCCCTCACCGACCATGAAGCAAACCGCCGGGCCATGCAGCTTATCGAGCGGGTGGGCCTTGCAGGACCGGGCCCATCATGAGCCCTCGCAGCTCTCCGGCGGCCAGCAGCAGCGCGTGGCCATAGCCCGGGCCCTGGTGAACCGGCCGTCGCTACTGTTTGCCGATGAGCCCACGGGCAATCTTGACTCCCACACCAGCCAGGGAGGTGCTCGCCATGTTCGAGCAGCTCAACCGCGAGGAAGGCATCACCATCATACTGGTAACCCATGATCCCGGTGTGGCCCGGCATGCCCGCCGCACCATTCATATCAGCGACGGCGTGATCGTTGACGGCGCAGTACCGCCGGCGCAGCCGGAGGGGCAGCCATGAGGCTGTTCAGAATACTGCGCACCATCCGCACGGCCCTGAAAGGCGCTGCGGCGCAATCCCATGCGCGCCGCCCTGACCGCGCTCGGGATCATCATCGGCGTTGCCGCGGTGATCATCATGATGGAGATCGGCAAGGGCTCGTCTGCGGCCATTCAGCGCACCATTGCCAACATGGGCGCCAACAACCTGCTGATTCAGCCGGGCACGGCCGCAAGCGGCGGAGTGAGCTTCGGATGCGGGCACGGACATGACCCTGACGCCCGATGATGCCGAGGCCATGCGCCGAAGGAATGTCCGGCCGTGCGTGCGGCGGCGCCCCATGGTGCGGGCGCGCACGCAGGTCATTTACGGCAACCGCAACTGGGTGCCCTTGTTTCATTTCGGCACCACGCCCGAGTACCTCGACGTGCGCGAATGGACCGCCATGGCCGCAGGGCGAGATGTTCACCGACAGCGACATCCGCAACGCCAGCAAGGTGTGCGTGCTCGGGCAGACGCTGGTGCGCGAGCTGTTCGGCAGCGCCTCGCCCCTGGGCAAGGAGGTGCGGGTTCAGAATGTGTCGTTCAAGGTGATCGGGCGTTCTCACCAAGAAGGGCGCCAACATGATGGGCATGGACCAGGACGATATCCTGCTGGCGCCGTGGACCACGGTCAAGTACCGCGTGACCGGCACCTCGGCGCAAACCGCCAATCAGAGCGCCAGCAGCACGCGGCCAGTCCTCCGGAGTTCCGCGGCCGTGAACTCGCTCAGCAAGCTCTATCCGGGCCAGGTGAAGCCTCTATCCCGTGCCCTCGGCGACGCAGCAGGCCAACACGCCCCTGCCGGTCCGCTTCACCAATGTCGACCAGATCCTCACGGCCGCCCGGTCCAGCGCCGAGATTCCCCTTGCCATGCGCCAGGTCACGCAGGTTCTGCGGGAGCGGCACCGCCTGCGGCCGGGAGAGCCCGATGATTTCAATATCCGGGACATGACCGAGATGAGCAAAACCATGTCTTCTACCTCTACGCTCATGGCCAATCTGCTGCTTGCGGTGGCGCTCATATCGCTTGTTGTGGGCGGCGTCGGGATCATGAACATCATGCTCGTGTCGGTCACGGAGCGCACGCGCGAGATCGGCCTGCGCATGGCCGTGGGCGCGCGCGGGCCGCGACATCCTGCGGCAGTTTCTGATTGAGGCGGTGGTCATGTGCCTTGCCGGCGGCGCCATCGGCATCGTGATCGGGCAGGGTTGTTTCAAAACTGATAACCATCCATGCTGCGCTGGCCTACCGAAACATCAATCAGCGCGATTGTTTCCTCGGTCGTCGTGTCGGCCAGCGTGGGTATTATTTTCGGGTTTTACCCGGCCTGGAAGGCCGCACGGCTGGACCCCATCGAGGCCCTGCGCTATGAATAATTATGCAGGGTTTACGCAACCGTTTCATGCAGCGATTTGCAGACAGGGAACATGTGATGCATACTTTAAAGACAGTATTGTGTGTGGCTGCTCTGTTCGTTTTCGCGGGCTGCGCGGTCGGGCCTGACTTTAAATCTGCCCGACAAAAAAATGCCTGCGGACTGGCAGGGCATTGACAATGACCACGGCACGCCAGCCCAGTGCCGCGGTAGCGCAGCCTGTCGCCCACATCGCCTGGTGGCAGACGTTTAATGACCCGATTTTAACCCGCCTGGTCGAGCAGGCGCTTGCGGCAAATCTCGACCTGAAAATCGCTGAGTCGCGCGTGCGGCAGGCGCGCGCGGCCCGCACGATTGCAGGCGCCGACCTGTGGCCTCAGCTTGACGCCGCCGGCTCCTATACCCGCAGCCATCCAAACCAGCAGTCAGTGGTGGAGCAGGGACAGCGTTTCGATCTTTTTCAGGCCGGCCTTGACGCCGCCTGGGAGCTTGATTTTTTCGGTGGAACGCGCCGAAACGTTGAAGCGGCGACAGCGGATATCCAGGCAGCCGAGGATGATCGCCGCGACGTGATGGTGACGCTTGCCGGCGAGGTTGGCACGACCTATCTCAGCCTGCGCGGCTCTCAGCAGCAGATCGAGATAGCGAAAAAAAATCTTGCCGCCCAGGAGCACACCGCGGAAATTACGCGCAAGCGCTATGAGGCGGGCCTGGCAAACGGCCTCGACATGGCGAATGCCCTGGGACAGGCGGCATCCACCCGCGCGCAGATTCCTGTTCTTGAAACAGCGGCGCAGCAGGCCATCTACAGCCTTTCCGTGCTGCTGGCGCTCGAGCCCGCGGCGCTTGTGGCAGAGCTTGCCCCGGTGGGGCTGATCCCGGCTGAGCCCGCCGAAATTCCTGTCGGCCTGCCATCGGAGCTTGTGCGCCGCCGGCCCGATATCAGGCGCGCCGAGGCGCAGCTGCACGCGGCCACGGCAAGTATCGGCATTGCAACCGCCGACCTGTTTCCGCGCTTTTTTCTTACCGGCTCTTATGGCGAGCGGGGCGACGAGTGGCAGACCCTCGGGAACCGCAGGAATCATTTCTGGTCTGTCGGACCGTCGATAACCTGGCCCGTTTTTGCCGCAGGCCGCATCACGGCAAATATCAAAGTGCAGAACGAGCTTGCAGGAGCAGGCCCTTGCAGCCTACGATAAAACCGTGCTCACAGCCCTGAAGGATGTTGAAAACGCGCTGACGTCCTATGCCAAGGAGCAGCAGCACTACGCGGCGCTCGACCGAGGCCGTGACCAACGGCCGCAAGGCCGTCGATATCTCCACGCGCCTGTACAAGGCGGGCCGCTCCGACTTTCTCAACGTGCTGGTCTCCCAGCGCGCCCTGTTCGCCTATGAAGAGGCCTGGGTGCAAAGCAGCCGCAAACTGGCCACCGATTTGGTCGCCCTTTACAAGGCCCTGGGCGGCGGGTGGGAGTAAAACCGCGGCTGGCAGCAACCCCTCACGGCCTGATACAGGACCCTGCAGCTTGTCCGGCGGCCGTTTTTAAAAAGCAGGATACAACCCCATATAATTGGCATGCAAGGAGACCGCACATGTTTGCAGGCAGATTGACACTGCGCGACATTAGAAAAGAAGCTTCCAATGCGTATACATTTGTATTCGATAAACCCCGCGCCACATGGCTTGCGGGCCAGCATTGTATGCTTCTCAAACCGCACTTCCCCTTTGACCTGCGAGGCGTAACCCGGGTATTTACCATCTCGTCAGCTCCCGAGGAAGAAACGCTCTGCTTTACCACACGCTATTTCGATGACCAATCAAGTTCATTCAAGAGAAGCCTCTTTCGCATGCAGCCGGGCGGGCGCTTATGGGCCTATGGCCCCTCACCGATATTTGATTATTTCCGTGCTCTTGATACTGGCAGGCACTATGTTTTTCTCACCGGAGGAATCGGCATTACCCCTGTCAGGGCGACACTAAAACACCATGCAGCAGTATCCGGCATGTTTGGCCGCAACGCTTTTATATGCCAATCGCGATCACGAAGTGATTTTCAAGGAAGAGATTGACTCCTTTCAAATCGCCATGAACTCGTTTGCTGTTAGGTATATAACAAGCCGCAACACATTGACGCCGCGCTTATTGCCGAAGCATCCCGGCAGTATTCTGCACCAATGTTTATCATCTCCGGATCGCGCGGGTTTGTTGATGGCATGGTCGCCATCCTGCGTAATGAACGGGTGTTCAGAAAAGTAATATTATTGCGGATAGATTCAAGGCCATACCCTTGAGCGGCGGAGGGGTCTGAGGCCTCAGCCTGTTTCAGCGAGATTACTACTGGCCGCCAGCATACAGCCAAGATTATAGCGTGCGTTAAACGAGAGAGCCCCCGTTTTTTTATCTCAGGGTATTCGGCATTCCTGGTTGCGTATTAATGTATGTAGATGTTTTGAAAATGTTCTTACCAGGCTTCTTTGAACGGTAAGAGGTTTGTTAAGGAAATTATAGCTTTAAATTTTTTCTAGCTGTATTACCATGTCCTACAGGCATACAACATACTGTCCGGTAGTCATTGTTACTACCACCTGAAGTCCAGCGAGGAGCGATGCAGTTTCCGACAAAATCAATTATCCGCAGTCTTGGAATCAGGCCGCGCAAATCCTGCGGGCAGAATTTTTTAATCGACGCGGCGATTGCGGAGAAAACGGTCGCGCAGGCCGAGATTGGTGCAGAAGATTGTGTGATTGAAATCGGGCCGGGGCCGGGCGCGCTTACCTGCTTTATCGCGCGGCAGGCCGCGCGTTTGCACTGTTTTGAGATCGACCGCCAATTGTGTGCGCAGCTGGCGGAAGAGTACCCCGCTGAAAACGTGCTTGTGTACAATCAGGATATTTTGCAGGCTGATTTCGCGTCTCTGTGTCCGTCCGGGGGCAGCATGATTCTGATGGGCAGCATTCCCTACAACATTACATCCCGGATAGTATTGAAGTTTTTTAGCACTGCATCGCTGTTTAAGAGTGCGGTGCTGATCGTGCAGAAAGAATTCGCCCAGCGGCTGTGCGCTCCCAGCGGTGGCCGCGATTACGGCATTTTGTCCGTGCTGGCGCAGGCCTACGCTCCGCCCCGGTATTTGTTCACCATTCCGGATACCTGCTTTTATCCGCAGCCCGATGTGGACTCCGCCGCGATCATGCTGGTGCCTGATACAAGCCGGGACTGGATGGAGGAGCGTGAGGTGTTTTTTCAGAAGGTTGTCAGAGCAGCATTCTCTACCCGCCGCAAAAAGCTGAAAAACTGCTTGAAGTCGTTGTTGGGCGACGATCCTGCTGAAGCCCAGGCCGGTCTTTTATCTATTGGAATTGATCTTGACCGCCGGGCTGAAACGCTTACACTGGAGGAATTCTACGTCTTGGCTGATTTTTTGAGGGTTTTCAGCCTGTCGGGGCTATAAAGGAACAGGGATGAAAACAGAAGCCGGAAAAGCGTGCAGCAGGCACCGCATTGGATAGAGCTGACAATCAGCGTTGAGAAAAGCTGCGCTGAGGCGGTTGCCGACTGGATTATGGAGCAGGGCAGCAGCGGCATCGCTGAGGAGACCTGATTCCTGAAATGACAGTGGCCGGGTAATTCTGAAGGGCTATCTGGAAAATGATGCCAAGGCGCGGACAGGGCCGTGGCGGAAATCGGGCGTCGCCTTTCAGGCGTGCCCGGGCTTTTTGGATGCGGGCTTCCGGACATGCAGGTGCGGGGCTTGCAAGAAGAGGACTGGAACAAAAAATGGAAATCATTTTTTCAGCCGATCAGCATCACCGAGCGGTTGGTGATTAAGCCGCCCTGGCGCGACTATCATGCCCGGCCGGGCGAAGTGGTGATTGAACTTGATCCCGGCATGGCCTTCGGCACGGGCACGCACCCCTCGACCCGCATGTGCCTGCGTGTTATTGATGAGTGTGTGCCGGATCTGGGTCCGGGGGCGCGTATGCTTGATGTGGGTACCGGTTCCGGCATTCTGGCCATTACGGCTGCAAAGCTCGGGCTTGAGTGATGTGCGGCAACTGACATTGACTATACGGCCGTGCGGTGCGCGCGCAAAAATGCCGAGGCCAATCTGGTCGCAGACCGGATTACTTTCAGTACGGATTCGCTTGGAAAAATTGCCGGTGTCTTTGATTTGGTGGTTGCCAATATCCTGCCGCATATCCTGATTGACCTGCGGGACGCGCTTATTGATCATACCGCTGAGAAGGGTTACGTTGTCCTTGCGGGCATTCTGAATGAAAAGGCCGCTTCGGTGCAGGAGGCGTTTTCGCAAAAACTGAATTTTGTGCGCAGGCTTGAAGAGGAAGAGTGGTGTTGCCTTGTGTTTGAGAAGCCGGCAGGTTGTTGAAAAACGCTTGTCTCGCTGTGGGATTGCGTTCGTCATTCGTCACTGCGGTGAAGAACAGAGTACGCCTCATTCCTGATGACCACGCGCGCCTTGCATCTAAGCATTTTTGAACAACCTGCAAACAAGTACCGTTAGCCATGCTATTGTGGCTTGCTGATTGCGACGACGGATATAAAGATTTTTTAAATTAATGAGAGGTGACGTATGGGTGCTGGGGCGATACCAGTTGATATTCATAAGGCGTTCCGGGAGCGTACAAAGAAAAAGCACGCCCTCGCGATTTATACGGCTGATTATGGCTATGCGGGCGATGATTGCTTTGATGTGTCTTTTCAGGGCGGGCATTTCATGCTCACCCCTTCAAAAAAGATGCTGCTTGATTTCCGTCTGGGCCGCATTAATGCCCTGGAGTTTAAAGAGCAGTATTTTGATCAGCTGGAAGCCAGCTTTATTCAGCATCAGTATACCTGGGATGAAATGCTGAACCGTGAGCGCATTGTGCTGGTGTGCAGCTGTAATGCTGACGATGGTTCCTGCCACAGGCATGCTTTGATTGAATTTTTGAAGCAATTCGGCGTGAAGTATGCGGGCAAGCTGAAAGTCCAGGCCGAAGGCCGGCGGACACGTGGCAGCCGCAGAAAAAAATAAGCATGCACGTGGTTGTTATCCCCTGTGTGCTTCGGATGTGCGGCGCTTGCGCGCCAATATTGCGGTGGCTTCGGTTCTGATAGGTATCCCCGGGTTTATTCGTCACGCAGACATGTATTCTCCTTACGTTCCGCAATTTCGGCTGTTTTAACTTGTAATTAGCCCCCCTTCATGCGTTATACTCGTTGGTGCTGAAAACGTGATTGACACGCCGTCATTTATGGAGGTTCCTTTTTACATGGAAGCAGTCAGTCTTGACCGCGCGGAAGCGCTTGTTGCTAAGTGGAAGAACAAAAAGGGCAACCTGATCATGATTTTGCATGATATACAGGATGCGTTTGGTTATATTCCCGAGGAAGTTGCCCGCCGTATTTCGCGCCTTCTTGATATTCCCCTGGCACGCATTTATGAAGTGCTCACCTTTTACCATTACTTCAAACTCAATCAGCCCGGAAAATATAAGATTTCGGTTTGCATGGGCACGGCATGCTATCTGAAGGGCGGCTGCTGAAATTCTGGAGGAGGTCAAAAGCATTCTGCATATCGGCGAGGGCCGACAACCTCAGACGGGCTTTTTTATATTGAAAGTGTGCGGTGCCTGGGCTGCTGCGGCCTGGCGCCGGTCATGGCGGTAAACGGCACAATTTACGGCAACCTGAAAAAGACCGATGTGGTCGGACATCATTTCCCGGTATTCCAAGGAGGCGTAGGCAGTATGGCGACAATTTCGGCCCGAGGATTTCGAGACAATTAAAGAGTCAGAGTGCAGAGCGGCAATGAAAACTTCATACGTGTCGGCATGAGCACCTGCGGCATCGCCGCCGGAGCCGAGCAAAACATATCGCGCGCTGGGAGAGGAGATTGCAAAACAGGGCCAGTCGGTCAGCCTGCGCACCTGCGGCTGCCTGGGAATGTGCCATGCCGAGCCGCTGGTTGAGGTATGCATTGAAGGGCTGCCCGGGTGGTGTATTGCAGGGTAACCGAAGAGTGCGCCCGCGAAATAGTGCGCGGACACGTTATGGGCAGGAAGCTTTTGCAGGATTATATACTGGCCATGCATAACGAGGAAGCATTTTCATGAGCGAAAAAACCGTACTGTTATAGGACACCACGGCCGGCAGCGATGCCGGAACCAATGATTTTTTCGGTGTTTTTAAAGCCGCCCTGCGGGAGAGCAATCTGGCCGACAATGTGCGCCTGGTGCGCGTGGCTGATATGGGCATTTACAATCAGGGCGTGGTCATGACCATCCTGCCTGAAAACATGACCTATGCCAATGTCGAGCCGAGCGACATCAAGCGCATTATCGGGGTTACCCTCAAGCACGGCAACCCCGTGAAGGATCTGCTCTATAAGCCCCGAGTTCCGGCAGATGCGCCTTGTGCTCAAAAATTGCGGTCGCGATGGATCCGGGAAGCATCGATGAATATATTGCCGCAGACGGCTACCGTGCCCTGTTGAAAGCCGTTGAGCAGAAAACCCCCGAAGAGATTATTGCCGAGCTTATCGCCAGCGGTCTGCGCGGCCGCGGCGGCGGCGGCTATTCCACCGGTCTTAAATGGAAGTTTACGCGCGAAGCCGCAGGTGATGAAAAATACATCATCTGCAATGCCGATGAGGGCGATCCCGGCGCCTACATGGACCGCAGCGTTCTGGAGGGCAATCCGCACTCGGTCATTGAGGGTATGCTGCTGGCCGGTTATGCGATTGGTTCAACGCAAGGTTATTTTTATATCCGCGCTGAATACCCGCTGGCGATTGAGCGCGTGCAAAAGGCCATCGACCAGGCACGCGAGCGCGGCCTGCTCGGCAGCAATGTTCTGGGGTCTGATTTTTCCATGGAGATTGAGATCCGGCTTGGTGCGGGCGCATTTGTCTGCGGTGAGGAAACCGCGCTGATTGCCTCGATTGAGGGCAAGCGGGGCACACCCGTACCCCGTCCGCCCTATCCTTCGGTGCGCGGGCTGTGGGGTATGCCCACCTGCATTAATAACGTGGAAACGCTTGCCAACGTTGCCCCGATTATTCTACACGGGGCCGAATGGTTCGCGGGCATCGGAACGCAGTCCTCAAAGGGGACAAAGGTGTTTGCCGTGACCGGCAAGGTTCGCAATTCCGGGCTCGTCGAGGTTCCCATGGGCACGACCCTGCGCGATATCGTGTTTGAAATCGGCGGCGGCATTGCCTCGGGCAAGGCATTTAAGGCCGTGCAGACCGGCGGGCCTTCAGGCGGTGTTATACCGGCAAAGTATCTGGACACGCCTGTAGATTATGACAATTTGCAGAAGCTGGGTTCCATCATGGGCTCCGGCGGCATGATCGTCATGGATGAAGACGACTGCATGGTGGATATCGCCAAATTTTATATTACGTTCTGCGTGGAGGAATCCTGCGGCAAATGCGCGCCCTGCCGCATCGGCGGTTATCAGATCATGCATATCCTGACCGGCATTACCGAGGGACGCGGAACGCTTGAGGACCTTGATCGTTTGATTCTGATCTCGCGGGCCATGAAAATGGGATCGCTGTGCGGGCTGGGGCAGACCGCCGCAAACCCGGTTATTTCAACCCTGACGTATTTCGAGGATGAGTACCGGGAGCATATTGTTAACCGCCGTTGCCCGGCGCGCAAATGCAAGGCCCTGCTTGAGTTCAGCATCATCCGGCACCTGTGCAAAAAATGCGGCCTGTGCGCGCGTGCCTGTCCTGAAAAAGTGATTAGTGGAGACCGCGAGCACGGCTATACTATTGATACCGACAAGTGTATACACTGCGGCGTATGTTTTGATGTGTGCAAATTCAACGCTGTTGAGAGGGTTTGAGCATGATCCAGGCAACAATCAACGCATAAACCCGTCACGGTGCCTGAGGGCACGTCAATTCTTGAGGCTGCCCGGCAGGTGCAGGTTAAAATACCTACGCTGTGCCATCATCCGGATCTGCCGCCCACGGCTGCCTGCGGAATCTGCATCGTGCGTCTTGAGGGCACTAAACGCATGTTGCGGGCCTGCTGCACACCGATTGAGCATGGCATGAAAATCATTACGCACGATCCAGAGATTGTTGAAGTGCGCCGCACGGTGCTGGAGCTGATTTTGTCCAATCATCCCAATGATTGTCTCAAGTGCGGCCGCAATCAAAGTTGCGAACTGCAAAATCTGGCCGCTGATTTCGGGATTCGCGAGGAATTGTTTGATAAATTTATCGGGGGCATCCCCAAGGATGATTCAACCAACGCGTTTGTCATTGAAGCCGGATAAATGCATTCACTGCGGCCGCTGTATTGAAATCTGCCAGGAGTTGCAGGGCGTGTGGGCGCTTTCTTTTCTGGGGCGCGGTTTCAACTCGCGTTTTGCGCCCGCAGCCGGGCAGAAACTGGGCGACTCGCCCTGCGTGGTGTGCGGCCAATGCGCGTCACACTGTCCGACCGGCGCAATTTTTGAAAAAGACGATACGCTGAAGGTATGGCAGGAATTGCAGAATCCCGAAACCTTTTGCGTGGTGCAGATTGCCCCGGTCGTGCGCGTTGCCATCGGCGAGGCCTTCGGCATGCCGCCCGGCACCAATGTCACGGGAAAGCTCTACACGGTGCTGCGGCGCCTTGGATTCAATGCCGTGTTTGACACTACGTTTGCCGCTGATGTAACCATCATGGAAGAGGCCAGCGAATTTATAGAGCGCTTTGTGCATGGCAAGGGTCCTTTGCCGCTTATCACCAGCTGTTGTCCGTCCTGGGTCATCTATCTTGAAAAGCTGGTGCCCGACATGGTCGGTTATTTTTCGTCCTGTAAATCCCCTCAGCAGATCAGCGGCCTGCTCACCAAAACCTATTATGCTGAGAAGATGAACATTGACCCGTCTAAAATCGTGGTCGTGTCAATCATGCCCTGCACATCCAAGAAAACCGAGCTGACCCGTACCGAGGAAATGTTTGCCTCCGGGTATCAGGATGTTGACTATTCGCTGACCACGCGCGAGCTGGCGCGCATGATCAAGCAGACCGGCAAGGATTTCGCTAACCTGCCTGACAGCGATCCCGATCATCTGCTCGGTGATTATACGGGCGCGGGCGTTATTTTCGGCACCACCGGCGGTGTTATGGAGGCGGCCCTGCGCACGCCTATTCATTTATTACCAAAGAGAAACTGGGAACGCTTGATTTCGAGGGCATTCGCGGTCTTAAAGGCGTGAAAGAGCTGAGTGTTGAAATCGCGGGCACGCAGCGTTAACGTTGCTGTTGCGCATGGGCTTGGGCAATGTCATGAGCGTTATGAACCGGGTGCGTGAGGCCCGGGACAAGGGCGAGCCTTCACCCTATGATTTTATTGAAGTTATGGCCTGCCCGGGAGGCTGCGCCGGCGGTGGTGGCCAGCCCTACGGGGTAACCGACGACATCCGCGCAAAGCGTGCCCAGGGTCTGTATCAGGACGATCGTGATCGGCAGTTTCGACTCTCGCATGAAAACCCCTGCGTGCAACAGCTGTATGCGGAGTTTCTGGGTGAGCCCCTCAGCCATAAGGCCCACGAGCTTTTACACACGCATTATGTGAAGCGCACGCTCGGTTGAGCCCTGCCGTGTGTATAGGATTACATTGCCACGGATTAGGTTGTTCAGCACATAAAAATTTCGTGTGTATCCGTGCGGCTCGGCATCGATAAAAACGCAAGGTTTATCAGTAGGTTCTGTTTTTCTTGATTTATCCCGCACAGATATGTTAAAATTTCAACTCTTGTGCTCCTTTATATGGATTGCACGAACAGGTGGTGACATCCGGTTTGGACGAACACTACATGCGTCTCGCGCTGGACGAGGCCCGCACAGCCCTGCACAGTGGTGAGGTGCCGGTTGGGGCCGTGCTGGTGCTGACGGGCAGACCCTGGCGCGCGGGCATAACTGCCCCATAGCGCAGCGCGACCCCACGGCCCATGCTGAAATTATGGTTTTGCGCGCAGCTGCCCGGGAAATTGGTAATTACCGATTGGCCGGGACGGAACTGTATGTGACCCTTGAGCCCTGCATCATGTGCATGGGCGCCATCATTCATGCAAGGGTGCGCGCGCCTTGTGTACGGCGCTGCTGACCCGCGGGTAGGGGCGGCCGGCACGGTGTTTGACTTTACCGGTGACGCCAAATTGAATCACAGCGTTGAGGTAAAGGCGGGAGTTCTTGAGGATGCATGCCGCAGAACTCATGCAGGATTTTTTCAAAGATCGAGGAAAATACAAACGGAGAGATGGCCGAGTTGGCTGAAGGTGCACGACTGGAAATCGTGTGTGCGTCAAAAGCGCACCGAGGGTTCGAATCCCTCTCTCTCCGCCACGTTTTTTGAGCACGTAATTAAAGGCTCTTTTTGAACGAAAATGATGGCCGGATCCCAAACAACAGATGACTTGCGAACCCCGCCAGGTCCGGAAGGAAGCAACGGTAGCAACGAGTTTGTGTGTTTGGTGTATCCGGCCTTTTTTGTTTAACGCTGCTTTTCCCGGTTGTGCATGAGAATTCAAGGCATATATGTTTGTTTTACAGCGGCACGTTCCGGTTGACTGCCAGTACGCCTGTCACAGAAGAGGCATGTATTTCATGGCTACAGAGTTTTAGCCCGCAAGTGCCGGCCGCAGACCTTTGACGAGGTTATCGGCCAGGAGCATGTGACCCGCACGCTCAGAAATGCCATCAAGGAGCAGCGTGTTGCGCATGCCTTCCTGTTTTCGCGGGGAGCGGGGCGTGGGCAAAACCTCCATCGCGCGCATTCTTGCCAAAGTGCCTCAACTGCCACAGCGGCCCCAGCGGGCCGAGCCCTGCGGCGTGTGCCCTTCCTGCCTTGAAATCACGCAGCGGCAACTGCATCGACGTGCATGAGATCGATGGCGCGTCCAATAACGGCGTGGACGATATCCGGGAGCTGCGTGAAAATGTCAAGTACATGCCGTCCCGCGACCGCAATAAAATATACATCATCGACGAAGTGCACATGCTTTCCAACATCGGCCTTTAATGCGCTGTTGAAAAACGCTTGAAGAGCCGCCGGCGCATGTCGTTTTCATTTTCGCCACCACCGAGCCCCACAAAATACCCGATACGATTCTTTCGCGCTGCCTGCGCTTTGATTTCAAGCGTATTGCCGCGCAGGCGATTATCAGCCATCTTGAACAGATAGCCGGCAGCGAAGGCGTTCAGATTTCACGCTCCGCACTGGCCCTGATTGCCCGGGAAGCCGGCGGCAGCATGCGCGACGCACAGACCCTGCTTGAACGTGCGATTGCCTACTGCGGCAATCCCGTGCAGGATCAGGAGCTGCGTGAGATGCTGGGCCACATTGACCGGCGCCTGCTCTATGACGTGCTGGAGCCTCTGATCGTCGGGGATGCCCCGGCCTGTATCGCAGCCCTGGCAGGGGGTTGTGATCAAGGGGTTGAGCCGGAGCAGTATTATTTCAGCCTGCTGGAAATGCTGCGCGATATGCTGCTGTTGCAGAAAGGCGGCAGCCCGGAAAAAGTGATTGATCTGGCCGAGGATGACCTTGAGCGGCTCAAGGGTCTGGCCGGTCGAATCAGTGCGGAAGAGTTGCTGCGTTGTTTTCGCATATTTTTCAACGCGGAGAACGATGTCATGCGGTCAGGATGTCCGCGAATTGCGCTTGAGCTGTGCCTGCTGGAGATGATGACTTTGAAACAGGCCATGCCGCTGGAGGATCTGCTGGATCGTGTTCAGGCCCTGGCTGCCAACAGGCCGCATTCGTCAGGGGTTGAACCTCCGGCGCGCTTTGTCCGGGCACATGCTGCAGTCGCTGAGGCTTCGCAGCCCCGGCACGTGGAAACGGTTCCGCGCGTTTCTGTACCGAGCCCGCCTGAATCCGGGTCGGAAGGCCATGCGGATTTTATAGAGTTTGTGCGCGGGAAGAAATACATACCGGCGGTTTCCCATTTGCAGCAGGCAAGCCTTGAGCTGGATGGCGACCGGTTGCGGGTCCTGGTGCAGCAAAAGTCGTTCCACGCAGACTGGTTGCGGGAACCGGAAGCGCAGGCGCGGCTCAATGAACTGGCAACCGAGTTTTTCGGCCGTCCGGTCAGGATTGCGGTTGAGGAGACGCTAAAAAAAATTCTCTGATGACGCGCTCGTCATGCAGCGTCGTGATGCCGAGCGCAGTGCGCTGCATAACCCAATGGTGCAACGTGTGGTTGAAACGTTTCAGGGAAAAGTGGTTGAGGTCAAAACGAACATATAAACAGATGGAGCCGATTGCCGTGTATCCCGGCGCAACCGTAGCACGGTAACCCGGGGAACGGTTTTTGAATGTATGCGTGCGGCTAGCCGTGCGCTCAGGGGGACGCTGGGAAAATGGATTTAACATCAATGATGAAACAGGCCCGCAAAATTCAGGAACAGGTGCAGGGCCTGCAGGATGAGCTTGCAAACAAAACGGTTGAGGCCACGGCCGGCGGCGGTATGGTGCGTGCAGTGGCCAATGGCCGTCAGGAAATTATCTCGGTGCAGATTGCGCCCGAGATCGTCTCCCCCGATGATGTTGCCATGCTTGAGGACCTCGTGAGCGCTGCTGTCAATGAGGCGTTGCGCTCCGCGCGGGCCCTGATGCAGGAAGAGATGACTAAAATAACCGGCGGGATTCGCATTCCCGGCATTAACGCCTGAGCGCACATTATGGCGATGCAGGCCCCCATGCAGCAGTTGGTCCAGTGTCTGGCGGTTTTGCCGGGTGTCGGTGAAAAAACAGCCACCAGGCTGGCCCTGTATCTGGTGAATTGTCCTGCCGAGCAGGCACGTGCTCTGGCCGGCGCTATTGCACAGGCCCGTGAACGTATCAGACTGTGCAACCTGTGCTATAATTACACCGAGCAGGAGCTGTGCAGCATCTGCGCCAGTTCGACGCGGGAGCGCAGAACCGTGTGCGTTGTGGAAACGCCCGGCGATGTCATATCATTTGAGCGCATCGGCGGCTATTCCGGCTGTTATCACGTGCTGCATGGCAGCATTGCCCCGCTTGACGGAATCGGGCCGGATCAACTCAGGGTCAGGGAACTGCTGGCGCGTGTGGAGAGCGGCGGAATTGAGGAAGTGATTCTGGCAACGAATCCGACCATGAACGGCAATGCGACCGCAGTGTATATCGCCAACCAGCTGCATGGTTTTGGTGTGCGCGTTACCCGCATTGCGCAGGGCATTCAGCCCGGCGCTGATATCGGGTATGCTGACCAGACGACACTCAAGAACGCGCTTGAGTGGCGCCGCAGCATGAAATAAGACAATAACGAATTACGTAAAGATAAATTGCAGAGAAGGAGCAGACCGATGTCAAAGGAAATGATGACCGTTGACGGAAACAACGCCTGTGCGCATATTTCATACGCACTGAGCGAAGTAGCAGCCACTTTATCCGATTACACCCTCGACCCCGATGGGTGAAGTTGTCGATGAGTGGGCGGCAAAAGGCCGTAAAAATATTTTCGATCAGACGATGCTGGTGAGCCAGATGCAGTCCGAGGCCGGCGCGGCCGGTGCTCTGCATGGAGCTTTGGTTGCAGGATCCTTGTCTGCGACCTACACGGCTTCGCAGGGGCTTCTGCTGATGATCCCCAACATGTATAAAATTTCAGGCGAATCTGCTGCCGGGCGTGATGCACGTCACGGCCCGCGCCATCTCCACGCACGCGCTGTGCATTTTCGGCGATCATCAGGACGTGATGGCCGTGCGCCAGACCGGCTGGGCCATGCTTAATTCGGCCTCGGTGCAGGAAGCGCAGGATATGGCCCTGGTGGCGCATCTTGCGGCGATTGAATCGCGCGTGCCTTTCGTGCATTTTTTTGACGGGTTCCGCACCTCGCACGAGCTGCAGAAAATCGAGGCGATTTCCTATGAGGATATCGCAAAAATGGTGAACATGGAGGCCGTCAACGCTTTTCGCGCGCGCGCGGCCAGTCCTGAGAGGCCCGAGCTGCGCGGCAGTGCCCAGAATCCCGACATTTATTTTCAGGGCTGTGAAGCGCGCAACCCCTTCTATCTGCAGGTGCCCGGCATTGTCGAGCAGTACATGCGCAAGGTGCAGGATTTGACCGGCCGCAGCTATAGGCTTTTTGATTATGTGGGCGCGCCCGATGCCGAACGCGTCATTGTTGCGATGGGTTCTTCCTGCGAGACCATTGAAGAGGTCGTGGCCGACCTGGCGGGACGAGGTGAAAAGATCGGCCTGGTGAAAGTGCGCCTGTTCAGGCCGTTTTCGGCCGAGCACCTTGTGGCGGCCCTGCCGTCCGGAGTGAAGACGGTCACCGTGCTTGACCGCACCAAGGAGCCCGGCGCTCTGGGAGATCCGCTGTATCTGGATGTGTGCACGGCCTGTATGGAGAAGGGGCTGCGTCTGCGGCTGCTTGCCGGACGATATGGACTTGGCTCCAAGGAATTCACGCCGTCCATGGTTAAGGCCGTGTTTGACAACATGGCCGCTGCTGCGCCCAGACATCGCTTTACGGTCGGCATTACCGACGATGTGACCCATTCGTCGCTTGCGGTTGACGCGTCCTACACCGTGAAGACCGAAGGCACCGTGCAGTGCAAATTCTGGGGCCTTGGCGCGGACGGCACGGTCGGGGCGAACCGCACCGCGATTCAGATTATCGGCGATAATACTGACATGTACGCCCAGGCCTATTTTGCCTATGACTCAAAAAAGTCGGGCGGCGTGACCATGTCGCATTTGCGCTTCGGGAAAAAGCCGATCAAATCGACCTACCTGATTGATTCTGCCGATTATATCGCCTGTCACAACCCGAGCTATGTCGAGATGTATGATGTGCTCGAGGGTATCAAGGAAGGCGGCACGTTCGTGCTGAATTCCCGCTGGACCCTTGAAGATCATGGAAGCAAAACTGCCGGCAGCCATGCGCCGGACCATCGCCCGCAAGAAATTAAAATTTTACAATATTGATGCCGTGAAAATCGCCCAGCAAATCGGGCTGGGCGGCCGCATCAACATGATCATGCAGACCGCCTTTTTCAAGCTGGCCAATGTGATTCCGGTCGAGGACGCCATCCGTCACCTGAAGGAAGAGATCATGCGGATGTTCAAGAAAAAAGGCGATAAGGTTATCGGCATGAATCAGGCCGCGGTCGACGGTACGATCGCCAACCTGCAGCAGATCGCCTATCCTGCAAGCTGGGCCGATGCAGCCGATGCCGGTCAGCAGGAGAAGGACGAGCCCGCCTTTGTTACAAATATCCTGCGGCCGATTGCCGCCCAGCAGGGCCATACACTGCCCGTGAGCGCGTTCGCGCCGGACGGCATTTTGCCGGTGGGCGGTTCGCAGTATGAGAAGCGGGGCGTGGCGATCCTGGTGCCCGAGTGGATCAAGGGCAACTGCATTCAGTGCAATCAGTGCGCTTTGGTGTGTCCGCATGCGGTCATCCGGCCGTACCTGCTCACTGCTGAGGAAACGGAAAATGCTCCGGCCGGCCTGAAAACCCTGCCGGCCATCGGCAAGGAGCTTGCAGGCCTGAATTATCGCATACAGGTGAGCCCGCTTGACTGTATGGGTTGCGGCTGCTGCGCGGATGTGTGTCCGGCTAAGGAAAAAGCGCTGCTTATGAAGCCGATTGAAACCCAGGTTGCTGCCGAGGTACCGCATTATCAGTATTTGGTGAAGATACCGGTGCGCGGCGACCTGGTGAGCGCCGAGAGTGTGAAGGGCAGCCAGTTCCAGCAGCCGCTGCTGGAGTTCTCGGGTGCGTGCGCCGGTTGCGGTGAAACCCCCTACACCAAGCTTTTGACCCAGCTGTTCGGCGATCGCATGGTGATCGGCAATGCCACGGGCTGTTCATCCATCTGGGGAGGTTCTCCCCCTGCAATCCCCTACTGCGTCAATGCAAAGGGACAGGGCCCGACCTGGGGCAGCTCCCTGTTTGAGGATGCGGCCGAATTTTCCTACGGCATGATGCTGGGCACTTTGCAGCAGCGCCGTCGCCTGGCCGAGAATGTGCGCGATGCCCTGGCAGGTGAGGTTCCCGCAGATGTGCGCGAGGCCCTGCAGGGCTGGCTAGACAACATGAAGGATGCTGCCGGGTCGCGCATCTACGGCGACAAGCTTAAGAAACTGCTGCCGCAGCATGCCAAACATGAGCAGCTGGCTTGTATAAATGCCATGGCGGATCTGTTCACCAAGCGCTCATTCTGGGTTTTTATGGGTGACGGGGCAGCATATGACATCGGGTTTGGCGGCGTTGACCATGTGCTGGCCAGCGGCGAGGATATCAATATGATCGTCTATGATACCGAGGTGTATTCCAATACCGGAGGCCAGTCCTCCAAGGCGACGCCGACCGGCTCGGTGGCCAAATTCGCAGCTTCGGGTAAAAAGACAATTAAGAAGGACCTTGCGGCCATGATGATGAGCTACGGCTATGTGTATGTGGCCAGCGTGTCCATGGGAGCCGCACGGCAGCAACTGATGAAGGCCCTGCTGGAGGCCGAGCGCTACGACGGGCCTTCGCTGATCATAGCCTATGCGCCTTGTATCAACCACGGCATCAAAAAGGGCATGAGCAAGATCCAGGAAGAGTCCCGCATCGCGGTGGAGAGCGGTTACTGGCCGCTGTTCCGCTATAACCCGATGCTGAAAGACGAGGGTAAAAATCCGTTTGTGCTTGAATCGAAGGCGCCCGACGGAACGCTGCAGCAGTTCCTCTCGGGCGAAGACCGCTATGCCTCGCTTGAGAAGAGCTTTCCGGAGGAGTCAAAACGGCTGCGCACACAGATTGAGCAGGAAGTAGTCGAGCGCTTTGAGCGTTTGCAAAAGCTTTCCGGGTAGGTGACGGCCGGCTGCTGGATTGGACAATCGTTTGATGTGCGGCGTCGGGAAATGCCCGGAAGGGGTGTTTCCCGACGCTCGCGTTTGAGCGATGTCCATATCTGCTTGACATTTTTTGAATAAACTTTTAATATTGTTCGTTTGCGAAACCGCATTTTTATATAGAGAAGGTGATTCGTATAATGGCCTGGGACAACGAGAACCGTGAAAATCCCTGGAAGAGAAAGGACTCCCCGCCTGATCCCGAGGAAATACTGCGGCGTTTGAAGAGTTTATTCAATGACAGCAGCATTTCGCTGGGCGTTATTGTGATTGCGGCCGTAGTCGTGCTGGCGTTATTTTCATCGTTTTATATCATTGAGCCGGGTGAGGTCGGTGTTATTCAGCGCTTCGGACGTTTTGTGGTAATGGTCGAAAACGGGCCGCATTTCAAAATTCCTTTCGGTGTTGACCGGGTAACCAAGGTGAAGCGGGAGCAGGTACTTGAGGAGGAGTTCGGTCTTGCCTCCGCGCCGGTTGTCGGCCGCGGCCAGCTTATGCCGCCAGTCGATACAGTGAATGAGTCGCTGATGCTGACCGGGGATTTGAACTGCGCTATCGTGCCCTGGGTTGTACAGTATACCCGCCTGGACCCCTATAAGTACCTGTTTAAGGTGCGCAATCCGCGCGAAACCCTGCGCTACCTTTCCGAGGCGATCATGCGCCGCGTGGTCGGCGACCGCAGCATCAATGAGGTGATTACCGAGCGGCGCGATATTGCCATTGAGGCCAAGCGCGAACTGCAAAAGGCCCTTGACGAGGCCGAGACCGGCATCCATGTGGTTAATCTCGAGATGAGGAAGACGACCGTGCCCATGCCTGTGCAGCCGTCATTTAATGAGGTCAACCAGTCCCTGCAGGAAAAGGAAAAGATGATTTACCAGGCCCGCGAAGCCTACAACAAAATTATTCCCGAGGCGCGCGGCGAAGCCGAGCGCTCGGTTCGGAATGCCGAGGGCTATGCCCTTGAGCGCGTCAATCAGGCCATGGGTGATGCCAATCGCTTCATTGCCCTACTGGAGGAATACACGAAAGCCCGGGATGTGACCAGACGGCGTCTGTACCTTGAGGCAATGGGCCAGGTCATTCCGAATCTGGGAACAAAATATATCCTTGATTCCGAGCAGCGGAGTTTGCTGCCGCTGCTGGATCTGGGCAAGAAGAAAGGTCAGTAATCATGGGCAAAATTGCTGGTTTTATCGGGTTGCTCGTGTTTTTGTTTTTGGTTGTCGGCAAACCTTTCTACACGGTTGACGAGCGCGAGCAGGCTATTATTCTGCAGTTCGGCAAGCCGGTCGGAGTGAAAACAGATCCGGGCCTGAAAGTGAAGCTACCCTTCATTCAGACCGTGACTTTTTTCCCTAAGAACCTGCTTGAGTGGGAAGGGGCTCCGGGGCAGATTCCGACAGGGGATAAGACTTTTATCGAGATTGATACGTTTGCGCGCTGGCGCATCGTTGATCCGCTTGAATATTTTAAGACCGTCCGCGACGAGATTGTCGCCCGTGAACGGCTTGGCGCTATCGTTGAGTCTGTTACCAATGATTTCATAACATCCAACACCCTGATTGAAGTGGTGCGCTCTTCCAATCGTTTGATGAAGGCCGAGGACCTCGTTGCCGAGGGCATGCTGGAGCAGGTCACGCAGTTGTCCAAGGTAAAGCTTGGGCGCGAGCAGATGACCAGGGAAATTTTAGAACGTGTGTCGCGAAAAGATGAAACCTTTCGGCATTGAGGTCGTTGATTTTCGGATCAAGCGTATCAATTACGTTGAGGACGTACGCAAAAAGGTCTATGAACGCATGATCGCCGAGCGCAATCAGATTTCTCAGCAGTTCCGCTCCGAAGGTATGGGGGAGAGCCGGCGCATCGAGGGTGAGCAGCAAAAGGAACTGCGGCGCATCAAGTCGGAGGCCTATCGCACGGTTGAAGAAATCAAGGGTAAGGCGGATGCCGAGGCCACAAGAATTTATGCTGAAGCCTACAACCGGGACCCGGAATTTTATTCCTTCGTCAACACGCTTGATCTTTACAAAAAGTCTCTGGATGGTACTATCAGTCTTATTATGAGTACCGAGAGTGAGTTTTTCAAGTACTTGAAAGATTATAATAAATAGTAGCGCCGCCTTGAGCAGAGGCGTGCAGGTAATCTGTTGAAAACAGATTGATTTTATCGATTGGAAAGGTATACGGGAGGAAACGAGCATGGCACATAAAAAAGCCGGTGGAAGCTCAAGAAACGGAAGAGACAGTGGCGGACAGCGTCGCGGAGTAAAGCGCTTCGGCGGACAGGTTGTCAGAGCCGGTAATATTCTGGTGCGTCAATTGGGAACCAAAATTCACCCTGGACTGAATGTCGGGATGGGTCGGGATTTTACCCTGTTTGCCAAAATTGACGGTGTTGTTACGTTTGAGCGGTATGGCAAAACCCGTAAAAAAGTCAGCATTGTTCCTGTCAGCGCATAGACGGTATTAGTACCGTGCCAACTCGCGAAATCAGGAAACAGCTTCTTTCAAAAGTTCACCGCGTGGTGATCAAGCTGGGAAGCTATGTGCTGACGACCCCGTCAGGCAAACTGGACCGCAAGGTTTTCACCGATGTTGTGCAATCGGTAGTCCATCTGCGCGCGCAGGGCATAGACTGTATTCTGGTGTCATCAGGGGCAATCGCCTCCGGCATAGGCCGCCTGGGTTTGAAAGCGCGACCGCGTCTTCTCGAGCAGGAGCAGGCGGCAGCCGCCATCGGCCAGATACGACTGATGGGTTTGTATGACAGGCTGTTTACCGGGCATGACATGCCGGTTGCTCAGATTTTGCTGACCCATGGCGATCTGCGAGACCGCAAGCGCTTTGTGCGCGCCCGTCAGACGCTCAACAGTGTTCTGGCATACGGGGCGGTTCCGATTATCAATGAAAACGACACTACCGTTGTTGATGAAATCAGGTTCGGCGATAACGATTACCTGTCCTCTCTTGTGACCAACCTTGCGCAGGCCGATCTGCTCGTTATTTTAACCGACATTGACGGTTTCTACGACAGTGACCCCAGGGTCAATCCGGATGCGCGTTTAATCGGGCTGCTTGAAACCATCGACGAAGAAACCGAAAAATGCGCGCAGGGCCCGGCGGGCAGGGTCGGGCGTGGCGGCATGGCAACCAAGCTCAAGGCCGCGAAAACTGCGGCCACGTTCGGGATACCGACCGTTATCGCCAACGGTAAAAAGCCCGGCACGCTGAGGGCGGTTTTCGATGGTGAGCCGGTTGGGACCCTGATCCTTCCCAAAAAGAACAAACTGACCGGAAAGAAGCACTGGATTGCCTATACGCTTAAGCCCCAGGGCGCTCTCGTGCTTGATGACGGTGCCCGGGATGCCCTTGAGCAGCGTTTGCGCAGCCTGCTTCCAAGCGGAATTGTGTCGGTGGAGGGCGATTTTGATGCCGGCGAATGTGTGAGTTGCCGGGATGCTTCCGGGAGAGAGTTTGCCCGCGGGTTGACCGCGTACAGCTCCGAGGCTGTTAAAAAGATCAAGGGTCTCAAAACTGCGGAGATCAGCGCAGCGCTTGGATTCCCGGTCGACCGCGAAGTGATTCACCGGGATGATCTGGTTGTCTTTTCAGCATTGAAATAAAAATCGTGGAAATGGAAACACCGGCACATCAAAGAATCGGTCTGTTCGGCGGAACATTCAACCCCGTCCATATTGGACACCTGCGCTGTGCGGAGGAAATACGCGAGCAGTTTGCGTTAAGCCGGATTGTGTTTGTGCCGGCATTTATGCCGCCGCATAAAAAACAGCCGACCGTAGCGCCGTATCACCGCTGCGAGATGACACGGCTGGCAATCGCCGACAACCCTTTTTTTGAGCTGTCGGACATTGAGCTGCAACGCGAGGGGAGTTCATATTCATATGACACCATCGCGCATTTTCGTAAGCAGGAAGCACCCGGGAGCGAACTTTTTTTCATCATAGGCAGCGACGCCTTTCGTGAGGTGCATACCTGGCGCAAGTATCCCGATTTTTTTGAGCATTGCGGATTTATCGTGATGAATCGGGCCGGCTTGCCGGCGCCGTCTCCCTTTAATCTGCCCGGCCGCGCGGCCCGGGAGTTTGTACGCCTCGATGAAAACACCTATGCGCATCGATCCGGTGCCCGAATCTGTTTTGGACGGGTCAGTGCTCTTGATATATCTTCGACCGATATACGCATCAGGATCGCCTGCGGCCGGACGATATCGTATCTTGTCACCGAGTCCGTTGAGCGCTATATTCTTGAGAATCATTTGTACCGTGAACCATCATAGGGGAGGACCTGTTTGAATTCGCTTGAAAAATCTGAAACGTGTGTCCGGCTTGCCCTGGAGAATAAGGCCATCGATCCGGTTGTGCTTGAGCTTATCGGCACGACAGCAATGGCTGATTATTTTCTGGTGTGCAGCGGTACATCAGAGCGGCATACGCAGGCCATGGCGGAACATATTGAACTCAGCCTGAAACAGGTCGGCATAGTACCGCGCGGGGTTGAGGGTCGCACCAGAGGAGGATGGATTTTGATGGATTACGGCGACGTAATCATTCATATTTTCCAGGAGTCCGAGCGGGCTTTTTATGATCTTGAAACGCTGTGGTCTGATTGTCCCCGCATTCCGGTCAGCGACGCTCCTTAGCAGGTTTCCGGTTTTCGTGCAGTACATCGGCATGCTGCGGGAGTTTGCGGGGCGGCTGGGTTCACACGCCCTTGATGTGCTGTTCCCGCCGGTCTGCATGCTGTGCGGCGAAGCACTGTCCGGGCATGGAACCGGCCTGTGTGCGGAATGTTATAGCCGCTTTAACAAGATAACCGGTCCGGTGTGCACCCGTTGTGGCGCGGTTTTTACTTCGCCCCACGGAGGTGACCACCTGTGTGGCGACTGTATCGTTCGCCCTGCGCACTATGACTGCGCGCGTTCAGCAGCTGTCTATGCCGGGGAGCTGCGCCGGGCAATACAGCAGTTTAAATTTAACCGCAGGAGCATGCTTGCCGGTCCCTTGGCAGACCTCGTCGCAGGCTCTTGCGATCCGATCGGGCCGCAGCGGGGATATGCCGCGCTTGTGCCGGTTCCGCTGCACCCGCAGCGTTTGCGCCACCGGGGCTATAATCAGTCGCTGCTGCTGGCATTGCGTTTGGGCAGGCAGTGGAATGTGCCGGTGGAGCGTGATTATCTGCGGCGTACCGTCTGGAGCGTGTCGCAGACCAGCCTGCGCCGTTCTGAGCGGCACAGGGCTGTGCGTGGAGTTTTTTCGTGCTGCTGCTCCCGGTATAACGGTAAGCGGCTGCTGCTCATTGACGATGTTTTTACCAGCGGCGCAACTGTTGATGAATGCGCCCGTATACTTAAACGCAACGGCGTTGCCGCGGTAGATGTACTGACGGTGGCGCGCACTTTGAAGGGTCACCCGGAATGGCAGTGATTGAGCGCTTGACAGCAACGGTTGAACAGGAGATGGCGCAGGTTGAAGCGCTGCTTCTCAGCGCGGTTGCCAGTGATGTTGATATGCTGCGGGCGATCTGCACGCATATTCTCAGCAGCGGCGGCAAGCGTTTGCGGCCCTTGCTGCTGCTGTTGTCAGCGCGTGTGTGTGATTATGCCGGGCGGGACAAGATTCCGCTTGCCTGTGCCCTTGAGTATCTGCATACTGCCACCCTGCTGCATGATGATGTGATCGATCACGCCGATATTCGGCGGGGAACATCTGCGGCGCATGTGCTGTGGGGCAATCAGGCGACCATCCTGGCCGGGGATTATCTGTTTGCCAAGGCTTTGTCTCTGGCGAGTTCGGTCGGAGATCTGCGCGTGGTTCAGGTGTTTGCGGACATCTCCACCTGTTTGTCCGAGGCGGAGTTGTTTCAGATTGAGCGCTGCGGTGATTTGAGCCTTTCCGAGCAGGATTATTTCCACATTATCCGCAACAAAACCGCAAGCCTGCTTGGGGCGGCAGCCATGATCGCCGGTATGATCAGCGGTGCATCCCGCGAGGAACTGGATGCGCTGCACGCTTACGGTACCAGTATGGGAATGGCCTTTCAGATTGTGGATGATGTGCTGGATTATCGCTCAAATCAGCAGGAGTTCGGTAAAACCATCGGCAAGGATATTTGCGAGGGCAGCCTCACTCTTCCGGTTATTCTCGCCCTTAAGAGTTGTACATCCGATGATCGCGAACGACTGTGCGGTCTGCTGAACGACAGTGCCCTTCGGGCACAGCATCTCGATGATATTCTTGCACTTATTGACCGGTACGACGGCACACGCCGTGCTCTGGAGACGGCCGAGTTTTTTGCGCGTGAGGCGTCCGATGCCCTTGGTGTTTTTTCCGGACGGGAGCACGTCTGGATACTGTGTGAATTGGCGCAGTACGTCGTGCGCCGCCGCTCGTAGCCGTGTTGCGTTTAGAGGTCGCTAGTTGAGCCGCAGTTCGCGTTCTATTGTGAAGGGCAGGTAGTACGTATAGCCGCCCGGAAACGTGAGTGGCGTTTCCCAGTATATATTGATTGACATAAATTTACCGTTCACCGCAATCTCAATATCCTCCTCGTAGAGATCGATGCCGCTTGCCCCCGCCTTTTGAAGGATTTCAACGACGATGTTCTCTTGAGGGGGGGCGCCGTGGCTTGACCAGTAGACGATGCTCTGGCTGACAGCCTCACGGAATGCGCCCGCATTCATTGACGCAGAGCCCCATTTAAATCCGACATAAAGACCGGCCGCGACAATGACAAGAATCACTATTAAACCGAATTTCCCTTCACCACGGTTTTCCCTCAGCATACAAAAATCTCCTGTTCAGGGTTTGGGGTTTGATTTAAAATAAACGTCGGCTGTCCAGCAGTAATGTTACCGGACCGTCGTTGATCAACGCTACATCCATCATCTCCTGAAATGAACCGGTTTGCACTGCCAAATTCTCTGCGCGTAACATGTCAATAAAACGGTTGTACCAGATGCGGGCCTGTTCAGGGCGCGCGGCGTCTGTGAAAGAAGGGCGCCGCCCTTTGCGGCAGTCAGCGTAGAGCGTAAACTGGGATACCACCAGCAGGCTCCCTCCGGCTTCCTGCAGACCTATGTTCATTTTGCCCTGCTGGTCCTCAAATGCGCGCAAGGAGATGATCTTAGAAACAAGATAGTCAATGTCCTGTTCAGTATCATCGGGGGCAATGCCCAGAAAAACAAGAAATCCACGGCTGATTTCAGCGGTAACGCAACCCTGTATACTGACCGAGGCCTGATGGACGCGCTGCAGGACGGCTCGCATGGTATTGTTCCCGGCTCAGGGCTTGCACCCGCTGTTGACATGATTGCTGTTTAACGTTATAAGGGGATAATGACGGCCATACATAGTTATCCGTGATTTATTTTAAGCATAAACAAATTTCTTGTTGTTTGCAAGCCCTGTGATTCGGGTTGTTATGGAACAGGCGGGCAAGGACTGAGGTGCAGGAGCAGAGCATGAAAGAAAAGGTGGCGTGTGCAGTTGTGGGTGCGACCGGCCGTATGGGGCAGCATGTATGCCGGCTGCTGAGCCAGGCTGATGATTTTACGATTGCCGGCGCAACGGAAACGCCGGGCAGCAGGCATATCGGCCAATCCCTGACCGAGGCCATCGGGTTACCGGATGAGCCGGGATTGATTGTCGGCAGCCTGGATGACCTGCAGACGCCCATTGATGTTATTATCGATTTTACCTTTCCCGACGTAACCATGCGGACTGTTGAGTTTGCACGTGAGCACGGCGTGCGGACTGTAATCGGCACAACCGGTTTCAGTGAGGAGCAGATGCGCCTTATCCGGCAGTCTACGCTCGATTTTGCGTGCGTATGCGCCCCCAATATGAGCCTGGGCGTTAATATGCTTTTTAAGCTTGTCAGGGATGTGGCGCTTGTTCTGCATGAGGGCTATGATGCCGAAGTGCTTGAGATTCATCATCGGCATAAAAAGGATGCTCCCAGCGGAACAGCAGTCCGGATCGGCCGGATACTGGCTGAGGCCTGGGGCCGCGACTATCAGCGCACAGCCGTATTTGAACGCAATGGTATTATCGGCGAGCGAACCCGGGATGAAATTGGTATGCAGACCCTGCGGGCCGGTGACGTCGTCGGTGAACATACGGTATTGTTCGGGGGAACCGGTGAGCGTCTTGAGCTTATTCACCGCGCGCAGAGTCGTGACTGCTTTGCGCAGGGTGCTCTGCATGCGGCCCGCTGGCTGAGCAGCCGTACGGCCGGGCTCTACGACATGCAGGATGTTCTGGGCTTGCGCTGAGCAGGTTGCAGAAAGAACAGGTTTGAACATGCCTTTTTTGATTCGTGTTGCACTGGTGGTGCTGGCGCTGTATGTGCTCTGGCGGGCTTGCGCACGTCTGCTGCGATCGTTGGGTATGCTGTCCCAACAGAGCGACCGGCCGGCTCAGTCCAGGCAGTTGCGCCCGGTGGACGAGCTGGTTCAGGATCCGGTCTGCAGGCTCTATATTTCCCGCCGCGAGGCGATTGTGCTCGGGGGGCAGGGTGGCCCTCTGTATTTTTGCAGTGAAAAGTGTCGGGATCATTATGTGCAGCAGGGCGGGCAGCAGCCGGGTTGACCAACAGATTTAAACCGGGCTGCATGGTGATACGCAATCATTGCGTTGAGGCGCAACGCCGGGCGATCATATGACGGATGAATCGGCAAAAGAAGCTGGTGGGCTGATGGACGGCACCAACACGGACGGTTTGCAGGATTCTTCCCGCACAACGCCGCACGACTGGCAGCACAGTGCGACGGATCCGCTTGAAATCTACCTGGGTGAAATAAAAAAAAATCCGATTCTTACGCGGGCGGAAGAGATGCGCTGGGCCAGACAGTTTGATAAGGCCCGCCAGCGAAAAGTTTCTCTGCTCAGGGATGCGCTTGAAACCGTTGCTTCCTTACAGGGGAGCCGTTCAAGTAATTCACCTTTTTTTAATGAAGATTCTTTGTATGAGTTTGTGCATCTGGATGAGGCCCTGAAGCTGCACAAAAGAATCAAGCGTTTGCAGCTCCTGCGGGAGAATGCCGCCCGGGTGGATGACCGTAAAAAATACATCCGCGCGCTTGTGAAGACGCAACAGGATTTTAGCGATTATCTCTCCAGGATCCATATCAATGAGCTGCATAGCTGGGAAGCCTGCCTGCAGGAACAGATGGGCAGCCGGTCCCATTCCAGGCAGGTTCGCAGCATTTTGCGACATCTGCATGAAGTCTGGAGTGGTGTGTGTGAAATTGAGCCGCAGTTGCGCGAGGCACGCCAGGTTCTGATTAAAAGCAATCTGCGTCTGGTCGTGAGTATTTGCCGTCATTATAAAACCCGTGCGGTTTCTTTTCGCGACCTGGTGCAGGAGGGCAATCTCGGGCTGATCAAGGCGGTTGAGAAATTTGATTGCCGCAAAGGGTTTCGACTGAACACCTATGCCTCCTGGTGGATACGTGAGAGCATCAACCGGGCGATTGAGGAAAAAAGCCGGGTTATTCGTATACCGGTGTATGTTAATGAGAAGTATTATAAAATACGAAAAGCCTCTGTGCAGGCCTTGCAGGATGAGGGCCATGAACTGACGGTTGCCGACCTTGCCCGGCATCTGGGAATCCCGGTGCGGGAGGTCGGGCGGATTTTAACCGCATTTAAGGAACCGGTTTCTCTGGACAGCTCGCCGATCGGTGATATTGATCCGCTGGAAAACTATCTCTCTGATGGAAAACCTTCTCCTCTTGATGTGATTTGTGATGGAATCGTCAGGGAAAAAGCCGCCGCCATTCTTGACACGCTCCTGCCGCGGGAAGCGGCTATTTTAAAAATGCGATTCGGACTTGACGATGGCGGCGAGGGTGAAAAGACCCTTGAGGAAGTCGGGGTGGTTTTTAATGTGTCGCGCGAGCGTGTTCGGCAGCTTGAAAACAAGGCCTTGCGCAAATTGCGTCGCAATAATGAGCTTCGCACCCTGCTGGCGCTGCTGGCCAAGGCCTGAAGTGCTTTGGGGCTTTGCCGTTGAAGCAACTGTAGATAATCCGCAGGCTGTTGAAAAACGCCCATCTGTCACGCTATAGCGGGATTGCGCGCATCATTTGTCTTTGCGGCGTACGAAAAGTACGCCTCATTCCTCATGATAGTGCGCGCCTTGCATCTGCGCATTTTTGAACAGCCTTTTAGTACGCTTGTCAGAAACGCCGGCCCGGCGGCAGCCTCCGGAACATATTCCGTATTCGCGACAAAAAATCCTGATCTGAGGGGCGCTGCAGGGCCGGGCGCAGTGAAAGCCGTTCGGGTCTTTGCAGGTGTGCCGGCTGTTCAACCGGGCCGGTTTGACTGCCGCCGACAATGCTTTGCAGAACACGAACCATGCGGTTGATTTCCCGGGTGCTGTCAGCGATCTGGTCGGTGGAGTCAGCGAACTGGCTGGCGCTGGAAGCGGTTGACTGCGTAATTGCCTCCATGTGGGTTGTTGCAGAACTTATATGCTGAATGCCCTGGGCTTGTGCGTCGTTTAAATCAGCCACGTTTGTCATCAGGGCATCAACTTTGCCGATACTGTTGATAATATCACGGGTAGCTTCCCCAACCTGCTGTGAAACCGTAACGCCGTTGTTTGCGCTTGTTTGCGCATCTTCAACCAGAACCGCAGTGCTGCGGGAAGCCTCGGCGCTGCGGCGCGCAAGATTGCGCACCTCTTCGGCCACAATGGCGAATCCCCGGCCGGCCTCTCCGGCGCGGGCAGCTTCCACCGCGGCATTCAGGGCGAGCAGGTTGGTTTGAAATGCGATCTCGTCAATCGTTTTCATGATTTTGACGGTTTCCTCCGAGGAGGTCTTGATTTTCATGATGGCGGTGTGCATGCGCGTGATTGCTTCAGAGTTCTTTTCGGCTGAGAGGCGGGTGCTGCCGAGCATGTCGGTGACCTGCTTGGCGTTTGCGGCTGTGTTCTGGGATGTTGCGGCTAATTCCTTGAGTTGGGCTGAAACCTCTTCAAGGCTGGAGGCGTGTTCACTGGATGCACTGGCGATTTGATGCGACGCACCCGCGAGGCTGTTGATCGCGGTGGTCGTGGTGCCGGAACTGTGGAGCAGCCCCTCAATAACGTTGTGCACTGGCCTTACAACCGAGCGCGGCAGCAGCAACATGATGAGTATGGCAATTACAATGGCGATTGCTGTAAGCGTGCCGATGCTCCAATTGCTGTAACTGCGGATTCTCCAATAATCAGTGTTGGCCGCTTGACCCTGTTCATCAAAATAACCCTGCAGCTTCTTCAGTGCGTCAGTTATTCGGGCCACGGGCAGGTCAATCCGGTTGTCGGCGGCCCGAGGCAGCGGGCTCAACTGTTCATTCATGCCGAACAGCTCGGCGCGCTGGTTGCGTACCTCATCTACAAGGTGCCGGATGCGGGAGCTTGTCTCCGGCAGGCTCAACGGGCTCTGAGCGCCGAAAGCATTTTCAAAAACACGTTTTTCTTCGGTAATTGCCTGGGCAACGGCCGCGGAGCCGGAAGCGCCCTGTTCTTGCCGTATGGCTGCGAGGGTGGTGTGCAGCTGGGCCGTGTAGCTCAGAAGCAGGCTGACAGCCTCACGGCTTGTGCTTTGTGTAATGTGTGCGTATCTGTAAAGTGTTGCATAGCGTTGGGTAAGGGAGGTGAGGATAAGAATAACAATAAACAAGAACAGCAAGCGTAGATTCAGTTTTGCCGTAAAACTCATTGAGGCCATGTTTTGTTCTCCTTAAGCAATTGTCAACTGTCGGCTGATAGCGTGTGCCGAAACAGTATGCGGTTTGCCCGAGCGATGCGGTCTTGACGTGTACATTTTACGGCATTATATGGTTTATCGGTCAAAAATATCAAAGAAACAAATTGTTTAATAGGACAAAACGTTTTTTGTCTCATAGTAGAATATCATATGTATCCGGGTTTTCAAGAACGATACACGGTATGCAGAGAGAGAGTAAAATTTTTGTTCAGGGCTTTTGTATGGTTACCCGCGCTGCATTGCGGCACCATTGCATGGCGTGGGGTATCCATCTGATAATTGCAGCAGATATTCTGTGGTGGCTCAATCCTCCGGGATAACTGCGGGCCTGTCTGCAAAGGGCTTATTGCCATTGACAGGGGCCATGCGCTTTTTTATACTGTTGGATATGGAATAATCGTTAACGTCGCCGCAGCCAATGCCGGTAGCTGTCATACTGCAAAAGGTTTTAAGGCACTTCTGACGGGTAACCCTGGCAGCACTATGGAGCGCATATGCAGATGAAGCATCTTGTCGGCATAGTAGCCGATACCCATGACAACCGCCCGGCAATTCAAAAGGCGGTGGCTCTGTTTAATCAGCGCGGAACAGGTCTTGTCATTCACGCCGGTGATATGATCTCGCCATTTTGTATTCTTGATTTCGCGGCCCTTGCGTGCCCCATGCAGATGGTGTTCGGCAACAATGACGGCGAACGGATCGGGCTGCACAGTGCCTTTCAGGCCAAAGGGACAATTCAAAGCGGTCCCCGGGTTTTTGAATATGAGGGCAAACGTTTTTTGTTGATGCATGAGGATGGTTGCGTTGATCGGTTGCAGGACTTGAACTCCATTGATGTTGTGGTATATGGTCATACGCACGTGCCGGATGTCCGGCCCGGGCCCCCGCTGATCATTAATCCGGGCGAGGCAGGGGGATGGCTCAAGCAGCGCTCTACGGTCGCGGTGCTTGATTTGCAGACAATGCAGGCAGAGATTGTGGATATTGGCTGAGTGTTTTTGAGGGGAATACGGGCTTTAGACAGGCCTTCAGCATGGAGCGGCTTCGTATGAATATAAAAATAAAAAGTCTGTGTGCGGTGATGGTTTTTGCGCTGGTGAGCCTTGTCTCCGGGTTTGTGCAGTCGGCCTCTGCCGCAGAGGTGCATACTCTGGAGCTTGCATCTCCGCCTGCAGCCGATGAACGCGCCTATCTGGGCATCACCGCAGACAGTTTCAGGCTTGCCGATGTACAGGCTGACATTATTATAATTGAGCTTTTTTCTCTCTACTGTTCGTTGTGCGCGAAAGAGGCTCCTGCGGTTGCAGAGTTATTCCTCCTTGCGCAAAAGCAGTCAACACCGCAGCGCAGGATTGTGCTGCTCGGCATCGGGGCAGGCGGCAGCATGGATGAGGCCGCCCGTTTTCAGAAACTGCACAGCGTGCCATTTCCCATGGTGCCTGATCAGAAAGTGATCATCGCGCGGACTATGAAAATGGCGATTACCCCCGGATTTATCGCTTTTAAAAAGCAACCGGACGGATCGCTGGTCAGTCTGTATACGCGTTCCGGCGTACTGGGTCCTCCACAGCATTTTCTGGACAGTGCTCTGCAGGCCGCAGCGGCACTGCCCTGAGGCCGGACTCTGGCCACCCCCTCATTGCAGCGTCACGCTTTCATATGCAGGAACATCAGGGCTGTTGCTTTTTTTGAGGGCTGCGATCGTATCGGGATGCGCGCTCAGGGCCCAGATGAAGTGGCCCTTTTTCATGTAGCGTTTAACAACCCGGACAATATCTCGGGCTGATACCTGGTTGACTCTGTCCACGCTGTACAGAAATTGCCGGCAGTCACCATAGCTGTTGTGAGCTGCGGCCATGCGCTGTGCAATGGCTGCATTGTCCTGTATGCCTGCATAATATTCCGTGGAAAATGCTGTTTTATAGAATCCCAGTGCCTGCTCGATTTCCAGGTAGGTCCCCGGAATTTCTTTTTGGCTGTAGGGTGAAACACATTTGCCCTGAGCGGCCACATCGATCGCAGCTGCTATAAGCTTCATTGCTTTCAGGGGGTCACTGGTTCGGTAGGCGGACAGGGTGCCGTAATTCGCCTTTTTACTGAACATAGCTGCCCAGGTTGAATATACCAGCCCCTGTCTGGTTCTGAGAATATCATTCATGATGTCGGTAAGCAGTTTGCCTGCCAGCTCGAGCGGCCAGTAATCGGCTTTGTCCGGGGGGGCAATCGCAAAGTCTGCCCGCAGGTATGAGGCGTCGGGACTGAGTTGCGCATTGCTGTCCAGAATCAGGCGTGTCCGGTCGCTTTGAGGAAAGCGCCGGGGGACAGCGGGAGCGGCAGAGCCCATAGGCAGTGAGCCGATGGTTGCATTTAAGCGTTCCTTCAGGGCATCCAGATTAAAATTTCCCGCTGCAAAAACCGTCAGGCGCTGCGCAACCAGCGTGCTCCGGTAAAAATTTTGAATATCCTGCAGGCTCAGGCCTGCCAGCGTTGCGGGCGTGTCTATATATGCCTGGTATGGATGGCCTGCAAAAAAGGCCTGATTTGCAACACGTGACGCCCGGGCATATCCGTCCGTTAAACTGGAGCGGTATGCATTGATTGCATTGGTAACCGTTTCCCGGAAAAGTTCCGGTGGAAATGTCGGCTGCATAATAAGATTCAGAAAAAGATCAAATGTCTGTTTAAAATGGGTGTCGATCGTTTGCATTTGAATCGTTGCATAATCAAGATCGGTATTTGTGGTTATGGTGCTGGATGTGCGCTTGAGAATATCCCTGCGGGCACTGTCGGGATAACGCTCTGAGGCCATGCACATTAATTGCAGGGTGATTTTATCAAGGCCGGCTTTTTGTGGATCGACTGCGCCGGCGCCTCCGTTGATACTGAGTATAATCGAGTGCATGCGGCTCAGAGGATTCTGTTTGACAAACACCTCTATGCCGTTGTTGAGCTTGAATTCATGAAATGGCTGCAGGCTTTGGCTTTCTTGTGTAGAATAACGCTTCGTGCAGGCACAGAGGCATACGAGAGCCACGCAGCAGGCCGTGATGATGAGTTTGGGCGCGGTCAGGGGGTGCATGGTAAGCCTTTCTTTTTTTGTGAAGCATTATTGCGGGCGCCCGGCGGCGCGCGTTATTATGTGTTGACGGGCTTCATCGTCCGCATGCAGCCAGACAGAGGTTAAAAATGGCGCATTGTGCAGGTAGCGTTTAATGTAGGCGCAGATCTCGTCCGGCACAACCTTGTCGATGGCATCAACATAGCCGACATAATAATCCGTTGAGGTTGAGGCCCACCAGAAAGAAAGGTTCTCTATGTAGCGCGCGGGAATATCGCGGGCAATGATTTCCTGATTTTCGATTTCGCGCCGCGCGGAGTCAAACTCATCCGGGGCAAAATAGCCAGCAGTGCTCATGGCGCTGATTTCGTGCAGGACTGCCGCGCGCAGGCGCATGATACTATTCCACAGCCCTTCTTCGTCGGGCACAACGAGCGTAAAGGAAAAGTATGTTACGCCGCCGTCGCGCTGTGTGTAGTATCCGGCTGAAATATTGCGGGTGCCGCCATAGAGTTCAGGGATGGTTTTTTCAAGAGATGTTTTGAAACGCCCCTGCGGACTGTTTACCATTTGGGTCCAGATGTCAGCCGCATAGGTCGACGCAGTGTCTATGGCGGTGTCCGGTCCTCGAAAGATCATCTGTACCTGTGCCAGTCCCTGTGTGGGGGAATTATCAACCACAACCCACTGCGGTCCGGCAAGAGGCTTGTGCGGCTTAAGATCGGGGAACCCGGTGCCGGGCTTCCAGCTGCCGAACAATGTCTGCACAAGGCGCAGGGTTTCCTGCGGGTTGATATCGCCGGCCACGAACAGGGCGGCGTTATTGGGCACATAAAAGGTTTGCTGAATGAAGCGCAATTGCTCGATGCTGGCTGAGCGAATCACCTGCAGGTCCCCCCCCACATCCCTTCGAAACCAGTAGTCGGGGTAGAGCGCATGGCACTGGGCCTGCTCAAGCCGGTATTCAGGCTGGGCCTGCGAGCCAGCGATCTCGTTGTATACAACTTGCCGTTCCAGTTTCAGTTCATCCTCGCGCAGCAAAGGACTCTGCACTGCCGCTGCCCAGAACTCGAGCCCTTCTGCCAGACGATCCGAGGGGATCGTAAAAAAATACGTTGCATACTCTGTGCTGGTGCCACCGTTCCAGTTGCCTACCCCTAAACGCTTCATGGCGGCCATGAAATCTTCCTGGCTTGGGTAGCGCTCATTACCTTTGAAAAGCATATGTTCATATAAATGACACAGGCCGTTAAGCTGTTCGGTCTCAACAATGGCGCCGGCGCGGAATGTGATCATGATGGTCACCAGCGGAACCTGGCTGTTTGGCACCAGAAAAACCTCAAGGCCGTTTGGAAGCACATGGGTGTCGAGAGCCTGCGCGTGCAATGGCATACACAGGAGCGCAAGGAGCAGCGCTGCCGGTGTGAACAGGTATGGGAGCTTTCGTCTGGCTGACATGTGTGTATCCGTTTATTCTTAATAAGAACAGAGGTTCGTCAACGGGCTGGTTTGTTCCGTGCCTGTGCCGGAAGCGCCCGGAGTTTTTATGTTTATGCGCTGTAAAGAGCTGATATGTTCACAGCAGCAGTCCGTTTTCAGCCCCCTAAAATTAGTCTCTCTGAAGGGGGGTGTCAATCAAAATGTTCAGTGGCGCTCGTGCACAGGGTACGATAATGCGCATTACATCTTGTGCGCCATCCTAAAGATTGTTATAGTGTGCCTGCCTTGACGGCTTTATGAAAAGGCATGCATGGTAACGGTTGTACACAGGGAACCCCATGCGAGGGGGATGTTTTTTTCTCAGCCCTGGCGGGCATTTGAAGCTATGATGTGAGCATGGCCTTTCCGGACGAGGTGCACGGGATTGGGTTATTGAGCGGACGCCGGGCACCGGCATAGGGCCTATTGCTTTAAAGGAGTGAGCCTGCAGTGTTTGCAAGGCCATATAAACTAGGTATAATCGTGTTTTAGACTGGCGCTGGCCGCGCCTTGAGCTTAGAAAGTTTTGCCCGCATGGATCAACCCAAAACAATTCGCTTTGTTCCGTCCCGCTTTCTTGAAAGTTTCATCGCTGTTGCACGGGAGTTGATTTTCAGGCCTCGGCAGTTCTTTGAACAGTTGCGCCCAAGTGGATCACTTTTCGGGCCGCTTACGTTTCTTTCTCTGTGTCTGTTTTTATCGACGTTGATTGTTGCGAATGCGCTCGGGGCAAATCCACCGTTATTTATCAAGCTGTTCGTTTCGTGGATTGTCTCTGCGGTGCTGGGCAGCATGTGCCTGCATGCCGTGCTGGTATCGCCGTTGTTTAATGCCCGGCTACCCTATGAGGCCACGCTGAGTATTATTGCCTATGCATGTATTGTCGAACTTGTAGCCTGGATTCCGTTGCTTGGTGTTATCGCTAAATTTTATGGCCTTTTTATTATGTATATCGGCTTTAAGGCTATTCATCAACTGCCTGCGCGCCGTGCGGCCTTTGCGGTTTTGCTGGCTGTGCTGCTAACCAACATCATCAGGCTCATGATGCTGCGGCTGCTTGCCCCCGAGTGGCTGGACAGCCTGATACAGGCCATCGAAAGCAGCAGCATTTCCGCATAAACCGCATCCGCTTTTTTCCTGCAGAGTTTTGCGGGAAATTTCAGCGACCTTTTTTGCCCTTGCTTTGGCTCAATGGACAAAAGACGGAAACACCGTGTGTTTAAATGACGGCAGGGTCGGTACCGGATTTTTCTAAGAGTTTAGTCGGGAGAAAATGACGGCGCGCTATGATTGGAGGAAATTTCGGGCGTTAGCCTGATTCAGGCATTTTCTTTCTTGTCTTCATTTTCTTCATGCTTGATGATGCCCTGCAGGGATATTTTTTGAAACGGCAGCATGGCCAGACCCAGCACGACGATTGGCACCATCTGGAAAAAATGGAGCAAAATCGCATAGGAAAGGGCATCTTCATTGCTAACGCCGAAGCAGACCAGGCCGATTTTACAGGCCACGTGGTAGGTTCCGATAAAACCGGGAGCGGCCGGCAGCATAACGCCCAGCGCGATGATAACCGTAACGGCAAAGCCGTTGATGATTGACAGTTCAAATCCGAATCCCAGAAATAGCACGTAGGCTGACAGGCCTATGATACCCCAGATCAGCACTGATAAAAAAAGCACATAGAGTGTTTTTCCGATGTTGGGCAGAATCTGCAGGCCGTCGATAAATGAATGCGCAAGCCGATTGAGCGGGGCCGCAATCTTTTTGGGAAACACGCTCAGAATGGCATCAATGCTGTTGATGGAAAAATCACGTTTTATCGCGAGAATTATCAGTATTATAAAAATCGACAAAGAAATTGTCAGCATTGTAATGCCCGCTTTCACCACTTCAGGCGGTAGCGAGACTTTCATAATAACAATAAACAGGAACAGCATCAGGGTCAGCAGATCAAATACCCGTTCGAGAATGATGGTTGCCATGGTCGCCGACATTTTGATGCCGCTGTGCTTCTTAACTAGGTAGGGCCGGGCGAATTCTCCCAAACGGGCAGGCAGTACACTGACCGCCATATATCCGATTGAGCCAAGGATAAAGAGCGTTTTCTGGTCGTAGCTCACCAGCGTTTCCAGAATTTTGCCCCAGCGGTAGCAGCGCAGATAATGTGCGCACAGCACAATGAGTACCACGGGAATGATGTAGAGGTAGTTCACCGAAGCAAGGCTTGCAGCCAGGGCGCTGAAATCAATGCCGCGAAATGCAAAATAAATACAAACACAGCTGATAAGCAGGCCAAAAACAATATTTTTTTTCATGGATATCTTTTCCTGTGTTTCTATGCGTTACAGGTATTTGAGTTGAAAATCAGGTGAAACCCGCGGATCGTGTGTGTTTTTGTGTCAGTTCCCGGTTGTTATGGATTTTAATAGGCGTACGACTGTAATTTTAATCAAGGTATCGCCTAAAATTTCCGAAAAGCATTAAATGTCCGGCAACTAGCCGCTTCCGTGGCCGCTGACAGGTGTTTGAAGGTGAGTCGGCAAGCGACTATAGAAATATAATAAAAACGGTTTTTTTGCAACATTTTGTCAAAGCCTGTTTAAAAACCAGTTTCCGAAAAACCTTTACAAAAGATAAGGCCATATTACAATAAAACGTGTTGTGTACGGGCTGAGCAGCAGACATGCCAGCCGCAAGGTGTTCAGGAACTCTTTTATCAGGAAAAGTAATGGCTGAAAAAATCGGCGAACTCCTTGTTTCTAAAAATATTATTACTCCGGAGCAGCTTGAAACGGCCCTGCAGGATCAAAAACAGCGGGGCGGGCGGATTGGCTCAGCCCTGAACCGTCTTGGCTTCGTAACGGAAAGTGAGCTGCTGCAATTCCTGAGCGAACAGTATAGCGTGCCCTCTATCAAGCTGTCCGAATTTACGATTGATCCCGATGTCTTAAAAATTATTCCCGACGAAGTCGCATCCAAATACCATGTCATGCCGCTTTCGGTTAAAAATTCTAACCTGATCGTGGCCATGAGTGATCCTTCGAACATTTTTGCCCTTGACGATATCAAATTTCTTACCGGTTACCGGGTCGAGCCGCTTATCGCGGCCGAAGGGGCGATTTTAAGTGCGATTGATACGTATTATAAAACCACCACTGCCGGTTTGGGTAATCTGCTGGATGAGTACAATGTCGAGGATGTAAACCTTGTTGAAGAGAGTGATGATATTGATCTGAGTTCGCTGGAGCGTGCAAGCGAGGACGCGCCGGTGGTCAAGCTGGTGAATGCAATACTAACGGATGCAGTCAATAAAAATTGCAGTGATATTCACATTGAGGCTTATGAAAAAAGTTTTCGGGTACGGTTGCGCATTGATGGCAGTCTGTATGAGCTGATGCGTCCACCGTTCAGCATGAAAAATGCAATTGTTTCGCGTTTAAAAATCATGGCACGGCTTGATATTGCCGAACGGCGTCTACCGCAGGACGGACGTATCAAACTGAAAATGGCTAAGGGCAAAGAAATGGATTACCGGGTCTCGGTGCTGCCCACGCTGTTCGGCGAAAAGGTGGTATTGCGGCTTCTGGATAAATCAAACCTGCAGCTTGACATGACGAAACTTGGTTTTGACCCGGATCAGCTGGTTGATTTTCAGCATGCCATTCATATGCCTTACGGTATGGTCCTTGTTACCGGCCCTACCGGCAGCGGGAAGACAACCACGCTGTATTCGGCGCTTTCGGAGTTGAATAAAACAACAGAAAACATTTCTACCGCCGAAGATCCGGTGGAGTTCAACCTGGAAGGCATTAATCAGGTGCAGATGCATGAAGAGATAGGTCTTACCTTTGCAAATGCGCTGCGGTCCTTTTTGCGTCAGGACCCGGATATTATTCTGGTCGGTGAGGTTCGTGATTTTGAAACCGCTGAAATCGCTATCAAGGCCGCGTTGACCGGCCATCTTGTCCTGAGTACGCTGCATACCAATGATGCGCCCAGCACTATTAACCGTCTGCTGAACATGGGCGTTGAGCCTTTTCTGGTTTCATCGTCGCTTAACCTGGTTGTTGCCCAGAGGCTGGCCCGCAGGATTTGCAACAACTGCCGGGAGCCGCTGGAGATTTCCCGGGAGCAGCTGGAAAAGCTGGGATCCATCCCCAGGGACCTTCCGGATCCGGTAAACCTGAGCAAAGGCAAGGGCTGTGATTTGTGCAGCAATACCGGGCATAAGGGCCGCGTTGCGATGTATGAGGTCATGATAATGAAGGATTCTTTGAAGGAGCTTGTTTTGCAGGGCGCATCGGCCATGGAGATAAAACGAGAAGCTGTGCAGAGTGGCATGAAAACTTTGCGCCACAGCGGCATCAATAAACTGCTTGACGGCACAACAACAATTGAAGAAGTGTTAAAAACAACGGTCCATGATGACAAGTAGGCTGTTGCGGGCGCACGATACGTGCCCATGCTTGCGTCCGGCAGGTAAGCCTGCATGGAACAGCGCTTTATTACAATGAAAAATTGCCACAGTGCGCCACGGGGGTAATGACTATGCCGATGTATGTATGGAAGGGCACAAACCAACAGGGTAAAGCCCGCAAAGGGGAGATTGAAGCCAAGGATCAGGCTTCAGCCCAGCAACTGCTCAAACGGCAGGGCATCACGCCCTCCACCCTCAAGCCGAAGCCCAAGGATATTCTTGAAAATGTTGCATTCCTGCAACCCAAAGTCTCGAACAAGGATTTAATTCTTTTTACGCGGCAGTTTTCAACAATGATCGACGCTGGTCTTCCTTTGATGCAGGGGCTTGAAATTCTTGCAAGCCAATGCGAAAACCCGACGTTCAAAAAAATTCTTTCACAGATAAAGAATGATGTTGAGGGCGGTTCAACATTCTCAGATTCACTGCAAAAGCATCCCAAGGTGTATGACAAGTTATATTGCAATCTGGTGGCAGCCGGTGAGCTTGGCGGTATCCTGGATACGATTTTGCAGCGTCTGGCCGCCTATATTGAAAAAAATGCCAAACTTGTCGCCAAAGTCAAGGGTGCCATGGTCTATCCTGCTGTTATTGGCGTGATCGCCATTGTGGTTGTTTTTGTTATGCTCCTATTTGTTATTCCGGTATTTGCCGAAATGTTTGAGTCTTTCGGCGGCGAACTTCCCGGCCTGACACAGTCGGTTATGGATATGAGTTCGTTTTTGCGCCAGCACTGGTGGAAGATTGGGGCTGTGGGCGCAGTGCTCGGGTTTACTTTTGTAAAGTTTAAAAAAACCGAACGGGGCGAGTATCTGTGGGACAGGCTCCTGTTAAACGTGCCGGCGATCGGCCCGTTGCTCAGAAAGGTTGCGGTTGCTAAATTTACCCGCACGCTCGGTACCATGCTGTCAAGCGGTGTGCCGATTCTGGACGGTCTTGATATTGTTGCCAAGACAGCCGGTAACCGGATTATTGAAGAAGCCATCAATCAAACCAGGATCAGCATCAGTGAGGGAAAAAATATTGCCGAGCCCATGATGGACAGTGGCGTTTTCCCTCCTATGGTTTGTCAGATGATTGCCGTGGGTGAATCAACCGGTGCGCTTGATAACATGCTCGGTAAAATTGCAGATTTTTACGAGGATGAAGTCGATCAGGCGGTTGAGACCCTGACGTCACTGATTGAACCGCTGATGATGGTTTTTCTCGGTGGTACGGTTGGTACAATGCTGATTGCCATGTACCTGCCTATCTTTAAAATCGCGGGTGCTATTGAATAAGAACGATTACATGATGCAGTGCGCTGAAACAGATATAAAGGATATGGTATGCATGTGGCGGATATACGCTTAGGAATAATCGGTGGGGGCATAATGGCCCACAGCATTGTCAGGGGGCTGCTTGCGGCCCGGCTTGTTGAACCGGCGCGGATACTCGTATCGGATCTGAGCGCTGAGCGGCGGATGTTGTTTGAAAAGAGTTGCGGTGTTGCGACCACTTTCAAAAATTCGGAAATTGTCCGGCAGTCCACCGTGGTGCTTCTGGCGGTAAAACCGCAGAGCATGGCCGGACTCTTGAGCGAAATTCAGCCTGCCGCAGGACCGGATACGCTCTATCTGTCCATTGCAGCCGGTGTAACCACGTCGACTTTGTATGCCGGCCTGGGCCGGGTCGGGCGTATTATACGGATAATGCCCAATACTGCGGCACAGGTTCTTTCAAGTGCAACAGCCCTCTGCCGGGGGCCCAACGCGACGGATGACGATTTGGACGTTGCCCGGAACCTTTTTGACGCGCTGGGCACAACTGTCGTCGTTGATGAGGCGCTCATGGACGCGGTGACCGGTCTGAGCGGCAGTGGGCCGGCATATATGTATCTTGTAATCGAGGCGCTTGCCGATGCCGGTGTGCGCAACGGCCTTACGCGCGCAACCGCGCTGCAACTGGCTGCCCAAACCTGCGCGGGCGCGGCCAAAATGGTGCTTGAAACCGGTGAGCATCCAGGTGTTCTCAAGGACCAGGTTGCCTCCCCCGGGGGTACGACAATCAACGGGCTGTACAGACTTGAGAAACGCGGCGTGCGCGCTGCCATAATTGATGCGGTCAGCGCGGCGGTTGCGCGTTCTAAAGAACTGGGAAGCTGACAGCTTTTTTACAGCGGGCAGTCGCTGTTGATGTGGCGGTGGGTGAATTTTTTTGTACCGCTGTATTCGGCTACTGTCTGTCCCTGCCCGATTAATTTCCACTTGTAGATCAGCAGTCCCTCCAGACCCACAGGCCCGCGGGCGTGAATTTTGTTCGTGCTGATGCCGACTTCGGCGCCGAGACCGTAGCGGAAGCCGTCTGAAAAACGGGTGCTGCAGTTCCAGAAGACATTGCCGGAGTCCACCAGACGCATGAAATGGTCGGCATGCGCGTTGTTGCCTGTTATGATGGCGTCGGTGTGGCCTGAGCCGTAGGTGTTAATATGAGCGATGGCTTCATCCAGACTATCCACGATTTTAATGGAAAGAATCGCGTCAAGATATTCGGTCTTCCAGTCCTCTCCTGTTGCCGGCTGCACTTGAATGATGTCAGCGGTTTTGCTGCAGCCGCGAAGTTCAACCGCATGTTGGGCCAGGGCGGCGGCCAGGGGCGGCAGAAAACTCGCGGCAATCCGGTTGTGCACCAGCAAAGTTTCTGCCGCATTGCACACGGCAACATACTGGATTTTTGAATCAACGGTTACTCTGACGGCCATGTCAATATCAGCCTCGTCATCAACGTAGACATGGCAGATGCCGTCGGCATGGCCCAGCACAGGTATGCTGGAGTTCTTCATAATATACTGGACGAACTCATTTGATCCGCGGGGAATAATCAAGTCAATCATCTGATCAAGTGCAAGCATCTCCCCGACGTCAGCGCGGCTTTCAAGGAGCTGTATCCAACCCTCTGGGATGCCGCTGTCCCGTGTTGCGGTTTCAATAATTTCGGCAAGCATGCGGTTGGTATGCAGCGCTTCGCTGCCGCCTTTCAGCAGAACGCTGTTGCCGCTTTTGAGGCACAGGCAGGAGATTTGTACCAGTGCGTCTGGCCGAGATTCAAAGATTACTCCGATGACACCGATTGGACAACTGACCTTGTACAACTCAAGGCCCTGATCAAGTTCTGTTGCGCACAGGGTTTTACCGACCGGGTCGGGCAGGTTGATAAGGCTATCAATGCCGGCAATAGCGCCGTCGATTTTTGAGCGGTCAAAGGCCAGGCGCTTGAGGAGCGGGGCAGCAAGATTTTCAGTCCGGGCCAGATCAAGGTCCCGGTTGTTTGCTTCAAGGATTATATCAGTTTTGTCTCTGAGCGCTTCGGCAACGGCACGCAGTGCCCTGTTTTTTAGATCTGTATCTGCTGCAGCTAGAAAAATTGAGCTTTTTTTGGCACGCTGCGCCCGGTCTTGTGTTGTCATGGCATATCCGTGTGATACGGGGTTTGTTGTCTGTCCGGTTTGCGATAATTGCCCGGTCAAGCCTCTGAAAAATATTCATTCTTCTGTCGTGCTGTTTCGGATTGTACTGCATCGCCCGCGCAGCGGCGGCCCTGCTTTTTGCATCAATAAACAGGTGCCTTTGCGCGTACGCCGCGCCGCGTATGGTTTCAACAGCGCATGGTGCCATACACCGTTTAACTATATCAAAAGTGCGCATGCGCGTCCATGTGAAAAAGATTTGCATTGCCTGATAGTATGCGCGGGCTTTCGGTTGACATACCATTCGCCTTGGATTAGTATTGCCAAACAGAGCTTCTTGAAGGTTTTATTGGCCCCGATTATGGAAGGGTTGTCATGGTTGAGAAGACTTTGATTGGAATCATAGCCTTGGTTTTTTTGATATCGAGCTGGTGGTGGTCAGATCGGCAGAATGCCACGGAAAATTTTTACGAGAACCAGTTGCGTGAGCGCGATACGGTGATAACACAACTGCGCACACTGGCCCTGCCGCAGTTGAAGGCTAAAACCCCGGAACAGGTCCAGGTTCTTTTTAAGACTCTCTATCCAGAATATGAGGTGCGCCTGGAGGATAACGCAGTGTATGCAGGCGTTCTCAGTGTTCGATTTTCTGAAGACGGGGCTGCGGAAGGCCTGTCTCTGCCTTGGGATGCTATCAAGCAGACACCGCTGCAGTGATCAGACTGTTAGTACAAGCCCGCCGATGCGCCGATCCTGATGGTGTTTCCCCCTGGCGCGCACCTTTTGGCATCGACCATAGCATGTAAGGAACGCATTTGAAAACCGCCAATCGACATGTGCGCGGCGCATTGCTGATTACTGCCGCCATGTTTATTTTCTCAAGTATCGGTCCGTTTGTGCGCACGGTCGCGCTGCCGGTTCCCGTGATTATCTGCATCACCTCCGGCCTGTCGGCGCTGTTTCTGCTGGCCTGGTTCATCATCAGGGGGGACATCAGATCGCTTAATATCAGGGGCCATCGCCGCTGGCTGCTGATATCGGCCGTCTGCATCTTCGGTAACGTGTTCTGCTATTACCATGCCTACCGCATGACCACCATGGCGAACGCGGTCATCACCCACTATACTGCCCCGGTGTTTGCGGCGTTGCTTGCTCCGTTCATGCTGGGAGAAAAATGGGAGCGCGTTACCGGCATCGCCCTGCTCATATCGATGACAGGCCTGGTTCTGCTGGCAGGCGATGTCTCCCTCGACAGGGCGCACATGGCCGGAACCGCTCTGGGTATGGTATCTGGTTTTTTTTACGGCATTTCGATCGTTGTAGGAAAACGGTTGGTGAGTGTCTACCGGCCCCCCGTTATTATGCTGTACCAGTGTGCGGTCGTGGCCTGTCTGGCGCTGCCGTTCGCGGCAGCCGGATCCTGGAGTATGACAACAGGGAACCTGCTGGTACTGTGTGCCTATGCGGTCATTGTGGGGCTGGTGGCCGCAGGGCTGTATCTGTGCGGCCTGCGCTATGTTGAAGCGCAGCATGCCGGTATTCTGGCATATTCCGAACTGTTGTTCGTGGTGCTGCTGGGGGTGCTGCTGGGTGAAACGCCCGGTGCGCGCGTTGTCGCCGGCGGGGTTTTGATCGCGCTTAGCGGCTGGGTTATCCTGCGCGCTGAAA
>CAVRPV010000008.1:0-40638 GCA_963723235.1 uncultured delta proteobacterium
ACAGGCTGTTCAAAAATATCCAGCTGCAAGACTTCCTGACGTGAGCACAGCAGGCATCTGGTTTCCCGTAGGGGCGGGTCCCGGTGCCCGCCCTGGTAAGGACAAAAAATTTTTCGCCCCATGCGCTGTATTATGCATACCGGGCCAGGCTTTGCGCAAGCCTCATGCGTATCATTATGCTTTGCCCTTAAGCACTTCGGCATCGCCCCCGAATGCAGGGAGATTCAGCGGACGTTGTTGAATTCGTTGCATTGTTTTTTGCCCGTCCTGAATTTTGATAAATACCAGAGGATTCAGAGGAAAAAATGCATGCGCAGCCGGGAGAAAGCTATGGATGCCGCATCACGTGTGGAATGACGCGGCAGGGGATACTCACGGTCTCCAACCAGCAACTGCTTGAGAGGTGCGCTTTTGTTTTCAACACTTTAGCTGTTAGATTTCGTCGCGTTGTTTACACTTCTGGTTCATAGAAGTATTTGATCAGTTTTTCATATGGCGTCATATTGTCAATACCTTTATGGGGTTTGACCGTGTTGTAGAAGTTAATAAAATCGCAGCAGGCTGATTTGACGGCTCTTCCGATCTCGGAAAATTTCCTGCTGATGCCACATTTCCATGAGTGTACGGATCACCCGTTCGGCCTTGCCGTTGGTCTGCGGCCGATTGATCCGGGTGAATTTTTGACCAATGCCGAGTTGGGAGCAGGCTGTCACAAATGCGTGTTTACTGGCTCCTTTGAACTCTTTACCGTTGTCTGAATAGGTGTACTCGATGGTGTAAGGGCACTCATCGACCATCTGGAGCAAAAACAGTTCAGCACTGTATTGCGTTTTGTCCGGGAAGATCCCTGCGTAGAGTTCCCGTAAAAATCATCAATCGCGACAAACAGATACTCCCTTAGCAGTGTCTGGTCCTCGCCCTTGATCAACGGGAGACGCTTGCTGTCAAAATGGACCAGCTCCCCCGGATAGGACTTGTTGTAGCGCCTGGCTTCGCGTTTGCGTCTCTCTTCGAGTGCGCGCTCAACCTTGGCCAGCCGCTTCAGGCCGTATTTGAGGCTGCGGAACCGATCATTGACACTTTTTCTCGGAAGAAACTCCTGTTTCCTAGCCCGGGCAAGTGTCTTATAGATCGTTGGCCTTGAGACTCGGTAGCGCTCAGCCAGAGCGCTGACCTTGTACTGGCCTGTTTGCCATAACTGCCAGATTTTTTGGCGGTCATGGGGTGTTAACCGAATACGTTTGTGCATAACCATGTTTACAAAATCCTCCGTCGGTGATTATCGGATTCTGTAAACAACGCGTCAAGTTCTTACACTTTAGGATTTTAAAACCCGTTGCAGCGCAGCCAGCGAAACGCATGAACACGGAAAAAGGAGTCACATGTCTGAGGCCCGACGAGGCGGGCGAGTTTGTGACGACGCCGTGTTTATGTTTTTCGCGAGGGGAGCCGAAGGCCAAGCTGCTGGGCGCCTTTTCTTTGGTTCGTTTCTTTGGAGCGAGCAAAGAAATGAACATCCTTTTCCCGTACGCCGCAATGATCCCGCTGCAGCGGGACAGACGAACGTTTTTCAACAGCCTGCTGATTTTTTTATTTCTTGACTTTTATCTCCCCTGCCGTTATCAATCGTGCTTTCTCTGGGTGGGCTTTTCAAAACCGCCGTCTGCTGCGTACTAAAAATTTGTTCTATTAAACAAAGGACTCCCCGGCGTGCACAGCGAACTTCGCCTCTGGATTGCCCTGCGCCTGACGCCCGGCATCGGCAATGTCGCCTGCAAAAACCTGCTTGAAGCATTCGGCTCACCCGAGCGCATACTGGGTGCGCCTGCTGAGCAGCTTGCAGGGGTAGCCGGCATGTCGCCCAAAATAATTGATGCCCTGGGCAGCTGCACAGCGAACCCCGAGATTGAACGCGAACTGGAGAAGCTCTCTAACACTGATATACGGGTTATTACGTACAACGCGCCGGAATACCCGCATGCGCTCAAGAACATTTATGATCCGCCGCCGTATCTCTACGTGCGCGGCAATCTTCAGCCCGGGGACTGCAACGCGATTGCGGTTGTGGGTTCCCGCCAGGCATCAGACTACGGCCTGAGGGCTGCCGCTGATATCAGCCGCGAGCTGGCCGCAGCCGGACTGACAATTGTGAGCGGAATGGCGGCAGGCATTGACTCGGCCGCACACCGTGGTGCGCTCGCAGCCGAAGGCCGCACAATCGCCGTGCTTGGCTGCGGGGCGGATGTGTGCTACCCTGCGGAAAACCGGCGCCTGTATGACCAGATCGCGCAGAAGGGCGCGATTGTCTCGGAATACGCGCCCGGCACCGGGCCCGACACCTATCATTTCCCGGCCCGCAACAGAATCATCAGCGGACTGGCGCGCGGGATTCTGGTGGTTGAGGCCAGCCCCAAAAGCGGTTCCCTGATCACGGCCCGGCTGGCCCTGGAGCAGGGGCGCGATGTGTTTGCCGTACCGGGCTCGATCTATGCATTCAAGGCCAAGGGCGCCAATCAGCTGATCCGCTCCGGCGCCATGCTGGTCGAGACCGGACAGGATATCGTTGAAGCACTCGGTTTAAGCGCTGATCAACAGCCCGCGCGATCAAGCGCGCCCGCTCCGAAAGAGCTGGCACCTGAACTTCTGCGCATATACGAGCTGCTTGACGCCGAACCCGTGCACATTGACCGGCTGATCTGCAAAACAATGCTTACCAGCAGCGCGATTTCATCGGCCCTGCTTGAACTTGAACTGGGCGGTTTTGTCAGGCAGCTGCCCGGAAAACATTTTATCAGACAAAACGCCTGATACAGGGAGCGCTGGAAACGGCAAACAACACAGAGTGCAGAAAAGCACTTTTTATACAGGCTGTTCAAAAATGCGCAGATGCAAGGCGCGCGAAGTCATATGCAGGGCACGGCATGCCGTGCCCTACCGTACGCCGCAAAGACGAATGATGAGCGCAATCCCGCCATCGCAGATGTGCGTTTTGGGACAGCCTGAAAAGAAAGAAATTATTATGAGCAAATCACTGGTTATCGTCGAATCGCCCGCTAAAGCTAAAACCATTTCAAAGTTTCTTGGAAAAGACTTTGAAGTACTGGCCTGCAAAGGGCATATCCGGGCCCTGCCGAGCAAGCCGGGCTCAGTTGATATCGGCGACGATATTATCCCCAAATATGAAATTCTGCCGGGCAGCAGCCGCTACCTCAACGACATTAAAAAATCCCTCAAAACCGCTGACACCCTGTTTCTGGCGACCGACCTTGACCGCGAGGGTGAAGCCATTGCCTGGCATTTGCTGGCGGCCTTGAACCTGAGCCGGGCCAGAGCCTTCAAAGCGCAAAATTCCCGATATCAAGCGCATCACCTTTCATGAGATCACGAAAGAGGCCATAACCGAGGCCCTTGAGCACCCGTCAGAGATTTCCATCAACCTGGTTGACGCGCAGCAGGCGCGCGTGGTGCTTGACTACCTGGTCGGTTTCAATTTGAGCCCGTTTCTGTGGAAAAAAATCCGCTACGGCCTGTCTGCCGGCAGGGTGCAGTCGGTTGCGCTGCGGCTGATCTGTGAGCGCGAAAAGGAAATCAACGCCTTTAACCAGCAGGAATACTGGAGCATTATCGCGCAGCTCACACCCCTTCAGCCGCAAAGCCCGTTCAAGGCCCAGCTGATTGAAGCCGGCGGCGAAAAGCTTGAAAAACTCTCGATCGCCAACGAGCAGCAGGCCAGAGATATTCTTGACAGCCTGGAGAACGCCGACTACATCGTGCGCGATGTAAAAAAGCGCGAAATCAGGCGCACGCCTCCGCCGCCCTTTATCACCAGCACCCTGCAGCAGGAAGCATCCCGCAAGCTTGGCTTTTCAACCAAACGCACCATGTCGATCGCCCAGAAGCTCTATGAAGGCATCGATGTGGGCAGCGGCACAACCGGTCTTATCACCTACATGCGTACCGACAGCACTGAGCTGGCCGACAGCGCACTCAAGGATATTCACAACGTCATTGTGCGCGAATACGGGAGCAGTTCGCGCTTGATACACCGCGCAACTTCAAGAAAAAATCAAAGAACGCCCAGGAGGCCCACGAGGCAATACGCCCGACCAATGCCGCCCTGCTGCCCGACACTATCAAGCATGCCCTCTCCCCGGATGAATACAAGCTCTACGCGCTTATCTGGCGCCGGGCCGTTGCCAGCCAGATGGCCCAGGCCATCATTGATTCGGTCTCGGCCGATATCAGCGCCAAACCCGGCTACACCTTCCGGGCAACAGGCTCGACAATCAGGTTCCCCGGCTTCATGCAGCTCTACATCGAGGGCCAGGACACGCAGGAAGACGACGAGAAGGAAAACGAGAGCATGCTGCCGCCGCTTGAGAGCGGCCAGAAGCTCGACCTGCTCGAGCTTGAACCCAACCAGCACTTCACCCAGCCGCCGCCGCGCTTCACCGAAGCATCGCTTGTCAAGGCGCTGGAGGAATACGGCATCGGCAGGCCCTCAACCTATGCCAGCATTATCAGCGTGCTGCAAAACCGCGAATACGTGAAGCTTAAAAAAAAACGCTTTATCCCGGCCGATGTCGGCATGGTGGTAAGCGACCTGCTGGTCAATCATTTCTCGAAGTATGTCGACTACGGCTTCACCTCGCTACATCGAGGACCAGCTCGACGCGATATCACGCGGCGAGGCCGAATGGAAACCCGCCGATGCAAGGGCTGTGGAAGCCCTTTATCGAGCTGATCAGGGTCAAGGAAGCGGAAGTAAAAAAGTCCGATGTCACCACGGAGAAAACCGAGGAGATCTGCCCGGACTGCGGCAAGCCCCTGGTGATCAAGCTCGGCAAGTACGGCCGTTTTTTTGCCTGCAGCGGCTTTCCCGAGTGCCGCTATGTGCGCCCGCTGCCGGGAGAAAACAATGGGGCAACCGAGGCCGCCCAGATAACCGAGGAAAAATGTGACACCTGCGGTGCCCCGCTGCTCCTGCGCCAGGGCAAATACGGCCAGTTCTACGGCTGCACTAAATATCCTGACTGTAAATTCATCCGCCCGCTTACAAAGCCTATATCCACAGGCGTGAAATGCCCGGACTGCTCTGTTGGTGAAATTCTTGAAAAGAAATCACGGCGCGGCAAGATTTTCTTCAGCTGCTCGCAATACCCGCGCTGCACATTCGCCAGCTGGGACCGCCCCATTGACGAGCATTGCCCGCAATGCGAATCACTGTTTTCTGGTTGAAAACAACACCAAGCGCTGGGGCAGCCGGATAAAATGCCCGAACAAGTCGTGCAAGTACTCCCGCGCGGTCGAAACCGAAGCCGGCGAAGAATAAAATATTTGTACCCTTTCTTTGGCGGCAAAGAAAGGGTACCCCCAAGAAAGCCGCCCCTGCGTTTCGCGTCCGCCTAAGGCGGATGCCCTCGCCGGGCACATACACACGGGGTCGTCATAAACTCGCACATTCGGGCGCTCAGACAGCTGACGACCTTATCCGTGTTAATGCACCCGGCTCGGCTGCGCCCCAATGGGGTTGAAAGTCAAAACCAAATAAATAAACGAATTAATTATTTTAACTACCAGACTAAAGGCTGTTCAAAAATGCTCAGATGCAAGGCGCGCGAAGTCATGAGGAATAAGGCGTACTCTTTCGTACGTCGCAATGACGAATGACGAGCGCAACGCAGCAGATGGGCGTTTAGGGGCAGCCTGCGAAGAACGGTACCGTTACCCACATGAACACATCTCCATCCATAACAATTATCGGCGCCGGTCTGGCCGGATGCGAAGCAGCCTTGCAGGCAGCTGATCGCGGCTGCCGGGTTGTGCTGCACGAAATGAAACCAGTCAGGTTTTCCCCGGCGCACACCATGGAGGGTCTGGCAGAACTTGTGTGCAGCAACTCGCTCAGGTCCGACGGCATCACAAACGGATCGGGCCTGCTCAAGGCCGAGCTGCGTTTGCTTGGCTCTCGCGTCATTGCCGCAGCTGACGAAACCCAAGTTCCGGCAGGCGGGGCTTTGGCAGTTGACCGACACGCGTTTTCAGCCTCAATTACAAAGGCGATTGAAGACCATCCGCTGATCGAACTCAAACGCGGCGAAATCACGCAAATCCCCTCTGAGGGAATCGTCATCATCGCCACCGGCCCGCTCACCTCCGACGCACTTGCGGCCGAAGTCGGTAAACTTGTCGGCGGCGACCTGCTGTATTTCCACGACGCCATCGCCCCGATTGTTGAAGGCGATTCAATCGACATGAGCAAGGCCTGGCGCGCATCGCGCTATGACAAGGGCTCAGCCGACTACATCAACTGCCCGCTCTCACAAGAGCAGTACTACGAATTTATCGATGATCTGCTGTCTGCCGAGAAAGTGACCCTGCGCGAGTTTGAATCGTTGAAACCCTTTGAAGGCTGCATGCCGATCGAGGTCATGGCCGAGCGCGGACGAGAGACTCTCTCCTTCGGGCCCATGAAACCGGTCGGGCTCGTCGAACCCGCACACAGGAAGGCTGCCCTACGCAGTTTTGCAGCTGCGGCAGGAAAACAGAGAAGCTACCCTGTACAACCTGGTCGGGTTTCAGACCCGCATGAAATGGGGAGAGCAAAAAAGGGTATTCAGCAAAATCCCGGGCCTTGAGCAGGCCTCCTTTGCGCGCTTTGGCAGCCTGCATCGCAACACCTTTATCACGGCGCCCGCGCTGCTGCAACCTACGCTGCAGCTCAAAACTGATCCGCGCATTTTCTTCGCCGGGCAGATCACCGGCGTTGAAGGCTATGTTGAGTCAATCGCCATGGGCTGGTGGGCCGGAGTTCAGGCGGCTTGCAGCCCTGCAGGGCAAACCCGCGCCCTCGCCTGCCCCTGCAACCATGATCAGCGGACTGATCTCGCACCTTGTTGAATCAGACGCCAAAAATTTCCAGCCCATGAACTCAAACTTCGGGCTCCTGCCCCGCCCCACCGTTAAAGCCCCCTCCAAAAAAAGAAAAGAGCTTCAGGCTGAAGAAGCCCTGCGCTCATGCGAGGCATGGGTTGCGGACTTAACAGGCTGTTGAAAAAAGCCTATCTGTCCCGCCATGGCGGGATCACTGCGGCGAGCTCAGTCGAGTCAGTTCGGAGACTGGAGTTCGAAGTTGGGAGAATGTAAAACCCATGCAGGGGCAGGCCCCTGTGCCTGCCTGGGCGGCCACGGGGGGACCGCCCCTACGACATGCGTGTCGTTCGTATCCGCGATCATGCACCCGTCTCGGCTGCGCAACGATGGGGTTTAAAACCTAAAAGCCACAAACCGAAGGCCTAACCAATGATTGTCATGCCGGACTCCGATCCGGCATCCATTAAAATTTCATTTGACACCCCGGTCTTTTTTTAATAGCTGTATCAAAACGTGTGTTTTTCGCGCACGCGACATCACACCAAAAAAAATTCATACAGCGGAGGGGCGTCATGGAGCATTCTACTACAATTGTTCCGGTTGAGCATTATAGAGCGCAAAAATTTATCTGATCCGCGCTCAAAAGGTCATGCTCGACCGCGATCTGGCAGCGCTGTACGGTGTTGAGACAAAAGTTTTAAAAAGGCTGTTAAGCGCAACTTAGAACGATTTCCCGAGGATTTCATGTTTGTTTTATCTGCCGGCGAGTTGCATGATTTGAGGTCCCAATTTGTGACCTCCAAAAACGATACAATGGGCTTGAGGCATGCGCCTATGGCATTTACCGAGCAGGGCGTTGCAATGCTGTCAAGCGTCCTAAACAGTGATGCGGGCCATTCAGGTAAATATCCAGATCATGCGGACATTTGTGCGGCTGCGCCGGTTGCTCGCCACGACATGCAGATCTTGCACAAAACTCGAAGCGCTCGAACAGCAAATATGACTCGCAGTTCAGGGTCGTGTTTGACGCCATCCGGGCGCTGATGGCGGACGACGAGAAGCCCAAACGCAAAATCGGCTTCACGGCCAAAGAAAAACGCGCTGCCTATGCGAAGAAGCCGCAGGCGTAACCTGACAGAAAAAAGATTTTTTTTGTACCCTTTCTTTGGCGCGCAAAGAGGGGGTACCCCCAAGAAAGGGCGCCCAGCAACTCGGCCTTCGGGCTTCCCTCACAAAAAACATGGTCGCGGCGGCGGCACGAACTCGCACATCTGGGCGCCTCAAACAGCGTGCCGCCGGCACCCGTGACCATGCCTTTTGTTCGGCATCGTTACAACGGGGTTTTAAAACCCAAAACCTTGAACCTTGGACTTTGGACCTTGGACCTTGAACCTTAGACTTTGGACTTTGGACTTCGGACTTCGCCCCTTGGACGCCCCCTATTCTCTCTTTTGACTGCGCTAAAATGCAGGTCAAGCTCTTGAGTTTCAGCATGCAGAAAGGTACAATGATGCAGTGCGCAGGTTGAGCATCATTGAAGAATAAAACCATATACCACATTCAATTCAGCATGAGGCATAGCAATGGGAAAACCAATACCTGAACAGGAAATACGCAAACTGATGGACGACCAGATCTGGGGCACGCTGATCGGCATTGATGAGGGACAACCCTATGCGGTGGAAACCTCTTTTGCCACCGATGAAAACTATCTTTACACGGGCTCAAAGCTTGGCGGCCGCATGAACCGCTGCCTTGCCCGCAACCCGGCGGCAACCTTTAAGATCTGCGACGGCAATCACCGCGGCCATAATTATCGCGCGGCTATTGTTGAATCAAGCGCTGAGATACTGACCGGCCGGGATGACCTTCTCTACTGCCTGAACATAATTTACACCAAGCTCGGCCTCGGCACTGAGAATCTCGAAGCCAAGGCCGATGCCTATGCTGCGGGCAAGGGCTCTCTGGCCCTCTATCGCCTGCCGCTTCGGAAGCTTGGGGGTATCCGCTCGGGGCGGTAAACGGCTTTTCACAAGCTGCAAAAAATACATATTTTGCCTGTCCTCTATTTCCTTTTTGGACCTTGGATCTTAAACCTTAGACTTTAGACCTTGGACCCTGGACTGCGGACTTCGGACTTTAGACCTTAGACCTTAGACCTTAGACCTTAGACCTTAGACCTTAGACCTTAGACCTTAGACCTTAGACCTTGGACCTTAGACCTTAGACCTTGGACCTTGGACCTTGGACTTCGACTTTAGACTTTGGACTTTGGACCGTGCTTTTATGACTTTGGACTTCGAAGTTTATTAAATATTGCTTTGACAAGCTCTCTCACTTTTGCGATATACCCTTCAAGTTGTGCCCTTTGTGCCGGCACGATGAAATTTCAAAAATAAACAGCGAAGTCAACTCTGGAGGATAAAGGGCGCTGGTGCCCCCGATTGCTTGCACTATATCCTTGAAAATTTGCGAGGGACTATGCATAACGACCGGATGTTCTTTACAGACAGTCTGCGGGCTTTTGTGGTGTTTCTGGTGGTGGTGCTGCACGGAGCGGTCACGTACATGGTCCAGGCCCCGCCATTTTGGTACGTAAATGACCCCCAGATAAGTCCGTTCTTCGATGCCCTGGTCATCCTGATCGATGTGCCGATCATGCAGATCATGTTTTTTGCGGCAGGGTATTTTGCCTTCGGTTCGCTGGCCAAACGGGGGGCGGGCCGATTTTTGAAGGACAAATGTATCCGCATCGGGCTGCCCTGGGTGTTTGGGGTGCTGGTACTGACTCCGCCGATCACCTATTTGGGCTATCTTTCCCGCCAGGTGCAGGTCTCGCTGGCCCAGTTTTGGACTCAAGATTTTTGGGGGTTGAGGTTTAATCAAGCGGTCTACTGGTTTTTGGGGGTGCTGCTGTTTCAGTTTGCGCTGATGGCCGCCCTGTATGTTGTCAGCGCACGGTTCAGAAGCTGGGAGAAAAAGGTGGCCGTGCCTTCGTGGCTGCTGCTTGCCTGTTTTTGGGCGGTTATGAGCGCCTGCTTTTTGCTGATGAACCAATTTTTTGAAATGGATTACTTTTGGAAACGCCTGTATGTATTCATGTTTCAACCGGTGCGGGCGCCGTTGTACTGTGGCTACTTTATGCTGGGGGTGTGGGCCGGTCAAAACGGCTGGTTCACCGTCACCGGCTATCGGCCCGGTTGGGGTTGGGTGGCCCTGCTTGTGCTTTCCGGGGTAGCCTACCTGCGCTATCCCTTCATCGTCCCCATCTCGTGGAGCCTGCTGATGTTTCAGGCCGTCAGTGCGATGCTGTTTAACCTGTACAGCCTGTCCGGGTTGATGGCCGGGGTGGCGATTTTTCAGCGCTGCGGAAACAGCAGCAGTCGCTTCTGGAGCAGCCAGGCCCGAAACTCGTACGGGGTTTACTACATCCACCCCGTGTTCCTGTATCCGCTGACCTACGTGTTTATGTCGATAACCATGCCGTCCGTGTACCTGAAAGCCCTGATTGTCATCATGCTAGGCTGGCTGCTCTCATGGGGCTTCAGCGCGCTGGTGCTGACCAGGGTGCCGGGCCTGCGACGCATGTTTTAAAAAAAGTATTGGCTAAATCTGGGAATAATAGGGACCGCGACTGTTTTTGCAGGGTGAAAACGGGGGCGATTCTAATTAATCACAAAACTTCTTTAAGTTTTTTCAACAGGCCTTCAACTGAAGAGAAGATACAATCGCAGGAACAGTCGATCATCAGGTTGACCTGCGCGCCGGGAACATCGCCTGCACTTCTGAAGTCGGTGCGTATTCCGTAGATGGGCTGGTCAGGCTTCCGGATGGAGTAAAAATAGCCGATCTCCCAGGCGGTGCCATCATCCACCAAAGGCCCGTCCAGAAGAGCGACCAGTACATCCGTCTCACGGAGGTGTTTTTCACAAAGCGCGAAAATTTCATGCTTCGCGTTCTCCCCCATTTTTCAATATCTTCCGGAGAAACCAGCTCACCGGGCCAGACCACATCAACAGCTCTGCCCAGATCCTTCGCACAAACTTCTATCTCTGATTTCAGCGCTCTCAGCCAGTTCTGCTCAGCCTGGGTAAACAGCGGTCCGGCAAGATACAGTTTCATTTAAAAATAACTCCTTTTACTTTTCAGGGTTTACTCATAACTGACAGGAAATTGCTTTGAGATATAAAGCAAAGGTGGTTATGTGTCAAGAGTACGCTAGCGCTGACTTGAGCTGTAGGGTGGACTCACAACGTGTGTCCACCAAAAGTATTACAAGGTGGACGTGCTGCGCAAGTCCACCCTACGCACTTCGCTGCAACGAATTTAAAAACCCTTAAACCTTTTAATTCGATTTATCTTTTTTTGTTCCTTCGTTTCTAAGTTTTTAATCCCCATCGGAGCGCAGCCGAACGAAGTTCATGAACACGGGAAAAAGGAGTCGCATGTCTGAGGCCCGAGCGGTCGATCGCAATCCGGCGGTATTTCCTTGCGGCGCAAGACCCGCGACAGCGCCCTTGCCTTCGGCGTGCACTTCTGCTAATGCTATATCCAAACATTAACAGTATTGGGGCAGCGCACTTTTTCCGTCAAAGAAAAAGGAGTGGATAAAAGGGAACAGCTGTAAATGCTCAGTAATCAGGTAACTCTTTTGGTCCGATACGTAGAATCATAAACCAAGCGAGATACCGATGAAGCATAGCGATACCGTCACCAGTGTACTTCCTGAATGCAGGGTGAACACATGAATCGCCTGAAAATCATTCTTTAGCCTTGCCTGTTCTGTGTATGGCGTGCGCCGACGAGAACCTGCCCGGCAGAAATGATGCTTCTGCTGCCGGGTACACGGTCCAAGGGTATGTCGAGGGTGAATTCGTGTATGTTGCTTCGCCTCTCGCCGGCCAACTGGAGACGCTGTATGTGCAGCGGGGGGCACAGGTCGAGCAGGGCGAGCCCCTGTTCAGCCTGGACAACACTCCTGAAAAGACGGCGCGTGACGAAGCCGGGCAGCGGCTGGCGCAGGCCCGCGCAAATCTTGAAGACGCCAAAAAGGGCAAGCGCCCCCCGGAGATCCAGTCGATGGAGGCACAGCTCCAGCAGGCCCGCGCGGCCCTGGTGCTTTCGGAGAAGGAACTGGCACGGCAGGAACACATGCGCGGCACAGGTGTAAGCTCCGTGCAGGATCTGGACCGGGCGGACGCGGCACGGGACGGGGACAGCCAGCGCGTAGAGCAGCTTGAAGCCGATTTGAAAACAGCGCGTCTGGGTTCGCGGATCGATCTGGTTGCCGCCGCGGAAGCCGTGCAACAGGCGCAGGAAGCGGCATTGGCCCGGGCGGAATGGAACCTTGCCCAGAAAGCCCAAAGCGCTCCCGCTGCCGGGCTGGTGTTCGATGTTTTTTACCGAAAGGGCGAGTGGGTGGCTGCAGGCCGCCCCGTGGTGTCCCTGCTCCCGCCGCAGAACATAAAAGTGCGCGCGTTTGTGGCGGAAACAAGGGTTGCCTCCATCCATTACAACGACCGTGTCCGGGTCAACGTGGACGGCCTGCAGGAGCAGGTGACCGGAACGGTCAGCTTCATTTCTCCGCGGCCGGAATTTACGCCTCCGGTCATCTACAGCCTGGAGAACCGCAGCAAGCTCGTCTACCTCGTGGAAGCTGTTTTCGACCCGGCAAGCGCGGTGAAGCTGCACCCGGGCCAGCCCGTGGACGTTCGATTCGGCGATTGAACCATGACCGGTGACTACGCCATCAATGTGCAGGCGATGACCAAGCGCTTCGGCGACCTTACGGCCGTGGACCATATCGACCTCACAGGTTCGCACAGGTGAGATCTGCGGCTTTCTCGGACCGAACGGGAGCGGCAAGACGACCTTCATCCGCATGCTCTGCGGCCTGCTCCGGCCGGACAACGGCAGCGGCACCTGCCTTGGCCTTGACGTGATCACGCAAAGCGCGGCCATCAAGCGCCAGGTCGGCTACATGACCCAGCGATTCAGTTTTTACGAGGATTTAAGCATTGCGGAGAATCTCGACTTTGTCGCCCGCATGTATTCCATGAAAAACCGCCGCGCGGCAGTGGACGAAAGCATTGAGCGGCTCGGGCTCTCCGGGCGCCGCAACCAGCTTGCGGGCGAGCTTTCCGGGGGCTGGAAACAGCGTCTTGCCCTTGCAGCCTGCATGATTCACCAGCCCAAGCTGCTTTTGCTCGACGAGCCCACCGCCGGCGTCGATCCCAGGGCGCGCCGGGAGTTTTGGGATGAGATCCATCGTCTTGCAGCCGAGGGCCTGACCTTCCTGATCGCCACCCATTACATGGATGAAGCCGAGCGCTGCCACCGTCTGGCGTTTATCCTCTCGGGCAGCCTGCTCGTCCACGGCTCGGCCTGCCGAGGTGACGGGACGATCGGGCCTGACGACCTGGGCGGTGACCGGTCCGGATCTTGTCAAGATCTGCAGGCCGGCTTCAAGGGCGCTCCCGGCGTGGAGCAGGTCGTGGCCTTCGGCACCACCCTTCACGTGAGCGGCAGCGATGCCGATGCGCTCGAGACAGCCATCGCCCCGTTCAGAACCGCACCGTATGAATGGCAACGGACCGAGTCCGGCCTGGAGGATGTGTTCATTCACCTCATGGAGCCATCAAGCGGGGGCGCGTCATCATGAAAAAGCGACACGGGTTTTCCTTTGAGCGGTTCTGGGCGATGGTCGTCAAGGAGTTCATCCAGATGCGCCGCGACCGCGTGACCTTTGCCATGATGATCGGCATTCCTCTCATGCAGATGATCATTTTCGGCTTTGCCATCAATTCGGACCCCAAGCACCTTCCCGCAGCCCTGCTTCAGGCCGACTACGGCCCCCAGGCCCGGACCCTGGTGCAGGCGATTCAAAACAGCGGATATTTCGATTTCGTCATGGAGGTGAACTCGGAGAAGGAGGCGCGCGATGTTCTGGCACAAGGCCGGGTGCAGTTCGTGGTCAACGATCCCCGAGAATTTCAGCCGCGACTTTATTCGGGGAGACCGCCCCGCTATCCTTGTCGAGGCGGACGCAACCGACCCGGCTGCCACAGGCAACGCTCTTGGCTCCCTGGCAAACTCCGTGAACAGCGCCCTGAAAAATGATCTCAACGGCCCACTGGCCTTTCTTGCCGGAGCCGAGAGCCCGGTAGACCTGCGCATCCATCCCCTCTACAACCCTGAAGCCATTACCCAGTACAATATCGTGCCCGGCCTCATGGGCGTTGTGCTCACGATGACCATGGTGATGATCACCGGGCTTGCCATCACGCGGGAGCGGGAACGCGGCACGATGGAAAATCTTCTCTCCATGCCGACCCGGCCGTTCGAGGTGCTTCTGGGCAAGATCATTCCCTACATTCTGGTAGGCTATATTCAGGTCGGGCTGATTCTCATCGCGGCCCGTGTGCTTTTCCGCGTACCCATGATCGGAAGCCTGCCGCTGCTGCTTCTGGTGGCCATCATCTTCATCGTTGCCAATCTGGCCATGGGGATCACCTTTTCAACGGTGGCAAAGAACCAGCTGCAGGCGGTCCAGATGGCGTTTTTCTTCTTTCTGCCCTCCCTGCTGCTCTCCGGGTTCATGTTCCCGTTCCGGGGCATGCCGCAATGGGCGCAGATGATCGGCGAAGTGCTTCCCTTGACCCATTTTTTGAGGATCGTCCGGGGCATTCTGCTCAAGGGCAACGGCCTTGACGATGTGGCCATAGATCTCTGGCCGATTGCCCTGTTTGCCGCACTGGCCGTGGCTGTGGGTGTGAAGAGGTATCGGCGGACACTGGATTGAGGGTAGCGTAATCAAAGGGGAAAAGGAGATAGCTTTATTTTTTAGTGCATCGAGTCGAAAAAATAAATCTGCCCCTTTTTGTTCGACATGAATTTCTTTTCAATAACTTTTTTATGCATTACTTTGTCTTCAACCAGCTTTTCGTAGTGCTGCTGTTTTTTTATCATAGTGCAATTCTGGTAAGCATACCTTACAGGCGAACTATGGACTTTTGTTAAGGCAAGGGGCAGGCAAAATATTTTTCACATTAAAAACGGCCGGGTTGATAAAATAATATAGTTTGAGACTGACAATGAAAGCATTACTCCTTGTCGCACATGGCAGTCAGCGGAAACAGTCTAATGATGAGGTTGTTGTCCTCGCCGGGAAACTCAGGAAAAACCGTTCGCACCACTATGCAATTGTGAACGCTGCATTCCTGGAACAGCAGACGTATTAATTCCCGAGGGGATACAGCAATGTGTTAATGAAGGCGCATCAGCTATTGTGGTTTTGCCGTATTTTCTTAATTCAGGAAAGCATGTTGTTGAAGATATCCCCGCCATAGTCAATTCCTGCAAAGGCCGCTATCCTGACATTGAAATCAGTATCGCGCCCCACATAGGTGCGTCGCCATTAATGATGGATATTATTCTCGCTTCTGCCGATACCGCTAAAACCGGGTAGAGGGCTGCGTTGCTTCCAAGAAACAACAGGGTACACCGTCTTTAACGTCAGGCGCCGCACATGGGAATTCCTTACCTCTTCCACAGCCTCGCGGACCTCGTGCTTGTGATTCATTTTGCAATCGCCGTGTTCGTTGTCGCCGGACTGCCTGCCATCATCGTCGGCAATGCGCTGCACTGGCGCTGGGTCAACACCCGTTTCTTCCGCCTCGCGCACCTTGCGGCGATCGGTATAATCGTGCTTCAGGCGTGGTGCGGACAGTACTGCGCGCTTACAGATCTTGAGTCCTGGCTGCGCATTCAGGCAGGGGAATTGCCCTACGAGCAGAGCTTCATCGGCCATTGGCTGCAGCAGATTATGTACTACCAGGCGCCGATGTGGGTATTTACTTTTGTATACACCGTGTTCGGCTTGCTTGTACTCTGGGCCTGGCTGCGATTCCCGCCCGCCGGGCGGCATCACAATCAGCATTAACGCGCGGTTATGGTATACGAAAATCGATCGGTAATTCTATTGTTGCTAATGTCAAGGAAGGTATGGCCCGATATAGCAGCAACACTATGCATTCAAGGAGGGCGGGCACGATGAATACACTTTCACAAACGGCAAACAGGGATTTAATGCTTCAGGCACGTGAAGCGCTCCAAGGCAGATGGGGGCTGGCTATTGGGGCAAATGTTATATATTTAGTGATTGCAATTGCTGCTCAAAGCATCCCAAAAGTCGGGGGCGGTATCGGCATAATTGTAGGGGCCCCGATGATAGTCGGTGTTTCGGGTTTTTTCCTGTGTCTTGCACGCAAACAGGATGCGCAGTTGATACAAATCTTCGACGGCATTAAAAAATACTGGGCCTGCCTCGGCACGTACCTTCTGGCTTTAATTTTTATACTGCTCTGGTCGCTGCTGTTAATCATACCGGGTATCATGGCGGCTTATTCATATGCCATGATCTACTTCATTCTCGCGGAAAACGACTCTATCGGTCCCATGGAAGCCATCGCCAAAAGCAAAGAGATGATGCAGGGAAATAGATGGAAATTGTTCTGCCTTGGTTTGCGTTTTTGGGGCTGGGGCATAGTGTGTATTCTGACCCTGGGCATTGGTTTCTTATGGATATTACCCTATTTGTATGTCGCTTTCGCCCGGTTTTATGACGACCTGAAGCCTGCGGCCGCAGCAGTTGAGCTGACCCGCACGGAACAGGCAATCATGCCGTAAAAGCCTCGGGCCTGACCCGGCCAACTATTTTGAACAGAACTATTAAGCCTCTTTTTAGAGGCTTTTTTTAATGCCCTTAAAAGAAAACATAGGGGGCAGGCGAAATATGTAAGTGCATAATTTGCCTGCCCCGATTTTTCCATACATATAGTATTACTTTTCAATCCTTGAAGATTTGAGCGCCTTTTGAACCGCTTCAAGCAGAGCACTGTCGAATTGTGACGGGTCTCCTTGCTCCGCCATGCCTGACTGAACCTCGCCCCAGCGCGTTCCCTTAAAACCGGCCTTGGCTTGCAGTTCCCCGTAAAGGCCATACGCATCGTTAAAGAAAGAAATCAGCAATCTGAACTTACCCTTGATGGTGCCGTTTTTATTTTCTTTGCCGGTTATGGCGGATTCTATGACCGCAACGTTTACGCTGACACCCAGCTCAGAGGAGAGCAAATCTTCATAATAGTCCTTCAAATTGTCGCGATTCAGCTCAACGATAAATTTTCTGTCCGTTTGCGCCCAGTTGCCGTCCATGTCAAGCATTTCAAAGTATCCGCCGGGATAAAAGTTGAATTCGTCTTCTATGTAGCCTTTGCTCTTTTCAGAGCGCTGGCCTTCAATTTTGACCTTGACAGAAATTTTACCTGTTATATCCCAGTCACCCTCGACCGAACACCACGCCGTATTGGAAAAAGCGAAGATCATAAACGATGTGATTGCAATGGATAGTAATTTTCTCATTTCATCCTCCTGCTGTTTGACATTGGTAACGATTATTCCTATGAGCCATGAATAAGGTGTTCACGCAAAAGCAGCCATATCCGGTGTTGCACGAACGTCACCCATTGGAGGCGGCATAAGTTTTGCTGCCTGGTGTTCCAGCCGCAGCGCCTCAAGTGCAGCACCCTCAGCATCACCCTTCCTGATCCGGTCGCGGATGGCCTGCGTAAGAATAAATATACCGTGGGCAATCCTGATTGCTTCGGCGTGGTGAATATCTTTTTTAAACTCCTCGCAAAACTCCTCCCACGTGGTCGGATAACCGTGCCCGTTGATCACCTTCCAGGCCAGGGCCTCGTACCCCGCAAGCCGCGAGTCGATTGTGTGCTCTTCGCTATGCGTAGCGCGTACGTCCTTTGTCATGCTCACCGCCCCCTTCTCCCGAGTGTCCAGTTGCATGGTGCGCGCAGACAGCCCTCCCCTGAGGGCACCGCGCCACGTGTTCTCCAGGCACATGGTGTTATTGTATTTCCCATATAGTGTATAAAATTCTTTTCTGCAATATTGAAAAGCAAAAAAAACTGCGTGCGTTGTGAAGAAAAGATGCATCGAAAACAGTTTTTTGATGCTAAAACGGTTTGTCTAAAAAATTTGCCCTCGTTTACATTCCATAGTAAGTTAGAGCAAAAATAAATGGGTCGGCTCGCATGTAACGTATAGGTACACAGCACCGCCCGCTTTCCTTTTCCACACTATATCTAAAAGGAAATTTTATCATGCACGAAAAAATAATTACACCGATCCGGGAACTGCTGAAAATCCAAAAACCGCTGGTTGCCATAAAAGCATGGAAAGATATCCCGGAAAACATCCCGGAATATGAGGACAAGGCCTTTCCCGGAACCTGTACCCAGGTTGCCGAGGTAATTGCAACGGGCAAGACTTTTTACATCCAGACCAAAAATGTTTACTGTACCGGCGGGGTGCTTGCAACCGGGGTCTTGAAACCTTTAAGTGAAAAGGCGCACAGAAAAGTAGTTGAAATGCATCTTTCCATGACAAAGGACTACGCGGATATCGATACTGCCATGAAGATCCGCAAAGAACTTTTAAAGGATATTCCCATGCCAAAAGAGCGCAACAAGGCCCTGCAAATAGGCCTCTTAAAAGATATTGAAGACCCCGATGTTGTGCTGTTGTTTTGTAATTCAAGACAAGCGGATATTGTAAGCCGGGCCTATACCTACCGGGCCGGTGAGGCCATAAAAGGATTTGGCAGTATTGGCGGGTGCAATGTTACAATTCAATATCCTTTTACTGTAAAAAAACCGGTTTTTACCTACAGTGATGTGGCCTGGAGAAAATTCACCAGGATGTCAGATGATGAACTGACCATGAGTTTTCCATATGACTGCCTGGTACAGGCAGTGGAAGACCTTCCCCTGATTGCAGACCATTATGAACATTATGCCGAGGGGATGGATGTTTAGGGAGGGAATAAGGAACGTTCTTTCCTAAACGGAATTATTATTTCCCCCCTTTTTACTCATCTCCGGGTTTGCGTTGCGAAGCAGTCACGGGATGTGAAAATACTTCCCGGGGTTGGGCATTATTTTTCCTGAGCCACCCGGAATCAGTGCAGAGCGCAGACAACCTGCACCGGTTGACACAGTAACAGCACCTTGTCGTTGAGGCTGTGCTGCCGCTGCCTGTTATACTGAAAGCTCGCGACCGGGTGGAAACGAATTGTCCCTGACAAAAAAAATATACAAAGGAGGAATGCATGGGCACAAACGACGTTAACGCGAAAATGGATGAGTTTTTTGAATATACCGCCAAGCTCGGACAGCAGTTTCCCGAGATGTCAAAAAATTTCATGGGGCTCATGGGAAGCGTCATGGAGGCAGGCGCACTGGGCGCCAAGGAAAAGGAGCTGATATCGCTCGGCATCGCGGTGGGACTTCGCTGCGTGCCCTGCATTTACGCCCACACGCAGGCCTCGCTCGCCCAGGGCGCCAGCCGCGAGGAGATACTCAAGCCGCCTCTGTCGCCGTTCTGATGCAGGGCGGACCGGGCATGGCGCATGTTATTGAGGTCATGAAGGCCCTCAGCGTTTGCCGGGGAGAAGTAACATGGCTGTCAATGAACTGCTCTCAATACTGGCCTACTGCATCTTTCTGGTCGGCGCGGCGCGCTCGTTCAGGACCAATGGCGACAGGGGCTCGGTCTGGATCATGGTCTGCGGCATCGGCCTGGATGCAGTGCTTGCCATGCTGCCCATGCTGGGAATAACCGCCCTGCGAAGCGCACAGCCGGTTATGAACGCTGGAATCACAGGAGGAATCGCCCTCGGCACCTTCACGTGGATTATCTTTGCAGTCGCCCTGATTCTGCGGGCCATAAAGAAAACAACCGCGTACCACAGGCTGATTGCAACGGCACAGGTCACATGGTTCATCGCCTATGTATCGTTTCTGCTGGGGATGTACAAGTTCGCGTAATACGTGGTGTACTATTAATCCTATAAAAAAAGGGGCCGGTTCATTAGACAACCGGCCCCTTAAACTATACAGTATTGGAGGGCGCTACCCCCTGTTGAGCCAGTAAAACCCTGCATTTAAATAGGTCGCAAAGCTTACCCAGCACAGATAAGGAATCAGCAAAACTGCTGCAACTGTGCTTGCCTTCCAGAAAAGAAAAATAAGCACGACAAGCGTCACGTCCAGAACAATAATATCAAGCAAAGCGAGCAGGGGATTTGAGCCCCAAAGAAAAGCGGGGTCCATGAGAAGTTCGCGACAATGTGCACAATCAGAATAATCGTGGTCAACAGTACCTGCTGCTTTCCAGATGCCGAGTAGTACATGGTAATTGCAATGGCGATCATGATGTAAAGGATCGTCCAGGCAGGTCCGAATACCCAGGTTGGCGGGGTCAGATACGGCTTGGTTAATTCCTGATACCATGTATTCATCATGCACTCCTTTACTGTTGGCGGTTGGCTATGCGTGTGCGACTGTCAGTGTATACCGAGAATATTTTTTTGTAAATCGCCTTGCAAAGTGCAACACCAACACCTATCAGTATAGAATACTCCTACGCAAAAAGTTGCATAATGGCCTGCTCCGATTTTTTTTACATATCACCAGCAGGATACTATACTCGTCTTAGACAGACATTTTTATTATTTTTGATTGCCCCGCAGCATGCAACCACGCATACTGGTCATTGTTGATCTGCCCGGATGAGCCCTTGAGGGCACGTCCAGAGCAATGATGTCCAGCAGTGCCAGCAGCGGAGACTTGGGCCCGAAAAAGAGAGAGGTCCACGAAAAATTTGCGACGATGTGTATGAGCAGCAGGACCGGGGTCAGTACTGCATGCTGCTTTCCGGATGCCAGGTAATACAGGACAATGGGAACGACGGGCATACTGCAGAGTATCTTCCAGACAGGGCCGAATACCCGGTTCGGCGGACGCAGAGGCGGCCGGGTCAACTCTTCATACCATATATTCAGCATACACTCCTTTCCTGGTAACGGCGGATATCCGACAAGAGGGGTATCTTTTTCAACTAATTTTTTAGCATTCTCTGCTAATCCGCAAAAAAATTATAAAATTCAAATTTATCTTTCCCCCGCTATTGAAAAAAAAATTTTCTTTCTCTATATTTTTAACATATACCCAAAATCCCATTGTAAGGCGTACGTGCGCGTCAAGGCGATGTGCATGGTTTTTCAATGCTTTTTTTCAAGAATAGAAAGGAGGTGTCAACTCTAGAAACATAACACCGCATACGTTCCAGCAAAATCGCGCTCAACTTCTGAAACATACAGGAAAGGGGGAACAATGAAAACAATTGCGAAGATATCTGTAGTGTTGTGTGTTCTTGTCTGCTTTGCTGGTGTAACATCGGCAATGGCGCAGGAGAGGAATATTATCGAGACGGTTCTGGCTGTTAATGCAGAAGGCCCCTATGCCGGTTCCTTCGATACCCTTATAGCTGCCCTTCTGGTCGCCAAGGGTACTGTCGTCAAAACATTATCCGGCAAAAAAGATTATACCGTCTTCGGACCGACGGATGCTGCCTTTGCCTCCTTAGGTCTCACGCCCGCCAATATCGGTTCGCTGGATCAAAAAGCGCTGACTGACATACTGCTCTACCATGTTACCAAAGGCCGCCTTCTTGCTGCCGATGTGCTGGCGCTGGATGAAATTAAAATGAAAAAGGGAGGCTTTCTGCTGCAAAGCGGCGGTGTGCTCACCGACAATCTGGACAGGGATGCCAACATTATCATCACGAATGTTGAGGCGAGCAACGGGGTTATTCACGTCATCGATGCCGTGGTTCTGCCGTTTGCACCCTGACGCAGGAAAAACACGATAATCGCTGCGGGCCGGCAACGGCCGGCTATTCGTACCAGCAACGCCAGGCCTCCTTCGGGAGGCTTTTTTATGCCCAAGAATACTCTTTCGATGCTACAATGGGCAACACAAAGCAATTAGCCCCGCACACACACCATGACAACCCTTTTGCTCTCCCTGCTTTTTTTTGCCAGCGCATCAAACCTCCATGCGGCTGAAGGCGTCATCCTGCTGCATGGCCTGTGCAGGACCGGCGCCTGCATGAAAAAAATGGAATCGAAGCTCACTGATGCCGGTTTCATTGTCCTGAACGTTGATTATCCTTCCCGCACCGCGCACATCGAAACCTTAAGCGAGGCCGCAATCGGTGGGGCATTGCAGGATGCCCGGCTGGAAAAGTGTACGCGCGTGCACTTTGTTACGCACTCTTTCGGAGGGATTCTGGTGCGCAGTTATTTCAAGCGCCACGAGTATCACAGGCTTGGCCGTGTCGTGATGCTCGGCCCGCCGAACCAGGGCAGCGAGGTTGTGGATATTCTCAGGTCATGGTGGTTTTTCAAAAAACTGAACGGCCCCGCAGGCAATGAGCTTGGAACCGACAATGAATCTGTGCCGAACACATTAGGTCCTGTGAATTTTGAACTCGGCGTTATTGCCGGAGACAGGTCCATCAACTGGATCAACAGCATGATGATAGAGGGGCCTGATGACGGCAAAGTAGGTCAGTTGAGCGCACGAAGGTTGAGGGCATGAAAGAGCACGGTGTCGTGCATGCTGCGCACCCCTTTTTGATGAACAATGATGAAGTGATTGAACAGACAATCCGTTTCCTCACAACCGGAATATTCAAACCTGAGAACACCCGGCCGGATGAATAAATAATCGCTGCGCAATTCCTGCAATACCCCCCTTGAAATCACACGATAAATAAACTACATAGGACTTACCGGAAACTTTTACTGCATTCCATACCCCGCATACACCCTTACGCATTCAGGAGGCTTTATGGGAGCAATACCTTGGGAAATTGATATGAAGTCGGCCCTGGCACAAGCGCAGGCAGTGCAACGGCCTGTTTTTGCTGATTTTTTCAACCCCGGGTGAATCGGCTGCCAGCAGATGGATGCGGTTACGTATCCACAAAAAACCGTTCAGGAATTCCTTGCCGACAGAATGGTGCCTGTACGCATACCCTTTGACAGCCCTTTGTCACAGGAATTCAGGATAACCTGGTTGCCGATGTTGATTACCCTTGACTGGAATGGCACGGAGCATCACCGGACAGTCGGATTCATGGCCCCTGATGAACTGGTTCCGTCGCTCATGCTCGGCTGCGCGAAAGTCTACGGCGATTGTGGGCTTTTCGACAAGGCTTTTGCCAGGCTCGGGAAGCTGTTAGCAACCTACCCTGAGAGCGACACAGCGCCGGAGGCCATGTTTTTCCGCGGCGTGTGCAGCTATAAGAGCACGCATGATCCGGCAACGCTCAAGGAGGCCTTCGAGCAGCTGACCGAGCAGTACCCGCACAGCCAATGGACAAAACGGGCCTATCCCTACCGGCTGCTGTGAATAATGGCAAAAGGAGAAGCGACCAACAACCTGTTATGCAAGAAGGAGGCATGATGAGAAGTGCATTAATCGCAGCAGCCCTGCTCGCACTGGTACTGTGCGGCTGCAGCAGCGGACAGCCGCAAGAGATTATCGACATGGTTGCCAAGATGGAGAGCAACCTTGCCAGCATGGAAAAAGAACTTGCCGAGGTCAAGGCCATGGTCGTTGATTTGAAGTCGGAATTATCCACGTGTAAAATCGAACTGCAGGCCTTCGCGCAGCAAAAACTGCAGGAGGAGGAGGCACAAGCTGCTGCAAAAATTGTGCAGGAAGAAGCACCGGCGGTTCCTGAGCAGCCGACGACAAAACTGAGTAAGCAGCCGATAGGAGCAGTCGAGTAATATGAGTGCAAAAATTGATCTGCACGGCAGTCAGGCTGAAAGCCTGAAGAGCATCTGGTTGAGCCAGGCCAAAAAATTTTCTGACCATGCAGGCGATCTGCGCGATTTTTTACAGTCAGCGCACAGATGGTCTGATATCTGGCATGCCACGATTTGGGGAATGCCGGATGCAGCGCGGCAACGGGACTTTTATCAGCAGCCTGCTTCGACCCGGTCACCTGCATGCAGACATCGCGCTCGCGCGGACCATCAAACGTACGGAAAAAAAATGACTGCCAGGTTCCCGGGAACAGGCGGTCATCGGCAACGATAAGGCGAGACACTACATCGGGCCGACATCCCCGTATGGCAACCCCTGTTCAATAGCCAGGACGAACCCGGTCAACTATCTAAACAAGCACTATGAAGCCTCTTTTTAGAGGCTTTTTTGCTTTTCAAAAAAGGCTGTTTTCAAAGACTCCATACAAGCGGCCGGATTATTTTCCTGTAATAGTGCCCCCACGCAGGGACAATTAAATTGACATCCATTCAGCCGCTGTTTATACTCATCAGGCTTAAAAATAAGGGCCTAACGCGATCAAGAAAGGGATCCTTCCATGGCAGAAATGCTTCGCTATGACAATTTGATGCAGTACCTGCTTCTCAAAAACGGCAACCTGCTTTTCAAGGTCCCGTTCAGGGGCGGATGGGCTGTACTCAAAAACTACTACGGCTCGCGCACCCCGCTTTCCTCGATCAAAAAAACCCTGTGCAACCTTACCTACTGCAACCAGACCTCGTTCATGCCCAAAGGCCGCCTGAAAACCGAGCTTGAATGCATACGCATCTGGCGCGAGGCCGGGTTCAGGGTGTTTGATGTCTATGATGACGTCACGGTCGAGGGTCTGCCCGAGGGCGGTTATGCCCTGTATGAATACGTGCAGGCGGAGCGCTTTGTGGTCTATTTTGCCGACGCCAGCGTGCCTTTGGAAGAGAAGCTTGCCATGTGGCGCCGCTTTCTGCCGGTCTGGCATTGCCGGCATGCGCTTGCAATCCGCAACCGCGAGCCGCGGCTGGTGCATGAAAACGGCGACATGAAGCATGTCATGATCATGCCCGATGACCAGTTCCTGTTCTTTGACTTTGAAATGGCCTTCCGCTCGCGCGACCGGATCGAGGAGGCCGTGGCCCATGAGATCCTTGCCTATCTCAGGTCCCTGTGCAAAACCGTCGGCAAAGAGCACTGGAAAACCTTTCTTAAGGAGACCATCCGGCACTACCCCGACACAAAGCTGCTTGAAAGCGCCTACGTCTTTCAATTCAAGCACCCCAACCCGGTCTTTCGCATTGCGCGCTTGATTGACCGCAACGTCAGGGCAGGCCATAAGAAATTGTTTTCAAAATACAGCGTGGCCAGGCGCCTGCATGAAATGCTGCAGGCCGCACAGTAGGCGCCCATGAAAACCCCGGCCACCTTTCTCGGTCATGAAGCGCACGTCCTGAGCATAAGCGAAAACGGCGACGGCGCCCACCGCGTCCTCACGATAGAGCATGCGGGCGCTCCGCTGGTCATCAAGTGCTACGGCCGCAAAACAGGCAGGCTGCAGGCAGCGCTCAGGCAATACGGCGTTCGCCACATCATCGGCAAATCAGACTATTCCACAAACGGCCGTTTCCAAACCGAGCGCAGCGTGCTTAAACTCTGGCGCAGCCTGGACTTTGATGTCCCTGAAATTCTGTCGCCCGATTTTCTGACCGGGATTCAGCAGCCCTGCCTGGCCCTGGAATGGGTAAGCGGGCCCACGCTTGCTGAGGTTGTGCGCGACCCGAAGACGCCAATTGAGCGCAAACAGGAACTGATCGCCCGATTTGCCGCTATCACCGGGAAACGCCATGAAGAAGCCCTGCGCCTGAGAGAGCCCCGCCTGCTGTTTGAGCACCCGACCTTCAGCCATGTATTCGTATCCGGTGAGCGCCTGGTGCATTTTGATTTTGAACTTGTATTCACGCGCACGGACTGCGTCGAGCGCACCATCCGGCATGAAACAGCCGGTTTCCTGAAAGCCGTGCTCAGAGCCGACAGCGCTATTTCCGCACAGCTCATGCAGTCCTTTATTGCCGCCTATCCGGACAAACACAGGATCAGGGAAATCGTGCGCGATTTGCAGCGTTTCGGAACGGTTCCGTTTCTTGGCTGGATGGAAAAATTTCCAGGCTTTTTTCGCCTGTCCAAACGCTACCGGACCATGGCAAAGAAGGCCCGGGGTCTTGAAAAGCTGATAGCATAAGGAGCCTGCCACAGCGCAGTGCGCGCACCCTGTTGACTTCCAGCTACCCCGAACCTATACGTGCCCTGTCTCAAAACGGGTTCACATCAGGCAAAGTCCCATCTTTCGCTCTCGGACTGTATGAAGCCACGCATACTTGTCATCATTGACGTTCCCGGATGGGCCCTTGAGCGCACGGCCGACAATGTCATGCGCCGGCTCGCTCACAGATATCACTTTATCAAGGCCTGCAACAGCACGGCTGCCGAAGCTATTAACCGCCGCGACTATGATCTTGTTTATATCTGCTACGAGAACCAGTTTCAGGATGCGGGTCTTGACATTGCTGTGCCCGGGCCGCGCGTGATCGGCGTGCGCTGCCACAGCAAATGGGACGGCGGAACAGGACAGCCGCCCTCGCGGCGAATTCATCAGCCGCCTTTTGGGATTCAATGCCCTGCATGTGCCCTCGCGCATTCTCTATACTATTTTCTCGCCCCTGCATCCCGCGGTATTTCACACCCCCCACGGCGTGGATGAAACCGTGTTTGTTCCTGCGGCAAACAAGGCGCATTCGCCCCGGGGGTCGCTCGTGCTGGGCTGGGCCGGATCGCGCGCGAATCATCCCGGCAAGCGCGGCCTTGATGATCTGCTGATCCCTGCCGTGCAGGGGCTTACCGGCGTTGAGCTGCGGCTTGCCGCGCGCGAGGAGACCTGGCGCACGCAGGAAGAGATGGTCGCATTTTACCAGGGCCTTGACGCCTGCATCTGCACCAGCCGTGTTGAAGGCGGGCCGCACAGCCTGCTCGAGGCCTCGGCCTGCGGCGTGCCGGTCATCTCCACCCGGGTCGGCCTTGCGCCCGAGCTTATCACGCACAACGACAACGGCCTGCTGATCGAGCGCAGCATCGAGGCAATCCGCGAAGCGGTGACACTCCTGCGCGACACGCCCGATCTGCGCACGTGTATGGGCGAGCGGGCCCGTGAGATTATCGAACAGGGTTGGACCTGGAACCGACAGGCGCCGTTATACATTCCCTTTTTCGACTGCGGTCTCGCCCTGCAAGAGTCCGGGGCATGAAACGGCCCATCGCCCTTTGTCGGCGCAGGTGCAACAAACAGTGCTTTTTCAGGCAATTCAACAATGGCTGGATGTAAGGCACGCGAAGGTATGAGGAATGAGGCGTACTTTTCCGTACGCCGCAATGACGAATGCCAAGCGCAGGCGCAACAGACGGCCGTTTTCTAAAATGTTTTCAGGCGGTTCAAAAATGGCTGGATGCAAGGCGCGCGAAGACGAAGGAGCGAGGCGTACGTCATGTGTACGCCGCAGTGACTGAGGATGAAGCGTAACGCAACAGACAGCCGTTTTTCAACCGCCTGCTAATCTCCAATTACCTGCACCCATACTGTGCGCTCGCGCGGCCCGTCAAACTCGCAGAAGAACACCGACTGCCAGGTCCCCAGGCACAGCTGTCCATCGGCAACGATAACGTTCGCGCTGCACCCGAACAGGGTCGATTTGAGATGCGCGGCTGAGTTGCCTTCCATGTGCTTGTAGCCGTCCTCAAGCGGAACGATTGTATTGATTTCCATGAGCATGTCGCGCGGCACATCGGGATCGGCATTCTCGTTAATGGTAACGCCCGCTGTGGTGTGCGGAACAAACACCGTACACAGCCCTTGCCGCACGCCCGCTTCGGCAACAACCTTTTTGACCTCACGGGTAATGTCAATCATCTGGGCCTGTTTCTTTGTTGTGATGCTGAAGGTCTGCATAGCATGCTTCTCCCTTCCGGTCGAGATGACAAAAAACTAACAGCCCTGCTTGAGAAGCGTTAGAGCGATTTACCTTGACCTTGGCCGCAATCATGTCGCGATGATCAATGTCGAGCAGCTTGGCCAGGCTGTGGACAAGGTGATCTTCATAATCGGCGAGCGTGTCATCAGCGTAAATTACCGTCCAGAGCATTTCCATGACCTGCATTTTCTGCTCAGCCGAAAAATTCTTCTTGATCGTGCTGGTAAAACCCCACAGATCAATCTGCTCGCGGCGGCGGCGCTCTGAAAGAGCCCTGACCCCCTCAAACGCCTCAGCAGAGAGTCCGAATTGCTTCTGCATCATCGCCGCGATACGGGCTTCCTCCGCCTCCGTGCATTCATCATCGGCATGCGCCATCTCAAGCAGCAGCGCACAGGTCGCGATCTGCAGCTCAAGCTCATTATCTGTTTGAACAACCGCTTTGCCGGGCCCTGCCTTGATTGTTTGAATAATCGATTTGAACATCTCAATCATTGCGCTTCCTCTCCTCTATACCCGTTGTGTGCGGGCGGATGTGTCTGGAAAAAATAGCACTGATACACGCACATAGGCAAGCGTTTTCGAAGCATACCGCACAATAGCCGCGCCGCAGGAGGAAATAGCTTGACAGGATTTTTCGCTGAGGTATTTTGAAAGCCTGCCGTGGTCAGAGAAACCGCAACACATTACTTTACTGCAGGATGATATGGACCCCTTACGCTATCATGAATTTCCGGTCCCCGGAAAAATTGAAATCATGCCCACCAAGGACTGCAAAACCCAGCAGGACCTGTCCATGGCCTATACCCCCGGCGTTGCCAAACCGTGCCTTGAAATAGCCAAAGACCCGAAGCTGGCCGGCAGGTATACCAACCGCAGAAACCTGGTCGCCGTTATTACCAACGGCACGGCCGTGCTTGGCCTTGGCAATATCGGCCCTTTGGCCGGCAAACCGGTCATGGAAGGCAAGGCGGTTCTGTTCAAGCGCTTCGCCGATCTGGATGTCTTTGATATCGAGATCGACACGCAGGACCCGGAAAAGCTTATCGAAACCGTGGCGCTTCTGGAGCCGACCTTCGGCGGCATCAACCTTGAAGATATCAAGGCGCCGGAGTGCTTCGTTGTCGAGAGCAGGCTCAAGAGCATGCTGTCAATTCCCGTGTTTCATGATGACCAGCACGGCACTGCCATCATTTCCGGGGCTGCGCTTCTCAATGCCGTCGAGATCAGCGGAAAAAAAATAGACGGACTGAAGGTGGTGGTCAACGGAGCGGGGGCCGCAGGCCTGTCCTGCTCAGACTTCTACGTGCGCCTGGGCGTCAAGAAGGAAAATATCCTGCTGTGCGACTCGCAGGGCGTTATCTACAAGGGCCGCGAAAAAGGCATGAATGCATACAAAGCGCCCTATGCCGTGGAAACCGTAAAGCGAACGCTTGCCGATGCCGTGCAGGGGGCCGACCTGTTCCTCGGACTGTCCGTGGGCGGCGCGCTCACGCCCGACATGCTGAAAACCATGAACAGCAACCCGATTGTGTTCGCCTGCGCGAATCCGGATCCTGAAATTCTCCCCAAAGACGCCCTTGCCGCCCGCTCCGATGTTATCATGGCCACGGGCCGCTCCGATTTTCCAAATCAGGTCAACAATGTTCTCGGCTTCCCCTTTATTTTCCGCGGGGCCCTTGACGTGGACGCAACCGACATCAATGAGGAAATGAAGCTCGCGGCCGCGCAGGCCCTTGCAGCCCTTGCCCGCAAAGAAGTTCCCCAAAGCGTATTACAGGTCTACGGGCTGCAAAATTTAAGCTTCGGCAGAGACTACCTGATACCCAAGCCCTTTGACAGCCGTGTGTTCTTTGATGTCTCGATTGCGGTCGCCGAGGCTGCCGTTACGAGCGGTGTTGCGCAGGCCGCATACCCCGGCCGGGAGGCGTACCGCACAATCCTTGAGGAACGCTACGCGCGCACCATCGCACGCTTTCATGAATAAGTAATTCAACGCATTCAACAGCGCCCACTCACCTGCGCATCTGTATCTTTTCCGTCATACCGGACCCCGATCCAACATCCAGTTATTCTTTTTCTGCTCCGAACCCCAAACTCCGAAATTGTGGGGGCATTAGCACATTTAAAAATACGTGTTACTATTAATATAGAGATTGCTGATGCCGTTAAAACCACAGGCACTTCAAAACGGCACGAGCGTGGCAACCGAATGGTTTTCACAACAAAAAGAATGAGAGCCACCCTTAAATCTCAGAGACATGTACACTCAATGATAGGAGAAAAAGCATGAAAACATTAAAACACAATACAACCTTACTACGCATACTACCGCTGTTTATGGGCTTGTTGCTGAACATGGCGGCTTACAGTCCGGGATACTGCCTGGATCCTCCTGTAATAACGCCCCTGAATGAATTCTTTATTGAACACAACGGCGGAGACGTGCAGATAGCCCCTCCGGACTGGAAGTTGATTGTTGACGGCCTGGTGGCGCAGCCTCTGGCGTTAACGATTGAAGAGGTCCGTGACTATCCCTCACAAACGCATATGGCAACCATCGAGTGCGGAGGGAATCCCTTTGCCTTCAAAGTAGCCGATCTTATCGGCAATGCCGTGTGGAAGGGTGTGCCTGTGCGCACAATCCTGGAACATGCGGGCCCGCTCGACAATGCTGTCAGCGTTGTTTTCACTGCCCTTGACGGCTATTCGAACCGTATCAGCCTTGATGATCTTTACGCGCGTGATGACATTATGCTTGCCTATGGCATGAACGGGGAAACCCTTCCCCCTGAACAGGGATACCCCCTCAGATTAATTTTTCCCGGGGTAGCGGGATCCAATTGGGTGCAGTGGGTCACCCATGTTGAGGTAAGCTCAGAGCAGACGACCCGGAATTTTTGGCCCCTGCCACCTCACTGTCAGATATTTACGCCTACCAGCGAGCAAATCATTGATCTCGGCACCCGGAGAATCTACGGGATGGCCCTGGCTGGAGACGTAGAGATCGTTGCCGTGGAGGTCAGCACTGATGGCGGTGCTTCCTGGCAAGCGGCTACAATTCTAACCGAGTACGTGCCGCACACATGGAGACACTGGGAATTTAACTGGATCCCGCCTGCCCCGGGAAAGTATAAGATTTCCGCAAGGGCAATCGACAGTACCGGCGCCGTGCAGGAAGAACCCGGTATCTATGGATGGAAGATGTTATCCATAGAGGTCACGGCAGAAGGCCCTGACGCGTGCGTGTATGGTGAGCCCTGTGCAGAGGGGAAATACTGCGATGAGTCCGCTGACCAATGTGTTGAATGCCTGAACGACGATCACTGCGGAGATTTGTATACCTGCGAGGATAGCGTCTGTGTTCCGACATGCACGCTGACCATCAACCAGACAAAGATACGTTCCGAAAGGCTCTTCAAGCCCAGGAAGGTTACACTGAAGATCACAGGCGGCGAAAGCTTTGATCCCTACGGCATACTTGATCTGGGTCCGCTTGAAGTGTTGAAGACAAAAGTCAAAACCAAAAAAGATGTCCTGGAAATACGGGCGCTAGCACCTGCCGGGCTTGAACCCCAGATCATTCCGATCAGCGTTGGTGACTGCTCCGGCGAAGTTGAGATCGTGCAACAATAGGCACACCATAGAACACGCACACCACAGGCAGGGCTTCCATAAGGGACTCTGCCTTTTTTTTATGTATAAAACCTGTCTTCCAGCTCCGCACCACCGTGGATATATCCTTCACATTTAATTTGACACGCCAAACTATTTTAAATAGGTTTATAAAAATTGTTCTTTTTTTATATCTATATAATCCAAACAAATAATGAGCAATTTCAAAAAGCATGTTCATTGCGTCAATCCCAAGGGGCTTGTCTCGACGAACCAAAAAGCGCAGCGGTCAAGCCTGCAAGGCTTAACTCAAAGCCGCCCAGCAGCCTGGACTGCGGCTGCCCTCGCGAAGCATTCGATCGCGAAGGCGGCAAAAATCCTTCCCGCCTGGGCGGGGCTCAGACAGGTGGGCGCCTTCTCCCGCGCTCAAAAACTTCGCTCGGCTGGGCTGCAATAAGTTTTAGAACCCACACAATTTGTGATATATTCCATACATAAAAAGTTTGCTGATTTGACGAACTGGATATGTAAAGGTGCCAGACTGACACACTAAAGGCGCAACAAGAGCCAACAGGGAAATGGCCCCTGTCGATTGCCGAATGATGCATATTGAATACGAGCCCCTGCACAGGGGCCATGCATTTCAATTTCCGGAGATACTCATGAACGTACTGGTGATGAACTGCGGCAGTTCCTCGCTCAAATATCAGGTTATCGACCTGGAAACGGAGCAGACCCTGATTGCAGGCACTATTTCCCGCATAGGCATAAACGGCACCGAGCATACCCGTGAATCAGCCGGAACAAAGCATACGGCCCCGGTGCAGACCGCCGACCATGTTGCGGGCGTTGCCCTCGCGCTGAAAACGATCGCGGAGGATTCCAGGGGTTCTGTCAAGACAACTGACCTTGCGGCTGTGGCGCACCGCGTCGTTCACGGCGGGGAGAAATACCTCGGGCCGACCATTATCGACGATGAGGTAAAAAATGAGATCAGGCGGCTGATCCCCCTCATGCCGCTGCATCATCCGGCCATACTCGCGGGGATCGAGGCCTGCCAGAAGGCGCTGCCCGGCATCCCCCATGTTGCGGTCTTCGACACATCCTTTCACGGCACCATCCCTCGAGAGGCCGCCGCGTACGGTCTTCCCTACGAGCTGTATCAAAAAGGCATCCGCAAGTTCGGCTTCCACGGCAACTCGCATGAATACGTTGCCGGAAAGGCCGCCGAGTTCCTGGAGACGCCGCTGCACAGGCTCAACATCATCACCTGCCATCTCGGCAACGGCTGCAGCGCCTGCGCCATCGAGCGCGGCCGCTCCATCGACACCAGCATGGGTTTCGGCCCGATGCCGGGGCTCATCATGGGCACACGTGTAGGCGACCTCGATCCCGGCATCATCGGCTACCTTGTCAACAATGAAGGCTACACGCTTGAGCAGGTCGACGATCTGCTCAACAGAAAAAGCGGGCTTCTGGGGCTCTCCGGCATCAGCCCCGACATGCGCGAGGTTCTCGCCGCGGCCGAGGCGGGCGACCCCCGTGCGGTCATGGCAGTCAAAATCTTCTGCTACCGCGTGAAGTTCTATATCGGCGCGTATGCAGCGGCCATGGGCGGACTCGATGCCATCGTGTTCACCGGCGGGATCGGGCAGAACAGCCGCGGCATCCGGGCGCGCTCCGTGCAGGGGCTGGACCGGCTCGGAATCTCCGTCGATCCGCTAAAAAACGAGCGCTGCGCCCTTGATGCCGCCATGCCGGTCGTTCGACATCAGCGCAACGCACTCGCGCGTTTCCATACTCGCGGTCGCAACGAACGAGGAGCTCATGATCGCGCGCCAGTGCGCACGGGCCATCGACTATTGCAAGGCCGTGCACCGCACAATCATGGACACCGACCGCAGGCCCATCCGCGTGTCAACATCGGCCCACCATGTGCACCTGTGCCAGGCCGACGTGGATGCGCTCTTCGGCAAGGGACATCAACTCACCGAGAAATCGCGGCTCTTCATCGACAGCGAATTCGCCTGCGCGGAGACGGTGAATCTTATCGGCAGGCGCGGCAGGGTTGACACGGTGAGGATTCTTGGCCCCGTGCGCTCAAAGACGCAGGTTGAGATCTCGCGCACCGAGGAATTCAAGCTGGGCATAGACGCGCCCATCCGCAATTCCGGCGACCTCGAGGGCAGCCCCGGAGTCATGATCGAAGGCCCCGCGGGCACGGTTGAGCTCCCCGAAGGAGTGATCTGCTCCATGCGGCACATCCACATGGCCCCTGCCGACGCCGCTGAGTTCGGCGTGAAGGACGGCGACATCGTGATGGTGAAAATGGAAAGCGAGCGCGAGCTTATATTCGGGAATGTGATGGTGCGGGTAAGGCCGGACTACAAGCTCGAGATGCACATCGATACCGACGAGGCCAACGCCGCCGAACTCACCCCGCTTTCGCAGGGATATTTGGTGCGGATCGAGTCGCGCCATGCGGCAGGGTGAGCTATGAGTAGGGGCTGTTCCCGATTATAATTTAAGGTGCTAAACCGGCACCTTTAAGGCGCAACAAGAACAAACAGGAAAGCGTCAGGAATCAATTGCAGGATACCCTATGAACATTGTAGCGATTGTGGCGAGTCCGAACGGCATGAATGGCTATACCGGCATGCTTGTCAAGCCCATGATCGAAGCAGCGCAGGGCACTAAGGCCGAAATACAAATTCTATCATTTGACACGCTCACAGTTAATTGCTGCCGGGCGTGTACGAAGATATGCCATACGACCGGTACATGCTTCCAAAACGATGATGATTTCAACATGATTCTTGCTGCCATGCTGAGCGCGGACGGGATCATCTTTGCGACCCCGAATTACTGCTTCAACGTAAGCGCCCAGATGAAAGCATTGCTCGACCGCTGTAATTTTCCCCTGCACTGCGGCAGTTTTCAGGGTAAATACTGTGCCACGGTGATTACCTCGGGCGGTTCCGACAACGATGTCGTGGAGAAGTACTTCTACAGCATACTGACGCAGTTCGGCTTCCGGATAGCCGGGAGTGTAAACGCCGTGCAGTTTGCGCTCCAGGACCCCGACACGCTCGCGGAGCTCGAGAAAGAAGCCGCAGCCCTTGGTCTGCGCCTGGTCCATGCCATAGAGAAGCAGGAGGTGTATCCCGAGCAGGAGGAGGAGCGCGAAAGGGGATTTCACGTCATGGAATTCCTGGTTGAAACAATGAAAAAAGACTGGCCGCTGGCCTATGAGTACCGGCAGAAGAACCAGGCTCTTTAGGAAAAGGCGCGTGAGCTTCAGCAGTCCGGTTGGGCAAAGCATGCCCTGAGCGAAGTCGAAGGCTGACAGCCTTTTTGATTAAAATCATAATTAAGTCCGGTGCACAGGAGAATACCATGGTCAAAGACGGAATCAACTGGGACCAGCTCTATCAGGACAAGTTTACACCCTGGGATGTTAAAAAGCCCGACAGCCATCTGGCGCAGATCGTGAAAAATCTTCCGATCAAGCCATGCCAGGCGCTTGAACTTGGCTGCGGCACCGGAACAAATGCCATCTGGCTCGCGCGCCAGGGCTTTACAGTAACAGCCATGGACTTGTCGGAAACCGCCCTGGAGCAGGCCAGAAAAAAAGAAGGGGCTGATGCGTGCACGTTCGTGCTGGCCGACTTCTTCGATGGTCCCCTGCCCGGTACGGATTTCGGTTTTGTGTTTGACCTTGGCTGTTTGCACGGATTTTCAAATGCGGATCACCGGGACATGCTGGCCAAAAGGATTGCGCAATGCCTGACACGATGGCGGCTACTGGCTCAATATCAGCAGCAGCCTTGACGGACAGGCCATCTGCCCTTCCCGGCTGTCTGCCCGTGAGATCACCGCAGCAGTTGAACCCTATTTTGAAATACAATCCCTGACCGCCACGGTGCTTGACAATTTGAGCGCTGAAGACAAGGAGGAAATGGGCCTGGCCCCGGACCTGCCGGCACCCTGCGCGTTCTGCACTCTTCTGCGCAAGCGCGGTCCGGAGGAGGAGTATTAGCAGGGTATGGGCGAAACTGGCAATACAAGCCGTATCATTATGATACCGCAGAAAAAACTTTTCAGTGTGTAAGAAAAGAGACAGCTCAGTGTATGGACGGATGCGAACCCACGAACTGCCGATGAAGCCCCCTGATGCTCATATGCCGATGATTGACGCATTCAGGCTGGTCGCGTCGCAACTGATCATGCTGAGCCATCTGGTGACGTACGGACCGCTGCCGCTTGCGGCCCGGGAAATCCTGCCGGGAACTATCGACTGGATCTACGGCTATGCCCGGATTGCAGTGCAGGTCTTCCTGGTCATCAGCGGATTTCTTGCAGCCCGCAGCCTGTCGGCCGACGGCGCGGCAGAATCGCCCCTGCGGCTGATCGGGCGGCGCTATTTGCGGCTTGTCATCCCGTATGCCGCCGCCATTGTTCTGGCAATCATCAGCGCGGCAACGGCCCGCTGCTGGATGACTGATGCGTCAATTCCGGCGCGCCCTGAATTTCTGCAGGTGCTTGCCAACCTTGCATTGCTGCAGGACCTGTGCGGCTTTGAGGCGCTCTTGCCCGGTATCTGGTACATTGCGATTGATTTTCAACTGTACGCACTCATGGCACTGCTGTGCTGCGGTCGAGCCAGGCCTGCTGCCCTGGTGCTTCTGCCGGGCCTGTGGATCGCTTCGCTGTTCTGGTTCAACCGCGATCCGGGCTGGGACACGTGCGCGCTTTATTTTTTCGGTTCTTACGGGCTTGGCGCAGCCGCATGGTGGGCATCGCAGCGCAGGCATGCTCCGGCCTGGATGTGCGCAGCGGCCGTGATCGTTCTGTGTGCGCTCATGGTTGATTACCGCCTGCGCATAGCGGTCGCGCTGGCTGTGGCCCTGGTGCTGGGACTCAGCTGCCGAGGCGGATTAATTGATCGTTGCCTGAGTGTTCTGCCCCTGGGGTTTCTCGGCAAAATATCATACGCTGTTTTCCTTGTGCACTTTCCCGTGTGCCTGCTCGTCAATGCCCTTTTTGTGCGCCTGGGGTGGGTGAATCCGGCGGGCGCTGTCTGGGGTTTAGCTGCGGCCTGGGCGCTCAGCATGGCGCTTGCAGCCTGGTTCTATCGCATGATAGAAGCTCCGTCGGGCACATGGCGGATTTCACGGCTGCCGGAATGCTTCAGAAGAGAAATCAGAGGGACGCCCTTAAATAAGTAGTTACCTGCAGTACAAACGAGATGTGTACCCTGCAAACCGCGAACCGGCATGACAATTCAGGAACCTTGCTGATTGAAGTGAATTGCGGGATGTGCCTGCTGCTTAAAAAGTGTATGTACGCACAGTGGGCTGGCCCCTGATAAACACGAAGTTGGCATTTCATGACTGCTATGCTAAATTCCTGTTGCTTTTCTTACATAGCACCAGCACGTGCAGTTAAACCGCCAAAGGAGTTGCCATGGATATTCTGGATGTCATCAAACAGCGCAGAAGCATACGTGCATTTGACCGGCGCATGCCGCCGCGCGAGCTGATAGCCGAATGCCTTGAGGCTGCGACCTGGGCCCCCAGCGCCACCAATCAGCAGCCCTGGGAGTTCATCGTGCTCACGGGCTCTGCTCTTGAGGCGGTCAATGCCATTACCGAGGAAAAATTTTTTGAGCGCCTGCAGACAGCCGACGCCTTCGGCAACCCTCCCGAGCCGCTGAAGTCGCGCCAGCAGGAGGTTCTTGACGCCATGATCGCCGCGGCCGAAAAGGCGGGCGATGATCCCAATGAAATATTCGAGAAAAGCCTGCGCTTTTGCGACGCGCCCGTTGCGGTCTACTTTGTTTCCTATACAGGCGCAGACAACCAGTACGCGCTGAGCACGGCTGCGGCCCTTGAAAACTTTCTGCTTGCAGCCCATGCCCGGGGCCTTGGCGCCTGCTGGCTGACGGTAACGGTCATCTGCGCCGAAGATATAAAAAAACACCTTGGTATTGCCGATGATCGTGAGCTGTTGGGCGGCGTGGCGCTCGGCTATCCCGCTGCAGGGGCGGCAATCAACACATTCCCCCGGTTGCGGGCTGGCGTTGACGAGGTGACGCGCTGGCTCGGTTTTTGAACGAATGTACACGCAGGCAGAATTTTCAACAAAGAACCAGAGAGGTTTTCAGTTTACATGCTGTCTGTAAAGGATACACAACCCTGCGCTGAGGCGCGGGGATATTCACGTGCAGCGATTGCCCTGAGCGCTATCGCGCTCGCCCTGGTGGTGTTTCAGGCCGTGCAGCTTTTTCGCGTCATCGACCGCTACGCCGTCGATGTGCCGTTCTGGGATCAATGGGATTTTTATAACCCGTTCTTTAAACCCCAGGGGCTGTGGAACATTTTTTCCTGGCAGCACGGGCCCCATCGCCAGGGGCTCGGATCCTTTATAATCTGGGCGGTTAACGCTGCAACCGACTGGAACCAGCGCGCCCAGGCATTCACGGTCGCCATCGTTATGGTGGCTGCCGCCGCCGCATTCCTGTGGCTCAAACGGCGCCTGTTCGCCTCTTTGCAGTGGTATGATGCAATCCCCGTTCTGATGATTCTTTCCGTGAAGCCAATGGAAACATACTGCGGCTGCCCGAATGTTTCCCATGGGGCGCTGCCGCTGCTCCTGATTATCCTGCTGTGCATTGCGCTGACACTGAACACTATGCTGCTGCGCTATTGTCTGGCGGCAGGACTCTATTTCCTCACGCTGTTTACCGGCTACGGTTTCCTGGCAGAACCGATTCTGCCGGCGCTGCTGATCATCGATTGCCTGCACCGCTGCCGAAGCAGGCAATGGAAGCAGACCTGTATTGCAGCCGGCGCACTCATCTGCTGCCTGGCTGCCATCGCCTTTTTCTACCATGATTACAGCTTTTCACATACGGCCGAATGTTTCCTCGCCGGGGAGCAGCCCTGGTATCTCTATCCGGCTTTCATGGCGATTACATTTTCCGCTGCAGTCCTGCCTGACAGGCTCCTTTCCCCGCAGTCGCTAGCGATCGGCCTGCTTATCATAGCAGCATTGCTCTGCATGCTCGCATCTGCCTGTGTGAAGCTGCGCCATCAGAATGGTCACTATCCCCGTTATCAGGCTGTTTTCATCCTGATCGCGTTCTCGTTTATTTTTTCAGCTGTCTCGGCTGCGGGCCGGCTTGACGGCGGCCTTGAGGCGGCTGGCGTTACACGGTATGTGCCGTTAATACTGCCCGGCTTTATCGGGGCGTATCTGTTTTGTCTGGCTGTTCCCGCCCTGTTCAACAGCAGGATTGTCATGCCCCTGCTGTTTGCAGCCGCTGTTTTACTCATGCTGACCGGTTCGCCGTGGCAGCGCTATCACGGCGCTGAACAGTTTCGCAATGGGAAGCAGTCATGGGTGGCGGCGTTCAAACAGACAAACGATGTCAGCCTCGCCGACGGCCTGTCCGGCTTCTCCGTCTACCCTGATCCGGAGCGGCACGGGCTCGCCGGCAAGCTTGCATGGCTCCGGAGCAACAGGTACAGCCTGTTTCGCGACAGCGCCGCCCCTGGCAGCCCCGCAGCACCGGAGTGAAGACGGGCGCGCGCTCACATCTTCAATTGTCAATTTAACCGCGGATTTTTACGATGATTAGCAAAAATACATACTGCGTTTATTTGCTTGAATGCCGCGACGGCTCCTATTACTGTGGTATAACCACTGATATGGAACTTCGGCTCAGGCAGCACAATGCGGGCACGGCATCCAGGTACACACGAGGGCGCACGCCGGTCACAGTCCTTGCGCAAACGCCGAACTGCTTTTCTAAAAGCATGGCGCTGAAACTGGAACGCACGATCAAGAAGTGCCCCCGGCACAGAAAAACCGACACGCTTGCCGCAGCACAACCAGCAGATGGCCCCGATTAAAACATATCGCAGAGAAACAGAGACGGCAGATACTATGAGCAAACATTCCGCCCCAACCACACGTTTCCTGCCAAAAGGACTCAGAATACTTCACGAGGATCGGGATATCCTGGTGATAGATAAGCCGCCGGGCCTCCTGACGATCGCCACGGACAAGGAGCAGTCGCGAACAGCCTACTCCTTTCTCACGGATTATGTCCGCAAGGGGAGCACCACCTCGCAGAAGCGCATATTCATCGTTCACCGCCTCGACAGGGAAACATCCGGCATACTCATCTTCGCCAAAACCATAGAGGCCAAGCTCAGCCTGCAGAGCCAGTGGGACACAACGCAGAAGAAGTATCTTGCCGTCGTGCACGGCATCTGCAAAAAAAAATCGGATACGATTACGACCTACCTGGCAGAGACAAAAGCTCACGACGTGTACTCGACATCCGACCGCGTCAACGGCATGCTGTCGCATACGGCCTACAGAGTGCTGAAGCAGTCAAAAAGCTGCGCCTGCTGGAGGTTGATCTGCTGACGGGCAGAAAGCACCAGATACGGGTGCATCTGGCCGGCATCGGGCACCCGATTGTGGGCGACAGGAAGTACGGAAAAGGAACAAAAGGCCAGAAGCGCCTGGCCCTTCATGCCCGGTCGATCTGCTTCAAGCACCCCTTCAGCGGCAAAATGCTCACCTTTGAAACCCAGGTTCCGCCCCTTTTCCATACCCTCGTGGGCATTGCCGACACTAAACGCGATACACCGGAAACCCGCGGAGGCAAACAGGGGGTCATCCATAAATAAATTAGTGCCGGGCTGACATTGCAATGGTATATTACCAGGGCAGACACAGTCCTTTAACAAAAAGAAAAAATCATCAACCATACTTGAACAGGAGGAATGCACTATGAACATACTGGCTATCTGCGGCGGCATGCGGCCCGACAGCAACACCAACAAGCTGGTGAAAAAAGTTGCCGAAGCAACCGGGTTTGAGTATGACGTTGCCGATTTCGGCACGCTTGTGATTAAGCCCTGCACGGGGTGCTCAGCTGCATGATGGATGAGGGCACATGCCCTGTAGAAGATGACATGCAGGGCCTCTACGCCAAGCTGCTGGAGCCGACGCCATTATTGTCGGCTCGCCGACATACTTCATGAACATCTCCGGCGCGGTAAAGTGCTTTATCGACAGGAGCCTCGCGCTTTTCTACCGGGGCATCGGCCCCTTGTATGATCCGGACATGCCCTTTATGGGACAGCGGCCCCTTGCGGGCAAGCTCGGCGTGGTGGTAACAACCGTTGCCGGCGCCGGCCATGAAAAAGCCATCGAGGAGCTGGCGCTGTGCATGGGCGGCTTCGCACAGGCTGAAGCTTGTCGGAAAAATCGCCGAGGCAATCGGCATGAACGATGTCGATGACATGCCCGAGGTCATCAGCCGCGCGGAAACTGCAGGAAAAAAGCTGGGTGATGCTCTCCGCAAAAAA
>CAVRPV010000009.1:0-52170 GCA_963723235.1 uncultured delta proteobacterium
GCCGCCGCCCATAGCGGGCTGTTGAAAAAACGGCCTGCTGTTGTCCCGGTGTATCGGACAGTTCAGTCGGATAGGTTCAATCGGGCGGACGGACTTTTTTTCAGAAAAAAGGGGCAGCCTTCCTGAAGACGATTCTCCGCTTTTTTTCATTTATCCAAGCGATCGGACTTGTTAGAAAAGTCTATAATGCGCAAGCCACAGCATATGTGGAAATTAAGAGTATTGGTCTGACCTCAGACAAAAGCGACGCGTATTCAAAGGCAATATGTGAATTTATCCAGTCCTCGTTCCAGGTGTCGCCGGAGCGGACGTATATTGATTTTGCGGCCATTGACGGCACAATGTTTGGCTGGAATGGCCAGACGTTCTAAAGGGCCGATTTTTTTTGAATCCGATGCCGCTTCACCGGCCAGGTGCAAGGCCTGGGCGTGGTTGATACAGAAGATTTCTGCGGTCGATCCGCTCACCTGCCCGTAGTGCAAGATCATAAGCGTTATAGACCAGCCCGACGCAGCAAAACAGATAATACAGCATTTGGGGCCGTGGGAAACGCAGGGCGTCCCCCGCTGCCTATATTAATCTTGACGCACAACCGCTCCTGTTTTATAGTCTGCCTAACTCAAAGCAGTTCCTATCATAAAAGGTATACGCCATCAATGTCGCCGCTTGAAGCTGTTATAATTGCCATTGTAGAGGGTATCACAGAATTTCTCCCCATTTCATCCACTGGCCATATGATACTCATCCAGAGTCTTCTTGGCCTTAAAAGCTCGGATTTCACCAAGACCTTTATCGTCAATATTCAGTTTGGGGCTATTTTATCTGTGGTTGTGCTGTACTGGCGAAGATTTCTTCAGTCTCTTGATTTTTATATGAAGCTACTTATTGCCTTTATCCCGGCAGCAGTCATCGGTTTTCTGTGCATGATTATATTGACAGGCTTCTCGAAAGCGTTGTCGTCGTAGCGGTGACAATGTTATTGGGAGGGATAATTCTTCTTTTTGTTGACCGGTGGTTTAAAAACCCTTCGCAAGACCAAAGCATAACAAGCAAACAGGCTTTGATTATCGGTTTCTTTCAGTGCATTGCCATGATTCCTGGCGTCTCACGGTCTGCTGCTACTATTATTGGCGGCATGTCGCAAAAACTCGACCGCAGCACCGCTGCCGAGTTTTCTTTTTTTCTTGCTGTTCCTACCATGTTTGCCGCTTCATCATACAAGCTTTTAAAAAGCTATCAAACCATCACAAGTGATACTATCGGGATACTTGTGCTTGGCAATGTCGTGGCTTTTCTCGTGGCAATGATTGCTATTAAAAGCTTCATTGCTTATCTGACAAAACACGGATTCAGGATTTTTGGCTGGTACCGGATTGTCCTCGGATTAATAATTTTGACCTTACAGGCTTTTGGCTGCAAATTTTCAATTAATTGAGCTATCAGACGTTCATCCCCCCATCGTTTTTTTACCAGCATGCTGCTCACAGCAAGCATTTTAACGAAATCTTCGCGGCTGAGACCCGCACCTTGAGCCGCCCTTTCAGCTTTATCTCAATGAAGATCATCAGCGTTATAGACCAGCCCGACACAGCACAACAGAAATTGCAGCATTTGGGGCTGTGGGAGAGCCGGGGCGTCCCCCTCCGCTTCAAGCGCATGTAACACGCGTCGCAGGGCAGACCCTGTGTTCGGCCTTTTTTGGTAGAACAATCACCAACGAAAGCCCGTTCCCCATCGGAGCTGTTTTCTCCGGCAGGACGAGCTCCTGCGCGTCCGCCGTATAGTGATTGCAGTTGTATGCGGCCATGACGGAGCCCGTTCCTTCAGTAAAATTAGAAAATAAGCTGTTATGTGTATCAGGGCCGGGGGTGTCTGTTTTGAAAGGATTTGTTTGACAATTCTCAATCCGCTCCCGTATACTGCCTGCAAACAAAACGATATAATGTTACGCAGCAAAGATACATACCCATGGCCATTACCGGCAACATAAAGACCTTCTATCTCTCCAGCCTGCTGCAACTTTTGTCGAATGACAAAAAGACCGGCATACTTGAGCTGACCGACGGAAACGATATCATCCAGGTTTATTTGCGTGACGGAACCATTATCAATGCCTTCGGGTCCAGCAGGGTTGAGCGCCTCACGAACTATCTGCGCAGTGAGGGCATTATTAGCGAGGAGCAGCTTGAAAAAAGCCTGAAAATATCGGCGCATACTGAAAAAAAGATCGGCATGGTTCTCGTTGAACAGGGGTATATTTCACCGGAACTGCTTGAGGGCCTGCTTCACAGGCAGATCGAAGAAACACTTTTCAGCATGTTTCTGTGGGAACAGGGGGAGTTTGAATATCGCGACCAGGAGTTTGATCTGAGTGATCAGATCATTACCAGCTTTGACACGATGCAGGTTGTTCTGGAGGCTTCCCGCCGGGTTGATGAAATTTCAGAAATAAAAAAACGGGTGCCCGCGGACCATGGTGTCCTCACTGTAACCGAAGACAATGCGGCGTTGCAAAAAGCCAAACTGAATACGGTCGAGCGCGCTGTGCTGAGCCTGATCAATGGTCGGCGAAGTGTGAAAGGATTGATACATGACAGCGGCTATGATGAATTAAAAGTCTACAAAACGCTCTTTTCCCTTATTACTGCCGGACTGATCCTTGCGGAAGAGAAAATCCTCAAGCGTACGAACGGGGATATTCAAAAAGAAATCGCCGGGCAACAGTATGGAGCCGACGCGCCTGTTGACAATGCCGTGCAGGGCGATCTATCGGCAGAACAATCTGCCCAGTCTCAATTTCCCCGGGGCATATTCAGCACTGCCGTCGAAACGCCGCCGCTTGACGCAGAGAAACCTGCTCAGGCTGAGTCTTCCCGGAGCATATTCAGCACTGCCGTTGAAACGCCGCCGCTTGACGCAGAACAATCTGCCCAGGCTGAATCCCCCCGGGGCATATTCAACACTGTGCTTGAAACGCCGCAGCTTCACGCAGAGGCACCTGCCGCTTCAGACGAGCTGGTCCTGGAGCTCGAACCTTTATTCAAGAAGGCCGCAACGGCGGAAGAAGGGAAGGCCTTTGCCGCAGATGTTCAAAAAAATCCGGACGCAGATACTGAACTTCCCGGTAAAACCGTCGTAAAAATTGACGGCAAGCTCATGCCCGAGCCTGATTTTCCTGATGAAGAAAAGCGTGATGCCCAGCAGCTCGACCTTGTCGGGAAAAACGAGGTGGCTGACGCGCTGCAACTCTCCAACAGGCGAGATGAAACGCAGAAAGCGAATGCGGAAGACCTTGAATACGCCCGGGCTAAACGACGCATGTTGATAAGAGCAGCCGCGTGCGCAGCCGCTGTGATTGTCCTGATTGCGGCAGGGCTGCTTTTAAAGCCGGTGCTGTTCCCGGCTCCTGCCGAACAGCAATCTGCCATAAGCGCAGCAGATCAGCCGCCTGCCATAAAGAAAAAGCCCAAAAAACCTGCTGCGCAGAAGGAGCAACAGCCTGTCCAACAGAAAGAAAATCAGACCGAACCTGATACCGCAGCGACGCAGCCTGGCACGGCGCTTGATTTTTTTCAGGACCAGAAGGGATGGTTTTCAATCAATCTGCCGCCGGGCTACACAGCCAGCGAGCAGCCTCATCAGGGTAGAACCAGTGTGACCATCCGGTATGGGGATGATGTCAGGCTCACCCTTTCGATTGTGCCGGAAACGACCGACTGGAATGCTGAGGACGAAATGTACGCGGTAATCGTAAAAATGCAGGGGGACGGCACCCGCAAGGTCCAGAGGTATAACACGCTGAAACCCGCAGGGTGCCCCGGCTATGTGCTGCACTTTTCCAGCGAGCAAAATCAACAATCAGCTCAAACAGCGCTGTATCGTTTCGTGTGCTTTAATAAAAACGCACGCCTGGAAGTCACGAGCTTTAACTTTCGTACTCCTGCCGGACGTGAACTGTGCGGGCAAATCTATGCGGCAATTGAAGCGTCTTTTTTTATCTACCCATAGGCACACGCCTGCAGTTGTGCCGACTGTGCAAAAATCCCTTAGTGGATCATGACATTTAAATGTGTATGTTGATGTTTTGTAGGAGCGGCTTTAGCCGCGATATTCGCGACCAGCGGTCGCTCCTACCGTTAAAATATTGCTGCCACTTTGAATTGTCATTGCACACTAGAGCATTCCCCTTTTTACTATAACCGTATATGCAGTGACATCAAGACCCCTTCGGCTGCGCTCAGGGCAGGCTCCGGGAGAGAGCCTGTCTTTATCGATATTTTTTTGGGCAAGATAACAAAAAGAAATAATCAGGAAAAAATTGCGTACGTTATAACTCTGAACAGCTGCGGCTGTGCCTGATCAGGATACCCGCCCGAAATCATCTTCAAGCCGCACAATATCATCTTCGCCGAAGTAATCACCGGTTTGAATTTCAATGAACACCACATCATCGCCTCCGATGTTTTCTATGCGGTGCAGACTTTCACGCGGGATGTCAATTGACCGGCCGGCCGCAAGCTCAAACGTGCGCTCGCCCAGCGTGACCAGGGCGCGGCCCTGTACAATATACCAGTGTTCCCTGCGATATTGATGGCGCTGCAGGCTTAATCGGAGGCCTGGACGGACAACAGTTTTCTTAACCTTGAAGTCTGCTTGCTCTCCCAGCACTATATAATAGCCCCAGGGCCGGGATTCCTGTTCTTTATTGTCCGCACGCATACAGTCCCCCTGAAGCATGTATCTCAATAGTATGGCCGGTTTGTCGAAATCACAGTTGTATGTTGAAAGGTTTCAGGTTGTTGTTACATGGTCTAAAATTCAAAATCGTTTTCACACGGGACAGCAAGTCCTTTGCCGGTTTTAAAACAGTAATCATGGCCGCGCACCCTCACGCACACGCTGCGCTCATCACCCGAGAGGCGCAGCTCATCCTGCGGAAAGCGCTGCCGGGCAATGTTCATAAAACATAACGCTTTTTCGAGGCCGTCACCGCGTTGAAAATTCCAGACTTCATCGGGCTGGGCCATACGCGTCCCGTCATACATGGAAACGTTTTCCATGCGCGCCAATTGTTCGGCTGCGGCCGCAAGCTCTGCGCCTTCAAAAGCCTGAATGCTGACCGGGTTGCGCTCAAGCGCGGCTTTTAAAAAAGGTTTCCAGGCAGCGCGCTGCATGTCGCGATAGGCCTGAAAGGCAAGGTCAACAACCGGATTGACGCCGCGTTCGGCTTCCAGCAGTTCAATGATCTGCTCCCGTGTACTGTCCGGGGATATGCATACGCTGGGACCCGGTTTCCAGGTTTTTTGCTCCGATGGCAGTCTGGGCTCAAGCGTGCAGAATTGCAGCAAATCGGCGATAACGTCTTCGGCATTAAAACAGCTGCAGCTCAGGTGCTGCCGAAGCTGGGCACGGTCCTGTTCCGAGTGAAGCGAAAAAGGCCCGGCACGCAGAAAGGTTTCAATCTCGTCAAGCAAAAGACGGCCCGGAAGAGGGCTGGGGTAAAATTCATCTTCGTCAATATCGTGTAGCAGTTTTACCCGGCTGCTGTCGCCGATGCGCACAGTGCTGCTGTGCTCATAGTGAAACACTTTTTCTGCCTCGATAAAGCGGGGCTTGCCGCAACAGGTATGCGAAAGCTGGAAACAGCGCTGCAGCTTCTTGTTCTGACGCAGGAAATTTGCCAGAACTTCAAATGTGACGTCCGTTTTCACATACTTCCGCAGGCGGTTTGAAAAATTTTGGAATATGCCCACGGGCATGGTTGCCTCATCATACATGGCGTGAACGTAGCCGCTGCAGTGGGCGACAATGGTGACCTGTTCATTTTCAAGAGCGCGGCGCGATTTGGCGGAAAGTTCCGTGCCGTTGAAAAACATGTTTTTGGTTACAATGCGGCGATTGTTGGTCAGAATGCCGTCTTTGATATCAATAAAATTCTGCGAGTGCAGCGGTGTGGCGAGCATGTAGATGTCTTCAAGAGGCACGCCGGCTACAATGAACAGGGCTGCGGCGTACAGCGCTGCCAGGGAAACGCATTCTCCGGCACCGGTCGGGTAGCCGGGCTTGTGCCTGAAGGCCTCCATGGCCTCCACAGTTTCTGTTTTCCAGTAGGGAATAACATTGCCTTCGTATTTGTCCAGGCCGAAGTGCCGCCGTATATCCATGTCGAAATAAAACTTATCGCCTTCATAGCCGAACAGAGCGTTGCTGCGCGCCAGGACCGCCGGATCGATAAAATTTTTGAACCGCTCAAGCTCGCGCTCCTTGGTGGTAAGGCCCCAGGTGTCCAGGTCAAGGTTAAAGGCGAAGTTGTCCATCAGGTACTGCTTGGTGCGCAGAATCCTGCGGTAGCGGTTTAAGCCCTGCAGATTATTGAACCAGGGTGCTTCCCGCCAGCGCCACACCAGTGGGCTCATAATATTGGCCAGCAGCAGCGCGTACATCAGCTCGGGGAAGATAAAAACTTCCATGTCGGACAGCGTTACTGCCGAGGAATATTTTTCAACTGATTGCGGGTCGTCAGGGTTAAACATGGCAACTCAGCATGCCGCGTGGTTCGCGCATGTATTCAAGGGTTTCAAGAAGCACCGGTCATGTCATGTGCCGCCCGATTATGCATTCAGGGCGGCAACCTCGCCGGTTTCAATATCATAGAGTGCGCCAACAACCGTCACCGTGCCGCTCTCAGCTGCAGCCTTCACCGCCGGGCTGAGAGTATGCAGATCGGTGATAGCCTGATAGACATTTTCTATACAGGCACGACGCACAAGCGCAGGCCCCGACAAGCCGCTGCCTGCAGCCTGCGCCCGTGCAGCTGCCGGCGCGATTTTTTTAATGAGCGAACCGGCTGCCCCATCAGCCCTGAGCCCGGAGAGTGCCGCTCGCACTGCACCGCAATCGGTGTGGCCGAGAATCAGCAGAAATGGCACATGCAGATGTTCTACTGCGTACTCGAGGGTGCCGGCCTCATGAAGGCCGACGACATTGCCTGCCACGCGAATAACGAAGAGCTCTCCCACGCCCGCGTCAAACACAAGCTCAACCGGCACCCGCGAATCAGAACAGGCCACGACGGCCGCATACGGGCGCTGGCCTGCGGCTGTATCACGGCGCCTCTGAGCGGATATGTCCGCGCGGGGCTGCACGCCGGCAGCGAAACGCCGGTTGCCCTCAAGCATTGTTTCCCAGATTGCTTTAGCGCTTATTGTACGCATGGGTTTTTCCTTACTTGCATTTTCTGCATGATCCATCGTACATGCAGTAATGAGAATAACGATAATTGAAGGTTATTGCAAGACCGATGAAGCCGTCTGCGCAATGAGTGCGCGCAATGTCCGTCTCAAAAAACCCCTGCCAGGCCGGCGGTGGAAACGCGGTCCAGCGCATGCGGACCTTGTGCACGGGATGCTCAAGCTCAAGACAATAGCAGTGCAGGGCCAAATTCTTACCGTCAAAGGGAGTGCGTGCCCCATAGCGCACATCACCGGCAATCGGTATGCCCTGGGCTGCCAGCTGTGCCCGGATTTGATGTGCACGGCCGGTTTTAAGCGTGATGTCGAGCAGGGTCCTGCCCTTGTGAAAAGCAATTGCCTGCCAGTCAAGCTCGGCGAAACGGGCGCCCGGATGTCCGGCGGAAACAATGCTCACGTTCTGGTTTTCATCCTTAAGCAAATAATCCCGGCAGGTTCCGCCCTCCGGCGTGCGGCCTTCAGCCAGGGCCATGTATTTTTTCACGGGCGTTCCGTCCCTGAATTGCGCTGAAAGCCTTGCAGCGGCTTTTGATGTGCGGGCAAGGGCAAGCACGCCTGAGACGGGCCGGTCCAGCCGGTGCACGAGCCCGATATATACATTGCCGGGCTTGGCGCACTCCTGCTTGATCCAGGCTTTCGCCAGGGTAAGAATATCGGGATCGCCGGTGCGGTCGGCCTGCGAGAGCAGGCCGGGAGGCTTGTTGACAATCAACAGGTGATTATCGCTGAAGAGTATAGCAAGGGGCATCTGCACAGGGTTCGGCTATGCCCCTTTTTGCGCGACGCGCGCGTTAAATTTATCAGCATTAATGATAAAGCGCTCATGCACGGCCTCGCCGATTTTTTCAACCGCGTCCCATGCCTCTATCTTGAAGGTCAGCTTGTTTCCGTCACGCGCGATCACTTCGGTTCGCACGCGCACGCTCATGCCCAACGGGGTGGCTGCGCTGTGCTGCAGGTTCATCGAAATGCCGACCGACTGCTGACCGCTCTCAAGGTGGCGGTTGATCAGCTCAGCTGAGGCCCGCTCCATGAATCCGGCCAGAAACGGCGTTGCAAACACGGCGGGCAGGTTTTCATAAAAATAGCGGGCCGTATGCTCGGGGCCTGTTTTTACCTCGATTTCATGGCTCATGCCGGGGATTAACGCATCGTTCATGCAGACACTCCTTTCTAAACATTGCCATTAAATAACAGCAGTGGCTCTGATATGTATCGGTAGCATTTTTTTGGGAAAAGGGCAATATTGACAGGGGCAAAAAGACGAGCAAAGAAAGATCGGCATGTACATCTGGTCAGCCGTTGGTTTACCGATAATCAGGGCTACCGTGCCCTTTATTATACAGGGTATGGAATTCATCCCGCGCTCACAGAAAGGTTTCGGGATACAACACCATGATCAAACAATCACAGGGACGAAATCGTAAAAAATTTTATTTGCCGAATAAACCTTTAAAGGTTTCTTTTACCCCACCGGCCTGATTCTTTGCGTCGTCACCCACGGTGCCCAGGCTTTTTCCGAATTCCTTGAGACCCTGATTTAATGAATCCGTCACTGAACGGGACGTTATTTCTTTATAGACCGCTTTAAAAATTTCTTCCGCCACCTGCTGCGGAGAAGCACCCGTGCCGCCGATGTTTTTCATGGTTATGTCAGGAAGCCGGGCACTGATGCTTTTGCCGCCTGTCAGCGACGTTGCCAGGGTTACCGTTCCCTGTTTCAACAGAAAATCCTCGACGATCATTTTTTTACCCGAACCCGATGAGGGTTCTTTTGGTGAAGAGTCTTTTGGTGAACCGGCCTGTTTTGAGGCGCTGCTGACATTATTCATAATCGTCTTGAAGTTATCAGCCCCCCTCGTTTTTTCATAGGTAATTGCAGGCGCTATCACTTCAATTGTATGAATCACAATCGTGTCCCTGGTTATGGACTTTTCATCAATATCAATGAAAATTGAACCGACCTTCATGGCCTCGGGAGATGTGAACCCCTGGGGGTTGCCGAGGAAAAAATCCTTGAGCTCCGCTTTGCCCGACAGGATCGAAATACTGACATCGCCCAGGCTCAATTCTGTTTTGGTGAGCTTCGGCCCGTAGGTGTTAACAGCGGTTTTGATTAACGGCCCCAGCTTTGAAACGCCGAAAACAAGTGCAGCAGCAATGATGACAATAACTATTACACCCATAAACAATAGTTTTTTCATGTTTAACCCTCCCTTGCAAAACAATGAAGTATCTTCTTCCGGTAGAAACCCTACGCTTTGTGCCATCGGGTTTCCGGAGTATGGATTTTTAATCCGTTTTCTGGTAAGAATGTTTGGTAATGCAAAAAATTATAGGCTCGTGAAAACCTGCTTGTCAATGTAAATATTGGCGCACGGGAACCGGTATTGACCCGTTCGGCATGTCTGATACATTTTTATCTGGAGACGGGATATGAACACGCACATTATTGATGAAGTCGCCGGGTTTTACCGCGTTATCAAGCTGGAGCCGTTCCGGCGAACTAGGGGGGTGGCCTTCGATATTTTTCCGATGCAGTATTTGCCTAAAATTGACGGCATAGACCGCGTTATGCATGCGAGCGACGCCCTGTCGCCGGGTCCTGTGGAAGGGGTCGAGCGGCCCTGGTACATGCATACGGAGCAGGAGGATAACCTGATCGTTTTGAGCGGCGTGCGCACAGTCGATATTTACACCCTGGATCATCGCCTGCTGCTGACTTTCGTTGTTGAGCCTGACCGTATTGTCAAAAACGGTCAGCTGCTCTATGACGGGCCAGCCATGCTGGTGTGGCCCTGTCATGTTTTTCACCGCATCCAAAGCAGCGTCCAGGGGTCGGCATCGCTTAATTTCGCGGTGCGCATGCCCGGCATCGACATGAAGACCAATTTCAACATCTATGACCTTGACATTGGGGCCAATACCTACCGGCTGCTGCGGTCCGGTTTTCTGGATCAGACCACATGAGATGTAAGGGCGGTCTGTTTGATGTTGACCGGATCTGAGCTGCGCCTCCTGAAACACACCATATAATTACTTTGAACGCCGTCGCCTTTTTCTGGCGCTTGTGGTTTTTTGTAATCTGCGTTAATCTGCGGACGCTTATTAAAATCGAAAAAATACAGGCACCATATAAGGGGGAGTCACCGGGTAGCGTATGAATAACATTCAGCGTATTCTGAGCGTAGTGGTGGTTTTTTCCTGCGCCTGCATGCCGGTTTGTTATGCAAAAGATCCGCAGAAAAGCGAGCCGACTGAGGGCACCTTTGCAGGCGTTCCCTGTGTTGACAACATCCCATTGCCGGAAGCTGTTGCCCTGTGCGGTGAGACTGTTCCGATAGACCGGCAGTCTGTCAGGGAACGGCTTGACCGGGAGTTTACACTCATGGTCTGGGACAGGCCGCAGGTGTTTCATCTGGCTGAAACGGGCGAACCGTTATTTCCCGTATATTGAACAGCAGCTTGCGCAGGCGGGCCTGCCTGACGACCTGAAATACCTTGCCATTGCCGAAAGCGCTCTTTTAAGCCATTCACGATCCCCGGTCGGAGCTACCGGCTACTGGCAGTTCATGCCGAAAACCGGCGACTCAAAAGGGCTGCGAAGGGACAACTTCTTAGATGAGCGCTACAGCCTTGAGCATTCAACCGCGGCAGCGCTCAGATATCTTAAGGAATGTCATGCCATGTTCGGCTCATGGACACTTGCCATGGCCGCCTACAACTGCGGAGAGCAGCGCGTGCAGCAGGCAATTGCGACACAGAAGGTCAATGATTATTACCGGCTGAAATTGCCGGGTGAAACCGAGCGATATATTTTCCGGATTGCAGCCATAAAGATCATTCTTGAGAACCCGAGCGCTATGGCTATAGAATCCCCCGTGAGGAATTATACCCCCCGGTTGAATGTGATGTAATTGACCTGAACTTCCCTTCCGGAATTCACATAGTCGACCTTGCCATTGCTTCGGGTACGGATTACAAAACAATCCGCGATCTCAATCCACAGTTTAATGATTATTACTTTCCCTCCGGAACCTACACAATAAAGGTGCCTGCAGGGCTGGGGCCTGTTTTTTTAGAGCAGCTTGCTCGGTTTTCAGCAGAGGCCAAGCCCGTACCTTCCGCGCTCAATCCTGATGACGGCTACTGCACAGTCAGGCCGGGAGATACGTTGGGCCACATTGCGGAGCGCACAGGCGTGTCGGTGAAAACATTGAAGGAGCTGAACGGACTCAAGGACGCAACCATAAAAACGGGTAAAAAAATCAAGCTCAAACCCTGACAGCCGAGCCGCGATAAACATTCCGCGCCTTTATCACGACCGCATGCGCCTGTCGGCCTGAAGGGGAGATGACGCCAAGGGGGGCTATGTCGAGCACAAACCGGTTCGAAAAAAGGAGCAGTCATGACCAGACAGGAAATTCATGCACTGTTGATGCAGGGCCTCGGCCTGAAAAAAGAACCCGTGGCGCTCAAGCCCCTCGCGGAAATTCCTGCAGATATCCCCGCCTATGATGGCATAGCCACTCCCGGACTGTGCGCGCAAATTCGTGAAATTCTCGAACAGGGCTCGGTTTTTTACAGTACCAAAGAAAACCATGTCTGTTTTGAAGGGCTTATCGCCACAGGCGTATGCGGGGTTGACCGCGAGGAATACCGCGAAGCCGTGGCTGCATTCATCGATTTATGCCCCTACCACAAAAACATGCAGACGGCCATGGACTTCTATGAAACCTGCATACGCGACATACCCGTACCGCCGGTGACGTATACCTGCCTTGTATCAGGCCCATTGAGCAAAATAGAGGACCCAAATCTGGTTGTCATCTTCTGCACACCCAAGCAGGCAGATATTCTGGTGCGGTCTCAGTCCTATCAGGGAATACTGGTCAGAGGGTTTCGGGGGCAATGGGGGCTGCATTTTCAATATACGGCACTCCTTTGTCAGCCGCGAGATGACTTTTTCAACCAGCGATTTTCCCTGGCGGACCTTTGCGGGCCTTGACGACTGCGAACTCACGGTCACGTTTCCGTATGAAAAGCTCCAATCCTCAGCTCAATACATACAGCCCATTATCGACTATGTTGACAGCCTGAAAGAGGTTTTCGGCGGACAATAACAGCCCGTATTTTTTCAGAAGGACCGCAGCCATGAATCATACCGGTAGAGTTGCCATTGTCACGGGTGCCAGCATGGGTATCGGCAGGGCGATAGTCTGCATACTGGCCGACGCAGGCTATGATGTCGTGTGCGCAGCGCGCTCTGAAACCGCACTCGAGCAGACCGCTGAAGACGTGCGCCGCCGGGGGCGCAGGGCCCTTGCCGTGCCGACCGACATCGTCGACCCTGAGGCCGTAGCCCGCATGATTGACCGAACCATGGCCGAGCTGGGCCGCATTGATGTGCTCATCAATAATGCCGGGGGTCCGCTCGCGGGCGCGTCCTCCATCAGCCCCGCGAGCCAGGATGAATTTTTTGAAACCATGTCCAGATTTACCTTTGAAAATATTTCCGACCGGGACTTTAAAACAATTTTCGCGGTCAATTTTTATGGCCCTCTGTACTGCATCCGGAGCGTGCTGCCCGTGATGAACCGCCAGGGTTCGGGCCATATCATCAACATTACTTCAAAGGCAGGGCTGCTGAACTATAATGTCGTTCCCGGCATGATCGCCTATGCCTCGGCCAAGGCCTCACTCGCGCGCTTCACCGAGGTGCTGGCCTTTGAGCTTGTCTGCTCCGGCTCCCCGGTTCGTATCAACGGCTTAAGCCCGGGCATGGTGGCGGTTTCGTTTCATGCAAACCTGCCCGAAGAGGAAAAAGCCCTGTTTCGCAAGCCCGAAGACATCCGCGAAAGCCTTCTGGCCATTCTCGATCATAACAACCCCGCTAGCGGCGAGCTTTTTACCGAAGAGCTGAGTACCTGGATTGATGATCTGCGGCGGGAATTGTAGCCGGGGCAGGGGTGCCTGTTGTGCCGGCACGCGCCACCCTGCATTGCGGGTTACCATTGTCGTTTCATATCGGGACAGCCCGGCAGGCGTTAATCATCACCGGGCTTTTTCGTCGGCAATCAGTATTGACCAGGCGTAAAACAGGCTGTTGTAGCGCAGGATGTAGTGCCGCTGAGTCATCAGCAATGACTTTGAAGTAATCCAGATGTGCCGGAGCGCTGTACCCCTCATACCACCTGTCGGCTATATCAACAATCCGGTACTGTCTGCCACTGAATGCAAAGCGCACGGGTCGCTCGTTTGGCATGTAACCGGAATACGCCTGCACGGCAATGCGTTCAAAGTGCATGTCCACAAGGCCTGACAGGGGCAGGGCAGCTGCTCCGGTGCCCCGGTCAGGACTGCCGCATGGCCCCGGCAATGCGTTCATCCTTAAGCAGTGCCTTCAGTATCCGGCGCTCCTGGGTGCGCATGGCGCGCGCGCCGGCCGCATTATTTTCATGATCAAAGCCCAGCAGATGCAAAATCCCGTGAACCAGGAGACGGCTCATTTCCTCCCACAGCGAGCATCCGGCATGCTCGGCCTGCCGCGCTGCTGTTTCAAGCGATATGACCACGTCACCCAGTATCTCAGGATGCAATTGGCGCAGTTCTTCTGCGGTATACATCGGAAAGGAAAGCACATCGGTTGGCCCGCTTCGATTGCGATACTGCTGATTGAGTTCCGCTATGCCGCTGTCATCAAGCAGCAGAAGGCTTACCTCTGTTTTTTGTGATTCCAATGCGTTTGCCAAGATCAAATTCACCGTCCGCCTGAGCAGGGGCCGGTCGATCGGCATCTTTTGCTGGTTTTTTATCTGCACCCTTGCCATTGGTCTCCTTTTCGGGCTTCATCGGATAATCAATCCGGGAATGGAAGATGCCGTTCAGAACCCTGTTGAAGCTCTCGGCGATTAAATGCAAATCCTTGAGCGTAAGCTCGCACTCATCGAGCTGCCCGTCCACAAAAATATTGTTGATAATGCGCTGAACCATACCCTGAATGCGGGCCGCGGTGGGCTCGGAAAGTGTTTTTGAGGTGGCCTCAACCGCGTCGGCGAGCATGACGATGCCGGCCTCCTTGGTTTGCGGCCTGGGGCCGGGATAGCGAAAGTCGCTGTCGCTGACGGTTTGTTCACCGTCGCTCAGATCCCGGGCTTTCTGATAAAAGAAATTCATGCAGGATGTGCCGTGATGCTGAAGAATGATGTCGATTATAGGCTTGCCAAGGCGGTACTGCCGGGCCAGATCGACACCGTCCCGGACATGCTTGGCAATGATCAGGCTGCTCATGCTGGGCTGCAGCTTGTCGTGCCGGTTTTCACCGCCGGTTTGATTCTCAATATAATACTGCGCTTTTTTGATCTTGCCGATGTCATGGTAGTAAGAACTGACGCGGGCCATCAGCGGATTGGCCTGCACAGATTCGGCAGCCGCTTCTGACAGAATGCCGACCAGAATACTGTGATGATAGGTGCCGGGCGCATTGATCAAAAGCTGGCGCAGCACAGGCTGGTTAAGGTCGGCCAGTTCAAGCAGCTTGATATCGGTCGTGTAATTGAACGTCATCTCAATGATAGGAACAATGCCGATGGCAAGCACGGCAGAGAGCACACCGCCCAAAACGCCCATTCCAAGGCACATGGCCGCGTCGGCCGAAAAAATTGTACCGTTGATCAAGCCCAGGGCCACAATCAGAAGAACATTGGCGCCGCCTGCGGCTACGCCGGCACGAATAATGTTTTTGCGCTCGCGGGTGTGTGACACCTCCTGGGCGGCGATGATGGAGCCCAGGAAACTGTAGATGAAAAAGGAGAACCGGCTGTCAATCACCAGGCACACGAACATGGCTACAATGACCGAACTTAAGGTTGCAATCCGGGGGGAAAGCACAATGCTGATCACAATTGCGGCAAAAGCAAACGGCAGGCCGTACACGTAGCTCTGGGGCTCAATGGCAAACAGGACCCAGGTCAAGATCCTTGATAAACACAATACAAATCTTGATAACAACAAACGAGACAATCAATGTAACAAAAATAAAACCTACATCGCGGGCGGAAAGCAGGCCGGGCAGTCCGCGCACACGGGCCGTGGTTGAAAAACGATACAGCGCGTAGAGCGCAAACAACGACAGCATGAAATTCCCGATCAAAGGCCAAAGCATGCCGCGACGGTCTTTCATGCCTGCGAGGGCCTGCAGCTTCACCAGAGCTGCTTCATTGATTTTCCCCCCTGCCTGCACGATTGTCTCGCCTTTTTTCACATTATAGTACAGGGGGCTTAGCGCCTCAAGCGCGGCAGTGCGCCGCGCATTGGTCTCTAAGCTGTTGAGCGTTATGGTCGGCACAATGAGTTTCAAGGCAATATCCACGATGGCGCGGCTCACATCTCCGCGCAGCTTTTTGAACTGCTGTCGCGCTTCGCTGCGCACCAGCATTTCGGCTTCCTTCAAGTCGATAAACGGCGCGAAATCCTCAAAAATGATTTCATCCTGCGTATAAATATTGCGCAAAACAATGCCGCGGCCGCGCTCCCTGAACAGTTGGGCCTTGGACGGCACGATCTCGCGCTGCGTAAAGGGCATAACCAGGTCCAGCAGGTAATCTTCAATTTCCTTTTTGAATTCGCGCTCGAGCAGCATCTCAAAATCCTTCGGCCTCAACCTGAATTTTCAGCTGCTCCTCAAGCATGGCGCTCGCTTTTGCTGTCAGGTTTTCATCCCTGGGCCGCTGCTCAAGCAGCGCGCGCAGGGACGCAAACGAGCGGGTGATGCGTTCCTCGACTTCCCGGTCAATGCGTGAATTGAAATCGTAGACCGCGCGCACCGCCTGCAGGCGCTCTTCGCGTTTGAGTTCAGTTGCCTTCTGGTCCTCAACGGAAAAATCGCGTGGCGCATTGACCGTATACACGGCAATATCATCAAGTTGATACTTATGGCCGGGTACGATCAGTCGCGGCGTGATCATTGCGGCCATCATCATTGCCAGCAAAACCCAGAGAGAAATTTTCATGCTTCCGGACTCAAAAAAGCTCCCTGACACACGAACCTTGTCCGGGGCCTCCTCAATTTTTGATTGCCGCGCCCGTTTTGTGGAGCGCAGGAGTGTTTTTAATGCATTGATCTTCATACAGCAGTATCCCCGTGTGAGGCCGCCTCATAGGCTTTAATAATCTGCTCCACCAGGGGGTGGCGCACAACATCGCGGCTTGAAAAATAACAGAATTGTATCCCCGGAACCCGGGTCAGCAGTGTGCGGGCCTGAACCAGTCCCGACAGGGCCCCGGCAGGCAAATCAGCCTGCGTGATATCGCCGGTGATAATGGCGCGTGAATGGAACCCGATGCGGGTGAGAAACATTTTCATCTGCTCCGGGGTCGTGTTCTGGGCTTCATCCAGAATAACAAAAGAATCATTGAGCGTCCGGCCGCGCATAAATGCCAGCGGCGCCACCTCAATGATACCCTGCTGCAGCATCTCCGACACTCGCGACATTTCCATGATATCGTGCAGCGCGTCATAGAGCGGCCGCAGGTAGGGATTGATTTTTTCAGCCAGATCTCCGGGCAGAAATCCGAGCTTTTCTCCGGCTTCGACTGCCGGTCGGGTCAGAATGATCCGGTCAACCTTTTTCTGCAGAAAAGCCGCAACCGCCATGGCCATGGCCAGATAGGTCTTGCCGGTGCCGGCCGGGCCGATGCCGAAAACAATATCATGTGTCGCGAATGGCGTCAACATAGAGTTTTTGCGCCAGGCTTTTCGGGGTTATGGTGTGCCCCCGAGACGACAGCACAACGGTATCGAGAAACACATCCTTCAAATGCACGGGATCATTATGGGCAATAATTTTAAGCGCATGCACGACATCGGCGTGCTGCATCCGGAAGCCGGATTCAATCAGGAAATACAGGTCCTGCAGAAATGACCGTGCCGCGCGGGCGGGCGCATCATCGCCCTTGACCATAATGCGGTTGCCGCGCGCCCGCAAAAGCACGCCCATCTCACGGGCAATGGTTTTCAGGTTGCGGTCATGCTCACCGCATAGCAGCTTGACAATGCCGATATCATCAAACTGCAGGGCATCGGCATATCCGTTGTTGTGGTCTTCGGCCGTACTGTGCATATGCAATAATGATCCTATTACAGGGTTTGCATGCTGTTTGTTCGTGTATCATCAGTATATTCCAATCGGGGCCATATGAACATAAAAAAATAGCGCTCAGGTGCTACCGATTCTTCATTCCGGTTGAGGGGTGTTATGATGGCAGGAGCAGCTGAACGATACTTTCCCGGTTGCTGGGCCGATTGTCAAAACCACAGACAACAACCTGCTGCCAAGAGCCAAGCAGCAGCTTGCCGTCTGCCAGCGGGATGGCAAGCGATAGGCCCAGCAGCGCGGCACGCATATGGGCGTATCCATTGCCGTCGCCCCAGCGCCGGTCATGCGTATAGGACATGTCGCGCGGAGCAAGACGCTCAAGCGCCGCGCGCAGGTCGCCAACAGCCCCGCTTTCATATTCAATGGTTGTCAGCGCGGCTCTTGATTCTGGAACAAACAGCAGTAGCACCGCGCCATCGCCGGTCTGGGCGGCAATCCGATATCAATGTTCCGGCTGTTGTTGAAACACGAACCCTGAAAGTTTTAATTGCCATTGTTAATATTTTTTTATATAAAATAGTATATTTTCTTCTGGTTGCATGAGTAACACAGGCAGAAAGCCTTTTCAGGTAATTTTATCTGATTTTAGCTTGACAATAGGCGGGCAAAACATATAAACTAACCCTTTTGGAAAAATAGAGATTTCAGGCTCGGATACTATCAGGGCCAACAGTATGTTCTTCTCACAAACACAACGGAGGTTTCAAACAGGCAATGGCAGTTAAAATCAGACTTGCACGCGGCGGCAAAAAGAAAAGCCCCTTTTACCGGATCGTCGTTGCGAAAGACACAGCCCCGCGGGACGGGAGTTTTATTGAAGTGCTGGGCACGTATAATCCCACCACGTCACCTGCCCAGATCACCATAAATAAGGAACGGGCTCAGGACTGGCTGCAAAAGGGCGCAACCCCGACCCAGACTGCAGGACAGTTGCTGCGCAAAGAGGGTGTACATAAAGAGTAGACAGGCAGCAGAGATCTCCTGGGTTAATTCGCGTGAACACGTGGTTACTAACTGGATATGGAGGCTACCATGAAAGACTTAGTCAGGTTTATTGCGCAGGCGCTTGTTGATAACCCGGATGACGTTGCTGTAAACGAGATAGAGGGCGAACAGACATCAGTGATAGAGCTGCGTGTCGCCAAGGACGATCTGGGCAAGATTATCGGCAAACATGGCCGTACCGCCCAGTCAATCAGAACAATTCTTTCAGCCGCGTCGGCCAAGCACAAAAAACGCGCGGTACTTGAAATTGTAGAATAACATACGGGACTGCCGCAGGCTGTAAGGCTGCGGACCCCGGATAGGAACTGTTTTCCTGTTAGATGGTTCGATTTGACATCATAACCCTGTTTCCGCGGATGTTTGACTCGCCGCTGCAGGAAAGCATTCTGCACAAGGCCCGGCAGTCCGGACTGATATCAGTTGAGCTGCACGACCTGAGAGACTATACCCTTGACCGGCACCGCACTGCAGATGACAGCCCCTACGGCGGTGGCGCGGGCATGGTGCTGAAAATAGAGCCGCTGGTTTCAGCGATTGAAACCATCCGGTCCGGCGCTGGAAAGACCAGAACGATTTTAACCTCTCCGCAGGGAGAGAAATTCACCCAGCACAGTGCCTGTCGGCTGAGCGGGTTTGACCAGATAGTAATTGTATGCGGGCGCTACGAAGGTTTTGACGAGCGCGTGCTCGACTATGTTGATGAAGAGATTTCACTGGGAGATTATGTACTGACCGGCGGTGAGCTGCCGGCAATGGTGATCATAGATGCCGTGGCCCGTCAGGTTCCGGGAGTTGTCGGGGCCGAAGACAGTGTAGCTGGAGACAGCTTGGCCAACGGCCTGTTGAAATACCCGCAGTACACAAGGCCGGCAGAATTTCGCGGATGCAAGGTTCCGGATGTCCTGATGTCCGGCGACCATAAAAAAATTGAGCGGTGGCGGCGCGCAGCCTCAATCAGCCGGACAGAAACCAAACGGCCGGATCTGCTGCGCATTGCGGACTTGAGTGATGAAGACAGGAAGTTCATGTTGAACTGTAAACACAAGGAAGGAATGGAGTAGAAGGAAATGAATACGATTGACAGGTTGGAAAAAGAACAGATGCGGTTGGATATACCGCAGTTTCGGGCCGGCGATGCGGTAAAAGTGCATGTGAAAATAAGCGAAGGCGAAAAGGACCGCATTCAAATATTTCAAGGCATTGTGATCGGACGGCATAATTGCGGTTTAAAATCCTCGTTTACGGTTCGCAAGGTATCCTACGGTATCGGGGTTGAGCGCGTTTTTCCGCTGCATTCACCGGTCATTGATAAAATTGAGATGGTACAACCCGGCAAGGTTCGCCGTTCAAGGCTCTATTATCTGCGCAACCTGCGCGGAAAGGCCGCCCGCGTCAAAACACGCAACACATACGACGCAAACTGATTCTGCTTGCCCCGCGCGATTGCGCGCACGTGGAATAAATCGTTTTATGCCCCGGTCATGCTGGATGTCATGCATGACTGGGGCATTTTTTTAAAAAAATCGAATACCCGTTTTAATGAATCTGTCATCTTGACCCCTTCGGCTGCGCTCAGGGCAGGCTTTGGGAGAGATTGTTCCGTTTTGTATATGCACATAGATTTCTCATCCCGCTATAGGCGGAATTCGAAATGACAGGGCTATTCCGGTCTGGCAGAAATAGCTCCCAAAAATAAAAATTTCGTTACCCTTGACCCTTTCAACCCTGATCCTGATGACACCAGAAGCTTTCGTCGCACGTTTGCAAACCATGCTGCAGCCTGAACGCCTCTTGTATGAAAAAGGCTATCACTATGTTGCCGGCACGGATGAGGCCGGGCGCGGTCCGCTCGCAGGCCCGGTAGTAGCCGCGGCTGTGATTTTGCCTGCAGGATGGCAGCATCCCGGCATTAAAGATTCTAAAAAGCTGTCGGCGCGCGCACGCGCGGAAATGTTTGACGTTATCACCACAGCTGCTGTCAGTTGGAACTGGTCTGCAATAGAGGCGCCAGAAATCGATCGTATCAACATTTTACAGGCCAGCCTGCTTGCCATGCGCACAGCGGTGCTCTCACTTGACCCCCTGCCGGACTACCTGCTCGTAGACGGGCCCCATGGCGTATCAAGCCCTGTGCCGCACACAGCGATTAAGCGAGGTGATCAAAAAAGCCAGGTCATTGCCGCAGCCTCGATAGTGGCCAAGGTCGTGCGTGATGCAATTATGGAGAAATATGACCGCCTGTTCCCGGCCTATTACTTTTCAAAAAACAAGGGCTATGGAACAGCAAAGCATATGGAAGCCCTTGCTCGGCAGGGCCGTTGCTCTCTGCACCGGCGAAGCTTTAAAATGGTTGTGTCGGGGTGACAGACTTGTTATAGTTTACCAGCAGGCTGCCCGGCAACACCTGCCTGCTGCGTTGCGCTCGTCATTCGTCTTTGCGACGTACGAGAAAGTACGTCTCATTCCTCATGACAGCACGCGCCTTGCATTCAGGCATTGCTGAGCAGCCTGTAAGGGCTTTTCCGACGCGACTGAAGGTTGGTTGAAAATAGGCGTATGCATGGCGGAGCATATAACAACCGGAGCGCAGGGAGAAGAAATTGCGGCCAGCTACCTGCTCAGTAAAAAATATGAAATTCTGCACCGCAACTACCGCTGCCGCTACGGTGAAATCGACATCATTGCCCGCCGGAAAAACGTACTGGTTTTTGTCGAGGTCAAAGCGCGGCGCAACTATGCCTTCGGCTCACCGCTGGAAGCGGTTTCGCTGAAGAAACAGCGCTCCATCAGTTCCGTTGCGCAGACATACCTGCAGCACAACCGCCTGAGCGGGAGCGCTGCCCGTTTTGATGTAATCGCCGTGGTGTTGAACAACAGGTGCCCGGAGATCGAGCATATAGAAAATGCCTTTGAACTGCCCAATCAGTAAATAATCCGCCAGCATTCGCCCCTGTCATGAAAAAATTATTCCTTATTCTTTTTGTTTTCTTTGTGCTCTGCGTTCTGATTGCTCTGGGCGCTGCTGTCGGCGCATACTACCATTTCAGCTCAGATCTGCCGCGCATCGCCACAATGAAGGATTACCGCCCGGCCCTGGTGTCGCAGGTGTTCTCCGACAGGGGTGAGCTGATCGGGGAGTTTTTCATTGAAAGGCGCTACCCGGTAAAACTTTCCGCTATAGCACCGGTCATGGTCAACGCTATTCTGGCAGCCGAGGATGACCGTTTCTTTGAACATCAGGGCATCAGCCCGTGGAGCATCGTGCGCGCGGCTTGTAACAACCTGCGCTCTCGCGGAATCCGGCAGGGCGGCAGTACGATCACACAGCAGGTCGTAAAATCCCTGCTGCTGTCGCCTGAGCGCAGCTATACACGTAAAATTAAGGAGGCAATTCTTGCCACCCGCATTGAGCAGGCCCTCTCAAAAGAGGAAATCCTGACCCTGTACCTCAACCAGATCTATTTCGGGCGCGGGGCCTATGGCATCGAGGCTGCGGCCAGGGTGTTTTTCGGAAAACAGGCCGAAGAGCTTACCCTGGTTGAAGCTTCATATCTGGCCGCTTTGCCAAAAGCGCCGAGCTATTACAGCAGGCATGACCGGGCCCGCGAGAGACAACGCTACGTGCTGCAGCGCATGTCCGAGCTGGGCTTTATCACGTCCGAGCAGTTGCGCGAAGCCCTTGAGACGGAAGTGCAATTCAGCGAACTGAAGGATATAAATCAGACAGTTGCACCGCACTTTGTCGAATTTGTGCGCCGTGAGCTGGAAAAGACCTATGGCGCGGATGCTTTGTACCGGGATGGCCTGCGCATTGAGACCACGCTGAACCTTGAGAAGCAGCGTGCTGCTGATGCTGCCGTCGCGCTGGGCATTGAAAATTTTGAAACTCGCGCAGGGCGCACTGCTGCCGAAAAGCGGGTGCAGGCGGCGCTGCTCAGCATTGACCCATACTCCGGTAATATTCATGCCATGGTCGGCGGCCGTGACTATAACGAGAGTCAGTTTAACCGCGCGACCCAGTCACGCCGTCAGCCCGGGTCCGCTTTTAAGCCCATCATTTACGCGGCCGCGCTCGATAAGGGCTACACCGCCGCAAGCATAATCATTGATTCACCGCTGGCCTTTGAAGCCGGATCGTCGCGGATAAAAGAGTTCTGGGAACCGCAGAACTATGATCAAAAGTTTTTAGGCCCGATAACTTTTCGCAAGGCCCTGACCCTTTCGCGCAATATCGTCACCGTAAAAATCCTGAAGGACATCGACATTGGCTATGCGCTCGGCTATGCCCTGGCCATGGGACTTGAAGGGGACTACACCCACGGCCTTTCCCTTGCGCTGGGATCATGCGGAGTTTCGCTGCTGAACCTTGTGAAGGCCTATGGCGCGTTTTGCGCGCAAGGGGTGTATGCCGAACCGGTGGCCATTACCCGCATTATTGACCGTAACGGTGTCGAGATTGCCCGCAACCGTCCGAAGCTGGTTGCGGCGCTCAGCCCGCAGACCGCCTATATCATGACCTCTATTTTGCAAAGCGTGGTTGAAGAGGGGACCGGCAAAAAGGTGCGGGCCCTGCAGCGGCCCTGTGCCGGCAAAACAGGCACGACAAATGATGTGCGCGATGCCTGGTTTATCGGGTATACGCCCGATGTTGTAACCGGCGTATGGGTCGGATACGATGATTTAAGTCCGCTCGGCCGCCATGAAACCGGGGCCGTGGCCGCCGCACCCATCTGGCTTGACTATATGCAGCATGTGTATACCACTGAACCGGTGCGCCCATTTCCGATACCTGAGGGCATCGTGTTTGAACGTATTAATCCCAAAACCGGATTTTCGCCGCAGACAAAATCCGAGCCGACCATATTTGAATGTTTCAAAGAAGGCACCCAGCCGATCCGGTTTACCCCTGCTCCGCTTAGCTCTGTCTTTAACAACTAACTCCTCCGCTTCGCTTGGATATATTTGTTATGAAGCAGCTTCGCATCGGTTATCTCTCAACAATGCATCACAGTTCGCATATCCTGAAAGGTCTGCGGCTGCTTGAAAAAGAACTTGGCCTTGAACCGCACTGGCACCTTTTCGGCACGGGTCCGGCCATGGTCGAGGCCTTTGCCTCAGGCGCTCTTGATATCGGCTATATCGGTTTGCCCCCCATGATAATTGCGGTCGGCCGCGGCATACCGCTTGTGTGTATTGCGGGCGGGCACTGCGAGGGCACGGTTATGGTAGGCCCAGGCGCCATGCGCTCATGCGGTGAGTGCAACAGCACGACAGCCTTGCGGCAGTTCAAGGGGCGCATGATAGGCACTCCCTCGCAGGGCTCCATTCACGATATCATCATCAGGAATATGCTTGAGGAATGCGGCCTTGCTACGGATTGTGTTGTCAACTATCCCTGGGCCGACCTTATCGCAGAAGATGTCAGGCAGGGCGTGCTTGCCGCTGCGGTCGGCACACCTCCTTTGGCCGTCATGTGCCAGAAGTGGTACGGCATGAAAACGATTTTACCGCCCGCATCTTTGTGGCCGTTCAATCCCAGCTACGGTATAGCCGTACATGCGCGCATGCTGCATGAGGCCGACCTGCTGCGCGAGTTTCTCACTCTTCATGAAAACGCCTGCAACATGATCAGGCTCGAGCCCGCCCGCGCCGCCGCAGTGATTGCAGAAGCCCTGAAGGTTGTTGATGTTGAATTTGTACAGGATGTTTTTGCAGTATCACCGCGTTACTGTGCCAGCCTGCCGAAAGACTATATTGAATCAACAATGAAGTTTGTTCCTGTTTTGCAAAAGATGGGGCATGTGAAGGAAGCGCTGTCAGCCGAGCAAATTTTTGACTGCAGTCTTATTGAAAAAATCCACCCCGAACCACCGCACTATTATACGCAAAACTGATAGTCGCGATCGCAGATTTAACGTCGATGTTTCTTCTTACCCGGCCCCCAGGGAGTGACATGGACGGGGTGCATATCCTTCTGATTGCAGACTTCTGTCATGCAAAAATCCTTTGAGAGTATTGCCGGCTGATGTTTTTCCATGCTCATCAAATTTAAGCGAACGCAGGCCAACAGCCCTTCCGGTAATCGCGGATTAAAAAATCAACTCAGTATGGATACCGGTCTGTAACGCTATAACGACTTTTGTTTAACTCTCCCGCCTGCAAAAAACCACAGCCAATTATTAGGATCGCTCCCCAATACTTTTACAGTTCAATGCAGCCCAAAGCCCTTGAGAAACAGGCTTTTGTGCTGCATTGGTTTTTTGGTTTGATAGGGAAGCGGCGGTCTTGTTGATACGGGGAGATATATAAAAAATCTCTGTTTGATCCGCTAGTCGGCCAGGATATCAAGACTTTTATCATACACGGATGTCTCGATGGCCATAAGCCCCAGGACCGTGTGGAAGAGGTTGTCATGAGAAAAGGGCTCTGCAGCTTTTTGCTGCAGTGACGCTTTGTTTACCTGTGTGTTTTCGCCGAACCAGAAAACAGCGGCTGCATGTGTCTGCTCGTCGGGGGCTATTGTATAGGGCAGCCCGTGAAGATACACATTGTGTTCCCCCAGGGATTCGCCATGATCGCTGATATAGAGCATCGCGGTCTCAAACTGGACCGAATTGGTCTTGAGCAGGGCGATGACCCGGCTCAGGAAATAGTCCGTGTAGAGTACGGCATTGTCATAGGCATTGCCTATTTCCGCCATGGTGCATTCATTGAATTGATTGCTCCGGCAGACCGGCGTAAATTTTTCAAACGGGGCCGGATACCGCTTGAAGTAGGCCGGGCCGTGATTGCCCCGCTGATGGAGGACAATCATGATATCACCGCCGGACTGCGTATCGATGTATTCCTGCAAACCTGAGAGCATCCCTTCATCCCGGCATTCACCGTCGCAGTCCGGATTCACTTCAGGACGTCTGTAGTTCTGATAGGTCGCCGTTCTTGCCGTATCCTGCGAGTTGGAGTTATTATCCCGCCACAGGAGGTGAACACTGGCCCGGTTCAGAACGTCCAGAAGGTTTTCAGTGCGGTCTGCTTTGCGTTTGCCGTACCCTTTCCGCTTAAGAATTGAAAACATGCAGGGCAGGGAATCAGCGGTTGAGGTGCTGCATGTCGACATATCGGTAAAAGAGATGACGTCCTCTTTTTGCAAAAGAGGGGTGGTCTGTCTTTCATAGCCGTTCAGCGAAAGCCGGTCTGCCCTGACCGCTTCGCCGACCACAAGGATGGTCAGTTTCCTGCCGCTATCGGCAGGGGACTTTCTTGCATCTTCGCCTATGGGGCTTACGGGGCCTTTTTTACCCATGAACGTTTTCTTGATATATGCCCCGGCTGAATACATATAGTAGGTGGGGTTTGTATAATAACGCAGGGGCTTATTTTCCCTGAAGAACGAGGTATAGAATTTGCTGAAACAAAACAGCATGGCAAGCATGATCAGAAGGGAGAGGAGAATATCCCGCATTTTGGTCAGGGTGGCTTTTTTAAATGTTTGGGTTTCGATCCGGACACACAGAACAGCGAGTCCGGGGACTATACCCAGGAAAAAACAATAAAGCATTAAGCTGAAACTCAGAAGATCATAGGCTTCATCGCGGTCGGTCAGCAGGATGTTCTGAATCATGGCATCGTCGATCACGACCTGGTAGCGGTTCATGAAATACGCGACGATGGATGATATGAAAAGAAGCAGGATCAGGACCGGCTTGGTCGTATAGCGTGAGCTGAGCAGGGTTAACAGGGCCATTACCAATGCAAAGAGCCCCACGGCCAGTGAAATCAAAAATCCGATGTTTTTGGGATTTAGCGGATAAACCTGAACAACCTGATGGAAAAAGGCGTAATTATCGAACAGAACAAAGAAAAGCGCGGCGAGAAGAATGAGTTTGGTCCGGGTCACTTTCATGTGTCATCAAGTCTCTGTGGGAATTACCGGGGGTCCGTGTATGGCAATAGACGCGCCAGGAAGTATGGTTTCTGTTTTTGACAGGGGCTAAAAAGATTTTAAACTCTCACGGGCACAGCGGCTGACACAAGGCTGAAAAACCTGTTTCTCATATATTGAAAGATATCAGATTATCATGAGGAACACATTGCATTGCAATTAAAAAAAATTAATATGTCGGGATTCGAAGCCTTACCTGTTAGATCTCTTTGCGTGTTTTATACTCCTTAACTTTAGGGGTTCTCTAATAATCGCCCAAAAACCAGCATACAACATAGCGCATATTTGATATGGTTTTGTATACAATTTGAGTCTCCAACCGCTATAAAACAAGGGTGAAATGATGCCGCCCGGATTTTTTTATTGGCAAAACAGGCCTGAAAAGCTCGACAAAACAGGGTTGCTCTGCAGGAGATCAGCGCGGCAGTCAATTGGGAACTGTTTCGCACAGAGATTTCGAAGCTGCGTGACAAGCCGCGCAGGGCCAAAGCGTTCGTATGGAGCAATGGCGGGTATTTTAAGCGGGAGATATCGCATTTCGATACTGCGATCCGGATTCAGGCAGGACAACTTATTCAAACTCGTTCTCTAATGCTCTAGCAGCATTCCCCGGTTCCTTTGAAGGAGACAAAGCCTGAACCTGAGTGGCTTTTCGGGTGCGATAATAAAAAAGGCAAAAAAGTGCACACACAAGGAAGAACAGGTGCGCGGTTGTCTCTGCTGTCTCCTCCATAGGTACATGCAGGAGATTTTCTTGCGGCAAAACACCTCTGAATACGCGACGGGCTATTAACTGCGAAAAAAGATATGTCCACAGTACACCCGAAATCAAGACCTTCAGTGCTATTGACCGGTTACAACACGTAAAAAGTTTCTCGTGCCAGCCAATAGCCCACAGCGCCATACCGACCAGAAGGCAATCGACCAGTTTTTTTGATTTAAACAGGTACTCTTCGCCATAGAAAGTAAAAACCGTAGCGTTCAGCTCCCTTATCAGAAAGATCAGAGCCAGAACCGTTAAGTATATCATTAGGGAGTCTCTGCTGATAAGACTGGTGGTCAGGAAAATCAAAAAAACAACCAATATCAGCCCTGGCGCGAAACTTTCATGAAAAATCCTGGTTGTGAGCCAGGGAGTGATAGCAAAATAGTGAGCAGAATATACCAGCAAAATCGCAAGAAACCCCGGCAACAGAATCCAGCAGTTCTTAAATCGGAATAATTGCTTGAACCAAATTGATAATTCAGAACTGATTTGTTTAATTTTCATCTTCCTGCACTCCTGCAATACCGAGCCCAACAAGATTAATTATTTTTAATGTCAAAAGTATAAAAAGGTCTTTTGTGTGTCAAGGAAAATGTACGCTCACACGTACGATCCTGCATTGCGAGTTCAATGCATAGCGAGGCTTCACGGGCTATAGAGCGCGATATGAGCATGATTTTTATTGACACACAGCAACTCCCGGCATATGTTTTTTCAGCGCAACACATGCTCGTATCAAGCGCTGCGTGTTGATCGCGCCTGGAGACACAGTAACCCGGCACATTACTTTTCGACGAATACACACCATCCGGATCATCACCATGCCAACACGCACACTCATTTCCTGGAATGTCAACGGCCTTCGGGCTATACATAAAAAGGGTTTTTTGGAATGGCTCACCCGGGAATCACCCGATATACTCTGTTTGCAGGAGACAAAAGCATCTCCGGACCAGCTGCCGGATGAACTGCTCAACATCGACGGTTATTTCTGCTGGTTCAGCTCAGCACAAAAAAAAGGCTACAGCGGTGTTGCGATTTACAGCAAGCAGGAGCCGGTGAACGTGTACTACGGCTTCGGCGATCCGCGCTTTGACAATGAGGGTCGGATCCTGATTGCCGAGTATCCTGAGTTTGCTCTTTTTTCAATCTATTATCCCAACGGTAAGGCCTCGCCTGAGCGCCTGCGCTACAAGATGGACTTTTACGACGCTTTCCTCGAATGCGCCCGGCAGTTCAGGGACCGGGGATGCAGGCTGATTATCTGCGGCGATGTCAACACGGCTCACTGTGAAATCGATCTGGCACGGCCAAAGGAAAACGAAAGCAATTCAGGCTTTCTGCCGGAAGAGCGCGCCTGGATTGACCGCTTCCTTGCGGATGGTTTTATTGATACCTTCAGGATGATATGCGATGAGCCCGGCCATTACAGCTGGTGGGATTATAAAACCCGGGCACGGGAAAGAAACATCGGCTGGCGTATTGATTATTTCTTTGTAAGCGAAAGCCTGAGGAAGCAGGTCACAAACGCCAGGATACTCTCCGGGGTGACCGGCTCGGATCACTGCCCCGTCGGCCTGTCAATTGCAGTATAATTCTCCTGCCTCTACAATCAGCTGGTTGTTCAAAACTGTTCAGATGCAAGGCACACGCATCGTGAGGGAGGAGGCGTACTCTTCCGTACGCCGCAGTAACGAAAGATGGCGTGTAACGAAGCAGATGGACGGTTTTGGGAAACCAGTCAAAAATACTTTTTCTTAATGGCGCTCATCACAAACTTGAGGCTTGCGGGCAGGCTGCAGGCTGCTTTAAAGACCTGATCGGCGATATCGGGCATAAAGGTCATGGTCACGCTGTTGCGGCACTCAACCATTTCAAACCACAAATCGACATTTTGAAGCAGCCCGGCTTCGGTTGCCGTGCGAATCGCCTGCCAGGGTGATTCGGCTTGCTTGCCTTCGACCTGCGCGATCCGCCTGAGCAGTTTCCAGGACAATTCAAACGTATACTCAAACCGGTGAATGGCCGCGTCACGCACCAGCGCTGAAAACGGCTCTGATAAAACCTCCTCCAGCAGAACCAGGGCCTGCTCCAGTGTTTCAAGATGCGTATCAATGTCTTTAAGCTGGATATCCATATGTCAAGGCGCTCACTTTGCTGGAGGAAGGATTAATCCATGGTGCGTATACGCAACCGTATCATGAACGTTCCGAGCGCGCAAGAATTTCAAAACCGCATGGGCCCCAGGCACCCTGCGGGTATTGCGGGTTTTAAGGCTTGACTTGACGGACAGAAACTATAAACTTGGGCGCGATTACGGGTGCCACAGGGCGCTTTTTTTTTTGATTGTATTGCAATTTTGAGCACTGTCGATTGTGAAACAACCAGTGCAAACCATATGCTCAGGCCTTGCCTTAAGCAGTGATTATGTGCGGACTATGCTGAGACGTTTCATTGTATTCATGTGTTTGATTGCCTGTGTCGGAGCCTGCGCCCGGCAGCAGCCGCTCATTCGCGTGGCAATCAAGACCGATGCGGATGCCGTGCGCCTGAGCCTGGAGGGCACATACAGCATGACGGATCTCAGAACCGGTAAGGTTCTTCGTAAAGGACGCGGCAACAACACTGCAGCGCTCAGCGTGTGTGAGCGACGGCTATGCATCGACACCCGGCCGCTTGACACGGATGCAATCCGTGTCAAGGTCTCAAAAGGTCTTGGCGTACAGACAGGGCCTGAACTGACACGGTACCGCGGCGATCTTGATGTCCTGACAAATGAAGCTGGACAATTAAGCGCGATTAACCGACTGGAACTCGAGGATTATCTGGCCGGGGTTCTGCCGCGCGAGGTTCCCGCAGCCTGGCCCATGGCCGCCCTGGAGGCACAGGCCGTGGCCTCCAGAACCTATGCCCTGCACAGGATTGAACAGTCCGGGGGCCTCCCCTCTGACGTGAGCGCGGATGTATTGTCACAGGTGTACGGCGGACGCAGTGCCGAGAGCTGGCGCACAAGCCGGGCAGTCAAACGGACCCGGGGCAAGGCGCTTGTCTACCGCGAACAGCTTATTCCGGCTTTTTTCCATGCCAACTGCGGCGGCCATACCGAGAATGCTCTCTTTGTATGGAACCTGGATTCTGAGGTGCTGCGCGGCACGGCCTGTCCGTACTGCATAAACCGCCCCGGTTACAGCTGGAAGCGCAATTTCAATACCCGTACGGTGCAGGAACAGCTCAACCGCAAGGGATACCCGATCGGCCCGATTAAGGCTATCGAGGTCGCGCAGCACAGTCCGAGCGGACGGGCTATATACCCTGATCATCCATGACCTTAATACCACGACCCTGACGATTCCCGCCGCTGAGTTTCGCACGGCGCTCGGACCGGATATCGTGCGCAGCACCCTGTTTGAGGTTGTGATGCAGGGCAATTATTTTGATCTGATCGGGCATGGCTGGGGCCATGGCGTGGGCATGTGTCAGCAGGGCGCCTGCGGTATGGCGCTGGCAGGCAAAAACATGCTCGACATTCTTGAGTTCTATTACAGCGGCATAACAGTAAAAAAAATGTATTAGCGCATATAACAAAATTCTGTAACCACGAGGTCATTTCGAGCGCAGCGAGAAATCTTTCCTAATGAAGCAAGATCTCTCCCTTCGGTCGAGATGACAGGCGAACCAAAAACGGCTATATAATTTTGTGAAATGCTATAATTGAGATTGGTTGGATACGATGCGCCCGCGGGTCGGACACATACAATTTCTCAACTGCCTGCCTCTGTACCATATGCTGGTGCAAAAAGGGCTGCTGCTGGATATTGACCTGTACAAGGATACGCCGGCGCAGCTGTGCGAACGGCTGATTGCGGGCCGGCTCGATATCAGCCCGGTGCCGTCAATTGAATTTGCACGTCATGCAGACGAGCTGCTTTTGCTGCCCGGCATAGCGGTCAGTTCGCGCGGACCGGTCATGAGCATCGTGCTTGTCAGCAAGGTACCGCTCAACCAGCTTGACGGCTGCATGGTGGCTTTGGCCAATAACTCGCGCACGTCCCAGGTGCTGGCCCGGCTTGTGCTGGAGAATCACTACGGCGTGCACCCGTTGTATTTTGAAAGCCCGCCGGACCTTGCCGAGATGTTTCGCGAGGCGGACGCGGCCCTGTTGATCGGCGATGACGCATTGAGAATTGTTGCCGCCCCCTGTTCCTATCATGTTTACGATCTTGGACGGGAGTGGACCGCGATGACAGGGCACAGCATGGTGTATGCTCTCTGGGCCGTGCGCAGGGATTTCGCCCGCAAGCATCCCGACGCAGTCAGCCGCGTACAGCAGGCCTTTCAGACCTCGCTGCAGGAAAGCATTACCAGCATTGACGCAATCGCGCGCGATATTGCCCGCTGGGAACCTTTTTCTGCAGCGTTTCTACAACAGTATTTTCAGACGCTGCAGTTTGATTTTAAGCCCGACCTGCAGCAGGGTTTGCTGCATTTCTACGAACTGGCCCAAAAAATTGATGCCTTGAAAACCGTGCCGGACCTGGTCTTCTGGCAATAAAACGATGGTGGTTGCCGGCGCACGCAGGCAGCCATTGACAAAGGAGTTGATAGCATGGATGCACTTTTAAACAATATAGCCGGTGCGCCTGAGGTTGAGTTTATCAACACGCCGGAAGGCTTTACCGAGGCAGCAGAGCGCTCGCTTGACTCTACGGAAAAGGTGATCTATTACCTGGGCAGTGCCGAGCTTCTGATGGACGCCTACGAGCAGGCCTACGAGGACGGGCACTACATACCCACCCGCATCAAGCGCAATGTGCTGGTGAAAATGCTGGTTGAGGACACGCCCGCGATGCAGCGCTATCGCGAAACCGATGCGCAGCAGGTGCGCGAAACACGCTGCCTGCCTCCGGGGGCCGATTTCAGGCATTCATTCATGGTGCATGATGACACGGTTGTCTTTTTCATGAAAACCGGCAGCAAGGCCGTCGGCCTTTCCATCGTCAGCGCACCGATTGCCGAAACCATGAAAACTATCTTTGATGAAATATGGCAGCGCGGAACCTGAACCTCCTTGATAGCTCTATCGGGTGAGAATCGCCGTATACAGAACTTCAAGCGCCTGCAGTTCAGCTTCACACCCATACCGCGCACGCATCTCTTCGCGGGCCTGCCTGCCCAGTTGCTGCCGCAGGTCTGGGCTTGCGGCAAGACGTTCGCAGGCTTCAAGCAGCAACTCCGTATCACAAAGGGGCACCAGAATCCCGGTACGCATGTTTTCAATCAGCGCGCGGTTCCCGGCTACATCCGTTGCAACCACGGCCTTTCCCGCTGCCATGGCTTCCATGACTGCACCCGGCATGCCTTCCTGCAGAGACGTGTTTAAAAAAACATCGGCCGCCTGCATCAATTCAAGCACACGCGCGTGCGGTATTTCGCCACAATAGCTGAAGCCGTTTATGCATTGCCCGGCTGCAAGCACCTGTTCGCTTTCTTCCGCATCAAGGCATGGTCCGGCCAGCAGCAACCGGGCCTGCGGTTGTTTTGTTGTGAAGCGGGCGAAAGCCTTAAGTGCATATCCTATATTTTTAACCGGCCTCAGCCCCGCTGCCATGAAAAACACGAACTCCTCAGGCGCCAGGTTCCACGCGCAACGAGCGTCTTTGCGCGATTTGCTTTTGTTGTCAGGCACGTGAACTGCCTGGGGAATTATGTGCACCCTGTCTGCACAATCAGGAAAACGCGTTCGCACGCTTTCTGCCGCCTCGGCGTGAAAAACAATCAGTGCACGGGCAGAGGTGAGCGCCAGCCGCGCTTCAGGCCGCACATCTGCATTATAATCCGTGCCCGTCATGGTCACGACCCAGGGGCAGGCGCCGAGTATGCCGCTTTGCTGCAGCCAGGCATGCGGCTGCAGGGCATGCAGGCTGTGAATCAGATCAGGCGCGAAATTGCCAAGCTCTGCAGGCGCATCCGTTGTGGAGCTGAAAAGACGCACACTGTGGCCGCGACCTCGCAGCCCGTCAAAGAGGCGCTGAACCGTCAGGCTGTTGCCGCGGCACACGGGCAGGGTATAGGGGCTGACAAGGGCGATTTTCATCTGGCTTTCAAACACCTGTTTCAAGGTAGGAGCGACCTCGGGTCGCGAATATTGTCTTTATCTGCATCCGCTTTTTATCTTCCGGAGCCTGGGCACTTTCTTCAAAATATCCCGGCGATCATAGAGAACCGTTGAGCGCCGGATCTCGGCTGCCGTTTGCGGCGCTTTGTTTTTTGATCGTTTAGCTTTAGGGGTGGTCATACAAGGCCTTGCTGCGCGGTAGGGTTCTACACTGTGGTTCCCGCTGCGGTTTTGGTTCAATCCTGTCTGATTTCAAATAATCTTATAATTATTGATTTCAATGTGCAAACGGAAAAAGCCGCAGGCTGATTAGCCGGGCTGAAAATACTGAAAAAATTGTATTTAACATTCTCCGGAATTGGACTACAATTAACGTCAAAGTTCAATAGCTGCACTGAACGGATCGCGCCAGGCCGCCGGCCTGCCCGCAAACCCCATGTGAACTCAATGACGAAAGGAAACTGATATGGCAAAAAGCATGGATAAGAAAAAGAAAGAGACCAAGAAGAAACCCGTAAAGTCTTTAAAAGAAAAGCGGGCTGAAAAAGCCGCAAAGAAAGCCTGATACAATAACGCCTTTTTGTCGGCCCCGCTGTGTTCTCCGCGGGGCCGAATCCCTAAAAATGGCCGATACTACAATCATGCGCGTCCTTTATTCCTTTGCTGTTGCTGTATCCATTATACTTTGTATCCTTGCCGGGTCCGGCCTGCGCGCAGCCGCTTGGGCCCGGTGATTTCTTTCCCGATTTCAGCCACGCAAACAATCTTGACACAGCGGAGTGTGAATACCTGGGCATTGATCCTTCGCGCGATTTTCATCTGGGCTCGCTCAAGCAGGATATTGTCATCCTGGAGTTCATGAACGTTTTCTGCGACATGTGCCGGGAGGATGTTGATCTTTACAATGAGCTCTACGAGATCAGCCGCAGCAATGCGGAGCTGGCCGGCACCTTTGCGGTGCTGGGGGTTGCGGTCGGCAACTCCTTTGAGGAAGTGATGCAGTGCAGCGATGAACTGTTCGTGAACTATCCGATACTGCTTGATACGGAGCGTGAAATCCTCTCTCTTACGGGCAGCGTGCGCGGTGCTCCGCAGACCTACGTCCTGCAGCGGCAGGGTGACCGCTATGTCATCCGCCACTTTTCGCGCAGCGCAACCGGCAAAGATGAATATCTGGCCATTGTGCGAGCGCAGCTGGGACGAAAAGCGCAGCAGGCTGCCGCGCCCGCGCGGGCCTTTTCCTACTGCCTCATGATCAACGGCAAGAAGTGTACTGAAAAGCAGTTCGCCGGCTCGCGCGTGCTCCTGTATTTCCCGCATGAAAAAAGCTATCCCCACGCATCCGACACGCGCAACACGGCCCAGCAGATTGAGGTGCTGCGCCGCGTGCTTGAACAGTACCCCGATATTCGCATTATCCTGGTTGAGCCCGAAGGGAACGGGCGCAAGGCCCTGAAGGGCATTGCATTGCCGCCGGCCATAACCCGCGCCACAGGAGACCCGGCGCTGCTTGATCAGCTGGCATCAAACGACCACCCGACCGTGTACTATATCGACGCCACGGGAAGCGCGGTATTCAAGGGTCAGGCGCTCACTCTGTCGGCCCTGCGCTCCATGATCGACGGCCGCTACAAGGCCGAACCCGGACATGCCTGAAGCTGACATTATCAGCCTGATCACCCGCACCCTGGCCGCGCAGGATGCAGGCGTGATTGACACGGTTAAAACCGATGATTGATGGAAACGAAGTCTACCGCACCAGCACGAAAGATCCTGCGCGTTTTTATTTTTCGCGGTCTGGAGAGCAGCCCGAGCCTGTGCGACCTGTGCCATGACAGCCATTTCGTTTACAGCATCGATCCCCAAGGGCACTATCGTTGCATTCATTCCCGTCTGCCCTGCCCAAGCGGGGCAACGTGAGCTGGAGCGATGAGGAGATAGACAGGTACCGCAAGGTGTTTAAGGGCAAAAATATCCACGACACTTTTCACTTCAATGCTGCGCATGATGCAATCTCAGGGGCGACGATTACGTCAAGCATCGTGTATGAAGGCTTCAACCGCGGCAAGCAAATCTTTAAGCAGGTGCAGCTTCTCCCCCCGGTTACATCCCAGATCAGCGAAGCTGTCACAAAACCTGCCGTGAAATGAAGATAGCTTTGTAAGCACAAACAGGTTCGTGGAGGGCCGAGCTGCGTCGCAGGCTGTAATAACCACGCCCCAGGGAGCACAAGCCCCTTATTCTGCTGCGCTTGTTGGGGCTTGACAGAAATCCATGCGATGTGTACACTAAATACACATGATGGAGGTGTATTATGAGGACCAATGTAGTGATTGACGACGAGCTTATGAGCCGCGCCTTGCGCTCCAGCGGATGCCGTACAAAGCGCGCTGCCATTGAATCCGGACTGAAGCTCCTCGTGCAAGTCAACAGCCAGAAGAAACTGCGCAACCTCAAGGGCAAGATTGTTTGGGATGGCAATCTTGAGGAGATGCGAAGGGACTAACATGGTTATCGTAGATACGTCTGCCTGGGTCGAATACCTGCAAGACGGACACGCCCCAGTGGTGAAGAAAGTTGACGACTGCCTTGGGCAGGATCTTGTTGGCATCGGCGATTTGATTTATTGCGAGGTGATGCAAGGCCTCCGGTCTTCTCAGCAACGCGGACAGGTTTCGTCCCTGCTCCTTTCCTTGCCACAATTCGAAATGGCTGGTTTCGGCATTGCGGAAAAATCAGCCGATAACTATCGGCTCCTGCGATCCAAAGGCGTGACAATCCGAAAAACTATCGACGTTCTGATCGGCACATTCTGCGCCGAACACGGATTCCAGATCGTGCACAACGATTCGGACTTCACTTTGATGGCTCAATATATCGGATTAGACATAATCTAAGCCCCGACAACGGTTTGCACGGAACGTGTCAAGACGCGCCCGTGAGCAGCAACGTTAGGTTGTATTCTTAAAATTAATGAAAACTTCACCGGAGTAAGGGAGACAATATGTATAAATCATCTGTTGTGAGCGCCATATCTTCTGACATGGAACGGTCAATAGCAACAATAGTCACGGCGTTTACGCTCGACCCGTTAATGCGTTGGATGCTCCCGAACCAAGACAGTATTTAGTCTACCTTCCTAAATTCACAAAATTTTTTGCTGGGGGCGCGTTCGACCATGCATCGGCATATCGTTCCGAGGATTTCAATGCAGCGGCACTGTGGTTGCCCCCGGGAATCAGCCCTGACAAGAAATCCCTTGCGCAAGTCATGCAGGAAGCTGTAGCGCCCGCATTGCAGGACGAGGTTTTCGCCTTGTTCGAAAAGGTTGAGGCGGCGCATCCGGATACTGAACACTGGTATCTCCCGACCATTGGCGTTGACCCGTTATGCCAAGGGAAGGGATATGGCTCGGCCCTCCTGTCGTGCGGACTTGAAATATGTGATCGCAACCACGTGGCCGCCTATCTGGAGTCAACCAACCCTAAAAATATCCCGCTGTACCAGCGTTTTGGCTTTGAGATTGTCGGGGAAATACAGGCAGGCAGTTCGCCAGCTATCACACCGATGTTCCGGGCTGCTCGGTAAATTCTTGAAAGAAGTGCAACCTAACAAGTCACTGCAGCCGACCGCTTTCAGCGGCGGCTGACCTTTTCGTTATACATCACAAAGCAATCCGCCAGCCATGAGCAGATTTTTATTTTCCACACTGGGATCTCTGGGCGATGTGCATCCGTATATTGCGGTTGCCCGGGCGCTTATTGCGCAGGGCCATCAAGCTGTTATCGCGACATCGGAAGACCACCGGACGGTGATAGAGGGTGCAGGGGTTGAATTTTGCGCCATGTATCCTGCCATGGCGCAAAAGGATGACTATCAGGCACTGGTGAAAAGGCTGTTTGAAGCGCGGCGCGGGCCCAAATAACTTATCTGCCGGATAGTCCTGCCGCAGCTGCGCCCAGCCTATGAGTGCCTGCTTGAGGCCTCACGCGGCGCGGACATACTTGTCTCGCATCCCCTGGCCATGGCGCTGCCTTTGGTGGCCGAAAAGCTCGGCATCCCCCGCGTTGCAACCGTGCTGTCGCCCATGATTTTCATGTCACCCTATGACCCGCCGGTTATCCCTGATGCACTCTGGCTGAACAGGCTGCGTATTTTCGGTCCGGGGTTTAACCGCTTTCTGTTCACAGTTGCAAAGCGAGGATGAGAAGGTGGGAAAGGCCTCTGCACAAACTTCGCAAAGAACTCGGCCTTGCTCCTGTACGCCATTCAGCACTGTTTGAAGGGCAATATTCACCCCTGCTTAACCTGGCCCTGTTTGACCCGCAGCTGGCCAAGCCGCAACCGGACTGGCCCAACAACACGCGCATCTGCGGCAGCCCGATTTTTGACGGCGAATTGCCGGACAATGCTGACCTTGATGATCTGGAACAATTTCTTGCCGATGGAGAAGCCCCGATTGTTTTTGCCCTCGGGTCATCGGCCGTGTGGATTGCCGGTGATTTCTGGGATAAGGCCATTGCTGCAACTGTCGCGCTTGGACGGCGTGCGGTGTTATTGACCGGCCCTACTGTGCCGGAATCGTTACCGGACACTATCCGGGCATATTCCTACCTGCCGTATTCAATGGTTTTTCCGCATGCGGCTGCTATAGTGCATCAGGCAGGTGTGGGAACACTGGCGCAGGCAATGCGAGCAGGGCGTCCGCAGCTCATTGTGCCCGTTGCATTCGACCAGCCCGACAATGCCCGACGAACCTGCGCGCTCGGCCTTGGCGCGGACTGTCCCGTTTCGAAAAGCAACCGCACAACTGCTGGCCTCAGAACTATCCATGCTGCTGGATTCAGCGAGCTATGCCGATGCAGCGCACAGAATGGCTGCTTCACTGCAAGAAGTTGATGGCGCAACCTGCGCGGCACAAGCATTGATCGCCTGCGCTAAAGGACAAAGCCCCGTCTAAAAAATTTCACCCGCCAAATTTCCGATGATATATAGACCTCTATATAACCACGGAATTAACGGTAATATATAGAATCTGGGATTATAAATTTGACAAAATTACCACCTTTTGCAATAAATCTTTTCGGGCAATTCCAGCAAATGTAGACGTCTATATAATATATGTTAGGTGTTAGGGCATACATCAATAAAACTTTAGAAACGTTGAACGATGCCGTATTTTAATTTGACACAGTAGAAAATTGCTTTAAGGAGTGAAAAATGTTTACGCCGTCAGTAATAGTCGCTTCTGCCTTGGAGAGAGACCGATCAATGGCAACCCTCGTGACCGCGTTCACAGCGGACCCGTTAATTCGCTGGCTGTTCCCCGATGCACATCGTTTTCTCAGCTACTTTCCCCAATTCAATAAATACTTTGCCGGGAGCGCTTTTGACCACAATTCTGCATATAGCTCCGATGACTTTGGCGCCACAGCGCTGTGGCTTCCACCCGGTGTAGGCCCAGACGAGGAGGCGCTTGGTGCTGTCATCGCGGAAGGCATAGATGGACGCCGACAGGAGGAAGTTTTCGCAGTTTTTGAACAGGTTAAGGCTTCGCATCCAGGGGTGGCTCATTGGTACCTTCCCGTTATCGGTGTTGACCCCTTGCGACAAGGCAAGGGTTATGGCTCTGCTCTCCTCGCGCATGGCCTTGCAGTATGCGATCGCAGCCACATCGCGGCTTACCTTGAGGCAACCAAACCAGCGAATATACCATTCTACAAACGCTTTGGATTCGAGGTGGTAAAAACTATTCAAGTTGGCAGTTCGCCACCGATAACACCGATGTTCCGAACAGCACGCTAGAAAGTTGGATGCGATTCGGCCCTAACACTCACTTCAGCCGACCGCTTTCAGCGGCGACTGACCTTTTCGTTAAATTTCAAGGAGATGAAATATGCAAATGCCAATGATAGTAATTTTCGCATATATCGCAATTGCATTCGGACTGCTGAGCATAATTGCCAGACATTTTTCCCCAAGTGTATTTTGGAAACTTGAACCCATGAAAGAAAAATGGGGCGCTAAAAAGGGATATGCTTTGCACTTTATAGGTTACACTCTTGTACCTTTAATATTCGGAATCAGGATATTGGGTGTTTATTATGGTTGGTTTAAAATTCAACAACCGGCTTGAGAGGAACGCGGCAAAAATCAGCCGCGCCCCTCATCCGTAACGTTGGTCTGGAAATATAATTGAAAACCCATATCGATCGTGCTATTGTAATACGAAAATAATCGATGGAGGTTTTGACATGCAATCAGTAACCGTATCACCAAAATTTCAAGTTGTTATACCGAAAACTGTACGAGAGTCCATGCATCTTCGACCAGGGCAAAAAATGCAGGTTGTAGAATATGCCGGACGCATCGAGCTTATACCGGAACGCGATATAAAAGAACTCCGTGGCTTCCTCAAGGGCATCAATACCGAATTTAAGCGAGAGAAAGACAGACTATGAATATCGTAGATTCTTCCGGCTGGCTCGCATATTTCGCAGATGAGCTCAATGCCAGGCATTTTCTACCACCTTTGCATGATGCAGCGTCGCTTATTGTTCCATCAATAACACTATATGAGGTTTTCAAGGTGATTTATCGGGAGTCAACCGAGAATGAAGCCCTGCAGGCAATTGTTGCCATGCAAAAAGGAACCGTAGTGGATTTAAAAGCACCACTGGCGATTGCTGCATCAAAGCTGAGCCTGGAATATAATCTTCCAATGGCAGACAGTATTATTCTCGCAACGGCGCTGGAATTTAATGCCATCCTCTGGACCCAGGATTCGGATTTTAAATCCATACCAAACGTGAAGTACTTTCCCAAAAAATGAGCAGGGGCCAACCTAGCACTCCAGCCGCCCGCTTGCAGCAGTAGGTGACCTTTGCGTTACTAGAGCATTGCACAAAATTCCATAGCCGTTATTGCCCCCCCTGTCATCTCGACCAAAGGGAGAGATCTTATTGATAAAAGAAAGATTTCTCCCTTCGCTCGAAATGACCTCGTGGTTAAATCGTTTTGTTACATGCTCTAAGCAAACCCATTCGGAATGCCGCCCGGTAATATTAGAGAATAAGCAAGGCAAGACAGAGCCGGTGGTTTTAAAGACGCAGCTCAGGCGCTTGAACCACCGGAGCGTACGATGCGAAGCTTGGTAAGAAGGCGGTCGACAAGCCGCGTGCGCGGCCAGGGCACGCTGTTTTCAACCGTAGTGATCTGATAATTATCATCAAGCAGACAGTAGCCCTTCCAGCTGCCGGGCAGGCCCTGAAACGCTGTGGTGTCATCCTGCGTGCTGAACCATTTGTGATGATGGCCGAACAGCCACAGGCGCGGCTTGAAATGCTCCAGCAGTTCGCGGCTGCGCGGAAATCCGGTTTCTCCGAAATATTCCAGGCCCGGCGTGTTGGGCACGCCGATGCCGTTCGGGCAGTCGTGTGAGATGATGATATCGACCTGATCAGGCGGCAAAGCCAGGCAGCTTTCAATCTGATGATCCTTGATTTCGGAGCCGGGCTGGGTGTTAAACGCGTCCATGTAGGCCGATCCTCCCAGGCACAGCATGCGGTAAGGGCCGATTGCCTGTACGCTGGCGCGCGGCAGGTGCGTGAAAAAGGTGCCGTTATAGCGGGCAAGCAGGGAATCGAACTCCCTGAAATCCTCATGGTTGCCTTCGATAAAATACAGCGGGCGCAGGAAGCGGCCCTGACGCTTCACAAAGAAGGCGTGCAGATGTTCCCGGTACATGCCAAAATCGCCAAGATGCACAACGCAGTCAATTGTTACGCCCATTGTGCTTTCAGCATGTTCGATCTGACGATTGACAATGTCGTAATAACAGTGGGTATCGGCAATAACAAGAATCATGACAGGCCTTCACGCTGACCGGTGAAGTCATAGCTCAGCCGTGTCTGAAAATGTTTTATCTGCGAAAAGATTTCTTTGAGCAATCGTTGCTCAATATTTGACAGCGAGCGCGGGTTAATGAAGTTGTCCGGCGGCAAACCCTTGCTCAGCGCGTCCGCCTGATTGCGCAGACGTATCTGCATCAGGTAGGTATAGGCCTGCGTCATTTCATGGTAGTTCTGAAGCGACATAACATTCTTCTCATGCAAATGCTTCAGCCGCTCAAGGGTATTGACGGCGTCAATATTCTGCTGCAGCGCGTAAATCCGCGCATAGTCCACCATGGGCAGCATGGCGGCCTTGATATCAAAGGCTTTTCCATGACGCCCTTTTTCTTCAACCACAAAGGAGCCGAAAACCCCCAGGGGCGGATTGAGCTGCAAGACATTCCGGGCCAGCAGCTGGAAAAAGCGCGGGTGCTGGGCGATGACTTCATGGAGATGGCGGTGCAGCTGCGCGGCAAAATCTTCTTCTCCCCAGGCGCAGCGGAAATCAAAGAAAATTTTTGTGCGCAGCAGATCCTCGGCACTGCCCTGCGAAATCCAGCGCGTAAAAGAGCGCTTCCACTCAGACAGCGGCTGGCACCACTGCGGGTTTCGGGCCATATTGTCGCCGTCGCAAAAGCGATAGCCGGCTTCATTGAGCCAGGAGCAGACTGTTTCAGCCAGCGCAAGAAAATACTGCTGCACGCCCTGGCTAAGCAGTTCGGGCGGCACATCCTCAAAAACAATCGCGTTATCCTGATCGGTCTGCAGGGTCTGCTCGCTGCGGCCTTCGCTGCCGAACACCAGGAAACAGAAACGAACCGGGGGCTGTCCGTGCTGCTGCATGGCCAGCTCTATAAGCCGTTTCAGCAGGGTATCGGCAACCATTGCACTTAAATTATTGATATATTCCGGCCGGGCACCGCTTTGAATCAGGTTGGTGATCAGGAAGGACAAGGTGGTGCGCTGTGCGAAAATAGCTTCCGGGGTTGCGGCCTGCTGTATGCGGCGCAACAGCACCGCAGGGGAGTACTTCTGCAGCGGGGTTATCATGGCATGCGTTACCATGCCGGTGATTTTTCCCTGTTCATCAACAACGGGCACATGCGAAATCGCGTGCTGCTCCATCAAGAGGCCCACCTCAAATATGCGGGCTGTGCGCTCGGCGGTAATAACCGGACTTGACATGATCTGCGCAACCGGACGTTCAAGATCTGTGTTTGTATCAGCCATCAGGGCGCACAGATCGCGGCTCGTGATGATGCCCGCGGGCTGGTTGTCATCAAGCACGACCGCGCAATCCCTGCCGTGCTCAGTCATCAGCCGGGAGGCTTCCTGCACGGATGTGTGCGCATCGCAGGTCACAACCCCGCCCTGCGGCAGCGTGTCAAGCGATTGGCCGAAAAAGAACAGGGCGGCCTGCGTCTCGGAAAGCAGGCGTTCGCGCTCCTCATCCCTTGCGACCAGATCGCTTACATCTTCGACAATGCCGTCGAAATACTGAACTTTGCCCTGCTCATCGCGCACTGGCCACGGCCCAGATTGAGCCGCTGAAAACAGTGCCGTCTTTGCGGCGCAGGCGCACGATTTCGCGCTCAAGCGCGCCGTTCTCGACGATCGCGCCAAGCCTGCGCATCTCCTCGGGGTTCTGATAGAGATCCTGCACCGGGCAGGCCAGCAGTTCTTCGCGGGACTCAAAGCCGAACAGCGTAACCATGGCAGGGTTGACCTCGATGAAAACCGGCCGGCTGCCCGCGGTGCGCCGGTAAAGCCCGACGTTGAGATTATGAGCCAGCGTTCTGAATTTGGACTCACTGGCCTCAAGGGCGTCTTCAGCCTCTTTTCGCGTGGTTATATCGGTCACACCCATGATAAAGCCCCGGCGCTGCCCGATCGTGATCTGCGACGCGGAAAGAATAACGTCTTTGATCTCTTTGCTGCGGGTAATCATCTGCGCTTCGGACTGCTCAGGAACCTGTTTGCCGGCAAACAGGTCGCGGGTGTAGGCGGTTCCGGGATGCTGCGGATCATCGTTGAAAATTTCATGCGGCTGCATACCGGCAAATTCGGCCTGCGAGTATCCCAGCAGATTTGAAATCATCTGATTGGCGTACATGAATTTCCCCTCCAGGGCCATGAGCATGCCCTCGGAGGAGGATTCAACCAGGGTACGGTATTTTTCTTCTGATTCGCGCAGGGCCTGCTCGGCAAGGGCTCGCTGCCGCTCAGTGTTAAAGGTACTGACAATAATGGTCGCCAGCAGTACGGAGACAACCCCGAGAATGACAAGCGAGATCTGGATGATGCTGCTGGTGATCCGGGCGATCTCGAGGCGCACATCTTCGATGTAGATTCCGGTTCCGATGATCCAGCCCCAGGGCGCGAAACCTTTCACATATGATATTTTGGGAACAATCCTGGTTGTGTCATCCTGCCACTGCCACTGGTACTCTACATACCCGGCCCCGTCGCGGCGGACAACATCCACCATTTCTACAAACAGCTTTTTCCCGCTGGGATCTTTGTAATCGCTCAAATCAGTGTTATTCAGATCGCTGCGGTAGGGATGAATAATCATGCGGGGGTGCATGTCGTTGATCCAGAAATAATCTTTCATCCGTTCGCCGTAGTGCAGATTTTTGACCTGCGCAATAGCCTGTTGCTGGGCCTCCTGTCTGGTCAACAGGCCCTTTTGTTCATCGTTTTCAAATTTTGCCAGAATGTTCCAGGCGGCATTGGTGAGCTCGCGAATCATCTCGCGCTTACGCTCAAGACTGTTGTATTCAATGGTTGGAATAATGATGGTAAAAAGTGCCACCACGAACAAAACGATGGTCAAAATCGTCGGCACAACAATGCGCAGCAGAAACGATTGCCACTGATCAGGGATGTGCAGTGAACGCATAGTCGTCCTGTTAAAGAAGTTATTGAGGCACGCGAAAAAATTCTGCGCCGCACCTCTTGTATCGCCTGCTTTTAATAAGTCTGTTAAAAACTAATAGCGTAAAAGCGTCAAAACATCAAGGCCGGACAAAAAGCTGTCGTATCCCGGCGCAGGCATCTGTTCTTGACACTTGTTGTACCATAAGCTATATATATAGAACACGAAAAACGCAGGCGTATGAATGCCTGCCTGACGGCTGTACAAACATGGTAAAGCATAAGCCCCAGGCGGAAGTCTCCATCCGGGGCTTTATCATTCCACTCCGGCACTCATTGAAGTACTTCCATAATCAAATTGAAAGCAGACACTGATGAAAAAAATTCTCCTGACCACGGTATGCGGGCCCTTCGGCGTTAACGCGCATGACTGCACCGAACATATCCAGACCGAGCTGTTTCATGCGCAGGTAACACGCGCCCAGGGCATTTTCAGCCCGCGGGTTAAATATATTTCCTACGGGCTTGAATATATCGCTGAAAACCTGCAGGCCCCGGTAACGGTGCTGCAGTACCCGACCATGCGTCAGTTCAGGCGTGAGCTTAAAAAAGGCTATGACTACGTGGGCATCAATTTTGTCATCGCCACCTTTGAAAAAATGCGCGCAATGCAGAGCGCAGTCAGGGAACTTTCGCCTGCAAGCGAAATAGTGCTGGGCGGTTATGGAACCATGCTGCCGGAATGCGAGCCCTACGGCGACCATATCTGCCGCGAGGAGGGCGTTGCCTTTTTCCGTCGGCTTTTGGGCGAATCACCTGACGGTGAGCTACGGCACGTTGTGTATCCCACCCATGGCAAGATTGCAGGTATTCCCGCCATGAAGGGCGCAGTGGTTATGGCCGGACTGGGCTGTCCGCATGGATGCGAGTTTTGCGCAACCTCTCATTTTCATAAACAGCGCCATATTCCTCTGTTAAAAACCGGCCGCGACCTGCATCGCGAGATCCGCCGGGTGCACAGCACCTTGAAGGATCCCCGGTTGCCGGTTGGAATCATCGAGGAAGATTTCCTTATACAGAAAAAACGCGCTCAGGAGTATCTGGACTGTGTCCTGCAGGACAAGCAGGATCCGATTAAAATTTCCTGCTTTGCCAGCGCAAAAGCCATTGACATGTGGGACCCCGATGATCTGGTGCGCATGGGCGTGGAGGCGATCTGGATCGGTGTTGAATCCCAGCGCGCCGACTACAGCAAGCTCAAGGGGCTTGATGTTAAAAAGATTATCAACAGTTTGCACGAGCGCGGCATCAACACGCTGGCCTCGCTCATTCTCGGACATGATTTTCACACCGAAGACATGATCTGGGAGGATTTTGAATACTTTGTTTCACTCAAGCCGAGCCTGAGCCAGTTTTTGATCATGACCCCGGCCTGCAGCACGCCGTTTTTTGAACGGCTGCAGGCAGCTGACCGCCTGCTTGATGTGCCGTATCGGGAATGGGACGGTTTTCATCTTACATTTAAACATCCGAATATCAGCAAGCCTGTCATGGAGAAGCTCATTCTGGATGTATACGATGAAGAATTTCGTCGCCTGGGGCCATCGGTTCTGCGCTATGTTGAACGCCAGCTTAACGGCTATCTGCGTTACAAGGACTCCCCTGATGAACTGTTGCGTATTCGGGCCGAGCAGTACCGCCGCGAATGCGTTCTGGCGCTGCCCCTGTTCCCGACCGCGATCCGGACGGCACCCAGCCCGGAAGTTGCGGAACTGGCTGCGCGATGTGCAGCAGCGCATCAAGAGCCAGGCCGGTACCGGTGGAGTCAAAAACACACTGCTGGCGTCAATCGTGCCGATATGCGCACGCATAGAACAATTCAAGCTTGATCATTTCGGCTATGCGCAGCCGACACTGCTGCGCACCGAATACCGCACCGGAGAACCGAAAGCCGTTGCCGCTCCGGACACGTTCAATGTTATTTCACGACCACAGCCCATTGAAGGACATACGCTGGTGGTTGACCTGCTGGGCGCATTTGATGGTTTCAGCGTTGCTGTAGCCCGCAAAAAAATTGAATCTTATCTGGCTGAACATCCCGGGCTTCTGGCAATTTCCTTCACCGGCTTGACCTTCCATGAACCGGGCGCACTTTTGACCCTCCTTGAAAAGTTAAAGGAGTATAAAGAGCGCATACAGTTGATCGACATAGATTCCCTGCAAGAGGAAGTCGCGGCCTATGCCCGCAGCTGTTTTCAGGTGATCGCCGATCTGCCGGGCCTGCACGAAAACGCAGCCACGGCGAACTGAACACAGCCACGGAATATGGTTAAAAAAAGATTGCACTTTATTCCGGGGAATATATAATCGGCAGCGTGTGCGCTGCGACAAGGGGTGCACAGCCCGATTATATTATTTTTAGGAGATGGGATTATGCCACAGGGAAAAGTGAAATGGTTTAATGACAAAAAGGGTTTCGGTTTTATCGAATGCGCGGAGCATGGTGACGTGTTCGTGCACTTCAGCGCGATCGAGTCAGACGGGTTTAAGAGTCTGAGCGACGGCCAGGAGGTAACCTTTGAAGTCGAAAAGGGGCAAAAAGGCTTGCAGGCTGTAAAGGTAGTGCCGAAATAATCCGGCGCGGCCCTGTGCCAGCCTCAATGAATTTAAAATAGACTTTCGAAAATACTGTGCGCTTTCGCGCACAGTATTTTTTTTGCGGGCCCGGGGGCATGGCCGTGTTTCTGGAGGGACGCGCTCCATGCCGAGTTTTTATTCTCAGGCTGAGAGAGCACCCAAGACGTTAAAACTGAATATCCTTCCAGCGATACAGCGCCGCCAGCGGCACGCCCTCGTGCTGCACAAGAAAGACCGGGGTGTTCTTGCGGAACATGCGCCAATAGAAATCATTAAACATGCCGAACCGACAAACCAGCACAAGGTAATCCGGCCGCTGCGTAGAAAAGTTTATCTGCTGACCGGAGCGTGTCACTTTTACGCTGATATCAGGCATGATAAAAGTGATATCGTTTCGAATTTTACCCTTCTCCTGTAAAAATTTAAAATAATGGGACGCCACGGGGAATGAACTTACCAGCGCCCCGGGGGGCACGGTCCGGTTGATAACGGTCAGCATATCGTCGTTAAGCGCCTCATACCAGTAGGTCACCTCCATGCCGCGGCGGTAGGCTCCGGGCAGCCCGCCGATCAGGCGGTTATAATAGGACAGCTCAAAAGGATGGCTGCGTGCGGTTTCAATGGCCGGATAGGCAACGGCTGCCAGCAGCAGGCTCGCGGTTATACATGCACGCAGCGCTGTGGTGGATATGACGCGTTTCAGGCTGCCTGTCAGCACGGCAAACCCTGTTCCGGCACAGTAGGCGATAAAGGGCATGATATAAATAAACTGCCGCACCCCGTCATGTACGGGCGCGTTGGTCAGCATGACAATCAGCAGCAGCACCGGTATGGTCATAAACATCAGCAGATCATAGGGCCGCTCATCCGTCTTGAAAGCCAGGCGCCCCGTACCGATCAAAAACAACAGCAGTGTGCTGAGCGGTATGGTCAGTGCGGTCATGACCGGTGCATACGACCAGTGCGGACGAAACGGCAGGGCCTGGCCGAAGTACAGGGTCGGTATCGGAATGTGTTTATCGCGGGTAAGACTTGTTGTCACGTAGGCGCTGATTTTTGCAACCGGGTCATACCACCAGCCCGGATTAAGCGCGATTGCGATCAATGGCGCCACGAGCAGCATGAGTATGAAGTTGCGCAGGCTTGCGCGGTCGCGGTAGATAAGTGCCCACAGGACCAGCGGCGCCGGGATCAGCACCGCCGTGAACTTTGTTGCCAGGGCCATTCCCCAGAGTATGGCCAGCAAAACAGAGAAAACCGCTTGCTCGCGGCCGCGCCAGAACGCGCACACGCACAGAAACCACAGGGTCATCAGGGGCATCTCGGTCGTGCCGAAATGCGCGTCTCCGAACACGCGTGGCATCAGCACACAACAAGCCGCGCCGCACAGGCCGGCTGCAAGGCCCCGTGTTCCCGCCAAACAGATGAACAGCGCAGCCAGCAGCAGGCCGCATTGAATCTGGGAAGACAGCCGGAAGGCTGCAAAACTGCCCAGGCTGTCCCTGAAAAAAGCCAGCGTGAGAGCTGAAAAAATTTTATACAGAGGCGGGTGCGGATTGTGCTCTATGTCCCACAGCCAGTATTCATCTACTATTTCGCGTGACAGCACAAAGGACAGGCCCGGTGTTTTGATAGTACCGGTAAGGCCCTGAAACCACTCCGTGATATTTTCAGCAGAAGAAAAATAATAGACCTCATCACAGGTCCAGCCGATTTTATCCGTTGTGGAGGCAAGCAGCAGCACTGTCGCCAGACCCAGCGCCGCTGCAAAGGCAAAGAGCCAAAATCGAGGCCGTGGACGAGCGGTTAATGGGTACATGGCAGTGCCTTACAGTTCATATGCATCGGGCCTTCGATCGTGAAGGACGGGAATATGCTTGCGGGCCTCAGCGCACTGCGCAGTATCGATGCGCGCAGTCAGCAGGCACTCCTGCTCTCCGGCTTCTTTCAGCGATGTGCCCCATGGATCAATCACAGCGGATGAACCGCAATAAGAAGTTTCTTGACAAGCAATTTCCTCGCTGCCGACACGGTTGACGGCCAGCATAAAAACCTGATTTTCAATAGCGCGTGCACGCGTCAGCACCTGCCAGTGCTCCTGCCGGGGATGCGGAAAAGCGGCTGAACATATCTGCAGGCACACGCCGCGCAGGGCATAGGAGCGGAAAAGCTCAGGGAATCGGAGATCGTAACAGATCGACAGGCCGGTCAAACCCCAGGGCGTATCAACAACGCACAGCTCTTTGCCCGCACTAATACAGCGATCTTCGTGAAAAGGGGAAAACAGGTGAATTTTGTTGTAGGCTGCAGCCATGCTGCCGTCCGGGCCGAACAAAAACGACGTATTGTGCATGTTCCCGTCCGGCGACAGGGAAAGAGTCGGGCTGCTGATCCAGATTGTGTGACGGGCTGCCTGTTCGGCTATCGCTTTGTGAATGGCCGCGTGGCCGGCAGCAAGCTCTCGGTTGCGGAACCAGTCAAAGCCCGTTGTCCACATTTCAGGGAAACATATCAACTGCGATCCGCGTCGTGCTGCTTCGGAAATCATTGCACAGCCGCGTTCGACATTGCGCCCAGGCTCTCCTTGAGCAACATCCATCTGGGCGATTGAAACCGTGATTTCCATACACACTCCGCACGCACACGCCAAGCGTAAAACAAAACTTTGTCATAGATAAACCATAAAAAAAAGGGGTTTGCCAGTTTATTTTTTATCGAGAAAGCGCTTAAAGGTCATGCCGTTAAGAATCCATGTTGACATCCGGCCGCGGCTTTCTTATCCTGTTGTAATGTTTGATCTGGACGATGAACTGCATACATTGAAAAAAGCCGGGCTGCTCAGACGTCTGCCGGTTATTGAGGCGCGCAGCGCCACCCATATCCGCATTGACGGCCGCGAGCTTTTGCTGATGGCCTCCAATGATTATCTCGGGCTGAGCCATCATCCGCACTTGATCAGCCGCGGGGCCCAGGCTGCGGCCACGTGGGGCGCCGGCAGCGGGGCGGCACGATTGATCAGCGGCAGCAGCGCTCTTTTTGACACGCTTGAAAAGCGCCTGGCAGACTTTAAACAGACAGAAGCGGCCCTGGTTTTTTCAACCGGATACATGGCCAATATCGGACTTCTGAGCGCGCTTGCAGGAAGCGATGATATTATTTTCAGTGATGAACTCAACCATGCAAGCATCATTGACGGCTGCCGCCTGAGTCGCGCTAAAGTAAGCGTGTATCCGCATATGAACATGGCAGCACTGGCTGCGCGGCTGCGCCGCGCCGGGCGCTTTCGCCGGCGCATCATCGTAACCGATGCGCTTTTCAGCATGGACGGCGACATTGCGCCCCTGCCGCGCTTACTTGAACTGGCACGGGCCCATGATGCGGTTTTAATAGTTGATGATGCCCATGGCACTGGAGTGCTGGGTCCGCAGGGACGCGGCACGCTTGCGCACTTCGGCCTTGCGGACAGCGAACGCCTGATCTTGATGGGCACCCTGGGCAAAGCTCTCGGCTGCTTCGGGGCGTTTGTTGCCGGACCGCGTCTGCTGATTGAGTACCTGGTAAACCGCGCGCGCAGCTTCATCTTTACAACAGCCATGCCGCCCGCGAACGTGGCCGCCGCGCTGGCTGCGCTTGACATCGTTGAAGAGGATGCGGGCCTGCGTGAGCGCCTGCAGGAAAATACGGACTTTCTGCACAGCGAGCTGCGTTCGCTCGGGTTTGACCTGGGCAGCAGTCAAACCCAGATTATTCCAATCATGACCGGCACAACATCTACTGCGCTTGCCATGGCCGCGGATCTCATGAAACAGGGAATTTTTCTGCTTGCCATTCGACCGCCGACCGTACCAACGAATGCCGCCCGGCTGCGCCTGACCGTAACAGCGCTTCACACCCGGCAGGAACTGGAGCGCGTTGTTGCCGCGCTGAAAAAAACAGGCCGTAAACATACACTCATCAAGTAAGCTCACGCGGCCTTCCCGCCGGGCAACAGGACACATGCGTACATGTCAGATTTAATACACTATCACATCAAGGGCAGCGGCAGACCGCTGGTGCTGGTTCACGGCTGGGCCATGCACGCAGGTGTCTGGCGGGGATTCGCCGATCAACTGGCAGAGCATTGCATGACGATTGCGCTTGATCTGCGCGGGCATGGTGATTCGCGCGCGCTGGCAGGACCGTATACCTTTGAGCAGTACGCCCGTGATGTTGTTGCGGTCACTAAGCACCTGGGACTGTGCGATGCAGCTTTGCTTGGCTGGTCCATGGGCGCCTCGGTTATAGTGAAGATGTTCGCTCAAGGCTATACGGGTACCGGCGCGTTGGTGTTTGTCAGCGGCAATCCCAGCCTTGTGCAGCGTGGCGATTATGAATGTGCTCTTGCTCCGGTGGTTGTCCGGCGCCTTTTCAAACAGGTGCAGCGCGACTATCCGCACGGCCTGAGCAACTTCCTGAACCTGTTGTGCACTGCGCAGGAGCAGGAGCTCTTCAGCAAAGATCCGGCTTACCGAGCGGCAATGGATATTGCACGTAGCCCTGACCGCGAGGCCGCACTCTCTATGCTTGCGTGTCTGCAGACCGAAGACCTGCGTCCGCACCTTTCGCGTATAAACGCGCCGACTCTGATTGTGCACGGCGAGAGTGATGAAATCTGCCTGAGCGGCGCTGGGCGCTTCATGAACGACAGCATTGCCGGTTCCCGGCTGCTCATGCTGCCGGATACCGGGCACATGCCTTTCATCAGCCGCCGCGAACGCGTTATGGAAGCAGTGTTGAATTTTCTAGGAATGTAGTAGCACGCGGCCTATGATTGACAAAATATTTGTAAAAAAATCCTTTAATGTCGGCGCAGCCACGTATGATGACAATGCCGGGCTGCAACAGCGCCTGCTTGCACGCCTGCTTGATTTCGGCGACTGCGCGCACATGCGGCCTGATCGGATTCTGGATATCGGCATCGGTACGGGCAATTTGAGTGAACGGCTTGTGCGGATATTCCCGGGTGCCCAGGTACACGGCTGCGATTTGGCGGAAAAGATGCTGCAGCGCGCACGTCTTAAAACAGCCCCGCTCCTGCTGCGGCTTTTTGCCGCTGATGCCGAGGCACTCCCCCTGCGCTCGGGCTCATTTGATCTGGCAGCATCAAGCTTCACCCTGCAGTGGCTCAACAGCTTTAACCCGGTTATGCAGGAAATCATGCGCATCCTGCGGCCCGGGGGCGCCTTTTTTTTCGCTGCATTCGGTGCGCACACCTTGTATGAGCTGCGCGCATGCTTTTTGCAGGCCTGTGCTGAAACCGGATATGATCAGGGCGAAGCCCTTGTTATGCCCCTTACGCGCGCTACGGCTGAACAGGCAATGCGCGCACGTGGTTTTGCAGAGATAACAACCGGAGCAGAGCGGATTGTTGAATACTACGCAAGCGTGGCTGATTTGGTGCGCGCGATTAAAGGCATGGGCGCCCGTAATGCATCCCCGCGCGGAATCGAACTCCGGGTGTTCGCCGGATCTGGCAACGGATGGTGGCGA
>CAVRPV010000010.1:0-461449 GCA_963723235.1 uncultured delta proteobacterium
GCGATAAAAGGGCGCGGTCCCCTTTATTACTTTTATTGACTTGCTTATTTTCATTGTTTCCCGCTATCAACGGGCATGAGAATTTCATTGCGTCGCATGAACCATGGCGTGAACGGCGGGTTGTATCGGGCCCAGACCGGTTTGCCCAGGGTTTTGAATTCATTTTCTTTAATCCACTCCTCAAGTTCCTGCAGGTGTTGAAGGTAGCGTTCTTCGGACCACCCGCCTGAATACTGTACGCACGCCATCCGGCGCGGCGGTATCTGGCGAACTTTCACATTGGGGTCATCCGGGATAGGTATGGTCTCCATTGTATAGGAGTCAGGCATCATGAAGGACACCATCCAGCCGTCAGCTGTGCTTTGCTGGGCAACAGGCGATGTCATCGCGATCTTTTCCGATGATGCCTCCTGGGTTACCGGACTTGTCATCGATATTTTTTCCTGTGCCCGGTTTTTTCCGGAGATGTAATTAAACAGTCGCCTGAAAGCTTTGTTGCCCGCACCCTCCATCGCTCCGTCCACTTCGGTCTCAGCTACAATTTGAGCGGGATAATCGCGCAGCTCAAAGTTTTTGCTCTGGCGTATAATTGTGTATTTTGTCTCCTCGGCTGTAAAGGCGCATCCTCCCGCACAAAACGCCAGGAGCATTAGAAAAATTATCGCGTGTTTTGATTGCATTGCAGCGTGTTTTTTCATAATCGTTCTCCCTTCTCAAGTTTTGGTTAGGAAGCGCCCTTGATTGCAGCCGCTTCCATTCTTCTGACTGTTGGTTCAACCACGCCATTCGATAAATTCTTCGCTCGGCAGGCGCATTCGTTTAAACTGATTGAGCGGCGAGTCGCAGCCGGGTAGCCTACAGCAACACCGTCTACCAAAATCAGGTCCGGGTCCAGTTTGAGTGTGTGCTTAATGGGCTCCTGGCAAACGGACACAGCACTCATCCAGCAGGTTCCCAGTCCGCGCGCGAATGCCGCAAGCATGAAATTTTCCAATGCGGCAGCAGCGGCTTTCAGTCTGCTGTGAAGCTTCTCGGGATATGTGGCGAAAAGTACAGCCATCGGTGCATAGTAAAAATTAAAGTTTCCGTTGCCCACGACCTGAAGGTCGACATCATGCGCGCTGAGATCTGAAATCATCATGCTCAGTGTTTCCTGATTGCGGTCATCAAGCTGCTTCAAGGTTTCAGGGCTGACCCGCGGCTCGGGAATTTTTTCCAGTGCATCCATGCATTCGGCATAGTGTGTTTCCATTGTTTCGCACACCTGTTTAAGCGAAGAACCGGTGAGTACGATAAACCGGGACGACTGCTGGTTTCCCGGACTGGGCGCCCAGACGGCCGCATCGAGGCAATCCATAATAACCTCGCGCGGCGGTATTTCCGGCTTGAATTGACGAAAGCTTTTTCTGCTTTTTATAAATTCAATAGTTTCCATGCTTTACTCCGGGGAATAGAGGGATGCGCTGCGATGCGCTATTATGCAGCACTCCAATGGGCATTCTTTATGCCCTTTTTATTATGATGATACACCATCTTTGTCGGTGTTACCCTGATGAGATGTATTGCGCCTTTGGGAATCTCAAGAGGTTTGCCGCCCGCATCCTCCACCATGGTTGCTATTATGGGTTTGAATAATTCCAGGGCGTGTGCAAACTCTTGTGTGTCTGTCATCAAAAATCTCGGCAATGCCCTGAATGTTTACTCCCCGAACAGACTGTGATGTCCTTGCTGACGTGCCGATGCCGATTGCCACATGTTTATTTTCCAGCATGTTTTGAAATTTCTGCCCGCCTTCACTCAAAATATAGATGGTGAGACCGTCATTCATATAGTCCACTACTGATATTCGCGGTATCCCGTCCTTTCCGCACGTAGCAAGAGAACAGGGATGTTTCTTCCCAAGGTAATCTATAATCTCCTTTTCCAGTTCTTCTTTTGATGGACGTTTTCTCTCAATATTCTTGTGCTTATAATAGAGGTCTATCATCTGTTCTCTTTGTTCTTCTGTAATGCCGATTTGTGCCATTGTATTCTCCTTTTCTATAACGTCCGAGGACAGAAGTGGTGTGCGCCATGTGACCGTAAAATTTTGGTTTTTAATCCCCATCGTTTTGCCGCCAAAGCAGGGTGCATGAGCGCGGATACGGGCGGCACGCTGTGTCAGCGCCTGGATGGGAGCCTTGACTCAACGCCCCCGGCGTCGCCGGGCGATCGCGAGGCGGACTTAAAACCCTCAATGTGGCGGTTACCTTTGTTTAACGACAAAGAAACCAGGAAAGATTTATTTCACATGCGGTGCGCCGTGCGTACCTCACGGGCTGAATAACTGACATAAAAAGATGTGACCCCGATTGCTTTCCGTGGGTTTTTGTTTTCCTTCCCCCTTTGGCAAAGGGGGGTAGGGGGGATTTGCCGGAAGAATAAAATCCTCCTGTATCCCCCTTTTCCTAAGGGGGAGCTTCGTAGGGTGGACTCGCGCACCGCGTCCACCATGATCCTGTGCATTTTCGTAATGTCAGATTGCATGTGCCTGGTCCGAGCCCGATAAAATTTTATTCTTCGTCTAACCATTTTATCTCAACACATGTCTTTCTGCCGAGTGTTACTTCATTCAGGTTTTTCGGTTTTTTAATTTCTGTTTCTGAAACCGGAATTACTCCGGCCATTATTTCAGCCATTCTTTGCGGATAGAGAGGTTGCTGGTCGGGTTCCGCAAAACCATCCGGAAAAGTCGGCAGCAGGGTTTCATAATCGTATTTATCCGTGGCACCAAAGGTATGAAGCATTTCATGAGCGATGGCTAAACATGTATGGTTAATTAATGTATCGGTCGCAGGAGCCTGAACGAGGCCGATTTTCCCTTTTTGCAGGCCAAGGGATATTTCACGTGTGTCTTCGTTTTTAAAAGTGCGATACAAAACATACATTTTAACATCCCCGGGGCCGTCGTATGTATCGGTTTGCCAGGACCAATATCTCATTTTCAAACTCCAAAGAATAGCATCCATGGCATCTCTTGTTTCCGGGAGAGACGGTGGCATTTCTTTAATTTCGGGTGCCAAATGAATAGCTATCGGGTCGTCGAGTCTCAATTCACAAAGTTCAGCCTCCTCTCGCATAAAATTTTCAATAGGATCGAAATCTATTTTTTCAAGAGAATCTATATATTCTGCTACTTCAGAAGTGCCATCCGCATTAATGGGATAAAGAACTACATGTAAGGTCGTTACCCACATGGAAATCCGTTTATCTATCCAATACGCATTTACCGCCACAACCAGCAGGATAAGCGAGAGAATTGCTATTCGAAATATTTTGAATTTTATCCGTAAACTAACTTTTTTTTCGTGAGTTGCTTCGTGGAGCCGATGGTGTATCTAACCTTTCCGGAACGCTATCCGGGGAATTAAGTGCCTGCGGTTTGTATTTTCTGAAGACTATTCCACATGAGATGCATTCATCAGAAGGGGGTTGTGATGTATGGCATTTTGGACAAATCATATCATTCATAAGTATAACTTTATTTTAATTCAGCGAGGTTAGTAGGGTGGACTCGCGCAGCGTGTCCGCCATGATCCTGCTTGACGTAGGGTGCGCCGTGCGCACCATAATAATTTTCTTGTACCCGTTCTTTGTTCGCCCAAAGAATGGGTACCCCCAAGAAAGGGCGCCCCCGGCGTTTCGCGTCCGCCTGCGGCGGATTCCCTCGCCGGGCACATGCTCGCGGGAACGGCACGAACTCGCACATTCGGGCGCTCAGACAGCGTGCCGTTCGTATCCGCGCTCATGCACCCGGCTCGGCTGCGAAACGATGGGGTTTAAAACCTTTACCTTGGACCTGTGAACAATTAGCCTTTGACCTTCACACTCATCGGTGCGCCGTGCGCACCATGCGGGTTTTCTTAGATTTTATTTGCCTGGTCCGATTCCGATACGTAGTAGACCTGACCCATGTTCTCCTTCAGCCAGAACTTTCTGCACAATGCAAATTCTCGATGCATGAAAGTCATTCTGGCACTTCATAGCGCCACAGGTCATTCATTCGATCTAAGGATCGTCACTGCTCTGCCCATATCCGCCAAACAGCCACAAATTGCCGGAACTGTCTATCCAGGAAATACTGTCCCTGCGCCCGCCGGGCACATTGGCGGCATCCGGTAGGCCTTTTTTACCGTAGACACCAAACTGACCACCAATTTTCGACCCGCTCATCCACGTCCACTCGTCGGCTTTAGGATTATAGCGCCACAGGTCATTCATTCGATCTAAATAATCGTCACTGCTACACCCCTCTCCGCCAAACAGCCACAAATTGCCGGAACTGTCTATCCAGGAAATACTGTCACCACGCGCGCCGGGCACATTGGCATCATCCTGTAGGCCTTTAGTACCGTAGACACCAAACTGATTACCAATTTTCGACCCGCTCATCCACGTCCACATACCGGTTTTAGGACTATAGCTCCACAGGTCATTCATTCGAACTAAACGATCGTTACTGCTATACCCATACCCGCCAAACAGCCACAGATTGCCGGAACTGTCTATCCAGGAAATGCTGTCACCGCGCGCGCCGGGCACATTGGCATCATCCGGTAGGCCTTTATCACCGTAGACACCAGGTTGATCACCAGTTTTCGATCCGCTCATCCACGTCCACATGTTGGTTTCAGGACTATAGCGCCACAGGTCATTCAATCGAACTGAACGGTCGTCACTGCCACGCCCAAATCCGCCAAACAGCCACAGATTGCCGGCACTGTCTGTCCAGGAAATGCTGTCCCTGCGCGCGCCGGGTACATTGGCTTTATCCGGTACGCCTTTTTTCACCGTAGACCCCACACTGATAACCAAATTTCGATCCGCTCATCCACGTCCACCTTTTGGTTTCGGGATTATAGCGCCACAGGTCATTCATTGTATCCTTATGATTGTTACTGCTCTGCCCATATCCGCCAAACAGCCACAAATTGCCGGAACTGTCTATCCAGGAGATGCTTTGCCCGCGCGCGCCCGGCACATTGTCGATATGGGGCGTTCCTTTGGTACCGTAGATGCCGCGTTGGTTATACGTATCTTTACCGCTCATCCACGTCCACACGTCGGCTTTAGGATTATAGCGCCACAGGTCATTCCTCTGATTTAAATAAGGGGCACTGTTAACCTTACATCCGCCAAACAGCCACAGGTTGCCGGAACTGTCTGTCCAGGAAATGCTTTGCCCGCGCGCGCCCGGCACATTGGCAGCATCCCCTACGCCCTTTGTACCGTAGACACCAACTGATAACCGGTTTTCGATCCGCTCATCCACGTCCACATGTCCTGCGCCCAGGCGCTACCGCCCATTACCCATAGACAGATCGAAAAGGCTGCAATGATTTTCTTGAGCATGACGTTTGTTCCTCTTACTGGTTTTAGAGAATGTACCTGGGGCGTTTTTGACGTGGCGGAAATAAACGTTGAATAAATATCAATTCCTCCTTGTCAACAACTTCCCCTGGATTTCCCTCGAGCCCCTCACTTAGCTCTTTATACCTACATTCTATTCTTTCGGGCCTTGATATCGAAAAGCCCTGCGGAAACCAAGAGCCTCGGCTTCCTTCACAGTTTCTACGTACTGTTCCCCTTTGTCTGTTTCGATTATTGTCCGGTCGTACTGTTGATCAAAGGGAAGGTGGTAAATTTTTTCTGCTGTCCGTCTGGAGATATTGCATTTTACGCAGGGATAGCGAACAAGCGGGAGTTTTTCAATAACTCCAACCCTAGGAATTCTGCAAACCCCTTGGCCCGATCTGAGAGATGAGTTGAAGTGACGAATTGAGCACTAACGTCCTCTGATGGATGATCGTACCTGTAGGCTATAAAAGTTCCGTAGAGCTGAAAGATGTGTTTTTCGTGTATTGTCTTCTCCTTCGACCAGTTCTTGCACTGCACCAGCTGGGTGGAGTTCTGCCGTTTTACAATCAGGTCGCGACCCAGATCGTCAAAGCCCTCTATTATGCCTTGGTATCGCACAGTATAGCCAACCCTCTCATAAAGGTATCCGGCGTATCGCTCGTAATCTCGTCCGATTTCCCATTTTGTTTTCTTCTTCGACCAATAGCGTTCTAGCGCCAGTTCGTACTTCTCGCTACTGGGCAAGCGTCGGTACTCTTCTGGTGTCAGCCAATGCTGTGCTGCATCTTCATGTTCGGAATCGTCGTCTGATGTTGATCGGACTCTGATCAGTTCGTCCTCAACATCTTCGCTCTTGAGGTCTGCAAGCCATGGGAATAGAGCCTCGTAGTACTTGATTTGGTATTCGATAAGGCGTGCTCGTCGTTCTGCATCTCTTGCGCTTCCCCGCATCACGGACCTCTTCCGCCGCTTTGAAGGCTGGGTGTTTTTTTGTGTGAAGTTCGCGGGCTATCTGCAATTCCTCGAGGTTGAAGAAGTCAGCATATGCATCTGCAAGCCATGGAAAGCCGATGGCCTTTTGATCTGCAAGAAGCAGCACCGTTTCCTCTCTTTTATCGATGGTGCGGTCGCGCTTATCCTGCTCCGCCGACCTCTGTTCTAGTTGCTGATTGTAGGAATCTAGAGTATCGAGCTTTGGCTTCAAGTCGTCATAGAGGGAAGCTTTGTGGCATTTGCCTGAGACCCAGGAGATGATGCATATAACGAGACCGATGCCAACAAGTACAAGGAGTTCCATTCAGTCTATTTATCCCCTGGCTGTAGGGTGCGCGATGCGCACCATTCGGGTTCTCTTAAACGGTCGTTTTTAATATCAAAAAGGGCATTCTAAGGCCTGAAAATTAGCTGTTTGTAAAAATTAACTGGCGTTTTCGTAATGTTAGATTGTATTTGCTTGGTTCCACCCCGATGACAGTTTTTCTAGCTATTTGTAGTTTATCTAAAACCTCCATTTTTCCGCTGCTTTACGGTTATGTTCTTTACATTGCGCAATGAATTTTTGACTTTTACAACTATCAAAATATTCAGTCTTACATACAGGACATTTGTTCATCGAGCCACCCTCAGTTACGACTCTTATTAATTTATTGTTGCTGTCGTAACAACCAGGACAAAGCATGTTGCCTATGTCGTCAACATAAACATTTAATTCTTTATTGAAAGTAACCTTTTTATTGACAGAATTAGCAGTATGACCATGTTCGAGCGAGGCCTTCCAATAATCAAGAGCGCCTGAGATAGCTTCATCGAAAAACCAAGAGGGGTTTTTTAGGTTTTTAGAATAGATATAGCTGTTTAGTGTTCCGCGCTCGAAAATACCTCTACTTAGACCTTCATGGTGTATGACTATCATCGGGATTTGTTTAGAGTATGCTAACGCTGCTTCGATATGATTCCATTCTGTGCCAAGTATCATGTCTTCAATAATTTTATTATTTTTCAAAAAGCCTTGTTTTATAATTATTTGTGGGTATCCGAGGATAATTATGCCAGAACATTCATTCATAATTTTTAAAACTTCATCAAGTGGTGAGTGCAATGGATAATCGGTAGAACCTAAAGTACGGGGTTTTAAATTCATTTTTTCGAGTTGTTTTGAAAAATTTTTTAAACCCTCTTCAAAACTCGGATCAATATACGTTGGCCTACTTAGAAAAATATCCATATTGTCCTCTTGCTTTGGGAAAATATCGGGTTCAGGTCTACACACATGACAAGGCAAAACGCGGTTTTTGCCGGTCATGTCAGGCGTGTGGTCTTAACCCCTCTGGTGTTTTGAATAAAATGAAAAAGGGCACAATTCTTTTTCATTGTTTGTGGAAAATCATTAACATATTTAAGAATAAAAGTCCAAGGTCTTAGGTCCGAAGTCCATAGTCCGAAAGTCCGAAAGTCCGAAAGTCCAAAATCAAAGGGTTTTAAACCCCATCGTTTCGCAGCCGAGCCGGGTGCATTATCAAGGATACGGTCGTTATGCTGTCTGAGCGCCCGAATGTGCGAGTTCATAACGACCCCTTGCGTATGTGCCGGCGAGGGCAGCCGAAGGCCGAGTTGCAGGGGCGTTTGAGTCAAGGCCTCCAGCCTTGACCGCTGCGCCCTTGGGGGTCACCCTTTCTTTGCCGCCAAAGAAAGGGGACAAAAAAAAGCTTTTTGATTTCTGGATGCCGGATCGGTGTCCGGCATGACAAAACCTTGTGGGCGTGCGGAAGCCGTCCCTCCAGAATGACTCTACGGCTTCGCAACATAGGTTGCGCGTTTCTCCTTTGCCGTAAAACCGATGTGACGTCTGGGCTTTTCGGGCTCAGCCATCAACGCCCTGATGGCGTCAAACACAATCCGGAACTGGCCGTCGTATTTTTGCTCCAGGGCTTCAAGCTTGCGGGCCAGATCTGCATGAGTGGCAAGAATCCGTCGCAGACGCACAAACGCACGCATGATCTGGATATTCACTTCAATGGATCGATCACTGTTCAGGACGCTTGACAGCATTGCCACGCCCTGCTCGGTAAAGGCCAGGGTGCATAACGGGTTCCACCCCATCCGGACTATCTCTGAGGTCACAAATTGTGACCTCAAGATTGTCAGCTCTTCCGCGGTAAGAACGAACATAAAATCTTCTGGAAATCGTGCGGAATTTCTTTTTAATGCCTGTTTCAGGGCTTTTGTCGGCACATCGTAGAGACCTGCCAAGTCATAATCCATCATGACCTTCTGATTGCGGATCACGTGGATTTTTTGTTCTATGTGTTCAACTGGAATTGGAACTCGTTGGTTCATGGCACGCCCCTCCTGTATGAAATTGTATATGAGCTGTCCGGATGAGACCGGAAAGGATAAATTTGCGCAACGATAGATAAAAACAGCCGTAGTGTCAATTAAAAAGGCTGCGGATCGGAGCCCGGCATGACAGTTTGTGGTGCGCACGCGGATTTCGGTCTGCACGCTGTTTGAGCGCCCAGATGTGCGAGTTCGTGCCGACCCCGCGTGCGTGCGTTTCGCGAGGGCAACCGAAGGCCGAGTTGCTGGGCGACCGTTTCTTCAGGGTACCCATTCTTTGGGCACGCAAAGAACGGGTACGAAAAAAAGCTTTTACTGGACTCCGGCCTGCGCCGGAATGACGGCTTTGTTGGATGCCGGATCGGGGTCCGGCATGACGGGCTTCTGGTGGACGTGCTGCGCAAGTCCACCATACATCTTGATGTTCCAAAATTGGATTTCAAGCATGAAGGTGGCGAGGGGAACAACTTATGATTCAAATTCGTTTTTGGGTATGCCTGATTGTCGGACAATGGATTGGAGAGTTTTGAGAGGGGAGAGCTTTTTCAGAAAGAACGCGGAGCTTACCCAACTGCGACCTCCACATGGGTTACATACACTTCTGAATGCAGGCGCGTTTTGATTTCCTCGGGGGAAGCTGTTTCAAAGAAAAGTTCGAGTGCTTCCTGAAGGTTGGTTCGGGACTCTTCGATCGTATCGCCCTGGCTGGCAATGTCGAGCTCAGGGCACAGAGACACATAGCCGTTGCCTTCGCGTTCAATAATGGCTGTAAGTTGTCTGTTCATAGCAGTACACCATCGGTTGTTATTGTTAAATTACCTGCCCGATTAATCATGGGACACCATACCAGTTTTTTAACCCTTAGAGAAGCGTAAATTATTATGGTGCACTCGGCTAACTTTGAAAAGCTAATTCACAATGTCGATCCGATAACCGGCAGAAGTGCTTCGCAAGTTTACCTTCTTTAAGATTTCTCAGTCGCTTCGCTTTTTCGAAATGACAGTGTGTCTACCGTGTCCATGCAAGAAGGTGGACGTGCTGCGCAAGTCCACCCTGCATCTACATCTTTAGAATTGAAATCCGGGGAGGAAGAAACTGCAAAACAGAGCGACTATGGGATGCTGACAGCGCTTAGCCCGGCGGCGGTGACGGGCAGGACATTGAAACTTATATATTGAAATTAACTTATATTTAGCTTATATAAGAAAGTGCCGGGATGTACGAAGTTCTGTGGGAGAAAAAAGCGTTCAAGCAGTTGATGGCTATTCACCATGACCACAGGAAACCATTACCGAGGCAGTGTCGGGATTACACAACTGGCCCGCCTGCACAGGTGTTAAGCGCCTTGCCGGGCATCAGTATGCATATCGCTTGAGGGTAGGGCGCTACAGAGTGCTGTTCGATGTTGGACTCGCCGTGCGCATCATACGCATAGAAGAGGTGAAAAAGCGCGATGAACATACCTACTAAGCATCAGGTCATTCAAAAAGACGGCAAGCCCCTGTTCGTGCTTGTGCCCTACGATGAATATGTGCGCAGCACTACGCGCAGCGAATCGAAAACCTACCTGCCGCACGCTGTTGTAGAAAAAGCCGCCGTAGAGGGCAAAAGCATGGTCAGGGCCTGGCGGGAGTACAAAAAGATGTCGCAGGCGGAAATTGCCGGCAGGCTCGGCATAACACAGGCAGCCTACAGCCAGCTTGAAAAGTCGCAGGACCGGATGCGGGGATCAACCCTCAGGAAGATCGCAGCTGCGCTTGGCATCACAGAAGCGCAGTTGGAGATGTAGCCGGGGCGGTGCGGAGGAAAAGAAAGTCCAAGGTCTAAAGTCCGAAGTCCAAAGTCCGAAGTCCAAAGTCTAAAGTCCGAAGTCCGAAGTCAAGAGTCCAAGGGTTTACAACATAGAATCTTAAAAAATACTAAGGCTGGATGCCGGACTCCGATCAGGCATCCAAAAATCAAGAAGCGGTTTTTGTTCGTTCATTTCTTTGCTCGCTCCAAAGAAACGAACCAAAGAAAGTGCGCCCTGCAACTCGTCCGCCTGCGTCGGATTCCCTCACAAAAGGCATGTTCACGGCGGCGGCAAGAACTCGCACATTCGGGCGCTCAGACAGCTTGCCGCTCGGCATCCGTGCCCATGCCTTTTGTTCGGCATCGTTGCAACGGGGTTAAAAAACTAAAATCCGCAAAGCCTAAGATGTATAGATGAAGGGTGCGCCGTGCGCACCACACTTAAACTTTATGGGTGAAATTCTATAGGGTTAAACCTGCACTTGTTACTGGCTAGTTAATTGAGTGCAGGTTTGACCCCAATGACTTTGAGAATTGCAGATGCTCGGTCAGTTGTCACAGGCATTGCCGGTTCCGTCATGATCGGTATCCGCCTGGTCGGCATTATATTTGTCCGGGCAATTGTCTGAGGCGTCTGTAATGCGGTCCTTATCCCGATCTTTGTCCCCTGCGACCCAGATTGGAACCCCCGAAAAGATCTTCAAATCAATCGACCGCAACCCGGGAATGGCTGGTTTCGGGTTAAAGGACAAATAGGCATTATTGATTCCTTTAACGACATTGTTGCTGCATACCTCTATGTCGTTTTTATATTGGTTTACAATAGTCTGATTCTTGAAATATGCATTGGACAGTCGGGCGGACAGCATTCCCGAACAGATCGTTGCACCGGTATCCGCTATCATATCATTCATGGTCTGATACGATGACGTGTCTTTAACGTGGAGGTACCACCCGGTTGTCAGGACCATGGAAGTAAACCGCGCTATGTCTCTTCTCCTTTGTGAAACCCCGTTTAGGGTGGCCGTCCCTCCAAGGGCTGCATTCAAGTTGCTGATGTCGAAAAGACCGTCATTTAAACTCTTAAATAGAAGAGAGCTGCTTGGGGGGTAAATTTCAACATGAACTATCTCAATAGGTTTGACTAATCCGTATCCTTTGCCCAGCTCATCAACTATTGCCCGTATGATTTTTTCGTTAATGTCGTTAAAAATATCGAAAGAACCCTTCAACCCCTTTGTATCGTACGTGCCGACCCTGATCTTTCCGCTGCTCAATATATTTGCCAGCAGGCCGGTGGGATTTGTGGGAAACTTGACTTCGTCAACATTTGGATAACAGTCTGCAACGGTGACCATAAGCGGTCCGGCAACGGGGTCATTATCTACCATCGCTCTGTATTTACCACTGTCCACCACACGCACGAAAGCAGCATCCAGCGCAGCCACCAGTTGGTCATTGCCCTGCCCAGGATAATCTTCCGCGGAAACGGGGCTTAAGAGTACGGTCGAGAAAAAGCAGGCCGTCAATACCGCAAGGATAGAAACGAAATGGTTCTTAACGCTTTTTTTTGTCATGCTGCACTCCCTGCTTAATTATGAAAAATATAAAAGTCCAAGGTCTAAGGTCCAAAGTCCAAAGTCCAAAGTCTAAAGTCTAAAGTCTAAAGTCTAAATCTGAGTCTCTAAAGTCAAATATCAAAGGTTCAAGATTTAAATCCCCCTTTGGCAAAGGGGGGTAGGGGGGATTTGCCGGAAGAATAAAATCCCCCTGTATCCCCCTTTTTGAAAGGGGGAAATCGTCGCGTGACGCGACGTGACAGTTCGCATAGCGGACTCGCGAAGCGCAGGCCCTCCATAATAAAGGTGGACATGCTGCGCGGGTCCACCCTACATCTTCGTCCTTGGACCTTGGACTTTTGACCTTGGACTTTGGACAGTCGTTTAACCTACATCCCCAGTTCTTTGCGGAATTCCTCAACCGTTGCGCCGATGACGTCGCTGCGTCCATGTTCGCGCGCATAATCCTCGGTGCCGGACACGGCTGCCTGGCGGAAAGGGGAGGGCACAAGCTCAAGCATGCCCTTTGCCTCATCATCCCACGGCATGGTGAAGGTGAGGCTGTGAGATCGGCACTTCCTCATCTTCCTCCGCTGCCGGGGCGGGCGCAGCATCATCACCGAACACGGCGGAGAACTTTGCCTTGAACTTGGTCGGGGTGAACTTGTCGGACACTTCCCTGAAAATTGAAAGCGTCACGTTCGTGCCGCGCTCTTTGGCCATCTGCTCGGCCACGGAATGCAGTTTTTTCAAGGCAGTGGCGCGCACAAAGTGCGGTATCATCTCGCCCACCTTTATCATGGCCTGCTCAGCCGCGATATCCCAGGGCACCGAGCCCGTTGATATGGAGCCCATCATATCGCCCTTGGTCTCAAGGAATATGCCCATGTAGACCTCGTTCACCAGGCCTTCAACAAGGTACTTGGCGCCCATGAATCCCATGAACGGGCAGTTCTCGGAGCTGAGATAGCCGATGGTGGGAATGTCGGAAAAAATAAAATTCTTAAACCCCTCATCCATGCTCACTTTCTTATCGTAGAAATTGCCGTAGATGACCATGGGGCCTTTTTCAACGAACTTGTCGCGCTTCTCCTCGATGGTGGGGCTTATGAGCACATCGTCGCACAGGGCCTCAAGCCGCTTTGCGGCATCGGGGTTGCTCACCGCAGTCATGACAATACCAACGCCGACTTCCTTATTGAGAAATTCGCTGATGCCCACGGCATAGGTGTTGGCATTTTCAAGGACAGGGCCGCCGTCATCTCGAAGGTGACGGTAAAGACCATGTTTGATGAAATGAACTCGAAGGCATTGGCCATGGTTTCTTTCAGATACGGCCCGGCATCGATCTTGAAAAAGCCGGCGACTCTCTCAAGCCATGCCGCCGAATTGCCGAACCCGATGGGGATAATATCGGCCATGTACGGGATGCCGAAGCGCTTCTCCATCTCCTTGGCCACGCCGCACGCCGCTGTCATAGGGATAGATGCAGAGATTGAGCTCTGCCTGCGCGGCATTTTTGATCTGCTCGATGGTCGCGCCTGCGGTGTAGACGCAGTTGACGCGTCACGCCGATGCCTGCAAGCATGCGCGTCAGCTCATACACATCGGCCCGCCAGTTGAAGGTTGAAAACGTCGGGCCGATGATATTGACCGACCGGGGCACTTTTTTGACCGTCGGGTCGACAAGGTCGAGAATGCGGATAAAGGCCGTCTCCTTGCCGTCCACAAGCGAGCCGCCGATGGGCGGGTGAATGATGACCGTATCCTTAAAACCAACCTTCTTCACCACGCCTTCCACATCGTCGCGCGTTACTTCAACCGTCGGGGCGGTGACGATAAGAATCGCGCCGGGCTTCTTTGCCGCGATTTTCTGAAGCGTGGTCTCCATGCGGTCTTCTGCGCCCTGCATGATATTGGCATACGAGAGGTTGGTGGTGTAGAGCTCGCAGGTCCAGTCATTGACCAGGGCATTCACATGCTGGTTGATATAGCAGCCCGGCGGCGAATGGAAGATGGTGTCAGCGCCCTTGATGCCCAGGCATGCCCACAGAGCGCCCTCAAAAGCCGAAGGGGTGTGCAGTTCCTGCATCTTGAAATCTTTTTGTGTCTGCGTCATGTCAGCCTCCATATTTCCGCATAAGGCCCTGCCAGGTTTCATAGACGGGCTTGTGCATGTTTTTGAAAAAATTAGTGCCAAGATCAATGGCATAGTCATAGCCGTATTCGCAGAGATACAGCATGTTGATGAACGTGGGCACAAGGCGCGAAACGCACTCGGGCTGGGCCTGAAACTCAACCGACACGGCCGTTGGCTTCACCCGGTCGATCACGTCGCCGATCAGGTCGAAATCCTCCTCGATAAAGGTGACGCCGTAGCGCTCCTGCATGAGCTTCTTTTCCTGCTGGTAGAATTTGTTCTTCATGGACGGCACCACGAAAACCTCGGCGCCGAACTCGGCAAAAATCTTGCCGACCGACACTTCGTTTGCAGGCCCTGCCACCATGAGCATGCGAACCTTCTCTTTGGCAAAGCGCTCGCGGATTTTCTCAAGCTCAGGCTTCACGCGCTTTTCTTCCGCATCCACAAGGTCATGCAGCTTCTGGTTCTTCAGCCGGTCGGCAATGCCGCGCAGAAAGTTTGACGTGCCCTGAATGCCTGCGGGTATTTCGATAAACTCAACCTCGCCGCCGAAGTTTTCATTCAGATGCTTGCAGGTGAGCCAGGGGGTTATGTGAATGGGGTAATATTTTTCCGCGCAGACGATCTTGCTCATGCTGTCGATATGGGGCGTAGGGAAAACAAAGTACGGAATATCGGCCTTCTTGAAAAACATTTCAAGGCATGCCAGGTTGCCCGCGTCCTGGCCCGTGCGGCCGACAATGCCGATGGAGCCGGGCACCTTCTCCTGTTTCTCGAACGTGTCGATGACCGCAACCCAGGCGGCATCAGAGCCCAGGGGCATGGAGCGCGGATAGTTGAAGCCGGTCAGGCAGGTGCTCACCTTCAGCTCCGGGAATTTCCTGTTTAAGCTCGATGATGACGCCATCGATATCCTCGCCGATGAGCTGGGGGATGCAGGTATTGATGATGACGATGACTTTCGGGATGGTATTTCTTATACAGGTTTTTCACCTGCAGCTTCAGGCCCGCCTCGCCGCCGAAAATGACGTCGCTTTTGTTGACCAGCGTTCCGGCGGTCACAAGCTGCGCCGGGCGGCATGACATGGAGCCCACCTGGTTCTGGTAGGAGCAGGGCTGCGGCCCGTGCAGAAGGGGTATGACGCCTTCGATTTTCCCGAGGCTTGCCAGGGCCTGAATCGTGGAGCAGCAGTGTTCATAATGTTTCAGGGGCATAGAGACCTCCTAATGCAGATTGCCGATTTTGTATTGCGGAATTTTGAATCCCGCAGATTCATCCTTGTTGCTGGAAACAGTAGGCTCGGCTTCCGACATGATGCGCACGCCCATGCATTTTAATGAGTAAACCAATTGCAACCAATCGAACTAATTCAACCTAATGAAACATTTTTTAAATCTAAAATTCGCATTCCAAGCATAATCGTCAATGCTTTCTCCCTGCTGCCTGTGCCCACCAGGCATGCAGCTCTTCAAAGGTAAATGATGTGGGCACGGAAAAGTTCCTTGTTGTTCCAGATCGATTCTGCGAGCTGCCGGAATGCTTCGCATTCGGCCGTATCGGGCGCATGCTGGAAAAGGGTTAGGCCCTTGCCCGAGCACTCCTTTATCTTTTCGCTGTAGGGAATAAAGCCGACAAGATGGCTGCCGAGCTTGCGGGAAAATTCATCCAGAATGGTCTGCTCGTCTTTCAGCTCACGGCCATTGCCGATAATGCCGCCGAGCCTGACACCTGAGCGGGCATTGAAGCGCGACAACGGCCTTGCAGATATTGGAGGCGGCAAACAGAACCTCGAGCTCGCCGCTGCTGACGATATAGACCTCGTTGGCATGGCCTTCGCGGATGGGCATGGAGAAACCGCCGCACACCACGTCGCCCAGCACGTCGTAGAGCACCACATCGAGCTTGAGCACTTCCATCACATTGAGATGCTTGAGCGCCTCGATGGCCTCCACCACGCCCTTTGCCGCCGCAGCCAAGGCCGGGGTCAGGCCCGCCGCTTTCGGCGCAGAAAATCCTGCCCGAGCAGGTATCGTTGAGGGGGCTTTCAAACACCACCTCATCCATGACAAGGTTCTTTACATCAAAGTCCTTCTTGCGCAGGGTGCCAAGCACGGTCTGCGCCATTTTGCCATTCAGAAGCAGGCGCGTGCTGTCATGCTTGGGGTCGCAGCCCGACATGCAGCACCCGCAAGCCCTTTGGCCGCCAGGGCAAAGGTAATATGGGATGACACCATCGACTTGCCGATACCGCCCTTACCGTAAATCGCTATTTGCCGCATGAGTAAACCTCTTTAAAATTTATTGTGACGAATTCTATGAATTACCGTTATTCACGACATGCAGAGACACTTGCATGAACCTGTCTCGCAATCCATACATTAATGCCATGCAGGCTTAATTTATATACGGCAGCCACCACTCGTAGAGCTCTTCAAACTCAAGCGTGTTGCGGGATAACAAGATTTTTATTGTCAAACACCTTCTGCCCGATTTCGCGGTAGAGCTGTGCTTCCGGCGAATCAGGCGCGCATTGAAACACGGTTTCGCCCTCTCCGCCGCACTGCTTCACGGTCTGGCTGTAGGGAATGACGCCCACGATCTGCGTGCCGATCTTTTGCAGCAAAATCAGTCACCATCTGCAGTTCGTTCTTCACGCGCCGCAGGTTGACGATCAGGCCGCCGAGCTTTGAGCCCGCGCGGGCGTCGAAGCGCTTGATGGCCTTGGATACATTGGTGACCTGATAGAGCGCCTCGAACTCGCCGCTGGTGACCACATAGGTTTCCTGCGCAAAGCCCTGCCGTATGGGCAGGGAGAAGCCGCCGCAGACCACATCGCCAAGGATGTCATAAATGACGACATCGATGGCGAGGGCCTTGAAAATACTGAGTTTTTTTATCGTGTCGATTGCCTCAACCACGCCCTTGCCGCCGCAGCCCACGCCCGGCTCGGGCCCGCCGCTCTCAGCGCAGTAGATTTTGCCGCCATTTTCAAACTGCAGGGGAGATGTCGGTGATGATATCTTCGGGCGCAAGATCATCGTACATGAAATCATTTTTGCGCAGCACGTCAAGAATCGTGGGCGGGAAATCAGGCAGCAGCAGGTAGGTGCTGTCGTTTTTCGGGCTGCAGCCCATCTGCAGCACCTTCATGCCCCGCTCGGCAAAAGTGTAGGAAAGATGGGATGCAACCGTCGACTTGCCGATACCGCCTTTGCCGTAGAGTGCTATCTGTCGCATATTCAGTCTTTCTGCTAATCTTTTTGTTGTTGCTGTAGCGACTGTATTGATTGTCAATAGCCGTTAGCAATAATTTTGGTTATAAACCTGATTGTTCTTTAACATGGCATTAAGCATAATAACAAGTTTACGCATACAGGCAGTAAGGGCAACGCTGTGTTTTTTGCCCTGACTTCTCAGATGGCAATAAAAGTTTTGAAGACGTTTGTTCCAGCGTGAAACCGCTGAGAGTGTCGGCATATGCAGCATTTGCCGCACAGCTGATCTGCCGCCGACGATAGAGCGTTTGCCGCGCATCATGCCGCTATCTCGGTTCATTGGTGCAACACCAACCAGGGCAGCAATCTGTCTACGATTGAGTGTGCCCAGTTCAGGCAGGCACATCAGAAGGCCTCGAGCAGTAGTGGCGCCTACGCCGGGTACCGATGATATAATTTCAAGCTTCTGGTTCCAGCTGGGATCGTTTTTAATTTCATTATGCAGTTGTTCATCAATTGCTTTAATACGGGAAGTCAGTTCAGCGATATGCTGCCGCAGCTCTTCCTGCACCTGAGCAGTATAGGCTCTTGAGAGCCGGTTCTTTTCAGCAGTTCGCATATCGATAAGCTGTTGGCGGCGCATGACAAGCTCTTTGAGATGCAGTTCTTTGAGGGTCAATTGCTCTCGGACCTCTGGTTTTACGTCCTGAGCAAATCGGGCAATAACATAGGCATCAATTTTATCGGTTTTTGCCAGCTTGCCGATGGCACGGGCATAATCCCTGACCTGCCGGGGATTGACAACGCAGCTGTTGAGCTTTGCATCTGAGAGTTGCACGGCCAGGCTGATTTCATAGCCTCCGGTAGCTTCAAGCACGATGAGGGCTGGCTTGAGTTTTTTGAGTTTCCGTATAAGGGCTTTGATTGTCTGAGGCTCATTGGCGAAAGAGTAGTTGAGATCCTCAGGTAATACATGGACATCAAGCATGTTCTTTGATACATCGATACCAACAAAAGATTGTTTCATGTGTTATACCCTCCCTTGTAAATTCGAGCTCCTCTATGGGCTCAGGCGACTGTACGGGTTGTGACACATTAAAATCAGATAGCGATTCAAGCTACAGACGGTCTTTTGAGACCAAGGGTGCGACGATCTGCTATCTGATTACCTTAGTTTGAGTATCGACAATCAATGCTGTTTTTAATATACAAGGGTGACTCGCGAGCGTGTCCACCGGATAGAATCGTATATTTATAAAATGGTGGACGTGCTTCGCAAGTCCACCCTACATGACTATATGTGTCATTCCAAAGGTTTTTCCGCAACACGCTTCATCGTCGAGCTGACCGTGCGCAGGGCTTTCAGCAGCTGCAGGCGCTCTTTTTCATCAAGGCAGCCGAATATGTTCTGCAGTTCCTGCTCCCTGTTGTGTAATATCCCGTCGTGCGCCTTTTTCCCGGGTCGGTAAGCTGCACCTTGACGACGCGGCGGTCGCCCGTTTCGCGCACGCGCTCCACAAAGCCTTCGGCCTCGAGCCTGTCGACGATTTCGGTCATGCTGGGCATCTTCACGTTGGCGATTTTGCACAGCTCGCCCATGCTGTAGCGCCGGTCCTCATGAAAGGCCGCCATGGCCTTGAGCTGCGAGCTGTTGACCGGAAAGCCCATCAGCCCCTTGCTGCTCATGACCATCTGCTGGAAAAGATCGCTAAACAGGTTCCGGATCTCGATTAAGTGCATCTCGATTTCCGCCAGATCCCCGAGGTGTTTTTTAGTGCCCACGCTGCTGTCCTCTCTATTAAACGGCTGGTGTTGAAGAAGTTTCGTTCTGAAAATTTCGGCTATGAATGTTTCACTACTGAAGTATATAGCTAATCAAGGTGCGGTTGTCAAGGGGTAAAATTCAGGGTTTTAAAAATAATAGGTTCAGTGATTGTCAGAATGACATACAGAAACCGTCACACCGGCGAAGGCCGGTGTCCAGAAGGTTTTGCTGCTTTTGATAAACCCTGATTCCGGCCTGCGCCGGAATGACAAGAAAGGTAGTGTGTCAGTCCGCAAGTGCTTTAATGCTTTTCAGCGTTTCAGCCACATAGCCAAGGCCGAGTCTTTTGAGGCTCGCTTCAGTTTGCAGGCCGGTTTGCCGTATCCCAGCCGCGCAGGCGGTAGTAGTCGGAGAGCATGGTGTTGAATTCATCGCGGTCGAGTTTTGCGTTGAGGCGCGATGTAAGCTCGCCGTCTTTGCCCGGCAGCATGCACTCCGGGTTGAACAGGAAGAAATAATTGCTTTTGTCGGAGGTGAGTGGCTCGGTGAAGTTGAATTCCGGCAGTGTGTCGTGTTCGGCGGCCGATGTGGCCTTCCCGGGCGTGGATTGCCCGCGTAAGGTTGAACACGCGCTCGCCGGCGAGGTTATAGGCTGCTTCATCGAAGTCGATGCCCGTGACTGCTGAGAGGAGCCTGCTTTCAATGGAGGGGTCGCCCACGTGATCGGGTGCGCCTTCGGGCGTGACGATGGGATAGAAAAAGTCGCAGGCCGTCAGGGTTTCCTTGGCGTAGGTCCGGTTTTGTATCATGAAGGCAGCCATGGCTTTGCCCGCGTAGGTTGAATAATCGGCAGCCTCATCGCTGCCCCAGAATTTGCGGGCGATGGCGCGGTAGGCTTCCGTGTCGACACTGGACATGTCACCATCGGTAGCATACCACAGCACCCACTTGAAGAGCGGGTAGCAGACCTCATGCAGCTGGGCCATGGGGTTGGTCGGGTCAGTGGCATGGAACAGGGCCGTTGTAATGAAGTAGCGGCCGTTATACAGGCGCGCGCTGAAACCTTCGTTGCTATATGATTTCCCGGCAATTCTTCTGTTCCCCGCCCGATTGTGCGCGATGCCCGCATGACGCCTTCAGCCATGATATCGCCGAAGCCCTTGCGTTCAAGCAGCGCCTGAAAATAGCTGTCAAGAAAGCGCTTGCTGCCGATTTCTTCAAAGGGAAGTCCGGTTTCCTCAGCACTGATAAGGCCCTGTTCAATGCAGGCGTCGAGCCAGTCGAGCAGTTTCGTCATTTCCGCTGTACACACCCCGGTCTTGTCGCAGGCAGAGGTGGCCAGAAAGCTCTGATCGCCCTGCTCGCCGTTGTTATGGGTTTTTTCCCAGTCAGAGTAGAAAAAAACCGAGGCGCAGAGTTTGCGGTGCTCGACTGTGCCGGAGATGTGCCGGAAGATGCTGCGGGCGCATCCGGCCGGGCATCCCTTGCACGGGGCGCGGCGGACAAGCTCTATGCCTCCGATCATGGGCTCCATTGGCTGCCTGCCCTTGATGAGGCTGCGTATTGTCCGGTTGATCTCTTTGAGCTCATCAGGGCGGGCGACGGGCACTGTGCCTTCGGGTTGAAACACAATGGCCTTGATGTTCTTTGAGCCCATCAGCGCACCGAATCCGTGGCCTGCGCAGGAAGACTCTTTGCCCATGATCAGGGCGAAGCGAATCAGGCGCTCTCCTGCAGGGCCGATGCACAGCGGTTCGCATGCGCTGCCGTACTGTTGCTGCAGTTTTTCAAGGGTTGCATGCGTGTCCAGCCCCCACAAACCGGAGGCATCATCGATGCGAACCGTGCCGTCCGCAACGTACAGGCAAACCGGGCGATCGGCCCTGCCGGTTATGACCAGGCCGTCGAAGCCTGCTTTTTTGAGGGCGGGAGCAACTAGAGCCGCCCATTGTCGCGTGTCCGTACTGGTCGGGCATGAGCAGCGGTGATTTGCCGCTTACAACCAGGCGCGAGCAGGCAATGGCCGGGGTGCCGGCAAGCGGGCCGGCCATGAGCATGAGCGGGTTCCCAGGGCTGAGAGCGTCAATGTGCGCGCAGAGACTTCATCCCAGTACAGCCGGGCCGCGAATCCCCGGCCGCCGATGTAGTCCTGCGCCATGTCAGCAGAGGATTGAGTGCTGCATTGTCCGCTGCTGAGATCAACGCGGGCGATTGTTCCGGTCCATCCGCAGGGCGATGTGGTCATTCCAGTGTTTTTCCTTGGTCAGTAAGACGTGCGGTGGACTTGCGCAGCACTGTCCCTGCGGATGTACAGTTCGGATGGTGGACACGCTCGCGAGCCCACCCTACAGCGGTCATCCACATCTATATCAGTTTTTCTCCGGTTCGGTCAACCTTCCCATGAACAGTATGCTGCCGGTTGTTTCTCGCGGATCAGGAACAGAAACGGGTGGTCGGCCCGGAAGATTTCCGGAGGCGGCGGCATGGAGGTTACACCCATCATGACGCCGGTTGCGGCAGCGGCCTCGGTGCCTTCCTCATACACATCAACAAATGCCTTGTGAAACACAGCGCTGATCAGCAGCTCCCTGGTGCCGTCGATGCCGGAGAAATCGGCGGCGCGGGCTTCAAAAGCATCACGCATGCCGAGCGCCTGCAGATCGGGCACAATATTTTTCGCCCCCCAGTTCATTGAGAAGCGCGGCAGGTAGACGCTGACCATTTGTTTATTAAGTTTTTCAAGCCACTGGTTGAGCAGTGCTTCGTTAAAGCCGCGTTTCAAGAGCGAGTAAGCCGTCGGCAGTGTCGGGCAGCACGATCAGCATGGATATGCTGTTGCCGCGATAGTCGAGCTCGATCAGTTTGATTCCATCGCCTGCAAAAAATGGCACATTCATGGGCTTAGCGAATGTCATCAGCGGGGCGTCTGTTATGCGTCCGTCAGCGCAGTAAAACGGCGCATTGAGCGTGAGCTTCTTTTCGAACGGATCGGCCCATAGCCCTTTAAAGTAGACCGCGTTCACCAGGGCCAGTCGGGTATTGCTGTCAACTCCTCCGGGTGGGATAAGGCCCTTTATTTTATCGCGCGTCTGTTCCTCGACCCAGGCATTGATCTGCAGGCGCGCAGTCTCGGCCGCGTTGATGAAATCAACCTGCTGAAGAGCTCCGCCGTAGGATTGTGTGTTTATCGCAATGAACTTTGGCAAAAATGCGCGGGTCTTTTCGCACCACAGGCTGTTGGCAACGTTCATTTCGTAATCGGTTCCGCCGCCGGTATTCAGCGCGCGGATGGATTCGGCAAAGGCCGTGTGCAGATCAGCGTCATCAAGTGTAAAGCTGCAGCGCGGTTTTCATCTGCGCTGCTGTTTCGCCGCGCGCGCCCGCATAGGTCATGGCCAGGGCTGTGCGGATGCTGCAAGGGTGAGAAGAAGAGGTTGCCGGGCGCAGCGCTCAATTGGTTGTACATGTTGAGAGCAAAGACGTTGTTGCCCTTCGCCAGTGCTTGTGCAGGTAAGGATGGCTCGCAGGAGCGGTCCTGTGCAGCTGCCATGCATGTCATGGATAGAAAGATATCGCGACAAACATGCACAGCTTTTTTGCAGGTTTGCATGGTGCGCCCTCCATGGTCAGGGTTATGTTAAGGCTGCGGGAAGCGAGAGCGCACCTGTCGGGCACATCTCAATGCAGGCGCCGCAGCCGATGCAGTGCTCTTCGATCAGCACGGCTTTTTCCTCAAGTTCAAGCGCGCCCTGCGCGCAGGCCTCGCCGCAGCAGCCGCAGCCGATGCAGGCATCTGTGTCAATCTGAAGTATCATGGTAAGTTTCCGTGTGCCGTGATGCATTCTTACAGCGTGTCATTGATCGTGCGCTGCATGCTGGCTGCCGATTTTTTCCAGAAGGTCCGGCCGCTCGGATGCGATCCTCGCTGTGTGTGACGAGGATCGCGTCCCACATGTATTTCGGCGTGTGGTACTGGCTGTAGCTGCCGGGAAGCATCTCGCCCTCCACAAGGCCGAAAAGATAGTCCAGCTCGTCATCGTTGTATGTCGGCGTCAGGGCATAGCCCTGGGCCACGCGCAGGGCGTCAGGGCCGTTGAACTCAAAGGCCTGCTGCCACCAGCGCGTGTACTGGTCAAAGCCGCTCTGTCCGTCAAGTTCCATGAAGGCTGCTTCGGCAGCATAAAAGCCGCACATGAGCGCGCCCTGCGTCTCCACCTCCACAAATGCCGCGGCATCGCCAATGGCAAGCGCATTGCCGAGCCAGGGCTGTTAGCAGCGAGGAGTAGGCCCGCAGGCCGCAGCCCGTGTGCTTTGACGATGCGGGCGTTTTTCAAGATACGGCGCAAGGGCGGCCTTGTCGCGGGCATAGGCGTACACCTCGGCGGTGAGCTCGGTTTTGTTGCGGGCGATGCACATGCGCGTCCTTGTCGGATCATCAAAATACGGATACAGAATGATGGGCGCGCGCGACTGGTACACATTGCCCATAAAGCTTTTCATGGCCTGCGGCTCCGGGTCTTCAACGCCTTCAAGCAGGTAGATCATGCATTGCGTGGTCACAAAATGCGTGCGGCCCTGGTTCATTCCCAGGGCTTCGGCCATGCGCGAGTTGACGCCGTCGGCCAGCAAAGCCTTGCGCGCCTCAATGGTAGAGCGCCTGCCGCTGCGGGTAAGTTTAATCGTTATTGATGTGTCGCCGTCATCGCAGCGTCCCAGGCTGTTGTGCCGGGCATGAGCTCAACGCCTGCGCTGGCGCATGCGTCCCACAGGCCCTGCAAAAGCCCGCCTTTGTCAAACTGCACGGCCAGGGGCCGTGCCGTCATCATGGTCAAAGCAGATGCGCCGTCCGCCGGGAGAGATGTAGTATTTTCTTGTAACCGGAAACAGCGGCCCGGTATAGGGCACGCCGAAACCACCGGCTGTAAAGATATGCTGCCGGGTTCCGCCGACACCGTATCACCTGCATAGCCCGCGTCCATGATAAGCTGCTGGCAGCAGGCCCGCGTAATGGTTGAAACATCCCGGCGCTTTTCAACCAGCGCCACACTCAGCCCCTGTGCGGCAGCGTTCTTGCTGCCATCAGACCGGCCGGCCCTGCTCCGATTATGACAAGATCAAACACGGGGGATCTCCTGCGCTCTCACGTCTTCTGAAACCGTTTTCTCCCATTGGCGGGTGTGCGGATTATATGTTTTTAAAATTTTAGCCGGATTTCCGCCCGCCAGGCTGTACGGGGGTATGCTCTTGGTAACAACGCTGCCGCCCGCGACGACACAGTGCCGGCCGATCGTGACACCGGCTGTAATGACGCTTTGTGCGCCTATCCAGCAATCGTCTGCGATGGTAATTTTTTCTGTCGTTATTCCCTGATCCCTGATGGGCACAATGATATTTTCGTACTGATGATTCATGCCGGAAATGACCACATGCTGGGCTGTCACGATATTGCTGCCAAGCTCAACCGGCCCGATGATGATGTTGCCAATGCCGATAAACGTATTTTCACCGATAGTACAATCACCGGCAAGATTGTTGAGTACGCAATAATCTTCAATGAAAGACCGGCTGCCGATACGGAATGTATTGCATTCATGCAGGTCAAGGCGCGCGGTAGGGCGGATGGTAACCTTCTGCCCCCGTGTATACATGCGGGAATCCGGTATCAGGTGCGCCAGCACGCCTGAGCTTGCGACAAGCCTGTGCCCCAGCAGCCATGCAAGCGTTTTGTTGATAACGGTCCTGATCGGCATTGTACAGTCCAATGGTGCAAACAGTTCACGCCTGAAATAGCGCGTGTTTTCTTTTGTTATTTTTTTCTTTGTACATTATACTCCCGCAATAAATGAATCGCAACAACCCGCTCGCAGCAGCCTGAATAAGGAGATTTGTTGAACATCCTGCAGCGCTTAGTTTGACTGTTTTCAGTTGATGTGATGCAGTAGCGATGAATACAGGACTATGGTAGCTTGTTTCAGGTAAACAGAGAGTTATTTTTTTCGGAGAGGATTGCATGAGCGTCGAGAAAAATATTGCAGTTATGACCAGCGGAGGAGACTCCCCGGGAATGAATGCCGCGGTGCGCGGCGTGATGCGGGCGGCCCAGTGCAGGGGATGGCAGGTTTTCGGTATCAGGGACGCATATCGTGGCCTGGTGTCCGGAGGCGATTGTATATTCCGGCTCGACACGGGGGCGGTCGGCGCTTCGTTCCGGGAGGGCGGAACATTTCTTGGCTCAGCCCGCTACAGCGCTATAGTGGGGGACAGCAGCGAGGCGCAGGCCCTGAAAGTCAAAGCACTGGTTAATCTGCGGCAGCATGGCATCTCCGGTCTCGTGGTTGTCGGCGGCGACGGTTCTTTGACCGGAGCGATGGCTTTGGATGCGTTCCTGCGGCAAGAGGGACCACGCGTTCACGGAACTGCAAGGCATGTCTCTTCAGATCGTCGGCCTGCCCGGCAGCATCGATAACGACATACCCTGCACGGATATGGCTATCGGTGTTGACACCACCCTTAATACCATAGTTGATTGTATCGATAAGCTTCGGGATACCGCAACCTCTCACAAGCGTGTGAGCATTGTTGAGGTTATGGGCCGTTTGCGCGGCTATCTCGCGGTGATGAGCGGGCTTGCGACAGGTGCTGATCATATTTTTATCCGTGAGCAGCCTGTCGGGCGACGCGATTTGCTGGACATGCTTGGCGAACTGCAGGCAAGCTTTGATCTCGGCCAGCAGGCCGGTGTTATCGTACGCTCCGAAGGCGCTGAATTTTCAACGGGCTTTATCAGGGAGAGCATCGCCAATCTGCTTGAGTCCAGGCGCGATGTGCGCGAAACAATTCTCGGTCATCTGCAGCGCGGTGGAAGTCCAACAGCCTATGAGCGCGTGCTTGCCATGCGTTTAGGCGCCCGGGCAGTCGAGCTGCTCGGTAATGGCAACGGCGAACCTGTGTTTGCAGGTATCCGGAGGAACGTCATTACGCAAAGCCCTATAGCAGATGTGCTTGCAATAAAGAATGCACCTTCATTTCGAGATACCCTGTCGCGTAATGCGCGTGCCTGCTACGAGCTTGCTGCAGCGCCTTGAGAGGCCGGTTACTCCTGCAGCGTCCGGTCGAAGGAAAAAAATTGCAATCCTGACCGACGGTATCAATGTGTCGGGCATGAACATGGCTGTACGCTCTGTTGCGCGTCTTGCCCTGGATGCCGGTATGGCGGTCGAGGGTGTCAGGAGCGGCTTTGACGGTTTGGATAATGGCGCCAAAACGCTGCCGCTTGCATGGAACATGCTTGAAATGAAGAGTATCCTGCGCCGGCCGGGTTCGCTGCTGGGTGTGTCCCGACAGGGACTGCGGTGCTCTGAAGACCGGTTTGTCCGTCTTGCAGAGGGCCTGGACCGTATGCAGGTCGACGGACTTGTTACTGTCGGAAGCCTTGAATCCTATCATGTGGCGGCTGGAATCGCACAGCACGCAGGTATACCGATTGTAGGTATACCCGCTGATGCCAATTGTAACCTGCCGGGCACTAACTGGGTTATCGGTATGGATTCGGCGCTCAACGATTTGTGCCGGGGCATTGACCGGGCTGCGGATACTGCCCACGTCCAGAACAAAACGTTTATCATTCATCTGAAGTGGCACTATTGTTACTGCCTGGTGCATATGGCAGCCCTTGCCGGAGGTGCTGACCAGCTGATCATCGACGCCCGCGAAACAGCTGACGATGACAGCCGGACCCTGAGGGCTCAGATTGACCGGAAGGTCAAGGCGTTGCAGGATACGGTTGCCCGCGGCAAGTTGGGCACCACGGTTGTATTTTTTTCGCGGCGGCTTGAAACAGCCGACAGTGCTCTTGCCATGATCAACGAGGCCATTATTGATGCCGACCTGGGCGGTCCGGCTACGGTGATACCGCTTGAAACCTCCTATGGCGGCAGCGTTCCGACTGCCTTTGACCGGGTGCTGGCGTCACGGTTCGGCGAGGCTGCTTTCGGCCTGATGCGGGATCAGCTTGGTTCGTCAGACGCCTCTTTTCATATCGTGGGGCTAACGGGCAAGGATATTCTCACCCACCAATACAAGGAGCAGGTTGACGGTATCGACAACGGCTGTCCGCCGGATTTTGTTGCCGAGCTGCAGAGCTGTTTTGCCCTTATGTCGCAGGCCTCAGCTGCTCAGGCGGTTGGCGGCACGGTGCGCTGGTCCGCAGGGGCCGGAGCCATGACGGGCATCTGGACGTGCCGTCTGTGCGGCCATGAGCAGGCATTCACTATCAAGGCGGGTGCGGGTTGCGCATTTGTCTGCGGTCATGAGGGCTGTACAAATTATGCGTGTATTGCCGCTCCCGGCAGCGCGCGCAGGGGTTCGTCATGAAGACCATCATCGTTCTTGCGGCCCATGGCGCTCCGGCAACGGACTGTTCGCGCGGTACAATCGGCATGTTCATGGCGCTTGAGTCGATGCCTCGTCTTGTGAAGCGTTTTGGATTTCTACAACGGCTCAAGGCATCTCTTGAACAGCGGATCAGGTGCTGGCCGCGCACGGCTGAAAATGATCCCTACAGGGAAGGCGTGCAGGAGCTGGCGGGCCGCATTGCCGCGCAAACCGGCTGTGAGGTGATTTCCGGCTATCTTGAATTTTGCGCGCCTGATATCGGCGTGTGTATTGATACGGCTGTCGGTCGCGGAGCTGACAGGGTCATAGTCGCAACCACCATGACCACGCGCGGGGGTGAGCATTCGGAAACCGAGATCCGGGAGATTGTCGAAGCTGCGCAGAAGCGCCTTCCCGCAGCCCGCATTGTCTACGCCTGGCCGTTCGACACCGACCGCGTGGCTCGCATGTTTGCCGATGAGATCGCAGGGTTTAACTCGTAGGCCGGCCTGCAGCTTAAATGTCTTTTATCCTGCGGATGTTGTTTTTATTGCCGAGGATAATAAGAATATCGCTGTCTTTGATGACAAAATCGGCTTTCGGGATAACGGTGAAACGCTCCGGTATCAGCTCTTTAACCGCGATGACCTGGACTTCATATTTTGTCGGCAGCTGCAGCGAGGCAAGCGATTGCCCGATATAGCCGGGCGGCGGAGCGATTTCAACAATTTCATAGTCTTCCGTCAGGGTAATAAACTCCATGACGTTGGGCGTTATCAATTCACGCGCCGTCTTTAAGGCCATATCCTTTTCCGGGTAAATCACATGCGAGGCCCCGACTTTTTTCAGGATCTTTGCATGGTCTTCATTGACCGCCTTTACGTGGATATTTTTGGCCCCGATCTCCAGCAGGTGCAGCGTCACCAGGCATGATGCGCTGATGTTGTCGCCGAGGCTGAGGATAACCGCCTCCATCTGGTCGAGCCCGAGGCTTGCAAGGGTTTCCATCGACGTGGCATCGCCGATGATGGCATGCGTCGCGTATGGTTTCAGGCTCTGGACAAGCTCCCGGTTGGTGTCGATGACCACCGTCTCGTGCCCGTATTCATTCAGGGTTTTTGCGACCCAGTAGCCGAAGCTGCCAAGTCCGATAACTGCGAATGATTTTTTCATGGTGCGCTCGTTGCTCCTATCCAATCATGATATTTTCTTCGGCGTATTCATAACGGGGGGGCGCCTTCTGCTCTGCGAACAGATATATAAGCGTCAGGATGCCCACGCGGCCGACAAACATTGTCAGGGTAATCAGGGCTTTGGCGACCGTATCAAGCCGGGGTGTTATTCCCATCGAAAGCCCCACGGTTCCAAAGGCCGAAACCGTTTCAAAAAGATATTCAAGAACAAGTCCGCGATTCTGCTGGTGCGCTGCATGCCCGATATCCGACAGGAGCAGGCAGCACAGAATACTTACAATAAACAGGGCTGACACGATAACAACCGATATGGTTTTGGAAACCGCAGCCGTTGTGATCGAACTTCGATGGACGCGGTTGGTTTCGCGGCCGCAAAGCCTGTTCCACAGCACGATTGTCAGGGTCGCCGCGCTGGTTGTTTTAATGCCACCGCCGCAGGAGCCCGGGGATGCGCCGATGAACATCAGCACAATGCATATCATGAGCGTGGCGTTGTTCAGCAGGTCGAACCTGACCGTGTTGAAGCCGGCGGTCCGGCACGTGACCGACTGGAAAAAGGACGCGAGGAACTGTTTGGGCACGCTCATTGCGGCAAGGGCGCTGTTGCGTTCGAACAGCCAGATTAAAATCATGCCCCCAACGATAAGGATCAGGGTCGTCTGCAGAACAATCCGGGTGTGCAGGGACAGCCTTGTTCGCATCGGCTTGCGCGCCCAGGACAGGAGTTCGAAAAAGACCGGAAACCCGATGCCGCCGAAGATGATCAGGAAGGCAATGGTCAGGTTGAGCAGCACATTGCCCTGGTACACGACAAAGCTGTCGGGGAACAGGGCAAAGCCGGCGTTGCAGAAGGCCGATACCGCGTGGAACAGGGCGTAGTAGCAGTTTTGTGCCGGGCTGAGCTCGCCCCACAAAGAAATCACGAGAAGCCCGGCGCCGAGCAATTCGACGGTCAGCACAAAAGAAATGATAAAGCGCAGCAGGCGTTTCATGTCGACAGTCGGGTCCGAGGCGTAGGTGTCCTGGATGAAACAGCGCTGCAGCATGCTCACCCGCCAGCCCGTGGCCGCGAAAATCCAGACAGCGAATGTCATGATGCCCAGGCCGCCGAACTGTATCAGCAACAGGATGACGATCTGGCCGAAAAGCGTATAGGTCGATGCCGTATCCACTACCGTCAAGCCGGTAACGGAAAGCGCCGAGGTGGCGGTAAAGAGCGCATCGATCCACGGCGATGCTTCCTGCGCGGGTCGCGATGGGCAGGCAGAGCAGCAGCGCCCCGAGATTAGCGGCAGCGAAATAGCTGGCAACAAAGGCCGTGCCCGGATTTTTCAGCAGGGTGCGCAGTGATTTTGGTATAGTTCTAAGGGTTGCCATGGTGTTGTGTTAAGTAATGTGCTTAAGGTATCGTGGCAAGGTATACCTTTTTTGAATGCTTGTCAATACGGGGGGAGGGTACAAAGGCCAAGGTTATAAAAACAGTGTTCGATGGTCATTTGAGACGTAGGGCCAGGCACCTGTGAGGGGTTGACGTGCGCGTCGTGTCGGCCGGACTTAATCCCGTGAAAGCGGGATATGTCCGGCTGTTTTGATGCCTCAATGCGCCGGACACGCTGCGCTTAGTCCGGCCTACAACTTTTCTATCAGCGCTTCTCCCGGATCAGGCGGTAGGTAACCTGGTTGAAGGGATCGGGGCAGCAGCCGTGAATGATGTCCGGGTCAGCCTCCCAGGGCGCGTGCCCGCCGGAGAGCAGCAGATTCATGTACTGGTAGAGCTCCCAGTAGAGAAAGCCGCACACCTTGCCGATGTTGAACGGATCCAATTCCACCCGCTGGCCCTCGCAGTGTCCCCAGGTGCATTTGTTGGCTACGCTGATCGTCTCAAGAAATATCCGGTAGGTGTCAACGCCCGGATAGCCCTTTCCGGTCATGTCAACAGGCTTGCCCTCAGTGCGCACCACGGTCGGCTTGGGCAATTCGACCCGCTTTACCTTAACCTGCACGCGGCCTTCCATGCAGATTCCGCTAAACGATTCAGGTTCGCCCCACAACATGGTGCCCCCGTAATGGAGCGTCACAAGGTTTGTGTGGATCGGCTGATAGAGCGAGCCGCACATGCCGTCGGAGTTCATGTTTGTCAGGCGGAAGCAGTCGCCTTTTTTGTGTCCATACGGACAGGTGCCCTCAACATCTGTGACAGTCACCTCTTCGCAATAGCGATAAGCCTCGCGCCGGATCTGCTCAAGATAGTCCTCCATTGTCTCGCGGTTCTCGCGGTCAAGCTCCTGCATGAAATCTTTTTTTTCTTCCTCGCTCATGGGGGCCGTTCCTTTCATGGAATCAAGTATGCTTGCAGAGGATTATAAGACGGCGGGGCAGGGGGAGTCAAACGGAAAGGCAATGCGCTGAAAAAGCAAGGGCGGCATGTGAAGTGTCGTCCTTTGCTGTCTTGTTTATATTTCAAAATTTGCGTCAGTTCCAGCGACACCATAAAAGCTGTGGTTTAACACCGAATCTCTTAGCCGCCAAGGACGACCGCATCCGGGATTTCGTAGCGTTCTGTGCCGACCCTGATCAGGTTCAGGTCGCCTTCACGCGCAGCCTTGAATTCACCGGAGTAGTCAGCCTCGCTGGTGTCCGCGCCGATCGGCCTTCCCATGCGGAAGAATATAATGCGACTGCGGCCGCCCGGTTTTTTAATAACCACGGTCGCGTAACCGCCGCCCGAGCGTGCAACGGAAAAATCGCATTGTCCCATCGGTTGACCGAGATCCTGCGCACAGGGAAGCTGGCCGGTCGCGTCGAACTGGTTCTGTCCGGCCCGCAGCGCGGAATCGTCGGGGCCTGTGGCTGCTCTGCCGTCTGGCGATACGGCCGGCTTCAGAAATTCGATGGAAACATAGCCACGCGGGCCGCCGCCCAGCTGCTGCACATCGCACCAGACCATGCCGCCTGTATCGCTGCAACCGAGGTTGTCGAGAATCGTGCCGGGTGCGTAGCGCGCAACTACTGTTGACCGGAGGGACGGCTGTTCCCGCAGGTTCAAGGAGCTGGAAATGCTTGTGACTTCCCAGTTGCGCGGTCCGCCGTCATCGGGTGAGGCGGGCACGCCTGCAGCGGTTGATCTCATGTTGTTTACACCTGCGCCTGCCGGCAATGCGCACAGCAGCATAAGAATGGTTGTGAGAAGCAATCGGGTGTTTTTCATGTATATTCCTTTAAGGGCCCGGGGTAACTTATCAGCCATTACGCCTGAGAAACACAACCGGGGTATGATGGCCGCTAGTCGAGCAGTTTGTTAGGTATAACGCCTAAATATATGTAATAACATTATATATTCAATAATTTGACATCTGATAATGTTGCAGGTTCTCTGTATCTTGTGCCTCAATATTTGCAAGAGCCATCCAGCCATAACTCAAAATGAGAACCTGCGCACAGGCACAATGGCATGTACCGTGAAGCCCGAATCTTACGAACGAGGCTGGACGAATTCGATCAGTATGTCTGCGGTGTCATCCCGGTTGAAGTAGGCAACCCGGCTGCGGGGCATGTCCAGAATTGCGTCGGGGGTGACATGGCCAAGGCGCACGCCCTTGTCCTGCATCAGCTCAACCGCCTTTTCAATGTCTGTAACGGTAAAGGCAATATGGTTGATGCCGGTGGGCGGGTTGCTGACCATCTGTTTGAATGTGTCAGATATCGGCTGGATGAGTTCAAAATCCATGCCGCCCACGGGGATGAAGGCGAAGCGGCTGTCCGGGGCAGGTTCATTCGCAGGAGGTACCTGGAAGAGTGTAGCCGGGTCATGGTCAAAAATGCGGGCAAGGGTGGACAGCGAGCTGTTCATGTCGTCAACATACACGCCGATGTGGCGCACACAGACGATGAGATCCCGAATGTTCATACAAGCACCTTTGTTAAACAGTTTAGCTAATTTAAAATTAACTGCACCCGGTTGTCATGCCGCAGCTGACGCATTTCATGCAGGCTCCGTTGCGCACCAGCGTGAACCGCTGGCAGATCGGGCAGGGGTCACCTTCGTAGCCCTTGACGCGCGCTTCGCGGATTGCTTCCGGCACTGCGGGGGAACTGTCGGCAGGGTCCGTCGTGGCCAACACGGTTTTTTTGCGGTGTTGTTTACCGCCCGCATGATCAAGCGCGTCATGGCGCAGGTCATCGGCATTAATGCCGTGCCCGAGATCATTGCGCGCCCAGGTAATTGATGGCCAGTTCGCGGAAAATATAGTCAATCACCGAGGTTGCCATTTTTAAATGATCATTGCCGGTCACGATGCCGTTGGGCTCAAAGCGGGAAAATATGAACGCGTCAACGAATTCTTCGAGAGGCACGCCGTATTGCAGGCCAAGGCTGATAGCGATGGCGAAGCTGTTCATCAGGCTGCGGAACGCCGCGCCCTCTTTGTGCATGTCAACAAACACTTCTCCCAGACAGCCGTCGGGATACTCACCGGTGCGCAGGTATATTTTGTGTCCGCCGACAACGGCCTTCTGGGTGTAGCCGCGGCGCCGGTTGGGCAGAACGCGGCGGCGGGTCCGGGCGGCAATTCCTGCGAACCACGCGGCCCGTGCAGCCGCGGGCATGTCGAACAGGCTGCCTGCGTTGTCCTGCATGCCGTCAAAAAAAGCGTTAAGCGGCTGGCTGAGCTTGGACCCGTCGCGGTAGATGGCGATTGACTTGAGTCCCAGATCATGGCTTTGCATCAATGCCCGGCTGACGTCTTCAACGCTTGAGTCATGGGGCATGTTGATGGTTTTGGAAATGGCGCCGGATACAAACGGCTGGCAGGCGGCCATCATCAGGATATGCGCGTCCCATGAAATACTGCGCGTGCCGGCCCAGCCGCAACGGCCTGCACAGTCAAATACGCTGTAGTGCTCTTCCTTCAGAAGAGGCGCGCCCTCGATGCACAGGGTGCCGCAGATGTAGGTACCGGCGGCTGCAATCTCCGCAGGTGTAAAACCGAGATGAACAAGGACGGACCCTTGAGGGTTTGCGGACAGTGCGGCGCGCAGGCCCGTGATTTTTTTTACGCACTTTTCACCAATGATGTCGGGTGTAAACGCGGCTTCAAGTTCGAAGGCACCCGGCAGTGCGGCTTCAATGCGCGCGATTGCCCCGTGGTCAAGCCCCTTCTCCGCCAGGCTCTCCGGGTTAATGCCGGGAGCACCTGCAAGGGTTGCATGACCCTGCACATGCGAAATAATTGCGGTGATCTCCTCATCAACATAGCCCAGCCTGCGCAGGGCCGGGGCAACGGATTGATTGATGATTTTCAGTGTGCCGCCGCCGGCAAGCGTTTTGAATTTCACCAGGGCATAATCAGGCTCGATGCCGGTGGTGTCGCAGTCCATGACAAGCCCGATCGTTCCGGTCGGAGCAATGGCTGAAACCTGCGCGTTGCGAAATCCATGCTTCTGGCCAAGCTCACATGCCCGGTCCCAGGCCATGCGGGCTGCCTGCACAATATCGGCGGGGCATGTGTCCAGTTCGGGCATCGGCGGCCGGATGCGGACGTCTTCAAGCGCTTCATTGTCAGGCTGCAGCATGCGCCGATGATTACGGATAACGCGCAGCATCGGCTCACGGTTGTCTGCGAAGGCCTCGAACGCTCCGAGTTCGGCGGCCATCTCTGCGCTCGTGCAGTAGGCCTGTCCGCTCATAAGCGCGCTGATACCCGAGGCCAGGGCGCGGGCGCCTTCGCTGTCGTAGGGCAGACCCAGTACCATGAATACGGCACCAAGGTTGGCGAATCCCAGGCCAAGGGGCCGGTAGCGATGGCTGTTGAGCGCTATTGAAGGCGAGGGAAACTGCGCCATGACCACGCTCAGCTCAAGGGTGAGCGTCCACAGATGCACGGCATGGCTGAATTTTTCGACATCAAAGCTGCCTGAATTACGCTCAATGAACGCCAGCAGGTTGAGGCTTGCAAGGTTGCAGGCGGTATCATCAAGAAACATGTATTCAGAGCAGGGGTTTGAGGCGTTGATGCGTCCGCCCTGCGGACAGGTATGCCAGTCATTGATCGTGGTATCAAACTGCACGCCCGGATCGGCACACATCCACGCGGCCCGGGCAAGGCTTTCCCACAGTTCGCGGGCTGAGACCTCGCTGAGTGTTTCCCCATTAACGCGGCCGGTGAGGGGCCAGGCCCTGTCAGCAGCAAGCGCTTCCATGAAGCTCTCCGGTATGCGCACGCTGTTATTGGCGTTCTGGGCGCTGACCGTTTGATAGGCCCCGGCGTTCCAGTCCGCACTAAATATGCTCATCGGCAGCTGCTCCACTCCCTGGCGCGCAAGCTGAATGACGCGGTTGATTGAGCCGGAGGGAATGCCGAGAATACAGGCTTCGCGTACGGCAGCGGCAAGGGCCTTGTTCTCGCGTGTGCTATACTGTTCATCCGGTCCGTAGCCGGGAGCATCGCAGGCCTGCAGCACCTTGCGCAAACAGCGCTCGCTTACCAGGGAGCCGCAGATCAGGGCCGCGACCTTGTGTTCTTCAATTGCTTTCCAGTTGATGAATTCCTCGATGTCGGGATGGTCGATATCAAGGATGACCATCTTGGCCGCACGCCGGGTTGTGCCTCCCGATTTAATGGCTCCGGCAGCGCTGTCGCCTATTTTCAAAAAACTCATCAGCCCGCTGGAATAACCGCCGCCGGAAAGGCGCTCACCCGAGGCCCGGATGGCAGAAAAGTTCGTGCCCGTTCCGGAACCGTATTTGAAAAGGCGCGCTTCGCGCAGGCACAGATCCATTATGCCGCCGCTGTTCACGAGGGTATCGGATACGCTTTGAATAAAACAGGCATGCGGCTGCGGGCGCTCATAGGAGCCGTCTGGATTCCGTTATTGTGCCGGTTGCGGGGTCAACGAAATAGTGGCCCTGTGCGGCCTGCTCGATTCCATAGGCCCAGTTCAGGCCGGTGTTAAACCATTGGGGCGAGTTCGGGGCAGCCATTTGACGGACCAGCATGCAGCGTATTTCATCATAATAGGCGCAGGCATCAACCTCTGAGTCGAAATAGCTGTTTTTGAATCCCCAGTATGTCCAGCAGCCGGCCATGCGGTCAAACACGGCGCGGGCGTCCGTCTCTGTGCCGAAGCGTTCCTGCGGCGGCAGTTCAGCCAGCCGGGCCACGTCGGGCACGCTGCGCTGAAGCCATGCAGGCACACCGGGCTCATCAACGCGCATGCGTACTGCCGGAATGCCTGTGCGGCGGCAGTACTGAGACGCAAGAATTTCAGCGGCTGTCTGGCTCCAAAAATCCGGAACCATAACCCTCAGTGCCGGATGTTCGAGCCCGGCGTCTTTTGCACGTGCTGCGCATATGCGCTCTGCGAAAATAATGCCGTCATAGGGACCGGATTTTTTATGCGTAAGAAGGCGTTTGATTTTCATAGTTTCCTGTATACCTTGTAATGAGTCCTGCCAGGGTTGCAGCAGTTTCGGTTTGTATTTGTTTCGACACGATGCAGGCAGAGCCGGGGCTACCTTTCAAGTCGAAATCCGGTCAGCGTATTGGTCGCGCGACCGAAAAGTCCCTCAAACGCTACTGAAAGAATATAGAGCTCACGGCTGCCGTCATTGTCCATGTCAGCCAGGGCATAATCGGTGATGTACTTGTTCAGTATCGGGCTGGTCCAGTTGGGGACCATGTCAAGGCCGTCCCATTTCAGGCACATCAGGGTACCTTCGTAAAAGTCTCCGAATGAACCGATCACACGTCCCGCTTTCCTTGTGTTTTTCGCGATCAGGATATCCATGCTTCCGTCACGGTCTATATCTTCACAGATAATGCGCAAGGGGATGGCTTCAGTGCTGTCGATATTTTCCCTGTCAACGTGGCGTTTAAACGTGCGGGGCGAGCCGCCCAGGTCCAGCGGGTCGCGCCAGCTGATACGATCGGCAGCGTTGTATATGGCCAGCTGGTGGGATTGGCTGAAAAGGGTTTTATAGAAGCCAAGGTACGGCGTGCGGCCGTCACCGGAAAGGTCGGCCTGGATGAACGCGTAGATGCCCAGTCCCTCGGGCAGGCTTATTATTTCACGGGGGCTCAGCGTAGAGTCCTGCCAGACAAACTGCCGGATTTCACCCACAAAGGGGTTGCCGTTGTCGGCCTTCTGGCCCAGCAGCATTCGGCCGTTCCGGGGATGATCATACACCCTGAAAAACCATGGCAGGTTTTCTGCAAGGCGGCTGAAACCGGCGGCGCTTTTTTCAAGCACGAATGAGTTTGCAAAGCGGCCTTCATAGCAGCTGACGTAGAGTTCTTCAATGCCATTGCCGTTCAGGTCGGCAGCGCTGATGTCAATAATATATTCAGAAACCCCGGTTTTGATTTCATACTTTTTTTCGAGAATCGTGCCGCGCAGGCTGTAACAGTAAATTGTGTCGGCGGTTGCGAGTACAAATTCACGTGTTCCGTCAGCGTCAATGTCGGCCGCAATGATTATCTGCATCGCGGGTGAGCGCATTACCCGGCTCATAAACGGTTCTGCTTCAAACACGGGCGCTTTCCTTATGGGTTTTCGGGGTTCCAGCGCAGGGGAGGGCATGTCGCTTTCTGTCAGCGTTTCTTCCTGTATGCGCGAGGGCCGGCTCAGCTCCGGGGCAGTCACGGCTGCGGGGGCCTGTGTCTGCAAATCGATCACGCTCAGGCTTGGTGGCTTGATTTCCTGATGGCTGCTGCGCAGAATAAACTTTTTTACCGTGTCGGCCATGATGCCTGTTTCCGGGATCAGTGAGTCGATCTCAGAGACCTGCATGCTGACCGGGGAAAAGTTTTTCTGATTTGTAACCTCGAAGACCTGTGCATCCACGTTGATAATGCCGGTGTTTTTTGACAGTGTGCCCTCAAGGATGAAATCAGCGTTCAGCCTGCGGGCAAGCTCGATTGTGTGCTCCCGTGAGGAAGGGCTGTGAGACCCGAGTGATTTTTTCAGGGTTGGCATGTCAACGACGATGATTTTGCCCGGTATGCTGATGCGCGACAACAGCAGTGTAGGCATGCCCTCTGCGATGTTGTCAAGGTCTGCGCCGGCCTTTGCCTGAAAGGGCAGTATTATCAGCGTGGGCACATGCTGCGGGGTTGAAGCGCTGCACAGCAGAAAGGTAATGATCAGGATGGCAAAGGCAGTCAGGCGTTTTTTCAGCATTGGGTTGGATTCCTTGTGCGAACACCATGCATTGGCCGGCATGTATCAGCGCAAGCAAGTTTTGCATAAAATAACGCAGTATGTAAAGCAGATTTGCTGTTGCGGGAGTGTTGCGAAAAAACACGGCTGTGATACTATTTTGACAGTGAGTTTCAAGCAGTGTGCGCGGGCAGCAGCAGCGCAATGACCCTGTGATTATGCACCCGTTTTTGTTGGGACAGAAGACAATGACCAGTTTGATCGCGCTTGATTTTGACGGTACTTCAGCGGTGTATGAGCCTCGCCTGGCGATGCATCCCGGCCTCATGGACCTGCTCGGGGAATTGCGCGAGCGGGGCTGCGGATGGGTCATCAATTCCGACCGCTGCATTGATACGCTGGTTGAAATCGCAGGGCTGCTGCCCGGACCATTGCAGCCCGAGGCTATTTTGAGCGCGCAGCGCTTTATCCATACGCGTGCAGGCAGCGGGGCCTATGAGCCGCTGCGGCCGTGGAATGATATCCGCCAGGAGCTGCACCTCGCGCTGTGGCGGGATATCCAGCCCTGCTTTGAGGACTGGCAGCGCAAAATTGAAGCTGATTTCACTGTCTGCGAGCGCTTTGTCAACGACATGGTCTTCGCCTACCGTGTGCCTGACGATGAAAACCCGGCCCTGCGGGAGCTGATGCGCGCCTATATCCGGCCCTTTGCAGATGCGCAGCTGTCCGGCAATCATGAGTGGTCGTTTATTCTGCATGCCGATTTCTCAAAGGCAGGTCTGCTTGAGCACTATTGCGCTGTGCGCGGTATTGGTACTGAAAAAATTCTTGCCGTCGGCGATGGTTTTAATGATATAAGCATGCTGGATGCAAGCCTGACGCCGTACGCGGGCTGTCCGGCTGATTCCTGCCCGGAAGTACGGGCAGCTGTCAGGGCCGGCGGCGGCTATGTTGCCGGCAGCAACGGCCCGGAGGGGACCATTGAGGTGATTCGCTTTTACCACGGGCTGAATGACTCCGGAGTACAGTTGTTTGAGGTGTAGGGTGCGCTGTGCGCATCGCCGCTAATGTGGACATTAATGGTGCGCATGGCGCACCCTACAATTGAAGTATTGATGCACAGGAATTGCAATGAACCACACTGACAAATTCCGGCAGTCATGGATGCTTCCGCACTATTATGTGCGCTGCGCCTGTGGCCTGCTGCTGGCGTCCGTACTGATGCTGCTGTGCCCGCTGCGCGCGGCTGCCCTTGATCCGGGAGACGCGGCTCGCGATTTTGCGCTGCCCGACGGCAGCGGCCGGATTGTAACCCTGAGTGAGATTCGTCAGGGGGCGTCCCTGACCGTTCTTGAAATGGTCAATATTTATTGCGATACCTGCCGCTCAATGACTGCTGATCTGAATAAGCTGGCGGACACATACCGGCAGCGGGGTGTTCGTTTCGTGGCCGTGGCTCTTGCCAATAGCCCGCAGGAGGTCAGCGAGATGAACGCTTTGTGGAACATGACCTACCCGGTATTGGCCGATCCGGACAAAACCACAATGCATCTCTTCACTGCCGCGAAGGTTCCCCAGTTTTTTATCATTGATTCCGGCGGCATTATCCGGGTTCGTGAAAATTTCAGCCAGGCCAAAAAGCTGCAGAAAAAAATTGATGCATTGCTGGAGTCTGAACCCGCTGTTCCGGTTGCCGGGGATGAGGCCCCGGCGTTTAAACTTGACGATCAGTTCGGGGATGCCGTGGCGGTCGATTTTGCGCTGCGCCACCAAAACACCGTTCTGGGTTTTTTCGGGGTTGATGACGAGGCCAACCGGGCCTATGCAGGTGTGCTGTCCCGCCAGTACGAGCAGTTCCGCTCAATCGGCCTGCGCGTGTTTGCCGTTCTGCCGGGCTCGTTTGCGGGCAGCATTCGCGACTTTGTCAGCGAAAACGCGATAACCTTCCCGGTGCTGATCGACCGCGGCCGCGATGTGTACCGGCTGTACGGCGTATCATCAGTCCCGGAAATCGTCGTCATTAACGAGCGCGGGCGTATCATGCTGCGCGAGCATGAGCGCACGGCCCAGGACCTGCAGGCCCTGTTCGCCACGGCAGCCCCGCGTGCTCAGGGCCTTGACAACGAGCAGGGCAGGGCCGACTTTCTCAAGAGCATGCTGCCCGGCGTTCACCTGTTCAAACCCTTCAGCGCCGGACGTGAAACGCTGTACCTGGGCATGGATGCTGACGGCCGGATGCTGCTTGCGCGCTTCGTCTACAAGGACATCATGTGTGATGTGTGCACGGATGTCCATTATGCCTATACCATTGATGCAAAGGGCATTATACGGCATATTGCCCTGGTGCTTCCTTTTGAACTGTATGGCACGCCCATGGACGCGAGTCAGTTTATCAATCAGTTTATCGGCCGCAGTTTTGATGAAGAGCTTGTGCCCGGGAAGAACGTTGATATGATTACCGGCGCGACCATGACCTCAACCGTCTTTATCGAGGGCCTCCGGGAAACCGCCGGGATAGTGCGGCCGCTGGTGCAGGACGAATCATTTTCCAAGCAGTTCAAGGCAGAGGCCTGCTATCTTGAGCAGGCCGAACTTGAATTGGCCCTGAACCGCTTGCGCGCGCAGGGGCGCACTGTTGAGAATCTGCGCCTTGAAGACTTGGCTCCGTTCCTACCGGGCGGCCGCATCCCGGTATGCCTTGAAGGCGGAACGTATTTCATTACCGAGTTTCAAACAATACCCCGGGTGGGCTGCACCCTGCACGGGCTTGATCCCGTTTCAACCATTATTAACTGAGGTCAACATGGACAGGCTGGTACGGAAGTTTCTGATTATATGTGTGCTCTGCGCAGCCCTGACGGCCTCGCTGTGCGCTGCGTCGGCAGCTGACGGACCGGCGCGCAGGCAGCTGCATGTGAGCATTTATGACCAGGCTTTCGGCGTGTCAACCGAGGGAACGCCTGATCCGATGAAGACCTACCAGATGCAGTACTTCAACCTGCAGCATCAGGTGTTCGAAACGCTCGTGACCATCGACTATAACACCAATACGGTGCTGCCGATGCTGGCTGAAAAATGGGAGCGCACGGACCCTCTGACAACCCGCTTTTACCTGCGCCACGGAGTGCACTTTCACAATGATGAGCCGTTTAACGCGGCCGCAGTCCTCTTTACGCTTGATCTGATGCGAAACCCGCGCAGCCGTTTTGCAGGCCGGTTCCTGCTTGACACGATCGAAGCGGTCACGGTTGTGGACGATCATACGGTGGACATCAGGACCAGGATCCCTGACGGCATGCTGCTCAGGAAGCTTGCCGCAATCGGCTTTATGATCCCTCCCGTATACTACAACAGGGTCGGGGAATCGTACTTTTCGCGCTACCCGATGGGCACCGGCCCGTTCCGGTACTTCTACGTCGACGACGCACCCTCAGGGTATAAGAAATTCCACTTTGTCAAAAACGAGCAGTACTGGCGCAGCCTTGATATGAATTTTGACGAGCTTGTCTACCATTGCATCGCGCCCGACAAACAGTGGCAGGCCCTGCGGGACGGCACGCTTGACATGGTTGTGAGCCTGCCTTTGCCGCCCGGCTCCATTGAGCGCTCTAAAAATACGGCTGTATTTTCAGAGTTGAGCATGCGCAACGCCGCCCTGCTGCTCAATGTCGACTCGGGCGGACCGCTTGCCAGCCTGATGGTCAGGCAGGCATTGCAGCATGCTGTCAGCAGGCAGGAAATTATTAATGGCGGCCTGGACGGGAACGGCATGCCCCTGTATTCTATCGCGCCGAGGGGAGCGCTGGGCCACTGCCCGGAAACGCCCAGGTACCGGGAGGACATAAAAAAAGCCCGGACACTCATGGCTGAGGCCGGTTATGAGAAGGGCATCGTTTTAAAAATGCTTGTCAGCGCATATGAGCCATCGATGACTGTAGCTGATATCCTGAAGAAACAGCTTGACCGTGCAGGCATCACGCTTGAGTTGGTCAAACTTTCCCGTGAGGAGTTGCTGCGCAAGGTTATTGAGCCCAGGCTTAAGGGCGAGCCCGTGTCTGAGGACTTTGACATGGTGCTGATCAGCGGATGGCCCAGCCTGTTCGGAACCGGGATGCATTTTGCTTCCACATTTCTGCATTCCGGCGGCCTGTTCAATATCGGCACGTACCGGAAGCACGATTCGCCGATTGACGCGCTCTACAATGCGGCGGTTGCAGTCGATGACACGGACCGGCTGTGCGCCGAGCTGCAGAAACTTGATTCCTACCTGCTTGACCAGGCCCTTGTCGTGCCGCTGTATCAGATGAAAATGGTCTATGGCATGCGTAAAAACATCCGCTTTAATCCGGGCATGAATGATATGCCGTTGCGGTTCGACCAGTGCCGCATTATCGAGTAGCGCATTTTTACAAAATTTTATAGCCGTTTTTGATTCGTTTGTTATTTCGGTGACAATGTGGCTACAGGATTTTGTTATATGCTATAGTGGATTGCGACAATTCAAATTGGCAGATTGATTTTTAATGGTAGGAGCGACCTCCGGTCGCGAATATCGCGGCTAAAGTTGCTCCTACAAATCATTAACACACAAATTCAACTGTCATGCACCACTATCGCACCCCGTAGTATCAATTCAGCAGACTTTCGATTTCGTGTCCGCTTCGGTTACCGTTGGCAGAAACGGCAGATATGGGTGCTGCGCTGGCCCACGATAATGCGCTCAATGGGTTCATTGCAGCGGGGGCAGGGCAGGCCGGTTCTTCTGAATACACGCAGCTGCGAGCGGTTGCCGCCCCTGCGGCCGGCGACCGAGTAAAAGTTGGCCTCCCCGGTTCCCAGCGTGGTGCCCATGTTGGCGAGCCCGCGCTTGAGCACGCGCGGGATAGCAATGAAGAGCCGTTTGCATTCCGCATGAGTAAGCGTGCAGGCCCTGCGGCAGGGGTGCAGGCCGGCTTCCCAGAGAGCTTCATCCACGTAGATATTGCCGAGCCCGGCGATAAAGCGCTGATCAAGCAGCAGCGGTTTCAGCATACGCGCCCGGCTTCCCAGCATGGATATGAACCCGGCCAGTTTGAAATCAGGTCCCAGCGGTTCCGGTCCCAGATCTCCCGTTATCTCTTCGGCGGTTGTGCACAGGTACAACCGGGCGAATTTGCGGGTATCGTGCAGGCGCAGTTCGCGGCTCTCAGAAAAAGCGATGCTGACATGTTCATGCTTGTCGCGGTTTTCGGAGGCATCAGCGAGGCGCAACCGGCCGGACATGCGCAGGTGCACCAGCAGCGCTCCGTTGTTTTCACCCAGATCAAAGATAATATATTTAGCGCGACGGCGGATGTTCTCTATACGGGAACCCTTGAGCCGACGCATAAATTCCTGCGGGGACAAGCCTGCAATGCTGCGCGACCAGTCAACCTTCACGGAGATAATTCGTGCGTGCAGCAGGCCGGCTTCAATCAGGTCATTAACAATGGTTTGTACTTCGGGTAACTCAGGCATGGGGGGTATTCCGGTCAGCCTTGTATGGTGTCATATAAGCACAGCGCTTTCGATTTCCCGGGCAGGTTTGTATTTCTCAAGCCGGTGATGGGTGTCGTTTGAGAGCGCATCCGTTCCTGGCTCATGTGTTTGTTCAGTGCGGTTTTGTCGAGGCTGGACGGAGAACTGTGAGATTTGAATCGTGCTGATTATCCGGATTACTCAGCACTTTTTTGATTTTGTCAGAGAAGCTTTGAAGAGTAAACGGCTTCTCTATGAAATTAATGCCGTGTGCCAGAACGCCGTTCCGGCTGATGACTTCAGCAGAGTAGCCGGACATGAACAGGCATTGTGTTGAGGGATGGGAGGCGATGAATGTGTCGGCCAGTTCACGGCCGTTCATTTCGGGCATGACCACATCTGTTATCAGCAGATCGATATGGCCTTTGTATGATTGTGCCAGGCGGAGACATTCCTGCGGTGAGCCGGCAGAAAGTACTCTGTAGCCCATGCTTTCAAGCATTGTACGGAACATTTCCAGGTTCTCGGGCTCATCCTCCACCAGCAGGATAGTTTTAATATCCTCTGCCGGGGACTCTGTCTTGCCGGCTGTTACCAGGGACAGGGGTTTTGCACTGATGTACTGCGGCAGGTAGACCGTCACGCAGGTGCCGATACCCGGTTCGCTTGCAATGTTGATGAAGCCCTTGTTCTGCTCTACGATGCCGTATACCGTTGCCATGCCCAGTCCCTTGCCCAGCTCTTTTCTGGTGAAGAACGGTTCGAAAATGTTGGCCAGCGTCTCACTGTCCATTCCCCGGCCGTCATCGCTGATTGTCAGCGTGATATATTCTCCCGGAACAAGGGAGGGCTGCTGAGTACATAGAAATTCGTTGATAGAGGCTGAGCCGGTCGTGATGGTTATGGTGCCCCCATCGTTGACCGCGTCCTTGGCATTCAGACAAACTTCAGCCAGCACATGATTGATCTGCGAGGGGTCAATCTTAACCTGGTCAAGGTTGTCGCCCGGCTGCCAGACAAGGTTGATATGGTCGCCGATAAGCCGGCGCAGCATGGTAAGCATGCCCTCGATACTTTCATTCACGTCAAGCACTTCGGGCGCTATGGTCTGCTTGCCGGCAAAGGCCAGCAGCTCGCGGGTCAGCACTCCGGCGCGCTCGGCTGTCTTGCAGATCTGCGTGAAGGTTTTATGCAGGGGTTGCCCGGGTGCCAGACAGCGCAGGGCAAGATCCGCATGGCCTATAATCACGCTCAGCATGTTGTTAAAATCGTGGGCTATGCCACCGGCCAGCCGTCCGACGGACTCCATTTTCTGTGACTGCAGCAGTTGCAGCTGGAGTTTTTCCTGCGCCTGTTCGGCCTGTTTATATCGTGTTATGTCTGTCAGGATGCGCTGCATTCTTTCAGGCTCGCCGTTTTTGTCGGCAATAATTTTTGAACGCGACCGCACCCATGCGATGTCGCCGTTCGGCTTGATTACCCTGAACTCATGTTCGGAAATGTCCTCCACCGTACGCTTCATGGTGGCGTCATACAGCAATTCCCGGTCGTCAGGATGAACGGATTCAAGCCACAGATGCCAGTTTTGCAAATGCGGTTCAATGTTGCTGCCGAAGAGCTTTGCGAATGAAGGACTCAGATAGGTGAATTTGCATTCTTTGACTGAGCCGGACATGACGATATCGTCAATCGTGTCGAGAATGCTGGACTGTTCCTCTTTGCTTTTTAATAGTTGCAACTCCAAGTGTTTGCGCGCGCTTATGTCGGTTATGACCCGGTCGATTCTGTCGGGTTCGCCGTTCTCGTCGCGTATGATTTTTACCAGCGCATGCACCCAGACAATACTTCCGTCCGGCTTTATGATTCTGCATTCACCTTCTGCAGAACCGTGTTCGGTCATCCGGGTTGTAATATCGTGGAGTATATCAAGATCGTCCGGGTGGACATGGTCTATTGCCGTAAATTTATTGCGTATGCATTCCTCAAGCGTTCTGCCGTACACTTTTTCGGTTGAAGGGCTTACGTAGATGAAGCGGCTATTCTTGATTGAGTACGACGTTACGGAAGCGTCAATCGAATTCAGGAAGTTGCTGATGTTTTTTTCACTTTCACGCAATGCCTCTTCCGCGTGTTTGCGCTCGGTTACGTCGCGAATAATGCCGACCGTGTGTTGCCCGTCTTCAAGGTCTACTGCGGTCAGCGTAAGTTCAATTTCTATTGCACGGCCGTCTTTGCAGCGGACTTGAATCTGGTTGGTTTTGTGTTCGGCCAGTCCGGGCTCTTTTGTGTGTTTTTCTGGTGACATTTTGCTGTAACGTTTACCGTGCGGCAGCAGAAGCTCATGCAGATGTTTACCCATTACCTCCTGGGGAGTATACCCGAGTATCAGCTCGGCGGCAGGATTCCAGAACGTGATGGCGCCCCGGGTGTCATGCATGATGATCGCGTCCTGCTCGGAGTTGGTCAGGGCCTTGAAGCGCTCCCGGCTCTCTTTGAGTTCGCCGGCAAGGTTTTTGTGAAGTTTTTCTATGCGCATGAGGGAGCGTTCTTTGCGGGTCTGGTCGCAGACTTGCAGCAGATACGACGGTTCGAAGGGCTTGCGTATGCAGGCGGCCGCGCCTTTGTTCATCCAGTCCAGTGAAAGCTCAGGCTGCGGATCAGCGGTCGTCATAATGCACACGCAGTCGGGTTGCGTGTCGCGGAAACGTTCCAGCAGCGCATCTCCGCTTCCGTCGGGCAGCTTATAATCGATAATCGTGACATCGTAGGCTGTCCGGGCAATCGCTTCATCGGCTTCCTGGGCTGTCAGGGCAGTGTCCACCGTAAAACCCTCGGAGGCAAATGCATTGCCGAGAAGTGCGGCCTGATGTTTGCTGGCCTCAACGATAAGCGCGCGTTGGGGAATGGGCATGCGCTGTCCCCGCAGGATCTCAAGAACCTGCTGGGTGAAGGCGTCATTGTCAACCGGAGATGCAAGGAAGGCATATACGCCCAGGGCAGTGGCAATACGTTTGGGCTCTTCGCCTGTAAACGTAGCGGATACCACGAGAATCGGCACCTGGTTGAAGACGGCATATTCGGCTGAGCGCAGCAGGCGGCAGAACTGCCAGCCGTCAAGACCACGCATGCAGAGGTCAGTGATAATAAGCGCGGGAGGACGATCAGGGCTTAAGGCAGCAAGGGCCTCACATGCGTCATGAAAACCCCGGGGATCAAGTCCGGTTTTTTCAAGCGCAGCGCACAACAGGGCAAGCTGATCGGGGTTGTCATTGACAACGATGACCAGCGCCGGCGTCGATGAGCGCTTTTGCATGCTTGCTGTTTGTCGTCTGCCCGTTTCCATGGTTTTGTCTGAATTTTATTTTTTACTCTGTAACTGCCCATACGTCCATGTACTATTGTACAGGTACGTTTCTTTATTGTTTTTGCGTGGTTTGGTTTGCAAGTCTCCGTTCGCTGTTTAAAATGATAGTGCAATCTGTTAAAAAAGCAAGTTTTTTTTGGTATAAAACAGTATGTTTAAAACTCTCCCTGCTTTGATATAATTTTTTTATTAACGGTTCTTATTGCTAATTTCCTCTAAAGTTGCTTGAGTCAGTACCTGAACCTTGTTTGTTTAATTGAGAGCCTTTATTGTTTTGTATACAGTCACTTTAAAAAACTTTGTCTCTAATTAATATAATAGCGAAATTTTTTTTAATTTCAAGCTTTTTTTCGGTATAAAGTTGTATGTATAGAAGTTTTTTTTTCAGGGCGACTTGTTAATTTATTGATTTTTATCGATTTTTGATTTTTTTGACCAATTAATTGAGTGGTTCTTTTGTCTTAAATCCTGAAAATTAATTATGGACGAGAGTCAATTTCATTACTCAGAGTAGTTCCCCGTGTGTGAAATCCCCGGCAGTTCATGGTTTAAAGGCCTTGGTCCATATGAAAATAGCCTTGGCAATCAGCGCCTGTAAAGCATGTAAGGTATCGCACTATTTTTATGAAAGGTACTCGCTCGAGTGGTTTTTTTGCGTTGAAGAATGGTAATGAATGCTGCAGCAGTTTTTTATTTAGCCAGGGCTCATAACGGGGTGCCGGCAGTAAACCTGCCTTTTAGGCCGCAGGCTTAATCTTTTTGGGGCGTTTTGTCCAGATCGTCACTTGTTGAACATATTTCGGGATAGAGTTTTTGGATGCATTCCGGACAGATGCCATGGGTAAACTCGGCTTCCGTATGGTTGCGCACATAGACCTCAACCTGCTGCCAGTAGCCCTCATCATTTCTTATTTTTTTGCAGTTTGCACAAATAGGCACGATACCGCGCAGGGTTTTGATCTGCTCAAGCGCCTGTCTCAAATCCTGTACCTTCGCTGCCAGCATTGACCTGCTTTCGATGAGCGCGGCCTGTGTTTCGACCAGGCGTCGTCCCACCTCAATTCTTGCCCGAAGTTCGTCGGGATCAAAGGGCTTTGTCAGGTAATCGTTGGCTCCGACATCAAGCCCTGTAACAATGTCGGCTTTTGCTCCCATGGTGGTCAGCATGATCAGGTAGTGCGGTTGCGCCGACGGATCAGATCGTAACCGGCGTATGACTTCCAATCCGTCCATTTCAGGCATCAGCCGGTCAATAATTGCCAGCCGGGGTGCATCGGGCAGTTGCAGGGCGGAGAGGGCCTCGGCGCCGTTGACGGTTTCAATGATCTCGTAGCCGTTTTTTGCCAGAATAGCCGAGAGTATTGTGCGGGAGGTGCAGTCATCTTCAGCGATAAGAATACGCACGGTTTGTCCTTTTCGTCAATTGACCAGCGTCAGCCGATACGGTTTTTAAGCCTGCAATATTTTCTGTACTGCCTTTTCCAGCTGGTTGAACTCATGCTGCAAAGTATCCACATGTGATGTCAGATGGGTGGCATCACCGGACCGGGCCTGTGTTTCCATCTGGTGCGCTATAGCCTGCAGGCGGCCGGCACCTATATTGGCGCATGCGCCTTTGATACTGTGGGACAACAGCTCGACACACTGCAGGTCATCGGTTTCGAGTGCGTTTTTGATATCAAGGATTTGGCCCGGTGTCTGCTCGAGAAAAATTTTCATGACTTTTTCAGCCAGGTCATTATCTCCCATCAGGCGTGACAGAAGGCCGTCTCTGTCCCAGACAGGCGGTTGCGCGGCATTTGATGCCATCGGGGTCGCTCGTTTACCGCTTTTTCTCATGCCGGTGATTGCCGTCTGCCTGGGCAGCCATTTTTCGAGCATCTCTGCAAGGGCAGCCGGAGTAATCGGTTTTGGTATATAGTCGTTCATGCCGGCTGCAATGCATTTCTGCCGTTCTCCCTCTATGGCGGATGCGGTCATGGCAATAATTGGAATAGCATGGTTTTTGAACCCGGATTGCGGGTCGCGAATGGTTCGCGTAGTCTCGTATCCGTCCATGATCGGCATTTGGCAGTCCATCAGCAGCAGGTCATAGGGGATGGTTTCCAAAACATTGAGTACTTCTTTACCATTGGCAACAGCATCGGCGCTCAGTCCCATGACCTTGAGCATGCCCAGGGCTACCTGCTGGTTGGTATAGTTGTCCTCGGCCACAAGGATGCGCGCGATGCGGCTGTCAAGCCCGGCACCTGTCTCCCGGACAGCATGGCGCGTGACAATGGGGCGCGGGTCAGATTGCTGTCTGTCAAGTGTCAGGGAGAGCACTCCCTGGAGATCATGCCGGAGTACCGGCTTGGCCAGGTAGCCCGAGAATCCGAGTTGAGCGTATCGCTTCGCATCACCGCGGCTGCCCAGGGGTGTCAGCATGACCATGCGTGCAGCGCTCATACGCGGGTCAGCTTGAATGGAGTGACCCAGCGTTTCACCGTCCATGCCCGGCATATGCAGGTCGATCACAACGATGCTGAACGGGTCCTCCTCGTCGAGGGCGGCCGTGAGGGCCTGAAGGGCGCCGGGCCCATCCTGCGCCTCTGTCGGGCGCATGCCCCAGGCATGCATCCATTCAGTCATCATCTGAAGGCTGCCGGCGTTGTCGTCAACAACCAGCACGCGCACATTTTTCAGGTTTGCGGGCAGGGGGGGGGCGGATTGAGCGTCCGTATGTTGCGTTGCAAGCCTGATGGTAAACCAGAATTTCGATCCTTCGCCCAACCGGCTGGTAGCACCTATTTCCCCGTCCATCAGTTCAATCAGCTGTTTTGAAATCGCGAGTCCCAGGCCTGTTCCGCCGTATTGGCGCGTGGTCGAAGCGTCCGCCTGCGTGAACTTGTTGAACAGCAGGTCGATTGTATCAGCGGGGATACCTATGCCCGTGTCAGTAACCGTAAAGCGCAGCAGCACGGTTGGTGCTTGTGTCTGGCCCGTTGTTTTTTCATGATGCAGGTTGTCCTCATCGGGCTCACGACTAACCCGAAGAACAACGTCGCCTTGGGATGTGAATTTAACGGCATTGCCGACCAGGTTTGTCAGTACCTGGCGCAGGCGCCCCGGGTCTCCCCGCAGCAGCGCGGGAACATCGGGGTCCGTGCTGCAGAGCAGTTCAAGCCCCTTATCGTGCGCGCTGAGCGCCATGCTGGCGATGAAGTCGTCAAGCATGCCCGCAAGGTTGAAGTCGAGCATTTCCAGCTCGAGCTTGTGGGCTTCAATCTTCGAAAAATCCAGAATATCGTTGATGATTGCCAGCAGTGAGCCGGCGCTGGTACGGACGATCTCGGCATTGCGCCGCTGCTCTTCGCTCAGGTCGCTTTCCAGCAGCAGTCCGGTCATGCCGATGACGCCGTTCATGGGGGTGCGGATTTCATGGCTCATGTTGGCCAGAAATTCACTTTTGGCGATAGTGGCCTGCTCCGCTTTCTGGGCAAGTGCGTTGGCGCGAACGGTAGCCGCTTCGAGATGACGGTTGGCTTCAAGGATTGTCTGTTCGGCCTGTTTGCGCTTCAGGATCTCCCAGGTCACATCGGAGATAAACGTAACCATTGCCACATCCTGGTCCGTGTAATCGGAGGGCTTGTTGCCAATGCCGAGAATAGCGACGACGCGGTTGTCGCGCATGACCGGAACCACCAGTTCGCGCACCACTTCGGCATGGCCTTTTGGAAGCCCTTTCCTGTTGGGCAAAGAGGCGTAGTCATTATGAATGACCGGCTTCTTTACCTGCACGCATTCAACCCAGACACCTGCCTGATCAATGTCGTAGTGCAGGCCTTTGCTCCGGGTTTTGCAGAATTTTTCAAGTGTGGCTGTGGACCACTGCTGCAGGGTCAGGCTTTTCTGGTCTGCATCCACGAAGTGGAAAAACCCTATAGGGCTTTCCAGCAAGGTGCCGACTTCGTCCAATGTGCGGGTTAATATCTCGTCCACGCTGTGCGTGTCAGCATATTCGATCAGGCTGAGCCGGATTCCGGTTATCTCTTCGGACTGTTTGCGTTCGGTGATGTCGGACATTACACCGTCAAGCCGCAAAGGTACTCCCTGTTCGTCTTTGATGAATTTGTTGCGGGCCCGAACCCAACGTATGCAGCCGTCGGGCCTCACAATACGGTGTTCTCCTTCGGCAAAGCCCGTTTCGCTTATTTTGCGGTACATGTCACGGACAATGGCTGCATCATCCGGATGGATGCAGTCCCCCCACAGGGTGGCGTTGCTTCTGAATTCTTCTACCGTCCTTCCGAAAAGTTTTTCAACGGAGGGGCTGATATAAATCAGCTCGTTCTTCTGGCCCGAGATCGACCAGACAACATCATCGATGGAATTCAGGATGCTGCTCAGATTTTCCTCGGACTTTTTTTGTTCTGTAATGTCGAGGACAAAGGAGGTGTAGCAGTCATCACCGGTATCAGACGCGGCTATTGGGTTTGTTGACACAACGGCGCGCAGGATAGTGCCGTCTTTGCGCAGAAAGCGGCGTTCGTAGATAATGGGCAGAGCAAGTGACCCGCGTGCGATGCCTGAATAGAGTGCATTCAGGTGGGGTATGTCGTCGGATGGTGTAAGATCAGCCTCGGATATTTTGAGGAATTCGTCTTTGCTGTAGCCCAGCATTGCGTGCATGTGGTGATTGAATTCCAGGAGGCCTTGTTTCGGGCTTGTTGTCACGATGCCGATAAGGGGCAGGTCAAAATATGCGCGCAACCGGTCGCGCGATGCCTGCAGGTCCAGTTCAATCTTTTTGTACTCGGTGATGTCGGTTAAAAGTTTATCGATTCTGTCGGGTGCTCCGGTTTCGTCAAGCACGAGTTTGATGTGCTCTCGAACCCATACTATGGTTCCATTCGGCTGTATAATTCTATGGTTACTCTTAGCGAATCCGTGTGCGGTCAGGTGATCAACGCTGTCAGTGAGAATATCAATATCATCTGGATGCACGGCTTCTATGAGATTCTGGTAGGGTCTGGTTTTTCAGAAATTCTTCAACGGAGATACCATAAATTTTCTCGAGGGAGGGGCTCAAATATACAAAACACTCATCTTTCAGCGAATATGACATGACAGCATCGTCAATTGAGTTCAGGATGTTGTTCATGTTTTTTTCGTTTTCACGCAGGCGCTGCTCAATCGTTGCTTTATCCTGCAAAGCATTGATCATGCGGTTGAATGCGTCGGAAAAATCCCCCAGAAAGTGTACCTGATGGTTTAAGTCGCCGTCAGCGACCCTTTGTGCCTGCCAGGTCAAATGCCGCAGACTGGCTTGCAAGGCTTTTTGCGGCATGGCCAGCACGTTGTCCCGGCTGATGGTAGAATCAAGCCGGCCATTGGCAATGTCCCGGGTAAAGCGGCAGGATTCTTTAAACTGAGTAAAAAACTTCAGCAGCTTGTCGGTAACGGCACGCAACTCCGGATCCAGATTTTCATCCGGCGGGAAAATCTCTATGGTACACGTGCTTCCATCGCACTTGAGGCACTGGCTGATGAGCCCGTCTACATAGTGTGCAAGCGTGTGAGCGTCCACTTCATCCTCGGAATGGCTTGATGTCAAAACGGCAGGTTCGATCCCCTGTGGCCCAGCAGTCAGTCTCTTTCACGGTGAAGGCCCTGCCGGTGAATTCTTTGAAAATACCGGCTATAAATCCTTCGTCGTAATCGCATACAGTCCCCCCGAGCACCGGCAGGCCGGAACAGTCAAGATCTTCGGAAACCGTAACGGTGAAATGCAGCGTTTTCATGTCCGCAGATTCCACGCGAAGTATGCCTATCTTGAAGTCGACAAGTTTTTTTTCAAGATCAGCGATAAATTCGGGAAGTGATAGATTTTTGTTCAGGATGTTGCGGCAGAATTCACGTCCGGCCAGCTCCCCGGCACGGGCAAAGAGTTCCTCGGTTCCCTTTAGGCCCAACTCTTTGGACAGGACATCCTTAAATGTAAACTGCATCAGGCGGTACACGATTACCGGGGCCTCGCAGCCGAGGTTCGGGCGCCCCTGTTCCATGTTGCCCAGGTCTGACCAGCGGAAATCATATGTTTTCATCAGGGAACTCCCGTTACATGGGTTTTTTTCTGCTAGTACCGGCATTATACCATAGCGCTGCACATGTTGGCACACGTGAATGGCTGGTGGAATTTTGTTGCGGTTATTAGTGCTTGCTTGATCTGACCATGCTTAAATTTTTGCCATTAGTCAGTTTATTATATAGTCCAGTATACGGTGCAAGTCATCTGTTTTCGTGTGATATTGTTGATTTTTCTGAAAAGAACTTTGATTGACTGACCCTTGAAAACACAGTATAGTGGCATGATTAAGGCCGTGGAAGTGGAAAGGTCACTGGTGGGCCTCCTGGACTTCAAATCCAGTGGAAGGCGTGAGAAGCGTCTTCGGTGGGTTCGATTCCCATGCACTTCCGCCATTTTTTTAATGATTGGATAGAAAGCAGCACATGGTCATGGTTCGGAAACGGGTTTTCAGCGGTATACAGCCAACCGGTATTATTCATCTGGGCAATTACGTTGGGGCGATCAAAAACTGGGTCAGGCTGACGGACGAATATGACTGCATATTTTGCGTGGTGGACTATCATGCTATTACCGTTCAGCAGGACCCGGCTGGCTTTCAAGAGGGCATTCTGCGTGCGGCCAACACGCTGCTGGCCTGCGGGACAACGCCCGAGCGCTGCACGCTGTTTGTGCAGTCGCATGTCAGGGAGCATACGGAACTGGCCTGGATATTCAATTGCCTGACCCCGATCGGGGACTTGGAGCGCATGACGCAGTTCAAGGACAAGTCGCAGCAGCACCGCGAGAATATCAATGCCGGTCTGCTCACCTATCCGCTGCTGCAGGCGGCCGATATCCTGTTGTACCGGGCGCAGCTTGTGCCGGTAGGGGAGGACCAGGTGCAGCATATTGAGCTGACGCGCCGCACCGCGCGGCGCTTTAACAGCCGCTACGGTGAGACATTTCCTGAGCCCGACTGGCTTTTGTCGCACACCCCGCGCATTATGGGTACCGACGGCAAGACCAAGATGTCCAAGTCGCTGGGCAATGAAATCGGCATTCTGGAAGCGCCTGAGGCGATATGGGAAAAGCTGCGCACGGCCACAACGGATGAGAACCGCATCCGCCGCACAGATCCGGGCAATCCCGATATCTGTAATCTGTACACCATGCACAAGGCGTTTTCACCGGCTGAAACAGTTGCCGAGGTTGATGCGCAGTGCCGCAGCGCCGGAATCGGCTGCATTGACTGCAAAAAAATGCTGCATGAAACTATGATGCGTGAGCTTGCCCCGATACAGGAGCGCGCCCTTGAGGGCGAGCTCAACCCCGACTACGTGCGCGGCGTTTTGAAGCAGGGCGCTGAAAAGTGCCGCGCTTTGGCCGGTCCACTCATGCAGGACGTGCGCGCAAAGATGGGCCTTGCGCAGGGGTAACAGGCTGTTGAAAAAATTCCCGTGTGTCTTGCTGCAGCGGGATTCTCCTTATTTCCTTGTTAGCCTTTGTAACTATCCATAAAAACGATTGAGGCATAGCTGACCGTATCGTTATAATCGCCGAGAATGTCGCCAGAGGTATAGTAACTCAATAGGGCTCCGCGCGATTCGGGCGGCAGCATGTGCAGGAGCAGGGCAATAGGGGTTGCTCCGCAAATCGTTGCGCCGGTTTTTTCCACATAGTTGAGAAAAGCGCTGCAGTTCTTTTCCAGAATGCAGTCAATGGCGCCGGTGTCTAGCTCCCGCAGGTTTTCACGTACATCGTCTTCAAAGGGTACGTAGCCGAAGCGCCGTCCGTAATGAGTGAAATCCGAGCTTGCCGCCACAATCGTGCGGCTGTCCATCAGCGCTGTGAGTTCCCTGGCTGCGTGCTCGCAGTCCTGCGGGGACAGGTGGCCCGCAACAAGCGGCAGCAGTTCACACTCAGGCAGAACAGTTTGCAGAAAGGGCAGGTGCATCTCAAGCGAGTGTTCAGGCAGTTCGGCTTTACTGGGGCCCTGAAACAGCGGCAGTGCTGACAAGGCATCGGCGCGCGCACGGTCGACCGGAATCCGGCCAAGTGGTGTTTCATACGCATCAACACCTGATACAGCAAGGCCTCGAAAAGCCTGATAGTGGGAGGGGCCGATCAGGATGACGCGGTTGATGTCGCGCCCGCGCAGCAGCCGGTAGGCACAGGCAGCTGCGCGGCCGGAAAATTGAATGCCTGCATGCGGTGCGATGAGCCCGAACAGGCGGCCGCTCACCTCCGGTACATCCGCCTGCAGCAGCAGTGATTCAATGAGTTCTCTCAGCTTGTCCCTGTCTCCCGGATACCAGGAACCGGCAATCGGTGATGTGCGCATGCGAGGCATCCTCCTGTGAATCTTTTACGTTGTATGTAGTACATAGCATATGGTTTGGCAACAGGTAAAGTTCACGTTCAGGTAGCCGTAGGCCCCTGTGCCTGCCCATCAGGTTGTCGGTTCGGAATTTTTTTTACGATTATCATGAAACATGGTATAGATTCGCAGCGAATCAACTATGTTCAGCCACGGCATGCGCGCCTGAGCGCATCGTAACAGCGGAAGTCTCCATGAAAACATTACGCCATCCGTTTGCCTACGTTCCCACCCTTTATTTCGCCGAAGGCCTACCTTATATTATCGTCAATACCGTGTCCGTAATTTTGTACAAGCGCATGGGCATGTCCAATGATTTTATTGGACTGACCAGTATTTTGTATCTGCCCTGGGTCCTGAAAATGTTCTGGAGCCCGCTGGTCGATATCAGGAAAACCCGGCGCTACTGGATTATCTGCACCCAGTCCATTATGTCTGTACTGTTCGCTGTGCTGGCGCTGAGCATACCAACTCCGCTGTTTTTGCCATTGACTCTTGACGCTGTTTGTCATGATCGCATTTATTTCGGCCACGCATGACATTGCCGTGGACGGCTACTATATGCTTGCACTTGACCGCCATCAGCAGGCATTTTATATCGGTGTGCGTTCGCTGTTTTACCGTTTGGCGCTTTTGTGCGGACAGGGTCTGCTGGTGGTCTGGGCCGGAAGTCTTGAGGAGAGAACCGGCTCCATTCCGATCAGCTGGATGCTGACCATGTTCATACCGGCGGTGGTTTTCAGTGCGGCCTGCCTGTTTCATCAGCAGGGCCTGCCACGGCCCGTTGAGGATTGCTGCACTGTTGCGGGTACTCAGCCACGCAATTTTTCGGCCGCGTTTACAAGCTATTTTACGCAGCCCGGTATAGTTCGCATAGTCCTTTTTATTCTGCTGTATCGGCTGGGAGAGGCCATGCTGGTTAAAATGGCCGTGCCGTTTCTGCTCGACGCTCCGGCAGCGGGAGGACTCGGGCTCAGCACGAAAACCGTCGGCTATGCCTACGGCACGGCAGGCATGCTGAGCCTGACCGTCGGCGGTCTTGCAGGAGGATGGCTGATTGCGCGCTTCGGCCTCAAGCGCTGCATCTGGCCCATGGCAATCATGCTCAACGCGCCTGACCTGGTATACATCTACATGGCCGTTGTGCAGCCCGAAGCCTGGCTGGTCTATGTGCTGGTGTCCTGTGAGCAGTTCGGGTACGGGCTGGGTTTTACAGCCTTCAGCGTGTATCTCATGTATATTTCCCGCGCCCCGTATAAGACATCGCATTTTGCGATTTCAACCGGCCTGATGGCGCTGGGCATGATGGCCCCCGGCATGCTGAGCGGTTATTTCAACAGTGGCTCGGCTACAGTGTGTTTTTCACGGTCGTGCTGGCTTTGACCGTTCCGGGCATGCTGATGATTTTTTTTGTATCGTTTGACGGGGATAACAGCTCGGATTCCTGCTAGAACATTTCACAAAATCCCATACCTGTTTTTGATTCGTCTGTCATCTCCACCAACGGGAGAGATCTTGATGTATACGTAACGATCTCTCCCGTTGGTCGAGATGACAGTATGCAAAAGACTCCAGGAAAATGAAACTGCTCCGGCATCGGTTGCGGGGGTGGGCTGTTGCGGGGTCAGCAGGTGAGTCTGCCCATGTCAATGTTGCGTGTTTGATCGCGGCCCGCATTCTTGGCATCATACAGGCATGCGTCGGCAGCTTCAATCAGCGTTGAAACCTGTGTGCCGGCAGAGGGTTCTGCCGTGGCAACTCCCATGCTGACCGAAACTATGCCGTCTGCTGCCTTATGAACATGGCGGATTTTAAGGCGTCCGACTGCTTCATGCAGCATGCGCGCCACATTTGCAGCGCCCGGCGCGTCTGTCTCAGGCAGAATGCAGGCAAACTCGTCGCCGCCGTAGCGCGCGGCAAGGTCTGTTGTCCGCAGAAGACCGCGGCGCAGGGCCTGGGCGATTTTTTTTATGCATGTGTCTCCTGCGGAATGGCCGTAGAGGTCATTGTATCCCTTGAAGAAATCAATATCGAGGATGATCAGCGACAGTTTCGAGCGGGCGCGCATTGAGCGGCTCCATTCGTGCGTGAGCACGGCATCGAAGCGGCGGCGGTTGGCGATGCCGGTAAGGCCGTCGATATTTGAAAGATCTTCAAGCAGGTCCCGGTAGCGCTTTAATTCAAGGTGCGTTCTAACGCGCGCCAGAATTTTCGGGGCGCTGATGGGTTTGGTGATGTAGTCAACCGCTCCCGCCTCAAGACCCATGACCTCATCGTCGGTTTCAACTTTTGCACTGATAAAGATGACCGGTATTGCAGCCGTGGGTTCGTTTTTTTTGAGATTGCGGCAGATTGTAAACCCGTCGGTATCAGGCAGCATAATGTCGAGCAGTATCAGGTCAACATTCTCTGCGGCCGCTACCTCAAGCGCCATGGTTCCGCTGGTGGCAAAATGGAGCTCATGTTCCGTGCGTAACAGCTCACTGAGCAGCAGCACCGTGACGGGATCGTCATCAACAATCAATATTTTTTGTTTATTTTGGGATAGTGACATGGGGCCTGTGTTTCAATTCTTGCTGTCTGCTGTTTTTCCTGTACGCCAGGTACTGCGCGATTTTTAACTTGTATAACCCGAATGGAATCATTTTGGCAATAAAATTCAGGGGGGAGTCAGCACTTCATGCCCGTTGTGCGCATGACAGGCCGGATATCATCAATGCAGGGGTCATGTGCCTCTATCCGTGCAGTGGTTGGCGTGCATGAGCTTCAGCGTTTGCCGACAGTGGCAATGTAGAGCGTGAATTCTTCTTCTCCGTCAACGCCAAGCAGTTCATCGCATGCCTTTTGGTCGTAGGCTGCAATCGCGCAGGTGCCGGCGTTGATGGCAATGCATGTCAAATAGAGGTTCTGGCAGATATGACCGGCCTCAATGGCTATGACCTTGTGTGCGGCCAGGTCATAGCGCCATTCCATGCGGGCGGGAACCGCGGTCCAGAAGAATGTCGCCGCGGCTGTTGCCACAAAATTTTGTCCCAGGCAGGCAGCGGCAGCATTGCGGCCGATGTTCTCATCAGCTGACAGCAGTGCCAGTTCATTGTCAAACGGAAGGTAGCGATAGAGACCGGGCTGCAGACCATTTATTCTGTTGGCAGCAATATAGGTCTCACATGCATGGCGAGCGCCGGCCGATGGCACGGTACGCAGGGCGCATTCAGGGCTCAGCTTCTCGCGAACGCCCTGGGTCGCCCACAGCAGCGCGGATAGTTCCTCAAGGCTGAGCGAGGCGTCGCTGAACGTGCGAACGCTTTCACGGCGTGTAATTGCATCGGCTATGTTCATGCGGCCCAACTGTTCTAAGGCTGCTTTGCCGTTTGGCAGGGCAGTGCGTGCGGCTTCGGCAGGGCAGGGCTTTTGCAGGGGCGGTGCCGGCACAAAGCGGTTTTGTTCTGTTTGGTGGAAGTCGATTTGCTGGCGGATGGTATCCTTGAGGAAGAAGCGATACGTATCGAAGCGCGTATCGTTTTTTTTATGTGATCCCATGCCGCTGATCCTCGTATGTGTTGTAGAGAGTTTTACCACAATATGCGCTTGGCGGGGGTTTGTCAAGATTGTGAGGGATTGGTACGTCAAGCGTTCATGGGTTTCAGGTACATGTTCAACTGAGCGGAATTATCAGGGGTGGTCAGTCCCCCGGTACCTTTTCCTTGTCCTGTATCCGTCCAATTCTGTAGGAGTCGATAATACCGATGAACCAGGCAATCATTAAAGCATACGAAGCAATGGTAATGACCTGCATTTCACTGCCCGTTGGTTGCGCGGATACTAACTCGGTTATTGCTTCGATATCCAGCTGAACCTCTCCTCGTTGGATTTTTTCAGTTATGTGCAGTGCCTTCGTCACCACACCGGATATCAGGAAATAGAGTGAAGCAATGGTGGCACTCGTTAATACAAGACCGCGCAGATACCTTTTTAGAAAAAAATGCCCTGCGCCGGGAAACACGAGCGCTGACAGCAACGCTGCTTTTATAGATTTAGTCATAGGATGTATCAATCTTTAATATGTTGAGTTTGAAGAAAACATATCGTTACTCCAGAGTCGCGGCCTTTAGGAAATTGTTGCAAGCCATAGTGGGCCATGACATTTGATTTTGATGGTTGCGCAGCATCCCGGCGTGCCTTACTCAGCACATGATCCGGGGAATGTCACCCCGGACTTGATCCGGGGTCCATTAAAAAGCCTGGATTCCGGATCGCGCTGCGCTTGTCCGGAATGACAACCAGGTTGATCCTGGATGATTGTTGTCTTAAAAGTGAAATGTCATGAACTGGGCCCTATTTAAAGGACACCGTTTTTAAAATGTTGTTCAGCGACGATTCCTCTTCAGCGGTTGAAAAGGAAACAATGAATGTAAGGGCGTAGCCCTTCATGATAGTTGCCAAGTACTTCTGTCTTACTGTCCTGCCAGGCATGGGTATCTCAACGTGCATAACACCAAACTCCCGGCCACCAATAGATTCGGTATATATTTCTCCAGGAAAGGATACTTTCAATTGACCAGTCTCAAGCAGTTTCTTTGACTGGAACAGGTAATCCTCCCCGTTCTTGATTTCCGTTATGTGTTGAACCCGTTCCGCCACACATATGATGTTGGGATTAAACGGCACAGGCTTATCCATTGGGTGCTTGAACACTGCAAGCAGATTCATTGTCGTCATTTCAGACGCCTTGACCGTAGCTTGAAGGTTCTTGTCATCACCCGCGAGCATCTTGCCACCTGATTCCTGGAGTTTCCGGCGGGCTTCCTGGTCCTGGGCGATCCATTCGGGCGGGAGAGGCACTGATAATCCGAAGTATTCGTTCTGATAGACAGAGTTCTTGATCATGCCGAAATCTATTTCGTCGGATGTCTGCTCGCTGCATCCTGCAAAGACCGCTATCAATGCGATGGGGAGTATGAGAAGCAATCCGGTCTGTTTCATGGGCCATTCCTTTTTGTTCTTTAAATGTTTTGTCAACCCGCCTTGCGCAGCTTTTTGGCAAGGTCGGGTTTAAACGAGGGGATTATTCCTGTTCAGCTGAAAGTTTATACGGCCCATCAGGCAGGCCTCTCAGTTGCGAGTGTATTGCCAGGTAGTTAGCCTGTCTGGCCAGGCCGGGCGTAGGGTCTGAGATGGAGGAGGACAGTACTTGCGTAATAACCGCATTGACAAGCATACCGGCAAGTCCGGCGCCGCCATCACCTGAAGACTGTTCAGCCACAGCGGTTGAATCCCATAAGAGGGCACCGGTTTTTACATCAACCAGCTTGAGCGTCGCCCGAACTTTTGTTACCGATTGTATGATCTGGTATTTCTGCCCCCATTCTTCAATGGTTATATACAGCACCGCGTCAGCCCCGATGTGCTCGCCGATTTTATCCAGCGGTATGATGTTCATCTCCTCGGGTGCGGGCAGCCCGTTCTGCTTGAGGAAGTAGTCGATCATAAAAACCGGGAAAACATAATAGCCTTTTTCCGCGAGCGGGCGCGTGATCGTGGACAGGTAAATATAGGGTGCATTGACCTCAACAGAGTTGTTGAGCGGCGGGATGACGACGATAGACCTGGGCCTGCTTCTTTCAAAGGCCGTGTAGTCATACGGCGCTACGGTGGCACAGCCTGAAGTCATGACAACAATGCACGCAAGCACTGCAAGCCACAGCCTGGTTGAGGTACTCATAGCGGCTTCTCCTCTTTCTGCCTGGCGCGTTTCATCATTCCCTCAATCAGGGTATTTGATTCGGGATACAGGGTCTGCTCCTGTTTGAATGCTGCCTTCGACTGCGAATCCTTGCCCTCCATGGCGTACAGGAAGCCAAGATGAGCATAGATGCCGGGCGGAACTTTCTTGCCCGTTGCCGCTGCTTTTTGAATATCTGCGTTCAGTTTTTCGATCTGTGTTGCCGTATCAGCCGATCCCGGCTTCATATAGGCATCATGAATCAATTGCTCATATTCGCCCCAATAATATATATCTTTATTGGTTGCGCACCCGGCCATCAAAATCATGGTTATTATTGCAAGCGTATGCCACGCGTTCTTATTCATATATTGTTTTCCTGTACCCTACGGTTGGATTTGCCATGTGCCGTTTTCGATATCGCGCACCATGTTATTGACTGATTCCGTAATGGCAAAGTTCAATACTTTTCCGTTCAGGGTTGCGTCATAGCCTGCGGTGCCGCCGGTGCCGAGAACTTCCCGGTTGCTCATGGCATACTCGCCGGCACCCTGGGTGGAGTAAACAATTTGCGAAGTCAGCACATCAACAATATTGAGCGACACTTTCGCGTAGGCCACCTGCGTCTTGCCTGCGCCCAGTATCCCGAACAGCTGCTCATCGCCGGTTACTTTCCGGCCGAACTCGGTAACATCGCCGGTTACCGTGTAGCGGGCGCCCTGAATGTTCTGTTTTGATTGCAGGAATTTGGCTTCCTGCTCGTTTTGCTGCAGATTTTCGCGATCAACGACGTTAAAGCGGTTGGTCTGCTGCAAATGGGTTTTCAATATGGTTTTGGCCTGGCTGCCCAGCATGTCAGTGCCTGAAGAAAACAGCCCCTGCATGTACGTAGAGCGATTCTGAAAGTTACCGACCACCAAGGTCGTTTTCGGGCCATTGTAGGCTGTGCCATAGGATGCAACTTTTTCCGAGGCCACCACCTTGTGCGACTCTGTCGCGCATCCCGCAAACACCGCCACCGCAACCAGCACTACTGCCAGGCTCAACCAGTTGAATGAATTACTCTTCAAGCTGTTCATAGTATCCTCCTTTTTAGAAATTCATATCATGCTAAAGTTTAGGTCGGTATGTGTTTTGTATATCATGCCAAACAGCCATCTTGCAATTACTAAACTTGGCTATCTTCGGATGATAGAGGGTTAGTTTCACTGTACGACCTGAGCTAACAGCGGATCGGTCAGCCGAAGATAGCAATTTGCCGCGGATAGGCGACACACTTCGTTCCTGCGCCGTCCGCATGAAGCGCTTGCTGGACTATCCGACGCTGACCACTCGAATGCAGGCAGAGGACTGGAACCCCTACCCACACCCCCCGCAGAAAGCGAGCGTCAACGTGAAAGATCGTTCCACAGATCGGGAATTTTTACACGATTTCAGTAACATCGCAAGTCAGCGAGCCAGAATAGCCCGGCGGATACGACCATGTGCAGCCAGATGTGGGTTATTACCGCTGGTGCCATGACTGAATATCCGCTAGGAGCTGCCGTTCAATTCGCCAGGCCGAACGCAGCGGCATGTAGGTCTTCCCCTCTTCTGGGGGCTGGCAAGACCGCGGCGCAGGTCCCTGATCTATTGTGGTGACTATCGATCAGTCTGATTGAGCGTCGGGCGGATCATTTCTTGCTCTTTGGGGGACTGCGGAAAGGTCGGCCCGTTAGCGCTTCACCATACTTAACCGTTTTGTGCTTTAGAAATTGGAATTGTCTCTGTTGGTGTGTTCCATTTTTTTCCCAGTCCGCATCTGGTGTTACTACCAGCCAACCGCCAAAACCTCTGATGTCTTCTCATGTTGTCGGTATTTTGAGTTCTTGTTCCGTCTTTGGAAACCCAACCACCCTCATCAGTTACTCCTTCGAAACTGGCATTGGCAATAGAAGACAAAAATATGGTGAGAACAATTATTAATTATTTCATATTCTCCTTTAAGGCTAACAAGTTAATATATGGAGTTCCGTAATTTCTGGGGATTGATGAGAAGGGTTATTGCAAAAGATAATATTTTTGTCAAATTTTTAATCTGTAAATTCCGCAATTTGTAGGTAATACCATGGTTATATGGAATTCCATATAATATTGGTAGGGGCGCTATGGCTGTCGATGTATTGTCTGGCTTCGGATACTCAGCACGGGCTCGATGTTATGGGGGACACCGTTCCAGTTACTCACACATGCTCCCACGGGCAAACCGCGCTGTTTGACTGGCAGAACAATTCATGCGATAAATTCGCTGCCATGAACTACCGCCACATATACCATGCCGGCAATTTCGGTGATGTTGTGAAGCATGTTGTGCTGACGCTGTTGCTGCGCCGACTCATGCTTAAAAACACGCCGCTGTGTGTGCTTGATACCCACGCGGGAATCGGCAAGTATAATCTCGCCTCTGAGGAGGCCCGGAAGACCGGTGAGTGTAAGGGCGGCATCGGGGCGCTGCTGAGGGCCGGAAATATGCCTGAACTTTTTGAGTCCTAACTCAGCGCCGTGCACCAGTGCGGGTGTCGACCGGACGATGAAGGAAATCCGGGCTGGTATCCGGGTTCACCCTGGATCGCGCGCCATTTTTTGCGGTCCGGAGACAGGCTTGTGCTCTCTGAGTTGCATCCTCAGGATGTGCAGAGTCTCAGAGACACGTTTGCGGGTGACCGGCAGGTGAGCGTGCATCACATCGATGCCTACAGCGCGTTGAAAGCGTTTCTGCCTCCAGCTGAGCGGCGCGGGCTTGTTTTGATTGACCCTGCCTTTGAGGTTGATAATGAATTCGAGCTGGTTGTCAAGGGATTGGGCGAGGCGTATCGTCGTTTTGCAACCGGCGTGTACGCGGTCTGGTTCCCGATCAAGGAGCGCAAGCCCATTGAGCTTTTTTATGATGACTGTTGCCGGGCAGGGTTTGAGCGCATGCTGGCGCTCGAATTGCTTGTGTATCCGGACCTTGCGCCGGATCGTTTGAACGGATGCGGCATGCTGATTGTCAATCCGCCCTGGCAGGTGGATGATGAGTTGCGAGAGGCGCTGCCTGTGCTGCAGGAGTGTCTGGGGCGTGGCGGAGGATCGAGTTCGGTCACATGGCTTGCGGGACAATAGCAGGCTGTTGCAAGAACCAAGCCGCCCGGCACGCCTGGAGGGTACGGACGGTTTAGGAGCAGGCATGGTCCGTCAAATATGGCATGTCATTTTGCACAGACAGCAAGTTTGCTCAATTTTCTGTCACTCACTGCGCTGCAACGGGTTCTAAAATCCAAACTCATCCAACTGTAGTTCAACTCATCGTTTCTTGCGCGTGAAGTTTCCGGTTTTTGAGGGCCATTGGCCAGAGGTTGGGCCGCGGCGCTTGATCAGGTTTTTCTGCTGTTCCTTGCGGCGCATGTCGCGCTCGACAAACAGGGGCTTTCCCGTGAACGGATCGCGGCCGGTGTAGTACATCAGGGTCGAAAACGTGGAGGGGGTCGGCGTGAATATCTGCACCTGTTCGGGGTAGTGCCTGAGTTCGCGTGCTGAAAAATCGCTGAAGGGTCTGCATGTCCTGCAGGGTGCACCCCGGGTGGGCCGCGATGAAATAGTAGGTCAGAAACTGCTTTTTGCCGGCTTTGGCGTTGAGATCGGTGAACAGGCTGCGGAACCGGGTCAGGTGCTTTGCCGTGGGTTTGCCCATCGCCTGCAGCACCGTGGCAGTGCAGTGTTCGGGTGCGATCTTCATCTGACCGGATACGTGGTGATTGACGATTTCAGCAAGGTAGGCCTCGCCGGCCTTTGGGTCGGCAAAGATCAGATCGTAGCGCACTCCTGAGGCGACAAAGACTTTCTTAACCCCTGGGATTTTTCTGATTTTTCGCAGCAGTTGTATCTGCGGCGTATGGTCGGGCCGCAGCTCTTTGCACACGGACGGGAACAGGCAACGCTTGTGCGCGCATGCGCCGCTTTTCTGTTTTTTGCTGCATTCAAATCCGTACATGTTTGCTGTCGGGCCGCCCACGTCATGGATAAAACCCTTGAAATCAGGGTGTGATGCGATGCGTCGGGCCTCGGCAATAATGGATGCTGCACTGCGTGATATGACCGTGCGGCCCTGATGCAGGGCGATCGCGCAGAAATTGCAGCCGCCGTAACAGCCACGGTGGGATGTAATTGAGAATTTAATCGTGTCCATGGCGCGCACAGGTCCCTGTCGGGCGTAGAACGGGTGCACATCGCGCTCGTAGGGCAGGCTGTAGACGCGGTCCAGTTCTGCGGCAGACAGCGGCGGGGCAGGCGGGTTGTGAATGAGGTAGCGCTCGCCGTGCCGCTGCACGAGTCCTTGAGCGTTTGATGGATCGTTGTTGCTCGCGAAAAGCTTGAACATGTGCTCGAAAGCGCGGTCATCGCGCGTAACGTCTTCAAAGGCAGGCAGCTCGCAGAAGCCCTGCGGGGCAACGCGGCCGATGCGGCATACGCCGGGTATGTCATCCGTTGATTCCCCTGCGTTCAAGCGCTCTGCGATTGCAAGCATTGCCTGCTCGCCCATGCCGTATACGAGCAGGTCGGCCCGCGCGTCGAAGAGAACCGAGCGCCTGATGCGGTTGTCCCAGTAATCATAATGGGCAATGCGGCGCAGGCTTGCCTCGATTCCGCCAAGCACAATGGGTACGTTTTTTGTGCGGTAGCGCCTTATGAGGTTGCTGTAGACGATCAGCGCGCGGTCGGGCCGAAGCGTGTTCACGCCCCCGGCGGTAAGATCGTCCTGCATGCGTTTCTTTTTAAGCGCAGTGTAATTGGCCACCATTGAATCAACGCTGCCCGAGGTTACGCCCCAGCACAGTTTGGGCTCACCCAGGCGCAGGATGTCACCCGGGTGCATTAATGTCGGGCTGCGCGATGATGCCCACGCGATAGCCCCTGTCAGCCAGAACACGGCCGATAACGGCTGCGCCGATATAGGAGCTGTCGATGTAGGTATCGCCCGAGACAAGGATGATGTCGGGGGAGTCCCAACCGAGTGCGTGGATTTCCTCTTTTGTTGTCGGTAAAAACATGGTGTACTCCTGCAGGCTCTTGAAAAACGCCCGTCTGTTGCGTTGCACTCGTCATGCATCACTGTGGCGTACGAAAAAGTACGCCTCATTATTCATGACGTCGCGCGCCTTGCATCCGGGCATTTTTGAATAGCCTGTAAAACTTTTGAGAACCATGGGCTTGCCTGGTCCGCTTGGCGTGGAGCCAGTATATCTGGTCAGCGTGTTTTTGCAAACTCCGTTTAAGCCGGGACCGAAAATGCTTGTCTGTTTTTTTTGAATACGTTATAGATTGTCTGCAAAGAGATTATAAATATTTACGGGGTTATCGGAGCAGATGGCAGACACGCAAACCGGTACATCGTCAGGGCTCAGCCCGGAAGATAAAAAGACGCTGCTTGAACTCGCGCGCGCAACTATTAAGGCCCGCGCACTGGGTGAACCCTTGCCCGAGGTATGTGCAGAGACTGACGTGTTGCGCCGTAAGGCCGGGGCATTCGTTTCCCTGCATCGCCGGGGGATGCTCAGGGGCTGCATCGGGTATGTTGAGGCTGTTTCGCCGCTGGCGCACGCAGTGCAGGAAATGGCCCTGTCGGCCGCGTTTCAGGACCCGCGCTTCGAGCCGCTTGCAGCCGAAGAGCTCGATGATCTTGACATTGAAATCTCGGTGCTGACCCCGTTTGAGAAAATATCCGATCCTGAGAGGATTGTTGTCGGGCACCACGGTTTGATGATTCGGAAGGGACACGCCTCAGGTTTGCTGCTGCCGCAGGTGCCGGAACAGTTCGGCTGGGACCGCCTGACATTTCTGCGCCAGACCTGCCAGAAAGCGGGTTTGAAGCCGGATGCCTGGCAGGAACAGGATGCGGAGTTGTTTATTTTCTCAGCAGATATATTTTGACGCGCTCGTTACAAGATCGTATCCTGTTGTTGCTGCATTTTGACATGACATTCTCTCTCAGAGCGTAGGCCGGACAAAGGAACGCGTGTCCGGCAGAATTTGGTTAATACGAAAGACGCCGGACACTCCGCCACGGCGGATTAGTCACGGCCTTCAAATGATCAGTGGATGTATTCAACTCTTTTTTCCTTGTTTATGTAAGGTTTATTGATCCGGGGCTGTATACGACGCATGCGCATCAGGTACCAGACTGCATTCAGGATGATGAAAAACTATGCCGCCGTGTTGATTGCGGCGCTGCTTGCGAGCGCCTGCGGCAATCCGCCCAACAACCCCTACCGGGATGCGGACAGTCGCGCAAATTACTACTATGATACGTTCATGGCCCCGCCCAAACACTTTGACCCGGCGCGCTCCTACAGCACCGACGAGGGCGTGTTTGTCTGCCAGGTATATGAGCCGCCCCTGCAGTTTCATTTCCTGAAACGGCCCTATGAGCTGCAGCCCCTGACAGCCGCGCGCATGCCTTTAGTCAGCGAGCGCGGCGCGGGTGAGTCCCTGCAGACCGTCTATGAAATCACCATCCAGCCGGGCATCCTCTATCAGCCCCATCCCTGTTTTGCCCGTGATGAGCAGGGCGGGTTGCGCTACCATAATCTCACGTATGAAGATACTGCCGGTTTTCTGGAAATCAGCGATTTTTTGCAGACCGGAACGCGCGAGCTGGTTGCGGCTGATTATGTTCTGCAGCTCAAGCGTATGGCTGACCCCAGGCTTAACTGCCCGATCTTGAGCACTATGGCCAAGTACATTCTCGGGCTTGATCGCTACAATGCCGCGTTGAGGGACCTGCTTGATGGCGAGCGCGCCCGGCGTCGTGAGGCAGCCGGAGTGTTCTATAATCAAACAGAGGATGAGAAGCTAAACCCCATCTGTCTTGACTATGACCGGATCGGGTTTCCCGGTGTTGAACTGGTCGACCGCTACACGTATCGCATTATAATCAAGGGCCGCTATCCGCAGATCAGGTACTGGCTGGCCATGCCTTTTTTTTCGCCGGTACCCCGCGAGGCGCTCAGTTTTTACGGGCAAGCCGTCCTGGTTGAGCGCGGTATCACGCTTGACCGTTTTCCGGTCGGCACCGGCGCATATTATATTGAGACGTATAAGCCCAACAAAGAGATCATTCTGGCACGCAACCCTTATTACCGCAGCGAGCTCTATCCGCATGACGGTGAACCGGAAGACAGCGCACGGGGCCTGCTGCGCGACGCCGGCAGGCCGCTGCCCTTTATTGATAAAGCCGTGTATACGTTCGAGCCTGAATACATTACCTCCTGGAACAAGTTTTTGCAGGGCTATTATGATACCTCCGGGATTGATTCGGACAATTTTGATCAGGCTGTCACCATGACAGAGCGGGGTGCTGCCCTGACGGATTCGCTGAAGGACAAGGGTATCGGGCTGATTACCGCCCCGACTGCAAGCATCTGGTATTTCGGTTTTAACATGCGCGATGAGGTTGTCGGCGGTCTGGATGAAAAAAAATGCAAGCTGCGCCAGGCGATCAGCATCGCGATTGACGTTGAGGAAAACCTGGATATTTTCAGCAACGGCCGGGGCATCCCGGCCCACGGCCTTATCCCCCCGGGTATTTTCGGCAACCTCGGCGGCCGCGAGGGCATGAATCCGTATGTATATGACTGGGATGATGCGCAACAGCGTCCGGTCAGGAAATCAATTGAAGAGGCCCGCCGGCTGCTGGCTGAGGCCGGGTATCCGAACGGCATCGGGCCAGACGGCCGCCAGCTCAGCATCAGTTTCGACAACATGATGACCGGATCATCATATGCACCCTATATCAACTGGATCATCAAGCAGTTCCGCAAGCTCAACATAAACCTGGTGATCAATACAACCGATTACAACCGTTTTCAGGATAAAATAAATACCGGCAATTTTCAGTTTTTCAACTGGGGCTGGAATGCCGACTACCCTGACCCTGAAAATTTTTTCTTTCTGCTCTACGGACCCAATGCCCGCCAAGGGCACGGTGTTGAGAACTCTACCGGGTACGTCAGCGCGAAGTTTGATGAGCTGTTCCGGCGCATGGAGACCATGGACAACACGCCTGAGCGCCTTGAGATTATCGGGGAGATTCAGGCCGTTCTGCAGCATGATGCGCCGCTGCATTTCGGTTATTTCCCCATGGCCTACAGCCTGTATCACGGCTGGTATCGCAATGTGAAACCGAACCTGATGGGCCGCAATAATCTGAAATACAAACGTATCGACCCTGAGCTGCGTGCGAGCCAGCGCCGGGAATGGAACCGGCCCGTAATCTGGCCGGTAGTAGTGTTCGGCTTGCTCGTTGTGCTTGCCTGCGTGCCGGCCGCCATCATGGTATGGAAGCGGGAGCACCGGCCATGACCGCATATATTATCCGCCGTGTTCTCTACGCTATACCGACCTTGATCGGCGTGAACGTTCTTATCTTTGCGCTGTTTTTCGTGGTCAATTCACCCGATGACATGGCCCGCACCATCCTGGGGGATAAAAACGTGAGCCGGGCCGCTATTGAAAACTGGAAGCAGGAAAACGGCTATCATCTGCCGCTGTTCTGGAATGCTGAAGCAGCCGGTGTCGCACAGCTGACCGAAACGATTTTTTTTACCAAAGCAGTGCGGCTGTTCATTTTTGATTTCGGCAATGCCGACCGCAGCGGAACCTCGATCGGTGCCCAGATCCGGCTGCGCATGGGCCCCAGCCTGGCTATAGCCGTTCCCGCCTTTATACTCGGACTGCTGGTGAATATTACCTTTGCGTTGATTGTGGCTTTTTACCGGTCAACATATCTTGATTACTGGGCCCTGATACTGTGCGTTATTACCATGTCGATTTCAGCCCTGTTTTATATCATCGGGGGTCAGTACGTGTTTGCGATCTGTCTGCGTCTGGTGCCGATTTCAGGCTATGAAGCCGGAACATCCATGCTTAGATTTATTGTGCTTCCGGTTGCCATCGGCGTTGTGTCCGGCATCGGTGCGGGGGTGCGTTTTTACCGGATTATTTTTCTGGAAGTGATCGGCAACGATTATATTCGCACGGCCCGTGCAAAGGGACTCTCCGAGACGCGGGTGCTGTTCAAGCACGTGCTCAAAAATGCCATGATTCCGATTCTGACCGGGGTCGTCATGACGATACCCTTTTTGTTTTACGGCAGCCTGCTCATGGAAGCGTTTTTCGCCATACCGGGCCTGGGCGGCTATACGCTTGAGGCGATCAATGCCCAGGATTTTGCCGTGGTGCGCGCGATGGTGTATCTGGGCGCTGTGTTGAACGTTGCCGGACTGGTGCTGACCGATATCAGCTACACCCTGGTAGATCCGCGGGTGAGGCTGGGATGAAGGGGCGACGGTGAACCAAATCTCTTTGTACAACAGGGTCAAAAGACTGCTTCCATGCTGAGTATTGTCATACAGAACTCGATTGTTTTTCTGCTGCTGGCCGCGCTGTTTGCGTTCTGCGGCTGGTTTGTGCATCAGCCCTACTGGCCGACAGTCAGGCGATCGCTTGCGAAAAACAAGGCTGCCTGCGTGTCATGTATCGTCTTGTGCCTGTACGCTGCAGCAGGCGTGTGTGACAGCATTGTCTGGCGCGATCCTCTGACAGACGGGCTTGGCAATCAGGTCTGCACTGCCGAGGGCGAACCCCTGTACCAAGCGACGTCTCTGAGCCTGCTTGACCGGTTGTGTACCCCGATCCGCACATCGTCTGAGAAAACGTACTCCGCACCCCTGGCTGCCACGCAGCTGACCCTTGAAAGCGTGCAGCGTGATGATGGAACGATTGTGAGAATTGCCCCGCCCCTCAAATACCCCGGCCGCCATGTGCTGGGGACCGACAAGGTCGGCCATGATGTTTTGTACAGCACACTGAAGGGCATCCGCACTGCGCTGATCATCGGCGTATTTACTTCTCTGATTGCCATTCCGTTTGCGCTGCTGTTTGGTATTGTTGCGGGCTATTTCGGCAGCCTGATCGATGATGTGGTGCAGTATATCTATACAACGCTGATGTCGATTCCGGGCATCCTGCTGATGGTGGCCTTTATGCTGCTGTTCGGGCGCGGGTTGACACAGCTGTGTATCATTATGGGCATCACAACCTGGACCGGTCTGTGCCGCCTGGTCCGGGCCGAGTCCATCAAGCTGCGTGAGCTTGAATATATTGCAGCTGCCGAGGCGCTGGGTGTGTCGCGACTGGTGATCTGCGCGCGCCATATTATGCCCAATGTCATGCATATTGTCATCATCTCGGCGGTGCTCAATTTCAGTGGACTGGTACTCTCGGAGGCGATTCTCAGTTATATCGGCATCGGAGTCGGCCCTGAAACCGGTTCATGGGGTAACATGATCAACAATGCACGGCTTGAACTGGCACGCGCTCCGGTGGTATGGTGGAATCTGGCGGGCGCCTTTGTCGGTATGCTGGGTCTTGTGCTGCCGGCAAACCTTTTCGGGGATGCGCTGCGCGATGCGCTTGATCCGCGCATGAAAGGGTAGTTGGCTGTTGAAATGGCGCGTTCGAAAAATGACCGGATGCTGCGTTGCACTGCATCCTCAGTCTTTGCGGCGTACGACATGTACGCCTCATTCCCTCGGATTTGTGCGCCTTGCCTGCGGCCCTTTTTCGAGCGCGTTGATAATATTGAAGTTTTTTTAAATTTTTGCAGCATTATAGAATGGAGCTTGAATTTTTTATTGATTGGTTTGATTTATGGAAACACACACACCGGTACTTGAAATAAACGGGCTCAAGGTTCATTTCCAGACCGAAGAGGGCATTACACGGGCTGTTGATGATGTGAGCTTCAGCATCGGGCGCAATGAAACGTTTGCGCTTGTAGGTGAATCCGGCAGCGGCAAATCAGTGACCGCACTGGCGATAATGCGCCTGGTGCAGCAGCCGGCCGGCAGATACGCCGGTGGTTCAATCCGCCTGAACGGCTGCGAGCTTTTACAGCTGCCGGAGAACCGCATGCGCGCCATACGGGGCGCCCAGGCCGCAATGATTTTCCAGGAACCGATGAGCTGTTTGAATCCGGTGTTTACTATCGGCAACCAGATCATGGAATCAGTGCTGACGCATCAGCGGGTCAGCCGCACGCAGGCACGCCGCATTGCCATTGACATGCTCGATCAGGTGCACATGCCTGAGCCTGAAGAGCGATTTAACAGCTATCCGCATCAACTCTCCGGCGGCATGAAGCAGCGCGCGATGATCGCCATGGCCCTATGCTGTAATCCGGATCTGCTTATCGCTGATGAGCCGACCACCGCGCTGGATGTGACCGTGCAGGCCCAGATTCTGGCCCTTCTCAAAGAGCTGCAGCAGCAGCGCACCATGGCCATTTTATTTATAACCCATGATTTGGGGATCGTGTTTGAGCAGGCCGACCGGGTCGCGGTTATGCAGCAGGGCGCTCTTGTTGAAACGAATACTACCCATGCGTTGTTTCATGCTCCTCAGCACCCCTATACCCGGCTTCTGCTGGATGCCGTTCCCAGTCGCGAGCACCGGCGCAGCGAGCCTCCACCCAGCACAGCGCCTGTGGCGGATGTGAAACTGCAGGTCCGCAATCTGACCGTACAGTTTCCCCTGAGAAAGGGCTTTTTCCAGCGTCGGCGTGAATGGTTCAGGGCGGTTGACAGTGTTGATTTTGACATTCCCTGCGGCAAAACCGTGGCCCTGGTGGGTGAATCCGGTTGCGGCAAAACCACGATCGGTAAATGTCTTGTTCAACTGCTCAGGCCTGCTGCAGGAAGCATACTGTTTGACAATATCAGTATTTATGACAGCCCGCGTACATTGCTCAAGACCATGCGCAAAAAAATACAGATTATTTTTCAGGACCCGTATGCGTCGCTCAACCCGCGTATGCTCATCGGCGACATCATCGCCGAAGGCATGCTTGCGCACGGGATCGGCCGCAACAGGCGTGAACGCCTTGACATGGTCGCCGGTTTGTTAGAGCGTGTCGGGCTGAGCGCGAAGTTTGTCAATCGCTACCCGCATGAATTTTCCGGGGGCCAGCGTCAGCGTATCAGCATCGCCCGTGCTCTGGCCGTGCAGCCTGAACTGATTGTGTGTGATGAAGCCACCAGCGCCCTCGATGTCTCCATTCAGGCCCAGATTCTTGAGCTGCTGCTGCAGTTGCAGCGCGAGTCAAACCTTACCTACCTTTTCATTACGCATAATCTCGGGGTGGTCGATTATATCGCAGATTTTGTTTTGGTGATGTACCGGGGTGCAATTGTCGAGCGGGGCCCCACTCTGGATGTGTTTAATAACCCGGCCCACCCTTACACCCGCAGGTTGCTCGCTGCGGTTCCTCAGGTGCGTCGCGACCGAGTTAGTCATGCTTAATTAGTTTAATTTTTTCTGATAATAATTTTCAATAACATTAAAAAAGTGTTCAATAATTGCGACAGTAGTATTCCTTTTTGGGATTATTTTTTTTGCGATACAGGTTATGATACTGCTTCAATATGTGTGTATGCCTTGTTTTTACTTCATTTTTTCAATTACAATTTATTAATTTTTTTTGGCATGTTCTTTGTATTTAATAGTAGTAACTTCTAACATATTCGGGGCAAACGATATGGATAGCTTACTAATGGGGACAATCGAAAGCGAGGAACTTGAGGATACGGGACTGGGCATTGCAACATCTGCGGAAGAGGGTGACGAGTACGAAGATGATGACACTACCGTTAAAACCGATGCAGTTGATGCAGCGAAGAAACAGCACAGTTGCAATGTTGTATACGCCTACCTCAATGAGGTTAAGAACTGGCCCATCCTGAGCCGTGATCAGGAGTACGTTTTAGCAAAGGCCTATCATGAGGCCGAATCCCAAAAAGCTTCTCTTCTGCAGCAATGGGTGAAGATATTTGCAGGCTGTATTGACCGCAGGCAGTTGACAGGAGGCGGCAAAACAGCATCAGATATCATCATACGTTCCAATACGGAAAATGTCATTGATATTATTGACAGGATTACCGCATCCGCGACCACAGTTGCGCAGCTTGATGCAAAGGCCTGTTTGGCTGAAACAAGCGCGTACATGAAAAAGAAGTTCGGTCACGAGAAAGAACAGATTCTTTGCGAGACGGATCATTACTGCAAAGAGATTGATCTGTTGAAACTGTACCGGTCGGGTGCTGTGCGCGGACTGTATGGTGTTATTAAATCGCGCATTAAAGTCAGCGTACGCTGCAGTCTGCTGGGCGTTCTAAAGCGTTACATGGGCGCCTGTGCCGCCTCTCTGGAGGCAAAAGAGAGGCTGATCAACTCAAACCTGCGTCTCGTGGTTGGTATTGCCAAAAAGTACGGCAATCGCGGACTGTCCTTACCCGACCTCATTCAGGAAGGCAATATCGGCCTTATCAGGGCGATAGAAAAATTTGACTATCGTCTGGGCAATCGTCTGAGCACGTATGCAAGCTGGTGGATCAGGCAAACAGTCATACGCGCCATTGAGGAAAAATCATCGACAATACGAGTTCCGATTTATATTAATGAAAAAATAAAAAAATTGTTGCGCAACAGCACTGAGGATTCCTCCCAGGCCGACGTGGCTGAAGAAGCGCTCAATGATTCCGACAACCTGTATTTTGCCCTGCAGCTGAGTAAGGATCCCATTTCTCTTGAGACCCCGTTTAGTGATGACGGGAACAATCTGCATGAGTGCATCCCCGATAAGGGCTCTGCCTCTGCGGTTGAGCAGATTGAAAATACTCAGCTTAATGAGATAACGGACCGGCTGCTCAAAGGGCTCTCTCCCCGGGATGAAAGCATCCTGCGCATGCGTTTCGGTGTAGGGGGTGAGGCTGAGCATACGCTTGAGGAAATCGGTGAAAAATTCAATCTGTCGCGTGAGCGCATCAGGCAGATCGAGACCAATGCTTTGCGAAGGATACGCTTAACGGATGAAAGCCTTGAGCTTCGCTCATATTTGTACGAGGAGGCCATGTAATCATTCCTGTGAAGCATGCTTTATTTCTGGTGCTCCAATGGTGTTCATATATATCTGCGCAGTAATTATCACCGGATCCTTTGCACTTTGCTTCGTGAAAATAGCGTACAGCAAACGCCATGCTCCAGTGCAGTCATCGGGTTTGATGTTGATTGTATGCCGGAAGCACCTGCTCCGGCCGTACGCTAAGTGGTCTAATGGTTGGATAATGAAAACAAAGCCTTCTTGTGACCTTCGCTGTTACTCATTTTTTCCTTATTTTCAGCCTATTTTATCAAACAGGAAGCCATGATTCAGAATTAAAGTTTCACACCATGCAGGAGACTTGTTCTATGAATATTTCACGTCGATGTTTTTTGAAATATTGCGGTACAGCATCTGCAGCTCTGGGGCTGAGCGCCATGGATCTGAAGTTCCTGGAACAGGTCTTTGCCAATCCCACGGGGCCTACCGTACTCTGGCTACAGGGCTGCGGCTGCACGGGGTGCACAATCTCTTTTTTAAACCGGTTTTCTTCTTCAGCGCCCGCAACAGCTGCGGATCTGCTGATCAATTCAATTAATCTTGCCTATCATCCCAATCTCACGTCGCTTGCCGGTCAGTCCGCTGTGGACGTGATTAAAGATGCCATAGCTTGGAAGGATACGAATACTAAGAAGAAGAAAAAGAAGAAGAATAAGAAGAAGAATTATAAACAATATATACTTGCTGTCGAGGGGGGAATCCCTACGGCATTTAACGGCAATGCATGTATAGCGTGGACAGATGCGACCGGGGAAGTAACATTTCAGCAGGCCATCCAGCAACTGGCCGCAGGAGCCTCATCGATACTCTGCATCGGCACCTGCGCCTCCTGGGGGGGCATTCCCGCTGCGCCGCCCAATCCTTCCATGATTAAAAGCGTGAGGGCCGTAACCGGCAAAACAACCATCAATATCGCCGGCTGCCCTCCGCATCCGGACTGGATAGTCGGCACCATGGCACAGCTGCTGCTGGGTCGAAATATTCCTCTTGATCAATATGGCAGGCCTCAATCACTGTACTCCAGGACAGCGCATGACCAGTGCCCCCGCGAGGATAATGAGGAAGCCGGAACCTATGGCATTGACAAGCTCTGCCTGGAGGAACTCGGATGCCGCGGAAAAAATTCCAGATGCAATGCGCCCCGCGACCTGTGGAACAACAAGGCCAACTGGTGCTGTGATGCCAATGCTCCCTGCATCGGCTGCACCGAGCCCGGATTTCCCGGCACTATGGCGTTTCACAAAATGGGCGAAGGTTCCGACGGCGATGAGGCGATGATGATTGATACCCTGCAAGGAGATATGCAATGGCGACAATAAAAATCATAGATCCCGTTACAAGGCTTGAAGGTCATTTAAAAATACAGGTCAGTATAGATAGGGTCAACGGCACACAACAGGTGGTTGACGCATGGGCGTCGGGTACCATGTTCCGGGGTTTTGAGCAGATTTTGATCGGACGTCACCCCTGGGATGCCCAGCATATAACCCAGCGCATCTGCGGCGTTTGTCCCGTGCCGCATGGTATGGCAGCCGTGCTTGCACTCGACAGCGCTTCCGGGGTCACGCCGCCGGACAATGCCCGCATCTTGCGCAATCTGGTGCTGGGTGCAAATTTCATCGATTCGCATATATTGCATTTTTATCATCTCACCATGCCCGACTACATCAACGGGCCGAACATGCCGCCCTGGCAGCCAAGCTGGGGAGCGGACAAGCGCTTTGATCCGGCCACATCGGCCGAACTTGTGAAGCATTACGTGCGCGCCCTTGACATTCGGCGCAAGGCGCATGAAATGGGCGCGCTGTTTGGCGGCAGGATGCCGCATCCCCCGAGCTATATACCCGGCGGGTTTACGACTACGCCCACGTCCAGTCGAATCGCCCGATTTAAGGCCTATATCAATGAAATCATTCCTTTTATACGGGACACCTATATTGCTGATGCTGAAGCCCTCTCTGCGCTGTATGACGACTACTTTACCCTGGGAAAAGGAACGGAAAACCTGCTGGCCTTCGGCGTCTTCGACCTTGATGCCGCGGGTTCAAGCAAACTCCTGTCCCGTGGCCGGGTAGTCAAGGGAGAATCTGCCATACAGCCGGTTAACTGCGCAGCCATCGCCGAACAGGTTTCGGCCTCATGGTATGCCGACAGCACAGGCAATCTCAATCCGGCAAACGGAGCAACAAAACCGCAACATCCCAAAAACGGGGCTTATTCCTGGCTGAAAGCTCCCCGGTACAGCGGCCAGACCTATGAAACCGGCCCCCTTGCCCGGATGTGGGTAAATGATGATTATACCAGGGGCATTTCGGTCATGGACCGGCATCTTGCCCGGGCACAGGAGACCCTGAAAATAGCCGAAGCACTTCAGGACTGGGTTGATGAAATATTTGTGGGAGCACCGGTGTACACGGATTGTCCGGTACCTGCTGCGGCAAGGTCCTTTGGCCTCACTGAAGCGCCCCGTGGGGCCCTTGGCCACTGGCTTGAGATCAGCAACAGCCTCATAGCCCGCTATCAGGTGATTACACCCACCTGTTGGAATGCATCACCCCGGGATGATCGCGGGCAGCGGGGGCCCATTGAAGAGGCGTTGATCGGCACCCCGGTCGCCAATATAGATGAGCCTGTTGAGGTTGTGCGCATTATTCATTCCTTTGATCCGTGCTTGTCATGCGCCGTGCATGTGATGCGGCCCTCGGAAAAGGCGAAATTTCTCGTGCGATAATTACGATGATGCACAAAGCGAGCAGAAAACCACGTATACTTGTGGCTGGACTGGGGAATGAACTGCTCGGTGATGATGGCGTTGGGGTTCATGCTGCGCGACTGCTCAGTCGGCAGGCCTTCCCGCAAGGCGTTGTTGTAGCCGAGGTTGGCACGGCAGTACTTGAGGCGCTGCATCTCTTTGTATGGGCTGACGTGATTATCGCCATCGATGCCATGAAGGCGAACGGACCACCCGGAACAATATATGAGGGGCGCTGCTGCGACGTAGCAGAAGCTGCGTGGAAGGTATCCCTGCATGAACTTGATTTTATGGCTGTACTCCGTTTTATCCCTCAAGGAAAGTCCGCCCCTGAAATCATGATACTCGGTGTTGAGCCTGAAACGATAGACTATAGCCTCAGCCTTTCCGGGCCGGTTGAAGCCGCCCTGCCGGGGCTTATTGACCGTGTGCGGCAATTAATTGAAGGCGCCGCCATGCTCCACCTTGATACAGGTGTGCAGGTCGGAGCTGAATAGAAAAAAGCATTTTTATTGCGAGACCGTTACACAACAGAGAACTGTTGCTGAATGACGATCGGGTTGGACCGGTCGTGCGGGCGGCAGCCCGGTTTTATGTTTTTTTTTGCTTGTTCCCTCATGCACTCTGGCGCCCGCGAATCGTTCCAGGAGTCAGTCAATGGATACGGCGGCTTGATTTAACGGTCGCTGTTGACCCTTTCCCCCGTTTTCCCCTTTCATGAGAACCCGCGCAGTACCCCTCCGGCCAAAATGGCTTGAAAATAACCTAATTCTCTGGTATAGCTTACTTTTTGCAAACATAAACTATTCGCCTGCTTAATGTCTTTCATGTGACCGGAGTTGTGCCAGACATGCATAGCAACCAACAGCCATCCATTGCCGTGTATACCGGTGAGGGCGCCTCGCACTCATGGACCTGGTTTGCCGATATTTTCGATCGCAACCACATCAGCATGGTTGCGTTTCTGGATGAAGCCGACATTGTCTCCGGCGAACTCGACAGCGTGGACGTGCTGTTTGTTTCCGGCGGGGACACCTTTGCCATTGCAGCTGCGCTGGGTTCGCAGGGGGCACAGGCTCTTGAGCGTTTTATCAAGCGCGGCGGCATGTATATCGGCGCATGCGCCGGAGCCTACCTGCTGCTGAAATCATCGCTTGAGCCGCTTCATTATTTCAATTTTGTGGAAGCCAAAATCGCCAACCTGACCCGCTGTCTGCCGCCGGCCCTGCAGCGCCCTGAAAAATACTGTACGGCCTACGGTTGCCGCTATGTCTATCACCCGGTTCGAGGGGAAGTCTTGCTGCACTACGGCGCGGACTCAGAGCCTCAAACCGCTCAGCTTTTGAGCGCCCCTCTGTACGGCGGTTCCGCCATGCTCGCCTCGGATGACATCGAGGTTCTGGGAACCTATGCCGGGTTTACCGCTCAAACAGAGTTTCTGGTTGAGGAATCAATCGCGCACGAAACGCTTGTAGGCAATGTTGCCGCGGCACGTAAATCCTATGGCCGCGGTGTTATCTATTTGTTTGGACCGCACTTTGAACATCCAGATTTTCCGGAGGCCAATCAGATTATTTTTGACTGCATTGCCGCAGCGCGTACCGGCTCCCGGCTTGCTAGCGCATGTGAGCAGGACAGCCGTGCGGTCAGTCGCGTTGCATTCCGCCGGTTTATGGCCGCTGTGAGTAATGCCCGCATTGTGGGCCTTGCTCTTGAGCGCTCAAGTTATCAGTGGCTGATCGGGGCCAAGGTCTATGATCCTGAAAAGATCCGGGTCTTTCTTGAAACCATCTGGAAGCGGGTTCGCGTGCTTGAACAGCGTGGACTGTACCGCTTCTGCAGTGCAATCGAAGTTGAGCGCCTGACCGCTGCGCTTATTGACATCACCGAATTTTTGCGCGCCCTGCGCCGGGATGCTGCCTGCGGACTCGCTGAAGAAATGTTTCGCGATCTGCGCCGGGCAGCGGCATCGTTTGCTGCGATGTATTTCTCTGCGCTGTGCGCCAGTGAAAAAACAGCGGATCAGGATCATTTTCCGGGGCCGGCAGTATCGATTTCGGAGACGATATCTGCTGCAATGCTATAAACGTATCGAGGTCTATCATTTCTACCAACCGAACAAGGGGGTTGCCACATGGAAGAAACGCGTATGTATCTGTATTTTGAAGCCACGGCGGTGCTCTATACGCTGACCGTTATTGCCGTGCTGCTGTGCTTTGCCGGAATTCTCACTACGCTGGCTTTGTGGCGCAAAGGCAAGGCCAAAAGCCTGCATCACCGGCTCAGCCCTGCGGCCGTGCTGAAGGCCTTTGTAACCGATGTTGTTTTTCAGGCCCAGATCCTTAAAATCAGCTTTGTGCGCTGGCTCATGCATTTCTGCATTTTCATCGGGTTCATGGGCCTGCTGGCGCAGACCTCGCTGATGGCGTTCATCAGTCACTTCTCAGCTCCTGATTCATTTCTGGCGCAGTCGTTTTTTCACGGCGGCGGTGCCCGCGTGCTGGATATCTGGGGTGACCTTTTCGGAATCACGCTGCTGCTGGGTTTGCTGGTCGCCCTGTGCCGCCGTTATGTGTTCAGGGTAAAGCAGCTTGAAACCATCGCAAAGGACACAACTTCGCTGCTGCTGCTCACTGTGATCGGTTTGACCGGCTTTATGAGTGAGGCGTTCCGGCTGATGGATCCGCAGTATGCTGATGTTGCCTGGTATTCATTCGCCGGCATGCTGCTCTCCCAGGGACTTCAGGCAATCGGTATCAGCCAGATGAGTTACACATTCTGGGTATGGGTGCATGCGGTTGCATCGTTTACCTTTATCGCGTTCATACCGTTCAGCAAGGCCTGGCACATTTTTGTCAGCCCGATTGAAATTGTACTGGATGCTTCGGAAAGATCATAGGAGAGGAAGATTGCCATGGAAAATGAAAACAAAGATATGATGAATGAAGCCGACATCCGGGAACAAACTGCTACAACCGGAAGTGAAACCGCCCCGGCCGCACAGCCTGAAAGCACTCAGCCGGTAGCCACGGACGCGCTGCCTGCAAACACTGAGCAGGAACCCGCCCCCAAACTTCCGATTGAAAAGTTCAGCGCCCGGCAGCTGCTTGAGCTTGATGCCTGCACGCGCTGCGGCGAGTGCTCCAACTGGTGCCCGGCCTATGATCAGGACAGCCGCGAACCCCTGACCCCGCGCGGCCGTGCACGCAGTTTCAGGACATTATCTCCCGGCAGCACGGCGCGTTCAGCGCTGAAAGCTATGCTCGGGAAACTGCTGGGTAAAAAGCCGGTGACCGAGGAGGAGCTGAAGGATTTTGCCAAAGACCTGTATGCCTGCAGCACCTGCATGCAGTGCCATTTCGTCTGCCCGGTTGCCATCGACACGGTTGAGCTCTGGGAGCGGATTCGCGAGACCATCGTTGACACCGGCTGCGGGCCTCTTGATACCCAGAAGGACCTTGTGCTCAAGACAAAGAATTATGACAATCCCTGGGGCCAGCCGCGAAGCTCGCGCGCCCGCTGGGGCAAGCTTGCCAAGAAGAAAAAGCGCATCAAGGATGAGCCCAAGGATATCGTAAAGAGCAAGTCCGAGGTGCTGTACTTTGTCGGCTGCACCGCCTCCTATGACAATAATGTTGAAGAAGTCGGCATCAATACGACCAATATTCTTGATGCGGCCGGGATTGATTTCGGCATACTCGGCAACAAGGAAAAATGCTGCGGCAGCGTGCTTCTGCGCATGGGCGATGCCGGCGAGCTTCGAAAAGCTCTGCAAGGAAAATATCGAGCAGTTCAATGACCTCGGCATAAAGACCCTGGTTACCTCATGTGCGGGCTGCATGAAGACCATCCGCGAGGATTATGCCAGGCATCGGCAAACTCAATTTTGAGGTCAAGCATACGCTGAGTATATCATTGATCTGATCAAGCAGAGAAGGCTCGAAGCTGACCCAGCCCCTGAACCTGACAGTCACCTATCATGATCCCTGCCATCTTGGGCGCCAAGCGGGAATTTTTGATGCGCCGCGTGAACTGATCTGCCTGATACCGGGCGTTAAGCTTATCGAGATGGAGCGCAACCGCGAGAATTCGCGTTGCTGCGGCGCAGGCGGCGGTTTGAAGTCCGGCTATCCCGACATGCAGAACAAGATTTCCCAGAAGCGCGTTGCAGATGCATTGCAAACCGGCGCAACCGAACTGGTATCAGCCTGCCCTTTTTGTTATCAGGGCCTGCAGATCGGCATTCAGGCCATGAACGCTCCGATTAAGATGCGCGATATTACCGAGCTTGTCTGTCTGGCCATGGGGCTTGCTCCGGCAACAGAAGATGATGTGCAGGAGCAGGACGAATAAGCGCAGGCACTCGATAGCGGGAATACCTCACACGGGTAACGGTAAACGACGATGAAGATGCCGCAACGCTTCGAACGCTACGCATGTATTGTGCTGCTGCTTTGTGTGTGGGAGCTCGTGTGTGCCTCCGGCCTGGTGAATCCGGTCAGGATTCCGCCGCCGCACAGGCTTGTGCTGGCCATGGTCGAGCTGTTCAGCCGGGGACTGCCGGCAGGGCATCTGCTGCATCGCCATTGTCTGGAAAGCCTGATGCGCGTAGGATGCGGTTTTTTTGCCGCGCTTGCGATCGGGCTGCCGCTGGGGCTTGCACTGGGCCGCTCCGGGCGTTTGCGTGAACTGTGCACCCCGGTGATTGAACTGCTGCGCCCGATTCCGCCCCTGGCCTGGATTCCGCTGGCGATTTTGTGGTTTGGAATCGGACTGAAGTCAGCGGCATTCATTATTTTCCTCGGCTGTTTTTTCCCCATTGTGCTCAATACGGTTTCAGGCGTTTTGACGGTCGACAGGACGCTCATTGATGCGGCCCGGGTCTGCGGGGCCGATGACCGGCGCATATTCACCCGCGTGCTGCTGCCGGGTGCCTGGCCATCCGTGTGTACCGGCATGCGTATCGGGCTCGGTATTGGCTGGATGACGCTGGTGGCTGCCGAGTTTACCGGAGTAAAAAGCGGCTACGGGCTGGGGTACATGATCATGACAGCCCGCGATATACAGCGCCCTGATTATGTGCTGGCAGGCATGGCCCTGATCGGCGTGGTCGGATTTTGCCTCGATATGCTGCTGCAAAAACTGCAGCAGCGGATTATCGCGACACGCACACCGCGTGCAGCCTGATGCGGTGCGTATCCGTGAGCGGCATTGCGATCATGTGTAACCCTTCGCGCAGCTGAAGACTATGGCCCTTATTATTTCACATCTGCACAAATCGTTTTCCCGTGAGGACTCCGGCGAAAGCGTACAGGCCCTCAGTGACATTTCCCTCACGATTGAAGCGGGCTCCTTTGTAACGATCATCGGGCCGAGCGGGTGCGGTAAATCAACGCTGCTGCGCCTTGTTGCCGGGCTGTCTCTGCCGACACGCGGAACGATTGAGCTTGACGGCACTGTGATCAGCGGCGTGAGTGATAAAACCGGTTTTGTTTTTCAGAATTACGCATTGTTTCCCTGGCTGAACGTCATTGACAATATCGCGTTTCCCCTTGCGATGAAGTCGGTGCCCGGGCGGGAGCGCCGCTCGCGGGCGCAGGAATATGTAGAGCGTTTCGGTCTGCGCGGCTTTGAACACAGTTATCCGGCTGAATTGTCCGGCGGCATGCAGCAGCGGGTCGCGATTGCGCGCAGCCTGATTGACAACGCCGAGGTTTTGCTGATGGATGAACCTTTCGGCGCGCTTGACTCCCAGACGCGCACACAGATGCAGCAGTTTTTGCTTTCAGTCTGGCAGGAAACGCGCCGCACCGTGCTGCTGATAACCCACAATATTGATGAAGCCGTTTTTCTAGGTCAGCGCGTTATCTGCCTGACGCAGCGGCCGGCCCGTATCGGGGAAGATATCAGCATTGATGCACCGTATCCGCGCGATGTCACCAGTGATGAGTTTAATGTGTACCGGCGTGCTGTTTTGAGGTTTCTCGATCGGGAGCATACCGCGGGCATGCGCGACAGGTCACCATGCTGAGCCGTGATGCAGTGCGTCGTCTGTGTGTTGATCTTCAAAGCAGCGGGATCCGTTTTCCTGACAGTATGCCGGGGCGATCCGGTGGAGCCGGTCCCGCTGACAGCCGTTACATTATCATTGAAGGGCATTGCCTGAGCGTGCCGGTCTGCAGCTGGTTCGTGTCCGAATCGCCGTACCGGGCAGAGCCTGTTGGCGCTGGCTCGTTTTTTCTGTATCAGCATGACACGAAGCTGTGCACACTGCAGACCGTTGAAACGCCTGAACTGTACCAGCATTCCACGAGCACTGGAACGCCGTACTCCAAAATAGCACTTATACACGGGCGTGACTGCCTTGCCTCAACGCTGTATCAGGACTGTCAATATCGCGGTGGTCCGGAGCAGTGTCAGTTTTGCGGTATCGGGCTGTCGCTTGATAATGGTGCATACGATTCTCCATAAACAGCCATCTGAGCTGGCTGAGGTGGCACGGCATGCGGCACACACCTCACAGGCCACTCATGTTACGCTCACCAGCGGCAGCCGTGTTGATGAACAGGCTGCAACAGCTCACCTGGCCGAGTGTGTGCGTATGATCAAGCAGCATTCAGGCCTGCCTGTCCATATTCAGATTTGTCCCCCGGAATCCCGTGATGTGCTTGCAATGCTGCATGCTGCCGGGGCCGATACGATTGGCCTGCATATTGAAACGTTGTGCACGGAAACTCTGAAGCGTGTTGCGCCTGCCAAAGCAGGCTACGGGCTTGAACGCTACCGTATGGTTTGGCAGCAGGCCGTAGAACTGTTTGGTGTAAACCAGGTAAGTAGTTTTTTGATTGCCGGTCTTGGGGAATCGGCTGAAAGTTTGCTTGACGGTGCGCGGCAGTTGTGCCGGATGGGTGTGTTTCCGTATGTGTTGCCCCTGCGGCCCGTGCCGGGCACGCCGCTTGCAAACGAGCGTCCCCCCGCAGCCGATGACATGGCAGCCCTGTACAGGGCAGTTGCCGCTGTATTGAAGGAGTACGGGATCAGCTCTCAGGCGGCGCGTGCCGGATGCGTGCGCTGCGGCGCCTGTTCGTGCCTGAGCCTGTTTGAGGATGTGGGGCCATGAACGCACTGTACTGTCGTGAGGTTGCAGGTCACGGGGAGCGTGAAATCTGTTATGCGATTCGCAGGCAGGTGTTCGTTGATGAACAGAAACTCTTCGCAGTTGACGACCGTGATGAGCATGATGAGCATGCCATTCATTACGCGGCCCTGATGCGCGATGAAATTATAGGGACCGTGCGCATATACCCTGATCATGACGGGATATGGTGGGGTGGACGCCTGGCAGTGCTGAAGCGCTTTCGCGGCAGGGCAGGGCGGCTGCTCATACAGGCCTGTGTTGAGCGTGTGCAGCGCGAGGGCGGCGTGCATTTCAGGGCATTTGTTCAACAGGATAATGTTGCTTTTTTTACAACACTGAACTGGATCGCAATCGGGGATATGACGCTGATCTGTAATCGGCCGCATCAGTTAATGGAGGCGGCCCTGTAATGGTAATCAGGAGAACAGCATGCTGAGAGATATTATTCGGGAAATCCGCTCCTATCCGGGGCTTACACGCAAGCGCGATATTTATCGCGTAACCAATATTCTGCAGACGGTTACCGATTTCGGGGATACGATCGCTGATTTCGGGGAGGACGCTGCAGCGATCGCGTATAACGGCGAATATCTGCTGCTGGCTGTTGACGGTATCTGGTCAGGCCTGATTGACGCGAACCCGTACGGAGCCGGAAAAGCCGCGGTCATGGCTAGTGTCAATGACATTTACGCCATGGGGGGCAGGCCCCTTGCCATGGTTAATGTGATCGGAGCGCCATCTGACGGCAGTCTCGATGATATCGTCAGGGGCATTCGCAAGGGATGTGAAAAATTCAGGGTCCCGATGGTGGGTGGTCATCTGCACCCGGATACCGTTGAAAAGCAGCTTTCTGTTGCGATTCTGGGAAGAGCACAGCGGCTTCTGCGCAGTAATAATGCCATACCCGGCCAGGATATTATTTTCGCCGTTGACATGGACGGGAAAGGCTATCAGTGCAAGCCGGTTTTGTCCTGGGACACAAACTCCGGGAAAAAATCGCCGCAGATTCTTGAGCGGCTGGAGATCCTCCCGCAACTGGCTGAACGCTCATTGTGCTCTACGGCCAAGGATGTCAGCAATGCCGGTGTGCTTGGGACAATCGCGCTCATGATGGAAACGTCTGAAACCGGCGCCCATATAGAGATCGACCGTATTTCCAAACCGGATTCCTTCAGCCTGATTGACTGGCTGAAAGCTTTTTTAAGTTATGGTTTTGTCGTGTGTGTCGATAAACAGAAAAGTGCCGGGGTCATTGAGATGTTTACATCCAAAAACATCACGGCAGCAGTTATTGGCACGGTCACGCAGCAACGCACCTTCACGGTTGCATATCAGGGTGTGACTGACACGCTGTTTGACCTTGACCGGGAGGATATCACCGGTATCGCACGCGATTCCGGACTGCTGAACATGTAGGTTTGATGGCTCCTCCGGGTACTGGTATGCACAAGCATGCTTTTGCAGCAGGAACATGTGGCATACCTTCAGCATCATGTACCATCAGGTAAACAAACATCAGTCGGTTACTGAAAAACCATAAAAATTATTTATAATCACATGCAAGGAGTATAGCTATGTACTGTTCTACGTGTGAGCTTGAAATCAAGGGAGACGATAAGGAGATCTGTCCTGTTTGCGGTGCGCTCTTGTTGGACAGTCACGATGATGGCAGCGTTTTGATCAACCAGGACCGGCAGGAATTCTCTTCCATACAGGACATTGTTGAGGACATCAACAGCTTGATCGAGTCTGAAGGGGAGCCCGAAACAACAGCTGATTCTGAAGAAGAAGTATTTGTGCTGAAAGATTACGCGCCCGATTCACCCGATGTGGACGGGGTTGCGCCTGCAACCGGGGGAGCTGAGGATCTGCAGGGTGGAGAATCAGTCAGTGATATGCTTGATTCAATCAGGCAGAGTATTGACATGCCTGAACATGATGAGGAAGAATCCGCAGCTGCAGGTAACGATCGTGCAGGGTCTGATGAGGATTTTGGGCTTTTCGATAGCGACAAACCGGATTTTTCTGATTTTTCAGAGTTGGATACCACGAGTGATACGAGTGCGGAACTTGCGTGGGGTTTTGACGATGCCGCGGATGCGCTGCCCATACCGGACGCCCCTGCGCCTAAGCGAAGCCCTGCGTTCATGATTATTTTGATTGTTGTTTTGTGTGTAGTCGGCGGCTATTACGTATTGAACTTAAACTCAGATAATGCCGGCCGTGATGATCAGGCTCGAACAATACGGACCGTGATGCCGCTTGTTGAGTCGCAAGTGGATGCACAGCAAAAGCAGTCTGTAGAAGAAAAGCTCAGTACTTCAGATGCCGAAGTGAGTGTCCCGGTCGGTCAAGCACAGCTTCCCGTTCTTGTTAATGAGGATGCCTTGCGCAGCGCACAGGTCGATTCGCAGCAGCCAGCGTCTGAAAAGCCGGTAGAGACGGTAGCGTCCTTGGCGCCTCCTGCGACGGAAGCGTTGTCTGCATCTGCTCCGGCAGCTGCCAAAGCAGATGCTTCCGTCAAGTCAGAGCCTGTTCCTGCTGAGGTTGCAAAACCGGTTGAAACTCCAGTGACTGTTGAGCCGGAAGCGCTGTCTGCATCTGCAAAGGTCGCTGCCGAAGAAGCTGCGCTTGAGCAGTCCAAGCCAGCTTCTGCTGAGGTTGTAAAGCCGGTTGTGAGCGCTGTACCTGTCAAGGCACCTTTTTACACGGTTCATGCCGGATCCTATCGCACAAAGGCTGTAGCCTCGGCTGAGGCAGAGCGCATTAAAGCCAAAGGCCACGATGCCTTTGTTGAACGGGCTGATCTCGGACGGCGTGGAATCTGGTATCGTGTGAAAGTCGGACGATTTAAAGTCAGATCCGATGCCGAGCAGTTGCTGAAGAAAATTCATAAAGTGCTTGTGCAGGACAGCGTGGTGGTGAGAAACCCTACGGACTGAGCTGAGAGAATCAACAGGTCGCATGCGGCTTCAAGGTTGCGCAGGTGCAGTCGATTCTATTGCGCTGAGCCAGTGCACCGTTGCTGCGCATTCAAAGGTGCGCTGACCGGAGTCCGGCGACATAACGTTTCAAACGCAACAGGTTGACACTTGAACTTTGTATTTACATGGCTGAAACGGCAGACCGGCAATCCCCAGGTGGTCATTCTTGCCGGGATTATCCTGGCGTGTTTTTTGATTATGTATTTTCTGGGGCGGATGCTTGTTCCGCTACTGGTCGGGCTGGTTATAGCCTATATGCTCGAAGGGGTAATCCGCACGCTGTCCCGTACCGGGTTGCCCCGTATCGTGCTGGTTGTTACGGTTTTTTCCATGTTCATGGCCATGCTTCTGCTGGCATTTTTTCTGCTTATTCCGCTTCTGCTCAAACAGGTTGCGCAGCTCTTCCAGCAGATTCCCAACATGCTTGCAGAGGCCCAGGTGATGCTGACCCAGTTGCCCGAGAAATACCCGCGGTATGTATCACAGGCGCTGGTTGATGAGGTGCTGGTCGGTTTGCGGACCGAGTTTGTCGGCTTCGGGCAGACATTTATCGCCAACACGGTTTCCTCCCTGATCGGACTGTTGACTCTGGTGGTCTATTTTGTCCTCGTGCCCCTGCTGGTTTTTTTCTTTCTTAAAGATAAGGACAAAATCATTGACTGGATCACTGGTTTCCTGCCGCAGGAACGCAGCCTGAGTATTCAGGTATGGCGTGATGCCGACCGTCAGATCGGCAACTATATCAGGGGAAAAGCCTGGGAAATCCTGATTGTCTGGTCGGCTACCTATCTTGCCTTCAGCCTGTACAAGCTGCCCTATGCGATGCTGCTCAGCCTGTTGGTCGGCCTGTCAGTGGTCGTTCCTTATGTCGGCGCCATCGTTGTGACGGTTCCGGTAGTGCTGGTGGCGTATTTTAATTTTGGGCTCACCGCTTCGTTTTTCTACGTCACAGGAGCCCATGTGGTAATCCAGCTTCTGGACGGCAACCTGCTGGTTCCGCTCCTTTTTGCAGAGGTTGTCAACCTCCATCCGGTTGCAACGATTGCATCCCTGTGCGTTTTTGGCGGATTATGGGGTTTTTGGGGCGTGTTTTTCGCAATTCCTCTGGCTACGCTCATACAGGCCGTTTTGACCGCCTGGCCGCGTGGCATGGGCCACGATGCCCCGGCTTTGCCCGTCAACGATTAGCTGGCTGTTGAAGATTTTCCCCTGCATGCCTTCCTCGCATTTCGCCCGATTTATTCATCCCGGTAAGTAGTTAGCAGGCTAAAGATTACCCTTGACTTTTTTTCCGGGTTTGTCTAATATTCTTGCTCTTAATGTAGCTTTGGGAATAGCCCCTTCTGCAAAGCGCATGTGAAAAACAATACTATCAGCCGGTGGTTATAACAGAGCCGGACTGTCGGGGACTTGGAAAAAATTGGCAAAAACCGGGAACCAATATTTCTTATTTACAGGTGGAGAAGAATATGAGTTCAGCAGAAGTAACATCCGTTCAGAGTATTGTTGAGGCCCTCGCCGGAGTAGTCGGGAGCGAAAATGTCCAAACCGACATTGAGACCCTGAAGAAATACTCATGCGACACCAGCCTGATGCCCGCCCGCATGCCTGATATTGTCGTACGGGTCATGACCCGTGATGAGATCATGGGAGTTATTAAATTCGCAAACGCCAACCGTATTCCGGTTGTGCCGCGCAGTTCCGGAACCGGAACATACGGAAGCGGCATCCCGCTGGAGGGCGGCATAATTCTGGATCTTTCCGGAATGAAGCGTATTCCCCGTGTAGATACCCGCAACCGCTGGGCGCTGCTTGAGGCGGGTGTTACCTTCGGAGAGCTGAAAGAAGAGCTTGATAAGCTGGGCATGCAGTGTTTGAATACCCTGCTGCCGCGCAAAGACAAGTCAGTTATTACCAGCGTGCTTGAGCGCGAACCGGTACTGACCTGTAAAACCGAGTGTGACGAGCCGTTTCGTACTGCTGAGCTTGTATTTGGAACCGGTGAGATGATGCGCACCGGCGCCATGTCAGTTGACCGTATGGCTCCTGAGGATATGCCCGATAAGACGCATTCTGATTTGTGCGGATGCGGTGGCCCCGGCATTGACTGGTGGAGACTGCTCACCGGCTGTCAGGGTACCTTTGGTGTTATCAACATCATGAACGTCAAGATTTTCCATAAACCCCTTCAGCAGAAAATCGTATTTTTGCCGTTTGACAAAATCGAAGATGCCGTGATGCCGATGTATACCATTCAGCGCCGCGAAATCGGACATGAGTGCTTTCTGTTGAACGGTATGGACCTTGCCGCAATCCTGGCTGAAGACGGAGCAGATATTGTGGCGCTTTCTCAGAAGCTGCCCAAGTTTGCAATTGTGCTGAACCTCTGGGGCGGCCAGTTCTTTCCGGAAGATCGTATTGCCTATGAAGAAAAAGCAATTGCCGACATCTGTGACCAGTACCACTGCAGCTCTAGCGAAGGCCTTTCCGCTGTTCGGGATGCCAACGTGCAACTGCAGGGCATGCTGAACAGTCCGTGGCAGGGGGACGTATACTGGAAAGATCGCCAGAAGGGCGCCTGCCTTGAGATCGTATTCCAGAACGGCCTTGATAAGGTCCCGGCCCTGTGGAACACCTTCACCAAACTTGCCGGTGACTACGGTATCGATACCCGCGAACTGGGCATGTATATTCAGCCTCGTCAGCGTTGCCGCGTGTGCCATGTTGAGTTCCATATTCCCTGCGATCCGCAGGGGGCTGATTGTGCCAATGTGAAAGCCTTTCAGCGCAAAGCCGCTGAGGTGCTGATCAACGAAGGCGCATTCTTTTATCGTCCTTATTATGACTGGGCTGACATGATTTATGCCCGTGCCGGATACACGTTTGAGACCATTAAGAAGCTTAAAAACATTATTGACCCGAACCATACGCTGAACCCTGGCAAAATTCTGTTATAAAAATGGTGTAAGTATATACGACAACAACGGCTGATACACATAGACAGCATGAAGGAGGAACAATGGCTTTTTCAGAAATAGCATTTAATGCACTGCAGGATGTAGTGGGCGAAGGTAACGTGACGACCGACCCTGTGGTCTGTCAGGCGTATTCCCGTGTGCAGTGGACCGCAGACGGTTGCGTGCAGCGCTCCCAGCTTGGCGTAGGTATGCGCCCCGATTGTATTGTACTCCCGCGCTCTACCGAAGAGGTTCAGTCCATTATCAAGCTTGCCAACCGCTATGATTTTATATTTATCCCGCGCGGTACCGGTATGATCAACAGCGCCTTGGCCAACCCGACCCAGCGCGCCATGGGTAAGGGCATTGTGATTATCGATCCCAAGCACATGGACAAAATTATAAAAATTGACAAAAACAACATGTACATGGTCATAGAGCCCTACGTTAACTTCGCCGCCTGTCAGGCAGAGGCCATGAAGGTTGGCTGTACGGTTGCGATCGCGCCGGCGGGCGCGCAGATATCCGCCCTGGCCAATATTCAGTGGCACGGCGCGTACGGCAATTCCTGGGTTTCAGGCCTTGGCTCCAATCAGCTGCTTTCCTTTGAAGTGGTTTTGCCTACCGGCGAAATTCTGCGCAGCGGCAACATTGCCCAGGAAGGCGCCGAGGAAGACTGGGTTTGGAATGACGGGCCCGGACCTGATTTGCGCGGATTTTTCCGCGGAGCCCAGTTCGGCCACGCCGGCGGTATGGGTATGGTAACCAAAATTTCCATGCGTCTGTTCCCGTGGCCCGGACCGTCAGTGTTCCCGACACAGGGCGATGCTGTTGAGAAGGAATCGCACTTCCCGAAAGACAAAGTACGCTGGTACATGATTGACTTCCCCGCTGACATGCAGGCATATCCCGAGTTCGAAGAGAAGCAGCTGCGCTGGGCCTGTGATCTGCAGTATGAAATCGCCCGCGCCGAGCTGGCAATTGTCGTGCAGCACAACGCAAAGCAGTTTATGTGGACCTGGGCTGCCCGCAGCAAGGAAGAGTTTCATAAGGGTGCAGCAGATGATTTTTACCCGCACGGCTACACCATTGTCGGAACCGCAGCCATCACCAGTGTTGAGCAGCTTGAGTATGAAGAGAAAGTATTGAAAAGCATTGTTAAGAAAATGGGCGGCTCGTTCCTTTCCGAAAACTCAGCTGATCCGCTGGATCGCGAGCGCTATAAAAAATGGATGCGGATCACCAACGACTGGATTCGCGTTGGTCATTCCATGCGCCTGTCACGCCCGAGTGACTGCTTCCATCAGGGTACAGCATGTGTTGACTCCATAGACACCGTTACCGATGAAATCCTGCGCGCTAATGTTTCGCAGCGCAAGATGCGCGAACAGGGTCTTGGAGATAATCTGCTGCCTATTAGTTTCCATGGCGGCTGGATCAGCCCCACGGAGAAGGGCTACGGCGCATTGATGACGACTGACCTGTGGCCGGAGCAGGAACCGCAAAAAGCTGCGCAGGCAATTCAGTTCCTTCTCGGATCGCTTAAAGGCATGTTGGCTGATAAGAGCGCCGGTGCAGCTGTGTGTCTGTTGGGTCCGGCCTATGATCTATTGGGCCCGGCATTTTTCAACGTGCATCTGATTGTAAAAGATATGAAGAAGCAGTTTGACCCGAAGAACATCTCCAATCCGCCGTATGCAACGACGCCTGATGTTATCGCGCCCGAGTTGCTGGCCGAGATGACCAAGGTACTGTAGTAATTGAAAAAGTCATTAAGAATTTTTTTGATAACGAAAGGATGAAATATGGCTGAGAATAAGGCCCCCGAACAAAACACTGAAGGCACCATCGAAAAGATGATGCAGTTTAAGCCGTTCAAGCATTTTGACAGTCACGGTCATGCCGGTCTGGAAAAGGAAGGCATTGCCGACCGTCCCGGCTGCCAGGATTTCTGGTGCGGCAATTCCGTTGTTGCCCGAACCATGATGGGTGCCCGCGCTGTAATGGGTGATCCGAATCCCTTTGCCATCATCGAAAAGGCCGAGGACTGTCCGCCCCTGACACCGGAAGTATTTGTTCAGAGCATGGATCAGGCCAACATCGAGGGAATGTGCCTGCAGTGTATTCACGGTGTGACTGATCCTTTTCCGGGCAACCCTGACGGTTGGAAGTGGTATGTGCCGAACGAATATGTGAAGAAGGCGTTTATCGACAAACACCCGGGCCGTTTCACCGCAGTCGGCGGCGTGCACACCCGCTATGGTGTTGAGGCTGCGCTTGATATGGTGCAGTCCGCCTATGAGTGCGGATTCCCGGGTTTGAAATTCCACACCGCAACCTCCGGATATCCGAATCAGAAAGAGATGTACCCGGTATATGAGAAGTGCGTTGAGCTTGGGATGCATGTGCAGTTCCATACAGGATGTGAGGAGCTGCCCGGCACGCGTACCAAGTACCAGTCACCGCTGTACCTGGATGACGTGGGTATGGATTTCCCTGAATTGAAAATTCTGCAGCTGCATTGCGGTATCTTCAACAATATGGAAATGGGCTTGTGGAACGTGATGAAGCATGAGAACATGTACACGGATATCGTTATTCCGATGCCGACTCTGATGCGTTTCCGTCAGTATTTCGACATGGACCATATACGTTTTCTGGAGTTCTTCATGCCTGATAAGGTCTTCTACGGCACGGATTACCCAATGACGCTGCCTTTTTACAAAGCTATGCTGGACAACATCATGCTGATGCCGATTCAGCAGGAATTCAAGCAGAAGCTGACCGGCGACAATTTCCGTAAATTCATTAACTGGGGAAGCAAATAGCAGGCTGCATGACGGTATCACATCAGTAGATGCTTGATGAGTGGCACATGAGAGCAGGGCACACGATTCAATAGTTCAAACAAATGGGGGAGTTCAACCTTGAGGGACGAACCCCCCATTTTTTTTCAAGATTACGCAGTACATGGATTAAGCGGCGAGAGCTAAAGGTAATTTAACAAGGGGGTTTTTATGGAAGCTATTTTAAGAAAGTGGGAAGCTGCGATGCAGGCGGACCCTGCGCTGAACGATCGGCTGCAGCGTCTGAATCCCGAAGGCTATCCGGCCACAAGGCGCGGCGATCTTCTCTCTCTGGCGATCAAGGGTGAGAAGAAACCCGTGGTCGTGAGCTGGGATGGCAGCACAGTCAAGGTCGAGAGAAAACAACCCAAGAATCCTTTTCTGGCGTGGTCAATCGATGCCTCAAAGTTCAAGGAAATTTTTCTGTCCGGAAAATTTCCCCCGGTGCTCGTGGCCATGAACGATGACCAGAAGAACATCAAAGCTCAGAGCGATCACCACAACGGATCGCTGTGCCTGAGCTTTATGGTAATACTGCAGGACGTTACGGAAGGGGGTGGCAAGAGATGAAAAGCTTATTCACCGACTATGAACCGGTCAAAACGCTGAAGCCGGCCAGTGCCGCCGAAGTTCAGGAGATCATCCGCAAGGCCAATACGGACAAAACACCGCTGGTACCGGTCAGTTCAGGAACCAATTTGCAGGATACGCATCTGCCGTCGGTCAAAAATGTGATTGCCGTCGATCTCTCCGGATTGAAAGGCATGTACTATGATGATTTGAACCGCAATGTCGTGGTAGAGCCCGGCGTAACATTTGCCGATATCAAGAAAGCGTGCGCTAAAACAGGGCTGCGTTCTTTGACCGCTATTGATGTGCCTGAGACCGCATCAATCCTGAGCACATATCTTGAAATGATGCCGCTGTACCAGTGGCCCAAATACCATCCCTGGGAAATGCTGACCATGGAAGGCTACCGCGCCGACGGTGAGCGGTTCGCCACCGGTCAGATGGCCATGAAACAGGACCGGCCGGATAAATATTCCTGGGGTGTCTCGTTCGCAATGGTCGCCCGTCTGTACTGCATGGCCCAGGGCACGCTTGGTATCATCACGAAGGTGGCCGTAAGTCTGAAGACCGACATGTCCAAAGCGGAAGTGCTGTTTTTTGAATGCCGTGGTGCAAAACAGGCTACAGCTGCGCTCAAGGCCTTTCAGTCAACCGAGGAGCCGCATGAAATTTTTGCGGCTAACCGGACGTACTTCTCTGAACTTTTGGGGGGTGCTGATACACATGGCATGGCGGCCTGGACAGTTGTGATCGTTAATCGCGGTGCTGACAAGGCTGAGATCGACATGAAGCGCAAGGACGCTCAGGCAATTGCTAAAGCTCTGGGCGGCAAATTATACCACTGCGATCAAGGGGGCACGCAAGCGCTTCCAAAACGATTCTTTCTGAAATCAAAGCTCCGAACGGTGCTGCGCTGCATAGAAAGAACGGCTGCTGGACACCTATCGTGACGGTAGCAACCGCAAAGCAGATCGAAAACCTTGGTGGTCTCATTGCCAAAAACGCCGGCCAGATCATGATGCCCCTGCAGGCTGGCGGTTGTTTTTACTGGCAGCCTGATCTGCGTTACCGTGAGTCCGCTATCGCGGAAACTCGCAAGAGCTATGTTGAAATCTGCTCCAAAATGCTCAAGCAGGGAGTGCTGTTCCCCAGGCCTTCTGCGCTGATCGCTGATGCGGTTGCAAAGCAGTATGCCGATAGTTACAGCGTTGTGCGGTCCATAAAGAAGGCCGTTGATCCTAAAAATATCATGAACCCGGGTAAACTGGGTCTCTAAGAGGAGGTGATAGCCTTGACAAAAGAAGAACTGCTCGAAAAAGCATTATGCTGTAACAGATGCGGAACCTGTCGTGGCGTGGTCCAGGACGTAGTTCCTGATGTTGCCTTTTCAACCCAGTGCCAGCCCGGCATGACCCTGTTCGGTGCCCATGAACCTTCCGGGATCATGTATCTTGCCCGCGGAATTGCCCAGGGTGACCTGAAGTGGAATGAAGATCTGGCCAGGATACTGTATTCCTGCACCATGTGCGGATACTGCGATGATTTTTGCCAGCGTGGCTACCGCCATACGCCCAGCAAAGAAATTATTGAAGAACTGCGGACCATTATTCCAGAGAAACTGAAACCAAAAGCGATTAAAAGTGCCCTCAACACGCTTACTATTCCCAAGACGACCAAGCTGAACGTGCTTGAGAAGTACGGTGTTGCAGATGTGAAGGGCAAAGCCGCAACCATTCTTTTCGGAGATAATACGCTGCTCAGCAATGCTGCCAAGCTTGATGAAATCGGCTATATTATTCAGAAAAGCGGCAAGAAGGTCTCCTGCTTTATCTCCAAGCCCCTGCCTCCTGTCAATGCCACGCTTATATTCAGGCGGGTTCCGCAAGGAAGTTGCCGCTGCCGATGGCCGAGATCGATGCGAAGCTTACAGCAGCCGGGGTAAAAAAGGTCATCGTGTATAATCCAGAGAGCCTCTCCGTGCTGAAGAGCCAGAGCAACAGCGGCGTTGAGTTTATCTCAATTACACGCTTCTGTGCCGATATGCTCAAGAGTAAAAAGATTAAAGTTAAAAAGCTCAAACTGGGAAAAGTGACCTATCATGATCCCTGCCATTTGGGACGTCTTTCCAAAGAGTATGCAGCTCCGCGTGAAATCATGAAACGGCTTGGCCTTGACGTTGTTGAAATGTGGCGCAAGGGCAACAATTCGCTGTGTTGCGGAGCCGGTGGAGGTGTTAATGTTAACAGGCCCGATCTTGCGAAAAAGTACGCTGACAACCGCTGGCGGGAAATCAAGGCTACCGGTGCGCAGACACTGCTGACAGCGTGCGTGTTCTGCAACGCAAACCTGCGCCAGGGAAAGCCGAAAAATATCGCCATAGCTGATATCACGACTGTGGTTGCGCAGGCGATTGGGTATGCCGGAAAGGAGGCCCGTTAATGAAAAAAGATGCAATCATCAAAAAAATTGCAAAAATCGTTGGTGCTGACTGGGTTCGCACTGATGATTTGAGCCGTTACCACTTCGGCACCGATGTTTTGACTCACTTCGGGCAGGGTGCAATGTATCCTGACAATAAGCCCATGGTAATCGTGTTCCCGGGCTCAACGAGCGATGTGCAGAAGGTCATTAAATTGGCCAATGAGAACAAGATCGGGCTGTATGCGATTGGCGGCGGAACCGTTTTGTTGATCGGCTCAATTCCCGGCAAGGCCAACTATGGTATTAGCTTTGATTTTCACCGTATGCAGGGCGTGCATGTCGATGAAGACCGGCTTGTCGTGCGCTGCCAGCCCGGGTGTACCGGCCTGCAGGTCAGTCAGCTGATTCGTGAAAAAAATAACGGCTATCGCCCGTATTTCGGCGGCAGCCCGGGTACCTCGCTGTTCGTGCCCTATCAGGTGTTTACCGGACAGAACAAGATGGCCGGTTATCTTGACGGCATGGGCATCAACTGCGCGACCGGTATGGAGATGATTCTGTCAAACGGAGAGATCATCCGCACCGGCTCCATGGCGCAGGAAGGCTCACCCGCCTGGCCGCACGGGCCCGGACCGGCGATGACCTATCTTCCGTTTTTCGCCAACCTCGGCTATGGTGTCGTAACCCAGATGGAATTCCGCTTCTTCGCTACTCCGCAGGAAGTCGGTTCACTGTGGGTCGCTTTCAAAACCCTGCGTGAGGCCTGTGAGGCCATGAACGCAATTATCCGCAGTGAGTACGCCTGCGGTGCAACGGTCATGGGCCCGGGTTGCTGGACGCACGCACTGTATTCCAGCCAGCACTGGCAGGAAGGCGCGCATTTCGTTAAGGCGACGCAGGACATTAACATGATCGGCATGGGGTTCCGCGGAACAAAAGCTCGTGTTGCCTATGAGCGCAATGCCTGCATTAAGATGCTGAAAAAGTACGGCGGCGTGCCGTTTCCGGACTGGATAGTTTCCATTCTCGACGGCCATGAAGCCAATGCGGCCGGCTGGCAGCAGTGCAACAGCCCGAAGATCTGCGGAACCTTCAACGGAAAGTATGATTCCGGCGGAATCTTCGTGTCCGGCGGCGTGTTCGACACCATGGAAAAACTGGAACTGTTCATGAAAAAAGGCATGGAAGCATATCAGGGTGTCTGTCGCAAAAATCCTGAATTCCTCAATCATCCGCACCCAATCATCCGCCTGTACGCGAGCTGTGGTCAGACCTACCTGTCTATGGGCGGTCATTGCAACGCCGCAGGCGAGGTTATCTTCGTGCTTGATTATGCAAGCCGTCAGTTCCTTCCGATGGTCGGCGAGATCAAGGGCCTGTTTCAGAAGATGAACGAGGAGTACGGTATGGCTCCGCTTGGCGTCGGTCGTGACGCCCGCACCTGGACGGAATGCCCCGATCATTTTGCGATGGCTAAGATCATCAAGAAAGCGGTTGACCCCAAGGGCATTATGGCTCCGGGTGTAGCAATGCCGATGGAGCAGTAATGTTTTAATTGTGTGTAGTTCGTACGAGTATGCTCAGGCCCCGGACCTAAAGGTTCGGGGTCTTTTTTGTGGGCTCTTATTGCCGTGTCATCTTGACCGCAGAGGGAGAGGTCTTGACTTTTTATAAAGATTGCTTCGCACACCGCAACCTTCGAACTCACTTCTCTTTCAACGGCACACATTGTCTGCGATCTTTATAACAATGCTCACGTCGGGGATAGTGGCGGCATGCATAGGGCATACAATGTGTACGAGGGTATTACAGTTTTTTTGCCGCAAAAAGGAATCCGCCGCAAGAAAGGTCTTGTGCGGTGAACCGTCTTCGCATGGTCGGGATACTTTATAATAAATGTGCTGATGTCTTCCTGTGCAATACGGTTGGTGACTTTGAAGAAGGTACATTCGAATCCGTGTGTAGCCAGAAGGTTTTCATATCCTGTTTTGCGCATGCGGTTTGGGGCACCACGGTAAAACGTCATGCACTTCCAAAGCGTTGCGTCTATTGTTAGAAAATCGAGTTCTGTTGAGTAGTTTAAGCCATGTGCTTTAAGATCAGCCGCATGTACCATGACGCCGCCAGGTTTGAGAATACGATGCATGCTTGCAAATAATGCGTTGAGATCCTGCACATGTTCAAGCACGGCATTTGAAACAATAATATCAACCGAGTTGTTTCCAAGCTCGATGTTTTCATTGCGGTTGTGCAGGTATTGAAGGCGTGAGGTGTCCCAGAGCGCCTGTCCCCGGTCATCAAAGGACAGTATTGCCTGCAGCCGCAGGCGTTGCTGTCCGGGAAGGATTGAGAGAAGCTGTCGTGCAATCAGAGTATTTTTGGATGTGTCCAAAACCAGTTTAAACCGGTCAAAGCAGACAACGCGGGCAGCACCATAGGCCAGAAAGCAAAACGCTGTCGCCATCGTATCGCCGGGGCCCAATTCAACGACGGTTTTGTTGCTCAGCGCTGTATCGTCATCAGGCGGTGCTATATGCCGGCAGTATTTATCAAAAACCCCCCTGGAATATTCAGCAAGCTTTGCAATATTATGATCTAGCTGCGGATTGCCGGTTCCAGTTGTGCGGCGGATCCGGTTTATCGCAGCAGGCATGAGAAACATGAAGAAGTTTTTTAGCAGATTTTTTACAATATACCATGGGTAGGATCGATTGAGCATTGGTTAACGCTGCTCTTGCTTAAATGAATTCGTGCGATGGCGACAGTATAGACAGGCTGAACATATGTGTCAACATACAATAAACCGATACCCTGAAACGATGTATGCGGTATTCATACCATTGACTTCAGACAGGTTGGGACAGATTCAATGCTGCACCATGACTGCTTGACATCATTCCCTGATTACAGTTAGGATTACGTGTTGAAACGCTAACGGAGCCGCCGCGAATGGAGTCTGCACCTTGTCTCGAAATTTTAATTAAGAAGGAAGTATGACAAATCCCTGGAGTTTATCCCTGCTGGTAGGTATCGGCGGATTCGCCGGATCGGTTGCGCGCTACGGACTGAGCCTTGCCGCGCAGCGCTTATCGATTGAGTGGCCGGCTGGAACCCTTGCTGCAAATGTGCTTGGCTGCCTTATCATCGGTATTATTGCAGCCATTTTTGATCGAGGCGAAACATTGTCTCCTGAGACGCGGCTTGTTTTGGCTACCGGATTTTGCGGTGGTTTTACGACTATGTCCTCTTTGGTGTATGAAACCGCAGCCATGATACGTGCCAGCGAATACCTGCATGCAGTTGCCTATGCTGCGGGAACTTTTTTTCTTTCTTTGGCCGCATTTGCAGCCGGTATAGTCGGATTGCGTATTATTGCGAGGATTGGAGGCGGACTATGGAACTGAAAACAGAGGCAAAACTGTTGCGGATATTTTTAGGCGAAGCCGACAAGGTGCATCACAGCGCCCTCTACGATGTGATTGTTCGTGAGGCCCGCCGGCTTGGGCTTGCGGGTGCAACCGTCTGGCGTGGCATTGAGGGCTTCGGTCCGACCAGCCACATTCGCACGGCCCGGATTCTTGACATCTCTACAGACCTCCCCGTTATCATCGAAATCGCGGACAGTGAAGAGAAGATCAACAGCTTTCTGCCTGTATTGCATGAATTATTTGAATCAGCCGCATGCGGTGGGTTGGTTACGGTTGAGAAGGTAGAGGTTGTCAGGTATACGCACGGGTGTAGTGCTTCCTAAACTGATGTAACTTTTGGGGTATGAGGTCAATTGCCTGGTAAGCATTGCCTCAATCTTGCTTCGACATTTATCTTGACATGCAAGTATGTCTGTTTTATGTTTTGTTTTAAGTAAAGCAATTTCCTACAATATTAACTGTATACAGGAGGGTGGAAAATGAAAAAAGTTCTACTGACCGGTGTGGTACTCTTACTAACAGTTTCCGGGACTGTATTTGCTGCCCCACCAAAGGAAAACTGTGGTTGCGGACTGGGAACAATGCTTTTCGAAGGGAAAGACGGCTTTGTCCAGCAGATTCTTGCGGCAACGACAAACGGCAGCTTCGGCTCACAGACTTTTGGCATCAGTTCCGGGACATCGGAGTGCAAACAACCGACACATTTTGCTTCAAATGAAGAGCTGAACATCTTTGTTGCCGAGAATATGGATAATATTGCCAAGGACGCGGCCATGGGTCAGGGTGAGTATCTGGATACTCTGGCAGGACTCATGGATGTTCCTGAGTCGAATCGCGTTGAATTTTCACAGATGCTCCAGGATAATTTTTTAAATGTTTTCCCTGATGCCTCTGTCAGTCATACGGCTGTGATTGAGAATATAGCAAATCTTATGTAATATGATTCAGAGCTTGGCAGTAACGGCTATACAAGGAAGATACGGGCGACGTTTCGTATCTTCCTTTTTTTTTATGCTGGTTTTCCTTGTACCAGCTGTTTGCCTTCCCCAAGAGGTTTCCCGGGTTGATCTTCTGGTAGAACAGGCCATAGCTGAAAAACTTCATGAAGACGAGTACTGGCTGATCCTGCTTCACTACAAACAGGGGATTTCAGGTTTTGAGAGTAAAATCGATGACCCTGATTTTTTTCTTTCTGAAAAGGGAAAAAAAGATCCGCTTGCTGAACTTGAAGCAACGCTCCGCCTTTTTTTTCAGGACGATACAGAAAAAGTCAAAGATGCGCTTTGCCGGTTTCCGGCACGGTATTTCTGGCTGAAAAAAAGACTGGGCTTTGATGCATCAGAACTTGCCTCGGAAGGATGCGAGGCCTTTGATGCGATTCTTAAAAAGATTAAGCCCGCATCTGTAGCGCTGATATTTCCAACAGCTCATATTAATAGCCCTTCCTCAATGTTTGGGCATACGCTGATTCGGATTGATTCTGCTGAAAAAAGCCTTCTCCTCTCTTATGCTGTCAGCTATGCAGCACAAGCACATGATAAGAATGGCCTTCTCTATGCGTTTAAGGGTATTTTCGGCATTTACGAGGGCTATTTTTCAATTCTTCCCTATTATCAGAAGGTAAAACAATACGGTGATATTGATCACCGGGATATTTGGGAATACCAGCTTAACCTCACTGAAGATGAAATATATTTAATGCTGCTGCACCTATGGGAACTTCAGGAAATATATTCAGACTATTTTTTCTTTGACGAGAACTGTTCTTATACGCTGTTGTTTTTGCTGGATGCAGCACGACCGAGCTTAAAGCTTACCGATGATTTAAGTCTCTGGGTGATGCCGATTGACACCATCAGGCTGATGATGCAAAAAAACCTCATAGAAGAGGTGATTTACCGGCCGTCAAAATCAACAAAGATAAAATATCTTATTTCCGCTGCCGGAGAGGAAGAGCAGGACCTTGCACTTCGAATTTATGACGAGGCTGTCCGCCCAGACGATGTTTTAAAGCAGGATTTAACACAGGCAGAAAAAGCGAACGTTCTTGATCTGGTGATGGAATACTCACAATATAGATACTCAAGGAAAGAGCTCACAAAGGAAAAATACTTCGATGTTTTTTTAAGTGCTTCAAAAACACGAAGCACAATTAAAAACGATGAGTCATATTTGAGCGATATTCAGGTCCCGGTTCTTCCTGAAAAGGGACATAAGCCGAACAGAATGGGTGTGGGGCTTGGAGTGTTAAACAGTCGTGACAGACGCTATGATGATGAGTTTTTCCAGGAAATAAGAATCCGACCGGCATATCATGATCTTCTTTCTAATGACCGGGGATATGTGAAAGGCGCTCAGATTGATTTTATGAATCTGGCCCTACGCTATTTTCCGTCCGATAAAAAGCTGCGGCTGGAAAAATTTGATATTCTTAATATTGTTTCGATTTCGGATAGAGACCGGTTTTTTAAACCTGTTTCATGGAAAGTAAACACCGGTTTTTACCGCCAACTTCTTCCCGGTCGAAAGCGGGCCCTTTTTTATCAAGTGGCCGGCGGTGGGGGCTATGCTTGGGAGAATGATTTTTGGGGTACCTTGTATGTAATGGCTGACGCGGAACTTGATGTAAGCGGCAGGATCAAAAATTCTTTCTCCCTGGGTCTGGGCGGTTCAGTCGGGCTTTTAAAAGAATTCTCAGGCAGATATAAAACTAATCTGTTTGTTCGGCCTATGTATTTTATGCCGGGGGACAGCCACGCCGGTGTTGAATGGAAATTAATCAATCAGGCTTCAATTACCACCAATACAGCCCTGTCCCTTGAGCTGTCAGGAGAAGATTCTTTCAAACAGTATGAATCATCATCTCTTCTCTGCTTCCACGTTTATTTTTAATCAATACTGGTTTGTCGTGAATTTAAAGCTCGAATTGTGTATACAGGAAGCCCTGCAATAAGGACATATTAAGATAGTTATTTACACAAATCCAGCATCGAGTCGATCACATGTGTCGGCTTGACGGCCATGTGCGCAGATTTGTTGTGGCTCCAGGTCACGAGCGCCGTGTCAATGCCGGCGCTGTGACCGCATTCAATGTCAAACCGTGCATCCCCGACAAACAATGTTCTTTCAGGAACAGCGCCCAGAAGTTCCAGCGCCTTGAGAGCTGGTTCAGGATGGGGCTTGTGATTGTCGGTTTCATCCGGCGTAACCATGACCTTGAAGTAGTCATAGATCCCGGTTTCGCGCAGAAAGCATGAAAGCGAGGTGATTTTGCGTGAGGTGACTATTGCAAGTATTTTTCCGGATGCGTGCAGGTTCCTGATCGCCGCAGGAACGCCGGGGCAGGGCGCAAGATAGTCCCGGTAAATGCTCATTTGGTAGTTCATATGATCGGCCTGCATGATATCAAATTGCTCATCACTCAAGGGGCCTATGTGGTGCTCAAACTGTTTGCGCAGGGTCAGGCCGATGCTGGCTATGATTTCATCGCGAGGGATATTCCGGTCGGCGTACTTGTTCAGGCTGTACACGAAACACTGGTAAATCAGCTCTGTGGTTTCAAACAGGGTTCCATCAGCGTCAAAAAGGTAATAATCATAGGATTTCATTGTATGCGTGCCTGTTGCAGGAGGGCGGCCTGTGAAACCGTGTAAGCGGTTGCACGGGTTTTTGTCGTAACGGTTGCAGCCGGGAGGATTGAGCTAGTCCGCGGCTTCCGTGCGGGCCATGTTGATGGTCGTCGTATCGTTTTCAGTGGTAATGCTGATATTGAGACTGGCTTTGTCGCGTGTGCCGTTGAGCATGACAATATTGTCAAGGTTGAAGCGAGAACCCGGCGCCCACCCCTTGAGCGGTATCTGTTCCTCGTAAAATTCGATGACTTTTTCTGGTTTCTCTGTTGTGGTGAGCGTAGCAATTGCATTACGGCCGTTTTGGAGCACTTGGTTCATGGCAACCTTGCTGTCCGGCAGTACCGGAATGTCGGAAGGGAAGTCCGGGACGAGTTTATCGGTACTGAAGTCCATCTTGGCCCCATTGCCATCATCAGCCTTCATCACAATCGAGGCATTTTTTTGATTGCCCTTAATGAGTACTTTGCCGTCCGGGCCGAGCACTTCAATGCCATCAGCCGTTTCCTGTACCTGCAGTCTGCCTCGTGGCCGGTCGGATTTTCCTTCATTGCCGCAGGCAACACATAGACAGGTAAGTAAGCAGAGGCTTAGACAAAAAATAGTATTTTTCATGGCGGGTCCCTTTATGCGGCTTGGGGTTTTTTTGGCCGGGTTTGAAGCGTTCATCCTTGTTTCCGTCTGTTTTTAGCTTTATTTATAATTAATTAAATACATTCGGGACAGTGGTTTTGTCAATCAGAATTATACATCAGGAATTATTTGCAAAGTTATTTTTTAGTGCTACTATTGCCGCATTGCTGAGACGTGTGTCACGTATTTACCCTTCACAATTAGAAAGGCAGGAAGAATGTATGCGAAGTATGTCTATGCAACAACGCTGTGTGCATGTTTTGGCGGCAGCGCTGGTGTGGCTGCTGCCTGTTGCTATCCATGCCCAGAATGTGGACCAGAGCCCCGTAGATAATCCTGCAGGCGCACCAAAAGTTGTCTTTGAAAGCCGTACGCACGATTTCGGCACCGTTCAACCCAACACGCCCCTGACACATAGTTTTGTTTTTACAAATCAGGGTACTGCCCCTCTGCTGATAGAAAAAGTCAAGGCCGGCTGAGGCTGCACAGCCGCGCTGGCTTCTGCCAGTGAGATTCCCCCGGGCGGGGAAGGAACAATCAAGGTTACTTTTACGCCGAGAGGCAACGAAGACAATCAAAAGAAAACCGTGCAGGTTGAGACTAATGACACGACAGCCCGGAACGTACAGCTGGAGGTGAGCGCAACCGTGGAGATATTGCTGACGATTACCCCCGCAGCGATAGTTTTCCCTGCGTTTATCGGTAGCGGTGGCAGTACAGAGCCTCTGTATGCCCGTCTTAGCGGCAGCAAGAGCGCTTCGGTAAAAATTATATCGACTGAGTCTGCGAACAAGTTGATTAACATTGAGATAAACCAGAAAGGTTTTGACGCTGACCCCACCCGCCAGATCAGGTTCAGCGTGCGGCCGGGAATGGCGGTTGGCCGTTTCCGTGAGCAGGTGGTTTTTAAAACCGACAATACAAGCGTGCCTGCACTGAATGTGAATGTCATGGGCGAGGTCACCGGCACAATCACGGTTAACCCGCTGCAGCTGCCGCTTGGCACACTTACCCCAGGGAGCACAGTGCGCAAAACCATTCAGCTGCAGTCGGCAGCTGAGGCATTTACATTTAACGTTGTGGAAGTCAGCAGCACGGTTGAGGGGATGACCACTGAACTCATTACCGTAACCCCGGGAAAAGAGTATCAGGTCGTTGTTTCCCTGCCGGAGGGCTCAAAACAGTCGATTATACGCGGGCAAATTGTCATTAAAACTGATGACCCTGATCAGGGAATTATAACGGTGCGGGTATTCGGACGTGCTGTCAGGCAGCCCGTGCAGGTGCAACCGGTTATGCCGGTAGAACCGGCGGCTGCAGGCGCAGGAAACGTTCAGTAAAAAAAGGCATATGTTCTGGCCGTGCGCACCCGCTTGAATTGTTCAGCGGGTGTTGTGCTGTGGGGTTGAGGGTTTTAGACACAGAAACATCGATCTTTATGCTGTAGCATGCTCGTCTATTTTTGTATGGCACTATCGGCACAGAGCATGTAATGCAACGTTTTTTTACACGAGTGCCTGGCGCGATGTGCGTTATGCATACGGGGGACAATCCATGACCATTGCCAGAAGAAATTGGCCTGTATCATTCAAGAAGAATACGGTTGAAGCCCTGAAAACATCAATCATGAGTAATCTTGAGTACCGTCTTGCAAAAGATCAATACAGCGCAACCGGGTATGATCTTTTCCTCAGTACGGCTTACGCTGTGCTCGAGCGTCTGGTTGAGCGCTGGATTGCAACCCAGCAGACCTATCATAAGAGCAACGCTAAAAGGGTATATTATCTTTCCATGGAATTTTTGCTGGGACGCTCCCTTGAGAACAGCCTCATCAATCTGGGGCTGTATGAGGCGTGTCGTGAAACGCTTGACCAGATCGGACTTGACCTTGAGGCAACGCGCCGTTACGAGGTTGACGCCGGTCTGGGCAACGGAGGACTGGGACGACTGGCGGCCTGTTTTCTTGATTCCATGGCAACTATGGAGCTTCCGGCACAGGGCTACGGCCTGCGCTATGAGTTTGGACTTTTTCACCAGCGCCTCTCTAACGGTATGCAGGTCGAGACACCTGATAACTGGCTGGCATTGCCCAACCCCTGGGAGATAGAACGCCCGGAATACTGTTTTAAGGTTCGTTTCGGCGGCACGGTTGAGCATAAAAAGGACGCATTTGGACGCGATGATATTGTATGGTCCGGCGGCCAGGAAGTGCTTGCCATGCCGTTTGATACTCCGGTTCCGGGCTATGCGGTCAACAATGTCAATACACTGCGGCTATGGACTTCCAAGGCCACGGAAGAATTCGATCTGGATGATTTTAACATGGGCGACTACATGTCAGCCTGCGGCAACAAGCTGTTCAGTGAAAACATAACAAAAGTACTCTATCCCAATGATAATTTTTTTGTGGGCAGGGAACTGCGTCTGAAACAGGAGTTTTTTCTGGTCTCCGCCTCGATACAGGATATTGTAAGGCGTTTCAAGGTCGAAAATACGGACATAGCGCTGTTTCCTGAAAAAGTGGCGATACAGCTCAACGATACGCACCCGGCCCTGGCTATTCCGGAACTGATGCGTATCTTGATTGACGATGAACAGCTGGACTGGAATCAGGCCTGGGACATCTGCGTCAGCACATTCGGCTATACCAATCACACGGTGCTGCCGGAAGCACTGGAGGAATGGCCGCTTGAACTGGTCGGCGCTCTGCTGCCGCGGCATCTTGAAATTATATACCTGATCAATCATACCTTTATGAAAGAGGTTTCACGGCGGTTCCCGGGCGATCAGGACCGGCTGCGCAGGATGTCTATCATTGCCGAGGACGGCGAGCGCAGGGTTCGTATGGCCTTTCTTGCGACCATTGGCAGCCATTCGGTAAACGGCGTGGCCGAGCTGCATTCACGACTTATTCGTGAAACAATTTTGAAGGATTTTTACGAGCTGTGGCCAGGCAAGTTCAACAATAAAACCAACGGCGTAACACCCCGGCGCTGGATGAGGGTTTCAAATCCGGGCCTTTCCGGACTTATAACGGATGCGATCGGCGAGGGCTGGATTCGTGATCTTGACCGTTTGAGAGAACTTGAACCGTATGCCGATGACGCAGCGTTTCAGGAAAAGTGGCGCGAGGTAAAACTTCAGTGCAAGCAACGGCTTGCTGATTCGGTCTGGAATCAGGAATGGATTGAGCTTCATCCGGATTCCATGATAGATGTTCAGGTCAAGCGTATCCATGAATACAAGCGTCAGCTGCTGTTTGCGCTGTGCATTATCGGCAAGTATATTCAGTTGAAAGAAAACCCGGCGCAGCGCATTGTGCCGCTCACCTGCATCGTTGGCGGCAAGGCCGCGCCCGGCTATCTGAAGGCCAAGTTGATCGTACGTTTCATCAACCATATTGCTGACATCGTTAACAATGATCCTGAGACGAGCAGCTTTCTGCGGGTGTCATTTTTGCCCAACTATCGCGTCTCGCTGGCTGAGCGCCTGATCCCGGCCACCGATCTTTCTGAGCAGATTTCAACCGCCGGCAAGGAAGCCTCTGGCACCGGCAACATGAAGTTCGCGCTTAACGGTGCGGTAACGATCGGAACGCTTGACGGAGCCAATATCGAGATTCTGGAGGAGGTCGGGCGTGACAATATGTTCATATTCGGACTCAATGCCGATGAAGTTGCGCACCTGCGCAGTACCGGATATACTCCTAAGGATTATATCGAGGGTTCCGCGCTTCTGAAAGAGGTTGTGCGACTGATTGGTTCCGACTTTTTTTCAACCAGTGAGCCGGGGCTTTTTAAATCGCTGTATAATGAGTTAACACTCAGGGATGAGTATTTTCTGATGGCTGATTTCGAGTCATACTTCAGAGCCCATGAGCAGGCCATGCAGGCCTATACGGACAAAAAACTCTGGACCCGAATGTCGATATTGAATGTAGCGCGCTGCGGCAAATTTTCAAGTGACCGGACTATCAGGCAATATACCGAGGAGATATGGGGGGTTGCACCGGTTGGCGTAAAACTGCCGTTGCGCAGCCAGGCATAGTACTGCAAACAGATGCAGCCGCTTTGCGGCTGCATTGGAGCAGGGCGTAGCAGTTTATGTGATACTGAGCTCGTCAGCTCCTTCCTTATAATCGACCGTTACCCGCTCGTTTTCTTTGTAGGCCCCCTCCAGTATTTTAATGGCCAGCGGATCCTGTATGTAGCGCTGAATAGCCCGTTTCATGGGCCGGGCACCGTAGACAGGATCAAAGCCGTGGTTGACGATGAAATCAAGTGCAGCTTCGCTCACGTTCAAATCCAGCCTTCTCTCCAGCAGACGTTTTGTCAGCAGTTCAAGCTGCAGTACCACGATTTGCCTGAGCTGTTCGCGCTCCAGGCTGTTAAACAGCACGACTTCATCAATGCGGTTTAAAAACTCAGGTTTCAGCGAGGCCCGCAATATTTCCATAACCCGCTGCTCGCGCTCCAGGCCCTGCGATTCCAGCATGACTTGACTGCCGAGGTTCGACGTCATGATGATGATGCTGTTTTTAAAATCAACGGTACGGCCCTGTCCGTCGGTAAGCCGCCCGTCATCCAGGATTTGCAGCAGGATGTTGAAAACATCAGGGTGAGCTTTCTCGAATTCGTCAAACAGAATAACTGCATAGGGCCTGCGCCGTATCTGTTCGGTCAGATAGCCGCCTTCATCGTAGCCGACATAGCCCGGGGGCGCTCCGATCAGGCGCGCGACAGAATGCTTCTCCATGTACTCGGACATGTCGATACGAATCATGGAATGCTCATCGTCAAAAAGGAACTGGGCCAGGGCGCGCGCAAGTTCGGTTTTGCCGACCCCGGTCGGACCCATGAAGATAAATGAGCCAAGAGGGCGGTTCGGGTCCTGCAGGCCGGAACGGGCGCGGCGCACGGAATTGGCGACATGCCGGACAGCCTCGTCCTGGCCGACAACGCGCCGGCAGATGCGCTCTTCCATGTGTACCAGTTTTTCAAGTTCTCCCTCCAGCATGCGTGCTATTGGTATGCCGGTCCATTTTGAAACAATTTCAGCTATGTCCTCTTCCTCAACTTCTTCTTTAAGCATACGTGTTTCAGCCCCTGTGGCACTGTAGTTCCGGTTGGCCTCTTCAAGCCGGCGCTCTAAATCGGCAAGGGTTCCATATCGAATCTGGGCGACTTTTTCAAAGTTACCCATGCGCTCGGCGCGCTGCTCTTCCTGGCGGGCCTCTTCAATCTGCTCTTTGAGCTGTTGTATGGCCTGGATGGTTGCCTTCTCGGCATGCCATTGGCTTGTGCTGTCAGCGCATTGTTTTTTAAGCGTATTGATTTCAGAGCTGATACGCTCAAGACGCTCCTTTGACGCAGCGTCTTTTTCTTTTTTAAGTGCTTCGCGCTCGATTTCAGCCTGCATCAGGCGTCGCTGCAGTTCATCAATTTCAGCCGGCAGGCTGTCGATTTCCATGCGCAGCGCGGAGGCGCCCTCGTCAATAAGGTCGACGGCTTTGTCAGGCAGAAAACGATCGGTGATGTAACGGTTGGACAGCATGGCTGCTGCAACAATGGCAGCGTCCTGAATGCGCACACCGTGATGCAGCTCGTAGCGTTCTTTCAACCCGCGCAGGATCGAAATTGTGTCTTCAACGCTCGGCTCCTTTACCAGAACCGGTTGAAAACGGCGCTCCAGGGCCGCATCTTTTTCGATATACTTGCGATATTCATTCAGGGTCGTAGCGCCAATGCAGCGCAGTTCTCCGCGGGCAAGAGCGGGCTTGAGCATGTTGGATGCATCTACCGCACCTTCAGCCGAACCGGCTCCGACAACCGTGTGCAGTTCATCAATGAACATGATAATCGAGCCGTTTGATTCCTGAACTTCCTTAAGAACGGCTTTGAGCCTGTCTTCAAATTCACCGCGGTATTTCGCACCGGCCAGCAGCGAACCCATATCGAGTGAAACCAGTCGTTTATCGCGCAGACCTTCGGGAACGTCCCCGTTGACGATACGGCGGGCAAGACCTTCAACGATTGCTGTTTTGCCCACGCCGGGTTCACCGATCAGAACCGGATTATTTTTGGTGCGGCGCGACAGCACCTGGATAACGCGTCTGATTTCACTGTCCCGGCCGATAACCGGGTCAAGCTTATCCGCAACTGCCTGTTCGGTTAAATCGCGCGCGTACTGCTGAAGTGCCTGGTATTTGTCTTCCGGGTTCTGGTCGGTAACGCGCTGGCTGCCGCGTACGGTGCTCATGGCTTTTAAGAGGTCGTTTTTAGTGATACCTGATTCTTTCAGGAGTTGTGCCGCAGATGAGCCACCGCAGTCAAAAATTGCCAGGAGCAGATGTTCAACGCTTATGAATTCATCGTTGAGTTGACGGGCTTCCTGTGCGGCGGCATCAAGCAGTTTTTTTGTGCGGGCTGATATGTACACATCAACACCGCTCCCGCTAATTGACGGCAAACCCTTGAGCCTGCTGTCAAGCGCGGACTGCAGTTGTGAGGGATTAGCGCCGGTTTTTTGAAGCAGTGTCCGGCCGATTGAACCTTCCTGTGACACAATAGCCTGGAGCACATGCTCGGGGTCAATCTGCTGATGTCCGAAGTTGGCGGCTGTTTTTTCGGCGGCCGCCAGAATCTCCTGGGCTTTTATCGTGAATTTATCGTTTCGCATTATTGATCACCTGTTTTGCTTTCATGTTTACATTAGCATCCCTTGTTTGGTATCGTACGAAAACAAACACAACAATATCCGGGTGATAACCTTATTCATTTAAAAAATAAGCTCGCCGTATGAAAAGTCAACATTGCACATCCGGAAAATTACCGCTGTTCTCTGTACACATTTCCTTGCGTTCCGGCAGTGCTCAGGTACATGTGGCTTTCGCTGATGCTTCTGTGACAATGGCGATGCGTATTCTAAAACATATATTGAGGCTGTGTCTGCTGACATGCCTTTTTCCGCAGCTGGTTTGCGCAGGAATGTGGACATCCACGCTCCTGGAGCGTGCCGAGGACTATTATGCAGGCGGGCGTTATTTGGAAGCGCTCAGTTTGTATAGTGATTGTGTAAACAACAGCGAGACTGATGCTGAAAAAGCCGCAGCACTCTTCGGTATCGGACTTTTGTTTGACCAATATTTGGACGATTGCGAACAGGCCCTTACGTATTACAGCCGCCATATTGAGCTTCAGGGAGAAGAAAGCGCCCGGGCACTGCATTACAGTGCCCGGGTTATGATGCGTCAGTCCCGCCCGGAGTCAGCCCGGGTTTGTTACCGTGAACTTTTGCTGCGCTATCCGGCATATGCTGCTGACAATGCCATTCAAGACGAGCTTAAGTGTTGTGTGAGCGGTGCTGTTGAGCACGCGGGGTTGTTTGATCGTGATCGTCTCCGGAATATGTCCGGTTTGGTAAGGGTGTTAATCGAGAACGGAAACGATCCGGTTGAGATTAAGGGCAGTCCCGATCTGTTTGTTGCTCCGGACGGCAGTGCGGATGTCTGGACGCACCATGACACTTCGCTTGTTGTGAGGGCCGACAACGACAGCCTGTTTGTCAATGATGCGCGGTGGGAACATGCGGAACTGATTATACGGGGCGGGCACAAAGACCGCCTGCAGGTTAATGGTCGCTGGTACCGTTCTCGGGTGCGTGTACGCGCCGAGAACGGCAGGGTACTGGTGGTCAATCATGTCGGCCTTGAGCAGTATCTCTACGGCGTTTTGCCGCGTGAGACGTATGTGTCATGGCCGGCAGCTGCTCTGCAGGCTCAGGCTGTTGCGGCCCGCACGTATGCGCTCTACCATATGCTCGTGCGACAGGGCTGCAGCTATGATGTTTTCTCGACAACCTCATCGCAGGTCTATGGTGGACTTGACGGCGAGCATCCTGCAACAAACAGGGCAGTTGATGCTACCCGCGATTTGGTGCTGTTCAATGGCCGCCAGCTTGTTCTGGCACTCTATCATGCCAACAGCGGGGGCGTGGTTGAAGCTGTTGAGGATGTCTGGGGCGCACGCCTGCCGTATTTGCTTCGAGTAGTTGATACTCCCAGTCTGCAGGGGCGCGGCGCCCAGTGGACATGCTCCCTGAGCGCGTCTGAGGTGGTTGAACGTTTGGTAAACTACGGAGTTGCATGTAAAAATATTGAGAGTATTCAGCCGGTGAAGCGTTCCGGCAGCGGACGCGTGGAGCAGGTTGCGCTGGGCGGGCAGGGCGCTTCTGTCGTGATAAGCGGCAACAGCCTGCGCTTGATGCTGGGCCCCTCTGTTGTCAAAAGTACGCGCTTTATTGTTGAAAATGTGGATGAATCATTTGTATTCACGGGAACAGGTTATGGCCACGGAGTCGGCATGAGTCAATGGGGCGCGTACGCAATTGCAAAAAACAAGGATGATTATCAGTCCATACTGGCGCATTATTATCCGGGAACGGAATTGGCAGCGTGGAATACCCATGGGCAGCCAGCTACCGGATTCAGGAGATAACCCATGTGTGTGCAAACAATTGCGTTCTGGTTGTTCTGCGCGGCTATCAGGTTGTCGCAATTAGCAATTATACTTTAGGGCAACTGTAGCGTTTTGCATGAGCGCATACGGTGATCAAAGGTTTATGTGTCTCGTGGTATGTGTTTGGTGGTGAAATAGTATCAATAGCGGGTTGATCTTGGTATTACATTCATAGAGCGATCCTGTTTTGCAGGGACATAATCGGGTGTGGCATGATTCGGACTGATATGCGCGATGTTGCGGAGCTGTTTGCACCGGTAAAACCCGGTGTCAATCTCGTGCGTCTTTTGGGGCATGAGCATGTGCACCTCGTGATTTCGCCGCATCCTGATGATGACGTGATCGGTGCCGGTGGTATGATGGCATTGCTTGCCGGATCGAGGCAGCCGGTTGTCGTTGTGTATGTGACCAGTGGCGCTCCGGCCGGGCGTTATGGATTGAGTATCGCCCGAATCCGCAGGGGCGAGGCCCTTGAGGCACTACGGCTTATTCGGGCTCGTGGCGCGTTTTTTTTACCGTTTACATCACAGGATGTACATGCATCACCTGCCAGTGTGCAGGCGCTGCTTATGAAGATTATTCGTCTGGCACAACCACGGGCATTGTACGTGCCGTGTCCTTTTGAGCGGCATGGGACCCATCGGGCAGTTACGTGTATGGCTGTGTCTGGAATTCGTCGTCAGTATCCGTATGCGGGAGAGCTTTGGGGCTACAGTGTCTGGAGCACGCTGTTTCCATCGTCGCTGGTGAAAAGTGTCGATATATCACGAGTTGCGCATCTTAAACGCAGGGCGATCGAACGGCACGTAAGCCAGGTTGCTGTGAAGGACTATGCCGGAGGTGTTTTGGGACTTAACTGTCATGCGGCTGTATTTAATTCTATTCTGCCTGATAGAAAAAATATTCGTTATGTTGAGCAGTTTTTGGATATGCGCATGCTTGTTCAAAAGCCCCGGTTGAGTATAGAGCGCTTTGTCCGTCAGGCATTATTTCAGGCAATGGTTGATGTGGACGTACAATCGCGTTCATGTCCCTTTTAATCTGTGTATTGAGAGGAGGAATCATGGTTGCACGTATCATGCGTTTTTTTAAGTACGATATCTGGAACATGCAGCTTGCGCAGATTTCAGCAACCAGGGCTTTTTTGCTGAAGTTCGTACGCATTGTCGTGTTGTCTATTAGGGGCTTTGATGAGGATAAGTGCGCGCTGCGTGCCTCTGCGCTCACGTTTTATACAATGCTATCAATTGTGCCGGTTCTGGCCATGGCGTTCGGTGTGGCCAAGGGGTTTGGTTTTGAGAAGCTGCTTGAACGCCAGATCTTAGAGCGCATGCAGGGGCAGGAGGAAATAGCCAATTATATGATCAGTTTTTCATCTGCAATGCTCGATAACACACGCGGCGGTATGGTGGCCGGCATCGGTATTGTTCTTTTGTTCTGGGCGGTTATTAAGCTTCTGGGAAATATTGAAACATCGTTTAATGCCATTTGGGGGGTTGATAAAGGTCGCAGCCTGAGCCGCAAGTTTTGTGATTATCTGTCCGCCATGCTGTTGTGCCCGGTATTGCTGATTATGGCAGGTGCTGTCAATGTGTTGATATCAAGCCGGGTGCGCGATATCGTTGAAAAACAGCCGTTGCTTGATTTTGTCGGCCCGATGATATTCTCGCTTCTGAACCTTTTGCCATATTGTGTGATGTGGGTTTTGTTTTCATTTTTATATATGTTTATGCCGAATATCAGGGTGCGTTTCAAGGCAGGTATAGCCGGCGGTATTGTCGCCGGAACCCTGTATCAGATCCTCCAGATGGTATACATCAGTTTTCAAATCGGTGTCGCTCAGTATAATGCGATTTACGGCGGCTTTGCCGCGTTGCCGTTATTTTTGATATGGCTTAATATGAGCTGGCTGATTGTGCTGCTGGGCGCTGAAATCACGTTTGCGTTCCAGCATGCGGATACCTATGAATTTGAGCCTGAGTGCAGAACCCTGAGTTTTGGTTATAAGCGCTTGATGAGTTTGTGGGTTATGCATCTTCTGGTTAAATGTTTTGAAAACGGTGATTGCCCGCCGGGGGTTGATGACGTCAGCATGAGGCTGCGCATGCCGGCGCGTTTGGTGCAGCAAATACTGTCTGAATTGACGCTCTGTAATATGGTGGCGGAAGTCAATGTTGCCGGAACAAACGGTATCCGGTATCAGCCGTCTCATGATATTTCCAGCATTACTATTGCCGCGGTTATTGAGGCGCTTGAGCGCCATGGAGGTTCCGGTTTGCCGGTGAACGAAACCGCCGAGCTTAAAAAGCTTGAAGACCACCTTGGCCGGTTTCGCACCCTGGTTGCTGAATCGCCTGAAAACAATCTTTTGGTCAGGCTGTAACAGCTCAGCAATTTTGGTTTGGCGCTGTGCAGCTCAGGCTATCTGTTCGTATTCAACCGTATGGATAAAGCTGTTGTTGGCTGGATATGGTGTTGAAGAAGCCCGGTATATTTAAGCCGTGTGACAAAGGAAGCCTTCAGGTTTTCTAGCCGGGGGTTGGATCAAACCCAACAATATTGCATAAATATTTCGCCTGCCAAGCGAAGCCTCTTGACAATAAACAGGTAAAAATACTATTATTATTGAGTTTAATGGCTTGGAACGCAGGCATTTCAGCGATTGAGTCGTTATCACAGGTAATGCCTTTATAGGCATACCTGTGCACTATTTATTCATTTAGCAACAGGAGGTTCAGCATGAAAAAAGCTGTTATTGTTAGTGCCACAAGAACTGCAGTAGGCAAATTCGGCGGCAGCCTTAAGGACATTCCGGCCTATGATTTAGGCGCGATCGTCATTCGTGAAGCTGTAAAGCGCGCCGATATCGACCCTGCTCTGGTTGATGAAGTCATTATGGGCAATGTGCTCACCACGGCACTGGGTCAGAACCCGGCCCGTCAGGCCTCCATGAAGGCCGGTATTCCGAAAGAGGTTCCCGCTTTTACCATCAACAAGGTATGTGCATCCGGATTGAAAGCTGTTGCCATTGCAGCGCAAAGCATTAAGGCCGGGGATAATGACATCGTCATTGCCGGAGGACAGGAAAATATGAGCGCAACACCGTACGCGGTTCCAGCTGCGCGTTGGGGTGCTCGCATGAACGCAACCCAGATGGTGGATTGCATGGTGTATGATGGCCTCTGGGAAAAGTTCAACGATTATCACATGGGAAACACCGCAGAAAATATTGCTGAAAAATACGGCATTTCGCGTGAGGAGCAGGATGTCTTTACGGTAGCAACTGAGAACAAGGCAGAAAATGCGATTAATGCCGGAATGTTCAAGGAAGAAATAGTACCGGTTCCGATTCCTCAGCGCAAGGGCGAACCGGTTATGTTTGACACAGATGAATTTCCCAGTCTGGGTACAACGATTGAAAAAGTTTCCAAGCTGAAGCCTGCGTTTAAAAAGGACGGAACGGTCACGGCTGCTAACGCATCCGGCATCAATGACGGGGCTGCTGCTTTTGTGCTGATGTCTGAGGAAAAGGCCCGCGAACTGGGCAAAACCTCATTGGGTACCGTTCTCGCCTACGCTTCCGGCGGCGTTGATCCGGCCTTTATGGGTATGGGACCCGTGCCTGCCATTCAGAAGGCGCTTGCAAAGGCAGGGCTTAGCATTAACGATATTGATTACTGGGAGCTTAATGAAGCGTTTGCAGCCCAGGCTATTGCCTGTATTCGTGAGTTGAAGATCGATCCTGCAAAAGTCAATCATCTTGGTGGTGCTGTGGCCATCGGGCATCCTATCGGAGCCAGCGGGGCCCGGATTCTGGTGACGATGCTCTATGAGATGAAGCGTATTGGTGCTAAGCTCGGTTGCGCAAGCCTGTGTATCGGCGGTGGGCTGGGCCATGCGCTGATTGTGCAGCGCACCTAGCAGGGATGTGTTGATGAATCGGTGGCGTCCTGCCCGGCAGGGCGCCACAGTTGTATATTGATGCGCATGTGCATCTTCAGAGTTAAGCCGTTAACCCAAACACCACTACCAACGGGGGTCTAGGAATGCCCGCAGATAGCATGCTCGGATATTTTCTTAAGGGCGGTTTTTTCATGTATCCGATCCTGCTGTGTTCGATCGTTTCTCTGGCCATATTTTTTGAGAAGCTGCGTGTGCTGCAGCGCAGGCGTGTAATCCCTCCGGGTTTTTTGATCGATTTCGAGCATATGCTGCGAGCCGAAAAAATAGATCCTGCCCTGGAATTGTGCAAACAAGTTGATGCGCCGATTTCGCGTATCCTGGCCGGAGGTATCAAAAATTACGGCAAAGGCCGTGAAGTTATAAAAGAGCTGATTGAGGAAGTCGGCAAACGTGAGACCGCCTACCTTGAAAAATATGTTGAAGGACTGGCAACCATCGCTAATGTAGCGACGTTGCTGGGACTGCTTGGCACTATTTCAGGCATGATAAAAATTTTTGGTGTTATCGCCCAGCAGGAACTGGTGAAACCCTCCATGCTGGCCGGCGGTATTTCAGAAGCACTCTATACCACCGCAGCCGGCTTAAGCGTAGCCATCCCTACGCTTGTTTTTTATCGGATCATAACCGGAAAAACAGACGCGCTCATACTTGAAATGGAAGAATACTGCCTGCGTATGGTCGAACTGATAAAGGAGCAGCGCACATAGCCATAAGCACGCACAGCCAGGTGATGTGTTTCCTCCCTGTGAACACGAATGTAATCCGGGCAGGTCTTGCGACGATTTTTTGATTGCGTGTTGGAATGTTTTTCAGGTCGCTTCAACTATCCCAAGTTTTCTGCATGTGATCAATAAGGTTTGAGACATCACGTGAAACTGTCAATACAGTAGATGACGACCGGTTATGCAATTTAAGGAAAAACGAAAAAAAAATATCCAGCTCGATATCACTCCCATAGTCGATATGGTGTTCAATCTGCTTATATTTTTCGCGCTATCCCTTAATTTCACTGCTGCGGCATCAATCAACCTGGTTCTTCCTAAAATCTCGCTTCCGTCTCCGGCACCGCAGGTTCCGGTTATTCAAATTAGCAAGAATCTCGATATAACTCTTGACCGCACTGCAATCGCGTATGCAGAGTTGCCTGAGGCAGTTGTGGTTTTGTATCGACAGTCTGTGTATCCGGCTATTATCATTATGGCGGATGAAACGGTGAGCCACGGATTTGTCGTTTCTGTGATGGATATCTGCAGGCAAGCTGGATTTGAAAAAATTTCCATATCCGCCCGAATGCAATAAGGCAGGTTGCCGTTATATATTCACCATATATTGCCGTTTTTTTTTCGCAGGCATATGTTGAAAAAAAGCATATAAAGTAGGTTTTTTTAAAGAGTTAAGCGCCGGTTTTGTTCGGTTCATGAAAAATAAATAAAAAAAAACTTAACATCATTCCGCGTATGCCGATGAAAGTTAATGTAAAAATAGTAGTCTCAATCCTTTTTTTAGGTATTTTGCTGACCCTGGCAGGTCTTTTGTCTTTCGGTCAACGCGGATTTGCGCATTTATTGACTCTGCAGGAGCAATTTGCAACTCTTGAAGCCGAAAATCAGCGAATTGTACAGGAGAATGAACGTTTACAAAAGGAAGTTGAGCTTTTAAATAAAAATATGGCCTATATCGAGGACATCGCCCGTAAAGAACTCGGGCTGGTGATGAAGGACGAGTTGGTATATCAGCTGCAACCCAAAGAGAGTAATGAGCCCGGTTTAGACAGACCTTAACTGTACACACGAGGATTTCAAATGCTGTCATTCTTTTCCTCAAAAAAATTGATCGGCATCGATGTTGGCACCAGCGCAGTCAAGCTGGTTGAGTTGGAGGAATCAAAGAGCGGGTACCGGCTTAAAAACTTCGGCATTGCCAAGTTGCCGAGGGAAACAATTGTAAACGGTGTCGTGATAAATGCTGAACCATTGATTCAGGCCGTCAAGGGGCTCATCAGCAGCCTAAAAATCAATTGTAAGGATGTCGCCTTTTCTGTTTCATGCCATCCGGTTATTATCAAGAAGATATCACTGCCGCTGATGACCGAAGAATCACTGGAGCCGGTTATCGTCAGTGAAGCCGAACAGTATATCCCCTTTGATCTCGATGAGGTTAATATCGACTTCCAAATCCTTGGTATTAATGAGGATAACTCTGAATTGATGGATGTGATGCTTGTGGCCGCCAAGAAAGCCATTATTGAGGAATATACCGACGCATTCAAACACGCAGGTCTGCGCAGTCGCATCGTGGATATAGACGTATTTGCCCTGGAAAATATGTTTAATGTCAATTACCTGTATGAGGAGAATGAAACCTTTGCCCTGGTCGATATTGGTGCCAGCGTTACAAACATTAATATCGTTAAAAACGGCGCATCAATATTTAACCGTGATGTGTTTCTCGGGGGCAATCAGATAACCGAGGAGATACAGAAAGAGCTTTCGGTCAGCTTTGAAGAGGCTGAAATGCTGAAGGTCGGTGAGGAAATCGAGGGCATTGACCACGAACTTCTCGATCAGACCATTGCCAAAACCACGGCATCAATTGCCCGTGAAATTCAACGAACACTTGAGTTCTTCACCAGTTCAACCTATGTGGAGATCAATCATCTGTTTTTAAGCGGTGGTGCATCGAAAACACAGGGACTCAAGCAGATGATTGAGGAAAAAATGAGTCTGCAGATTGAATTTACCGATCCGTTTAAGGTTATCAAGTACGATAAAAGGGCATTCGATTCCGAATACATGCGGGATATGGCCGCAGTTGCCGCAGTCGGGGTCGGGTTGGCAACCCGCAGGCTTGGAGAGTAACGACGATGATTAAAATAAATCTGCTGCCGTACCGGGTTGCCCGCAAAAAAGAAATCATAACCAAGCAGGCTTTTATTGGAGCATTGCCCCTTCTGGCTACCTGTTTGATAATTTGTATTCTCTGGTTGTCCATTAATGCCGAAACCAAGCAGGTGTCCGAAGATATTGCAACTGTCCAGGAAAAAATAAAACAAAGCACGCTCAAAATGAAGGACATAGAAACCTTTAAGACACAAAAAGAAACCCTTGCAAAAAAAATGGATATCATAAAAACCTTGCAGAAAAACAAGTCGGGCCCGGTACGCATGCTTGATGATATCGCCACGTGTCTGCCGGGCAAGGTATGGTTGACCAAGCTTGATCAGAAAGACACAATGTTGCTGCTGGAAGGCATGGGCCTAGATAACCTTTCAATTTCACGCTACATGGTGCAACTGGAGGACTCGGCGAGTTTGAGCGATATTACACTTGGGGAGATTAAAACAGACACGAAATCAGCCTCAAAAGGGGGCAAAATTTTGAAAAATTTTAAATTACAATCAAAGGTCATGTACAACCCTGATGAGGTAACTCCGTCAAGTTGAATATATGTATACGTTACTTTAAAAAATTATAAAAACACACGGAAATATTATGGCTGACGCAGGAAAGATGGTAGATAAATTTTTAAAGCTCCCCGACTATCAGAAATTTTCCTTGCTGGGAGCTGTTATCGCATTGCTGTTCGTTGGCTATTACTATGGCATTCATGCATCAAAAGTTTTAGAGCTGGAAGCGAAACAACAGGAGTTAGTAAAACTTAACGCACAACACAGTGAGCAAGTACGGGTACTGGCAAATTTAGAGAATTTCAGGCTGGAGCTGCGGGGCATGCAGACGCAATTCGAGGAGGCATTGAAACAGCTTCCCAATTCAAGTGAAATACCGGCCCTGTTGAGCAATATTTCGGCACTCGCGCAGGAAAGCGGTCTTGAGATACAGCTGTTCAAACCCGCACCTGAAATTGCAAAGGGGTTTTATGCGGATATCCCCGTTTCCATGGAGGTTAAAGGTAATTATCATGATATTGGATACTTCTTTTATAAGGTTTCCAATCTGGACAGGATTGTTAATATAGAAAATATTTTTATGCAGCCTGCCCGCAAGCAATCCAAGGGGGCTCAACTTGACAATCGACTGGCAGCCAAGTTCAGTATAGTAACATTTAAATTTATTGATGAATCTCAGGCGCCGGTTGCTGAAAAGGGAAAAAAGGGAAAAAAGGCAGAAAAGCAAAAAAAACGCTAAGTGATGAAGATATGTAGCAACGGAGAATCGGGCAGAAATGAGATACCTAGTCTATATAATGTTTATTACCTGCTTTGTTATCGTTGTTGCGGGTTGCACACCCGACGCTCAGCCGCCGCAAAACTCTGAAGCACGACGTGAGGCCAGACAAAAGGCAAGGGAGAAAAAAGTTGGTGCGCCTGAGGCTGCAGAGGTTGAAAAGTCCCAGCCGGATAAGGAACCATACAGCTACACATCGGCTGGAAAGCCTGATCCCTTTGTGCCTCTGATTGCTGATATCCTCGAAAAATCGAAGGCGTCTGCTTCCAACTCACGTGATAAGGAGTATTTGACCCCTTTGCAGAAATATGAATTGAAAGATTTAAAGCTTGTAGCTGTTGTGGTGTCAGATAATGAACCCACGGCAATGCTCGAAGACCCTACCGGATACGGCTATTTTGTTCGCAAGAATATGCTTGTCGGTCCCAATGAGGGTGTTGTTGAGCGTGTCACCCCTGATGGGCTGATTATCAAGGAAAAATTTTATAATTCACTTGGAGAAGTAGAGCCTAAAATATCAACATTAACGATTGATCATGTTGAATAGAGGATTGTCATGAAATCTTATCAGAATGCAGTGAACTGTGTGCTGTCAATGGCAATGATTGCTGTGACGGTGTGCGGGTGCGCATCCGACAGCACGGTTAAAACCGGGTCTAGCGAACAGCCGCGAGCTGAAGAAAGTACCATTCAGGAACAAAAGCAGGGCCAGGCGATTGTAAAGTCACTCACGCTTGTTGACCAGGCTAACAGCTGTTCGCTCAGTTTCCTTACCGGTGCGGCCCCGCAATATACAGTTTTCAAGTTGAGCGATCCGCACAGGATTATTGTTGATTTGCCGGAGTTTTCACTGGCTGAGCAGGCTGACTTGAATATCGCTAAAAACGATTTCATTGCAAGCGTTCAATCCGAAAAAATACAGGATCAGGATCGCAATTATCTACGGCTCACCATCGCATTGCGGGATGATTTCGCATATAACACTACCAGTGATACTTCAGCTTTGAACATAAATATCAGTCGTAAGAACTCTACCCCTGGTACGTCTGTGCAAACCTCAATTTCTAAATCGCCGGTGCCTGTAACTCCAACGGTTACTGGTCGGTCAATTATATCTTCCATCGTGCCGCATGCCGGTTCCGATGGCATGACAGTTGAGATTGCATCTCAAGCACCCATAGGAAAATTTAATGCATATACACTGCAAAAGCCCTACCGGTTGGTAATCGATATACCCGGCGCGCAGTCATCGCTTGGCAAGCCGCGTATATCAGTCAATAATAATTTCATACGGGATATTCGCATCGGATCTAATAATCCTGAAAATCTCAGGGTTGTGCTTGATATCGCTTCGGCTAAACTGCCGCAGTACCAAATTGCAAAACAGCAAAATTCGCTACTCGTACATTTGCAGGCTGATGCAGGCCAATCGCCCTCAGCGCCTATGCAGCAGCCCGAGACCGTTGAACCTGCGGCTTCCAAGCCAACGCCTGAACAGCAGGCAGCAGCTACGGAGAATGATACCCCGGATGATGAAGATACAGCCCCCGCACAGTTTTTTAGTGGACCGAATATTTCGTTTGATTTCAAGGATGCTGACATAAAAAATGTTTTACGACTGATTGCTGATATCAGCGGAAAAAATATGATCATCAGTGAATCTGTTACCGGCAAGGTTACGCTTAAGCTTGATAATATTCCCGTTGATGAAGCCATGGAACTGATTCTTGACACACATGGCCTTGGCAGTATCGTTACAAATAACATCATCAGGATTGAAACTCTTGAACGGCTCAAAACCATCAATGAAGAGAAACTGCTGACCCGTAAGTCACATGAAGATGTGGTTGATCTGGAGATTAAAACGTTTGATGTCAGCTATTCCAAGGCATCGGACATGGTTTCCTTCATTAAGCAGTTAAAGGTTTTGAGCGATCGCGGCAATATCACAGCATTTAAACTTACAAATAAAGTAACAGTGAAGGATATCCCGGAGAATATTCCCAAGATTGCCGCATTGATCAGGGATCAGGATGTCCCCACTCGACAGGTGATGATTGAAGCACGCGTTGTACAGTCAAATCCAGGCTATACCAAAGAACTGGGTATTAAATGGGGCGGAACCTATAAAACCACCATTGACGGGGACCCGATTATTATCGGCGGCGGTGCCGGCGACGGCAATGTGGTCAATCTGCCTGCAGCTGCCGGCCTTGGCTCCGGCGGTGCCTTAAATTTAGGTTATATTAAGGATAACCTGACGCTGAATATGCAGCTCAGTGCGCTTGAAAACGATGACAAAATCAAAATCGTATCAAATCCACGCGTCATCGGACTCGATAATCAGGAAGCCCGTATCAAACAGGGCGTGGCCTTGCCCTATCTTACGTTGAATGATAATGGTGTAACCTCAACGGAATTTAAAGACGCTGTTCTTGAACTTGAAGTTACTCCTAAAATTACACCCTCTAATACCATATCACTTGCAGTTAAGGTTACCAAAAACCAGAAGTCCGCTCAAACCGGTGCCGGTAATGAACCGGGTATCGACATTCGTGAAGTTGAGACGTCCCTGTTGATCAAAAGTGGTGTGACCGCGGTTATTGGCGGCATTTATGAAACCCAGAAAACAATCAATATAAAAAGAGTGCCGTATTTCGGAACACTGCCGTATCTGGGTTATTTCTTTAAAAATACCAAGTATGATGAGCAGCTTACGGAACTATTGATCTTTCTGACGGTAACGGTTCTGGAGTCACCTGAAGATATCGCTCTGGGGACTGAGGCAGTTTCAGGTTGAGAAATCTACTACTATAAACGCGAGTACGATAATGAATGTAATGAAAAATAATATCCTAACCATAAGTAATACAAGGAGGTTGCCGGAAATGAAACAGATTACATGGAATAGAATGATCACTATTCTGGTTGTCCTGACAGCCCTGGGCTGCGGAGGCCGAGCGCTACCATGACGCAGACGGTAGCGCCCAGTCCCACGCCGAATGTTAAATTTATCCCGACGGACAACACGATTCACATTAGCAATATCAAAAAGGTGGCGGTGTTTCCCTTTGCCGATTATTCCTATCAACAGGATAGTATTCGACCGGATGAATGGGGCGGCAATATAAAAATACAGGAGGCAATTCTGGATCATCTCGTAGCGCACGGATTGAGCGTTGCTGTACAGGAGGATGTAAACACGCTGCTTGTTGATCATGATATAATCCGTCCGATCGATAAGGCATATTTGGTTGAGGGAACTGTTGATAAAAAATCGAATGACAACCCTCTTGATAACGTGGCCTCCCCTGAGTATACCCTTGTAAACCACACCTATACACAGGTTATGAGAGATGAAATTATTGATATTATCAGTAAAGGCGGAAGCAAACACAAGGCTCAGAAAAAAAATTCACCCGTGATTCAAGGTGTCACCGTTGGGCTTTCCAAAGAGAAAGTTGTTGAACTTGCTCAGGCACTTGATGTTGATCTCATCATCCGCGGTCGCATCATTGATTACGGAATTAAGGAAACAGCATCTGGAAAGATCAGGACAGCGGTTTGGTACCGGTTATGTTTCGTGGTACCAGGGATTTTCTTTTAGGCGGGTCAGGTTCGTATGACAGCGGGCAAGATGAACCTCGTCAGGGTATTATGCCTTCGATCTTTGGCAGCGGCAGTGGTGTATTGATGGGCAGTGCTGATTCCAATGGTTACGATGCTGATCTCGAAGATATCAACAGCATTGCAGTTGGTACAACTGCTGGTGCAATTATTGCTGGAGGCCCCGGTGCCTGGATCGGTGCTGGAACAGGCTATCTGGTTGCACAGCAGCCGGACAGGTCCAAGCGTACCGCTGTTATGCAGATTAGAATTTATGCCCAGAATGGTCAAACGGGTGATGTCATGTGGTCCAACCGGGTAGAGATGGAATATTCACCCGCAAGTAACAAAGATAACGAGAATACACACAAGCGGGTGATGTATGAAAAAGTTGTGCGCGAAGGTGTCAAGGCTTTGATGGACGGATTTTTTGCTGATGCAGAAGGCGTTTTTTCCGGATCAGGCGAAAACAAGTGGAGCCATTACAAAAAGAGGGTACATAACTTGAGCGTTTGATAGCAATTGATCCAGCAAAAAAGCACAGGCAATCCAACCTGTGCTTTTTTGTTGCATATTCAGAAGTGGATATTTTCCATAGAAAAGTTAATGTCTACACCATGGAACAACATATGCCAACAGTACGAGTAGAGCTCGGTAGCAGAAGTTATGAGATTTATATTGCGCAATGGTCTGATTGAACGTGCCGGTCATATCCTCAGTGGGATAATCCTTACTAAACACGCTACCATCATAACCAATTCCACTATAGCCCATTATATCTTGAGTCAATTAATAAACAGCACTGCATGCGCATGGTTTTAAGACCAGTGAAATTATTCTGCCGGATGGAGAGCAGTTTAAAACACTTGATTCCATGCGTATCATCTATGATCAGCTTCTTGATCTGGGGCTTGATCGCTCGTGTGCTCTTATAGCCCTTGGAGGTGGAGTGATTGGTGATATGACCGGCTTTGCCGCAGCAACGTTTCTTCGCGGCATTCCCTTCGTGCAGATACCGACCACGCTTTTGGCCCAGGTTGACAGCAGTGTCGGCGGTAAAACCGGCGTGAACCTGCCGGGCGGCAAAAATATGGTCGGGGCCTTTAATCAGCCTGTTGCCGTTCTTATTGATCCCCTGGTCTTGGGGACACTGCCTGAGCGTGAACTGCGTGCAGGCATGGCAGAGGTTATCAAGTACGGTATTATCAGCGATCCCGGTTTTTTTACATTCCTTGAGCAAAGCATGCATACTGTTCTGAAGCTTGATCCTGATACTGTTTCGACGGTTATCAGGCAGTGCTGTCTGATAAAGGCTGATATTACATCGCGTGACGAAACCGAAAAAGGAGTCCGGGCTTACCTGAACTTCGGGCATACGCTAGGGCATGCTGTTGAAACACTGACCGGCTATTCAAGATTTTTGCACGGTGAGGCGGTTGCAATCGGCATGCTGGCCGCTGCGCAGTTGTCGCATACTCTCGGTTTCTGCGAAGCCGAAGACGTTGACAGGATTGATTCCTTGATTACAGCGGTTGGCCTTCCTGTAGCCATACCGCCTTTTCCGGTCTCTGATTACCTGCAAGCCATGCTGAAGGACAAGAAGAAAACAGGCTCAATTATTAACGTTGTGCTGATGAAGCGGATCGGTGATGTGTTTCTGCGGCCTGTTGCGCAGGAACAGCTTCAGGCTTTTCTGAGTGGTGCATTAGCGGCGCGTTGATGATTTCTTTGAAGGCACGTCTTTTTCCCCACGCCCGGTTACCTGCAAACACAGCGGAATGCAATCAAGACCAAAGCGATCCCGCAAAGAGCGTTCAAGATACTTCATGTACGGCTTTGTAAATGCCTGTGGGTTGTTGGTGAAAATCTTGAACACAGGCGGGGCAGTAGCGAACTGTGTCACGTAATAGATTTTCGTTCGCCGATTGCCCGAGCCGGGCGGTGGATGATGGGCACACACCTGCTCGATCGCTTTGTTGACTTCAGCAGTTGCAATACGGAGCCGGTAACGCTTGCCGATGTCAAGAATCATGTCAAGAATATTGCGTGCCCGCTGCCCGGTCAGCGCGCTCAGGGCAACAATCGGCGCGTAGTCAATGAAGGCTAGTTTTGCACGTACTTCCTTGATAAAGTGCTCATAGGATTTATCCTGTTTCTCCAGTAAATCCCATTTGTTGACTGCTACAATGCATGCCCGGCTGCGCTCATATATCTGCGCTGCGAGGCGGGCGTCATAGGTTGTCACCCCTTCGCTTGCGTCTATCATAAGAATGCACAGGGCTGATTTGTTGATGGATTTAAGGGACATGAGGTCGCAGAAACGTTCAAGTTTATACCCCAGACTGCTTTTGCGACGGATGCCGGCCGTATCGATGAAACGAATTGCCTGACCATGATAGCGCATGAGTGTATCAACCGGGTCGCGGGTGGTGCCGGCCTGTTCGCTCACCATGAAGCGTTCCTGCCCGACAAGGCGGTTTATCAGCGAAGACTTGCCGACGTTCGGGCGCCCGATAATTGAGCACACGATTTCATCCGTGTCCTTTTCAACCGGTTGCCCGGTCGGGATACGCTCAATGATCTCATCAATGAGTTCCCTGATGCCGGTCCGGTGCTTGGCTGAAATCGCGTGGATTGTTTCCGTTCCGATTCGGTAAAAATCAGCCATGCCGTCTTCGATAGCACGGCCCTCGACTTTATTGACCACGTACAGGACCGGCTTTCCGGATTTTTGCAATTGCCGGGCGATGTCAAGATCGCTGTGCATCAGGCCGTCGGTGCCGTCCATGAGAAATAGAATCAAGTCAGCTTCCTGAACGGCAAAGATCGCCTGTTCGCGCACAAGGCGCGTAAAGTCATCCTCTCCGGCCGGATCAAAACCTCCGGTGTCGATCAACGTGAATGTATGCTGCATCCAGCGTAACATCCGTATAGTTGCGGTCGCGTGTAACGCCGGCCAGATCATGCACGATGGCTATATTGCGGCGGGCAATCGCGTTAAAAAGGGTCGATTTACCGACATTGGGTCTTCCGATGATGGCTACTACCGGGTTCATTGTTTCGTAATCTCCAGCTGTTTCAAGGCCTGACGGGCAGCCTGCTGTTCGGCTGTTTTTTTGTTCCCGCCATGCCCCGTACCGTAGCGCTGATCATTGATAATGACCTGGGCTTCAAACGTTTTAACGTGATCCGGCCCCTGTTCGGATATAATTTCATACACCGGGGTGGCATTAAATAATTTTTGTACAAGCTCCTGCAGGCGGCTTTTATAATCGCGGCTGTATCCCCGTCTGGCGGCTTCATCGATCAGCGGTTTTAAAATGGTCGTTGATAATGCTGAACACTGCTTCATAACCACCGTCCAGATACACTGCCGCTGCCAGGGCCTCATAGGCGTTTGCAAGGATTGATTTTTTTTCGCGGCCCTGGTTTTCCTCCTCGCCGCGACTCAGCTGCAGGCAATCGTTCAATGCATAGCTGCGGGAGATAGCTGACAGAGAGTCGGTGTTAACGATTGAAGCCCGCATTTTTGAAAGGTGGCCCTCGGAGCTGCCCTGCGATTGTTCCATGAGAATATGACTGATCACCAGCTCGATTACCGCGTCTCCAAGAAACTCAAGGCGTTCATTGCCGCAGTGTTGTTCGAGTTGTTGCTCGTTGGCATATGATTTATGTATCAATGCCAGCTGCAAAAGCGCATTGTCACGGAAACGATAGCCGATGCGCTGCTGAAGCGCTTCAAGGCAATCGTTTGAATTGAGCGCTGCTTGGTCCATGGCGGTTATTCCGTTGTCCGTCAGTAGTCAGGCTGATAAATTATTATAAAAATATAATAAATAATAGCAAATTATCAGTAAAAAAACAACCTGTTGCTCAAAGAGCCTGATGCTGATCGGGGTTATTGATACGCGTGTAGGCCTTTATAAAAGCCCCAACTTTTTTCTGCAGGATTCGTTCTGCTGCACGCAACTGCTCAAGGGAACTGAATTCGGATTCAAGGCTTACCAGGATTTTGTCCCATGCCGAGTCAGGCACCCCCCAGCGCGCCCGATAGTCTATGCGCGCAATAGCATATTCAGAGGCGGAGAAATAGTATTTGCCCAGGCGGTTTTCAGCTGCTTTAAAGGGCCATTGTTCTTTCAGGCTGAAAAAATCAAGCAGTGTATCGCGCAGGGCAGGGTGTGACAGACGGTTCGGTTTGACACTTTCGCAGAGTGCATTTTCGACATGCCGGAAAAACTCCTTTACGAGGTCGATATCAGTGATGACCAGTCCATACAGATACCAGTCATGCACAGCAGCAACAACGGCCAGTTGCTCTGCCGTGGTCAGGCAGCCATAGCCCGGGCAGAAATGTTCATGACAGATTTTTGAACCGTAAAAGCAGTGGTTGCGCAATTCGTGATTGCCGGTGACCGATGGGTGCAGCAGGCAGCCGACCCGGCAGCGGGCCTGGTCGATAAAACCGATAAATTCGCAGTTGTAGATGGTTTCAAACAGTTTGGTATTGTTGATTTGACTGTTGCGCAGCTCTCGATATGCATCGAGATTATCATGTGAATCAAGCCCCATGAACAGATCCGTCTGCAGCGTCACGATTTCCGTCAATGCCTGGCGTGAGTGGTCCTGCCAGTTATACAGCCCACAGCAGGCCGCACAGGCTTTGCGATCATCGGGCTGGCACAGATCGATCGGGTGAAAAGGCAAGGGCCCTGTGCGCGGCAAGGGCATGTAGTATTGCGGCTATCGGTATTTCGTGTGTTGTCGGGCATGGTGTTACTTTTCAAACAGCGCCAGCAGGCTGAAGGGGTCTATGGGGGTACCATACATTCGCATGCCCCAGTGCAAATGCGGGCCGGTTGCGCGTCCGGATGCGCCGACCCGTCCGATGATATCCCCCTTGGCTACGGTCTGACCATCCTGCACCGTAATAGTGTCAAGGTGGAAATACATGCTGAAGGTATCACAGCCATGGTCGATATAGACTGATTTGCCGGCGAAAAAGTGCTCTCCTGTCAGGGAGACAACACCGGCTGCCGTGGCCTTGACCGGAGTGCCGGGCGGCGCCGCTATGTCGATGCCTGAATGGGGGTTGCGGGGCTGTTTGTTGATGAAGCGCTTAACACCAAACGGTGTTGACAGGCGTCCCTGCAAGGGGCTGCATAAATGCTTCAGTCCATAAACGGCGGGGTTGTGATTGCGCAAACATGTTCTCGATCTGGGCGCGTTCGCGGTTATGGCGCTCAAGTGTCTGCTGGTCCATGGTATCCTTGGATTCATCAACAGTAATATGTTGGACAGGGAAGTTTTTTGCAATGACTTCAAAAGGGGTATTGAGCGCAGTGGTTTTGTTGTCTGAGTCGTGGAGCATGATTTTCAGGCTTGCAGGACCCGGTTGCTGATCCATTGCTATCGGGACGAGCCCGAAATATGACCCGGCTGCATCCATGAAAAGCGCGGCGTTAATGTCCTGCCAGGCATATGATAGCGCAGTAACGCTGTCGGGGCATGTTACCGTAATGCGGGCCACGCTGCCCTGTTCAATGCGAGCCGGTGTAATGCTCAGCTTTATGGGGTTGTCTGCAGCGCAGCTTGTGCGAATGGCACATGGTGCCGCACAGAAGAATAACACGACAACTGCTGCCCAGAGAAACCCGGACAGGTGTATGAATCGATACTGTATCATGTGATCTCTGTATTACATGACAAGTCTACACAGAGCTAATGTTTTTTATTATGTAGCATCTATAGCTATTTATTTTTACAATTCTATTTCATATAAATCATATGCAGCCGTGATTGTCCCGTCAAAGTTTTTTGCGGCACCGGAGCAGCATTCCCGTGGATTGCAGATCGGGTAAAAATGTGTCAGCACCAGTTGCTTGCAGTTGGCCTCAGCGGCAATTCTGCCGGCCAGATCCGGGGTAAGGTGTCCTTCGCAGTGCATGCCTTCAGGAAAGGAGCATTCAAGTATGAGAACATCACAGCCACGGGCAAGTTCAACAATGCTGCCGCAGTAGTCAGTATCGCCGGAGTAGACCATGCTGGCGCCGTTGCAGTCCTGCAGGCGAAAGGCAATGCTGTGGGGAGTGTGTTTAACCGGAACGCTGGTAATGGTGAGGGGCCCGAAGTTAACAGGTCGTTTATCAGTTTCAAGCCAGTTAATCGTGAAGCGTTCAGGTACGATCCAGTCGCCGTATGCCTGTGTCAGTTTGTTGTAGAAGTCGAGAAAACCGGGAGCGGCCATAATGGCCAGGTCCCGCCCGCGCGCTTCCGGAGCGTATTTGGACGCGAACAGCAGCGGAACAAAATCAGCAGTATGGTCAACATGCAGGTGAGTGTAGCATAGCAGATCAATATCATTAAATGTTGTTCCGGACATCAGCATTTGGCGCAGGCTGCCGGGACCGGTGTCAAGCAGGACGGTTGTCGTGTCTGAAACGACCCGGATGCAGGCGGCTGATCGCTCCAGGCTGGGTACGCAGGTTCCTGAGCCGAGTATGGTAATGTGCATGGTAACTACTCAATGGTGAGCGCCTGAAAATTTCTCAGTTATTGTTTATACCGGCTAAAGCCGGCATTCGGATTTCCAAAGTCATGTTGTAATTAATCGATAGCGGTTTTACCGGACAACGATGATCAATATACTTACTATGTTAAATACGTGACCGGGTTCTCGGCTTCCGCTGTATCCTCATTGTGCCTTAACAAGCCTGTCCATCAATGTCCATCCATCTGCAATGAACACCCCGGTTGCCAGTGCATCAGGTTCGCAATAGGTGCGTTTCAGCGGTTCCTCGGGAGCATGTGCACTGTCATAGAGAATAAATGGCACCGGGTCTGCTGAATGCGTTTTGAGACTCAGTGGCGTCGGGTGATCCGGCAGCACCAGAATCCGGAAAGGCTTCACCGCTTTGGCTCAGTCCGTCTAAAACCGGCTGCACAATCTTTGCGTCAAAATCTTCAATGGCCTGTATTTTTTCAGCAAAGCTACCCTTGTGAGAGGCCTCATCCGGTGCCTCGACATGCAGGTAGACAAAGTCCTGTGTTGCCAGTGCAGTTAGTGCGGCTGTGACCTTGCCGGCATAATTTGTATCCAAATACCCGGTTGCGCCCGGTACTTCAATTGAGCGCAAACCAGCACTGATGCCGAGTCCTTTGATCAGATCGACTGCAGAAATAACACTGCCGTTCAGCCCGTATTTCTCTTGAAAAGACGGCAATTGCACCGCTGTTCCCTGACCCCACAGCCAGATTGAGCTGACCGGTTTTTTGCCCTGACTGATTCGCTCCCGGTTGAGCGGATGTCCCTTGAGCAGGCTCTGGCTGCTCTTCATAAGGTCGCGGATTGTCCTTGCGCCCGGGCCCAGGGGAGAAAGGACTCTATCTCACGGCCGGTAATGTCATGGGGCGCGCAGGTTGTTATGCCCGGTTCAGCGTTTTTCATAACCAGCAGGTGGCGATAACTGATACCGGGATGCAGGGTGCAGCCGTTACTGTCCAGCTCGCGTTTAAGAGCGGCAATAAAGCGGTGCGCTTCCTCGGTCGTAATGTGTCCGGCGCTGTAATCATCCATGGTGGCAGGACCGTCGTCAGAAAAACTGACCAGGTTGCAGCGGAAGGCGATATCCCCGGCTCCCAGCGTAACGCCCATGCTGACGGCTTCGATCGGCGCGCGGCCGGTGTAGTGCTGTTTCGGGTCATAGCCCAGAACGCACATATTGGCAACATCGCTGCCCGGTTCAAAACCTTCAGGAATCGTGCTGACCATGCCAAGTGTGCCGCGGGTTGCAAGATGATCCATGCAGGGGGTGCGGCTGATACTGAGCGGGGTTTTGTTGCCGTGTTCCTCAAGGGGGCGGTCGGCCATGCCGTCGCCAAGCAGGATAATGTGTTTCATCGTGGTCTCACTGTATGATTTAATACCAGTATAACAGGGCTAAACTATAGCATAATTTTTAGTGGAAGCACGAGAAAAAACAGTAGCTATTTTGAAAATCTACCTGCAAACGCAATAATATCTTTTGTTTTCCGCCATACTTAAGAGTACTATTACCATGAAGTGAGCCGACGTTTTAAATGATGTCAGGTTACCGGAATGCCGCTACAATCCGCGTTCAATCCTTGATGGTTTTAACTACGCACAACAGGAGTTGCAATGGAAAACAAAAGAGTTTTCATCGGGAATTTGGATTTTTCAGCTACAGTGGACGAGCTGCAAAGTCTTGTGTCAAAATACGGTACCATTGTATCAATTACATTGAATCAGAAAAAAGGGTTCGCCTTTATCGAGATGGAGAGTGCAGAAGATGCCGGAAAAGTGGTGCAGGCACTTGACGGCATTAAGCACCGCAAGCGTGAAATACGCCTGAGCCTTGAAATGAAAGCCAGTAAAGCACGATCCGTATCTGCCAGAAAATATAAAGAGCGCGGTGCAACTCTGGCCAGGCAGAGATCGGAAAACTTCAATGCATCTGAGGAACAGCGGCCTCAATACAGGCCGTTCTCTCCCGGCACAACGGCCCGCGATGGCAATAGACCCGTTGCTGCACGAGGTCCAAAACCGGAATCGGGATACAAGCCGCGCGAACGATCGACCACATCAGAGACAAGGCCTCCCAGGCCGTATTCTCGTGAGCGAACCGGTCCGCCTCGCCCGGCAAAAAAACCGTGGTCGACAGATAAGCCATCGTATTCCGCCAGGCCGGCCCGCGATGGCAATAGACCCGGTGCTGCACGAGGTCAAAAATCGGAATCGGGATACAAACCGCACGAACGATCGACCACATCAGAGACAAGGCCTCCCAGGCCGTATTCTCGTGAACGAACCGGTCCGCCTCGCCCGGCAAAAAAACCGTGGTCGACAGATAAGCCATCGTATTCCGCCAGGCCGGTCCGTGATGGCCAGGGGGCCGGGTCTTCAAGGCCATTGAAAAAGGAATGGTCATCACAGGGACCTGCGCGTCCATCTGTAAAAACAGGTGAGAACCGTGGAGATCGGCCGGAGAGAAAGAGTCCATTCAGCCCCAAGCCGCGTGATTATTCAAAACCACGCTCTACCGGCGGGCCTCAGAATCGCTTCAGCAAACCGTCACGACCGGGTGCGGCTGGGGGAAGAAGCTCATATGGTCCATCAAAGCCCAAACCTGGTGGCAATTATGCAGGTCGCGGTAAACCTCCGAGAAGAGACTGATGGGAGTTGTCAATGATCAATAATGACATCATACGCAGAGTGCGCTACGCACTCAGTATCAGCAATGCTGACATGGTAGAAATTTTTAAACTGGCAGGCCATGATTTCCCGGAGGCTGACATACCCGAGATTTTGAAGAAAGAGAAGGAAACGGGATTTATTGAATGCAGCGACACACTGCTCGAGCTTTTCCTTGACGGATTGATTATTATGAAGCGGGGCAAAAAAGAATCATCCAGCCCGCAGTCTTCGGCACTTGCCCGGGCAGCCATGTCAAACAATATGGTATTGAAGAAGCTCAGGATTGCGTTTAATTTGAAAGAAGACGATATGCTTGCAATGTTCAAGCTTGCAGATTGCACAATCACACGGCCCGAGCTCTCTGCCCTGTTTAGAAAGCAGGGGAGCAAAAATTATAAAGTCTGCGGTGATCAGATTCTCAAAAAATTTCTCCATGGAGTAACGGTTTTTTTCAGGCTGCCTGCGTAGGGATATTACGATATTGTAAGGGGAGACCGAAGCTGTTTTTTTAAGATCCGACAGATTTTTTACCCGATGAGTAGCGCTGGCTTGAGATCTACATTCAGGGGCATACAGGCAGCGCTCATCAGGGTGCTCTCTTCATATGTTAATGTACCTGTAGGTGCATTACAATTTGAAGCTACTCTGGACATTGTGAAGTGAACCTGCAACGATTAATCTCTTTAGCCATGGAGGAAAATTATGCGTTTATTCATTATCATTATGTGTTTGGGGCTGCTGGCCACTGTGCTGTGCGCCTGCCGGAGTTCTGCCCGGGTGAGTACACTCGAAGTCGTACCGAGCGTGGATCTGAATCGATATATTGGCACCTGGTATGAGATTGCCCGCTATCCGAACAGGTTTCAGAAAAAGGACTGTGTCGGGACAACAGCCACATATGCGCTGCGCGAGGATGGAAAAATAAGTGTGGTTAACCGTTGCCGTAAGGGTTCGTCTGACGGTCCAGAGGAGAAGGTGAGCGGCAAAGCGTGGGTGGTCGATCCAAAAACCAATGCCAGGATTAAGGTCCAGTTTTTTTGGCCTTTTTCCGGCGATTACTGGATTATTCAGCTGGGAGAGCAGTATGAGTATGCGGTTGTCGGGCATCCGGACAGGACATACCTCTGGATTTTGAGCCGAACCCCGCAGATGGAGCCGGAGTTATACGCTCAAATCATAGCCCGGCTTAAACAGCAAGGCTATGATCCATCAAAACTGCTTGTTGCGGAATAGTCTGATGTGCCTGAAAGGGGTGTTGGCGCAGAATCCTGTTATCCCTTAAAACTGTCGCCGAAAACTTCCCAAAGCTGGAAAAAGGGCGGGGCATTGATAACGGGTTTGAAATACTTTCTGTCAGGCTGTTCCCGGATGAAAAGGCGGCTGAAAACTGAGTCGGCGATTTGTGCATCCATGATTGCGCCGTTGTTATGCTCTCGGTTGAATTCAAAGCGAAGGCCGGGGCGTCTGTAATCATTGAGCGTGCGTGAGCCCGAGCGTGAGTAAAGCTCAATACCGGACAGCGGTATCGCTTGATTGTTCTGGATGAATGTTCCTGCTGCGCGATCAATGGCGAGATTTTCTGAACCCCGGATGCTTTTTTCATTAAAGGAAATCTGCTGATAGGCCTTGAACTGGGGATGTGTTCCTTCTTTTGTCGCAACGTCCCAGGTCCCGAACCAGTACCACCAGTAGGCGGTGCGGTTCAGCAGGTTATCGCAGACAAGATAGACGGGACGTTTCGGACCCGGGAAAAAAAATTTCAACCAGCCATCAGTTGATGTGCAGTTACCCTCAGGTTTAAGCCCTGCCTGATCGATGATAGTGCGGGCCGCTTCCGGTCCGGCCTCCAGAACAGCTTTAATAAAATGCAGCCCTTTTGCAGGATCGTTGTCGAATTGGGGATTAATGCGGTGGATTCCCGTCATGCCGTGCGTGACATAGAATTGCATAAAATTTGCGGCCAGCCGAAAACTGTTGGTTGTGTACGGGATGGCGTTGAGTACGGTCAGTTCACCGGCATGGATTGAGCCGTCATTAATGGTGGCCCTTCGGGCATAATAGGTCAGGGCGTAGCCGTGATCCCACCAGGCCCAGATAACAGCGTTTTCAGGTGTTTTTTCACGGATAGTGTACATTGCCTTGACCATGAAGCCGGGTTCCTTGGGAAACCGGGTGCCGCGGGCATTGAGCGATACAAGCGGAACGCTCAAAAGTACGGCAAGTCCGATGATGACAAGCGAGTTAAGCGGTTGGGCTTTGCGAAGGGCCAGCCAGATAGCGGCAGCGGCATAGCCGGTTCCCAGGGCAAACAGCGGGATCATGAACAGTATAAAGCGGTTGGCGGTAGTGAGCGCCAGAATGCTCATAATAATGAACGGGAGCAGAAATACGGCGTGAGCTCTTCTTCGCCATAGGAGCAGGAGAAAACCAGCAGTTGCGAACAGGAACGACGCAGTTCCGGTTGTTGTGGTTGTGATGATATCGGTCAACGATGATGTGAATTGTTCACTGATGGTGTTGCCGACATTGGGAAAGTTGCCGGACTGATCCTTGGAGATGTAGAGAAATTCACGCCAGAGCCTCTCAAAGATCTTGAGCGGCAGGGCAGGGTCAATGATCATGATAGCGGCCATGACGCTGCTGATAAAGATGCTGTAAAAAATGAGACCCTCCCGGCGTTTGGGACGATAGAAGAAAACTAGCGCTATAATCAGGGGCAGGCCGGTCAGGGCATACACCGCTGCCTGTGCTTGATCCCACCACCACAGAAAAAGGCCGGAGAGCAGCATGCCTGAACATACATAAAGATAGCGGAGGCGGGTATGGTTAAGGCCGAATCGCATGAACAGGTAGACCGCTCCGAGAGAAAATGTAAGAATCAGGCAATCTGTATCGAAGCGGCCAAAATTGCTGCGTGAGATGAAAAAAGGATAGAGAACCGAAACAAGAGAAGCCAGCAGGCCGCATACAACGCCTCCGTAGAACCGGCCAAGCATGTACAGCGGAATGACAAGCAGGGGCCCGAGCACGGCAGGCAGGACCGCACCAACCCAGCACAGGCTGTATGAAGTTGCTTTGACGATTGCAGCGGCAAGGACCGATATCAGCGGGGCAGGTTCGGGCCTGGGGGGGCTGTGGGGTACTCCGCGCTTTTCATCCGGTTGCGTGTAGGTGTCGTCGATCAGGTCTTGCGCAAGGCTGAGATAGAACCAGGCGTCGAATGAGGTATGAATTGGCTTACTGTCATAAAAGGTGCGGGACTCTATTTTTCTCCACTCGGAGATGTCTTCCAGCCTGCAGAAAACACCCAGCGCAAAGATGCATGCTACTGCTAGAATTTCAAGTACAATGTGCCAGCGAGCCGATTTGAGTGCAATGCTGCGCCAGCCGGACTGCATGCGCAGGAAAATACCGGGGCTTCCTTCAGCTTTGATGGGTGCTACGGCAGGAACGGCCCGGTTTTTTTTTTGCAGAGCACGTTTTTTTTTTGACTCCCCCATGTAATCCCTGTCTCAGCCCCCGTTTTCAATGCGATCGTAGCGCATTTGCGTTATTTGTTCGCTGATCAGTCCCATCAGGAAAATCATCAGGGCGGAAAGGATGCACATGACGGACATGTTGGTAAAACGATTCTCAGTAATATATCGGTAGAGATAGTTTGCAGCGCCCATCAGGAAAAAAGGATCGCGCTCACAGGCAGAAAAACATGCAGCGGAGAATACAGCGTAGTTATTTTAATGATGATGAGCAGGAAACTAAAGCCGTCGTGCAGAATCCTGATTTTACTGGTACCGATCCGCGGATGAACCGTAATCGGTATATAGAGAATTGAACGTCCGCTGCGCAGAAAAGCAAGCGTTATCGTAGTCGGGTAGGAAAAGGTGTTGGGCAGCAGGCACAGGTAGCGCATTGCGGTTTCCTGCCTGACTACGCGGAAACCGGAGGTGAGATCCTTGATTGTAAATTTGGTAACATAGCTCGCCAGAAAATTGTAGAGAGTATTGGCAAAGAGCCGGAAGATATTGGCATGTGCGCTGCGTGAGCGGGCACCCACTATCATGTCGTACTGGCCTGCGTGCTTAAGCATGGCTGGAATCTCTGCAGGGTCGTGTTGACCGTCGCCGTCCATTAATACGATTGTATCGCCGGATGCGTGACGCATGCCTGTTTTGATCGCTGCTCCATTGCCGATTTTGTAGGGGTGGGAAATAACGCGTGCGCCAGCCTGCCGTGCTGTCTCAGCGGATGCGTCAGTTGAGCCGTCGTCAACCACGATAATTTCCGCATCGGGGACCTGCTTCCTGATGCCGCTGATGAGCGCCGGAAGTGCCAACGCTTCATTGTGCACAGGTATGACGACGGATATGTTCATGGTTCGTTCTCACGCTGTATGGTTTTTGTGCGCTGTTTCGACATGATAGTCGAAACCTGTTTTGTAAGTCAAGGGGGATGCGACTGTTTATTTGCCGATGCAAAAGCGTGAAAAAATCGCTTCGAGAATATCCCCGGAGGTTGTTTCGCCGGTTATCTCGCCGAGACTGTGCAGGGCCTCCTGTACGTCAGCGCTGATGAGTTCAAATGCACTGCCTGACTGTACGGCCTGCTGTGCGCGCTCAAGCGAGTTGAGCGCTGCAGAAAGGGCCTGTTTGTGCCTGAGGCTGGTAATGAGGACATCGCCGACAGCCGGGGTGCTGCCGCCCAGCACAAGCCGGGCAATGCAGTCGCGCAGCGCATCAAAGCCGGTATGGACAACAGCTGAAATGGACAGGATCAGGTCCTCATTAAAATAACGTTTCAGTTCTCCTGCATCTATGCGCTGCTCCAGATCAGCTTTATTGATGAGTGCCAAGCAGTTGCGATCTTGTTTTTTTGCAAGAAGCAGCCTGTCATGAGAGTCAAGGGCGCGGGATCCGTCAAAAACAAGCAGGGTAATATCGGCTGTTTCAAGGTGATGTATGGCTTTGTCCATACCGATTGTTTCAACAGCATCAATGCTGCTGTGAATGCCGGCAGTATCGTGCAGCCTGACAGGAACACCTGCAATGGTGATCGTTTCACGGATGACATCGCGGGTAGTGCCGGGTATGTCGGTAACGATGGAGCGTTCATCTCCAAGCAGAACGTTCATAATGCTTGATTTGCCGACATTGGGTTTGCCGACAATGACCGCATCGATTCCTGTGCGGTAGCACGCGGCATGTGCGGCGTTCGTAATCAAGGAACTGATTTGTTCGCATAGGTGCTGCAGGATGTCGACAGCGTGGTCGCGGGCGAGTATGTCGATGTCATCCTCAGGAAAGTCAATACAGGCCTCGATGTGCGCCCTGAGATCAATGAGCGTATGCCGCAGCCGGCTTACCTGTCCGGAAAGAGCACCAGCCATCTGCCGCGCGGCGATTTTCAAACTCGCATCAGTCTGGCTTTCAATCAGGTCTATTACGGCCTCGGCTTGGGCAAGATCAATGCGATTGTTGAGAAAGGCACGGCGGGTAAATTCACCCGGTGTCGCAGCGCGGGCCCCATTGGCCAGCACCAGGTCAAGCACCGCACGCATGCCGGTCAGCCCTCCGTGGCAGTTAATTTCTACAACATCATCACCGGTGTACGAGCGCGGGCCCGGCATGCATACAAGCAGTACATCATCCAGTATGTTGTTGTCGCCGGGATCAAGGATGCGGCCGTAGTAAAGGTGGCGGGCAATCAGGGGTCGGGTTGTGAAGTTCTCTGATACGAATAATTGACGTGTAATTGTGAAAGCTTCTGGACCGCTGATACGGATAATGCCGATGCCGGCACTGCCAAGCGGTGTTGCTATCGCTGCAATGGTGTCATGGTTGTCCGGTGTTATCATACCTGTTGCCCAAAAGGGTGCTTTAAAAAACCCGGATGGCTCATGCGTGCGCAGGCGGCATCCGGGTGAGTATGTTTAAGGATATCATTATGAAGGATAGGGCGGTTAAATCTTTTCGGGCATATGTACAGCACGCGCTCAGGCCTGGTTTGACTGGCGGGGCGCTATAATAACTTTCTTTAACGTGCCGTTACCCTTGCTCCAGGTGGTCAGTTCCGCATCTTTTTTAAGGGTCATGTGTATTATGCGCCGGTCTCCCGGGCTCAACGGATTGGTGGTAACAGGGGCCCCGCGTTTTTTGGCTTTTTCACTCATGCGGTTGGCAAGTTCGACCATGCTTTCAAGGTGCCGTGAACGGTATGATTCGCAATCAACCTGAATGTGCGGCAGGTCGCGGTACCTGCTCAGTCGTATTTTGTTGAGCAGATACTGGATGGCCTCAAGTGTCTGGCCGTGTTTGCCAATAAAAATACCGCTGCCGTCTCCGTTGATGGTATAGAGAATTTCATCATCGAGATGTTCCATGGCCACAGTCGCTTCGGCCTGAATCCGGGTCACGATTTTATCAAGAACTGTCTGTACCGCCTGAACAGCGTCGGTATCTGTTCCGCTCAGGGGCCTGCTGCTTCGGGTTGCCCGGATCTTTGTCTTTTTGCTTGAGAAGAGCGACATGAGCTTGCCGGGGCCCTGTTCGATGATTTCGATATTCAGTTGTTCCCGGGTGGCACCGAGTTTTTCACATGCCAGTGCTATTGCTTCCTCAATTGTTTTGGCTTCAATTTCGACGGACTGCATTATGTTCCTCCAGCGTCAGAATGTTTTCTTGTTGATGTACATCTGCTGCGCAATGGATATGAGATTGTTAACCAGCCAGTAGATGACCAGACCGGACGGGAAATTCAGAAACATGAACGTAAAGATAACCGGCATGAACATCATGATTTTAGCCTGAGACGGGTCAGCCGTTGTTGGCGACATTTTTTGTTGCAGAAACATGGACGCACCCATCACGAGCGGAGCGATATAGGTCGGGTCCTTGGCTGCAAGGTCATTGATCCAGAACGGTATAAACGTCGCATGACGCAACTCGATTGAATCCATCAGCGCGCGGTAGAGAGCTATAAAAACCGGAATCTGCAGCAGCATCGGCAGGCAGCCTCCAAGTGGGTTGACCTTGTAGCGCTTGAAAAGCTCCATTTGCTGTTTGGCAAATTCCTCCCGGTTATCCTTGTGTTTTTCCTTCAGGGCTGCGATTTCAGGCTGAATTTTTTGCATGCCCTTCATTGATTTGAAGCTTTTATTCGTCAACGGCCAGAACAGTATTTTGATGAAGATGGTCAGTACAATGATTGACAGGCCGTAGTTGTGCAGGAAACCGTTAAGGAATTTAAGCGTCAGAAGAAGCGGATTGGCAATGATGTCAAACCAGCCGAAATCAACCGTGCGTTCAAGCTGCGCGCCTTGCTTCTTCAGTATGTCAATATCGCGCGGCCCGATGTAGAGAGCGAATTTGTATACCTGTGATTCGCCGGGGTTGAGTCGCAGGTAAGGATATATCAGCTTATAGGAAACCAGCCGCTCGCCGGCAGAAAGCCTGATCTGAGCCGGGCGGCGATCCATGGGTATGACCGCTGAAATAAAATATTTTTCTTCAATCGCAGTCCAGGCAACCTCATCGCCCTGGATAACAATTTCTTCTTCTATTTTATTCAGGTCTTTTTTTTCTACCTTATCCTTGATCAGATAGGCAAAGCTGGGTGCGGTTTGGCTATTGTTGCCTAAAAATCCGCCGCTTGATTTTTCCGGTCGTTTGGTGGTCCATTCCAAATACGGGTTGCCTTCGACACTGTCAGGCGAGGTGTTGGTCACGACCATATCGAACAGGATTTTATAGTCATCCGGGGAGTATTCGAAAAGTTGTTTGAACTGGAGCCTGTCCTGGGCACTGCCGCTGAAGACGAGGGCTTCAGGCTGGGCCTGCACATCCAGAGTGTCTGTTGCAATGCCGCTCTGCCAGCCGGGGACAGTGGCAACTGTTCCGTCCTGATACACGAAAGATGTTCTGATCGGCAGGGGATCAGGCAGAGCCAGGTCGATCATTTCCTTGAAATTATCGGTTCGCTTCTCATGGGCTTCTTCGCGCAGTTTGAAGGTTTTGCGTATCCAGACAATGAGAGCGGGTGGTGCAAGGCTTTCCTTGTAGTTAAAAAGCCTCACACTGGTAATGGCCGCCTGTGTGCCGGCAAGGCACATGCGGTACAGGCTGTTGTGGACGGTGAGGGTTCGTCCGGGTTCTATCTGCGGTTGCGCTATGCGTTCCTGCGGGCGTTCGGTTGTGCTCACGGCATCAGGCACCCGCGCGGGTAAGGGCGCGTTTTCAAGCGCAGCCTGTTCCTGCGTTTGCGCGGGTGTGGGTGCGGAAGGCGTCGTTCGAGGCGGGGCCAGAAATGACTCATACAGAAGCCATACTGCAATTGACAGTACGATAGCCATCAAAACCCGTTTGTCGGTATTCATGCTTTTTCTTTCGTTCCCGTCAGTTTACACGGGTTGTGGTTGCACACCCTGTTTTTGGGCGGGTGCGGAGTTATGTCGGCTGTCATGGTTGTGCGTCTGCAGGTCCGGTGCATCTCTGGTTTGAGATACGCCGCTCACAGGCGCACAGTATGATTTTTTAAACAGGATCAAATCCGCCGGGATGGAATGGGTGGCATTTGAGCACTCTTCTGGCGGTCAGGTACAGGGCTTTCAGCAGGCTGTGTTTTTTTAATGCATCTATGGCATAGCTGGAGCATGTCGGTGTGAATCGGCACCGGGGCCCGAGTAATGGCGATATGCATGTTTTATAGCCCCGGACACAGGCTATGATCATAGCTTTGATCATGTTTCCACTGCCTGAAATACCTGCACTACCGGTTCGTGAGCTTCAAGGCTTGTGTGACCTCTGCGCGGTGCCGGATTGCAGAAGACCGTTCAGTTCCTGGGTCAATGCCGTGTAGTTGATCCGGGCAGCGCCGTTTCTGGCGCTTATCACAATGTCGGTTGAGTCTGGAAAAAGAGCCTTGTTGCGTCTGAAATATTCCCTGAGCAATCTTTTTATGCGGTTGCGCGCCACTGCATTGCCATTCCTTTTCCCGACCGTGAGACCAAGGCGGCGCCAGGGTAAACCGTTTTCAACCAGTATGCATGTAAAATGCCGTGATTCCTTTCGAATTCCTGTCTTGAATACGTTGAGAAACTGTTGTCGTTTCCGTAAGTGTTCCCGCGGTCTGAATGTGTACGTGCACATGGGTTTCAAGGGGGCAGGCACGGGCATGGCCCGGCTATCAGGCGCTCAGCACCTTGCGGCCTTTTCTGCGGCGCCGTTTTAATACTTCCTGACCGGCCTTGGTACTCATGCGTTCTAAAAAACCATGGGTGCGCTTGCGTTTCAGATTGTTTGGCTGAAATGTTCTCTTCACAATGTTCTCCCTGCTTATGTCAGTTATACATACAGAAGTGCGGGATCATCTGTCGGACGGTTTTGCTCGTATCCCGCGTTTTTGGCATTCAGTTTAATCATATAAAAGACCATATTTTCATAGTATTGTCAAGCTTTTTCAATGATTTTCTTGAGCGATGCGTGCTGTATGACAATACCCTCAAGCAGTCCGGAATCACTGATTGCGCAGGCAGTGCTGTTGAAATACTGCAGCAGTTGCAGCAGTATCAGGGTGCCCGGAATAATCACCGCTGAGCGTCCGGGCTCAAGGCCCGGTAATGTGGCCCGTTGTGTGTGCGGGATTTCAAGCATAGTTTGAAGCAGCGTATTAATCGTCTTGCAGGAGAGCACGTGGCCGTTGATGCGAGCGGGTGCATAGTCGCGCAGTTTGAGGTCCATGGCAGCCAGGGACGTTGCCGTGCCGGCGGTGGCGATTATAGCAGGCGGGATGCCTGATTTTGGCACAGGGAGATGAGCCCTGTGAGCTGCGATCAAGGAGCCTGCCCATGTGCGTATGGCCTGAATTTCAGCATTGGTGGGCGGGTCCGTGTGCATGCATTGCTCAGTCGGTGCGATCACGCCCATCGGCAGACTGATGCTGGTCTTGAACTGTCCTGAGCGTATAAAGCTCAATTCCGTACTGCCGCCCCCGATATCAATAATGACGCTGTCGCCCGCTTCAACCGGCATTACGGCCTGTACTCCCGCGCGGGACAGTTCCGCTTCCTGCTGCCCGCTGATAATTGCAGGTGAAATGCCGGAGGACTGGCGAACGCGTGAAGTGAAATCAAGACGGTTTCGGGCCTGCCGCACACAGGCGGTTGCTACAGCCAGTATTTCCTGAACATTATGTGCGCGAGCGCGGGCGCAGAACCGTTGAATGCATGCAGATGCATGTTCCATTCTGTGAGGCTGGAGTGCATGTGTCTGCATGTCCGATCCAAGTCGCACAATTTCGCGGGAGCGCTCGAGAGGATACAGCACTTCATTGTCGCAGTCAGCGATCAAGAGCCTGATTGTCTGGGAGCCGATATCGATAGCAGCGTAGCGTTTCATGGCAGTTTCACCGAAATTGCCTGTACGTATTTCCAGGTTTTAGGAGTTTGCTGCGGCAGGCCGAAATGCTTCAGCCAGCGCAGACGCCAGGATGTGTTTCCGGTCAGATCAGCAAGGTCATTACAGATGCGTTCTACGCAGATGCCCAGAGATTCAAGTGCCTGGGTTTGCAGCGCAGGACTGGCGCAGGGCTTGGCGCACAGGCACGCTTGCGCGCTACAGGCATTGCAGGGGCATCCGTATATCCCGCTAACAGAATGCGGGCCAAGTAATTTTTTCGGAATGCAACTGATAATCGAGCTGATTGAATACTTAACCGGCAGTCGCGTATGTGAGGATACAGCCATGGCGCGTGCATCGTGCTCAAGGTCATTGTCGGGCGGCCGTATCGTGTTGGCAGCCGCCGCTTCTACAGGCCTCCATTTTCGGCAAAACTGTAGTAGCCGTATTTGCCTATTATAATATGATCATGCACGCGAATGCTCAAGAGTTTTGTTGCGCTCACCAAAGCATTGGTGAGCTGGCTGTCATGGGAGGAAGGGGCCGGATCGCCGCTTGGGTGGTTGTGGACAAGTATAATTGAAACCGCTCCGGCTTGCAGGGCGCGTTCTACGATCTTGCGGGGATACACAGCGGTTTGATCAATGGTGCCTTCCTGAATGATTTCATCGCTGAGCATCTCGTTCTTTGCATTGAGATACACAACCCGGAACTGTTCGTCGTGCAGGGCCGCCATGCTCGTGCGCAGATAGTTGATCAGGGCCTGCGGGCTTGCAATAACATCGCGTTTCACAATTGCAGCCGAGAGGTAGTAATCACAGCAGGCGCGTATCAGCTTGAGCAGCAGTGCGCTGTGCTCGCCGATAGCATCAACCTGCTGCAACTCTTCAAGCGATGCGTCAAGTACGCCCTGAAATGAGGCAAAGCGCTTGAGCAGATTTTTTGCGGTTGGTTTAACATCCTTGCGCACGATGCACCAGGTCAGCAGAAGTTCAAGCACTTCATAGTCATGAAACGCCGCAAGTCCCTGCTGCTTGAACGTATCTTTGATGCGTCGTCGGTGTCCGTCTGTATGCTGTGCAGGCTTCTGTGCCATGGTGATCAGGGGCGAACGGAAATGAATGAGTCCGAATTTCCACAAGCAATGACACTGGGGCGAGTTTCAATCGCATCACGTGCTTGAGGTATAAACGCAATTCAAGAGAGTTTATTCCATTCAGCGGTATTTTTGCAGCAGTATAATGTGTTGGATGCATAGGTATGTAATGTACGGCAGGTGCCGGGAATTCGGCGCTTCGTTAACACATGGTTTTGAAGGCAGGAAATAATGAGGGAAGTTACGATGTGGCTCTCTGGCGGTTCGTCGGTTTAGATAGGGCCTGTTTAACCGATTCCGGCCAGTTCAAACCGGCCCTTCCAGCGCAGGGCAAGGATTTTTTTCAGGGCCTGATTTTCAGGATGCTCAAGAAGCGGGTCCTGGTCAACCAAATCAAACGCGGCACTGCGGGCTTCCTGCAGGATACGGATATCTCGCCCGATATGGGCAACCCTGAAATCCGGCAGCCCGGATTGACGCGTTCCAAGGAATTCACCGGGCCCGCGGATGTTGAAATCCTCCTCGGCTATTTTAAACCCGTCATTGGTCTGCTCCATTATTGTCAGCCGGCGGCGGGCATCATCGGAGCGTGAAAACTGCGCCAGCAGCACGCACAGCGATTCAGCCGCACCGCGGCCAACACGCCCGCGCAGCTGATGCAGCTGCGACAAGCCGAAGCGCTCGGCATGTTCTATAATCATGAGTGCCGCATTGGGCACATCGATGCCGACCTCAACAACCGTGGTGGCGACCAGGATATGCGTGTGTCCCGCGCTGAACTCCCGCATAACAGCTTCTTTTTCATCGCTGCGCATGCGGCCGTGCAGCAGGGCAACGCTAAATTCAGGGAATATGTCCTGCTGCAGATGCGCTGCCATGCGGGTTGCATCCAGCAAGTCAAGTTTCTCGGATGTTTCAACCAAAGGATATACGATAAAGGCCTGGTTGTTGTTGGCAAGTGTTTTGCGAACAAGCGTATATACGTCCTGGCGCTTGGATTCACTGTACAGCCTGGTAGTAACCGGTGTCCGGCCGGGCGGCAGTTCATTGATGACCGAGACATCAAGATCGCCATACACCGTCAGGCCCAGGGTGCGCGGAATCGGTGTTGCGGTCATGACAAGGATGTCCGGATTCGTCCCCTTTTTTTTGAAGTTCGCACGCTGGAGAACGCCGAATTTGTGCTGTTCATCTATAATGACAAGGCCAAGCCGGTGAAAGGCTACCGCTTCCTGAATGAGTGCGTGCGTGCCGATGATAAGCTGGGCGCTGCCGTTGCCAATGGCCGCTAGAATTTCAGAGCGCGCTGTTCTGGGCTGGTTGCCGGTCAGCATGGCAATACGCAGGTTGCGGGCAAGCGGCAGGCTGCTGATAGTTGCGTAATGCTGTTCAGCCAGAATTTCAGTCGGGGCCATGATGGCAGCCTGGCAGCCGTTCTGCACGGCAAAACAGGCCGCAAGCAGGCTGACAACTGTTTTGCCGCTGCCGACATCGCCCTGCAGCAAACGGTGCATGGGTATTGGGGCTGCCATGTCAGCGCGGATTTCCGCAAGAACACGCAGCTGCGCTGCGGTCAGGCCGAAGGGCAGGGAATTGATGAGGGTGTTCAGGTCTTTGTCGGCAATTGACAGCGCCATGCCCTGCTCAAGTGCGGCCCCCTTTTTTTTAAGGGCCAGCATGGTTTGGAGCAGGAAGAATTCATCAAACACAATGCGGCGATGGTAGCGTGAGGTACCCGCATTGAGCCGGTCAAGGTCGTCTTCGGCGTGGGGCTGATGCGCGTGGATGAACGCATCCTGCAGCGCAACAAGCTTGAACCGGGATCGAATGCGCTGCGGAAGGTAGTCGCATACCATGTCGGGGATATGACGGGTAAGCGCCTGCATGACGCGTTGCACGGTTTTTTGTGTCAGGCCCTCGGTAAGGGGATAGAGCGGGGTTATGGCGAGAAGTGCGCGCGGGTCCTCATCGGGCTCAAGCAGTTCAATCTCAGGGTGATGCATTTCAAGGCGAAAGCCGAAGCGTGTCGCCTGTCCGGTTACCATGACCCTGGATCCGTCAGGGTATTTTTTTTTCAGCAAAGCGGCATAGCGCGGAGAGAGTTTAAACCATTTGGCCGCCATGACTGCGCTTCCGTCGCTTATGAGTATCTCAAGCAGACGAAGACGCCCCGTTGATTTCAGCGCGGGACTGCCGTGTATATTGCCGATCACAACAGCATGTGTCCCGGGCTCGATCCGGTCGATCGGTTCAATTGTGCGTCGGTCGATATAGGTCCGCGGCAGGAGATAGAGCAGGTCTTCAAATGTTCGGGCGTTCAGCCGTTCAAGCGCCTCGGCTGTTTTCGGGCCGACACCGGGCAGGTCGCTTACAGGGCGCGCAAGCTGCTGCAAAGATTCATGCATATGAGCGCCATCTGCAGTATTATTATGTTCAGTCTGAGGTATTTCTTCTAACTGTTCGATTTTTAATAATATTTCTATTGATTTCAGAATCAGCTTTCGCTGTTGTTGATGATCAAGGTCATAGAAATTCCTGAATCTTTCCGCAATTTCAAGCATGCTCTGCCGGACGGTATCCTGACAGGTTTGTTCAGCTGTTTGGCGCGCCAGAGCGGGCAATAGAATGTCGAGGCCCTTGATTGTGTTCAGATTGGCGAAGTTATTTTTGGCCGCGAAACTGAGAGGTTTGTGCATGGCACGCACAATTTCAGCACGTGATCTGGGCTTGTCCGGCATCGTTTTTTTCAGTTTCTGGTTATGTCATGACAACCGGTGGTCGTTGCCACGGCATGCAAATAAGTGTCTGCGGGGATGTGCCGCATGACGTGCCTGAAATGAGGTAACTGTATCTAATCAGCAGGCTTTGTATGCATACCTGCTGTTTCCGGGAAAAGATAGTCGATAAAATGTTCGGCAATACGCTGGCCTCCGCGCGGTGAAATAGCCAGATCCGGGGCCAGTTCGATCACGTGGGTCTGCTAGACCGTCGGCTGAGCGCATACAGTCGATGCCGGCAACAGGCAGTCCGGCTGCTTTGACAATGCGTTTGCCAAGGTCTATCAGGTCAGCACTCACCTGTTCGGTAATATCATGCACGCTGCCGCCGGTATGGTAGTTTGCAGTCTGGCGCACGGTAACCGTTTGTCCGGCATCCGGGATGCTGTCAAAGGAAGAACCGATCGTGTGCAGAAACCGTTCGGTTTCGCGGTCAAGGGGGATTCTGTGAACCGGATCGATTGCAGTGCTGCGACGGTTTTGAGCTGCAATGAGTTTGCGGACAGTGCTGCTGCCGTTGCCGATGACACAGGCAGGTCTGCGCTGCAGGGCGCTCACAAAGCGGTAATTGATAAAGACAAGGCGATAGTCCTCACCTTTGACCATCTTTTCAAGCAGAATATCGGGTTCAAACCGGCGCGCGTTTCTCAGCGCGGTTTTCAGGTCGTGCTGCGTGGTAATGTTTGTCGCGACCCCGCGGGCGCCCCATTGCATGCAGGGCTTGACCACGATCGGGCTGTGCTGTTCAAGGAAGCCACAAGCCTGATTGAAACCGGCATAGAGTTCCTGTGGAGGAACCGGGAATCCGCGCTCACGTAAAAAACATCCTGCAAGGTACTTGTTTTGCGTCAGGTGAAAGGTGACCGCGCCGACACGGTCGCTCAAAGAGCGATAGCAGCGGATTGTGGATGCGCCGTGGCACAGCTCGAATACGGGAACCGAGGCATCGATCACACGAACTGTAATACCGCGCCGGAGTGCTTCGTTTGTAATCGTGGTGGTATAGGGGCTGAGCATGGGATCCAATGTGCTGACAGGCATGATTATGCTCCGGAACGGTCGGGCCGCGCGTCCGGCAGAGCGCAGTCCGGGGTGAGACGCTGTTGCGGCGCAGCAAATGGCGCAGCTCCCAGCAGGGCCGGTTCAAGTTCGCGGCACAGGTTAAGGCTGAGCTGAATGGAGCGGTCATAGAGCTCAAGGATTGTGACCGTGCGTTCTTCTCCGGTTGCATTATCTGTAAGGGGCATGGGCCCATGCAGGCCGGGTGCTTGTTTAACGCAGCCCGGCAGATAGAAAAGCGCGGCAATTTCGCGCATCCTTGCGGGCAGCAGCGGATGCAGCATCTCTAGCAACATGCGTGATAAAGGGCATTGCATACAGGCCCTGCATGCGCCTGAAAACTTTGAGGCAGTGCAACAGGGCGTCCGGAAGCCGGGGGCAGGCACAATCAACAGACGCTGATGTGAATGCCTCCTGAAGAAGCGTACGCACCGGAAGTTCGCAGCAGTGCATAATGCTGTTTTAAAGAATAGCTCTTAATATTTGCCAGTGTACCGGCAAGGTATACATCAAGCATGGTTTCAAAGCGCCGGTGCATTTGAACCGCGCGGGTACGTTGAGCGGGATCGGTATCATAATAATTGCCGGTTTCCTGGTACACAAGCGGATGAAAGCAGCTGTCTACAACACTGTGGGTCAGCATGCCGATGAGCATCGCGCGAACCGGTCCGGGATGGCGCGCCTGTTGCTGCTGCTGCGGCTACGCTGCCGATTATGGTCAATGGATCTGTGCCTCTGCCGTGCATAGCGTCGGCAAAGTCGAGCACTGTCTTTTTCCAGCGGCGGCTGCGGACGTAGAATGCAGCGTCATGCATAACCGCGCCAAGCTGCACACAATAGGGATACTGCTCAGCCAGGTCACCGAGTGCTGAGCCCTGCAGCACGGTTGTGACCCTGTGTGCAATCAGCCAGTGGGTTATTTCCTTGGGCATGATTTTTACCGCAGTTATAATGATATCATCTTGACCGGTAATGCGTTCATAGTATAGTAAAGAACAGTCAGGCCGGTCAACATTTATCAACCATAACCCGGCAGACGTATTTCATTGCATGCAGGATGTTGATATTGGCAAAGCCGGGTGATGCGGGATCTGGCGGCAGTGATTGATGGTTGCAGCACAGGAGGTTTATTGATGGACAATGTCTGGTTTGCACTGGGATTGACTTTGCTGGCCGGTCTTTCAACCGGCATAGGCAGTGCCCTGGCTTTTTTTACCACGCGAACCAATACGAAATTTCTCGCAACCTCGCTTGGTTTTTCAGCAGGCGTGATGCTGTATGTCTCCTTTGTGGAAATATTTCAAAAAGCGCGCGAATCGCTGGTGTCTGAATTGGGGCAGGGGCCCGGTGTCGCTCTGACCGTGGCAGCTTTTTTCAGCGGTATTGCGCTGGCCGCCCTGATTGACCGGCTTGTACCCGGTTTTGAGAATCCACATGAAATACGCTGCGTTGAGCAGATGCAGCCCGGACAGGCGCCCGCAGATGCGCAATTGCTGCGCATGGGTCTTTTCTCTGCGCTTGCAATTGCTATCCACAATTTCCCCGAAGGCCTGGCCACGTTTATTGCCGCGCTCAATGATGTGAACCTGGGTATCAGTACCGCTGTTGCTATCGCTGTTCATAACATCCCCGAAGGCATTGCGGTTGCCGTACCCATATACTACGCAACCGGCAGCCGCAGGAAAGCCTTTACGCTTTCATTTGCCTCGGGGCTGGCCGAACCGGCCGGAGCGCTCATCGGTTTACTTGTGCTGACGTTCTTTTTTAATAACCTGGTATTCGGTATCATGTTCGCAGGCGTGGGCGGTATCATGGTGTATATCGCGCTTGATGAACTGCTGCCCTGTGCCGAGCATTACGGCGAACATCATCTGGCTATCACCGGCCTGATGGGCGGTATGTTCGTCATGGCATTGAGTCTGTTGTTGCTTGGATAAGGCAGGCGGGGCAGGGGGGATTAAAACAGTTTTTCCTCTTTTTCTTTTTCCTTTAAATAGCACATCACGGCTTCGAGGCTGTACTTGACCGAACGGTGATTCGGGGCTGTGCAAACATACTCGGGTCCATGGCCTGACGAGCGCCATTTTTCGAGTTCTCCTTCGGATATTTTGAGAAGTTCGGAAACCTGTTTTGAAGAGAGCAGGTCAGATGCCTGTAGTCGCATAATGCTTGTTTCTCCTGATGCGCACGTTATGTTGATGTATTCTACAGCCTGCGTTTGATCGTGTGCGTTGATGCGTCAAACTGAGCGCTGTTTTTTTGGGACATTCTGAATGAATTTTTTTAAAATGCAACAAAAAATATTACATTGATTAATGCACAAAACGCGTTCACAGCACATGCGGGTGATAATTACCCGTCCTGAAAGCTGTCTATGGCTTCGCGTGCAGGTTCATCCGGCAGGGATTCATAACGTGGGGAAAAATGGAAGGGGGTAAGTTTTTTTGCGCCGCATTCGCGCGCGAGGATTCCGGCCTGCCGGGCGGTTAGATGGCCGCGATCAAGGGCTTTTACGGCATCACGATCCAGAAAGGCTGCCTCGCAAAAAAAGTGGCTGGCTCCGGCGGCAAGGGTTCGTATCTTTTTTGTATTTGCGGGTGTCGCTCCGCAGTCCGACACGTAGGCGATAATCTCTCCGGGAGTAATGTGCACAACCTGCCTGATGAGTTCACCAAGGCGCATGCTTTGCGGGGAGGCATTATCTGTTTCAGGCACAGCGATCATCGTGCTGTCGGGGCAGCCTTCACGGATACGTGTTTTGAGCGTCTGCAGCCAGGGGCCGATTGGCAGGCCGAGCCTGTTGAGCGCATCCTTATCGATGTTAATATGCGCATGTTCTTCCAACCTGTAGGCCAGTGAAATGATCCCGTTGTGATTGAGCCGCTGCGCTGTGACCCGGTAGTGCGGGTTGTTGACAACAATGCCGTTGAAAGGAAGGCGTTTTTCAGGGCCTGGTTTGAAACGGTCTTTGCATGCAAATCGCCGGGTCTTGATATTACGCGCTCCGATTTCATACACGTCAATCATGAACGGGTAGTTCTGCGTCAAATTCCAGGTATAGCCCCTGAGCTTGCCGGTCATGTTGGCGATGATTCCCGGCGGGCCATACAGGCTCAGTATACGCTCTCGCGCCAGGTTGAGGCGCAGCAGGTGGTCAATGCCGATAAAGTGGTCAATGTGGGTGTGGGATATAAATATTTCGGTAATTTTAAAAAGCAGGCCAGGCGAAACCCGGCTGATATCACCCAGATCAAACAACAGGGCTGTGCCTTCACCCTGCAGTCGCACATACATGGCCGGGTCACCGAACGGCGGGTTAAGAAGCCTTGGCCGGAAAAGTGGCGTCATGCAGGGCCGTCTCCATGCTTGGTCAGACGATCATTGTCCGGATGGATGACATGCCACAGTTGTTTCTGCAGAACGTCCATGGCATCATAGAGCTTTGTGAATGCAGTGTGTGCGTTGTTGTTCTCAAGGTATGCGGTCACGCTTTTGCAATTAACCTTCACGCAGGGGAACGGGCGGCTGTCAGGCGGCAGCACGCACCCTGTGGGCCCCAGAAAGGCGCATCCGTTGGGCAGTCCGTGATTAACGCGCAGCTCGAAAGGAGCCTCATGCTCAACACGGTATATGAAGTAATCGGCCTCGGTAAACCAGCCTTCAACCGGCATGCACTGGCAGCACGGCGCTGCGCACTCAGGGCAAAGTTGAGACGTTATGGCATCCAGCAGGGCGCGCATGTTCAACTGAATCAGGCTGTTTTGGTCGGATAGTTTTTTTAACCGGCCAATACTGTCAGGGTTCTTTGTAATAAAGTTCTGATAGCGTTCTTCAAGCAAATCCAGTCCCATTATTCTCAATCCTTATGAGAAAAGCTTCAGCGTTTTGGCCGTGAACAGCATACGTGTGTACTGTCTTCCCGATCCGCGAGTGTGTTGTTTTAAAATTTTAACATAAATTTTTACGCGGGTACAGTTATAACGATTCTGCACAGATCCTTTTATGGCACGCTATCAGATCATGCCGGATTAAGAGCCGGTAGCGTTGAATGCGGCAGACCAGCAGTTCTGTAATATCTTGCATGTATAAAAAATTTTTAATTTTTCTGTCATCCCTGGTTAATACACTTGGTGTATTGTGGTAAACTTTTGGCAGATTGAAATTTATAATTGTTCATTGTGTCCAGATTCAAGGAGGAAAGAACGCGATGTCTGATAGTAGCGCACATACCGAGAGAAACTTTATAGTGTCGTTGCGCCTTTTGCTGCCGGCATTGGTATTTTATTGCAGCTGCCTTTTGATGTTTGCTGTTTTCAGGGCCTTGTTGTGTGTTGTGTTCTACGAAAACATCGCAGATGTTGACAACGTTCTGCTCGTGTTCCCGGTCGGCTTGAGAATGGATACGGTGCTGCTCTGCTATGTGTTGGCGCTTCCCGTTGTGGGCATGATTTTTTTGCCGGGAAAGGCTGTCAGGAAAACACGGGTATTTTTTTCCGGCTATCTTGCCTGTGCCGCCGGCATCTTTATTTTTTTGGAGATGGCAACCTTTGCATACATGGACGAGTTCAGCGTACGGCCGGACCGGATTTTTCTGCAGAATATGTTTTCGGGATTGGAAGTTGCTCGTATGATTGCTCAGGGGCTACCCCGTGATGTTTGCTTCGGCTTTGGGCATAACAGCCCTAACCGTATGGCTGGTATTCAACAAATCATACCGCGCTTTTGCCGCACTACCCGCAGTTTCGCTGACAAAAAGAATGTTCATAACCATCATTGTGCTCCCGCTTTTTTTTCTGGGTATACGCTCAAGTATTTCCCATCGCCCGGTCAACATAAGCGATGCCGCATTTTCAATGCATCCTCTTGTTAATCAGCTTGGAATAAGCTCAACCTACAGCCTTACGTATGCCTTGTATCAGTTAACCAAGCACGAACATGACCCGTCCGCTGTGTATGGAAAAATGTCAGATGACGAAATTTTGCGCAGGGTCATGTCGCTCAACAATATTGCACCCGATGGAATGGATTCATCTGATTGCCCCCTGCTTCATTACCGCGAGACGCAATTTCCTCGCAGCCGTCCGCTTAATCTTGTCATTATTCTTGAAGAAAGCCTCGGGGCGGAGTATGTCGGATGTTTGGGCGGTATGCCCCTTACTCCGAATCTGGATCGTTTAAGCAGGGAAGGGCTTCTGTTTACCGCTCTTTACAGCACGGGAACACGCACGGTCAGGGGTATTGAAGCTGTTATTTCCGGTTTTTTGCCAACTCCCGGGGAAAGCGTTGTAGCGCTTGAAAAGTCCCGCCAGGATTTCTTTACACTGGCAGAGTTGTTGAAGCGCATCGGTTATCATACTGAGTTTATATACGGCGGCAAAAGTACGTTTGATAATATGAAGTCTTTTTTTATAGGGAATGGATTTGCGGCTATTCATGATCAGGATACTTTTAAAAACCCTGTTTTTAAAGGATCCTGGGGTGTTTCGGATGAAGATCTGTTTAATAAGGCCCATGAAACATTTCTTTCACACGGCGAAAAACCTTTCTTTGCGCTGATATTGACAACCACAAATCATGATCCGTTTGAATTTCCGGACGGACGAATCGAGCTGTATGAGCAGAAAGAAAGCAGCCGCTACAATGCGATCAAATACACTGATTATGCTCTCGGGGTTTTTTTCGACACAGCAAAAACAGCCGCGTATTATAAAAATACACTTTTTCTGGTTATTGCCGATCATTCCACCCGGCTGAGAGGACAGGAACTTATACCGATTAAAAAATTTCATATACCGGGCCTGATTATAGCTCCCGGCATTGAAACGGGAACGTATGACAGGGTGGCAAGCCAGATTGACATGCCTACTACGGTTCTTGACATCATGGGTATCAGTTGCGCGCATCCCATGATCGGACGCTCACTGGCGGGCATGCAGGCTGATCAACCGGGCAGGGCTGTCATGCAGTATGGCGATACCCACGCATACCTGCTCGAAAACAATCTGGTTGTGCAGCGTCCGAAGATGAAACCTCTTCAGTTCAGCGTTACAGCGGATAGACAGCTTGTGCCAACGGACCTTGACCCTGAGATGCAAAAAGATGCTCTTGCCTACGCGCTGTTGCCGGGCCTGCTGTACACGAATAAAAGCTACAGGCTTCCTGAACTTCCAAAATGACACGTTTCTCCAGACACTTCGCGTGGTAGTGCTGATCGAGCAACCCGGTATGCCCTGCATTTACAGCCCATTCAATTCCTGTTTTCATTTCCGGCGTTTGTCGGCAATAAAACGCGGCCCAGTATATTCGTTGAAATTTCATCTTTCTTATATTATCATGTGCAACCTTAAGACCTAAGTCCCGCTGTGGCCACATATCGGAATATGTGAACCATGTTCCCCCGGAACTGAACGGAGCGAGCACTGCGGAGCCGGCAGGTGACTCAGGATAATGACGCGGTAATGGGTGCGGTATGAAGATTGCGATAATTGGTGCCGGGCGGCGGCGCAACGGTATCGGCGCATATATTGCCCGTTATGCGCATGAAGAGGGTGCCCGGATTGTTGCGGTACTGGCGCAGGATGAGGCAGCCGCATCACATGATGCTGAAGGTCTGAAGGAATACGGCATCTTTGCGGATGCGTATACGGATCTGGGTTTGCTCATCGAGCGGCACCGGCCGGATGCTATTGCAATCGCTTCTCCGGCTGCAACACATGCCGGCTATCTTACCTTTGCTATTGCGGCCGGAATGCATGTGCTGTGCGAAAAACCTTTTATCTGGGACAACGGCTGCGATAGCAGTCAGGCTTCACAGATACTTGATGCCGCCCGCGCACAAAACCTGATAATTGCCATGAATTCCCAGTGGCCGTTCGTGCTTCCGGTCTATGAACAATTGTGCGGATTGCCCGTGGCAGCGCAGATTGAATCGTTTTATATACAACTGGCACCGCTGTCAAAGGGTCGGGACATGATCCCGGATGCCATGCCGCATGCCCTGAGCATGCTCTACAGTGTGCTGGGGCCAGGCATACTGGAGCAGCTGACTCTGGAGCCCGGTCCCGATCGCCTGCATGTTTCTTTTTATTATATAACAGCGGCCGGACGGTGTCAGGTTGTCGCAGAGCTTGTGCATGAAACCCGCCAGCCGCGTTCCTTCGCGTTTGGGTTCAACGGGAACATAGCACGACGAACAATTGATATGGCAACCTACCGGATTGCCTTTACCTGTGGTGACCGGCGCTGTGAGGCGGAGGATCCTTTGCAGCTGTCAATGCGCGATTTTTTGCATGCCTGCAGGCATGCCGTTGCGCCGCGCATCGGAAGCGCACATATTGTTGATACCATGCAGATGCTGCAGCAGGTGTATGCAGCCTGGCCGAAGCTGTATAACAAGATTTTTTCATTCAAAGGAGTAATAGAGTGGAAAAAATTGCCAGCAGGGAACATGATTTCAGCGCGAAACTCAGGCAGGCCTCGGTTGTCGAGCGTCTCCGGGCCTATGTTGACTGGCAGCGCAAAGGCGCGCCGGACGGCACAATGCCTGCGTTTGGTCCGCTGTCGATCAATCTTGACTTGACGGCTGCCTGTAATTTTGCCTGTCCGCATTGTGTTGATTCAGGCATCATCAATACCGGTGAGTATCTGTCATATAACGATATTCAACGCAGCCTTGAAACACTGAAAGAACGGGGCCTGTTGTCGGTGATCCTGATCGGCGGTGGTGAGCCGACCCTGCATCGCGATTTTGAGGATATCGTACGAATGGTCAAACGCATCGGCCTGCAGTTGGGTATTGTTACCAATGGTACCCGCCTGGACCGTGTCGCTGCTGTCGCTGATCTGTTTGAACCAAAGGACTGGCTGCGTCTGTCAATTGATGCCGGCACCCGTCAGACGTTTATCAAGGCCCATCGCCCCAAGATCAGCATTGATCTGCATACTATTTTGCAGAACGCCCATGATATCAAGAGGGCCAACCCGGCGGTCTCCCTGGGCTATTCGTTCGTGATCGTCTGGGACGGCATTGATGTCAACGGACTTACACTGGCGCCCAACATTGATGAAATGGAGAGCGCCGTGCGCCTGGCCCTGCAGTATGGTTTTGATTATGTTTCATTCAAACCCTGCCTGGTCAGGCTGGAAGGATCGAAACGCGAATCGCTGCTCAATGAAACCGCCGAGGAGCGGCAGGTTCGCCTGATTGCATGCCTGCGGGATAATCTTGAACGCGCACAGCAGGCTGCTGCCGGCCGGATAGCAATCCTGCAGAGTGTGAATCTGCAGGCACTGCTTGAAGGCAAGGTTGAGGATTTAAAGCTGCAGCCGCGCACCTGTCATATGCAGTTTTTTCGCACTGTGCTGACACCTGCCGGCGTGTACCACTGCCCGGCATTCCGCGGCATCGACAAGGCGCGGGTTGCCGGACCGCTTGGTTATGTCAATCGTGAGCGCTTTGCCGAGACCGCTGACCGGGTCGAGCAGTCAACCGGTAGTTTCGATGCAGCCGGTGAATGTCATGAAGTTGCCTGCTTTTATCATCATGTCAACTGGTGGGTTGAACGGATCATCAAGGCCGAAGGCGATCATTCTGTGATTGAGCCGCTTGAAGACGATAATTTTTTCTTTTAATGAAACCCATGCCATTTCAGCGAATCGGAATCCTGCACTTGAACCAGATCGGCGATCTGTTGTTCTCTTTGCCGCTGCTCAAGGCCCTGCGGCAGCATTCGCCGGACGCGACAATTCACTCCTATATAAAGCCATACCTGCGTGAACTGCTTCAATCAAGCGCCCTGGTGGACGGCATCATTGCCCGTCAGGGCGGGCTGAAAGACACCCTGGGTCTGATACGTCAGGTGCGCCGCTCCCGCTACGATCTGCTGATCAGCCTCTCGCGTTCGGAAGAATGCCTGCTGATCGCCGGGTGCAGCGGGGCTCGCATCAAAGCCGGTTTTACCCATGCGCCGCTTGACCGTTTGTTGCATGTGCGTGAAACCATCGAAGGGCATAACAGCTGGAGCAATAATGCCCGGCTGCTTAAGCGTCTGGGTGTATTGGTGCCTGAGGGCGGCTATGTGGGTCTGCTGCCACGGGAGCGCTATGACGGAATTGCCCCGCTGCCCGACAGGTACGTGGTGTTGTCGTCGGGAGCATCCAGCCGGCGTCAAACCAAGGCCTGGGACCCGTGCAAATTTGCCGCCGTTGCTGACGCGTTGCATGCTCGTTACGGTCTTGCTCCGGTGCTTGTTGGCGGTGCTGACTGCCGCAGTTGTAATAATGAGATGCTGTCTGCAATGCAGCCGCAGGTGCGAACTGCATGTCTGGATTTGACGGGTGCAATTGGTTTGCGGCAGCTCAGCGCGCTTCTTGCAGGCGCGGAACTGTTTGTCGGCATTGATTCCGGAGTCATGCACATGGCATCATGCACATGACGTTCCGCTGGTTGCACTGTTCGGCCCGTCTGATCCCGCTTTTGTAGCACCGCATAATCGCCGCAGCAGGATTGTGCGCAATGATTCGCTTGAATGCGTTCCCTGTTATCTGAAGCCATGTGATCACTGTACCTGCATGCACAGCATTACGGTCGAACAGGTTTTGGCAGCCTGTGAAAGTCTGTTGGCTCAAAATAATGGCGATGCGGGCACAGGCGCAATGCCGGTAGGCCAAGTACCTGTGTAGTATGGAAAACACCAGATCGATAAAGCCGTATGGTTTCTTTTGGCTGCTCATTGTCATCTTTTTGTTGCGGGGGCTGGCGATTCAATGTTTTTATCCGCCGCTTGAGGGGCCTGACGAATACCAGCATATCGCAGTAATCCACTACCTCGCCGAGAACCATGCTCTACCGGTGTATGGCCAGTCAAAGGTCCCTGTTTCCCTCTACGATGATATCGTCGCCAACCCTCATCCAAATCACAGCGCTGATCAAACAAGGCGAATCGGTGCGCAGTCATACGAAACATTCTACGCCGGCAAACCTGTTCGTACATCGGATGTTCCGATCAATTTGTATCAGGCACAGCATCCGCCTTTGTATTACATAATTATGGCGCCGTTGTACGCCTGGTCTCGCAGTGTGCTGGATTTCCGCTTAACAGTGTATCTGCTGCGATTTGTCAACCTTATCGCGGCAGCATTTGCCATTGTTTTTTTGCTGTACCCCCTTCGGTGTATTGTTGCCGACGAACGGCTGTACCGGTTGTTTGCCATGACCGTTGCCGCATCACCGATGTACATGATACACATATCACGCGTTACCAATGACGCCTTTGCTCTTTTGTTTGTCGGTATTGCAGTCATGCTGATCATGCGGATGAGCAGGCAAAAGAGTCCGTGCTTGTCAGCTGGTTTTGCCGGTGTTTCCGTTGGCGTGTCAGTGATGTTCAAGCTGACCGGGATGGTGTTGCTGCCTACGGTTTTGGTATACCTGCTGATACTGGCAGCAACGTTAAGGATTACGCGGAAGTGCTGTGCGCTGTGTTCTGTTGTTTTTGTTTTCGGCTATTTGCTTTCGAGTTTTCCTTACTACACATGGGTGTGGTCTCATTACGGGTTATTTCTTTTCGATCAGGTTTCAAGCCGCTGTCAGGCCCTCGGCGTAAGCACACTGGACATACTTGGCGGTATGAAGCTTGAGCATATCATGAGTTTTTTTGCCAAAAGCATTTTTCTCGACAATCTTTGGACCAGCGGTTGGTCTTTTATGGGAGTGCCCAGGGCTTTTAAACGAGTCTACGGTGTTTTAATGCTGCTGGCCGCAGGAGGATCATTCGCCTGGCTGAGTATCCGGACGCGGGATAAAAATTTGCTGTTCATCCGTGACTGGTCCCCGCTGATTTTATGCTTCCTTCTGACGTGCGTTACAGCGTGTGCCCTGTATCTGTACGCATTGAAACATCTTGCGGTATACAATTTCCTGAGTACGCCATCGTATTATTTTATGATTGCCTATCCCGCTTTCTTAGCGTGTTTTTTTATTGCAGCGCTCGGGTATGGACGACGCACGGCCAGTGGTATTGCGCTGTTGCTGCTTGTGCTTTTTACCTTTACAGAGCTGTACGGTTTGTGCCTTGTAGCAGTTCCGTACTGGGCACAGTCGCAGGATTTGACTGTGATCTTTTCGCGACTTGCTTCGCTGCACCCGGTTTTTCCTGCACCCGCGTATTTCTTTGTCTTGTATCCCCTCGCGCTTCTGCTTTTGTTGAAGGCGCTTCGATTTTATTTTTCAACGCGCTGATTCCAGTCATTAGCTGCTCAAGCATTTGTATTGACACATATTTGCTGCTTTCCTATACTGTTTCGAAGATAAACAGTGTTTCAAAACAGGCACTGTATTTTGAAGCATATGTGCTTTACAGCACGCATTAATGTTATTAACGGAGAAAGGCGTGGTACACATGGAATCTGGCGAAAAAAAGTTTTTCGGCTGGCGTGGGAAAATCCTGTACATCAATCTTTCGAACAGGACGAACCGTGAAGATGAACTGCCGGAATCCTATGTTGAGGGTTATATCGGAGGATCAGGAATCAATGCGCGGATCCTCTATGACCTGTTGCGGGATAACCCAACCATTGATGCGCTTGATCCAGAAAATCCGCTTATCTTCGGGTGCGGTCCGCTTGTCGGTACCGAGTTTCCTTGCGCAAGCAGGTTCACCGTAACCGCCAAAAGCCCGTTGACCGGCATTTTCGGCGATACCAATGCGGGCGGCTACTTCCCGGTCAGGCTCAAGCAGGCCGGCTATGACCATATTGTTATCCAGGGCAGCTCATCTACCCCTGTGGCGATTCTCATCGAAAAGGGCAAAAATGTTCAGATCGTGGACGCCGCTGATGTGTGGGGGCTTGATACCTACGAAACAGATGCACGGCTTCATCAAAAATACGGCGATTGCGAAACCGCGCGCATCGGCCAGGCGGGTGAAAACCTCGTGCGTTATGCCAACATCCTTTCCGGAACAAAGCGGATCAGCACCAATGGAAGAACCGGCATGGGCTGCGTCATGGGTTCAAAAAAACTGAAGGCCATTATCATCAAGGCTTCCGGCACGGTGCCTTCAGCCCCCGGCACAGCGGCGGCTAAAATTACAAAGCTCTATCGTGACGCCTGGTTCAAGGGCCCGGGTACAACGCTCAAGCGGCAGTATGGTACGTTGACCAATTTTTCGCAGATCGCCGATCATACTCGCGTTAAGAATGAGCAAGAGCCCCTGACCACCGCGCAGCTTGATGCCTATGATCTTGATCTGTTCACAGACAGATTCAAGACCGGCCAGACCGCATGCTACCGCTGCCCCGTGGCATGCACGCAGACTTGGGAGGTAAAAGAAGGCCCCTATAAGGGTGACAAGGGCGATAAGGTCGAATACGGTCATCTGCTCAGCCTGGGGCCGAATATTGGAATATTTGATTTCGCTTCCATGCTGCATCTTTCCCATATCTGCAACAGGGTAGGTATGGACTGCATACAGTTCGGCTACAATATGGCGATTTCTCTTGAATGCTTTCAGCGGGGTTTTTTGACTTCTGCAATGACGCAAGGCCTCGAGTTGCAATGGGGAGATGAACGTTCGGTTGAAAAACTCATGATGCAGACAGCCCTGCGTGAGGGCTTTGGCGATGCTTTGGCTGAAAATGCCCCGACGCTTGCATCCAGAATCGGCCCGCAGGCAGAGCAGTATGGGACGCACACCAAGGGCATGTCTTTTCCGTTCAGCTGCACATTTGCCCTGCCCATGAGCCTGGCATCATCGGTGGCGACCCGTGGCGGTGATCATTTAAAGGGCCATCCCTTCGCGTCAATAATCGGCCACACGGATATGCTGGAAAAAATGTTCGGAAGCGATATTCCGCCTGAAAGCGGTGATCATTTCAGCCCGGTTGCCAAGGGCCGTGTTGTCTGGTGGCAGGAAAATTATAAGATGGTACTGGACAGTCTGGGCATCTGCTTTCTCGCGGTCATTAATTCAAACGTATGGTGTGACCCTTTGATCATGATACGGGAGCTGGGAGAGATGTATGAAGCCATTACCGGCCGTGATCCCTCTAACCTGTTTATGGCTGCTGAGCGCTCCTATCAGATTGAGCGCTGCATCAACGCGCTGCAGGGTATCAGCCGCAAGGATGATGTGCGTAAGGGCACGCTTCGGGGCGAGAAAAATCCCATAGATCTGCCCGGTATGCTGGATGAATACTATGAATACCGCGGCTGCTCGTCTGACGGTCTGCCAACAAGAAAACGTCTTGAGGAAATCGGTTTGAAGGATGTAGCCGATGATATGGACCGGTATTGCAAACTCTCCGATGAAAAACGGCCGGCCATTGCAGAGTTGATGCGGCATTCAACCGATACGGCTGAACGGGCAGTGTCTGCCACATAATGACTACATGGACGAGATGAACGTTTTGACCGAAAATACTAAACCTGATGTCGGCAGCACCGGCAACTGGGTGCAGATGTTCTGCATGGTGCTGCTTGCACTGTGTGCTGGCTTTGGGACGGTTCGCTATCTTGTAGCCGCTCCCGCGACTATGACCGGTTATGCTGCAGGCGCGCTGCTATGCATGTTTTTGTACGCATTGCTGTTGCTGCGGTTGAAACGAATCCGGCGTTTGCTGGCAGGTCTTGGCCTGCTCCTGTTTTTTTTTGCAGCCGGGTATTGTATTGCCTGCGTTGTGTATTTGCAGGCTCCCGGGCATGAACTGGTTCCGGTTCTCGCGCCTGCGCAGGCATCATCTCCCGGGCATACAGCCGTTATCTACTTTACCCATGGAGAGCCCCGCACCTACGAGGGGTCTTTTGAGGCCTGGAAACATGCGATCCATGAAATGGATGAAAGCGGCGTTCCCTTTGTACCGTGGATCTTTCGCCCCTTTTTTTTCAAGAAAGTCAGGGATGAATATTTCGAGGTCGGAGGAAGCTTTCACAATCTGATCCATACCCGCATTATGTCAAGGCTCGAAGCTGCTTATTGTCAGAGCAGCCAGACACCCGCCCGTTTCTATATGGCCTATTCTGATGATGTCCCCACGATTGATGCGGCAGCTGTACGTGCGATTAATGAAGGCGCATCGCGTATTATCCTTCTCAATGTCTGGATGACAGATTCCGACCACTCTGAACAGGGCCCCAAAAGAATTGAAGCGCTCAACCCTGGAAAATTCGGCGTGCAGCTGTGTGTTACGGATACGCTGTGGGAGTCCCGGCGATTGATGCGGATGTACGTCGATCGTGCATGTGCAGCTTCCGTTGATACGCCCCGATCGGATATCGGCATTCTGCTGGTGGCCCATGGTCAGCCTGCCAGCTGGGATACTCTGTTTCCAAAACAGCCCGTGCAGGAGAACGCGTTCAGGCTCGCAACAAAAAAATTGCTCGTGCAGCAAGGATTTAAGGACGGAAATATCGCTCTTGCCTATATGGAGTTCAAGCAGCCTGATATTAAAACCTCTGTTCAGGAGCTGCTCGCCTCAGGCGTAAAAAAAATACTGGTTGCCCCGGTCAACATTAGCGCTGACAGCATCCATAGTGAGCATGAAATACCCTCGATGGTCAGCCGGGCTGTCGATCGTGCTTCGGTGCCGGTCGTGCATCTGGGTGCGTGGAATGATGACCAGCTGCTGCTGGATGAACTGCTTGAGCAGCTGCATGGTTGCGGAGTTTGATGCTTTGCTGTTTGTGCAGGTTAAGAATACGCCGCCCTCAGACTGGATTCGGCTGGTTAGATATTGTCACAGCAGCCATATTTTGATACAGTAGTACATACACCATCCTCATGTTGACTAAAGCGAGAGGAAGGGTGGAGACACCACAAATGAGCCCTGGGGTTTACCTGCCGGATAAACAGCAGTGTCATTAACGACTTAAAAGATTGTGTAAGTAAAAATTAAAATTGCCCGGACGGAACTTGCAATAATTTGCGGAATCTGGAGCATGAAAGGACTGGTTTTTAAATGAGTGAGGTACGTGTACGTTTTGCACCATCTCCCACCGGGTATCTGCATATCGGCGGGGCCCGAACAGCATTGTATAACTGGCTGTATGCGCGCAAGCATAACGGCACCTTTGTACTCAGAATTGAGGACACCGACGAGGAGCGCTCAACCCGGGAGTCAATTGATGAGATTCTGGACGGGCTTACCTGGCTTGGCCTGCAATGGGATGAAGGACCGTTCTTTCAGACCGAGCGGCTCGAAGCGCATCAGGCGGCTGTGCAGCAGCTTTTGGAAAACGGCAATGCGTACCGCTGTTTTTGCACAAAGGAAGAATTGGAAGAGCGGCGGGTCTATGCCCAGGAACACAAGCAGGACTATAAATACAACGGAGCCTGCCGTGAGCTGACCCCGCAGCAGGTTGAGGAACGCATGGCCGCCGGTCAGCCTTCGGTGGTGCGCTTTAAAACACCCAGAGAGGATGGCTTTGTCGCTTTTGAGGACCGGGTGTATGGTCGGGTCGAGAAACGTTATGAAGATATAGAGGATTTTGTTGTCATGCGCTCGGACGGAAAGCCGCTCTATCTTCTGTCCAGTGCCATAGATGACATGACCGACCGCATTACACATGTTATTCGCGGTCAGGACGGTCTTGGCAATACCCCGCGCCAGATACTCATCTTTAGTGCGCTCGGATATACCCCGCCGATCTATGCGCATATTTCGCTGACACTTGATACAAAAAAGGCAAAAATCTCCAAGCGCAAGCATGGAGAGGTTGTCACGGTGGCCTACTATAAGGATCGGGGCATTTTGCCCTGGGCCCTGTGCAATTTTCTGCTGCTTCTGGGGTGGTCTAATTCTGAAGATCTTGAGTTCTTTACGCGCGACGAGCTGATCAAGGCCTTTGATCTCAACGGAATCGCGCGGCATAACTCGGTTTTTAATTATACGCCGGGAGACGAGAGCAACTGGACCGATCCCAAGGCCGTTTCAATGAACGCGCGCTATATCAGCATGCTTGATATGGACGAGCTGCTGCCGTATGTGCGTGCGGAACTTGAGCGCAGCGGTTTGTGGCAGGATGCTTTTGATGCTGAAAAGAAGCAGTGGTTCCGTGACACCGTTGAACTTATCCGTACCCGGCTGCATACCATTACTGATTTCTCAACACGGGGCGGCCTTATTTTGCTGATGACTTTGAGTTTGAAGAGCAGGCAATTGTTAAAAATTTGAAGAAAGATGAGCGGCTCCCGCGACTTCTGTCTGGTGCTGCCGATGCCCTTGCCGCTCTTGCTGTCTTTGATCATGCCACGATTGAACAGGCTTTGCGTGATTTTTGCGAAAGCGAGGGCGTGAAGCCCGGTCTTGTTATCAACGCGATCAGGGCCGCCTGCACGGGCCAGACAGCCGGCCCCGGTCTTTTTGAACTTGTCGCAATCATCGGGCAGGAGCGCACTGTGGCGCGCATGAAGGCCGCCGCTGCTATGCTTGAACGCGGTGAGATCTAGAGAAATAAAACGGCAAGATCTCTCCCTGCGGTCGAGATGACACACAGATAAAAATGGCTATATCTTTTTGTGAAATGCTCTAGCATCGCAGAATTATTTCATCTCATCCACGGATTACACGCTATGCCCTGCAACAAGCACTATGAAATGCTTCGCAAGGTGAGTAGAACGTTCGCGCTCTCCATTGAGCAGCTTCCCCCGCCGGTTTGCGATATTATTACCATTGCCTACCTGATGTTCCGTGTTTCCGACTGCATTGAAGATCATGACACTATGCCGCCAGAGCGCAAGGCGCAATTGCTTCGCCTGTGGGCAGATGTGCTGCAGGGGCATGAACCAATTGAAAAATTCCTGCAGGGCATGTCCGATATTGAAGCCAAAGGCGACCCCGAAATCGAAGTTGCTTTGCAGGCCGATGAAGTCCTTAATGCCTTAAACGAGTTGCCGCACATCCCGCGCGATATTCTTATTAGGCATGTGTGCGACACATCACAAGGCATGGCGCGCTGGCAGGAGCACGGCCCCTTTGTCGAGGACGAGGCTGCCATGGATGATTACATGCTCGAGGTTGCCGGACGTGTGGGCTATCTGTTGACCGAGGTGTTTGCCTGGTATGATCCGAAGATTGCTGTGCGCAGTGAAATACTCATGAAGCTCGGTCGTGAATTCGGCCTTGCACTGCAAACCGTGAACATCATTCGCGGCATGCGCAAGGACTATGAGCGCGGCTGGGTGTTTGTGCCACAATGCATGTATGAAGCTGAAGGGCTGACGCGCGACAGCATGTTTTTACCTGAGAATTGTGAGCGTGCCATGCGCGTGGTAGCACGCCTTGCCGACAAGGCCGAGCAACATCTGCGCAACGGGCTTGAATACATTATGCTGCTGCCTTCGAGCCAGCGGCGCATCCGTTTGTTTTGTATCTGGCCGCTTCTGTTCGCGGTTAAAACACTGGCTCTCAGCCGCAGCAATCCGGCTGTCATATCATCCGAAGCCAAGATTACCCGCCCCAAGTCAAGCGCATTGTCGCAGTTTCGTCCATGATCTGGTGGTCTGATTGGCTGCTGCGCTGCTATTATCGGCTTCTGTCAAAAACAGCGCATTAATGCGTGGCTGTTGACCCGAATATTTTGCTAGGGGGCTAATGGTTACAGCGCCCTTTTTTGTTGAATTCGTCGCCCAGAAAGACAAGGAATCCATGACAAACGAAGTTGCATCCCGGCCTGATATTGAAGTTACTTGTATGAACTGTAAGGCTTGTTGTTGCCGCCAGGAAGCGATGCTTTTTAACGACACCGAAGTGCCCGATAATTTAATTGAGATAAATACGCAGGGAGAAAGATGCATGGTGCGGCTGGCAGATGGCTGGTGTAAAGCCCTGGATCGGAATACCATGACGTGTACGATCTACGAGAAGCGGCCATGGATTTGCTGTGAATTTGAGATGGGTGAATACGAGTGTATTTCCGCGCGAGCCGTTAATCTGTAGATTGTTTACTCAACATACATCAAGAAAATGCATAACAAACCAATGAACCGGACGGAAAATACGTCTGTGCAGAATTGAAAAAAATTTAAAATTGTAGCGGGTTACGCATGTTCGCATAGCCGCCGGTTATCATGAATCGTTGGGTTGCGGGCAACAAAGGAAAGAAAGGAAGATGGGAAGTAAGGTTATGAACATCAATCCAACAAAGATAGTATGCGTAGGTCTTAACTACAAAAAACATGCGGTTGAAATGGGCAAGGAATTACCGGAAGAACCGATCCTGTTTATGAAGCCTCCATCGTCGATTATTTAAGATGGTGATGAGATTAAGTATCCCGCGATGTCGAAGCAGGTCGACTATGAGGCTGAGCTGGCAATTGTAATGGGAGAGGGTGGTAGAATTGCGGGTTTTACGTGTGCCAATGATGTTACGGCCCGTGATCTCCAGCGTAAGGACGGGCAATGGACTCGTGCAAAGTCATTTGATACATTTTGTCCCATAGGTCCGGAAATCGTCCGGGTAGATGATCCGAACACGTTAGGTATTAAAGCAATCTTAAACGGTAACATAGTCCAGGATTCGAATACATCGGACATGATTTTTAGCGTAGAAGAGATCGTTGCTTTCATTTCGCAGGTTATGACTCTGAATAAGGATGATATTATTTTAACCGGTACTCCCAGCGGTATCGGCCCAATGAAAAAGGGTGATGAAATAGTTATTGAGATCGAGCAGATTGGAACTTTAAGGAATAGAGTGACGTAAATGGGCAGCATTTAAAAAGAGAGCAGGGCCGGTCACATCTATCAGCAGGAAGCCTCCAGAATAGCGATGCACCGGGCTGTGTTTCTGTTGTGCGGCGCAACCTTGGCGCAGGCATACAGATGATCGAGAGCCGCCTGTTTTTTACCAAGCTTGGCATCAACCACGCCGCGTAACTGACGGGCCTGGGCCTCTTCGGGGTAGACGGTAATGGCCTGATCAAGGTATGGAATTGATTCGCGGTATTTTTTCTGCAGGATGTTGGCCTTGGCCATCAAAACCAACCCGGTATAGTCTTTCGGGGCCAGCGCAAGGGCCTGTTGCAGCAGGCCTTCACCTTCACTGTATTTTTTGGCCATCAGGGCTGACTCGGCATCAGTCTGTTTATCGATTGCCGGCTTAAGCAGACGCAGGCGTGCGGTTGAATCCATATAGCGTTCGCTGTACACCGGAGCGGACATGGAACGTGCGTATTTAGTTTTAGCCTCACTGAGCATGCTGTTATAGCGTTCCGTGCTCATGGGATGCGTTGAAAACATTTGTTCAATCATATTGGGTTCACTTTTACCAAGCCCGCGCAGTATCTCCATGAGTCCGATCATGCCTTGCGGACTGTATCCAGCCTTGCACATGTATTCAAGACCGAGCGAATCAGCCTGGCGCTCATCAGAGCGGCTGTATGTTGCAATCAGGAGTCCGGCCGCAATGCCGCCAAGGCCCAGGGCAAGGGCCGCAGAGTCGCTGTCGACCTGCGTTGCCAGCAGAATGCCAAGCCCTGCCACGGCTATGCCGGTCAGGGTTTGCTGCGACATGCGCTGTGCTGTATGGCGGGCGCAGACATGGCCGATTTCATGTCCCAGCAGTGCCGCGAGTTCAGCTTCGTTGTGCACAGACAGCAGAATGCCGCGTGTTGCGCAGATTGTGCCGCCTGGAAATGCATAGGCATTAATGTAGTTGGCATTAACCGCATTAAAAGCGTAGGGCATCTCCGGCCGATGCGAAACTTTTCCGAGTTTGCGGCCGACACCGTTCACGTAGTCTTGCAGGGCTTTATCCTGAACACGGCCATAGTCCTGTGATATTTGATCCGGGGAATTTTGTTTGTCAATGGCAATCTCCTGCGACGGACTCATCAGGGAAAGTTGCCGCTGGCCGGTCACAGGATTAATAGCGCAACCGACAAGCAAGCCCCCGCCAGCCAGGGCAAGCAGGGTCAGCATGTCGCGCCGGGTGAGATTCCCGGACGGGTCGGCATGTTCAAAGTAATCGTTTGATATCGTGTTTTTCATAGCCCGGACTCCAATGGTGTTGTTTCGGCCGTAAAAGGTCAGACATTGTTCATAGCGCGTTTAGCTTTGCTTAGCGTCATGTCGCCGACCATTTACTCTCTATAATAATACCACAATAAGGATATTTTCAAGGAGAAATGAATTTCTACTTACCTGCATGCAATGGCCATCGCCGGGAATGCATTGGAATCACTTCAGTTGCTTGCTGTCGGCCTCACATGCATAATTAGACGTTGACCGCTTATGCTTTTTACCTTATGATTTCAGCTGTGCCGCAGCACCGATATGCGTATGTATTTCAATTTTGCAAGGGAGCGCACCATGAAATCTGCACACTATCTGTACCTTGGCCTCGCGTGCCTGTGTCTTTTGTATACGTCTCCGGCGCAAGCCCTGAATGTTGGTGATCCATTCCCTGATTTCAGCGTCAACAACACACTGAGCCCCGAGCACAGTGCCTACCTCAAGCTGCCGCTGGGCGGAAAGGTTTCGCTCAAGGATATCCCGCACGAGGTCATCATCGTTGAGTTTTTAAATGTGTATTGCCATACCTGCAGGGGCCAGGTTCCCATTTTCAACGAACTGCTGCAGGCCATTGCCGCTGATCCGAACCTGCGCGACAAGGTCTGTCTGCTGGGTTTGGCGGTCGGCAACTCGGTTGAAGAAATCGCGACATTTACCCAGGAGTTCGGGCCCAAGTATCCGATACTCAGTGATCAGGACAAAGTTTTGTTCAACAGCACGGGCAATATACGCGGCACGCCTCACACCTATGTTATCCGCAGGGGCGATATGGGTTTCATAGTCGATTATCACGCCGGCGGCGTGTCATCGCCCGCCCTCTATCTCGACAGCATTCGCCACACGCTGCGCAGCAGTCTTGTCGGCACTGAGCCCGGCAATATACTGCCGCCCCTGACGTTCAAGGCGGCCGGTAAAAAAGTCAGCACACAGTCCCTGGCCGGTGAGCGTTACATGCTCTATTTTGGTTCTTCACTGGCCCGCGAGGTTGAAAGCGACTTGCGCATCATGGCAGTGCAGCTTGACGTGCTCAAAAAATTCGCCGTGAGCAGCAAGGTTAACATATACGTTTTTCCCCCGAGCGATTCCGGCTCTGTTGCGCAGGACATACCGGAACCCCTCATGAGCGCGCGCGATAAGGGTAATGCCATTCGGGCGCAACTGGGAATTGAAAACCAGCCGGTTGTGCTTGCGGTCAATACATACGGCCGGGTCGTCTACCGGGGCGAGTCAATTACCCTGCCTGCTGCTGACCAACTCATTACCGGGGTCGAATACAAGCCGGTGCCGAAGCTGAGTCCTCAGGAGATTCAGGACCTGATACGGAAGCGCGTTGAGGCCTCCGGGCACACGGTTGCGGAAATAGAGCGCCTGACGCTTGAAAATCGGCAGGATTTGTATGTGATTACTGTTGCCCCGCAGGGCAGCGGTGTTTTCATTTTCGCGCGCCTTGAATCCGGCATTACCATGTGTGACGTGTGCCATGACAGCCATTTTGTGTATTTGTTCGATCAGGCGGGCACGGTAATAGATTTTATCCCCCTTGAGCTTACCAAGTACGGTAATATTGCCTGGACCGATGAGGACAGTGCGAAGATGAAAAAGAACCTCGTGGGCCATAATATTTTTGAACCGTTTGTGTTTAACCCCGCAGTTGATGCCGTTACGATGGCTACCATGTCCTCAAGCATGATATACGAGGCTATGAACAGGGCCCGGCAGCATTTTCAGGATTTTTACGAGTACCGATTTCGCGAGGCATACTGGCAAAACCAGTGTTTTTCGGTTATATGTAAGGTGAAGAAACTGGCTGAGATCAGCAGCAAGAAACCTGATTTTGTATTTGACGACAGCTCGCTTCAGCAGATGATGAAGGATAATTCATTACAGGGATGCCCGACCGGTGGTATGTACATCGTGCTTGACGGTGATGTGCTGTGCAGCCAGCACGGCTTGAACATGCAGGGCTGCGCGCACTGACAAGCGCTCGTAGGGGTTTTGCAGATATGCGGATAATAAAAAATGTACTTCGCCGTCAGGGGAGCTGTTTATTCTGCCTGATAGCGCTTCTGGCGCTTATGTGCGCGCCCGGCCTGAGTCGCACCGTGCAAAGCTGAGAACGCTGAAGGATTTTTCAGCCTTCAGCTTTATTGACAACCACGAAATAAACACTGCCGATATGCGCGGAAATATCATCGTGATGGTGTTCGGCTCAATCTACTGCAAGCCCTGTGTTGAGCTATTGCCCGTCATGAAGATGCTGCATGAACGCTATGTGCACAGTGACGTGCGTATCATCCTGCTTGATATCGACATGGCAGTTTCTCCCGTACTTCAGCGTGAATTTGTTGAACGGCATGCCATTAAAGAACCCTATATCAACAATGCGCTCAACATCGCACGGGACAATAAGGTGTACATGCTGCCGACAACCTTGATCGTTGATCGTGACGGCGAAATCGTCAAACGTATGTACGGTTTCAAAAAGCTCGAAAAGTTTGAGTAGATTATTAAAAAAATTGCGGCCTTCTATTGCCGGACCAGAGAGTCCTGAAAGGGTTGTCAGTTCCGATAACGATACGATTCAAGGAGGCTGTGATAGTCCCGAGACTGATGAGAATCCTGAGAATGCGGAGATCCCTGCGCTTCAAGAGCATCATCCATAACAGTTTTTAATCCAGGTTCCGGAGCATGGTTGCTCGCCGATAGTGTGAGGGAGATACATAATGCAAATCGGTATCGTTGGCCTCGGAAGAATGGGTATGAACATGGCCGTGCGCCTGATACAGGGCGGCCATGATGTCTGTTGCTACAACCGCACCATTGAGAAGGCGCATCAACTTGCCACGCCAGGGCGCCCGCGCGGCAGACTCCCCCGCTGAGCTTATAGCCATGCTTGATCAGCCGCGGATTGTCTGGTTGATGCTGCCCAGCGGAGCAACAACCCGTGAACATATAGAGCTGTTTGCGGGGCTGATGTCAGCAGGGGATATCCTGGTTGACGGCAGTAACTCCTCGTTCAAGGATGATGCGGTGAATCGCGGCATCCTGCAGTCGAAAAAAATCCGCTACCTTGATGCCGGGGTGTCAGGCGGTATCTGGGGTCTGCAGGTCGGCTACTGCACTATGCTCGGTGGTGAGCGCGATGCCTTTGATCATATTGAACCGCTGCTCAAAACACTGGCTCCGGAAAAAGGGTATCTGTACTGCGGTCCGTGCGGAGCAGGCCACTTTACCAAGATGATTCATAACGGTATTGAATATGCCATGATGCAGGCCTATGCCGAAGGGTTTGCCCTGCTTGAGTCATCTCCCTATCGCGAACATCTGCACCTTGATGAAATCGCCGGCCTATGGAACCGCGGCAGCGTTATTCGCTCCTGGCTGCTGGAGCTGCTCGAATCAGCGCTTGCCGGGGATGACAGCCTTCAGGGGCTGGAACCCTTTGTCGATGATTCCGGTGAAGGGCGCTGGACTGTCATGCAGGCCATCGAGTCGGGTACCCCGGCACCGGTCATTGCGCAGTCACTGTTTGAGCGTTTTGCGTCCCGTGGGGATGCTGATTTTTCAAGAAAAATACTTGCCGCGCTTCGTAACCAGTTTGGCGGGCATGCTGTAAAAAACAAATAGCCATCAAACAATTGAGCCTATTTCACAGGAGATTGCCATGCCCGGTTTTCGTTTTGATTTGACCTCGGAATCCGCTGATATTACCCCTGCAATTCAGGTTTTGCTGCAGACCTATACCGACAATATTCCGTATCCGCATAAGTTTAACGACGCGCTTCTTAAGTGCCTTCTCACCAATCTTGATTTTGTCGTCAAGAACAACCTGTGGAAGGAGCATGTCGAGCACGAGGTCGCCACGCTCAGGCCGATTCTTGAGATGATCGGAAGCTGGATACCGGAAAAAGGCGCTGACCGCGCCCTGTACGGCATGTATGAGGGCAATTCATGCAATTATCAATTGTTCGAGAAAATTGAGGTTTTGGACTGTGAGCGGCGCTTTCAATGTCCCTACAAGGAGATGCTCGACATTGTAAGCGTACTCGGGACAATCGACCTGACCTGGGAAGATGTTCATACCAAGTGGTGCATTCCCCTGTGGAAGGGCTTTGCCGCAACAATCGGTGTTGAGATTGAGGTTGAGCCCGGCGAGACCTGCTGCGTGCGTATAAAGAAATAGGTGCGGTATCCGGCTGTGGAAAGCTCCGGTAGAGCAATTAATCGGTTGGTATACTCGAAACCATTGCTGTTTTAATGCATTAGACAGGATGTTACAGGAGATACACTGATATGCGGCAGATCGGGCTGGTGCGGGATGAAAGATTTTTAGCGCATCGAACCGGTCTGCATCATATAGAGACGCCCCGTCGTCTTGAAGCAATCTATTCCATGCTTGATACAAGCGGCCTGAGCAGTGCCTGTCAGGCCGTACCTGCCCGATATGCCGGTCTCGATGAACTCTGTGCGGTTCACAATGAACGGTACATTGAAAAAATCCTTGATACGGCCGGGGAAACACTTCGCTATCTTGATACCGATACAGTTACCAGCGAGCAATCGTGCGCGGCAGCGTTTTTAGCAGCCGGCGGCTGCATCGAAGCAGTTGATGCGGTTATGACAGGCGGCCTTGACGCTGCTTTTGCCTGCGTGCGCCCCCCGGGCCATCATGCCGAACGAAACAGGCAGATGGGTTTCTGCCTGTTTAACAATGTGGCTGTTGCTGCTGAATATGCCCGCAGAAAACACGGCCTGCAGCGTGTGCTTATTGTTGATTGGGATGTGCATCATCCAAACGGCACACAGCATATCTTCGAGACGAGTTCAAACGTTCTGCTTTTTTCAACGCACCGCTACCCGTTTTTCCCCGGTACCGGGGCCTACACTGAAACAGGGCTGGGTGCAGGACAGGGCTATACAATTAATATCCCGTTTCCTGCCCGCGGAACGGATGCCGATTATGCGCATGCGTTCCGAACGATCCTCATACCGGTTGCACGTGCATATGCACCAGAGCTCATCCTGGTGTCAGCCGGGTTTGATGCGCATCGCGATGATCCGATCGGCGGGATGTTTGTCTCTGCGAGCGGCTTTGCATTACTTGCCGACGAGATTATGCACATAGCCGGTGAGTGCGGCAGCGGTGCTGTTTTTGTGCTTGAGGGAGGCTATGATCTTGGCGCATTGCGATTGTCAGTTCGCGCTGTGCTTGAAACCATGCTCAGCGGTTTATCTGAGCCTTTGCGCAAGCACGATAGGAGCATGCCCGAACCGGGTGTACCCTTTGCAGATGCGATCGAGTCTGCGCGCTGTATCTTAAAACCATACTGGGAGTGCTTGTAGATGATGCTTGACACCAGTATTCATGTAAGAATACCTGACCCGAACCTGGGTGACTATGCCGCAGCCTGTAAAAATTTTACATGGCAAGATGTTGATCACTATTTTTCATGGCATACGACCGGTCGTATCAATATTGCGCATGAGGCCATTGACCGGCATGCTGATAACCCCGCCTGTGCAGATCGCACCTGCCTGCGATATGTGAGCCCTGCAAAAAGTCTTGCGATCACGTATCGCCAGATGCGCGATCGCTCCAATCGCTTCGCCAATGTTTTGATACGGCTGGGCATTCAAAAAACCGACAGGGTTTGTCTGTTCCTGCCGGGCATACCTGAGCTGTATATCGCCATGGTCGGGTGCGCAAAAATTGGTGCGATTATTGTACCGCTTTATTATGATTATATGACTGGCGCTGTCAAGAGCAGGATGCTTGATGCCCGACCGAAAGCCATTGTAACAGACAGTGCGCGCCTCAGCCGCATTCCGCTGCAGGAGTTGCCCGGTCTTGAACATGTCATTATTGCGGGAGAATGTCCGGGGCATGCTACAGGCTGCAGACTCTGGGACAAAGAGATGGCAGATGCAACTGAAAACTTTGAGCCCGTGTGGCTTGAGCCGGACGCACCGTTTTTGATTGTCTATACATCGGGACATGATGGAGCCCCGGTCGGACTTGTGCATGTTCACGAGGCCATGAAGGGCTACCTGATGACAGCACGCTGGGTGCTGGATATCAGGGATGATGATATTGTGTTAACTCATGGCCGGCCGGGATGGTTTCTGAACATCGTGTACAGTGCGTTTGCGCCCTGGCTGTGCGGTGTGGAAAGCGTTGTCTGTAACGATATTGATACGGTGGAACAACTGTATGAAGTCCTTGCTGAAAGCAGGGTGTCGGTGCTCTATACGATTCCCTCTGTGTATAAAATCTTGACCGATCCCGGAGTTGATTGTGCCGCACACTATGATCTGCGCTGTTTGCGCCATCTGCTGAGTGTACTTGAACCTTTGAAACCCGATATTCTTTTCGCCGTCCGGGAAGTGCTGAATTTGCCTGTGTGCGACACATGGTGGTCAGCTGAGACCGGCATGATAACCATTGCCAATTTCCCATGCCTGCCGATCAAACCGGGTTATCTTGGGAAACCGTTTCCCGGAATTATTGCAGCCGTACTTGATGATGATGACAGCGAAATACCGTTTTTTGAAATGGGCCGCCTTGTACTTAAATGCGGATGGCCATCACTGGCAAGGGGGATCTGGGGACGAGACGATTTTACAGCTGTCTATTGTGGCAATCCGCCCTGGTTTATGACTGGTGATGTCGCCTTTTTTGATCAGGACGGGTACGTGTTTTATCAGGGGCGTGCTGATGATGTGGTTATAACATCAGCCGGGAAGATTGGAATCAGCGAAGTTGCATCCACGCTGCTGCGCCACCCAATGGTTGCAGAGGCCGCAGTTGTCAGGGTGGCAGGCCCGGCAGGTTTGAAGCAGATCAAAGCATGTGTTGTTATGAAACCTGGCTATGAAGAAAATCATTTGCTTGAAAGTGTTCTTATAGCGTTTGTCGCTGAGAACCTGTCACCGGACTGTGCCCCGGCTCAGGTTCAATTTTGCCGGAGCCTGCCGCGGGATGAGAACGGGGCTATTCGTACAATCGTGTTGAAGGCCCGATCTCTCGGGCTCATGGCCTGAGAGCGCATTACTCCCGCCATTGTGCCGGGATATTTTGATGGCATGTTTCAAGGCAATCATCGAGCGCTAGCCACTCTTGAAAATCCTGTTTACGTTCCTCTTTGTTCAACCTGTGAATGCCGTAACATCAACATACGAGCTGACGAGATCGCGCAGCAGTTCAATGCGCGCGCGATCCTCAATGGTGAGCAGTGGTTGAAGACCGGCAATACGGCGCGCAGCTTCGTTGGTGTCGGTGTTTGCCAGCAGCATGGGTATGCCGCTTTCCTCGACTCGCGCGAGAATATTTGCCGGGGGCAAAATATTGTTCGTGAGCAGAATACCGGCTGAATTGCTTTCAATCGCGGCCAGGATCATGTCGGTGCGGTCACCTCCGGTTATGATTAATTTATCGCTTTTGCGGAAAAACGGTTTCTGCAGGGCGGTATCGCCGGCCATAGCGCCGATAAAAATATGTTTCACCGTTCGTCCCAAATTGCGCTCGCAGGTCAGAACTTTGGCAAACAGCCTGTCAGCCAGAAAACGAAGATTGAAATAGCCGAGTTCAACGCGATGCGGCACGATTCCGAGAACCCTGATCTCTTTTTCAATTTCAGGCAAATACAGCTCTTTGAACGAATCAAGGGCATGGACGCCGTTAATGATACAACCGGCAAGCTTGATACCGGTAAGGTCCACCTGCTTTCGCAGGAAAAGGATATCGTCAAGGATATCCTCATCAATGCCTGAAGCTACGATTATCAGCGGAGCCTTGAGCGTGCGTGCGATTGAAAGCGGGTCAAGGTGCACGCTGCTGCCGTAGGAGATTGATCGTCCGCACTCAATCAGCAGCATGTCAGTATCGCGGCCCATTGCCTCTGCCATCTGTATGAGTTGAGCACCCAGACTTTCTCCTGTGTACATGTAGCGAATTTTGGCGTGATCAAAGCCGATACTCATATGCTCGGGATTACGGTCAAGCGTGTACAGATTCGACATCAGGGCTGCATCATAATCCCACAGCCTTTTTTTACTGTACAGCAGGCGGTCGCCGAACGGTTTCATATAACCGACAGGTCGGCGCAAATATTCGGTCAGGCCGACTATCAGGCTTGTTTTACCGGCGTTGGCACGAAGTGATGCGATAATAAATGAATTCATGGCTGTTCCTTTCGTTGGGTACTCAGTAATATGCGAACATCAAGAGCGTTGACACCGGCGTTTTCCTCGAATACCACGAGGGGGTTGATTTCAATGTCTGAAATGTAATCACAGGCCCGAACCAGCGCGCCGATTTTGATGATGGTTTCAAGAACCCCCTCGATGTCTTTTTTTGCCTCTCCGCGCACACCCAGCAACAGTGGATATGACCTGGTCTGCTTCATCATGCGGAGAATTTCAAGCCGATTCAACGGCAACGCGCGGAAGGCTACATCTTTCATGACCTCAACGTAAATACCACCCTGTCCAAACATGGCAATCGGGCCGAAGACGGGATCGCGACGGGCTCCGATGATGGTTTCGATACCCGGCGCGATCATGGCGTTGAGTTCAATGCCGTCTATGCGCGCCCCGGGAAGGTAGGCCTGACAGCGCTGCATGATAGCCTGCCAGGCATCAATTACTTCTTCGCGGTTATGCAGGTCAAGTGCAACCCCGCCGGCATCACTTTTATGGATAATATCAGGTGATACAACTTTCATGACCAGCGGAAAACCGATATCGGCCATTCGCCCCAAAGCTTCATCAAGGCTGCGCACAACGCAGCTTGCAGGCATCTTGATGCCGATTACCTGCATGATCTGCCGCGCCTCGTTGGCCGAGAGGAAGCTGCGCTCAGTAGCGCGGGCTTCAGACGTAATGGCATCGATTGCCTGCGTGTCAATGACGCTGTCTTCAAATGTATCAGAGCGCGATCGTCGTTGGCGGTAATGTTCGAACATTTTGCCCATGCAGGCAACGGCCTGGTCCACGTCGGAAAAAACCGGAACACTTTTTCGCCGCAGGCGGGCAATCGCTAGTTCCAGGTCCTCGCCGCCGACAGCGGCAAAGAGAACCGGGCGTCCGCGCTCCTTATAACGCCTGTTGGTGTCCTCAAGCATTTGTTCAAGGTCATGGGCAGGAAAGATGGCGGTTTCACAATACAGGGCCATTGCCGCTCCAATTTTATCATGATTGAGGGCAGCGTCGAGGGCCTGGCTGTATTCAGGCGCTGTAGCGCCGCCGGTTATGTCTATCGGATTCTTGGTGGACCCGAATGAAGGTGTAACCGGCGCGAAGATGTCGCGTAAAGCCTCGCTGTCGTTATACAGTGGTATGTCATAGCGCTCACAGGCATCAGTCGCCATAACGCCGACACCACCGCCGTTGGTAACAATAACAGTTTGTTCCGTGGTGGGCTCAGGAGCGTTTGCCAGGTATGCGCACCAGTCGAATGCCTCGGCTATGCTGTCGGCCCTGAGAGCGCCGCACTGCCTGAGAATGGCATCAACAATTTCATCGGCTCCGGCAAGTGATCCGGTATGCGAGGCGGCTGCTGCCGCGCCCCGCGCAGAGCGTCCTGATTTAATAACAATGACGGGCTTGATACGCGTGGCTTTCTTGAGTGCGTTGATGAAACGTCTACCGTCCTTGATGCCCTCAATATACATCAGGATAACTTTTGTGCGCTGGTGTTGAATAAAGTACTCAAGCAGGTCGGACTCGTCAATGTCACATTTGTTGCCGACGGATACAATCGCAGAGAGTCCGATGTTTTCGACGGCGGTTTTGCCGATCATCGCGAGCCCCAGCGCCCCGCTCTGGGTAATAATGGCTACGGAGCCGGGTGTTATGTTGCCGGGGCCGAATGTTGCGTTCATGGAAGCATCGGCTGAATACAGACCGAAGATGTTGGGGCCGATAATGCGCATGCCATGGGCCCGGGCCGTATGAACCAGTTTTTTTTCTTCTTCTATGTTGCCGATCTCTGCAAATCCTGATGTTATGATCAGATTGTATTTAACGCCTTTTTCTGCACACTCCCGTACCGCATCATGGACCAGGCGGGCAGGAACAACGGTGCAGGCTATATCAATTGCATCGGGAATCTCGTCAACATGCCTGTAACTCTGCAGGCCGCAAATATCCCCGGCTGCAGGATTGACCGGAAACACAGAGCCCCTTATAGCCGCTGCCGAGGATATTTTGTACAATGGTATGTCCGATTTTGCCGGGTGTCTGTGAGGCCCCGATCACGGCGATTGAACACGGGTTAAACAAAGAGTTGATATGATCCATTACGGGTTTTCCCTGAATATAAGTTTAAGTTCATACACGCCTTCATCGCGATGTTTCTCGAGATCAAAACCACCCTGTTCAAAAAGGTGCATCATGGGGCCGTTTTCAACGAGAACTTCGGCCGTGAATCCCAGCAAACCCTGACGCTTGGCAAGCATGGTCAGGTATGCACAGGAGCTCAGTGCCGATACCGTGGTCATGCATGTCATCGCGCACAACAACGGCAACTTCGGCCACATGGCTGGTCTCGTCGATGCCGTACTGCCCGATGCCGACAATGCTTTGTTGCTGGTTTTCGTGTTCGACAACAGCCAGGATGACCATTTCGCGCTGTGTAATCAATAATGACAAACTGCTGCAAACGTTCATGCGGCATGTCGGTACGAACCGACATGAATCGCCGGTACATGCTCTGGTCCGACAGCGAATAGAAAAAATCTTTTATCAGGGCTTCATCGCTGATGCGAACCGGTCGCAGCAGCAGGTCCTGACTCGTCGGATGTACGTCTCGGTGTTTCAAGAAATTCAGGGTAATTGCCGCGCTCTCCCGGGATGAATGCCTGATCCTTGTAAATCAGTCCGCATTCCTTGGCCTGCATGATCAGTTCGGCTTGAATTTTGGATGGGCTATGGCAATCAGGTTCATGGCGCGCTGGCGGATATTTGTACCGTGCAGATAGGCGATGCCGTATTCAGTGACGACATAGTGGATATCCCCGCGTGTCAGGGATACGCCGGCGCCTGTTTCCAGCCTCGGCACGATGCGTGAATTTTTGCCGTCATTTGAAGTGGAGCGCAGGGCTAAAATCGTTTTTCCCCCGGGGGCCAGAAGGGCGCCGCGCATGAAATCAGCATGCCCGCCTATGCCGCTGTAAAAAGTGCTGCCGATTGACTCGGAGGTCGACTGACCGGTCAAATCGATTTGCAGGGCCGCGTTGATCGCAATCATGTTTTTCTGTCCGGCGATTATCAGGGGGTTATTCGTATAATCAATCGTGCGAAATGAAATTGCAGGGTTGTCGTTTATAAAATCATAGGTATCCTGTGTTCCCATGCAAAATGATGCCACGGTTTTGCCGCGGTCAATGCTTTTGCGGGAGTTGTCGATAACGCCGGAACGAATAAGCGCGACAATGCCGTCGCTGATCAGTTCCGTATGCACGCCGAGGTGTTTTTTTCCGGCAAGACTTTCAAGAATTGCATTGGGCATGCTGCCGTAACCGACTTGAATAGTATCCCCATCCTGTACGATCCGGGCTACATAATTGCCAATTTTTGCAGCGATATCATCCGGCACGTTGGCGTGATATTCAATCAGGGGTTCGTCATGCCGCACAATATAATTAATATCACGTATGTGCAGAAAGCTGTCACCATGCACCCGGGGCATGCGGGAATTTATCTGCGCAATAACGATTGAGGCCTTTTCCAACAGCGGCCTTGACAATATCAACGCTGACTCCGAGGCTTACATATCCCTGTTTGTCGGGCAACGAGGTTTGAATCAGCGCAATATCCATGCGTTCCAGTCCCTGCTGAAACAGGGCAGGCACCTGCGAGAGAAAAATCGGCGTATAATCCGCAAGACCCTGGTTGACCGCATCACGTATATTGTCGCCGATAAAGAAAGTATTCAGCCTGAAGTTGCTTTTGAATTTTTCCTCGGCAAAGGGCGCAACGCCAAGAGACCAGAGGTGAAAAATCTCGGTATCTACGAAGGCCTTCGGGTTTTCATCAACATAGCGGGTAAGAGCACTGACAAGGTACTGGGGTTTGCCGCAGGCCGTGCTGATGAATATGTGGTTGCCGCGATGGATATGGTTGAATATTTTGTCCAGAGCGATATATTTTTCCGGATAGCGTTTCTGAAGTTCGGCACACTGGTTGTCAGATGATTTTTCAGTTCATGCAGATTCCTTTCGAGCCGGGAAACATATTGTAGTTTCCAGTATAGCTTAGACTCAAAAAAATATGCAAAAATATATTAATATTGCCATGGTTGTTTTAGTTTTGATTTTTCCATGTTTATATTTTTCGCGCCCAGATACGATATATTGTAACATTTAAATAAGGCCCCGCACCGTGCATCATGGTGCGGGGCCTTAACAGGTGGAGCGGCGTCGCGTCAGGAGTGCTGCGCTCTGCGCTGATGATTGCCGCCTGTGTTCTATGCGCTCAGGGAGTTGATCAATGAATCAAATCCGTCCTGCAGCGCTTCTTTTGCCTGCCGGGTATTCAGCAGTTCTTTTTTATGCAGGAATTCCACCAGCCTGAAATATCCTCCCAGCAAAATACCGCGATGTTCTTCCGAATTCATGATGTTTTTGGCGAGCAGATAGTCAAGAATATCAATCATCCGGTCTTCCAATTCAAGAAATTTCTTTGCATCTGTTTTCGTCATGACGCCCATAGTCGCCGAGCCTCCTTTCAGACATAATATTTTTTATGTTTCGCCTCAGCCTCTGACAGATATTTGCTGCGCAGCGGTGCAAGATCTTTGGCAACGTAGTCAAGGCCAAGGGATTTCAGTTTGCGCTCTGACGGGAATCCGGTCTTGGGGTCCCAGTCCCGGTAACGATAGTATTTTTGCAGCATATCATTCAGGGGGAATGTGGCGCCCACATTCGTCTGAAATTCTACGCTTTTCGGCATGGGTTCTGTCAGGAAGCGCTCCGGTACGGTGTCTTCACGGGCGCCGGACATCAGCCGGTTCCAGTAGGCGCGCTCCAGGTTGTAGATGCGCTCGCCGACTTCCTGGAATTCTTCCTCAGTGAAATCAAGGCCGGTAACAGCGTTCAGGTATTCAACCTGGTCCGGAGTCAACACGGCATAGGACCAGTGGGTGGTAAAGCAGCAGGCATTCAGGCAGTCGGTTGTGGTTTTCTGGTTTTCCTCGTAGTAGACCATGTAGGGCTTGCCGACCTTTGTAACCGGGCGGTTGGCGCGTTCATCGCCCAGCAGCTTGGTGTTGAGGCCCGGATACAGGGCTCCGGAGAGTTCCAGGCAGCACAGGGAGCGAAGATGGTCGCAGCCGCCGCGGGTACCGACCGCAAAGGACAAACCGTAGCCGAATCCAAGGCCGCGGGGGTCATCGCCGGGCACGGTCATGCCGCGGGTGGTGATGGTATAGTAGTGGGCCTTTTCGGGCAGCTTGAGCTTGTCGGCAGCCCGGTCCGCACCTTCAGCCAGAACGTCACCGAAACCCTGCCTGAGCGCGATCATCTCGATGAGCTTTTCAACAGCGTCCTGATTACCCCAGGTCAGCTCAAGCCCTCCGGTGTCCTTGGTGGTGATCAGTCCCTGTTCAAACCATTCCATGGCAGCGCCGATCACACCGCCGGTTTCAATCCCGTCCATCCCGAAATCGTTGGTCATGCGTGCATTGTGCCAGATTTCGTTGGCATCCTCAATAATGCCCAAACGTGGTCCGGTCGGAACGGCGTGCTCGTACTCAGGGCCGCCGAAGGTTTCACCGGCATACCTGCCATCGCGAATCTCAGTAAAACGCCCGCAGGCAATCGGGCAGGCATAGCAGCCTTCACGGTGCTTCAGAACGGTTTCGGAATGTGTTTCGCCGGACATATTGTTTGCCAGCGGGTGCGCACCTTCCTGGAAGTTTTTCCAGGGGAACCAGCCGTCGCGGTTGGCAACATTGATCAGACACAGGCTGCCGAAAACGTTCAGTCCGATTTTCATCGGGTCGGTTTTAAAAGCCTGGCGCAGACGGTTGCACACTTCCATCATCTTCTTGGGATCGGCGATCTTGACCGTACCGCTTCCGCGCGTGGCAATTGCCTTCAGGTTCTTGGATCCGATGACAGCGCCGGTGCCGGTACGCCCTGCAGCACGCCACACATCGTTAAACGTGCAGGCAAAACGCACCATGTTTTCACCGGCCGGGCCGATCATCATGATGTGAATGTCCTCATCGCCCAGTTCCTGTTTAATCATCGGGTCGGCTTCGCGCGGGTACTTGCCCCACAAATGGCTGGCATCGCGAATCTCAACCTTGTCATCATCAATCCAGATATAGACCGGGTTTTTGGCGCGGCCCTGTATGATGATCTGGTCATAGCCGGCATACTTCATTTCCGCTCCCCAGTGACCGCCCATATTGGAGTCACCGAAACCGCCGGTCAGCGGGCTTTTGCAGGTAACGGTCACGCGGCCGGTTGAAGGTGCGGCAGTGCCGCTCACCGGGCCCATGCCGAAGCAAACGCGCATGCGGGGATCAAAGGGATCCATGTTCGCAGGAACTTCATTGTAAATAACCTCAGAGTTAAAACCACGGCCACCGAGCCATTTGCGCCGGTATTCATATGACAGCGGTTCTTTTGTAATTTCGCCGGTTGTAAGATCGACTCTCAGTCGTTGTCCTGCCCATCCGTACATAGCTATAACCCTCCTCTCCAACTTTAGCGGCTTTTAACCGTTCGTTTAACTTGTTACGGCGTTTGGCTTTCATCGCAATGGTCGGTGTCTCGTAGGAGATGGCTCCGCTAACACACCAGTCAGCACACACCGGGCCCTCATCGCGGCCTTCACACAGGTCGCACTTGAAAGCTTTGCCGGTTTTGTAGTGCATGTTGATGGCGCCGAACGGACATGCATTGGCGCATTCCTTACAGCCGATACACTTGTTGGCATCGATTTTGGTGATGCCGGCAGCGTGATCCATGGCGCAGGCGCCGGTCGGGCACACCGCCGCGCAGGGCGCGTCAGTACAGCCGTCGCAACCCACGACAAAGGATTCACCGTGCTGCTCGTTCCTGACGATAGCTACGCGGGAAATTACTTTGCCGCATTCGCCGTCATGATACAGGGAGCAGCCGACAACGCAGCTTCTGCATCCGGTGCAGATTTCGTTGTTGTAAATCGAACTTTGTTCTGTTCCATCATGATTAGTTACCCTCCTTTCGGTTGTTAGATGATACATCAGTGTATTGTATTGGTGTGTGGTACATGCTTTCGTGTTTGCAGCCTCCTTTCATTCCAAGATGTGTGCATGCAACCGTGCTCTATAAAAAAAGCCTGAAAGACATGTCCAGTCTTTCAGGCTTCCGTTGCAAATACGGCGGACCGGGTGTTTGCCGGCCTTATCGGCCCTGATTATGAAAGGGCTCGGAAAACCTTTATGTGTTCACCATGATATGTTTGCAACAGGCGTGCCACATGCAAAATCGATGTAATATGCTGAAATTGCTTTCTAAATAATCATAATCCTGCGATGCTGTCCAATATATATGACCATTATTAATCATAATGCTTAAATATGGTCATATATCGGATGAATAATTGATTGCAACGCAGTGCAGAAAAATAGTCAGGAACTGAAGCGGCAGACTGTGTCCCTTTGTTGACCCATGTGTACCTGAGGAGGGTAACGTTAATAGCGCTTCAATCCCTGACTGCATGTAATTTATTACAATAATCATGCCACTAAAAGCAGAGGGTCGAAGCTATCTAAAAGATGTATTTTATATTTTAAAGGCACATGCATAAGTGTTCCTGTGCTAACTAATTGACAAGGTGCCAACTATTAGGCATAATTTTAAACACGGCACTGTATATTGTTTTAAAATTTTCTTTATCAATACATCAAAATCAATGGGAAATGCTATGGCACACAGACATGGAGAAACCGGCAGTGCAAAAGGGCAGAGTCAGTACCATCTGCTGCTCGAGGTTACCAATGCCATTATACGCCAGAGGACACGTGATGGTCTTTTTGCCGCGATAACTGAAGCCTTGCAGCGCTTGTACAGCTTTGATCATATCAGTATTCTGCTCACGCAACCGGGCAGCCATGATCACTGGTGTTTTTTTTCGCCGGCCCTGGGATTAGAGGTCCCGGGCCTTCCGGCAAAGATGTTTCCGGTTTCTCAGGCGCGCACGCCCTTGCGCGCCATGCAGGAACGGCGCACGGTTATCGTTGATCTTGATGATGAGCCGGATAACCCGGAAAACAGTTTTTTGCGGAAAGCCGGACTGCGTTGGGTCATATCCACTCCGCTCATCATGTGGGATACGGTTATCGGCTCAATACAATTGTGCTACGTTTTTGATCCGGCATTGCCGTTGGAATCAGTGCAATTGCTCGAACAGGTTGCACAGCAGATTGCCATTGCAATCGAGAACATGCTTGCATATGAGCGCATCGAAAGCATGTCGGCTCAACTGCAGGAGGAGAAATCATATCTGCAGCGTGAAATTGCAACATTGACCAGGGAGAATTCTCTGGTGTACCGCAGTGAGGCCATGGCCGCCTTGATGCATACCATTGAGAACGTTGCCTCAACCGACAGCACGGTTTTCATTACCGGGGAGACCGGAACCGGCAAGGACCTGGTCGCGCGCAGCATTCACGCACTGAGTGCGCGGCGCAAGAACACCTTTGTGAAAATAAACTGTGCTGCGCTGGTGCCGACTCTGATTGAAAGCGAGCTTTTTGGACATGAAAAGGGGGCATTTACCGGGGCGTCAGCCCGCAGGATCGGACGATTTGAACTTGCCAGCGACAGCACTCTTTTCCTCGATGAGATAACCGAGCTGCCCTTGAACCTTCAGGCAAAGCTCCTGCAGGTACTGCAGGAGGGCACCTTTGAGCGCGTTGGCGGCACCCAGACTATTACCACCAAAGCACGCATTATTGCGGCAACGAATCAAAACATGCGCAGCCTCGTTGCCGAAGGAAAATTTCGCAGCGACCTGTATTACCGTTTGAATATTTTCCCGATCGAAATACCACCGCTGCGCGAGCGCAAGGAAGACATACCGGAACTGGGGCGCTATTTCGGAGATCTGTACTGTAAGAGTCTTAATCGTCCGCGACCGACCCTGACCACCAGCGCGGTTGAGCGTCTTGTGCACTACAACTGGCCCGGCAATGTGCGTGAGTTGCAGAACTTCATCGAGCGGGTTATTATCCTTAAGTCCGGTCAACGGGTCACAGACCATGACATCAATATGCTGCTGCAGCTGGAGCAGGGTGATCAGGGCAGTGAAACAAGCCTTGAATCAGTAGAAAAGCAGCATATTGAAAAGGTCCTGCGCCAGACACGCGGGGTGATAGCAGGTCCGCACGGAGCCGCAAATCTGCTTGGCATGAAACGAGGCACGCTGCAGTACCGGATTAAAAAACTGGGCATAGACCTGTATGCATTTCGATAAGGCTGACGCTGATATTTTCCGGTGATCACGTTTCTCCTGTATTTGCTTTGTTCTATCAATGATGTTTGCATTATCGCCGCCGCGAATCAGAATTTGCACCAGCTTGTGAATAAACCTTTCTTCAGGGCTGATTTGTATTACCGCGGGAGGTGGGCCCGGATGACGTTCGATCTTTGCGGGTTCAGGTTAAAAAAATCAATTCTTCAATACCGCATCAAGCGGCTCGGCATTCACGCGTCGGACTTTTAATCCTGACAACAGTATGGAAACTGCTGACAGGGCAGGGCGTTGACATCCATGCTTCATTTCGATTAGTATCGTGGCAGACATAAACGGCCGCAACGGAGAACCGGACTGACCGTGGAGAAATAGCACGCATGCTTTCGTTAGCTTGCAGCCCGAACTGTCATGCACCTATAGCGTTTACGTCATAATTTCGAGAGAAACGCTTCATGAAACTGTCCAACGCCACCCTGCTTGATCGTTTTTATCAGTACATGGTCGTTGAGCGGCGTTTGGCGGACAACACGGTTGAGGCCTACAGCCGCGATTTGACCCGGTTCCTGGATTTTCATGAAGCGCTCGGGCGGTCTTTTGCCGATGCCACCAGGCTTGAACTCCTGGGTTTTTTAAATCAGCAGCGCGAACAAGGGCTCTCATCGCGCTCGCTGGCCCGTATGCTGTCCAGCATCAAGACGTTTTTTTATTTTCTTACCTCTGAGCGCCTGATAGAGAAGAATCCATTTTTCGACATGGAGAGCCCGCGCATCGGTGAAAAACTGCCCTGCGTTTTAAACCGCTCCGAGGTCGTTGCCCTGCTGAACGCGCCGGATGTTGAGACGCCGCTGGGCCTGCGCGATAAGGCCATGCTTGAGGTGCTGTACGCAACCGGCGTCAGGGTGAGCGAGTTGTTGTCCCTGGGGTTCAATACAATCAATCTTGAGGCCGGATTCGTGATTGTCGTCGGCAAGGGTTCAAAGGAACGCATCGTGCCGCTGGGGATGGAGGCAATCGCGCGCGTACGGCACTACATTGAAGAGAGCCGTCCACGCCTGGCGAATGCTTCAAAGAATACACTGCTTTTTTTAAATCGCAACGGCAGCGCCATGAGCCGGCAGGGGTTTTGGAAAATCATTAAAAAATACTGCCTTGTCGCGGGTATACTCAAAGATGTAAGTCCGCATACCCTGCGGCATTCATTTGCGACCCATTTGCTGGAAGGCGGAGCTGATTTGCGCTCGGTGCAGCTGATGCTCGGACATGCCGACATCGTAACGACACAGATATACACCCACATCGCGCAGGATTCGCTCGGGAAGCTGCATGAAAAGTTTCACCCGCGAGGGTGAAAGGGTATACCAATTATTGTTGTCGGGATTGTTTATTGTTTTGGGTCTTTTGACTTTGTTGTACATGAAAAGTTGAGTGTATATCTATACAATAGGACGAAAAACTCTTTGTGACTTGACACGTTTTAAGGAGGTTCTGTGACTGCCATGATGCAACATGGGGACGATTTTCCCCTTTGCCAAAGGGGGCTTGAAAACATGTACCCTTTTAATTTTTTCCATTACGTAAAGAGCAAAGACAGTGTACTCAGGACCATGGAACTGATCACGACTCATATCAATGCTGATTTTGATGCACTGGCATCCATGATTGCCGCCGGCAAGCTGTATCCGAATGCTGTCATGGCATTTTCCGGGGCGCAGGAGAAAAGTATTCGTGATTTTCTTCTGCACTCGGCGATGTACGCGCTTGATATCCGCAAATTGAGCAAACTGGAACTGGACGATGTCACGCGGCTTATCCTGGTTGATATCCGCCAGGCCGGCCGCATCGGCAAGCTCTCATGCCTGTGCGATCGCAGTGATGTTGAAATTCATGTGTACGATCATCACCCGCCATCACCAGATGATGTTCGCGGTACACTTGAGGTTATTGAACCCTGCGGTTCAACCACGGCGATCATGTGCCGTCTGCTTCAGGAGCGGGGTCTGAGCGTTTCGCCCGAAGAGGCGACCATCATGATGCTGGGTATTTATGAAGATACCGGCAATTTAACATTTTCCTCTACAACCGAGGCTGATTTCCGTGCAGCCGCCTTTCTGCTGGGTCAGGGGGCCAACCTGAATGTGGTTGCAGATATGGTGATCAAGGAACTGAACGCCGAGCAGGTATCGCTTTTGAACCAGCTGATTGAGAATACCTATACGAAACGCTTTCACGGTATTGATGTGATGTTTGCCACGGCAACGTCAAGCGCATACATTGATGATTTTGCCGTGCTGGTGCACAAACTCAAAAATATGAGCAATGTCAACGCGCTGTTTGCCATGGCAAATATGGATGACCGTATCTATGTCGTAGGGCGCAGCCGCATAAAAGAGCTTAATGTCGGCGAGGTGCTCGGGGCATTCGGAGGCGGAGGCCATGCCACGGCCGCATCGGCCACGGTTCATGATATGACCCTGACCCAGACTGAGCAGGACTTGCACCGGATGCTTGAGCGCTGTATTGTCCCGGCAGCGGTTGCGCGAGATGTGATGGCATCTCCGGTTAAAACCATAACAGCCCAGAGCTCTCTGCAGGATGCCAGCCATATGCTGACCCGCTATAATATCAATGTCCTGCCGGTGATTGATGAAAAACAACGCCTTCTCGGACTTGATTTCACGCCAGATTATTGAAAAGGCCCGGCATCACGGGCTGAACAATCAGCCGGTTGCAGCCTACATGAGCACTGATCCGGCTGTCGTGCGGCCAACCACTCCGCTGGCCCGCATTCAGCACCATATCATTTCCGGCAATCAGCGCTTTCTTCCCGTCGTCGATCAGCGCAGGTGCATTGTCGGGGCCATTACCCGCACTGATCTTATGCGCGCGCTGCACCTGGATGATGCCCCGGAGTCATATCAGCTTGAACCGGAACCGAAACATGCGCGCACACGGGCAATGGCGAGCATGCTTACCGAGCGCCTGCCCGCGACAATACTTGAGCTGCTCAAACAGATTGGAAGCGCAGCGGATGAAATGTCCTGCAATGCATACGCGGTCGGCGGGTTTGTGCGCGACGTGTTTTTGCGGGTGGTCAATCTCGATCTTGATATAGATATTGATATTGTTATTGAGGGTGACGGCATGGCCTTTGCCCGTGCCTTGGCTGCCAGACACGCCTACAGCGTGAAGGTATTTACAAAGTTCGGCACCGCTGTTATTACCATTGATGATACCCTGAAAATCGATATAGCCTCTGCCAGGCTTGAGTATTATGAAAAGCCCGCGGCCCTGCCCAAGGTTGAATGGAGCTCTGTCAAGCTGGACCTGTATCGCCGTGATTTTACGATCAACACGCTTGCCATCCGGCTCAATCAGCAGCATTTTCGGCCAGTTGATTGATTTTTTCGGCGCCCGGCGCGACATCAAGGAAAAACGATCCGCGTATTGCATAATTTAAGTTTTGTCGAGGACCCTTCGCGTATTTTCAGGGCAATCCGGTTTGAAAAGCGTTTAAACTTTCAACTGAGCAAGCTGACCCGCAGCCTGATCGAAAATGCGGTCACGATTGATTTTCTCGAAAATTTAAGCGGTAAGCGCATCTTTTCAGAAGTTCAGCTCCTGCTGAAGGAGGAGCACGTACGCACCTTGATGAAACGTCTCAACGAGTTTGGTCTGCTGAAGTATATTCATCCGGCTGTCACCTACAATCCTTCAGTGAACCGTTTGATGAAAAACATTGAAAGTGTCATGGCATGGTATGACCTTCTTTATCTTGACAATCACTGTGAAAAATGGTTTGTATATTTCCTCGGTTTGATCGACCGGCTGAGTGCCGAAGAGGCGGAGAAGCTGGTGCGAAGGTTTGATATCAAGCGCACGCATGCCGGAGCAATTATGATCGCCAAGACCGGCGGCATGCAGGTGCTGCATGATCTTTCAAGCAAGAAAAAAAATGAAAATGCGTATATTTACAGGATATTACATAATATTCCACTTGATGTTAGTTTGTATCTTATGGCCAAGACCGGCCGGCTCTTGACCAAAAAGGCCTTTTCGGTCTACTTTACCCAGTTGCAGCATGCCCGGGTGCATCTCACCGGAAATGATTTAAAACACCTCGGTATTGAGCCGGGCAAACGCTATCGGCAGATACTGGATTGCCTGCAGGATGAGGTGTTGAACGCCCGGATAAGCGGCAGGGAAGAAGAGCTTCGGTTTGTGAGGCATAATTTTTTAAAGGACAGTGTATCGTAATGCAAATCCTGCTGATGATACCCATGCTGCTGTTTGCCGTGATTGCGCACGAGGTGGCCCACGGCTACGTTGCCTGGCGCTGTGGTGATTCCACGGCAAAACAGGCCGGCCGCCTTACTTTGAATCCTTTGCCGCACATTGATCTGTTCGGCACCATCGTGTTTCCATTGGTTTTACTCTTGACGCATGCACCTTTTCTCATCGGCTGGGCCAAACCCGTGCCGGTCAATCCCTATAATTTTCGCAACCCGTCCAGGGATCATCTCTTGGTTTCGCTTGCCGGTGTAAGCACGAATCTGCTGCTGGCAGTAGCCTGCACAATGCTGCTTGGAATCATTGCCCGCATAAGCGGCAGCACCGGCGGTGCCCTGGGCCTCATGCTTCAGTACGGCATCGTAATCAATGTTATCCTGGCAGTGTTCAACATATTGCCCATACCTCCGCTTGACGGTTCCTGGGTGCTTTACCACCTGCTGCCCGGCAGCCTTGCAGAAAACTATCGACGACTTTTCCCGTATGGTTTTATTATATTGATCGTGCTGCTTATGACCGGTTTTCTCGGCCGCATGATTGCCCCGTTGTACACGATGATTACGCAGTTTTTGCAGGCTATTTTACAGATGATGGCATAAGCCGGCGGCGGCTGTTGCCCGGCATTCGACATTGACCGGAAGAGAGCATTCGAATTCGCATGTCCTACCACGTTGCACTTGAAAATTTTGAGGGTCCTCTCGACCTGCTGCTGTTCCTGGTCCGTAAAAACGAACTGGACATACAGGACATACCGATTGTCTCCATCACCAGTCAGTACATTGAATACATTGACATGATGAAGTCTCTCAACCTGGATATTGCCGGTGATTTCCTGGTTATGGCCTCTACGCTCCTGTATCTCAAATCACGGGCTCTGCTGCCCAAAACCGATGATGAGGAGGAACAGCAGGAGGAAGAGGCCGCGCTGGAGGCGCTCAAGCAGCAGCTGCTTGAATATCAGCAGTACAAAGACGCGGCCGAGCATCTGAAAGAGCAGAACATACTTGAGAAGGACGTCTTTGCGCGTGCCCTGTTCGCTGAACCCGTAGCAGTTGATGATGAGGCCGCCTTGAGCCAGGTCAGTCTGTTTGATCTCATCCGGGCTTTTAAAGTAATGCTTGAACGCACGGATGGCGATGAAAGCGACTATGATATTTCGCCTGAGGAGATATCGGTAAAGGACAGGATTGTCGAGCTGCTGCAAAGCCTGGAAGGGCAGACTGACGGGGTTGATTTTATGGCTCTGTTTCCCGCAAAGCCGACAAAGCTTTTGATAATAACCACGTTTCTGGCCATGCTTGAATTGATAAAAATGCAGGCTGTCAGGATTTATCAAAATAAAAATTTCAGCACGATTTACCTGTATCCGGTAACGGATGAAAGCCCTTCCGACGTGCACGTGCAAGAAGATGGGCAGACTGGAGACGCATGAAGACCGATGCATTAAAACCAATTGTGGATGCACTTATTTTTGCCTCCGAAATGCCGCTCAGCATTGCCCGCATCCGGCAGATTATCAAGGAGGTCAACCAGGACGATGTTTCGACTGCGACGATCAATGCCGTCATTGAGCAGCTGACCGTCGACAACCGTGACTCTCAGCGCGGTTTTTATTTGCAGGAGGTTGCCGGGGGATATCAGTACCGTACCCGCCCAAATTACGCGCAGTGGGTTAAAAAAATCACCAAGGTGCGCTCGTTTCGGCTCACGCAGTCCACTCTTGAAACCCTTGCCATTATTGCGTATAAACAGCCGATTATCAGGTCGGACATTGAGAAGCTGCGCGGCGTTGACAGTGGCGGTGTGATTAAAAACCTGATTGAGCGCAGCCTGATAAAAATTGTTGGACGTAAGAATATTCCGGGCAGGCCGTTCATGTTCGGCAGCACCCGCAGGTTCCTCGAGGTCTTCGGGCTCGACCGGCTTGAGGATTTGCCGTCTCTCAAGGAATTTGACGGTCTGGATGAAAGTAAATTGCCTACGATATTACGGCAACAAATTCCGCCGGAGCTTTTTGACGGGGAGACAATTGATACGGATGATGACGTTGCGGAGGATGCGGAACCGGTAACCGATGAGCAGCTTTCTGAGGCTGCCCGGTCTGCTGAATTCATTGAAAGCGGGTTCGAAGATCCCGATGATGGCGCTCTTGACACAACCGAGCGTGCTGAGTTTGATGACGGCGGCGCTGTAAGTGATGCTGCTGCCCATGATGTTGAAAAGCCATGAAAGAGCGCCTGCAGAAAATAATCTCCCGCAGCGGTATCGGCTCGCGCCGCAAGGCCGAGGAATACATGCGGCAGGGCCGTGTCATGGTGAACGGTCAGGTTGTTACGCAGCTGGGCAGCCTGGCTGATCCTGCCCGGGATGTGATCAGCGTCGATGATATAGAACTGGCTCCGCCTGAAAACAAGATGTATATGCTGCTGCATAAGCCGCCGGGCTATGTGAGCAGCCTGCATGATCCTGAGGGTCGCAAAACTATTGATCAGCTCTATGATGACATACCCGAGCGGCTTTACCCGGTCGGGCGGCTGGATTATGACACCGAAGGCCTGCTGGTGATTACCAATGACGGTATATTTTCACAGCTGCTGCAGCATCCCCGCCACGGAATAGAGAAAAAATACCTGGTTAAGGTCAGGGGAGTGCCCCTGGAAGTTGCATTGAAGCGGTTGCGCGATGGTGTTGTGATTGACGGCCGCGCCACCAGCCGCTCACGGGTGCGTCTTGTTAAGAAGGGTATGAAGAGTTCCTGGTGTGAGGTTGTGCTGCACGAGGGACTTAACCGCCAGTTGAAAAAAATGTTTGAATTGATCGGGCATCCGACCATACGTATTATCCGCACAGCCATCGGTCCCCTGGAGCTGGGGCGCCTGCCATCGGGTGCGTACCGTTTTCTCACCAAGGCTGAAATTGAGGCTGTCAAGGAATGCGGGGCCGCAGGTGATGCGTCTTCGCCCCCGATTTCAAAACAGCGCAAAGACCGCCGCCCTGTCGCGCCCTGTGCGTCCCGTTCGGACAAACCCTTACGGAGCGCAATCGAACATCAGCCGCATGCAAAGCCCCGAACAGGTGCTTCCGGAGCGCGGACGAAAGCCTATAGCTGCAAAGCCCCGCCAGTATCAACGCGGCGGCCTAAGAATTCCCGCTAGTAGTGCATGGCAATTTATTTTTAGCTTTGTTCGCAGCAACAATCCGCAAGGATCACCATAGCTGTCATTCCGGCAAGCGCAGCGCGACCCGGAATCCAGGCTTTCATTGATGGACCCCGCATCAAATGCGGGCTCGACATTCCCTGGATCATTCCCGCAGTAGCATTGTCTGTGTGTTTTCACGGCGTCATCAGGCGGCAGTGTGGGTGCAACCCACCATGAACGGGTACATTATTGTCTGGTGGGTTTCGCTTCGCTGCACCCATCCTGCATCACGGGCCGCAAAGCCTCCTAATCAAAAATTCCTGCGCACGGGGCAGAGCACGCCGGGCATGTTCCCATGTTCAGGCTGTTCGCAAGAATGCTGTAGCCCCGGCGCTCAATCAGGGTTGCGCCGCAGGCATGGCACAGGGTGTCTTCCCCACCTTGGCCGGCAATATTGCCGGTGTAGACGTAACGCAGCCCGGCTGTGCGTCCGATCTCACGGGCTGCAAGCAGGGTTGAAGCCGGGGTCGGCGGGCGGTCTGTCAGGCGATAGGTCGGATAAAATGCGCTTACATGCCAGGGGATATTTTCTCCAACTGACACGATGAAATCAGCAGTCTTTTTTAATTCATCCGGACTGTCATTAAGTCCCGGAATGATCAGCGTGGTTAATTCAATCCAGATGCCGCACTGCCGGTAGCAGCGAATTGCATCGAGCACTGGTTGCAGGCGCGCCGCGCAGATTTCGCGGTAAAAATCATCCGAGAAAGCCTTCAGATCAATATTGGCCGCAGCAAGAAAGGGCGCAATTGTTTCGATTGCACGGGGCGCTATGTATCCATTGGTTACAAAAATTGTTTTCAGGTTTTCCTGTACAGCAAGCCTTGCGATTTCAAGTGCGTATTCAAAGTATATGGTCGGCTCAGTATAGGTGCATGCGATGCTGCGGCACCCGGACGCACGAGCTGCATCAACAATGTGCTCAGGAGAGCGAACGGGTGTTGCCGGCACGCCGCGGGTGCGCGGCAGATGCGCAATGTCGGCATTCTGGCAATGCCGGCAGCTCAGGTTGCAGCCTGGCGTGGCGATCGAGTAGCTGGTTGATCCGGGCAGCACATGAAACAGGGGCTTTTTTTCAATCGGGTCAACATGCTCGGCGATTGCGCGGCCGAATACAAGGCTGTACAAGCAGCCCTAACGGTTTTCGCGCACGCCGCATAGTCCGCGTTTGCCCTCAGGTATCAGGCAAGCATGCGGACACAGGGTGCAGCGCAGCCGGCGCTGTTATCCATGCTTGTGAATAAAAGAGTGCTTCATGCATGGACGAAATAGCCTCACTTGAGCGGGCATGTACTTTTTGAACAGCGTAAAAAGACTTTTTCAGCATCCTTTTATATTCGTACCAGCTTTACTACGGTTTCAACATGGCAGGTTTGGGGAAACATATCAAGGGGCTGCAGGCGTTCAAGCCGGTAGCCGCCATTGCATAACAGGCGCACATCTCGGGCCAGTGTGGCCGGATTGCAGGAAACATATACGATGGTTTCAGGTTTGAGTGCGCACATCTGCTGAATGCTGCCGGAGCCGCAGCCGCTGCGCGGAGGATTGAGAAGTACGCTGTTGCATTTGAACGGCAGGCGCCCTAACCGGATACGGTTGACATCGCCCGTTTCAAAACAACAGCCAACAACTGAGTTGTTCAGGGCGTTTAAGCGGGCCTGTTCAATGGCAATGGGGTTTGATTCCAGCCCGAAAACAGAGGCGCCCTGCCGGGCAAGAAACAGGCTGAAGTTACCGGAACCGCAATACAGCTCAAGAATGCGGCGTGAAGGGCCGGGCTGCAGGAAATCAAGCACAACATTGATAAGGTTTTCATTGTGAGATGCGTTTACCTGGCAGAATGAATCGGCCGTGCGAATAAAGTTCAGGTCCACAACAGTGTCGCGTGCGCCCTGCGGACAGGGTGTGAAACGCCCGCTGCGCAGAGACAGGGAAAACGAGCGGGTTTTACGCGGGCTTGATCCGGCGCGCACCAGGAGAGTCTCGGGATTGCGGCACAGCAGCATGTCAATGGACTGCACTGTTGCCTTGACCAGGGGCTTTTCCTTATACTGCGCGCGCAGCAGGGGCAGGGCCTCATTGAGTTTTTCATTCAGCAGCAAACAGCGTTCAAGGTTGATCAGGGTATGTGATTTTTCCTGGTACAGGCCGATGAGCGGTTCATCCTGAAGTTCAACCTTGAGTCCGGTTTTGATCCGGTAGTGCAGGCGCTCAGGCGATGCAATCGGCGGCTGGATGTCCGGTTCATTGAATTTGCCGATTCTTTGCAGGCTGTCGGCAAGGGCCTGGGTTTTGGAGATGAGCTGCTGTTCATAGGACATATGCTGCAAATGGCAGCCGCCACACACGTAAAAAAGAGGGCAGGGCGGCTGCACGCGTTCCGGGGACGCCTCCAGGACATCAACAACGGTTGCCTCCAGAAACTGCCGGTGCTCGCAATCAATGCGCGCGCTGACCAGTTCGCCGGCAATGGCGTATTTCACCAGACAGGCCTGTCCCCCGCGGCGGGCAAACCCCAGGCCGTTATGTACCATTTTTTCAATACGCAGCGGTATGGTTTCATTGCAGGCCATGGTGGTCAACTCCGTGATGCGCTTATATGGCGTAACGCCTTGTTTGAGTTTCCGGGTGATGAAAAATCAACGCTTGTACGCAGTGTGTGCGTATTGGCAACACAGTCAGGGACAGGCACAAAAGGTCGCTTCCGTTATCGGCAGTATAGTACGGTTTGGGTATGAATCGCAAGACGTGATTGACACGCCCCGGCGCCCGCCGTTCTTTCCACACACTTTCAACAGCCTCATTGGGTACACAATACATACTAAATACAGTGTGTTGAAGCGCTGATGCCCACAACATATCCACAAGAATATAAAATAGTTGCAAAAAGTATTACATTTGTTGTATATTTGCCCGGTGCTATGTACGAGAATGCACCCGGGGAACAGAACTCCGGCTCAGTCAACGGGGAATGGAAGGGAAAAAGGGGTATGCATGTGTCAGGGATAATGCTGCCGGCAGCCGGGCTTGCAGGCTCTCTTCAAGGCCTGCCGCTGTTTCTGGAACCGGTTGCAGCCGGGTTTCCATCACCGGCTGGAGACTATATCGAATGCCGGCTTGATCTGAACGAACATTTGATTCAGCATCCGAGTGCGACTTTTTTTGTGCGTGTCGCCGGTGATTCAATGACCGGGGCCGGTATTCATGACGGCGATATACTGGTTGTTGACCGCTCTCTTGAGCCTGAGAGCGGCAATGTTGTGGTGGCGGCTGTAAACAGCGAGCTGACGGTCAAACGCCTGATCAGGCGCAATGGCCGGTGTATGCTGAAACCTGAGAATGAAGCATTCAGCTGTGTTGACATACCGGAGCAGGCTGATGTTCATATCTGGGGGGTGGCGACCAGTGTCATTCATAAGCTGTAATGCCTCCCAGTCGACCATTGCCCTGGTTGACTGCAATAATTTTTATGTTTCCTGCGAGCGCGTGTTTGATCCATCGTTGGCGCAGCGCCCGGTGGTGGTGCTTTCCAATAATGACGGCTGCGTGATTGCCCGCTCTGAAGAGGCCAAGCAGCTCGGCATCCGGATGGGCACGCCTTTTTTTGAATGCCGAGCGCTTGTCAGGCGCCATGGCGTGCGGGTGTTTTCCTCAAATTATGCCCTGTATGGCGACATGTCTGCGCGGGTGATGGAGACCCTGCGCCAATTCAGTCCGCGCATGGAAGTGTATTCTATTGATGAGGCCTTTCTCGACTGCGTGCGCACGGCCCGTGAAAAACCTGAAGACTGGGCGCAACAGGTGCGCTCCCGGGTTCTGCGCTGCACCGGCATCCCGGTGTCAATCGGGATCGGCCCGAGTAAAACACTGGCGAAAATTGGCGCACGGATTGCGAAAAAGAGGCACAGCACCGGGGTGTATGACATGGACGGACAGGAGGACAGTGAGAGCATGCTGGGTGCCGTCGCGGTTGAGGACGTGTGGGGAATCGGGCGCCGGTATGCTGCCATGCTCAGGCGCAGCGGCATCACAACAGCCCTGCAGTTTAAAAACGCCGATGACCTCTGGGTGCGCAGGCATATGACCATACAGGGGCTGCGCACGGTCATGGAGCTGCGCGGCATTGACTGCCTGGGCCTGGATGATATACCCGCCCCGGCCCGCGGCATTCTCAGTTCGCGCTCATTCGCTCGTCCGGTGGAAGACCCTCAGCAGTTGCGCGAAGCCCTTGCTGAATATATCGGCATTGCCGCCGCTAAATTGCGCAGCCGTGGCCTGCGTGCATCAAGCATGCAGGTGTTTATTTCAACCGGGCAACACGGTCCGGGGCCGCATGACAGCAGTGCGGCCACGGTGAGCCTGCCAACGCCAAGCGACTGCACGCCCGATTTAATCCGCCACGGCCAGGCGGCCCTGGACCGGTTGTATCGCCGGGGACGGCGCTATCGCAAGACAGGCGTTCTGTTGACCGGACTGCTGGGCGCGCGCGAACGTCAGCTGGATCTTTTTAGTGATAGTCCGGATATTGATGAACGCCAACAGCGTTTTATGGGGGCGGTCGATGCAATCAATGCGCGCTGGGGGCGGGGCACAGTCAGTTTCGCGGTTCCCGCGCGCGCCGGGCGCGCGTGGCGGATGCGAAGGAGTTTTATGTCCGGCCGCTATACGACCTGCTGGGGTGAATTGGCGGTGGCAAAAGCCTGAGCGAAGACGAGCGCTCGCTTCGCACTGCGGTTTGCAACGTTTAACCTTGTGAATCGTAAGAGTCGTCACAGTCCCGCGGCGGATAAATTCCGACCGGTGTCCAGTGGTATTGTAACTCATTGCAATTTCTGGATTCCGGCCTGCGCCGGAATGACAGAAAAAAAGCATTTTCTGAATTTTTACGGGATCATCAACCTTGAACTATTCCTTGGGACGGCAATTTTTATATGGCGGAAAAAAGGGAATAATGGTATAGTTTTTCCTGTTTGTGCACTGGTGAATTCTAAGAAAAACAGAGGTACGGCAGCCGGTTGCCGCAAGGGAGTAGGTGCAATGTATAAAATTCAGCTTCTCAACAAAATATCCCCGGTAGGTCTTGATCGTTTGCCGCATGAGAGCTACGAGTATGCTTCCGAAATCGTTAATCCGGACGCGATACTGGTACGCAGCCAGAAAATGCAGGATATGGAATTGGCGCCGTCAATAAAGGCGATCGCGCGCGCCGGGGCCGGGGTTAATAATATCCCGGTTGAAAAGTGCTCTGCACAGGGTATTGTTGTTTTCAATACGCCCGGTGCAAATGCCAATGCTGTCAAGGAAATGACGCTGATGGGACTTTTTGTGGCGTCCCGGAAAGTGTATCGCGGCATTGCCTGGACCAAAGGGCTTGCCGGGAGCGACGATGTCGGCAAGCAGGTCGAGAAAGGTAAATCGCAGTTTACGGGGCCTGAAATCAAAGGCAAAAAGCTGGGTGTTATCGGACTGGGCGCGATTGGCGTCATGGTCGCCAATGATGCCGAGGCCCTCGGGATGCAGGTCGCCGGCTATGATCCGTTTGTCTCGGTCGATTCGGCCTGGGGCCTCTCCCGCACGGTAAAAAAAGCCATAAGCCTGGATGAGCTTATTGCCGAATCCGATTTTATCTCATTGCATACGCCCTTGAATGACGACACCCGCAGGAAGATAAACCGGGACAAGTTCAAACTGATGCGCAAAGGGGTCAGGATCCTGAACTTCGCCCGCGGTGAGCTGGTCAATGATGATGATTTAATCGAGGCCATCAACGCAGGCATTGTCGAAATGTATGTCACCGATTTTCCCAATGAAAAGCTGCTCAGCATTGACAACGTGATCCCGATTCCGCATCTGGGGGCCTCCACGCCGGAGTCGGAGGATAATTGCGCGATCATGGCAGTGAATCAGCTGCGTGATTACCTTGAAAACGGCAATATTAAAAACTCGGTCAATTTTCCGGAATGCATACTTCCTTCCTCCGGCCAGATGCGCATCACCATCGCCAATCGGAATGTACCCAAAATTATCGGTCATTTCACGACCATTCTGGCTGAAAACACCATTAATATCGCCGACATGATCAATCGCAGCCGCGACGACTACGCCTATAACATCATTGATATCGACAGCACGATCGATCAGTCCGTGATTGCGCAACTGCGCGCGGTTGAAGGGGTTGTGATGGTACGGGTCATCTGACACTGCGTCCCCCCAGAGATACTATCGCCCCGGGCTTTTTGTTGCCGGGGCGTTTTTTTTATGGCGCAGCTTACTCCCTTTATAACCATTTGACAGCAACGGGTGTTTTTCCTATAGTCATGCCATGGAAACACCGGAAGAATCAGAGATCGTCGGCACGATACTGGTTGTTGAGGACAGTAGCGTAGTCCGCACAAAGATTCAGCGCATGCTGAAACGCATGGGGCACATCGTGCTTGCGGCTGAAGACGGTCATAAGGGCCTTGCTATGCTGCGGGAGCATGATGTTGATATCATCCTGCTCGATATCATGATGCCTGACATAAGCGGATTCGAGGTGCTTGAAATCATTCGTCGGGACAATGGGCTGCGCCATATACCGGTCATCGTTATTTCAATTCTCACGGATGTGACCAGTGTTGTCCGCTGCATGAAGCTTGGCGCTGATGATTACCTGTTCAAGCCTTTCGACAGTGTTATTCTGAAGACACGCATCAACACATGTCTTGAAAAAAAACGGCTGCATGATCAGGAAAAGGCATACATGCTTGATTTGCTGAGCGAACGGGAACGCTCAGAGCGGCTGCTGCTCAATGTCCTGCCTCAGTTTGTTGCTGAGCGCTTGAAACAGGGTGAGGATATTATTGCCGACCGCATTGAATCTGCCACCGTGCTGTTTGCCGACATTGTCGATTTTACCCCGGACTGGGACAGGCGCTCTCCGGTCGATATGGTCGCAATTCTCAGTGAAATTTTCGCCTATTTTGACCAGCTTGCGCGGCAGTACGGTGTTGAGAAAATTAAAACAATGGGCGATGCCTATATGGCTGTTGGAGGGTTGCCTGGCGGCAACAGGTCGCATTCACACGCCATTGCCGACACAGCCCTTGCCATGCTGAAAGGCATAGCGCGTTTCCTGAAGCAGGACGGACAGCCGTATCAATTGCGTATCGGCATTGACACCGGACCGGTTGTCGCCGGTGTTATCGGGACCCGCAAGTTCAGCTACGATCTGTGGGGAGATACCGTTAATACCGCCAGCAGGATGCAGTACCATGGACCGGCCAACTGTATCCAGGTCACGGCTGCTGCGTATGAGTCACTGAAAGATTCCTACCTGTTTGAAGAGCGCGGTATCATTGAGGTCAAGGGCAAGGGTGAAATGATGACCTATCTGCTGACCGGACCGAAGAAACACACCGCTTGAGCATTCAGTGGTCCAGTTTTTTACGATGCTCTTCTACCATATCGATAACATCGCGGGCTGTTTTACCGTGCAGTATCTTGCGAAGCAGGGCTTCAGGCCGGTACATGCTGATTGTGGCCTGGCTGACCGCATCGCTGCGGTTAAAAAGCATGTCATTGAGATCTATCAGGGCTTTGTCGAAGGCGGCATTGTCTTCAGCATTGAGCGTAGAACGGATCTGCTCGATTGAGGACTGCATGCTCTGCCCGGTGGATGCGTCAATAACAGGGCCTCCGCATCCGGCAAGCATCAATGCAGAGAGAAAAAAGGCGCACAGCACTATATGCGATCCGGCGGAACACGCAGTGGTATTGTTTGCTGCACTGGCAAACACGCGCATGCTATGGCTGTTTGGCATCGTTTTCCGATAGCATCGCTTCAATGCGGCGTGTATCATGGTGGAGGCGTTCCTGTCCGGTACTGAAGCGCTGATACAGGCCATAGGCAAGACATGCTATGATACCGGCAAGCATTACAAGCAGGGCGGTTCTCAGGTTTATGCGGGTTTTAACAGGCATCGGCTTTTTTTGAAAGCTTTGTGTTTATATGAATGTATGCCTGCGTGATCAGGCAGCCCTTCCATGCGCATGGCTCAGCAGTATCTTCCGATCTTCAGGGCTCAAACCGATAAAGCATCCGCCGATTACATTGCCCCCGTCGGTTTCAGCATCCTCTGCGGGATGGGTCCACATGCATCGGAACGCGGCTACAACTCTCCGGCTCAGGCCGGGTATTTCGATATACAATTCAATCGTCGAGCCGGCTGTAAGGGCATGTTTCGCAAACAGTTCAATGCGCGATCCCTCCTGGCTGATGTCAACAATGCGGCAGGGAAGCAGCATCTCTTCAGTTGCAGAGCAGTAGCCGGCGTTATACGCAGCTGAAAAACGCTCGAATTTTCTTTTTTTCATATCTTTTTTCTCTATACCCGTGTGCATGCTTTGCCGTAAGCCGGTGTGTTCTGTGTTCGTAGTATGTATCGGTGCATGCATTTTTTTACTTCAATAGTATTGTATAGAGAAAAGATACAACTGAGTCAAAATTTATTTGTATTTTATACTTCAGGATAATGATGCTTTGTACGATATTAGTATAACGTGAAGAAGATGGAAAGGCAATCAGGTAAAGCCTTTAAACCAGCGGTTCAAACACATATCGCACAATAATATCATCGCGCAGCATATGCTCAATACCAGACAATACACGCGCCTCACAAAGGATTACCGCATTGAATACGGTCCTTTCTCAACGCTTTTTTCCGAGAACAGCCTCAAAGCCGCTATGGTTAAAAATGTGAGCGGCGGAGGGGTACTGTTCGGAGCATACGAAGAATTGCCGATTGGCAGCAAAATTTTCCTGTCGATTTATGTAAGCGGATGGAGGCAGGAAGACGGCACATATATTCCTGTACCGGATCATGCCGCTGAGCTTCAGCTTAAAGCCATTGCCGAAATAGTACGGGTTGAGCACGATAATGAATCCGGCTATTATCGCACCGGTGCCCGCTTTGTCGGCAGGGTGCATTGATCCGCCAAGAGCAATCATGGGTGTTGATGCGTGCACGGTTATTGTTCGGCCCCGGGACTTAGCAAGCAGCTGTAAACTTCGCATATACCTGTACAAGGACGAATGATGGAAAAAAAAGAAGCAGTGCCAATTGTACGCATTGAGATCAACAGCGGAACATTTACGATTCCAGCCGGGGATAAACTCTACGAAATAACAGTGCGGCAAAGTCCCACCATCAGCGAAACACTCGATACTATTGTTGCAAATGAACTCACCGCTGCCAGGATGAATGCACAGGCCGGAAGCGGTGATTCAAACACTGCGGGGTCCTCTGCCGGGGATTTGCAGAAAATTTCCCTGTATAAGGAAATTTCCGAGGAAATGTTTAAGGATATCGGCCGTCTGGCACGTGATCTTTCAATTTCGATCAAGCACCTGCCCAGTTACCAGAAGGAAGTTGATTTTGAAAAGGCCGGTCTTGACCTTGAGAGCGCCAAAGGGATGCTTGCAGAGGTCGTGAAAATGACCGAAACCGCCACGATGACTATCATGGACATTTCTGAGGATATGCAGGGCCAGTGTGCCATTATCAGGCAGACACTGGAAGATGTGCGCACGCTTAATTTTGTCGGTAACGCTGAACCGGGTTCCGGCATACCAAGGAAAAAAGATCCGCTGGTTTTGATGCGCGATATGCTTTTAAATATGTGCGGCCTGCGTGATTCTTTGTCCGCGCTGCTTGGGGGTCCGATTGTTGATCCGGTTTCTGTACAAGAGGCAATTTCCGCTATCGACGCGCAGGTTTCCGAACTCGAAAAGGAGTATAAATGTCAATGTGAGTCCTCTGACAAGTACATGGTGGTTGATGAAAGCTATTCCATGGTCAGGAAGGAAGATCATGACCGCCTGATTGCCGCGCTTGAGTCTTCCGATCATGTTATACAATGCATTATCAGCAATATCAGCCGTATTCTTGAATCGCTCAGTTTTCAGGACCTCTCCGGCCAGCGTATAATAAAAATCGTTGATCTGCTCTCCAATGTCCAGATACAGCTGCTGAGCATACTTGTTTCCTCCGGTGTTAAGCTCAGGCGGCTGCGCGAAGGTAACGAGCTTGAAAAGGTCTCGGCAGAAACAGAGGTTGATGAGCTGATGCTTCGCTTTATAGCCGATTCTTCAAAGGACGGCGCGGCAAAGACTATTCTCGATCAGGATGCTATTGATTCGCTTCTGGCAGATTTAGGTTTTTAAGGACCGCGTTCCAAAGGAAAAAAAGGGAGCCTTGTATGGCTCCCTTTTTTTTGCGATCTTCTATGGGATTATTGCTTCACAGCTTTCGGGTTATGTGCCGGCAGCATTGATGTGATGCTCTTCGGCAACATTCCATAGCTTGTATCAGGGCTCTTTGGAGGTGTCGTCAAGTTTTTTTTTGTCTTCGATGGCGTCGGGTTCATTAACAGAGGATTTGAAGTTTTTTATGCCTTTGCCAAGCCCGCGGCCGATTTCAGGCAGTTTTCCCGCACCGAATATAATCAGAACAATAACCAGAATAATGATCATTTCGGGCATTCCGATGCCAAACATAGCTGTTTCTCCTTGTTGGTGGGGGGTGTGACCTCTTTATCTTATTTTTTAAAAATATATAGCTGACAGGCTTAAAACGCAAGTTAAAATTAACTGTCTGTCCGCATGCAGGAGGCATGTCAGGCAGTCTCAGAAAAAGGTCGCTTAAACAATAACCGTCTGCTTGATTGTTTTTACAACGGCATCAGTGTCATCAAGCAGGTGTATCAAGTCAAGGTCCTCGGGACTTATCAGGGCGCGCTCTACAAGCGTGGTTTTGATCCAGTCCAGCAGTCCGCCCCAGTAGTCCGTACCGACCAAAATAACCGGGAAGGGTTTGATGCGTTTGGTCTGGATCAGGGTCATGGCCTCAAATATTTCGTCCAGGGTTCCAAACCCGCCGGGCATGCCGATGTAGGCCTGGGCATACTTGATGAACATCACCTTGCGCACGAAAAAATAATTAAATTCAATCTGCAGGTCGGCGAACCTGTTCGGTTTCTGCTCAAATGGCAGTTTTATGTTCAGGCCGACTGATTGTGCGCCGCCTTCAGCAGCGCCCTTGTTGCCGGCCTCCATAATGCCGCCGCCCCCGCCGGTGATGATATTAAATCCGCTCTTGGCGAGTTTGCGCGCGATGTCAACTGTTTGTTCATAGACGGGATCATCGGGTTTTGTGCGCGCAGAGCCGAAAATGCTTACGCACGGGAGAACATCCTTAAGCTTTTCAAAGCCTTCCACAAACTCAGACATTATTTTAAAAAGCCGCCAGGAGTCCCCTGCGTTGAAAGCGTCAAGCAGATACTGTTGTTCGGTCATGATACCTCCGGGGTTTTTAAAAGACCGATCGTTGTTCAGTTTAATTCAAAGGACTGTCCGTGTTTGGGAATAATAACGGACCAGTTGAGTTGTTTCTTTATTTTATCGCTCATGGCCTGGGATGCATCCGGCTCACCATGTACGATAAATGTCTGTTTGGGGGGGCGGTTAAATCCCATCAGCCAGGCCAGGATCTCACGGTAGTCCGCATGCCCGGAAAAGCCGGAAATGGTTTCAATATGGGCCTTAACCGGAATCATCTGGCCGTGGATCTTAACCTCGGTATTGCCGCCCTGCAAGGCACGGCCGCGGGTGCCTTCAGCCTGATAGCCCACAAACAGCAGGGTGTTTTCCGCCCTTGGCAGGCGCTGAGCAAGGTGGTGCAGTATGCGTCCTCCTGCCAGCATTCCGCTGGCCGACATGATAATGGCCGGCCCTTTAACATTATGGAGCGCCTTGGATTCCTCTACGCTTTTTGCAATGTGCAGGTTATTGGTTTTGAGGATCTCGATACCATCAAGCATGAGCATACGGGCCGTCATGTCATAGCAGTCCTGCATTTTTGTGGTAATTGCAGTGGCATTGATTGCCATTGGAGAATCGATATAGACCGGCAGCGCAGGAATTGCGCCGCTCATCTCAAGTTCGCGGATATGATACAGCAGCTCCTGGGTGCGGCCGACTGCAAAGGCGGGAATGATCAGCACGCCGCCTCGTTTAACGCTGTCGTTGATTACCCTGGCAAGTTCCTGCTCGCGGTTGGTCTGTTTGTCGCCATGCAGGCGGTTGCCGTAGGTTGATTCAACGATCAGATAATCGACTTCATAGACCTGCGTTGGATCATTAAGAATGGGGCGGTTGGGCCCGCCGATATCGCCGCTGAAAAGAATCTTGCTGACAGTGTCACCCTGCGTTATCTTGATATTTGCAAAAGCCGATCCCAGAATGTGTCCGGCATCACGGAACTTGAGCCGCATGCCGTCTGCCAGGTTGATGCTCTCGCCGTAGTGCCGGGAGCTGAATTGCTTGAGGCATTTCTCGACATCCGGGGTCGTGTACAGGGGCAGGGCGGGTTTGTGCTTTGAAAAGCCTTTTTTATTTGCCCAGCGTGCGTCTTCTTCCTGCAAATGCGCGCTGTCGGGCAGCAGGAGTTTGCAGAATTCATGCGTCACGTGCGTGCAATACACAGGGCCCGTAAATCCCTCTCTGGTCAGGCGGGGCAAATATCCGCAGTGATCAATATGCGCATGCGTCAGGATAACAGCGTCGATCCCGGAAGGGTTCACCGGGAAGGGTTCCCAGTTGCGCTGGCGGTTTTCCTTCAAGCCCTGGAAAAGGCCGCAGTCGATCAGCAGTTTTTTTCCGCAGGCCTCAAACAGGTATTTAGAGCCGGTAACGGTTCCGGTTGCTCCGAGGAAGGTAATTTTTGCGAGCATGCGCTTCCTTTCTGTAGTGTGGTTGTGAGTCAGGTGCAAATATACATCAGAGATGTGTTCCTGTCACGCCCAAATGTGCACTCAGGCGGGTGTCGGGGGGACAGTGTGTGCGGGTGTACAGTCAAATGCCGCAAGCTCAGTAATAATTTCCTTGTGAAGAGCGGTTATGCAGTGTTGCGCTTTGCGGATGTGACAAAGCTCAGCATTACTGACCAGCCCTGTGGTGATGCATGCCTGCAGTTCATCTTCATCAAGCACACGAATTTTTCCGTCCGGCATAATCCAGATGTCGAGAAGCAGGTCATCGTAGGTGAGGAGGTCTTCCCGGATACACACATTGGTGCAGATGTGAAACAGTGTGCCGATCAGGTTTTTATTGAGATCAAACATGCGCCAGGCAACATAGGGGCGATCCTGCCAGTAATGCGCAACTGTTGTTGATCCGGGTGCAATGGACATAGCGGCGATCAGGCCTGATTTCTCTGCCACGTAGCGCAGCACCGCGTAACCGCTTTCCCGATGCAGCAGTTCGCAGCGGAAGTGCTGTTCGGGTTTGTTTTTATGCCGTTTTATTTCGAGGTAGTCGTTCACGGCAGGCTGTAATTGTCCACATAGTCCACGTCGTCAGCAGCGTCCACGTGGATGATTTTGTTTCAACCAGCCGCCTATTCAGCACTGAGCATGGTATCGGCAATGCGGATGAGCATGGTATTCTGCCGCACCAGCGTGAGACGGCTGATCTGGCGCATGGCGTTTTGCATGTCGGATTCGCGGGCCTCATGTGTCAGCATGAAGATCGGTACGGCGCCGTGTGTTGTGCGCCCCTTTTGAATGACTGACGAGATGCTGATATGGTTGCGTCCGAGTACACCGGCAATGCGGGATAGAACACCCGGGCGGTCCTCAGCTGCAAAACGCACATAATAACGCGACTGTATGTCTCGAACGGGCTGTATGCGCAAACCTGCTGCCCTAACGCCAAGCGGCAGGGGTACGCGGTTAGAACCTCCACGGTTTGCATCACGCGCAACTGCCATGATATCGGCAACGACAGCGCTTCCTGTCGGCAGCATTCCGGCCCCGCGACCGTAAAACATGGTCGGGCCCACGTCGGCAGTCTGCAGGAAAATGGCGTTAAAGGTTCGATGCACCTGTGCGAGCATATGATGCTCCGGTACCAGGGTAGGGTGAACGCGAGCGTCCAGCATGCCGTTTGAAGAGCGGCAGATGGCCAGCAGCTTGATGCGGTAGCCGAGCTCGCGGGCATATTCAACGTCAAGGGCCGTGATCTGTGAAATGCCCTCGGTATAGATCTTTTTTGCCGGAACATTGATACCGTATCCAAGACCGATAAGGATGCACAGCTTATGCAGTGTATCAATGCCCTCAATGTCAAAAGTCGGGTCAGCCTCGGCATAGCCTTTTTGCTGTGCGTCCTTGAGCACGTCCTTGAAAGCGGCGCCTTCATCGGTCATGCGGCTCAGGATGTAATTGGCCGTGCCGTTAAGGATCCCGTAGAAATTCAGGATGCGGTCAGAGGCAAAGCCCTCACGAATAGAACGGATAATCGGTATACCGCCGGCAACGCTGGCCTCAAAGGCAATATCAACACCGCGCTTTGAAGCTGCGCCGTAAAGCTCGGCTCCGTGATGCGAGAGCAGGGCCTTGTTTGCGGTCACGACGTGCTTGCCGTTATGTATGGCCTGCAGCACCAGCGTGCGGGCCGGTTCCAGGCCGCCGATCAGCTCAACCACGATATCAATGCGGGGATCATTGACCACGCTCACTGCGTCTATGCTCAATTTCGAAGGAGCAATGTTCAGTGCGCGAGCGCGGCTGATGTCCAGATCAGCAACCCTGGCAATTCTTATGGTACAACCCGTTCTCTGTGAGATCAGGCTCGCATTTTTTTTAAGAATTTTAACAACACCTGTTCCGACCGTTCCCAGCCCTATCAGGCCGACATTGATTTCCTTCATGCTTGTATCTCCGTTTTTGCGCGTGTGTTCGCAATGGTTCTGCTGCAGCTCTTTCTGGATGCATGCACGTTGATTCATAGTGCAGGATAATGAAAATCTTGTCAAGACACGGAGCATATAAAAAAGCGTCCCTGCCACTTGACTGGCAGGGACGCTTCGGTATTCGTTTTTGAACAGCGCAGATCAGGCCTTCTGCACCTTTCCGATCAGCTGTGACAGAACGCTCATGTCGGCCTTGATGACCATGCGCATGCGGTCCTTCAACTCCTCGGGCACTTCTTTCATGGCGATGAACTGCTGCATGACCATGGTGGTAAAGTCGTACGGGGTGGCTTCGGCCTCTTCCATGATGATCGGGTATTTCTGAGACATGTCAAACAGGAAGTCGAGTTCCTTGACGCTGAAGAAACGCGGGAACATAACGCGCTTCATGTAGTCGGCCATGCGCACCGGGTTCTTGACCCACTCAAAGTGGTCTTCCCAGAATTTGGTGTAGCCGTCAAAGCCCTTTTTGCCGTTAATTTCATCCTGACACGCGATCGCGGCCATGTAGCCGGCCATGGTTGCGCTTTGATAGAGGCATTCAAGCCAGGCCGCGGAGTCGCCCACAAACAGGATATTGCCAAGATGGGGTATGAGCATGGGGGTGAGCATTTCAACCATGGCGCCGCTTCTGTCCACGATTTCAGCATCCTTAAACCAATGGGAGAACGGGCCCTTGGTGGTAAAGTGGTCAATGATGGTCGAAGCAGTCGATGCGGGCATGGTAGAGATGGTCTCCAACCGGTAGGCATCCTCTGCAATGGGGCTGGGCACCATGATCAGGCCGCCGGCCATGCCGCCGAAGTTCTTGGCGCCAAAGAAGAACATATCGCCGCGTTCATATTCCGGTTTCACGCCGACCATCTCATATTCGATCGTCGGGCCCTTGCCGTAGAAGGTACGGGTCTTGTTCGCGCCGGAAAGCTTGGCCATGCGCGAGGAGAGTCCGTCGGAGGCTATCATCTTTTTACAGGTCAGGGTCCGGTTTTTACCGCGGGTACGAACCGTGAGCGTGACTTTTGTATCATCCTGCTCAACTCTCAGGGCAAGAGTTTCGGGTGAAAACTCTGCACCCTTTTTCTGTGCCCATTCAAAACGGTCCGCCTTGCACTGGCCGGGATTAAACAGGTTATAGAAAGGCTTCTTGGTCGTAGATGCACGCCACCATTTACCGGAATCGGAAAACATGTAGGAATGATTAACACCCTTCATGATGCCGGAGTAATAGGTTTTGAAACCCAGCGTGTCAAAATGCATGTAGGTCCGGTTTTCTTCCGGTTTTTCTTCTGTTCGAATCGTAATGTTGTTGAAGGGCTGATTCAAAAAACAGTATCCGGAAGCCGTCCGGGTGTTGCGCCCCAGGTCAGGGTTTTTGTCAACGCCCAGAACCTTTACGCCGCGCTTGGCAAGTTCTCCGCACGCCATCAGTCCGGCCGGGCCGCAGCCAACCACAATTACATCATAATCAGTCGCCATTCGTCTCTAAACCTCCCATGTAAAAAATGATTGCTTCATCATTATTGTGTAAAGCAGAGTTTCCCCGGATTCATGATATTGTTGGGGTCGGTTTCTTTTTTCAGTTTTTGCAGCATGGCACTGTAGCCGGCTGCGCGGCCGTACACCATCGGTGCCCACGGGCCATAGGGCCGGTCAAAGTATGCGCCATTGTTCATCAGTTCCTCTGAGGCCTCGAGCCAGACTGCCTTCAGGCTGTCTGCGCCATCCGGACCGCAGTGCAGGTCAATTTCACAATGCAGGGCTCGACCGCGTTCAAGCGGCAGGATAAAGATGCCGATCTCCTTGCAATTGTATCCGCTTAAACATGCTTTTTTTGAAGCAATTCCGATGAGTTCATCAACTTTATTGAGAGGGCACTTAAAGGTAAGGTCAAGCACGCGTCCCTTGAAATTAAATTTCTTCAGAATACTGAAAGGCCGCAGCATCTCAGCCTCAAGCATTATTTCAGCGCCGGGAATGTTGGGTATGGTTTCCAGCACTTCAACATTCATTTCATCGCAAACCTTGCGCAGGGCTTCCTCTTCGTAGGCGATTTTTTCATCTGAGCGGCGCGGCAGCCCGTTGATGGATACAATCAGCATCCAGGGCGGCAGCAGTGCGCGCAGGGCGTTGAAGCGCTCAGTGTCAGCCGCTACAGCCGGAAAAGTCGCTGGCACGGTCCATTCATCATTGAACATGGCTGCGAGGTTAAAGTTGTTTAATAGCAGGCATTCTGTTCCGATTTCGCGGTACTGGATCTGTTTCAGGGGCCTGGTCGCGGCATCCGCACTGGGAAGGGGAATGAAAAACAGTTTGCGCTCCGGGATAGGCTCAATCTGTACGATCATCTTGGTCATGATGCCAAGCGTGCCTTGCGCTCCGGTCCACATGCGAAACAAAGAGTTTCTGATCGGGCCGCTGGGAGCTCCCGGATTGCCGCCCGAGGTCCAGTTGCCGGTTTTGAATAGTTCACCGTTGGGCAGCACCAGCTCGGTGTCCATGATCAAATAGTTGCCGTGTTCAAAGCTGGCAGCGGCCATGACCGGATCGCGCTCAAGATAGCTGGTCAGCACCGAGCGCTCGGGAGGTACGCCAAAAGGCGTCATCAGCCGGTAGCCTTTTGAGCCGACTTCATCCTGCAGCTGGGCGTACGTTACGCCGGGCTCAATGATGACATACCAGTTTTTTTCATCAAGACCGATGATTTTATTCATGCGGCTCATGTTTATAATTATGCCGCCCTGATCGGCTATGCATGCGCCGTGCAGATTAAGACCTGAGCTGTAGGGCGTAACCGGGGTCAGGGTCTTATTAGCGAGCCGTACGATTTTCTGTATCTGCTCAACGCTCTCAACATATGCAACCATGTCCGGACGGCGCGCTTCAACCGTGCTCTGATCGCTTGAGAAGGCTTTAATAGTTGCCTCATCATCAAGCACATTGCCCTTGCCGACAATTGCTTCAATATCGCTTTTCTGCAATGCCATGGTGATTCCTCTCTTATGTCAGAATGTATGTCCTTATTGTTGAGTAATCAGCGTTCAATCGAATCAAGGCCGTGCATCTGGCGCAGCTTGTTGAGCCCTGCCAGGGCCTGTTCCGGGAAGTTATCATATTCTTCCTTGCTGAATATCTGACGGCCCGGTGCGCACAGTCCATTGGGATCGAACATATCGCGAATTCCGCGGAACAAAAGATGCGCGTTTGGGCCGACTTCAGGCATAAAGGATGTGACCGGTTCAATTGATACGCCCAGTCCGTTGGCACCGGGGCCGTACTTGTCGGCAATGGTGTTGATAATGCCGCATACCACCAAAGCCTGGCCCTGCTGCAGCAGCTCGGGTTTGGTCTGATCCGGATACACATCAGCTTCTGTCAGCCAGTAGCGGCCGCCATGATTGGATGAATACAGAAACGGTGTGTCTTCCATGCCGCCGCGGTCGGTCACGTAGGTTGCGCCGAAGGTGTCAATGGCCTTTGACCAGACCTTGCGGGTCTCACGGGCAACCGTGTCAACCGGGCCGCCAAGAATGTTGGAGCCGCAGTAGGAGTGCCGGTTCATGCGGAATCCGGTCACGTGGCGAATGCAGTCAAGGTTCCAGGGGGCAAGCGCTTTCAAAACGTCAGCCTTGTGCGATTCGCTCAGGAAGGTACCACCGGTTTCCTTGATGATATCGCGAATAACGCTTTCCTCGTAGGCAATCTGCTTCTTCGAGGTCACACCACCTATAATGACGTAGCAGTTATAGGGCGGAAAGAATTTGTTCTCAACGCGGTCCAGGGTCATGTCCTGGGTCTGCGAGCAGTAATAGGCATTGTACACGCCGGTTGCGTTCAGGCCCTGGCCGATACAGGCCTGGCCGATTTTGCGCAGCGCTGCCAATTCGGACTCAAAATCGGGAAATTCAATCCAGAGCAGCTTGTAGTTTTCAGGGGCCGGTCCGGTATCGTACTTGGGGTCAGCATAGGTCGGGATCGAGGGCCTGCCTGCCGGCGGCTCGGGCAGGGACTTGCCGCCCGGCCAGCTGTGCAGCTTCACCACGATTTCAGTTACAATACCGGTGGTGCCGCCTGAGCCGCGAACCAGGGAGAACAGATCGGGTCCGGGGCCGTATTCCCAGAAATCATCAACGCCGGCCACAGTGTCTGATCCGGTAACAAGAATATCTCCGGCTGCAGTCACCAGCTTGATGCTGACGATATTGCGTGACAGCGTGCCGTATTTATGGTCGGTTTGCCACACGCCGGCGAATGCGCTCTGCGAGGAGAGCTTGCACAGGGTGGTTGCCAGCGGGGACCCGCCGTTCCACAGCCCTTTTTTCATGGCTTCGGCCTGCACCTGGGCGTAATCGGCAAAAGCCTCCAGACGGGCGGTCATGGTTACTTCATCAACGTCCAGAACCTTGTTCATCCGGCTGACGTGTATGCACACGGTCGGTTCATTGGTCGTTGGACCGTTGAAGGTGATCATGCCGTTGGTGAAGGGCAGGAACTTGATTTTGTAGCGGTTGCACACGCGCACAATAGCCTGGATTTCCTCGGTGCTGATGGGCAGGATAATGCAGGCGGGAATGTTGCTCGGGTCCTTGGCGTGTTTTTTGAGAGCGCCGCCGGCGTCAACGCAAAAATTGCTGTAGCATTCAACCACAGCGCGGTCCTGAGAGATGTACTCGGGTCCGACGATGTTCTCCAGCGCCTTATAAACCTCGAGGGGAAGCTTATTGGGGACCATTTTCTTCTTTTCCATGCTTTCTCCTTTCGCTCCGAAAGTACGGCCTGTTATTCCTGAGCCACAATGCTGCGTGGATGTGTTTATCAAAGTCTAAAGAAGATAAAGGAAATGACCATATATGTCAAGGAAAATAGCTATGTTTGGCAGCGCAACCAGTGGAGCCGCGGTGCGGCATTCGGCTGTGTGCAGTGCCGGGCAAGGGTTGTCAAAAAAAATTAAGTTTTCAGCATTCATGAGCCGAATAGTCTAAGTGTACTGTGAGCAGCCGGGCCTGAGTCCGGTTATTTTTATACTAATTTTCCCCTTGATGGTGATTGCATTATGGACGTGTTTGTTGCCCGGCAGCCGATTTTTGATACCGAGATGAATGTATTTGCCTATGAACTGCTGTTTCGCTCCAGCCTTGAAAACTTTTATGATACAACCAACGACAGTAATCTCAGCACCCTGAGCGTGATTACCAGCAGTTTGCTGGTGTTCGGGCTCGACACCCTCACCAGCGGCAAGCCCGCCTTTATCAACTTTACAAAGAAGCTTCTGCTGCGCGGCACGCAGGCATCGCTTCCAAAGGAGCTGTTTGCCATCGAGGTCATTGAAGACATTGAACCCGACATGCTCGTTCTGCGGGCCTGCCGGGAGCTTAAAGACAAAGGCTATTTAATTGTGCTGGATGACTTTATCCTGCATGCTTATAAACGCACACTGCTGGATGTTGCTGATATTATCAAGGTCGATTTTCTGAATACCACCCCGGATGAACGCGTACATATCGTGCAGGCATGCAAAGACAGAAACATCGCCCTGCTGGCCGAAAAGATTGAAACCTCCGCGCACATGCAGGAAGCACGTGACATGGGCTACAGCTATTTCCAGGGCTATTATCTTGCGCGGCCCACTGTGCTGCAGTCGCGCGACATTGCCGGCAGCAGACTCAATTTTATGCGGGCATTGAAGCGCATCAACCAGAGCGATCTTGACCTTGCTGAAATCGAGGATAGTATCAAGCATGATATCGCCCTCACTTATAAACTCATCCGTTTTACCAATTCGGCCCATGCGCGCGACCGGGTCAAGGTTGAGTCAATCCGCCACGCCCTGTCTTTGCTGGGCACGGATAAAATCCGCAAGTGGGCAGGGCTCATGTCGTTGTGCGGGCCCACGGATAGCGGCAAAGACGACTGTCACAACATGGCGCTCATGCGCGCACGTTTTTGCGAAAACATAGCCGGCATGTCCGGTCATGCCGGACATGCATCCGATTTTTTCCTGATGGGCCTTTTCTCGGTTCTCGATATGCTGATAGGCCGGCCCATGGAAAGCGTGCTTGAAGACCTGCATTTGCACGACAGCATCAAGTCAGCCCTGCTGGGCCATGCCGGGCCTTACCGCGATGTTTTCGAGCTTGCGCTTGCCTTTGAAAACGCCGACCCGGACCAAACCTGCTCCTGCGCTCAAAAGCTCTGCATGGATGAGGGCATGCTCACCGAGCTGTTTTCCAACACAGTACACTGGGTTAATCAGGCCTGCTGATCAAACTGATCCGTCAGATTGGTCGGATCAGAGCCTTCACCGGGCACAAGGGATATTCGATGAAATCAATCACATCGTATTTTGAACTTGAAAAAAATAACACCACCGTCGGCCGCGAAGCGCTCGGCGGGGTGACCACCTTCCTGACCATGAGCTATATTATATTCGTGCAGCCGGCCATGCTGGGCACAACCGGCATGGACCGCGGCGCGGTCATGGTTGCAACCTGCCTGTCCTCGGCCATCGCGACCCTGATGATGGGCCTTCTGGCGCGCTACCCCATAGCCGTTGCCCCGGCCATGGGCCACAACGCGTTCTTCGCGTTCGTGGTGTGCGCTCCCTCGATTGCGGGCGGGTTCGGCTACACCTGGCAGCAGGCACTTGCGGCCGTCATGATCTCAGGGCTCGCCTTCGTGGCCCTGTCATTTTTCGGTTTCCGGGAGGCCCTGATCAGCGCCGTGCCCGAGTCGCTGAAGTACGGCATCGCGGCCGGCATCGGGCTCTTGATCGCCGTCATCGGCCTCGAGTACGGCGGCCTGATCATCATGAGCAGCCCCACGCTGGTCAAGATGGGCAACCTGTCCTCAACGCCCGCGCTGCTCACGCATGCTGGGTTTTGTCGTCACCGGCATCCTGCTGGTGAGACACGTCAAGGAGCGATCCTGATCGGCATGCTCGTCACCGCTGCAGCCGCGCTTTTCACCGGCACCATCGAGTACCACGGCGTGTTTGCAAGCCCGCCCTCGATTGCGCCCACCATGTTTCAGCTCGACTTTGCGGGCCTGCTGCAGTGCCGCGGCCTGGTAGGCATTATTTTTATTTTCTTCATCCTCGATCTGTTCGACTCGGTCGGCACCCTGGTGGGCGTGTCCAGCCAGGCAGGGTTCCTGCGCAAGGACGGCAGCCTGCCGCGCGCGCAGCAGGCCCTGTTCGCCGATGCCGCCGGCACGGTCGTGGGAGCCTCGCTTGGCACCTCCACGCTGACCGCCTACATCGAAAGTTCGGCCGGCATTGCAGCTGGCGCGCGCACGGGTCTTGCCAACGTGTTCACCGCAGCCCTGTTCCTGCTGGCCCTGTTTTTCTCACCCCTGATGGAAATGGTGGCATCCGCGGTTCCGGTTGACTACACGGTATTTTTCAGCCCTGCATTCCCGGCAGTCAAGCACACCATGAGCCACTACCCGGTGCTGGCCCCGGTGCTGCTGGTGGTCGGCGCCTACATGATGAGCGGCATAAAAAACATCACAGTGGGACGACATGAGCGAGGCCCTGCCTGCATATCTCGCCATGATCATTATGCCCCTGAGCTTCTCCATCACCGAAGGCATCGCCTTCGGCTTTATTTCCTACACGGTTTTGAAGGTTGCAAAGGGTCAGGCCCGACAGTTGCACTGGATCGTCTACGCGGTTTCGGCCCTGTTCGTGATTCGCTACGCCTGGCTGGGCATGTAGGCGGCTGCGCGGCAATCGACGCTGAAATAAATGAATGACTTTATGGAGACCAAACGATGAAGACGACAACTTTCAAGGACTACAAGGCGCGACAGATGAAAGAGCCCGGCGTCAGCAGGGCCTGGCAGGAGCTCGAAGAGGAATTTGAAATGCTTGAAAGCATTTTGAAGCTGCGCGAGCGGGCCGGCATGTCACAGGATGTTCTTGCAAAGAAGGCCGGCATCAGCCGTTCGGTGTATTCGCGCCTTGCAGCGCGACGGGTTCAGGAACGCATCTCTTGCAACCCTGCGAAAGATCGCCGAGGCGCTCGATGCCCGTCTTGTCGTGCACATCGACCATAAAAATTCGCCCACCTGCACGGCAAAGAAAAAGCGCGCGAAATAACATACTAAAAGCCGAAGTTCTGACTTATATCGGGCATGCGACGCGCATGCCCGTTTTTTTTGAGATCCACCCCGTCCACCCTCCACTCATCCCCTCTTGACCGCTTTTTTTTAAAAGGGCTACTATCTCCCCATGTTCGGGCCTGCAGTGATGCCGGGCTTGAAAATACATTCCTTTCCAAACACAGCTCGGGGGTAACTCTATGAGAAAAGTCAGGCTGGGAAGAACAAACCTTGAAGTCAGCAGATGGGCCTTGGGCGGTATTCCGCTCTCAACCATGATGGGCGGCAAAGATGAGGAAACCATACACAAGGTTTTCAATGCCGCGCTTGATTACGGCATCAACCTTGTCGACACCTCCCGGGTGTACATGGATTCTGAAACCATGATCGGCCAGGTGCTCAAATTCCGGCGAAAAGAATGCATTATCGCCACCAAATCCCACTGCCGCACCTACGATGAGGTCATGGCCGACCTTGATGTCAGCCTGAAGGAACTGCAGACCGACAAAATCGATATCTACCAGGTGCATGAACTCTACGCCCACGAGGCCGCCACGGTGATGGGCAGGGGCGGGGCACTTGAGGCCATTAAAAAAGCCCGCGATCAGGGCATGATCGATTATATCGGCCTGACAAGCCATCATGTCGATCTCACCATCGAGCTGATGAAAACGCGAGTTTGACACAGTCATGATCCCCTTTAATGTCATTGAGCGTGAGCCGGAAAAAGAATTGCTCAGCCTTGCACGCTCTCTTGATATCGGAACCCTGATGATGAAACCCCTGGCAGGCGGGGCGATCAGGAACATTGAAAAGGCCTTCAGGTTTTTCAACGGCTACCCTGTTGACGTTATCCTGAACGGCGTTGTAAGCCTGGACGAGTTCTACGCAAATGTGCGCGAGGCTGAAAGCACTGAACCCCTGAGCGCCAGGAATTAAAAGTTTCGAAGAAGAGGTTGCGCCTCTTGGGCAGGATTTTTGCCGGCGCTGCAGCTACTGTCTTCCCTGTCCGAACGATATCCTCGTCCCGGTTTTCATTCATGTCATCTGGCAGAAGATGCAGGGCCGCCGCTATGAAGAGCTCTCGGAGCTGGAGCGCAGGATGGGGCAGAACATGCTTATGTGGTGGCAGGGCTGCGTGGAATGCGGGAAGTGTGAAGAAAAATGCCCTTATGACCTTCCGACGATCAAGCGTAAGAACGACTTGCTGGCACTGTTCTCCCGGGAATAAGGGTAATTGTACTTTTCTTTGGAGCGAACAAAGAAATGAACGAAGGATGATGTGCTAAACAAATGACGGACAGATGGCGAGAGGTATAACTGATCGCCAGAAAGGAGAATCCGTCATGGCAAAAAGCAAGAAGTACAACCGTGAATTTCAGTTGCAGGCATGTCGTTTGGTAGTAGAGCAGGGCTATTCACTAAAGGAAGCCTCAGAGCGACTGGGGCCATGCACGTGGACGATCCGGGAATGGATAAAGAAGTACCAGGCCAAGGGTGATTTGCCCGCAGCAGATCAGGTGGTGCCGGAAGCGAGGAATTGAAGCGGCTGCGCAAAGAAGATCAAGCAGCTGCAGCTGGAGAATGAGATATTAAAAAAAGCGGCGGCGTACTTTGCCAAAGACAGCCTGTAAGGTACGCCTGGATACGGGATCATGCAGGGCATATCCCCGGGCTGTCATGTTTCGGGCATTGCAGGTTTCAGCAGGCGGTTATTATGCCTGGGCGGGCGTAAGCCTTCAAAGCGGCAACTGCGGCAAGCCGGCTATAACAGAGTCGGTAAAGAAGTTTCATGCCCGCAGCAGGCAGGATATATGGCTATCGCAAGGTACATGAAGATATTATGCAGGAGGCAGAGCCATAGCTGTAGTGCAGAGCTGGTGCGCCGTATAATGCGCAGAAACGGGCTGAGATCAAAGGTTAAGAGAAAGTTTGTAGCAACCACTGATTCCGGCGCATAGCTATGCGGTTGCGCCCAACAGACTGGATCGGGATTTCAGTGCCGCAGGCCAGAACCACAAATGGGTAGGCGACATTACCTATATACGAACACTGGAAGGCTGGCTGTATTTGTGCGTTGTTCAGGACCTGTATTCTCGTCGGATCGTTGGTTGGTCAATGTCAGACACAATAAACAGTGCCCTTGTGTGCAATGCATTAAAAATGGCCCTGCAGCAGCGCGGCCCGGGCCGGGACTGCTATTTCACAGTGATCGAGGGGTGCAGTATGCAGCCGATGAGTATCAGGAATTGTTGCGCAGGAATAAAGTGCTGTGCAGTATGAGTCGCAAGGGAGATTGCTGGGACAATGCCTGTGCTGAGAATTTCTTCAGCAGGCTAAAATCCGAACATATTCAAGATCGGGTATATGCAACCCGTGATGAAGCTCGTCAGGATGTGTTCTGGTATATTGAGGTGTTTTACAACAGAAGCAGGCGTCATGCAGCTTTGGGCTATGTCTCCCCTGTTGCTTTTGAAGAGCAACCGCCGGGAAAAAGGCCGCATGAGCCCTCACATGAATCGTCCGTTTTTTGTTGAGCACAGCATTTGCGCGGCATTTGTTTTTTATGTTTTAAAAACCGTTGCGGAGCAACGAGGAAGTCGCATGGGTGCGGATAAGCCCTTGTAGCTGCCGCTCAATATTTCTCTTGAAATTCGTTGCAGAATCCTATGAAGTGTCTAGGGACAGTTATCATTCACATTTCAGGGAGGGAAGGGCAATGGAGAATCAACAGTGCAAGGGCGATCATAGTCTGCACATCTGCTCGTTGGCGGAGGCGAACCAGTTTCACGTTGTAAAGCGTTTGACCACAGAACCGCAGTATATGTGTTTATTCTGTGGACGGGTCGCGGATTTAGACGACAATCTCTGTAAGCCGGTGCATGTCGACGCGATCGGGCTCGATGAGTGATGAGCTTTATACATTAAAAAAAGAGATCATGGCTTAAAGGGTTTGCGGGACTGTACAACAAGGTGTGCGGCACCGGTGATGCCGCGCAGCAGAGCCCTGAAAACCAGGATGTGCAGCGGATAGATGCCGTACCAGTACAGGAGCCCTGCCAGTCCGAGGGGATCAAAGATCGCGGTTTGTGTTAGCCGTGAGCCGGCTGCAGTTTTCTCGATATCGAATTGCAGCCATCCGCGACCGGGTAGCTTCATCTCGGCACTGAGGCGCAGCATGCGCCCAACTTCAACCGCTTCGACCCGCCAGAAATCAACCACCTCGCCCGGGTTGAGACACTGTGGCCGGGGACGGCCTCTTCGAAGCCCAACACCGCCAAGTAATTGGTCGATCATGCCGCGCAGCTTCCACAGAAAATTGTACCGGTGCCAGCCGTAGGAACCTCCCAGGCAGCTGATCAGGCTGAACACCTCAACGGGCGGCAGCGGAAGTTCGGCCTGTAGCGGCAAGACAATGCGGGTGCCGAACGTAATGCCGCCCCAGTGGCTCTCACGGGCAGATTGCCCCAGGGCATCGGACCAGTGCGTTGCGGCATACTCCCGGTCTTCGTTTTCGATCGCCCGCTGCAGGGCCTGGCGTACGCTCATGGGATGGACAGCAAAATCCGTAAGCGCCCGGAAGTCCTGCACAATGGTTTCGTTGCGCACGCCCTCAATCAGGTGCCTGCCGATCCGGTAGTACAGCGGGGTTACAAGGGTCAGCCATAAGCCTGACAAATGCGGTGTCAAAAGCGGTGCCGGAATAATCAGGCGCCGCAGGCCGCGGATGTTGGCATACTCGCGCATAATGCCCTCGTAGGCGACGCAGTCGGCGCCGCCGATCTCGTATACCCGGCTTTGGTTGAGGGGCAGATCCAGGGCACCCGACAGGTAGGCAACCACGTCTTCGATTGCAATGGGCTGGGCAAGAGTGCGCACCCAGCGCGGAGTGATCATGATTGGCAGCTTCTGTACCATGATGCGCACCATTTCATAGGACAGGCTGCCGGAACCGATAATAATCGAGGCCCGAAACTCAAGGGTTGGCACAGCTCCTGAGCGCAGCACCTCTCCGACCTCCTGGCGGCTGGAAAGGTGCGTTGAGAGTCCATGACCACTGCCAAGACCCCCTAAATAGACAATCTTTTTGACTCCCGCACGCTCAGCAGCAGCAGCAAAATTTTGCGCGCCGAGGCGGTCCTGTTCGGCATAGGGCAGGGTGCCCCCGAGGGCATGCACAAGGTAGAAGGCGGTGTGTATGCCATCGAGCGCGGGGCCGAGGCTTTGCGGGTCAAGCACATCGCCATGGACGATTTCGGTTTCAGGAGCACAGCGCGGGCGTAGGTGTTCGGGCCTGCGCGCCATGCAGCGGATTGCACAACCGCGCTCCTGGAGCTCGTGCAGGAGCCTGCCGCCGACATAGCCGGTGGCTCCTGTGATCAGTATGCGCCGGTCAGTCTGGTTGCCGTTTGTCATGGCGATAACGCTCGCGTTGTGTGCGGGTGTGAAAAACTGCAACGGTGCTTCGTTTGCTTTTCACCACAAACGCGGCACGCCCGGGGCTATAGAATCGATTGATACGGGATTGCAAAGGTTTTCGCCAATCCCGGCCGCTCGGCCGCAATTTGCGCAGATAAAAGCCGGCTTCTCAATCACGCTTTTTATGCGCATAAAATCTTTACGGGCGGCAAGGGCGCATACATGCTCACTGTGCTTGCCAATGCAGGGGCCTTCAGGTGCTGCTGTTCCGGCCAACTTCAGTATTCGTTGTAAGGGTGCCCACCACATAGCGTCCTCCTTTGCGTATGGTTATTGTTTGCGATGCCTTCCATTATAGCCGCATACACGTGCGGCGTTACATGGCTATGTACAGTGCAACCGGGGCGCATTCAGCGCCGGGGCGGGGCAAGCCAGGCTTCAAAATCCTTGAGCGACACGGTGCCATCTGACGAAAACGGCACAGTGGACAAAAACCAGCCTGTTTTCTCGAGCCGCACCTTACCCTTCAATTCATAGCTTACCTTGTCGCGGCCCGGCATGCTGATCAGGCTTCGCGCGATGTCAACGGCCGAGGAGTAGACCGTGACGGGCACGGTTGCGCTGCCGAAAGCCGGCACCTGTACGGCCGTACTGGATATGCCGCGGGCGAACTGTTTGCCGTTGACCTTAAGCGTGCAGTCAAGGCCCCGGATGTTCAGGTCGATATCATTGGGGTTGAGCACACGCAGGCTGACCTGCAGCACGGTTTCAAAGCCCGTGGTTTGCTGCAGGCCCATGTCTGAAAGCGATATGCGCGGGGATTCAAGCCGGGTGCCCAGTCCTGCGCATCCGCTTATGGCCACAGCGAGAAGTAGAAAAGCGGCCGTGGAGAACCTGTGAAGGGGTGTGCAGGTGCGCTGTTTCATGAGCTCTCCGGAAAAGGGTTTAGCAGCCAGCGTTTAGATGTTTTGAAAGTCTAAGTCCTGTGTCGCCATCGTGTCAATACAATTTCTTCTATTTGTCCAAACACAGGGTGCTTCCGGCGCATGAGACTGGGTGCAGCTGCACCTTAATTTTATTTGTACAAATCAGATCAAAGCATGTGCTACAATGAAAGACAAAGACGGGCACACTCATATCATGCAGGGGGTTTTGGTCATGAAAACCATGCTCAGCATTATTGTTTGCCTGATACTCCTTCCCAACACAGCTTCAGCAGAAGATGAAAACTGGGGCACCATCAAGCACGGCAGCAGCAATACGGTCGGCGATTACGAGTTTTACTCTGACGGAACCAGTTCGCACACAATCGGGGACTACAAGTTTTATTCCGACGGCACAAGCGAGCACTCGGTTGGCGACTATACCTTTGACTCCAAAGGTAACTCCTCAAACAGGATTGGCGATTATACCTTTCGATCAGACGGCCGCGACGGCAATGATGTGGGCGATTATCATTTCTACGACGGAGGCAGCGTCAACACCCTTGGCGATTACAAATTCCGCTCAAGAGAGTGAGGTGTCGTTGTTTATTGTTTTCGCTGACAAGCCAACGGGTAAGGGTATATTAAAGGGCATTGTATACACACATCATGGAGGGCAGGGTAATGGAAGATAAGCATTGCAAGGGCGAGCACAAATATCACATTTGCGCGCTGGCGGAAGAGAAAAAATTCGGTCAGATAAAGATGCTGATGCAAACCCCGCATTATTTGTGCGCGAACTGCGGAAGGGCGGCGGACAAGAACGAGAATCTCTGCAACCCGAAGCATATCAACCAGATCGGGTTGATGTAAAGGTAAAGAGTTCAGGGTTTTAGCCCGGCGCGGAGCGGTTTGAATGCATGATCAGACCGATCCGACTGAAATGTCGGATCCGACGGATCGGCCGCACCGAAACGTGATCAAAAACCGGAAAGGGGAAAAACGTGGGAGAACAGACACCAGCGAAAAAGCTTTACAGGTCGACAACGAATAAAATGCTGGGCGGGGTATGCGGAGGTATGGCCGAATACTTCGGCTGGGACCCGACTTTTGTGCGCATCATATATGCCCTGGTGAGCATCTTCAGCGCAGCGTTCCCCGGCATTATTGTGTATCTGGTGTTCTGGGCGATCGTGCCGAAGAGACCGGAGGCGCAGCCGACCGGTCCGGTATCCGATTGATCCGACTGATCAGCCGCATAGGACGGATCGGGCGCGTTGCGCTTGGGAATGAAAATCATATCATTACCAGGCTTCAAACTGCACAATCAAATCACGCTCCCTGGCTTTTCCAGGCAATTGACTTTCCCGCCTGTATTTACTAGAGTTGCACGTGAATAAGGGTGCTGCAACTAAAACGTCAACAGTGCAGGAGGTCTTGCCATGCCGTTTTCAATGAATCGTCGCACGTTTATTGCCACAACATCTGCCTTTGCCGTTGGCGCAGCATGTGAAGGAACTGTTTTTGCCCAGACAGCCAATCCCTATATGGGGCCGTTCACTGAAAAGGCCACGGCTGAAGAGGTCACCAAAGGGATTGACCTTAAGGGCACAAACCGTGCTTATCACGGGCGCGAATTCCGGCCTGGGCTATGAAACCATGCGCATTCTGTCCATGCGTGGCGCTCATGTGATTGCTGTTGCACGCACCATGCAAAAGGCCAGGGATGCCTGCGCAACAATCACGGGCACAACCACCCCGGCTTTTTGCGAGCTGAGCGATTTTCAATCTGTTGTTGAGTGCTGCAACACGATTAACGCCATGAATATTCCCATTGACGTTTTGATCTGCAATGCCGGCATCATGGAGCTGCCCGAGCTTGTGCAGGTCAACGGCATCGAGAAACAGTTTGTTGTCAATCATCTGGGGCACTTTATTCTGACCAACCGCTTGCTTGGCCGCGTGAAGCAGGCCAAACAGGGCCGTGTCGTTATCATGAGCAGCGGCCGCTATAAGATCGCCCCGCCCGAGGGCATTCAGTTCGACAATCTTTCCGGGGACAAGGGCTATGATCCCCTCACTGCCTACGGCCAGTCAAAGCTGGCAAACGCCCTGTTTGCCCAGGAACTCTCGCGCAGGCTTGAGAATGCGACCACCACGTCGAATTCTGTTTTGCCCGGCGTCATCAACACCAACCTCGGCAGACATTTGCCTGTATGGAAGAAGATGCTCAGCGAGGTGATCGGGTGGACGTTCATGCGCAGCGTTGAGGAAGGTGCTGCAACGACGTGCTACGTCGCCAGCAACCCGAAACTTGCCACGGTTTCAGGGCATATGTTCTTTAACTGCAACCCGATTACGCCCGAAGGGCCGCATATGAAGGACCGTGCCCTTGCCACCCGGCTGTGGGATGTGTCGGTTGAGCTCTGACACGCGATATAACGAGTACCTTTTTAGGTTACTGAAGCCCGGTTGATCCGGGCTTATCCATCGAAACGGCGAGTCTTGTGAAACAGAACCTGTTTACCCGTTGGATGCACTCCTGGGTGAAAGTCGAGCCCAACGAGATCAAGGCCGTATTCCTTTCCTTTGCATTTGTCTTTACGCTGATGGCCTCGTACTACATACTGCGGCCCATCCGTGATGCCATGTCGAGCAACTGGACTGACGCCGAGCTCAGCACGCTTTTCACCGTTACCTTCATCGTAAGTGCCGTTGCGGTTGCCCTGTATGGAGCGGCCTGCTCGCGCATTAGAATCGGCATCCTGGTGCCCGGTATCTACGGCCTGTTCGCGCTTTCATTTCTGGGATTTTACATTGTGCTGCAGTCAATGCCGGGCCTTCAGCTTGCGAACAAGGCATTTTTCATCTGGAGCAGCATTCTCAGCCTGTTCCATTTGTCCGTGTTCTGGAGCTTTATGGCGGACATATTCAACAAGAAACAGGCGACCAGGCTTTTTGGCTTCATAGCCTCGGGCAGCAGCGTCGGAGCCATTGCCGGCCCCCTGCTGGCCCTGCTTTTGGCTGGCAGTATCGGGCCGAATAATCTGCTGCTGCTGTCAGCCGCTATGATGCTGCTCCCCATGTTCATCATTATCCGGCTGGAGGGACTGAAGCATACCGAGCTTCATAATGAAGAGATGAATGCCAATGGGGATTACAAGCAGACCCTGGGGAACAATCCCTTTTCAGGCTTCATGCTGGTTGTGCGCAATCCATATCTGCTCGGCATCGCCGCCTTTATCCTGCTCTACACGTCCATCAGTACGTTTGTGTATTTTGAAATCAAGAACCTTATGGTTCCGCTTGATGAAAATCTGCGCACGCAGCTGTGGGCCGGCATTGACCTTGCGGTCAATATCCTGAGCATTGCCACGGCCATGTTCGGAACCGGGCGGCTGGCTTCGCGTTTCGGACTGGCGACAACCCTTGGACTCGTGCCCTTCATCATAGTCGCGGGCCTGCTGATGGTGTTTATCTCCCCCATGCTGTGGGTGGTTGTAAGCCTGCAGGTCGTGCGGCGCGCCGGTGATTACGCCATCACGCGCCCCGGAAGGGAAATGCTCTATACTGTCGTTGACCGCGAGAGCCGTTTTAAGGCAAAAAGCGTAATCGACATTGTTGTCTACCGTGGTGGTGATATGGTAACGGCCTGGGCCTTTACCGCGCTGACCCAGGGCCTTGGGCTCGGGATCGGAGCCGTTGCACTGGTCGGGGCGATGGTCGCCGGTGCCTGGGCAGTTGTAGCTTGTTTGCTGGGCAGATTCTACGACCGCAACCACAAAGCGATTGAGTAATATCGTACTATTTGTCATTCCGGCGCAGGCCGGAATCCAGAATGAAAGCGATGGACACCGGCCTTCGCCGGTGTGACGGTAAGGGAAAAATATAAAACATGAACCTTGAATATTGAATATATAAAATATGGAGACGGCATAATGCAAAAAGCACTAATTTTTTTTCTGGGAGTGATCATTATGGGCATAATGCCATCAGGTGTAACTTCGCCGAAGGCAAGGGCCTTGTGGTCGTGGCGGGTGCAACCGGGCGCACGGGCCAGCTGGTCGTGAAGCATCTGAAAGCCCAGGGCTTTGAGGTGCGCGCGATGGTCCGAAGCCTGGAAAAGGGTAAAAAAGTCCTGGGTGACAATGTTGCCATGGTGCAGGCTGATGTGACGCAGCCATCCAGCCTTGGGCCGCTTCTCGATGGCGCTGATTTCGTGATATCCGCAATCGGCAGGGCCGGAGAATCGAGTCCGGAAGTCGTGGACTATGGCGGCAGCGTTGCGTTAATCGATGCTGCCAAAGCGGCCGGAATCAAAGAAATTCATCATGGTGACTTCAGGCGGCGTGACCTGGAAGGTCCATCCCCTGAACCTGATGAGCAACAATGTACTTAAATGGAAACGCAAGGCAGAGATTTATTTGCGCGCCTCAGGCCTGACCCATGTGATTGTGCGCCCGAACGGGGGTTTGTCCGATGATCCTGCAGGTGCGAACACAATAACCTTCAGGCAGAACGACACATTCGGGGGCAAGATTTCACGCGATGATGTGGCAGTTGTGTGTGTGAAGGCGCTTGAGTATCAAGCGGCCGATAATAAAACCTTTGAGATTCAAAATGATGGTGACGGCACATCGGTGAAGGATGTGGACTGGGAAAAGACCTTTGGCGCAATGGTTGTTGAATCCGCTAATTTTTGACGTGCGCAGCAAGGGGCTGCATCGGCAGGTGCATTTTTAAAACCCGTTGCCGCCCAGGCAGGGGCGAAAAATTTTTCGCCCCTACAGCCGCCGTTGTGAAAATTTTTTTGTAAGGAAAGCCAAAGGTCGGGCAGCCGGCTGCCTTTCAGTCAGGACTGATAGTCTTGACTTAATGAACATAAAAAATAACAGCCCTGCTGCCGGCATATTGTTTTTTTTATTTTGTCAGGGTATGGTCAGACACATCCGGTTATTTCCAACGCGAGGAGGTTATCTATGCTGTATCGAACCATGCCAAAGAACGGCGATAAGCTTTCCATCCTTGGTTTTGGCGCAATGCGCCTGCCTTCGAAAAAGGGCAAAATCGATGAAGTGCGCGCGACCGCACAGATCCGCATGGCAATTGATCGCGGCGTCAACTACATCGATGGCGCCATGGCCTACCATGCCGGGGCCTGCGAGCCGTTTCTGGGCAGGGCCTTGCAAGACGGCTACCGTGAGAAGGTAAAGATCGCCACCAAACTGCCGCACTGGGATGTTTCTACACGCGCTGACATGGATGCGCTTCTGAATGTGCAGCTTGAGTATCTGCAGACCGATCATATCGACTACTACCTGATTCATCAGCTGAACCTTGTTGACTGGCAGCGCCTGATCGACATCAACATCGTCGACTTCCTTGACCGTGCAAAAGCTGATGGAAAAATTATCAATGCCGGTTTTTCCTTCCATTCAAGCCTTGAAGATTTTATCGCGCTTGTCGATGCCTACGGCTGGGACTTCTGCCAGATACAGTACAACTACCTTGACGAGAAGCATCAGGCCGGTACCCGCGGGTTGCACTATGCGGCTTCAAGGGGCCTGGGCGTAATCGTCATGGAACCCCTGCGCGGCGGTAACCTTGCAAAGATGCCGCCGGCCATCAAGGCCTTTTTTGATGAGGCTGAACACAGGCGCAGCGCGGCTGAATGGGGCCTGCGCTGGGTCTGGAACCATCCTGAGGTGATCTGCGTCTTGTCGGGCATGAACGATGAGGCCCATATCGAGGAAAATTTACGTATTGCAGACGAGGCCCTGCCTGATTCGCTGACCACAACCGAGCTTGAAATTTTCAGCTGTGTTGAGCATGAGTATCGCCGGCAGATGAAGGTTGGCTGTACGGGATGCCGCTACTGCATGCCCTGTCCGGCAGGGGTTGCGATCCCCGAATGTTTTGACGCCTATAATTCCGAGTTGTGGGGCAATAAGATCGAGGGTCTGTTCCGCTATCTGTTCATGGTGGCGCGTCCTTTGCGCGATACGCCCGACGGATTTGCCTCGCGCTGCACTGAGTGCGGCGAGTGCGAGGAGAAATGCCCGCAAAACATTGAAATCCGCAGGCACTTGAAAGACGTTGCCCGTAAATTTGAAGGAATCAAGCTCAAGCTGCTGATAAAACTCATGCAGTTGTTTATGTGGTTCAAGCGCAGAAAAAATTTAAAGCGGGGCAGGGAGCTGCAGAAGTAGGGGGTTGGTCTTTGATCGCCCCAGAGAGAGGCTCCCTTCAGTCTGGTGTAGCTTATTCTGATCCGACCGATAGGACCGATCAGTCGGATCGGACGGATCGGTTTTGCGAGGGCAGCCGAAGGCCAAGCTGCCGGGGCTCTCAGTCTTGACCATTAGAGTCCTTTTGATTCAAGCCAGAAAAACAGTCCCAGGACCAGAAATTCTATGACAATAATGACGCGCCAGGGGCATATGTTGAGAATTTCTGGCAGGGTGCGATTGCCAAACGAGCCTTTGTTCAGGATTGATACGGAAAGCCGGGGATAGGCGGCTGCAAAAAGGCCGGCACCCGCCAGCATTCCAATGATACCGCCGAAAAGCGCATCAAGTTTGCCATAGGCCGCAGCAGCCACAACCGTTCCGGGGCAATATCCAAGCAGCGCAAATCCGACACCGAAGATGAGACCGCCCACAACGGTTGAACCGATTGAGCCTGTCTTGGGCTGCAGCCGTGCAAGGCCGAAGTGGCGCAGAAGGTACACGCCCGCCATACCGGTAAGCATGGCTGAGAGCATGATTTTAACCACCGTGAAATCGCGAAACAGCAGTTGATTCACGATAACATCAAAATTCGACACCCCGCCGCGCTGCAGGACAAACCCGAATCCGATGCCGATGACAAAGCCGATAATGAGCTGCACAGGTTTATTGCCATGGATTTTTAATGTCATGAGAAAATTCTTCCTGTGAGGATTGAGATCAGGGTTGAATCAATACAACAGCATTGCCGTGGCAATGCCGCCGGCAAAGAAGCACAGTGCTGCAACCCAGCTGCTGGCGGCAAGCTGCATGGTTCCGCTGATGCCATGGCCGCTGGTGCAGCCTCCGGCCCAGCGGGCGCCGAATGCCACAAATATGCCCCCGATACAAGCGGCTGCAAAGCGCAGTGAAACAGAATGTCCGAATGTTTTCGCCCACAGATCCGGGACATATGCAAGCTGCAGGCTTCCAGACAGCCAGGCCGATAGAAATGCCCCGACAGCCACGCCCGCAACGAGCATCAATCCCCAGTTGATCTCAAGGGGGAACTTTTTATAATAGGGCTTCTGTTCAATTGCCGGACCTGCAATGAGCTTTTCAAGCATGCCGCTCGAGGTGGTGAATGCCGTTGAACAGCCGATATAGTTATCTGAAATAACAATGGCTACGCAGTTCAACAGCCCGATCATTGTGCCTGCAACATAGGGCGACCAGGTGTGCGCGGTTAAAAAGTCCATACGTATCTCCCGCCAATATTCAGTGAACGGTTTTGCCGTAATGTTAAATCCGCGGTCCGTGCAGCTGTATGCACGCTGCGCAGGGTTCGCTCAGGCCGGCAGCAGCCCATGCGGTCATGCCGCCGGCAACATTCAGCACATGCTTGATGCCATGCTGTTGTAACAGGCTCGCGCCCATACTGGAGCGGTGGCCAGTGTTGCATAGGACAATAACAGGCATCCCTGCGTTTACTTCTTTGAAGCGGGTGCGAAGCTCAGGCATTGCAATATTGACCGCTCCCTGGATATGGCCCGCTTGAAACTCAGAGGGCATTCGCACATCAAGCAGGGTAAAGCGCTCAAGGTGCTTCATCTGCGTTTGCAGCTGCTGTACGGATATCTGTGGAACCGTGTCGATTGGCAGCCCTGCCTTGGACCATTCATACATCGTGCCGTCGAGAAAGCCACGTATGCGGTCATGGCCAACCCGGCGCAACTGTACAGCTGCCTGTTCAGCCTGTTCAGGGGTTTCTGCTACAAGCAGTATGTTCGTGTCAGGCGGCAAAATCCAGCCGGCAAAGGTCGAGAAGTTGCTGCCAAAATCAATGTGATATGAGCCGGGCACATGCGCGCCGCCAAAGGCGGCTGTGGAGCGGCAGTCAAGCACAATGGTTTTTTTCTTTCCCATTGCTTGTTTGAAAGCCACTGCGTCCAGCATGACAGTGGCCGGCAGTTTATCAACCAGTGCCGGACCCTTGCCGTTTATGGCGCTGCAGCGGCTGAAATGGTCAGGGGCAGGGGGCATGTTGGTGGTTAGTGTTGTAATAAAAGTTTTTTTATCCTTAATCCTGACGGCAGCGTTGTATTTTTTTTCATATCCGATTGTTGACGTGCGCATGGCCCCCATGGCCCTGCCGCATAATGACCCGGCGCCATGGGCCGGATAGACCATGCAAAACAAGGGCAGGGTAAGAAGTTTTTTGTGGAGGCTGTCATGGAGTTGTGCCGCAAGCGTAGTGGCGATTGCCGGGAAAAGATCGGGCCTGCCCACATCGCCTACAAACAGCGTATCGCCTGAGAAGACCGCCACCGGATCGCTGCCCCGCGAGCGATCAACGACCACGTAGGAAACATGCTCGGGAGTATGCCCCGGTGTTTCAAGTACGCGGATGGTCATGTCGTCAAGATCGAAGCTGTCGCCCTCTTTAACCGGACTGTGCTTGAATGCGCATTTTCCGGCCCTGGGTGCATAAATTTGTGCGCCTGTTTTAGCCGCAAGGTCAAGGTGGCCGGAAATAAAGTCAGCGTGGAGATGTGTCTCTAAAATATGGGTGATTTGCATGCCCATTGTGCGGGCGGCTTCAATATAAATATCCGTGTCGCGTCGGGGATCAATTATGGCGCAGGTGGTTGTTCCGCCAAGCAGGTATGAGCTGTGGGCAAGACCTTTAATAAAAAATTGCTGTACAAACATGCTGCTCCCTCCTGTAAAGATCGCCTTGTTTCCTGGATGTATGCCTGTCATCAGGGCAATGTCTTTGATACTTTCAAACTTTAGAATCGTTGCAGATGTGTGTCAATATAAATGTTTTTGCTCATGCATCCGTGAACATTGGGCATATGTTTGCATTGACACTTGGCAAGAGGGTATCTATACTTCACCTTGAACCTGTACTCATTATCAAACGGGGAGATGCCATGAGTTCTAATGAGCAGATCAAAAAGTTTTATGAGCAGCATCTTGGAAGGTGTTGCCATGGACGGCACGCATTTGAAGGCGCCGTGTCCGTTCTGTGCTCCGGCTGAAAACACTGAACCCGGAAAGCTTGTGGTTGACCTTGATCCGGACAGTTTTTTTTACGGCTATTTCAGGTGCCTGAACCGCTGCAAGCCCGGCGGTTTCCCCCTGTATTTTGCAAAGCTGCGCGGCATTGATTTCAACCTGGTGCCCGACTACGATCCTGACCGCAACCCCTTCGCGCGCAGCATTGTCTTCCCGGCAAAGAACCAGAATAATGATGCCAAAAAAAACCATGCAATGCTCACGAAGAACCAGCTGGATTTTTTTGCATCGTTTGGCGTGACCAAACCCACCCTTGATGAGATGCAGATCGGCTTTAACGGCCGCTACCTGATCTATCCCTACTTCCTTGAGAACGGCAACTGCTATGCCACGCGCTGTGTCCTGCCGGCCAATGAGGTCGATAGTTTCTGGGCTGGCGATGAGAAATTCTTTTCGCTTGAGTACCAGATCTTCAATGCCGAGGAAATCGACCGCTGTGAGAACGGGGCGCTGCTGATCACCGACAGCGAGCGCAATCTGCTGTGCCTGAAGGAACTGGGCTATCCTGTAATCGCCGTGCCGGATATTCCGGCCCTTGAGGCCTTTGACCATACGCGCCTCGCCTATATCAAGCACGTGCTGATCATCCTCACCAATTCCCCTGAAGCGCAGGCTGCTGCGCGCATGCTTGCGACCAAGGTCGGTTTTAAAGTCAGGATTCTCAAGTGGTCGGCCGACAGGAAGCGCGACTTCGACCTGCTGCATCTCTATGAAGAAACAAAACAGGGTTTTGGCGCTGAAATCGACCGCATGATACGGACCTCGAAGTCCTTTTCGCCGTTTTCTTCCCCTGAAAAGGAACACAAAGAGTTCATGGAGGTGCTTGAGAAAAACGTCGGGTGTGACCTGCTTGGCGTGCCTACGGGATTTGACAAAATGGACAGCGCCATGAACGGTATTCGCGGCATCAATATCATGGGCGGTCAGCCCAAGGCCGGAAAGTCGTGCTTCTTCATGCAGGTGTCAACCGAGGCTGCCCGGCGCGGCATGCCGGTTATTTATTATGATTTTGAAAACGGACGCGAAAAAATCTACATGCGCACCATGTGCCGTTTGAGCCGTCTGAGCGAGGAAGATCTGCGCAAGCCGGATCTGCCGCCCGAAGCTGTTGAGCGGCTGAGCACAACACGGGATGAGCTGAAAAAACTGCTGAAATTTTTCCGGGTGGTAACGGACCGCAAGCTGAGCCCGGATGTGATGCGCCGCCAGATCGATTTCATTAAGCATGAAACACGTCTTGACAAGTGCATGGTGGTTATTGACAGTTTGCACAAGCTGCCCTTTAAGAACCTGTCAGAGCGGCGCACGGGAATTGATGAGTGGCTGCGCGTTATGGAATCGATCCGCGATGAGCAGCATGTATCATTCCTGGTCATATCCGAGCTTTCACGCGCAGGCGAGGGCGGCTATAACCGCACACCGGACCTGGGGTCTTTCAAGGAGTCCGGCGATATCGAGTACAGCGCGGACAACGCCATTATCCTGCAGCCCAACTGGGACCTGCTCGATCCCCTGTCATCAGCTGTGCGTATGAGCAGTTTGTGGATGGTTGCAAGCCGCGAAAACAGCCCCGGGAAAATTGGCGATTATGCGCTTGATTTTCCCTACTGGGGGTTTAAGGAGCAGTAAGGGCCCTGCAGTCGTTGCGGCTGCGCTGCAACGGGTTTACAACCCGGATACATACGGTCTTACCTGAAACTGCTATGACGATGTAAAGCACCAGCGGATGAAAAAAAACTTCTTCATTCCGGTTCTTGCCTTGTGCCTGTTTGGTGTTGTATCCATTGTTGAGGCACAGTGTTGGGAAGGAATTGTTGTCGAGGTTGTGGACGGCAACACTGTGCTTGTCAGCCTCGCGAAAACACGCGGTTTAGTTACCCTCTACGGTATAGACGCGCCTGCACCCGGTCAGGCTTTCAGCGCTGAAGCCGACAATAAACTCCACACCATGCTGCTTAATAAAAAGGTCACTGTCTGCCCAAAAAAAACACCGGGCGGAAATGCGGCTGAAGTATATGTGCTCAGCGGCTACAAGCTTAACGTTAATGAGGAAATGGTGCGCAAGGGCCTTGCCTGGAGCACGGTTGCTCAGTATGCAAACCTTGAAACCATGGCGCGCAAAAAACGCCTTGGCCTCTGGTCGGAAGACAATCCAATGCCGCCGCACGAGTATCGCAGGATGGCAGCAGAGCGGCAAAGCGCTGTGCGGGCCGATGGACAGCAGGGCAATGCAACGCCAGGCAGCTTGAGCGTCTACAAAAGCAGTCCTGCGCCGCAGCCCGACAGGGCAGAGGATAATGCCACTCAAAATGGAGTCCCTGCAATCAGCGTGCAGCGACAGATTGACCTTGAAGAGCTTCGTAAGAAACAACAGCAGCGCACCAGTGATGACAGCCTCAGCATCACTGATATCGACGACGTTACGATCAGCACATATTTTGAAGATGGCGGTTACCGCTCTGACGGACTTGTGGAAATCAGCCTTGACTACAGGAGCAAGGCACTCAACAGAAAGGTGCTCTGGACTGACGGTGATGTGAACTGCGACTGCAGTGTGACCGGGCATTTCAATGAAGGCACAAACACACGCATTGCAACGGCAAGTGTGATACTCACCTCCTATGACGACCGAGTCTATATTGATATACCCTATAAATATTTGGCACAGGATACGTTCATTGAGCTTAACAGCTGCACTGTTGAATGCAGGATCTCAGCAGGTATTTTCAGCTTAAAAGCATCTGATAGGTTTTACGTGTATTATCCTGGAATACCTTATTTTTTAGATAATCAGCCATCATTTTTTGATCGTCCCGGGCATACAGCACCCGGGCGTCATCATAACCGGGAGATGGAACGATAAAAAACGTGCGATCTGTTGCGGAGCCAGACAGCTTCGGCTTCTTTGATACGTATTCTATAATAATTATCGACTCATTTTTTTTGACGGTATTATTACAATTCATGTCATTACTTTTGTTAGCATAGAAATCTTTTTTCACATACTGCCCTTGAAAACCTTGATTATATCTATTAATTATAGTATAAATTCATCATTATAAAAATTACTCATGACGAGTAGCCCATAATTGCTCCCAACGGCCCTGCGGGGGTCGAGAACAGGCCAAGGATCATATGAAAAAAAATATTATAATAGCAATTATCATTTTGCTGTTTGTTATCGTTATCATCGGCGGAGTCAAGGGCCTGCAGATCGGCGCATTGATGAGCCAGAAGCCTCCGATCATGACTGAAACCGTTACCGCCACCACAGTGCAGCCGCAGCGCTGGGAAGCGGCCCTGACATCGGTCGGTTCTCTTACAGCGGTACAGGGTGTTACGGTGTCTGCTGAAGTTGCCGGAAAGGTAGTGAACATTGCCTTTGAACCCGGCACCATGGTTCAGGCAGGAGACCTGCTCATTCAGCAGGATACTGTCGCCGAGACCGCCCAACTGCGTTCAGCCGAAGCCACATTTGAACTTGCGCGGGTTGAGTTTGAACGCGCAAAAAAACTGCTTAAGGAACAAACCTATTCACGCTCGGAATATGACAAGGCAGAGGCTCAGTTCAAACAGACTTCCGCGCAGTTTGACAATCTCAAGGCGGCCATATCCAAGAAAACCATTCGGGCTCCCTTTAGCGGCGCGCTGGGCATACGCATGGTAAACCTCGGCGAGATGCTCAGTGCCGGTAACCCAATCGTAACGCTGCAGTCACTTGACCCTGTGTTTGTTAACTTTTCACTTCCCCAGCAGCATTACTCGAAAATAGCACAAGGTCTTCTGGTTCGTATTCAAACTGATGCGCTTCCCGACAGGATCCTGACGGGAACGATAACGGCTATCAATCCACAGATTGAATCCGCAACACGCAACATAATGGTGCAGGCAACCGTACATAATACCGGTTTGCTGCTTCGACCGGGCATGTTTGTTAATGTCAGCGTTGTGCTTCCTGAACAGCATGACGTGCTCGCCATACCCGCAACGGCCGTGCTTAATGCCCCCTACAGCGATTCTGTGTTTATCGTTGAGAAAGCCCCTGACAACAGTACGGCCAAAGGTGGCCAGATCGTACGCCAGCAGTTCGTGCGCATCGGGCAGCGGCTTGGCGATTTCGCGGCAGTGGAGGCCGGGCTGAAAGAAGGCGACACGGTTGTGAGCACAGGCGTTTTCAAGTTGCGCAACGGCGCCTCCGTTACCGTTGATAACAGCCTTGCCCCGGCGTTCGAACTCGCACCGACGCCCAAAGACAGGTGAGCCCTCAGCGCTGCTGACTGAAAAATACAAACATTCGCACGACGGACCGTTACCATAATCACTTCACCGGTGCCCGTCAGCACAAATCTGAAACAGGCTGAACGTAACGATGAACTTCACTGATCTCTTTATCCGCCGTCCGGTACTCGCGCTGGTAGTCAGCCTGCTTATCCTCATTGCCGGGCTGCAGGCCGTCCGCTCGGTGAACGTTCGCCAGTTTCCCCGGACTGAAAACGCCACGGTAACCGTCAGGACCGTATATGTCGGCGCGAACGCCGAACTCGTGCGCGGCTTTATCACCACCCCGCTTGAACGGGTTATTGCAGCCGCAGACGGCATTGAATACATGCAATCCCAGAGCAGGCAGGGGCTCTCAAGCATCAGCATCAGGCTCAAGCTCAATTACGACCCGCTCAAGGCGCTTGCCGAGATCAGCACCAAGGTTGACCAGGTCCGGCAGGATCTGCCGCCCGAGTCTGAAGTGCCGATCATCAACGTGGAGTCGGCCGACAGCCAGTTCGCAGCGGCGTACCTCAGCTTTCAGTCCGATATTCTTGATCAGAATCAGATAACCGACTATCTCATCCGGGTCGTGCAACCACGCCTGTCAGCCATCGATGGCATGCAGCGCGCCGAGATCACCGGCGACCGCACGTTTGCCATGCGCATCTGGCTGCAGCCCGACCGCATGGCGGCGTTTAACATCAGCCCCGTGCATGTTCGGCAGGTGCTGGCAACCAACAATTACCTTGCAGCCGTTGGCCAGACCAAGGGTTCGCTCATCCAGGTAAACCTGACGGCAGACACCGACCTGCATACGGTCGATGAGTTTAAAAAGCTTATCATACGCGAGCAGGACGGCACGATCGTACGCCTTGAGGACATAGCCCAGATAGCCCTGGGCGCCCAAGACTATGACTCGGAGGTCAGGCTCTCGGGACAGACAGCCGTGTTTCATGGCCATGTACCCGCTTCCCAACTCCAACACGCTTGACGTCATCGGCCTCGTTCGCGAGGAGATGAAAGAAATCCAGCGAAATCTGCCCAGCGGGTTGACGGCCCGCATCGCGTATGACGCCACCAATTACATCAAAAACGCAATCCAAGAGGTGCTCACCACGCTGGGGGAAACCCTGATCATCGTCATCATCGTCATCTTCCTGTTCCTCGGCTCGCTGCGCTCGGTCATCATACCGGTGGTCGCCATACCCCTGTCGCTGATCGGCGCGGTGTTCATGATGCAGGTGTTCGGTTTTACCATTAATCTGCTCACGCTGCTGGCGATCGTGCTCTCGGTCGGCATGGTCGTGGATGACGCCATCGTTATAGTTGAGAACGTCGAGCGCCACCTCAGCGAAGGCCAGTCGCCCATGCAGGCCGCGATGCTCGGGGCGCGCGAGCTTGTCAGCCCCATTATCGCCATGACCATTACGCTTGCGGCTGTTTATGCTCCCATCGGTTTTCAGGGCGGCCTTACCGGCGCGCTGTTCAGGGAATTCGCTTTTACGCTTTCAGGGGCCGTTCTGATTTCAGGCGTCGTTGCGCTGACCCTTTCGCCCATGATGGCGGCAAAAATTCTCAAGCCGGGAAGCGAACAAGGCGCGCTTGCGAAAAAGATCGCCGCCAATTTCGACTGGCTCCGCGCCACATACGGCCGCCTGCTTGACGCGACGCTGTGCCGCAGGCCGGCTGTGTATATAATCTGGATCGGGCTCTCGCTTGCCACCATCCCGATGTTCATGATGTCGCCCGCAGAGCTTGCCCCGATTGAGGATGAAGGCGCGATTTTTACCATCGTCGACGCGCCCGCGAACTCGGCCCTTGAGCTCACCAGCCATTACATGAATGCCGCCAACAAGTTTTTACGGGAACTTCCCGAGACCGACTTTACTTTCGAGGTCATATTTCCCACGAGCGGTTTCGGCGGGATAATAACAAAACCCTGGGACGAGCGCAAACGCACAACCAAACAGATACTGACCGAGGTCCAGCAGAAAATGCGCGAGATTCCGGGCATTCGAATCATGACGGTCACGCCGCCGCCGCTCCCCGGAGGGGGCGACTTCCCGGTTGAGTTTGTCATAACATCAACAGCCGAGCCCGAGGAGCTGCTCGGGTTTGCCAAGCAGCTGCAGCAAAAGGCGATCGAGAGCCGCATGTTCGCCTTTCCCCCGCTGATCGACCTTAAGATGGACCAGCCGCAGTCGCAGCTTGTCATCGACCGTGACAAGGTCGCCTACCTGGGCCTTAACCTTCAGCAGGTCGGCTACGATGTAGCCTCAATGTTCGGAGGCAATTATGTCAACCGCTTTAACATCTCCGGCCGCAGCTACAAGGTCATCCCCCAGATCAAGCGGGTGAACCGCCTCAACCCTGACCAGCTGCAGAGCATTTATATAACCGGCCCCAAAGGCCAGCTGGTGCCCCTCGGAACGGTTGCCGAGGTGAAGAATACTACGGTTGCACGGTCGCTCAACCGTTTTCAGCAGCTTAATTCAGTCAAGATCAGTGGCGTGGCCATTCGGCCCCTTAATGATGCGCTGAAGTTCCTTGAGGATGAAGCTGCAAAGATTCTGCCCCAGGGCTGCACAATAGACTACACCGGCGAGTCACGCCAGCTCAGGACCGAGGGCAACAAGTTTTTGCCATCGTTCTGTCTCGCCATGGTGCTTATTTTTCTCGTGCTTGCTGCTCAGTTTAACAGCTTCCGCGACCCCTTGGTCATATTGCTCGGTTCGGTGCCGCTTGCCATGTTCGGTGCGCTGATTTTTGTCTTTTTGAAAATGCCCGGACCGAATATTCCCTTTTTCACAAACGGCTGGACGACAACTTTTAATATTTATTCGCAGGTCGGCCTGGTGACACTGATCGGCCTTGTTTCAAAAAACGGCATCCTGATTGTTGAGTTCGCGAATAAGCTGCAGGAAAGCGGACTGTCAAAACTTGAAGCCGCTCGCGAAGCCGCCAAGACGCGCCTGCGACCGGTTCTGATGATCAGCATCTCAACCATAGCCGGGCACATCATGCTCACCATGGTATCCGGCCCGGGCGCTGCGGCCCGCAACTCGATCGGCCTTGTGCTGGTCGGCGGCATGGCAATCGGCACCCTTTTCACACTGTTTGTCATCCCTTCCATCTATATGCTGATCGCCCGCGATCACTCAAAGGACCGCAAGGCCGGACTCAACGCCAGCGCCTGATGATTGTCGGCATCTCCTGTGCTGCGCTTTGCAGTGTATCGCTGTATTGCCTTCCGGATAGTCCTCACTATTCAAGTATTGATTATTTACCTTGCTATTACTTTAAAAAAGTCTATTATGCGAAGCACGAGAGGAACTGGAAGAGTGGCCGTGCGGGTGCACAGACCTGTCTAGATCCTGAGAGCAGGAGTAGTTATCATGGGTTACAATGATGGTGGTGACAGAGGCGGTAGAGGTGGTAGAAGCGGTGGAGGCGGCGGATACGGCGGCCCCAGAGAATTTCACAAGACGGTCTGTTCGGAATGCAAAAAAGAGTGTGAAGTTCCATTCAAACCAAGCGGAGATCGTCCCGTCTTCTGCAAAGATTGTTTTTCAAAGCAGAAGGGCGGCGGTCGTTAATCATAAGCCGTTCAAGGATTACGACCACGACTGTTTTTTAGTTTCATTGTATCGGTAATCCGGAGGGCAGGGGGCGAAGAGAAAAACCTGAGTCCCCTGCCTGAAGGAACTCCCACCTGAACCGTTTCAACCTTTACAGCGCTGTTCGCACCATCAGATACGAGACTCCCTTACGAGCGCTTATCCGGGTTTGTCTACTTCAATACGTGTGAGAGGCGTTGATCGCTGAAAGCGTGTGGAGGGCAATTACATGGATTTTTCTTTACTTTTGTGCCCGGCTGTTTTGTTGAACATCTCTTCAAGGCATTTTTTGCTGAAGCGCCATTGCCCGCCGACCTTAATGCCGGGAATTTCACCTTCACCAACAAGGCGGTACAAGGTCCGTTCCTTAATTTGAAGGTATTTCGCGGCGTTTCGGATGTCCATGATATCGTCAGGCATTGCGATACTCTCCTGTTTGTCCGCTCAGTTTTTTTCGTTTTGTCATGACAATGTATCGGAAAGGTATGTGTAAACTTTACTGCTATTCTTAAGAGTTATCAATTTTTTGCTAATATTTAACAATTTCAATATCCATTTCCCGGAGGAAATCGGCGATGTTTTCATTGACATTTGTACCGGTCAACAGGGCACGCCCATGAGATGTCTGCACCACATAGCCGGGCATGGTCAGGCTGTACATTCTTGCGCTTACCGCGATCAAAATCGAGTGTTATCGGCGAGGGCTGAAAATCAGCGCCGCAGAATTCAAGCACACGTCCGGCAACGCTATCCTGTGATTCCTCCCCGGGGGCAATTTGCAGAAGTTTGAATCCCTGCTGCTCAATAATTTTCGTAATTCGGGCCGGAAGATTGTTAAAGTCAATAAGACGGGTCTCGCCATTGACTCTAAACATGCGGTCAGCAATAACCTCAAGCGTGAAACCGCTGTACATATTCTGAAATATGCTGGTTTTATAATCGGATTCAAAAGCAATGCCCACCATATTCAGGATAGCATCTGTCAGCGCAGCCGGAGCAGTTGTCTCAGTGTAGGCTGCCCTGGGCCGTGTTGCGCCTTCTCCTGCGGCGCTATCTTCTGCAGTGCCGATATCCATAACATCAAGACCGATGCCTGACAGGTATGAGCGCAGGGACGGGCTCATTGAGGATGTACCGTTCTGTGTAAGGTTTACGACGAATACATTGCGCAGGTTGCTGTCTTTGAAAACTATCCAGTTGCCGGACACACTGAGTTGAATGGCATCGCGGCTGATCGTGTAGTCAGCGTCCTTTTCGACTTTATAAAATCCGCATACATCCAGAACACGGCCGATGATTGATTCAATGTCATCGCTGGCCTGCACGCTCACAACCTCGGCGTTCTCCCACTGCTTCGAAATCTGGTTGCGCGTCTTCTCGGGCAGTCGGCCACCGTAATCAAGTACAACTTTTTTACCCCAGGGAAAGTTGTAGGTCGGAAATTGGGAATAATCCAGCGTTACGGGTTCGCTGCCATCCGGGTTAAAAACCTGCTGTCCCGTGCTGTTATCAGTGCCCTCAAACTGACGGGTCATCTTTGAGAGCATTTGTTTGATTTTAAGCTCTTCATCGCTTAACGGTTCTTCAGTAAAGGACATCTCCTGTGGCGCGGGTTTGTCAATTTTCCGGGTCAGCTCAGCCTCGGGCACCGGTGTTTCCAGCATGGCGGGTTCAGGCTCAGGCTGTGGCAGCGATTCTGATTGCTGGATGATTTGCTCAGGAACTACATTATGGGCAATAAACTGCTGCATGGCAAAGACTTCACGCGGAACCATGATTTTCTGTCCAGGAGAAATATTGTTGAGGTCAGTAATGTCCGGGTTGGCGTCCTGGATCAGGCTTTTCGTTATACGGTTAAAGATGACATCGTCAGGCAGATTAAATTGCGTGCGCAGTATCTGGCCGAGGTGCTCGTTGGGTTTGACGACATGATGGTAATCCTGCGTTTGAATCATGATGGTGCTGTTGTCGGACCCATCGCCCGGGATAAACTTGAAGGGCAACAGGATATTCTGGCTTGGCTGCAGGACATTGAGGTCATTAATTTCGGGATTGACGGCCCGGGCAATTTTGCAGAAAAAATTAATGCTTGTGTCGGACATCCGGTACTGCTCGCGCAGTATTTTCCAGAGATGCTCACCTTTTTTTATCACATGTTGTTCGGTGTGGGCCTGTCCTTCAGCGTATTTTTTAACCACAACTGATTTCTTGAATACAAGGTGAGGTTCAGGTCCCTGCGGGCTGAGGGTTCCTGTTTTGTCCTGCGCGGCAGCAGGATTGCACAGAACCGGCAGGGAAACTGCCAGGACGAATGTAAAAAGGATGCAAGCGGTTACTGTCTTCATTGTCCGGCATTCACAAGATAATGTGTTTAACGTAATGTGCTCTACAGGTGTGCGCTGACCATTTTCCGGTGATGAAAGTCGTAAGGGTCCGGGAAAGAGCATATCCCCGCTCACAACATATAATGTGTCGGCACAGCCCTTTGATTTCTATAGTAATTTTAGGGAAAACTATAAAAAATACGTGAGGATATTTGCCTTTTTGATTTATTCTTCATCATCAAGGTATGCTTCAGTACCGGGAGGTTTGGGCCGCTCGTTTTGATCCGGGGAGAACCGGTCCATGTGTTCGCGCTGGCCCTGGCAGGCAACACAGCATATCGCCTCCGGATATACCTGAAGGCGCTCAGGGGCAATCTTTGTTCCACACACTTCGCACTCTCCATAGGTGCCTTCGCTGATTTTCAGCAGCGCACTTTCAAGCACCTCAAGCTCATCGCCCTTGCTTCCGAGTACATGGGCGTCTACATGCTTTAAGAGTTCGTCAACAGAGCGGTCCGGATTATCCTGCACAAGCTCGAAGCTCAGGCGGGCATGAGATTGCCGATTGCTGTCCATTGATTTTTTTATTGCCTGCAGCAAACTGTTTTTTTTGTCAAGGAGACGCTGCTTGAACTGTTCGAGATCGTGCGTGCGCATGGCGTTTGTCCGGCAGTGCCGCAAGAAGACTACGGATTGTTTGTTCAGGGTCGGGTAACAAAAATAACGTATGAGCGGGTCCGGTGCACAGGGCTGCCCCGGCTGTATCCATGATACGCACTGCGCAGATGCTCAGGGCTTAATCGCCCGGCACCATATTCCGGTCGCTTCGAATAGTAGGATGTTGAACAGGGTTTGTCAATGAATTTACTGAAACGCCGGGAGGGCAGGGAAGGTTATCCCGGGAGATTGTCCTTGTATTTTTAGAGCGCTTGATATACAAGCTTGTGCAGAGATATGATGTGAGGAAATATTTCAAAGCATCGAATATTCCATTTAAAATTTGATTTTCTTCGATTGTGTCACTCGATCTGAACATCAGTCGTTGGCAGCATTTCAAACATGTGCAATTACGATCCGTATCCCGGGCGGAGACGTAATGGGCCATGTGTGCCTGCCTTTTAGTGGTGTGAAACATATCAACGTTTATATGGTACTTTCATGGGCAACAAAACTGACAGCATACTGAAAACAATTGATCCCCCCTCAGGTTCCGAGTTAATGACCATGACCGGCCCGGCAGCCGAGCTGGTGCTCAATGCGCTGCCGTTTCAGACGCAGCTTGCCTGTGTTCTGCAGGTGCCCTGGAAAGACCGCATGAACGTGATCATGCAGTCAGAGGCTGCGCGCGAACTTGTTCAGGCGCTACCGGCTGAAGAGGTCTTCTGGATGGTCAAACAGAGGGGTATAGAGGATTCACTGCCGGTCATTGCCCGCACAACGCATGAGCAGTTTCAGTATCTGATTGATCTTGACTGCTGGCAGCGCGATCAGTTTATGCCAGAGAACTGTTTGTCCTGGTACCGGGTGCTTGGCCGCTGCAACATCGCAAAGGTGCTTGAATGGTTCGAACAGGCCGATGAATCCCTGCTGGTTGCAGGGCTCAAGCAGTTTGTGAGCATTCACAAAATTGAAGAGGAAAGCGACTATTCAGAGGAATATGAGGCCATGCCGCCCTGTACCCTTGACGGCATAAACTATTTTAAATTTACAACCGAGGAAGCGCAGGTAGTTTTGCTGCCTTTGTTTAAAGTGCTGCTCAATAATGAAGCCGCCCTGTTCCAAACGCTGATTGAAGGCATTATCTGGGATTCGCGGATTGAGGCCGAGGAAGATGCCCTGCATTGGAGGCAAAGCCGGTCAGCTGAAAACGGTTTCCCGCTTTTCGATGAAGCGCTTGGCATCTATCAGCCCCTGGGCACGCATGAAACGCAGGAGCTTATGTCTGCTGCCCGCGACGATACCCCGCATTCAATGCCGCCGGCTGGCGAGTTGCAGGTGCGCTATGCCCTGGCAGAGGACCGGCTCCCGGTTTTCTTACGCAGTGTTTTGCCGGGACTTGATGCCGAGCAACTTGAGCACTTTGAACAGGTGCTGATAACAACCGCAAACAAAGTCATGGTTGCCGACTGCAGGGAGGTCCGCGATCTTGACGATGTTCGCCATGGGCTTCGCAAAACCGCAGGGCTTGTATCCATCGGGCTTGAGCATCTCAGCTCGCGCGACCCCCTTGTCGCCCAGACACTTGCCGCGCAACAGCATCCTGAACTCCTGTTTCGCTGCGGTTACAGTCTGGTTAATGACATTGCTGTGCGTGTACGCCAGCATGCCGGGGCTATCTGGACAACTGATATGCCCCGGTTTATGGGTTTCTACGGAACGCCCCTGGCAGACACCGCCCTTGGGCTTGTGCGCAGCCGCCCGCTTCTGTATGAAGGCCTTGTTGCGCCGCACAGCAGCCTGTATCGTGACTTTGAAAGCCTCTCGGATGTTGAGGCTGCTGCCGGGGCAATTGAGCGCCTGATAGCGGCTGACCGGCTGCTGTTCGAATGTGCAGCTTTGAGTCTTCCCGAGCTTGACGCAATGTATGTCAGCAACGGAGCTGTCAGCGAGCGGTTTGATCTGACCATGCCCGCGCTTCTGGCAACATTGCTGATTGCACACAGTCTGCACGCTGATACGCGATTGCCGCTGCTGGAACCTGCAGACCTGACGGCGTTTGCCGAACGACTCCGCGACGATTGCAGGTGATGACACAGCCGGGGGTCTTGATCAATTTGCCGAACAGGCGCTTATCTGGCTTGAGTCTGATATTGCCCGGGGTACACTTGACCGGCAGGTGCTGAAAGGCCTGGTAGTGATTGCCTGTCTCCGCTGCATGAAGTGCTTGAAACCTGGGCACAATCCGGAACTCACGTACGCTATGTTTCCGCGGTGCTTGTTAAACAGGCCTAAGGTTATGTACACTGATATTTTTTTATTCATAATAGCCTTCTCGGTTTTTTCCCTGTATGTACCCCAACAGCCTTCGGTATTCACGGCGCCGCAAATACTTGCGTGCTGCCTGCTGGTCATGGCAGCCCTGTATCTGTATTGCCGTGCTGTCTTTTATCGTTGTACTGCAAAAGTTAAGCGGGATGGTATGGGCGCTTCTGATCCTGCACGCCATGCTGCAACACTCAACACGGCAAAAATTGCCGCCCTGTTTGCCTATGCCGCGCTTATATTGATCTTTGACCTGAAGCAGGCTTTGCCGCCAGTGTTTATGCGCAGTGAATTTCTGCTGAGCCTGTTTGGCATCAGTGCCTTTATCGCGCTGCTGCTGATTGTGTGGCGCGCTTCCTTCCCGGCCTATCGCAGATGCTGCGATCCTCACATGTCATTGAAAGACTATACCTTCTGGCATCTGCGCATGAGCTGCTCGCTGGTTCTGCCCTGGCTGATTCTTTCAGCGTCTCATGGACGGCCTAACGTTTCTGCCCTCCGCTGCATACGATATGATTCGAGGCAATCTGCTTGTTTCCGGTGCTTTGTTTGCTGTTGTCATGTGCGCTATCGCGATATTTTTCCCCCTGGCTGTTATCAGGCTATGGGGCTGCAGCGAGCTGCCCGCCGGTCCTGAGCGTGAGCTCATTGAGGATGTGTTCCGACGCGCGCGTATCCGCTGTTCGGGAATTTATGTGTGGAACCTCTTCGGCGGTCATCTGCTCAGCGCCGGTATCATGGGATTTGTGCCCGCATTCCGCTACCTGTTGATCACCCCGGCATTGCTCAAACTGCTGGACCGGGGTGAACTCGAAGCGGTGGTAGCGCATGAAGCAGGGCATGTGCGCCACCGGCATATGCTTTTTTACCTTTTTTTTATTTTAGGTTTTGGTTTCCTCTACACATTTTTGTACAGTCATATATTCGGCATTTTGATTACCAGTGACGTTTTTCTTAATCTGACTGTTCGGCCGGACGGTTCATTCGGCATTCTCTACCAAGTCGTTCCGATCGCCATTGTCGTCGCAATGATCCTGCTGTATTTCAGGGTGCTCTTCGGTTTTGTTTCACGCTCCTTCGAGCGTCAGGCCGACCTTGCCGCTGTTTCCATAACCGGCTCTGCCGCAGGTATTATCGGGGCCCTTGAAAAAATCGCCGTACACGGGTCCCAGAGCCGCAGCGCACCAAGCTGGCATCATTACAGCATTGCCGAGCGCACCGCGTATCTGCGCTCATGTGATGGTAATCCTGTTTTGTTCATGCGCCACAGGCGTACAGTGCGTACGATAACATGGGGCTACTGCATGTTGCTGCTTGTTCTTGGCGCACTTGTGTATGGCAACCGCGAGGCCTTGCAGGACCGTGAAAACAGGTACACGTTTATGTTCGTCGAAAAAATGTCGCAGAGACTGCCGGACAATGCGATCCTTCATTTTCAGCTGGCCGGCCTGTATTATGAAAAAAAACTTTTCAGTGCAGCGGAAAAAGAGTATCGTTGGTCAATTGAATTGAGGCCTGACTTTTATGAAGCCTGTAACAATCTGGCCTGGCTGTACGCAACCTGTGAGGATCAGTCCCTGCGCAATTATCCAGAAGCGCTGCGATTGGCACGAATGGCTGTTTCTTTGGCGAATCTGCCGTATATACTCGATACACTGGCTGAGTGCCTGTATGTAAACGGCCTGTATCGACAGGCAGTCATCGCGGCAGAAGAAGCGCTTTATGCTGCCGACCTCAAAGAACGTGAACACTATGAAAAGCAGCTCGATAAATACAGGGCTGCGTATGGCGCGCAGCATACGCCTGTGCTATATGATAATGGAAGAACCATTGCACTGTAACCACAGCCAGGCGGCATGACCGCCGCATTCACAGGAGAATTAAACCGTGCCCATTTATGAATATCGCTGCAATGCCTGCGGCAAAAAATTTGACTGTGTGACCATGCGTATTTCCGAGCAGGTCACGATAAGCTGCACAGCCTGCGGCAGTGCTGATGCTACCAAGCTTGTATCGCGTGTTCGCTATGCAGCCGGACCAAAAGAGGACGCTCTTGCCTCAAATGCCGAGAAGAGCCTGCTGCGATCCATGGGCGGCAATGTGAGTGATGCAACCCGCAAGGAGATCAAGCAGCTTGCAGACACAGCTTCCAAGCGAGGCAAACGCCGTTTTGAGAGCATGATGGATACCGGCAAGTCTGAAAGTATCGAGTATTAACCTGATATTTCTATAGCCTTATCCGGGCACTGACCGGCTCACCGTTCCATAACAGCCGCACAATATACATTTTCCCAGGGCTGAATGCCGATTGTTACGGTCACGTGTATGCAGATCACCATCAATGGGAAACCGTGCTCATTCGAACCGGGGATGACCATCTACGAGGTCGCCCGTGATAATGGATTTTATATACCTGTGTTGTGCAGGCATGAGCAACTTCGTCCCAGCGGTTCCTGCCGTATCTGTTCAGTCGAGTTAACCGGTTCAAATAATCTTGTTGCATCCTGCTGCCGTCCAGCTGAAGAGGGCATGGAGATCAGCACTGATTCTGAGTCCGTACTCACCTTCAGGCGCTTGATGATTCAATTACATATGGCACAGGGCAGCCACAATTGCGCTGAATGCGCCTCAGCTGGATCATGTGTGCTGCAAAGGCTTGCCGATGACTATGGCATTGTGCGTACTGATTATCAGGCGTTGCGTCCGGCCGGGGCTGTTCTGGATGATTGTAATGAGATGATTGTGCGCGATCCGGATATTTGTATTGTCTGCGGATTATGTGTGCAGGCCTGCAATGAGATGCAGGTCAACGGTGCTATCGGTATATATTGGACGGGGACCTGATACCAGGATAGGACCTCCGCCCGGTAGGGGGCTTACTGATTCAGAATGTGTGTTCTGCGGCGAATGCCTGCGTGTGTGTCCTGTCGGGGCCCTGTCTGAAAAAAGAATCCGGATTAAACCGGCAGGAACCATTCGTACCGTACGCACGACCTGTGCCTACTGCGGGGTCGGCTGCCAGATGGACGTGCACGTCAGCAACAACCGTATCGAGAAAGTATCCACAGCGCGCATGGGAGCCCCGCCGCCGAATCATGGCAGTCTCTGCATCAAGGGTCGTTTCGGATATGATTTTGTTTCACATCCCGACCGCCTCACGCAGGCCCTCATCCGCAGGGGCAACCGCCTGGTGCCGGTCGATATTGATGAGGCTGTCAGGTTTGTTGCCGAACGGCTGGCCTCAATTAAGCAGGAGCATGGATCGGATGCAATTGCCGGACTGTCTTCGGCGCGCTGTACCAATGAGGAGAATTACCTTTTTCAAAAATTTTTCAGATCCGTCATTGGCACAAACAATATTGACCATTGCGCACGGCTGTGCCACAGTTCGACCGTAACCGCCCTGACTGCTGTATTCGGTTCCGGCGCTATGACCAATTCCATCGATGACATTCAACAGGCTGACTGCATCCTTGTAACCGGATCGAACACTACCGAGAACCACCCGGTAATCGGCGCAGTTGTTAAACGCGCTGTCCTTAATCGCGGGGTTAAACTTATTGTTGTTGATCCACGGCAGATACCGCTCACACGTCACGCATCCCTGTGGCTGCGACCGCGACCCGGAAGCGATATCGCCTGGATTAACGGGCTAGCGCATGTGCTGCTGCGCGAGAACCTGGTCGATGATCGCTTCATTCTTGAGCGGACAAGCAACGTTGAAGCATTCAAAGCGTCGGTGGCGGAGTATACGCCGCAGCGCGTTCAGGCCCTGACCGGGATCGAACCGGATGACCTGATTGCTGCGGCACGCATGTACGGCAGTGCCCATCGCGCGAGCACGCTGTATGCCATGGGTATAACCCAGCATGTATGCGGAACCGACACGGTCAAGGCCCTTGCAAATCTATCTCTCATGACCGGCAATATTGGGCGCGCAGGCTGCGGTTTTAATCCCCTGCGCGGTCAGAACAATGTGCAGGGTGCCTGTGACATGGGCTGTTTGCCCGGATTGCTTCCCGGGTACAGAAGCGTTGGCGATGCTGCGGGCAGGAGTGCATTTGAACAGGCCTGGGATTGCAGCATACCAGCCGCTGCAGGTATGACCACACCGGAGATGCTCGACAGGGCATTAAGCGGATCATTGAAGGCTCTCTTTATCATGGGGGAAAACCCGATGATGTCCGAGCCTGACAGCTCACATGTTGCAGCAGCACTTGACAGTCTTGAACTGCTGGTGTGTCAGGATATCTTTTTAAATGAAACCGGCCGCAGGGCAGATGTTGTGCTGCCTGCTGCGGCATGGGTTGAAAAAGAGGGGACATTTACCAACACTGAACGCCGCGTGCAACGCGTTCGCTCTGCGCTTACACCGCCAGGCTCAGCCAGAAGCGATCAAGAATTACTGATCGCGCTTGCCGGAGCCATGGGAGCACCATGGTTCTATGGCAGTGCAGAGGATGTGTTTGAGGAAATACGCTGCCTGGTTCCGCAGTACCGTGGTATTTCGTATAAACGCATAGCGTCAATCGGTCTGCAATGGCCGTGCCCGGATGACGAGCATCCCGGCACCCCTATTCTGCATACTGATGGTTTCCCCTGCGGACGGGCACTTTTCAGCGCAGTGAGCCCAACGCCACCGGCAGAAGTTTCTGACAGGGATTTTCCGTTTATTCTGTCTACCGGCCGCATTCTCTACCATTATCACACGGCAACAATGAGCGGCAGGTCACGCTCGCTCGTATCCCGTGCTCCGGATGCCTTTGTGGAGGTTAATTCCGCTGACGCAGAAAAACTGGGACTGGCAAACGGACAGCGGGTCAGGGTAGTATCACGACGAGGTGCAATAGAGCTTTTTGCACAGATTACTTCCCGCTGCGCTGCAGGTGTCGTTTTCATTCCGTTTCATTACAACGAAGCTGCCGCCAATGCGCTCACCATCAGGGCACGTGATCCGGTTGCGCATATCCCTGAAGTTAAGGTTTGCGCGGTCAGGCTTGAAAAGGCTGAACCCTGAATCACACATCGATAATGCTTTTCATAGTTCATATTCTGGGCCGGTTTAACAGATGTGCACGAGCACTGAACCATGCGTTGGCAGCCACGAATTGATGCAGAGTCAGCTCCAAGGCCCATCCGGTTGTTTTTTATTGATCATGCAGGCACGGCTTAGCTGCGTTTTTTTTGTCCATGTTTTAGAGTTGACAGTAGTATATGTTTGTGAAACAATCCTGACAAACATCGAAACGCGCGAATGTTTTTGTAAAGGTCCACCGGTCTAACTGAGAAAAAAGGTGCGGACTTTTATCGCCACGGGTTGCACTGTTGAGCCGAAGGCATTTATTTCAGCTGCGCTTAACCATGAATCCACAGGCATAAATGTCTATGAACAACAAACTCTATGTCGGAAATCTGCCCGAAGCAATTACCGACGAAGACCTGAAAGATAATTTCGATGACCTGGGTACGTGTCTGTCAGCCCATGTGATTCGCGATAAACAATCGGGTCGTTCGCGCGGTTTTGCATTTGTCGAGATGGCAACACCGGATGAAGCCCAACAGACAGTTGAAAAATGCAAGGGTGTTATGATTGAGGGCCAGAAACTTATTGTCAAGCTGGCCCATTCCGAGCAGGATAAATCCATGGGTCCGGGCAGCCGCAATCAGCGATAGCCATGAGGATCCTGCTTAAGTGAAACCGTTTATATCTAACAGGCCTGTTTAGCCGTGCGCACAGTAACTGTGCACAAACATGCACAACAGCATGAGGGTAGACGACTGTTATAGTATAAACCCCGGACGATGCAGAACTGCAGCGGCCAGGGAATTCAGGGGTGTTTCAACAGTATTAACACAATGCAAGGAGCAGGTGAGTATGGCAAACGGAAAAGTAAAATGGTTTAACGAGAAAAAGGGGTTCGGGTTTATCGAGTCAGAAGAGCATGGGGATGTGTTTGTGCATTTCAGTGCCATTCAGGGAGACGGGTTTAAAACGCTCCGTGATGGCGACAGCGTAACCTTTGAGGTTACTCAGGGCCAGAAGGGCCTGCAGGCTGTAAATGTAAAAACTGCCTGAATGATTTGCCCGTTAGCGGGTCATCTCTTGCGGGAAGGCCCGCATCCATATGCGAAAACAAAAAGACCCGGTACCTGTACCGGGTCTTTTTCATGACAAGAGCGATAAACCGCACATATTGTAATGAAGGACCCAGCGCATGACCAAAGAGGAAATTATTAGCCGCGTTTGACCCTAATGCCGCTGCATCCCTCAATGCCGGACTTTTTGGACTGCCTTTTACTGCAGAGCATGCAGACATCATTATCATACCGGTTGCATGGGAGGCTACTGTGAGTTTCGGCTCAGGTGCTGCCGGGGGGCCGGCTGCAATCCGTGAGGCCTCAACCCAGATTGACCTGCACCATCATGATTTTCCCGATGCCTGGAAGCGCGGCTATTATCTGGATGAATTTCCTCCCGACATGGTAGCTCTTGCCCGCAACACAAAAGCCGCTGCGCAAATCGTTATAGCCAGCATTCAAAACGGTGATGCCATTGCAGCCGGTTCAGAAGAGGCTCGTGCCCTCGACGATGTCAACGCTGCCTGCGAGCGTATGAACGCGTGGGTAAAACAGCGCTGTGCGTACTGGATGAATCAGGGTAAGCAGGTCGGCCTGCTGGGTGGAGATCACAGCATACCGCTTGGTTATCTGCAGCTGCATGCTGAGCGCCATGCAGACTTCGGCATTCTGCACATTGATGCCCACCATGATCTGCGTGCCGCTTATGAAGGTTTTACCTGTTCGCATGCATCCATCTTTTACAATGCCCTTGCAACACTGCCCAACATATCAAAACTCGTACAGGTCGGTATTCGCGATTATTGCGTTCAGGAGCACACCTTTGTCCGCGACCACAGCAATCGTATCGATGTATTCTATGATCGAGACATCAGGAAAAGGGTGTATCAGGGTGAGAACTGGTATGCGCTGTGCCGTGAGATAATCACATGCCTGCCTCACAATGTGCATGTGTCCATCGATATTGACGGGCTTGACCCCACACTGTGTCCGCATACCGGTACTCCTGTGCCCGGAGGTCTTGAGTACGAGGAATTGATGTTTTTGTTGAATGAATTGAAAAGCTCCGGCCGAGCCCTGATCGGCTTTGACCTGTGTGAAGTCGCGCCCGGTGTTGATGGCTGGGATGCCAATGTGGGCGCCAGGGTCCTGTTCCATCTGTGTGCGCTTGCAGCCGAACAGCCTGGCAGCGTGACCGGCTGAAACAGGTCCTGCCCGTTCTGTCTTGAGAATTACCGGTATACCGGATGCATTGTCTCAGGCATCATCCGGTATAATCTGCACTTGCATGATCCCTTTCCAGCAGAGAGCACCGCATCAATGGGCTTTTGCCACAAGTTCACGGCTGTTTTCAAGCATAATGGAAAAATCTTTATCAGAAAGTCCGGAGCCGACAACGATCCTGCGCGCAAACTCGGTTGTGATAAGATTGTCCGGGGTGTGCGTGTCAGTATTGAGTACCAGGCGGGCTCCGAATTGAATGGCTATACGCGCAACATGTCCGTTTGACAAACAATGTCCTTTGCGGGCGGTGATTTCAAGGCAGACGTTGTTGCGGGCCGCAAGCTGCGCTGCTTCCGGGCTTATCAAGCCGGGATGTGCAAGGATATCAATACCGGCCTGGAGAGCGCTCAGGTTGGTGCCCTCGGGTACGGGTTCAACCAGGGTCTCACCATGAACGACGATCAAGCGGGCGCCACGCGTGCGGCATTCTCGCACCAGTGCAGCTATGGACGCGGGTTGAACATGCGTGAGTTCAACGCCGGGCACGGCGCGTATGGGCATGGTACGGTTAGCAGCATCGCAGGCACTGATAATGCGCGGGATCACAAAATCAAAATTTGATTCATCAACGTGATCGGTCAGTGCTATGGCTTCATATCCGGTCTGTAGCGCGCGCTGAATCAGCTCGGCCGGCAGGAGCACGCCGTCGCTAAAAAGGCTGTGGGTATGCAGATCAATCATGCTGGTCCTTTCATTGTATAAGGGTTCCTGTCAGGGAGTGAATACTGGCCTTGCGGATTATGACCGGAGCGCTGCGGCCCGTCAGATCGATCGGGGCAGGGCAGTTTACGACCTTGTTGGAGCGCGTTCGGCCTGCAAGGCTGCCATTGCCGCGGCTGCTGGGTCGCTCAAAGAGTACCTCCAGGGTTTTGCCGACCAGTTTTTCATTGCGACGTTTGCTGATATCGCGCTGCAGGGCATTCAAGTCACGGAGCCGCTGTATTTTTATGCTGTAGGGGATTTTATCCGCCAGGGAACAGGCCCGTGTGCCGTTCCGGTCGGTGTAGTGGAATATAAAGAGATCATCAAAGCTGATGCGCTCAACAAAGTCGCGCGTCATGATAAAGTCCTCTTCGGTCTCGCCGGGAAAGCCGACAATGATGTCCGAGGTAATGCTGATGTCAGGTTGAACAACACGCAGTTTTTCGATGAGCCCGGCGTAGTGAGCTGAGGTATAGCTTCGATTCATGGCACGCAGAATGCGGTCCGATCCTGATTGCAGGGGCAGGTGAATGTGCTCGCACAGTTTTTCAAGTTTGCCGAAGCAGGCGATGAGCGCATCGGACAGGTCCCGTGGATGCGAGGTAACAAAACGCAACCGTTCAAGCCCTGAGAGCGCATTGAGCCTGTGCAGCAGATCTGCGAATACGGTCGGGGGACTAAGCGTTTTACCGTATGAGTTGACATTCTGTCCGAGCAGCGTGATGTCCCGAACCCCGGTATGTATGAGATGGTTCACCTCTTCAAGGATGTCCTCAAGCGTGCGGCTCCATTCAGGTCCGCGCACATATGGTACTATACAATAGGTACAGTAATTATTGCAGCCCTGCATAATGCTGACAAAAGCGCCTGATTGCCCCGGGGCGGTGATGCGCCGGGGCAGGCGCGCGTAGGTAGTCTGGGCCGCGTCGAGCGCTACATCTACAGCTCGTTTCCCATTGATAGCGGCGCGAATGAGCCCGGGCAGGCGCGCGAGGGCCTGGGTGCCGTAGAGTAAATCAATCCAGGGGAACTGTTTTAAAAGTTTATCCGGTTCATGTTGTGCAAGACAGCCTCCTACGCCGATAAGCAGCCGCGGATTCATATGTTTCAATTTTTTTAGTCGGCCCAGCTCACTGTATATCTTGTCAGCCGCTTTCTGGCGCACGCTGCAGGTGTTGAGCAAAATGAGATCAGCGCTCTCAGGTGATGCGGCCGGCAGGAAATGGTGATCCTGAAGCAGGGCGTCAATACGCTCGGAATCGTAGTCATTCATCTGACAGCCGAACGTTTTGATGTAGTACCGTCTGGTTTCGTTTGAATCCATATCAGAAGTGGGGTCGGAAATGTGCATGCAAGGAGAGCGCACCGTGCCGAAAAAAACTATGAGGATTTAACCGGGCGTTCGGTAAAACCCGGATTTGCAGTTATCTGGTTAGCGAGGCGCATGTCGGCTTCAAACAGCCGCTTTGAAAGGGTGTTGATAATGCTTATTGCAAGATCAGGAAATTGTCTGAAATCATCCTCAATGTCTTCAACCATGAAAACCTGGACGCGGCTGCGCCCGATTGATGTAACGGTTGCACTGCGGGGCTGATGCAGTATAGAGCTCATTTCACCGAAAAATTCACCCGGCCTGGTTATTGTCCCGATTTCACGGCCTTGAAATGTAACCCGCAGACCGTGCTGTGCTTCCATCAAACGAAACATCTCACTTCCTTCGCTATTTTCGGTGATAATAATTTCACCATCCTGGTAAATATGCTCACGAATTGGTGTGGCGCGTTCAAAAGGGATATGTTCTTCAGCTCTGCCCGTTGTTTGTTCAAGCTGACACATAACCGATGTAAAAATCTGTTCAGCCAGCTGCGGGTGGGTATAGATGATGTCACGGATAGTCTCAGAACGGTATGCGGCAATGCGCGCCGGAGTAATGACGCATGCTGTGGTTGTGTAGGGCCGCTTGCGATAGTAATTTTCAATCCCGAAGACGTCACCTTCGCGCAGCGTTCGTATGATTTTACGGTTCTGGCTGATCTCAACGGTGCCATCAAGAATAACGTAAAAAAAATCCTGCGCATCGCCCTCGGAAACAATTTTCTCAAGGGGCCTATAGTTTCTGATGCTCACATCATGGTTTTGATTTGAAGACGTCATATGAGGTATGTTTGGACGTATTGGTTTGTACTGTTTTCTTTATTATTCGAACATTATCCTATGATTGCGAGGGTGTCAATACAACAAAAATCAATTCCCGTAAATCTTTGGTTTCGCGCTGAATGATGCCCCGCTTCGGGACTTTGATTGTTTGCTGGCTCAACTGATCCGAGACAAGCTCCGGGTTCACGTATAGCCGGAGAATCGGTTCGGTGAATATGGTCAATCGTATATATTTTTATTTTATTGAAAAACAAATAAAACCGTTATACTAATTACACCATGATGTATAATGCTCTATACGGTTTATTTGCTTAAAGCTCAAACGAGGGCATGCCGATTACAAAAGAGATGCACGTCTTTGAGACTATGCTTTTGATGAAATTTCGGCACGTGAGCTCAGTTCAATCGTACAGCGCATGCGCATATATAAAAAAATAACCGATTTTAAAAATCACTATAAACCAGTAAAGGAGTATAAGGAATGGCAGACCTGAACATGAACATCTTGATTGTTGATGATTTTTCAACCATGCGCCGTATCGTGCGCAATTTATTAAAACAGCTCTCGTTCAATAATGTTGATGAAGCTGAAGACGGAGACGTTGCATTGGAGAAGCTGAAAAATGGATCGTATGATTTTGTTATCACTGACTGGAACATGCCCAATATGACCGGCCTGGAACTGCTCAAGGCTATTCGTGCTGATCAGGGGCTCAAGGATTTGCCGGTTCTGCTTATCACGGCCGAAGCTGAGAAGGAAAATGTTGTTCTGGCTGCTCAGGCAGGGGTGAATGATTATATTGTTAAGCCTTTTACCGGGGACGTTCTCCAACAAAAGATCAACCGGATTTTTGCATAACCCCCATCATGATAGGTCGGCAGGTTCTTGCGCATGTCATCTGATAATCTCCAAACATTACTGGACGCAACAGCCGGTGATTTGGTAACCGCTGACTATGACAGTGTACAGGATGTGATTGCACTGTGCGGCAGGGTTGAAAAGCTGCGCGATGCAACAACCGTCGCAGGGCACAGGCGGGTACCGAACGCACTCAGTCGCGCTCTTGAGTTGATCAATGCCATCGTCACTGACGAAACCTGTGATCGCTCCGCAGTCATTGATACGCTCAACAAGCTTTTTTCAGGCATACAGTATGCACTGCGACCCGGCTCTGATCCGGAAAAGCTGCGACTGCCGGCCGGCACAATGAGCGATGCCGCTGCACATGCAGCTGGCGTCGGTTCACCGTCTGGTAAAGACTACACCCTGCCTGACTATCTTGACCGGGAATTGTTCCGTGAATTCATCAATGATCAGGAAAGTGTGCTTTCTCATCTAGAGGAGCAGTTGCTCAGGCTGGAGCGCAGCCGCGACGGGGAGTCTCTAGGGGATATGAGACGTCTGTTCCATACGCTTAAAGGCGAAGCAGGCGTTTTTGAATTGCGTCAGGTTGAACGCTTGTGCCATACAGCTGAAGACCTGATCGATTCACAGCCCGAGCATATCCCGGTTGATATCCTGCTGACAGTCAAAGACTGGCTTAAAAATTGTTTTGATGCATTAAAACTTGATCGACCGGTTCCTCCGTTTTCAGCCGACATACTCAGTCTCTTGTTCCACAGCTCTGATGGTGCTGTTGCTGTTAGCCCTGCGGTTGAGTTCGATATTGAATTACCCCCTTCAGATGCGCCTCAAAAATTTGAGTTGTCGCCGTTTATTGCGCCTGAGCTTTTTGCAATATTTATTGAAGAACAGGATAATGCGCTTGAAAAAATGGAGCCCATGATTCTGCGGCTTGAAAACGGTCCTGATTTGGAAGCTATTGCCGGTCTTAAGTGTATTTTCCATACGATGAACGGCGGATCCGGTGTGTGCGGACTTACTGATGTTGAACGGGTTTGCTGTCACATCGAAGATGCGATTGAAAAAAATCCAGCGTTTCTTTCCCCTGAAAGCCTGCTGGACATCAAGCACTGGCTGAAAAACGTATTCGACGCATTAAAAGCAGAACAACCCCTGCCTGTGCTTGCTGACGCCCTGTTGGAGCGCTTTGCGCTGCCGGCAACATGGTTGTACAACGGAATGCAGGAAGTTGCCACTCAGCCTGTTGACACGTTTTTTGATGATGCTATTTTTAATGATTTTGTCGATGAACAGCAGTCAGTTGGCGCCCGCATTGAAGATTTGATCCTGCGCTTTGAAAAGCAGCCTGACAGTGCAATCCTGGGTGAGTTAAAGCGTGTTTTTCATACGCTCAAAGGTGAGGCCCGGGTCTTCGGCCTTTTTGATATTGAAAAGTTGTGCCATACGGTTGAAGATTTGCTTGAAGCCCATGGAAAAACCCTGCGAACTGAAGCTCTTTTTAGTGTAAAAGATTTTCTTGCCCGATGTTTCAACGCACTAAAAAATCATGCACCTCTGCCAAAACTTACACCGGAGATGCTGGGAGCACTCGCTCTGGCCCGTTCAGATGTATGCAGCGACGGCAGCATCATTGCAGCCGTCGTCAATAATCCCCTCAAGGGTCCCGTTGAATTCAAGGTGGCGCCCCCCCCGGTAACGATCGAGACTGAGAGCGCTCACGTTGACAGTGTCGCCGTACGGACCCTGCTGACTACAGACCTTGATCTGCTCTCCGATTTTGTTTCCGAGGTTAAAGAGCATATCGATAATATCAATGATCGTCTTTTGACTTTGGAAAACAACCCCGGAGACAGTGATTTGTTGAACGCGGTTTTCCGTGTATTTCATACCATTAAAGGTGCAGCTGGATTTCTGGCACTTGATGAAATTTCGCGTCTGTCTCATATAACTGAAAGCCTGCTTGACAATGCCCGCAAAGGGGATTTGCATCTTAAGGGTGAAAGTATTGATGTTGTTTTTGAAGCTGTTGATGAGATGAAAAATCTGATCGGCACTATTGAGGCCGGTATATCGTCAGGCAAAAATTCATATCTGCCAAGCAGAACGGTCGACTTCTTAATAGAAAAAATCAAACGGATACTTAATCCACACTTGCCTGTCGATGCTGGTAACCCGGTTATGTTCCCAAAAGCACAGGCTGTTTTTGATAACCAGTCGGGTGCTGCTGAACCCGGAGACATACAACCAGGTGATGTTGTTTCAGCAATCAGTTCGCAGGTCAAACCTGCAATGCCCAATCCTTTCGCCGAAGAATCTGATCCGGAGTGTTCACAGGCAGAGCCTGCAGTAGACGGAGCGGACAGTGCTGCCGATGAGTTTCTGGAAATACTCTATGACAATGATGACGAAACAACAGAACAGAATCAAGTATCGACCGCGCGCCAGTCATCGCAACAGAATAAAACCAAAATCAAGGAATCCATCAAGGTGGATGCCGAAAATCTTGACAAGCTTATTGACGCTATCGGCGAGTTAGTGATTATCGAGGCAATGATACGCCAGGATACTACCATTCGTGTCGGTGCCTCATCAACCCTGCTGCGCAATATTACGCAGATGGATAAGATTACCCGTGAACTGCAAACGCTCGGTATGTCGATGCGTATGATACCAATCAAGGCGACATTTCAAAAAATGGCCCGTGTTGTTCGTGATCTTGCCAGAAAAAGTGATAAAAAAATTGAATTTATCACGAAGGGCGAGGAAACCATGCTCGATAAAAGCGTCGTTGACCGTATCGGCGATCCGTTGATTCATCTTGTACGCAATGCGGTTGATCATGGCATCGAGGCGACGCATGAGGACCGGCGCCGGGCCGGTAAAAATTCTGTTGGCAGAATTGTTTTATCTGCGTTCCACAAAGGCGGTAATATCTACGTAGAAATCAACGATGACGGCCGCGGCCTGAACAGGGGCGCAATCCAGAGTAAGGCCCTTGAAAAGGGCCTGATCCGTGAAGGGCATCTGCTTAGTGATCGTGAAATATATAACCTGATCCTTCTTCCCGGCTTTTCAACCGCCCTCAAAGTCACCGATGTATCCGGACGCGGGGTCGGCATGGATGTGGTCAAGCGTACCATTGATGATCTTCGCGGTAATATCGATATTACTTCCGATCCTGGCAATGGTACAACCATCAGCATGCGGCTACCGCTCACGCTGGCTATTATTGACGGCATGCTGGTGCGCATTGGTGATGAGCGCTACATTATCCCGACTCTTTCAATTGTTGAGTCGATTCGGCCCCGTGTGCAAGATATTACAACTTTTGCCAACAAGGGCGAGATGGTTACAATTCGCGACAAATTGATACCGCTGTTCAGGCTGGCCGATCTTTTCCATATCAAGGGTACCACGCAGAAAATCGAAGACAGTATCGTAATTGTCGTTGAAGACAGTGGCAGGATGACGGGCATAATGGTTGATGAACTGCTCGGCCAACAGTCAACTGTTATCAAATCACTTGGCGCTTTAAAAGGGCTGACCGGTATTTCAGGGGGGTCAATCATGACTGACGGTAGCGTCGGCATTATTCTTGATATCAGCGGAATTGTAAAGCTGGCTACTGGAGAGTAATAAATATTACCGCGGATATTTTTCTTGAGGTTACATGCTAACTATTAGAGATGGAGGTACATGATATGGCCGACAGTAAAAGGGATGGCCGGGGTGGAGTCACGCGCAAGGAGAAATTTCTTACGTTTAATCTGGCCGGTGAACAATACGGCCTTGAAATTTTAATGGTACGTGAAATTATCGGGCTTATGGATATTACCACTGTGCCGCAAACTCCGGTCTTTGTACGCGGTGTAATCAACCTGCGCGGTAAAGTGATACCGATCATTGATCTGCGGAAAAAATTCGGCATGCAGAGTATTGAGGATACCGAGCAGACCTGCATTATTGTTGTTGATTTCATGGAAGACCAGAATTCGATCCAGATGGGGATAATCGTAGACAGCGTTTCTGAGGTGCTCGACATTGACGTCAATGATATTGATGATCCACCCCGGTTTGGCACTGCAGTAACAACATCGTTTATAAAAGGTATTGCCAAGACGAAAGGCGGCATTAAAATACTGCTCAAAATTGAGGATATTCTAACAACTGATGAAATCCAGGGCCTCCCTGTAACTGACGCTGACGAAGTCCGGTAGATGCAGAGTGAACGGCACTGATGGACAGCATTACATTTGAACGTTTAAGAGCGCTTGTTTACGAAAACAGCGGTATCAGCCTGAAGGAGACCAAGGAAGCAATGGTTTCAGCCCGGCTCGCTAAACGCATGCGTGTCCTGGGCATAAGCAGCCATAAGCAGTATTTGCGATATCTTGAACAGGACGATAGCGGCAATGAAATAACGCGGTTTTTGGATGTTATTTCAACAAACGTAACTAGTTTTTTCAGGGAAAATCAGCACTTCGATTTTTTAAAAACCATACTTTCACAATGGCTGACGGACGGTAAGACAAGAATAAGGGCCTGGTCAGCTGCAACATCAACCGGTGAGGAAGCGCTCTCAATCGCAATGACTATACGCGATGTCATCGGCGAGCGCTTGTATGATTTTAAGATTCTTGCAACAGACATATCCACAGGTGTGCTTGCCAAAGCACAGCAGGGTCTGTATGAAACAACGCAGATTGAAAATGTTCCGGAGGCATTACGCAGGCGTTTTTTCGTTCCGGTCAAGACTCCGGGCGGCGCTGGCTTTCAGGCGCAAAAAGAGCTCATGCAGCATATTGTTTACCGTAGACTTAACCTGTCGCGGCCACCGTTTCCCATGCGCGGACAGCTTGACATTGTCTTTTGCAGAAACGTTATGATATATTTTGATGATGTAACCAGAAAAAATCTCGTAGAAGAAATTTACCGACAGCTTCTGCCCGGAGGCTACCTGTTTACCGGACATGCCGAAAGCCTGAACAGCTTAAAAACTGACTTTACATACATACGACCGACTATATATCAAAAAAAATAACCGTCAATATTGTCTGAAACTGTTTGACTGGAGAGCCTGAGTGAAAACTATTGTAGTTGGTATATCCGACATGAAGGTGTCGAATAACCCCGACGAGGTCCTGATCACCTATTCTCTAGGGTCATGCCTCGGGGTGATAATTTATGACCCTGTCGCTAAGGTTGCCGGAATGCTTCACAGCATGCTGCCCCTCTCTAAGATTGACCCCCACAAGGCAACTGCGTCGCCGTACATGTTCGTTGATACCGGCATACCCCTGCTATTCAGGCAGGCCCACAGCCTGGGGGCCGATAAGAAAAATATCATTGTTAAGGCAGTGGGTTGCTCTTCCCTTTTGGACGAAAAAGGTTTTTTCAAAATAGGAGAGCGCAATTTCACCGTACTGCGCAAACTTTTGTGGAAAAATAATATTTTGATTGAAAAACAAGATATCGGCGGCAGTATGTCACGCACGGTATCAATCATTGTCGGAAGTGGCGATGTCAAGATTAAGTCAGGCGGGAAGGAATATCAGCTATGATCTTCATGGTTGAAAACCCAGCCGTCATCCAATCGTTGTTGGGCATGGAGATAGCCGGATATGCAGTGGTGATAATTGTGCCCCGGACCGCAGAAGGTCACGGCATTGTAAAAAAATTTTTTACACCTAGTGGAGGCGGTTGAGATATGTCCTTTAATATTCTTATTGTCGACGATTCCAGAACCATACGCTCAGTGATAAAAAAAACACTGCTTATTGCAGGCGTACCGACCGGTGAACTTTTTGAAGCCAGCAACGGCCTGGAAGGTCTTCAGATTATGAAGAATAACTGGGTTGACTTGTGTTTTGCCGACATCAATATGCCGGTGATGAACGGCATCGAAATGATTGAAAAAATGCTTGAGGACCATATGCTTGAGAAACTGCCCGTTGTAATCGTTTCAACAGAGGGCAGTAAAACACGAATTGAAGAGCTGTTTCGAAAAGGTGTTCGGGCATACCTGCGCAAGCCGATAACCCCTGAAATAATCCGTAATGTTGTCAAGGAGGTTCTGGGTGATTATGATGAAAAATGAAGAACGCAAAATTCTTAAAGAAGTCTGTTTCGGAGTTTTTGAGCAGCTTGCCTTTATGTTTGGTGATGAATTGGAAGATGATGAAATTGAAACTGAGGCCAACAGGTTTTTGAAGGCATCAATGGGGTTCAAGGGCCCGCAGCAGGGAACTGTGGCGATTGTAGTCCCTATGACAATTTCTGCCCTGCTGGCCACTAATATTCTTGGGCTTGAAGAAGATCAGAAAATTGACGAGGACAGTGCCATCGATGCTTTAAAGGAGTTGCTCAACACGATTACGGGCAGGCTGATGACCGCACTGTTTGGCGAGGATGTTGTTGTGGATCTTACGATTCCGATTACTGAAGAACTTGGCCATGCTGCCTGGGATGCACTGGTCGAGGACAGTCAATATCTTGCAATTACTATCGAGGAAACCCCGGTTCTGGTTACAATACAGTCATAGCGAAAGCAGCTTTCATATGCCCATTAAGGTATTAATCGTTGATGATTCGGCAGTTGTCCGGAATATTTTGGCAAGTGAGCTTTCGACCGATCCTGATATTGAGGTCGTTGAAACCGCACCTGACCCCTATGTTGCCCGCGAACATATTGCCAGATTTAAACCCGATGTCATCACGCTTGATATTGAAATGCCGCGCATGGACGGCATAACGTTCCTTCGAAAACTGATGAAACATTATCCCATGCCCGTCATTGTTGTATCCTCATTGACCCAGAAGGGCAGTGAGCTTGCCATGGAAGCGCTGTATGAGGGGGCTGTTGACGTGATGTGCAAACCCGGCCGGGCCTACAGTGTCGGTGATATGACCATGAGCCTGATTGAAAAAATCAAGGCAGCTGCGCGTGTCAGGATTGAAGATCTCAATCATATGAAGGATCAGTTGCTGCGCAGCAAGTCTAATCTCTCGCTTACCAAAACAACCAATAAGATTGTCGCAATGGGCGCATCTACAGGCGGAACACAGGCGCTTGAGTATATTCTCACATCACTTCCCCCTAACTCCCCGGGCATTGTCATTGTGCAGCATATGCCCGAGCGCTTTACCAAAAGCTTTGCAATGCGTTTAAATACTGTGTGCAGACTTGAAGTTCGAGAAGCGATTGACGGTGACCGTGTTGTGCCCGGTACGGCCCTGCTTGCGCCGGGAAACAAGCACATGGTTTTGCGACGTTCAGGGGCAACATACTATGTCGAGGTTAAAGACGGCCCTCTTGTTAAGCGTCAGCGTCCATCTGTTGAAGTTTTGTTCAATTCCGTTGCAAAATATGCCGGGGCAAACGCAATCGGTGTTATTCTTACCGGTATGGGCTCAGACGGTGCTGACGGCATGCTCACAATGAAGCAAAACGGTGCACGTACTATTGCCCAGGATGAGGAAACCTGTGTTGTTTTCGGCATGCCTAATGAGGCTATCAAGCTCGGTGCCGTTGATAAGGTGTTACCGTTGTCTAAAATACCTGAAGCTGTCCTGCAATACGTCTGAATACGCACCATCCGGATAGTGAACGCTACACATGACTGATTATAAACAGGGCAGGGGAGCGTTGAAATTCTGAACATATCTCTCGTGCCACAGTATAATAGGAAGGCCCCTTACTGCATTGAAACCTTTTGTCAAAACATATACATTCGCACGAAAAACCACAGTTACCCTGAAGGTATGGCTTGTTTTTTTGCTGGCTGGACTGTCTACAGCGGTACTGCCTGTCGCTGGAGCATATTCAGCAGAGCTTTATCATCAAAGCAAACCGCTTCTTTACACCTTTGTTGAAGTTAAAGCCTATGGCGATAACCAGACAGCAGCCATTATCGATGAGACGTTTAGCGAGATGGGGCGTGTTAATGATCTGTTGAATAATTATGATAATGCAAGCGAGGTATCTCGTATAAACGCTGCTGCTGGCAACGCGGCTGTCAAAATCAGCCCTGAAACATTTTCCGCGCTCAGTGATGCAAAGAAATATGCCCGCCTCAGCCATGGAGCTTTTGACTTTACGGTTGGTCCGCTTGTGGCATTGTGGGGTTTCAATCAGGAACAGCCCGGACTTTCAGGGTCTGAGCCCGACGATACGCTGATTGCACAGGTGCAACGATTGGTTGATTACAAGGCACTGCGACTCTCACAAGGGTCTTCAGGAGCATCCGCCCGACTGAAGCATAGTGGTATGCGTATCGATACGGGAGCCTTCGGTAAAGGTTTTGTAGCTGACAGGGCCATGCTTTTTCTGCAAAAAAAAGGCATCAAGAGTGCCCTTGTCGCAGCCGGCGGAACAATCTGTGCAATCGGTACAAAGCCTGACGGCCAGCCATGGCAGGTCGGCGTACGCCACCCCCGCAAAGACAGTACGTTTCTGACCGTGATAACGCTGCACGATCAAAGCGTGTCCACATCTGGTGACTACGAAAAATTTTACTACAAGGCCGGAAAGCGCCGAACCCATATTATTGATCCTCGCACAGGAATTCCGGTATCAACAATTCAGTCTGTTACGGTTATTGCACCGCAGGGGATAGCCAGTGACGCGCTTTCAACCGCGCTGTTTGTGCTTGGACCCGTCGATGGTCTTGCTCTCGTCGATAAGCTTTCCGGGGTTGAAGCCCTGATCGTTACTGCATCCGGAGAGGTGAAATACTCTAAAGGATGGCCTCAAAAAACTATTGTTTATTAATTCCCTACGTATTCTTCCTGATAGATTATATAAGGTTTTCTCCTGCTATGCCCGCATGCAGGTCTCATGAGTAATAGCACAGATATAGTAATCAGGAACCGCTATCAACTTCGGTAATGGTTATGCTCTTTATAAAATCGAGATCCAGTCTAAAGTCAAAAGTGCGCGATGGTTTATTTTTGTTGCCTATAATGGAGCAGGTATACTCAGCCAGTCCTGATGCCGGGTCGACACGCAGATGCTCGGGAAACAGACACTGCGTTTTAACAACAGGTCCCCTGATCGGGTAGACATACATTTTTTTGCCGGAATCGGTTATTTCCCATTCTATTTTGTGAATGTCCTTGAGATGAATGCGTAAGGCGTGAGTACCGCTATTCGATCCCGGGGTATCTTGCTCAACAATAGTGGCCATCAGTTCGCGACTTATCAAGCTGTTGGTATCGAGAAAAGCGGTTTCACCGCGTTCCTGCCATTGGTAATGAAAATGGGCATTGTAAATATCAGTTTTATTATTGTAAACGTCCAGGACCTGTGCTTTTATAAACGGAGGCTTGGACGTATCAGAACAGGCACCAACACTTAAGAACCCGGCTATAAACAGACACGCCAGAGTGCGTCGGCAGATTAGCATCAAGCATCGTATTTGTGTTTGCATCCTGCAACAAACCATTTCCTAGACCTTACACCATTATGGCTGAAGCGGCGACAGCGGTAAAGCACTATTCAGAGGACAACGTACCTTTATTCTTAAACAAAACTATATACAACCCTGCATAAACGTGCAACCTGCATCTTTTTAAAATGGAATATTATCTGCCTCAGTGACGCAGAATAGAATTAATACTCTATAGGAACAAGGCATGGATACTGTGCAGGGTTTAGAACGCATTAAAAAATTTCCCAAGATCGATTTGCATCGTCATCTCGAAGGAAGCATAGAGCCGGATACCCTGCTCTATATTGCCCGCACCTTCGGTGGTGTACTGCCAACGTATGAGCTGGAAACTCTGCGCAACTGCATACAAATGACATGCGATACACCCGGGTTTGAAAATTTTCTCAATAAATTCAAGGTATACCGTGGCTTTTATACATGCCGCGAAGCAATTCAATATGCTGCCTGCAAAGCGGTCAAAGCGGCTGCTGTTGATAATGTAAAATACCTTGAACTGCGCTACAGCCCCACACATTTTGCCGGGGGCCGCTTTTGCGAACGTGATGTCGTTGAGTGGGTGCATACTGCAGTGCAGCGCACTGCACGTGAAAGCGATATAATTGTCATACCCATACTCACTATCAGCCGCGATTATGGTTTTGATCTTGCCGCAGCAACTGTTGATCTGGCCCTGGGCTTGCCTGACGGTTATTTCTGCGGCCTTGATATAGCCGGAGATGAAATTACCAATTCTGCCGAACCGTTTGAGCGGCTGTTTGAAAAATTCAGATCAAAGGGACTGGGGCTGTCTTTGCATGCCGGTGAAGCCTGCGGCGCAGTGAATGTGCGCCAGGCAGTTGATAAATTCGGCGCAAGCCGGATCGGACACGGCATCAGGTCGGCCGAGGATCCGGAAGTTATGCGCCTGCTGAGCGAACGCGATGTGCTGCTTGAGATTTGCCTGACCAGTAACGTGCACACCGGAGTTGTGCCGTCTGCAGGGGCTCATCCCATAACAACACTTATGCGCCACCATGTACCGGTCTGCTTGAATACTGATGACCCTGCCATTTCTGCAATTACGCTCAGCGGTGAATATATGCTTGCATCAACTGAACTTGGGTTGAGCGTGAAAGTGTTGAAGGCGTTAAACCGCGCTGCTCTCAGGCATGCTTTTCACCCTGATCCTGCCTGGCTTACAAAAAAAATCGGCCACTACTGGCAGTAGCAGCCGATGGCCATATCGTTAGGATCAGGCTGTTTCATAGCAGCTGTCACTGCCCGCGTTTTTTTCCGGCAATGAAATCCATGCGCTCGGCAATAATTTTTTCATATCCCCGGCCTGAAGGCTGATAAAAACGCTCAGTTGCAATCTGTTCGGGTAAATACTTTTGGTGGGCGATTCCATTATCATAATTATGATCGTACTTGTAGCCGTCACCATAACCCAGTTCACGCATAAGGCCGGTCGGGGCATTACGGATATGCAGGGGAACTGGCAACGTGCCTGTTTTTGCAATAAGTGCTGATACCCTCTGCCAGGCCAGATACAGGGCGTTACTCTTTGGAGCTGTAGCCAGGTATGCAACCGCCTGAGCAAGTGCGAGTTCGCCTTCAGGATGTCCTATACAGTGAAAGGCTTCACGCGCTTCAAGGGCGACCTGCAGGGCACGCGGGTCGGCATTGCCAATATCCTCGCTGGCAAAACGAATCAGACGGCGGGCGATAAACAAGGGATCCTCACCGGCTGCAAGCATCCTGGCGAGCCAGTACAGGGCGGCATCAACATCGCTTCCACGCAGCGACTTGTGCAAGGCTGAAATCAGGTTATAGTGCTCCTCGCCGTCTTTATCGTAGAGCAGCATTTTTTGCTGCAGTGCGTCTTCAACGCTGATACGGTTAATCCTGTGTACCCCTTGAGTATCTGCAGCGGTCAGCATAACGCTCAGTTCCAGCGTGTTGAGGGCGACACGCGCATCCCCCTGACTGTACTGTGCGATGAGACCCAGCATGTCCTTGTCAATTGCGACCTGAAAAGCACCCATGCCGCGCTGTTTGTCCGCAATGGCATTTTCCAGAATTTTGACAATATCCGCTTCGGATAATTGCTGCAGAAGTAATACCTTGGTGCGCGATAAAAGCGGGGAGATAACTTCAAAAGAAGGGTTTTCAGTTGTAGCACCTATGAGAACAATATCACCGTTTTCCACATGGGGCAAAAAAGCATCCTGCTGTGCTTTGTTAAAACGATGAATTTCATCTATGAAAAGAATGGTGCGTTGGTTCTGGTTTTTTTGCAGTTCAATCGCAGCGGCAATGACCTGACGAACGTCTTTAATGCCTGAGGTCACCGCGCTTAATGCCACAAACACCGCTCCGGATACAGTTGCAATTATGCGGGCCAGCGTGGTTTTGCCGGTGCCGGGTGGTCCCCATAGAATGATTGAGCATGGCTCGGCCTGCTCGATCATATGATGCAGCAGTCTACCCGGTGCGGTAAGGTGTTCCTGGCCAATAAACTCGGCCAGACTGACGGGGCGTATACGCTCGGCAAGCGGCACGCTAAATTCAGGCTTATCTGACATGGCAGCTCCAAAACAGATACATCGTTACGCATGTCCATTCATCACAGGCATGTTGCAAGAATTGGTTTCAATTGTCACACAGCTCAACGTGTCGTCTTAAACTGTTGTGGAGCATGTGCGCCTACCACAATACGATTTAATTTATTTTTTGTCAATAGAACGCGTGAATACCCGCGTGTTTCAGGCTATTTTTTTCGTGCGTATATTTTTCATTATTACGCATCTGCTAAATGTGCTATATTTTCAAAAAAGTCTTTCCAAACTGGAAAACTAACAAAAATATTTTTTGTAAAACAACTCTTCGATGTTTAAAAAAGCGCTTAAACTGTTGGCTGCCGGCCGCGATCTTGATGAAGATATCATGAGTGCATGTATGCATGCCATCATGAGTGGTGAAGCCACTGATGTCCATATTTCCTCATTTCTGACCGCATTGCTGATGAAAGGCGAAACCGCACTAGAAATAGCTGCTGCTGCACGGGTTATGCGATCAAAAGCCACAACCGTACCTCTTAAACACAGCCTTTTCGACTCCCTTGTGGATATAGTCGGTACAGGTGGTGATATGGCAAACACGTTCAATATCTCCACTGCTGCAGCTTTTGTCGCCTGCGCTGCCGGTCTGTCAATCGCCAAACATGGCAACCGGGCCGCCACCAGCAGCTGTGGCAGCGCCGACGTGCTTGAAGCACTCGGGGTTAATATCATGCTTACTCCCGAACAGGTTGCCGCTTGTATTGAACGCACCGGTATCGGATTTTTATTCGCCCGTAATCTGCATCCGGCCATGAAATACGCCGCCCCGGTACGTGCGCAGATTTCCGTTCCAACTGTGTTTAATCTGCTTGGGCCCCTCACGAATCCGGCTGATGCCGATTATGTGGTACTGGGCGTAAACCGTCGTGAACTGACCGACATGCTGGCTGCCGTGGCCGGATTGCTTGGCCGCAAACGAGCCCTGGTTGTTTACGGCCTTGACGGACTCGATGAGATCAGCATATGCGCACCAACCCGCATCAGCACATATGAAAACGGCGCTGTAACAACCTGCATGTTTAACCCTGCTGAGCTGGGTTTGCCCTGCGCCAACCGTTCAGATATTGTCGGAGGTGATGCCAACCGCAACGCTGCAATCATAGAGGCTATTTTCAACGGTGAGAAGGGGCCGCGGCGCGAAATCGTATGCTTGAATGCCGGCGCTGCACTGGTTGCAGCCGGCCGGTCTGCGTCAATCAAAGAAGGATTTGGAATAGCCTGCGCTGTTGTTGACTCCGGCGCAGCAATAAAAAAACTGCGTCAGTTGCAGAAGATCACTGCAGGGTTTTAACGTTCCATGATACTTTCAAAAATATTAGAACAGACCAAAATTACTCTTGCTGCCCGCAAACAGGCTGTCAGCCGTGAGCAGCTTATAGACGAGTTGCAAAAACAGGAGCCTGCACGTAATTTTGCACACATGCTCAGCAGACCAGGCAGGATCAATATCATTGCTGAAGCCAAAAAAGCATCCCCCTCCAAGGGTATCATCAGGCCTGACTTTGACCCAGTCGCTATTGCACAGTGTTATGAAAAAAACGGGGCAGGGGCCGTTTCAGTGCTGACCGAAGAACACTTCTTCCAGGGCCATCTGGATTACCTGCGGCTCATACGCCGGTCGGTCAGCATACCGGTGCTCAGGAAGGATTTTATTATCGATCCCTACCAGGTGTATGAAGCACGTGCGGCCGGTGCCGATGCGCTTCTGCTGATTGCAGCCGCACTTGACACATCTGAATTGTCTTCACTGTTACATTTGACCTATGATCTTGGCATGCAGGCCCTGGTTGAGGTTCACACTGCAGACGAACTTCTAAAGGCACTTCATGTAAAACCTTCAATAATTGGAATAAACAATCGTAATTTAGACACTTTTCATACTAACATAGGAACTACAATCGAGCTTCGAACCCTGATTCCGGAGGATATTATTATTGTGAGCGAAAGCGGCATTAATACCTCGGATGATATCAGGCGTTTGCGCTCCTGCGGAATTGATGCGTTCCTGATCGGCGAAGCACTGATGCGTGAACCTGACCCCGGCCTGAAGCTCAGTCAGCTTCTGTGCGCTTAAAATCACGATGACGAATGCTTCCTACCAGGAAACAATCAGCTGGCTGTTTAGCTTACAAAAATTTGGCATCAAGTTGGGGCTGGGTTCCATAACCCGCCTGCTGGAACTGCTCGGCAATCCCCATCACAGCCTTCAATGCATCCATATCGCCGGAACCAACGGCAAAGGTTCAACTGCAGCGTATCTGCACGCAATATATTGCCATGCAGGCTACCATCCGGGTCTGTACACCTCTCCGCATCTTGTTGATTTCTCCGAACGCATTATTATCGCCGGTCGGCCGATTGCACACAGTTCGGTTACTTCGCTCGTACAACGTCTGCGTACACTGTGCCGTCGCAACAATCTAGAGCATATTACGTTTTTTGAATTCACAACTGCTCTCGCCCTGATGTATTTTGCGCAGCATGGGGCTGATCCCGTTATCCTTGAAACCGGCCTGGGCGGAAGGCTTGACGCTACAAATGTCGTTGACCCGCTGTTGAGCATCATTACATCAATCAGCCGCGAACACACCGTTCATCTCGGTCCGACGCTCATGCATATAACCCGTGAAAAAGCGGGTATCATAAAAAAGGGGCGCCCCTGTATCAGCGCTGTCACCCGGTCGGGACCGCGTGATTGTATCAGGCAAATCTGTCAGGACAAAGGGGCACTGCTTCTGGAATATGGCCGTGATTTTTCAATGCGCCTGCATTCCAAGGGCTACTGTTATCAGGCGCATGAACGCCGCTATTCGGGATTGCGCCCCGGTCTTGCCGGACCGCATCAGGCATACAACGCTGCTGTAGCCATCACCGCGGTAGAACTTCTTCGTACCCGCTATGCATTGCAGGACATGGATATATATGCTGGAGTGCAATCCTGCCACTGGCCCGGTCGACTTGAAACCGTACAGATAGCACCTCGCACTATTGTGCTTGACGGTGCTCATAATCCGGCTGCATGGCAGGCCCTGGCACGTGCTTTGAAGCATGCATTCAGCTATCGACGTCTTGTTCTGATTATCGGCGTTATGCGCGACAAGGACATACGATCCCTGCTGCGCCTTGTTGCTCTGGCACATATGTGTATCTTTTTTAAACCCGAAATGGAGCGTTCCGCTGGACGTGAGTATCTGGAAAAATATATTGTATTTTCAGAGAAAAAAAGGTTATTGTGGTGCGAAACAATAGCGCAGTCACTTGCAACTGCCCATGAAAAAACAGGACAGCAGGACCTGATATGCATTACCGGGTCGCTCTTCGCAGTGGGTGAAGCGCGTGAACTGTTGCGAAGCCGCAAAACTGACATGAGCGGGCGCATAGGCCTCTAATGTAAGATATCGTGATTGTATGCTGATAACCATTATGGCACGGTCTGCAGGCCTTGAATCGCTTGGGCATGAACAGGCTTGGGATGACGGCATATATGTATGCGTACTACAGAAATAAAAGAAACAAACCCAACGTGAATATCTTCTACAACGCAGTGAATCGTTTGAACGCTACAGAACTGTTTAAAGCCTTGGCTTTCATGATAGTATGGGTGTGCCTGCTTAACACGCAAGCCCTTGCCGCTACCCCCATGTCCAGATTAGAGCAGGACAGGGAACTGCCCGTCAATGTCGTAGCAGATATCCTCCAGTACAGCGACCAGCACGATGTACTGACTGCCAAAGGCGAAGCTGTTATTACACAGGGAACGCTTTCTATTAAAGCCGATACTATTAAGATTAATATGGTAACGAAAGAAACCGAAGCACAGGGCAACGTACTGCTTACGCAGAACGGCGACACGATTGAGTGCGAATCTTTCACCGTTAATCTCGATACACAGGTTGGTGTGGTTCGTCAGGCAAAAATATTCATTAAAAATGAAAATTTGCATATCAATGGACGAGAGGTACAAAAAACCGGACCCAACACCTATACGGTACACGATGGCACCATAACCACCTGTGATGCCAAGAATCCCCCGTGGCGCATTGAAGCCTCTGTTATCGATGTTGAGGTTGAAGGCTATGCCGTAGCCCGCCACCCTTTGCTCAAGGTTAAAGGCGTTCCGGTAATGTATTTGCCCGCTATGGTTGTGCCGGTAAAAACAGAACGGCAATCAGGATTCCTTCCTCCTGAAATTGGTTATTCAAACCGCTCCGGATATGAGATGGACAATTCATTCTTCTGGGCGATCAATGATCAAAGTGACGCAACGTTCTGGCTTGATACGGCAACCGAGCAGGGAGTCGGCACGGGTGCCGAATACCGCATTAAGCTAGCCGAAGAAACAGACGCGAAACTCTACGGCTATTACGCGGATGAAATGAGCAGCTATCAGGATGAACAATATAAAAACCCCCTGGACCGTAGCGATCAACGCTACTTTCTTAACTTTGAAGGGCAGCATTATTTCGATGCTGACATGTATATGAAAGCGGATGTGTCGCAAATTTCCGACCGTCAGTTTTATTACGATTACGGGAACATTGTAAGCCGCTCCAAAAGTGATTACAGCCGCGACAGCACCAACAACCTTGACAAACAGGAGTCCACGGTTTTTTTCAACAAAAACTGGGAAGATTCCAATCTGCTTGTAAATACGACCTGGTTCGAAAATCTGCGCTACAACGATCCCTATACGGTACAGCGTTTGCCCGAGGCGCTCTATTCAACCAAACTTATGCCGGTTAAAAGCACCCCGTTGTTTTACCAAGTCGACGCAGGCTATGATAATTTCTGGCGTGATAGCGGCCAAAAAGGGCAGCGCATTAACTTGTACCCACAACTTGCCATGCCGATGCTGATGGGAGGCTGGCTCAGGTTTACACCCGAGGTCGGCCTGAGAGGCGTTCAATATTTAGGGCTGAACGAAACCGAGGGTGATGAAACCAGTGCACTTTTTCCGACTGTCAACGCCCAGCTCGCAACAACGTTTGTCCGGATTTTTGATGTCGACGGGCAATCCTTGAAAAAAATACGCCATACGCTTGAGCCCGGACTTGAATATGAATATGTGGCTTCAGATAATCAAAACGAATTCCCTGATGCCTTTGATAGCCCTGAAAATTATTATACACGTCATTGGGCGGGTTATTTCATCAAGAATCGTTTTTCGTCCCTTTTTCGTGACGCTTCCGGAGAATTGTCCGAACATGAGATGGGGTATTTAAAAGTTGGCCAGGCCTGGAATTTTACCCCTCCAGATCAAGGGCTGTACTATGCCGGTGACCGCGACGATACTTCAACGGACCTGTATACTGAATTGAGCCTTGACTTGAACAAGCATTTTTACTTCAAGGGTGATACGTATTATGACCCCTATCAGCAAAATCTGCGCCGATACAGTATTTTGGGACGATTGTCCGGTTTTGGGAAAAAGCTATCTAAGTGCTGAATATCGCTACTGGCGTGATCTGTATCAGTATCTACAGTTTGGTACGTATTTCAATGTTACAAGCTGGCTGGCCATGTTTGTAAATACTCGCTATGATTATTTTTATAATCAGGACTTTGAAACCGATATTGGTATTGAATATCACAGCCAGTGCTGGGGTATACGTCTTTGGCATGAAACTGACGGCGGAGACGAGAACACTCGATCTTCTTCATCCGTGAAAGCCATGTTTTTCGTTAAAGGTTTCGGCGACCGTACAGTTTTTTGATGTACTTTTAGATAGTCGCGTATAGCCGTAGTTCTAGTGTTCTTGACCTACTCGTCGTAGTATAAATGCCAAAAAATCATATAGGTAAGCGCGTCTAGATATAATTGAGGACTGTGCAGGCAGTTTATTCAATTTTGCTCATACATCCTACAGCAAAGACAAATATAGTTTTATTCTTAATAATGGTTAGAGTAATGGCTGGCATTGGCAAAGTCCTTGTAGTCGATGATAATGAATTAATACGACGGCTTGCCTCAACGCTGCTGGCCAAGAAGAATTACGAGGTTGCAACCGCAACAAACGGAAGGCAAGCTATAGAGCAGAGCCATATCTTCAACCCGGATGTGATACTACTGGATGTCATGATGCCCGAAATGGACGGATTTGAATGCTGCCGACGTTTAAAGAGTGAAGACAGCACCATGGATATTCCTGTCATTATGGTCTCCAGTAATACCGAATCAATCGATAAAATAAAGGGCCTGGAGATTGGAGCATCTGATTACGTTGATAAGCCCTTTAACTACGGCGAACTGCTTGCACGTGTCGGAACGCAGGTAAAGATGAAAAGCCTGTTAAATGAATTGGAGAAAAAGAACGCAATACTTGAAGAGCTTGTTAAAAAAGACAGCCTGACAAACCTGTATAATCACCGCTATTTTCATGAACGCATGACTGACGAATTTACACGCAGTGTACGCAGCAAGAGTCCACTGAGTTGCCTTGTCTGTGATATTGATTTGTTCAAGAGTATAAACGACACGTACGGACATCAGGCCGGTGATGAAATCCTGAAATCACTGGCTGCAGTTTTTAAGAACATAATCCGTTGTGATGATGTCCCAAGCCGTTACGGCGGTGAAGAGTTTGCATTTATCCTGCCCCATACTGATATAGGGGATGCGGCCGCTCTCGGTGAAAAAATTCGCCGGTGCGTGGAGGATACTGTTTTCACCTCCGGGAATAAAGACATTTCCATTACTATCAGTATGGGTGTTTCTGCTGTTCCTGCCAATAATGCATCAACACATATTGAACTCATCAGGCTTGCCGATGAAGCCCTGTATGCAGCCAAGCAAGCTGGCAGAAATAAACTCATCATAGCAATGTATTAGAGTCCCTTGCGATATGGATAAAAAAATCCGGCTCCTTCTTGTTGATGATACTCCCGAGTTGCACAGTACTATTTATGCTGAAGCACTTATAAAAAAGTGCACTCCCGAAATAATCCAGGCTTCAAACTCAGCTTCTGCGATTCAGCTTCTGACCAGCAATTATTTCGATGGCATTGTTTGCAACTATGATAATACGGCTTGTGATTACGCTCCTGTTGTACGGTTCTTATCTGAACAGGGGCTCGGCATACCCGTGTTTGTTATTGCAGCGCAGTGCTCCCGTACAATGATCATAGATGCCCTGCGATCCGGAGTCATGTACTGCTTTGATATCTGTGACGTCGAACTGCTGTTTGCCTGCCTTCAAAGGGAGTTCTCAAAAACAGGCATGCTCAGTTTTCAACGTGCGTTTGAAGATCTTCGTGATTCCCTCAAGTCTCTGCATTCTATCATCGATAGCTCAATCGATGCGATTGTCGTCTGTGATAAAAATAGAAATCTGTTAAAAACCAACACGGCATTCCTGCGTATGATCCAGATGAATACAGAAGATGTGATTGGGCGGCCCTTGAGTGCCTTTAGTGTTACCACACCTGGATACTTTGAGTCCTATACGGGTGAGAAGATTGTGATTGACGCAGATTGTATTGCAAAAGACATAGATAAAATGCGCGAATTGTATTCGCGGGGAATTTCCACCGGATGGAAAACATTTTTTTTGCGCAGAGATAATACGGTAGTTCCGGTAGAACAAAATGCGGCTTTCATTCTGTAATGAAAAAGGTGAACGTACTGATTCGGTCGCAATTATACGCGATATTACCGATAGACATGAAGCTGACATGCGTTTTGAAGCTGCCAATCGTGATCTGGCCGATATCAATCAACAACTCGAGCAATCAATTGAACGTGCCAATGAAATGGCCTGCCTCGCGGAAATGGCCAATATTGCCAAAAGTGAATTTCTGGCCAACATGAGTCATGAAATCAGAACACCGCTTAACGGTATTATCGGTTTCACGGATTTATTGCAGGATTCAAATCTTGATATTGAGCAGCGCGACTACCTGCACACAATCAAGGATAGCGGTGAAATGCTGCTGACCATTATCAACGATATCCTTGATTTTTCCAAGATTGAGGCCGGGCACATTGAGCTTGAACATATTGAATTTGATCCGGAAGTACTGGCCTATAATGTGTGTGACATGATACGCCCGAGGGTCAGCTCCAAACCGATTGAGTTGATATGCAATATCAGTGACAATATTCCGTCTGAACTCACGGGCGATCCGCATCGTACGAGGCAGGTTCTTGTCAATCTCATGGGCAATGCATCAAAATTTACCGAAGCTGGTGAGATTGAGCTCTCCCTTGATGTTGAACTTCAAAATGGGGATGAGATCACCCTGCATGCAACAGTGCGCGATACCGGCATCGGTATTCCTAAAAAAAGTTTGAAAACAATTTTTGATGCTTTTCAGCAGGTTGACGGATCCACTACGCGTAAATACGGAGGCACCGGACTGGGGCTTGCTATCTGTAAAAAAATTTCCAATCTGATGGGAGGCAATGTCTGGGTTGAAAGCGCCAGGGGCAAAGGCAGCACCTTTCACTTCACGGCTACCTTTAAGCAATCAGCCGCAGTGTACAAAAAAAACCATTAAAAGTGTATCGCTTGAAAAGCGCCGAATTCTGCTTCTTGATGACAATGAAACCAATCTTCAGATCATGTCACGTACGCTTACAGCCGCAGGGATGCAGGTCAGCAGCGTGCGCAGGGCCCGTGATGCCGTGCATATGCTGGGTGAAGCCCAGTCGACAGGCGCTCCCTTTGACATATGTGCCCTTAACGTACAGGCCAACGATGAATTTGATTTGTATGAACTGCCCCGTCATATTGAGAAAAACGGTGTGCAGCCACCGGCGATGCTGGCCTTCTCTTCAAGTATAGATGCCCGCCTGTGTCAGAAATCAGGGTTCAGCGGATATCTTCCTAAACCTGTCAGCCGTATAAAACTGATCAACATGCTGGAGTATCTGCTGGGCTCCGACCGTGATACCGGAGTCCCAGGGCAGACAGGCATGCTGACGCAGCACTTAATCGCTGAAAACGTAAAACATTCCGTTATGATCCTGCTGGCCGAAGACAATCCGGTCAACCAGAAGCTCGCAGTGAGCATGCTCAGTAAAGGCGGATATGGGGTTGAGTTGGCTGAAAACGGTATCATTGCCATAGAAAAATTCAAGGCAAATCCACAGGCATTCAATCTTATCTTCATGGATTTACAGATGCCCGAAATGGACGGGTATGAGGCGTGCAGGCAGATTCGTGCCCTGAAGCTAAACGATGTGCCAATTATCGCCATGACGGCTAACGCGCTTAGAAGTGACCGCGAGCGGTGTCTTGAGGCCGGTATGAATGATTATGTAGCCAAGCCGATCCGGCGTGAAACAGTTTTTAAAATGATAAAAAAATGGATACTTGAGCCGCAGCCTGAACACGGCGATCTGCTATCAGCCGATTAGTTTTAAAAAATCATCCTCATTCAGAACGGCTATGCCCAGCGAACGGGCTTTCTCGAACTTGGAGCCCGCGCTGTCACCGGCGATCACGTAATCAGTTTTTTTACTGACACTGTTTACCACCCGACCGCCGAACCCGCGGATAATCTCAGCCGCGTTTTCACGCGACGCGAAGTGCAACGTTCCGGTTAAAACAAAAGTTTTACCCGAAAAACGGTTATCAGTAAGCGACTGAGTCGGCTCTGTTGAAACGCCGGCATCTTTCATTCGCTTGAGCATTTCAAGAGCACAACTGTCTTCAAAAAAAGCGCGAAGACTCTCCGTAGCCTCGGGTCCTATCTCATGCACGGACAAAAGTTCATCGCGGGAGGCCTGACACAGTTTTTCAAGGCTTTGGAAATGACCAGTCAAAATACCTGCGCTCTGCCGGCCGATATTGCGGATTCCAAGCGCGAACAGAAGCCGTTCAAGTCCGGCAGATTTACTGCGCTCAAGCGCAGCCAGTATGTTGGCAGCGGATTTGTCACCCATGCGTTCCACATCCTGCCAGTCTGCAAGTGCTAGCGTATACAGATCGGCAACGGAGGCGACACGACCGCTGTCCACCAGACGGCTGATTAATTTTGTACCCAGACCTTCTATATTCATGGCTTCGCGCGAGGCAAAATGACGGATTGATTCCTTGATAACAGCCGGACAATGACGGTTTGTGCAGCGCATGACAGCTTCGTCACTGCATGATTCAACCGGAGCGCTACAGGCCGGGCATGTGTCAGGCATGGTAAAAACACGTTCACGGCCAGTACGCTTCTCGATCAGCACCCTGACAACCTCAGGAATTACATCACCAGCCCGCTGCACGATAACCGTATCCCCTATACGAATATCTTTGCGTAAAATTTCATCCTGATTGTGCAACGTAGCGCGCTTAACCTCCACGCCACTGATTGTAACCGGTTCAAGCTCGGCAACCGGGGTCAACGCGCCGGTCCGGCCGACCTGTACGCGAATATTTTTAATAACGGTTGTTTCCTGTCGTGGTTTAAATTTTAATGCGATCGCCCAGCGCGGAGAGCGGGGCAGGGCACCCAGACGGGCCTGCAGGCGCAGGCTGTTAATCTTGACTACCGCACCGTCGATCTCAAAAGGGTAGGTATCCCGTTGTGATTCCATTTCATTACAGGCTGTGATGGCCTCTTCGATTGTGATGCAGACCCTGCCGGTATTGACCTTGAAGCCGCAGTCTTTCAGGCACGCTACAATCTGTGCCAGTGTTTCAAACTGTTTGTCCTCCATCAGGTGTGCTGCATAAAAAACAGCATCAAGCCTGCGCTCAGCGGTTATGCGCGGGTCAAGCTGCCGCACGGATCCGGCAGCTGCGTTACGCGGATTGGCAAAGGCAGGCTGATCGCTTTCAATACGCCTGTGATTTAAACGCTGGAATTCCTCGACCAGCATAATGACCTCGCCCCGCACGATCAGGGTTTCCGGACATGATGCATGAAACCCCGGCATGATTTTAAGCGGAATTGAGCGGATCGTTTTCAGGTTTGCAGTGATATTCTCTCCAGTGTCACCGTCACCGCGGGTGGCACCGGCCTGCAGAATACCCCCGGCATAGAGCAAGGAGACCGCGAGTCCGTCGAGCTTAGGCTCAACAATATATTCAAGTTCGGGAATGTCGTCGAGCGCATGCCTGCAGCGCGCATCAAAGGCGCGCAACTCATCCGTATTCATGGCGTTTGCCAGGCTCAGCATACGGGGCGTATGGCTGAATTTTTCAAAATGACCTGCCGGGGATGCACCCACTCGCTGCGTAGGAGAGTCAGGGCTGAGCAGGGCAGGGTTGTCACGCTCCATCTGCTCAAGCTCGCGCAGCAGCCGATCATAATCACTATCGGAAATTACCGGGGCATCAAGCACATAGTATCGGTAATTGTGATAATGAAGGCTGTTTTTGAGCTCAGTATAAGCCTGCTGAGTGTTCATTCTCAAGGAGTACCTGACACGGGTTACATGCTCGTTGTCATAGTTGTTCGCTCCAGCCATATGCACCGATCAAAGGTACAAAAACGCAGCCGCTGTGCTCTGTTATACTAAAATCATCATGACTGCGTTCAACACGATAGAGCGTTTGCGACTGGCACATACCGGCCGGGATGACCAGCCGACCGCCCTCGGCCAACTGGTTTTTGAGGGTTTCAGGAATTCCCGGAGCGCCCGAGGTAACCATGATCGCATCAAAAGGTGCCTCTTCAGGCCAACCCAGGCTCCCGTCTCCGACTTTGATTGCTACAGTCTCACATCCGAGTGTTCGCAGTATACGTTCGGCCTGTTGCGCCAGACAGGAAATGCGCTCAACTGAATATACGTGCGGCGTAATCGAGCAGAGCACTGCGGTTTGATAGCCTGAACCGGTACCGATTTCAAGAACCCTGTCATCCGGCTCAAGACACAACAGTTCGGTCATCAATGCGACCATATAGGGTTGCGATATGGTTTGTGATGCACCGATCGGAAGGGGGCCGTCTTTATAGGCATCAATACGGTATTCTTCCGGAACAAACACTTCCCGGGGGATCATTTGCATTGCGCTTAGTACACCAGCATCGCTGATCCCGCGGGATTGAAGTTGCTGCTCAACCATACGACGTCGAAGATGTTCAAAATCAACGTCTTTGGAAGGGGAGGGCATGCCTATTTCCCAAGATTGTAGAATGCTCCCATCTGCGGATATTCCGCACAATCACCCAACTCCTCTTCAATGCGCAATAACTGATTATACTTGGCAATACGGTCCGTACGAGATGCTGAACCGGTTTTAATCTGTCCGGCATTACAGGCCACAACCAGGTCGGCAATGGTTGTGTCTTCTGTTTCGCCGGAGCGATGGGAAATAATAGCGGTATACCGGGCCCGTTTGGCCATTTCAATGGCTTCAAGCGTCTCTGTGACAGAACCGATCTGATTTAATTTAATCAAAATAGCATTGGCAATCGACTTTTTAATACCTTGTTTTAACAACTTTGTATTGGTGACAAACAGATCATCGCCGACAATTTGGATTGTATCGCCCAATGCACGGGTCATTTTTTCAAAACCAATCCAGTCATTTTCATCAAGACCATCCTCAATGGAAATGATCGGATATTTTGCAATAAGACCTTTATAGAAATCAATCATGGCATCCGAGTCTTTTCGCGGATCAGCCTCCGCTTCAAGAATATAGGCTCCGTCTTTGTAAAATGAACTTGCAGCTGCGTCCAGCGCGAGGCATATATCTTCACCCGGACGGTAGCCCGCCTTTTCAATAGCCTGCATGATTACCTGAAGGGCTTCCTCGTTTGATTTCAAATTTGGTGCAAAACCGCCTTCATCTCCGACTGCCGTATTCAAGTCCTTTGGCATGGAGAACTTTTCTGAGATTATGAAAAATTTCAGCACCCATGCGCATCGCTTCGCTGAATGTAGGTGCGCCGACGGGCATAATCATAAACTCCTGTATATCGACGTTATTGTCGGCATGTTGCACCGCCGTTAAGAATATTCATCATCGGTACCGGCAGCACCTTGGCATTGGCACCGCCAAGGTAGCGGTACAGGGGAATATTAAGCTCAATTGCTGAAGCCTTGGCAGTGGCCATGGAAACACCCAGTATTGCGTTAGCGCCGAGACTTTTTTTGGTTTCGGTACCGTCAAGCTCAATCATCGTTTTGTCGATACCGATCTTGGTCGAGCGATTCAAGGCCAACGAGTTCGGGCATGATTTTTTCATTAACATTCGATACGGCTGTGGTTACGCCTTTGCCAAGAAAGCGGGATGCGTCACCATCGCGCAGCTCAAGGGCCTCGCGTTCACCGGTCGAAGCCCCGGAAGGGACCTGGGCGCGTCCGATGACACCGGACTCGAGCATTACATCAACTTCAACCGTAGGATTTCCGCGAGAATCGAGAATTTCGCGTGCATGAATATTTTCTATTCTGCTCATTGTGTTGCAGTGCCTCCCTGAAATTTATTTTTTTTGTTTTACAACAACCCAAAGTGATGTTCGACCGCGAGTTACCAGCAACAAAATATTTTCAGCCGGTGACTTTTTCAGCGCATCTTGAAAATCAGCCATAGTGATAACGGGCCTGCGATTGATTTCTTTTATAACGTCTCCCCGTGCAAGTCCGGCGTTATCGGCAATGCTGCCGGGTTCTACGGAAAGAATCAAAACACCTTTGTCTTCAGTCAATCCAAGGGCTTGCACAAGCTCAGGAGTAATTTCCCGAACGCTCATACCCAAATGTACACTGGCCTGTTGATTGCGCTCACCCGCTTCAGTGGTTTCCTTCAATTCACCGATGTTTACGGTGAGTGTGCGTTTTTTGCCGTCACGCAGAAGCGTTACCGTGGCTTTCTTGCCAATCGGAGTTTCCGCAACAAGCATAGGCAGATCAGACATCTTAAGGATAGGTTTATCATTGAATTGAATAATGATATCACCGCGCTGCAAGCCCGCTTTTTCGGCCGGACTTCCTGGTGAGACATCGGCTACAAGCGCTCCGCGTCCATCTTCAAGACCGAATGATTGCGCCAGATCAGGGGTTACCGTCTGCACAACAACACCAAGCCAGCCGCGTACAACACGACCGGACTCCTTAAGCTGAGTGACAACACTGCGCGCCAGGTTAATGGGTATGGCAAATCCGATTCCAACATTACCTCCGCTTGGCGAATAGATCATTGAATTGACCCCGACAACTTCACCGCGCAGATTGAACAACGGCCCGCCGCTGTTTCCCGGATTAATGGATGCGTCAGTCTGAATAAAATCCTCATACGGACTGGCCCCGATTTTGCGCCACTTGGCACTGACGATACCGGCAGTTACGGTCGCCTGTAATCCGAACGGGTTACCGATTGCAATCACCCATTCGCCTACTTTGAGTGTATCGGAATTGCCTAATCTCGCGGCGTTCAACATATCACCGTCAAGCAGCTTAATTTTCAGCAGAGCAAGATCCGTCTTTGGATCAGTACCCACAACCTCAGCATCGTATTCCTTGTCCGCATGGGTTTTGACCTTAATATCATCTGCGCCATCAATAACGTGATTGTTGGTCAAAATATAGCCCTCAGGGTCAATGATAAATCCTGAACCGAGACCCTGTTGCTGATATTCGCGATTTGGATCACCCCCAAAAAAACGCTTGTAAAAATCATCACCAAAAAAATCACGAAAAGGGTCGCCGCGATCTCCGAAAGGGGACTCACCAAATTGGCTGATGCCGGGCTTCACTGTTCTCGTCGAGCTTATGTTAACTGTTACCGGGGAAAGTTTTTCAATCAGCGGTGCAAAATCAGGTAACCCTGTAACCAGCGTCTGTTCAGATGCGCTCTCATCGGCATACACCGGGGTGCCGATATAGCATATACTCACAAAAAGTCCCAAAACAATCAACATGCAATAAATGTGGTGTGTTGAACGATACAACATGAAACCCTCCAAAAAATAATTACATTATAAAAATAGCGGATGCCAGCACTGTAGTATAATCTTTATTACTGCAAATGGCTGACTGCGTTATTTCAGTAGTTTTATAAATGCGGTCGCTGATGCGGTACACATTTTTTTATTTCCAGCTGCTGTCTCATCGAAGTCAATTCCAAGCTTTGATGCCAACAACACAGATGCCATGTCTTATGATCGGTCTCAGCCTGTTTTTTCACTCATGCCAAAAGCGTTGAATTCAAAAAGAAAGCCGTAGCCCTAAATATATTACACAGTGCAGCTCAGGCGACCGAAGAGATAATCAGCCTGCTCGGTTCATGACAGTTGCATTTAGCTCATTAGCCAAAACACAACCTGTCCAGAAATAGATTTTCAAAAACCCAGTGACTTTGCAATAAACTTACAATTTTGAGGCTATATGCTCGAAACAACGACTGAGTTTTGTTTTTTAAGTCAGTTCGAATGATTGTAATTCATTATTTATATGTGTCGTGGCCTTTGGTAAAGATACATCTTTGGTACAGGTTTCAAGCTTGCTCTTCCTTATTAATGATTAATCAGCTATATGTACATACGTTTTTTATATTAAAATAAGCTATTTAAATAATCAACTCTAAACAGCTGATTTTAGCAGTAGTTTTACAAAAAAATTTCCTCATTTCGCATATTCATCTCCGATATTTTTGAGATCTATCCATATGTCTGATAATATATATTATGTAAACCAATTGGTATTTTCATTATGTTCTGATTTTTGTCTTACAAAACAATACAGCAGATGCCCCCTGTTTGGAGTCTTTGTCGCGAAACAAGTCAAACGTGCGCAACGACGGCATACATACTATGGAAATCTATTTCTTTATGTAAGCTCTACCGTAGGAACAAAATGTGAAACTGAATTTACTTTCCATCACCGAAGCTATGATTATCTGCATAAATTTATTATTATTGTAATTAATACTTTTATGGCTGTGTTTTTAAAAAATGAGTTCTCACGACATTTATGTCGCGTTTCATGATAAACTTTACACCGTGATTTCACATTGTATATCTGTTTGTGCTTTCACTAGTACCATACACAAACTTTTCTTTTTGTGCTCCAAACTTACAGCAACTGAATTACTATGACATGAGTAACCCAGACCCGGTTTAAAATTTTATGTAACTTTTGCCCCCTGCCCTGCCGAAAATGAGCCTGCACGGTCAGGAATACAACTTGATAATAAGCGCATAAACATCTATACTTATTTTTACTGTTGAGAGTGCTTTTGGTCTTTTTGAGCGGACGCCTTTACCATTATCGTCCGGCAGCATGGTAATAGTGCCCTATGCAATTGTTTTTACTAACAGATTTTAACAATACCACGAGGTTGGATACTGTGGTAATGAATAATTTTTCTTGACAAATTTAGAACTAATTGATAAAAATTATACTTTTATTCGCAGGATACAGGCGCGTAGCTCAGGGGGAGAGCGCTACCTTGACACGGTAGAAGTCGGCGGTTCGAAACCGCCCGCGCCTATACAAGCTAAGCAGTCGATGTACTTGACATATGATTCGATTTTTTAGAAGCTGAAGTAACCGGATTGGCACACACAAACGCCTACAACGAAACCATGGAACACGTAACAATAACGCTCAGCGACAATACAACCCACAGCATTGCTGCAGGCCTGCCTGCAGTTGAATTGCTCAAGGATTTCAAGGATATAAAGAATCCAGTAGCGGTTAAAATTGACAATAGGGCATGCGATTTGCACACTGCGCTTGATCACGACACTCGTATTGAGTTTATAACTGCCGACTCCCCCGACGGACTTGATATTCTGCGCCATAGCGTTTCGCACCTCATGGCACATGCGGTAAAAATACTGTTCCCCAAAGTACAGGTAACAATCGGTCCGTCAATAGCCGATGGCTTCTATTACGACTTCGACACACCCGAGCCATTTACCCCGGCGGATCTGGATAAAATCGAAGAGAAAATGCAAGCGCTGGCCAAGCAGAATATCCCGATCAGGCGTCGAGAAATGACGCGCGACGAAGCCATACAGCTTTTTCACGATAAGGGTGAAACGTACAAGGTTGAAATCATCAACGAGCTTCCTCCCGAAGAAATCGTGAGCCTGTACGAGCAGGGTGACTTTATTGACCTTTGCCGCGGCCCTCACCTGCCCTCCACTGGCAAAATCAAAGCTTTTAAGCTGACCAGCCTGGCCGGAGCCTACTGGCGTGGCAGTGAAAAAAATAAAATGTTGCAGCGCATCTACGGCACTGCATTCCCTGACAAAAAAACACTGACGGCGCACCTGCAACTAATCGAGGAAGCGAAAAAACGCGATCATCGCAAGCTCGGTCGTGAGCTTGATCTGTATAATATCTACGATGAAGCCGGCGCAGGCTTAATAGTCTATCATCCTAAGGGAGCACTGTTGCGTCGAATACTGGAAGATTTTGAAATTAAGCAACACCTTCGGCGCGGGTATCAACTGGTAAAGGGTCCGCAGATATTAAAGCTGGAACTGTGGGAAAAATCAGGTCACTTGGATAATTATCGCGAAAACATGTATTTCACCGAGGTCGATGAAAAACAGTACGGCCTTAAACCGATGAACTGCCTTGCGCATATGCTGATTTACAACTCGTCGCGCAGAAGTTACAAAGAGTTGCCACTGCGCTACTTTGAGCTCGGAACGGTTAATCGCCATGAGAAATCCGGAGTCCTGCACGGACTTACCAGGGTACGCGAATTCACCCAGGATGATGCTCATATCCTATGCACACCGGAACAGCTCAATCAGGAAATTCTCAACATCATTCAATTCATAACGGATGTCATGGCGGTATTCGATTTTGAGTGTGCTGTTGAGCTCAGCACACGGCCCGCAAAGTCAATCGGTACTGATCTTGACTGGCAGCGCGCAACTGACGCACTTGAATCCGCATTAAAGACGTGCAACTGCATGTATGAAATAAATGCTGGTGATGGTGCATTTTACGGACCAAAAATTGATTTTAAGCTCCAAGACAGCCTGAAGCGTTCCTGGCAGTGCGCAACAATACAATGCGATTTTGTACTGCCTGAACGCTTTGATTTAAGCTATATCGGTCCTGATGGTGAAAAACACCGGCCGGTCATGCTGCACCGGGTTATTCTTGGTTCGCTTGAGCGTTTTATTGGTATTTTGATAGAACACTACGCCGGAGCTTTTCCGGCATGGCTGGCACCGGTTCAGGCCCAGATCATCACTATCTCCGACGAGCAGCATGCCTACGCGTGTGATGTGCATGCACGGCTTCTTGCTCAAGATATCCGGGCCGAGATTGATCTGCGCAACGAGAGCCTGAATTTTAAAATAAGGGAAGCTCAGGTGCAAAAAATTCCATATATGCTCATAATCGGCAATAACGAGATGCAGGCCGGCGGTATTGCTCCGCGCACCCGTACCGGTACAAACCTGGGCTGTATGCCTGTTGAAGAATTTGTTACCCTTCTGCAACAGGACTGCCGCAGTGCCTTAAAAACGCTGATATAAAAATTATTTATATCATACGGAGGATTCGACCATAGAAAAGAAAAATGATACCAGCCAGGCCCCGATTAATACAGCCATCAAGGCTCCATTGCTACGGGTTATCGACGGTGAAGGAAATCAACTCGGCATTATAACAAATCAGCAGGCCCAGACCATAGCTGCGGAACAGGGCCTCGATCTTGTTGAGGTTTCCACCAATACTGACCCGCCGGTATGCCGGCTGATGGATTATGGAAAATTCAAGTATCAGCAGAGCAAAAAACAGCAAAAAAAAGCAACGGTTCACAGAGTACAAACCAAGGAAATCAAGCTGAGACCTTTTACTGGTGAACACGATCTTGAGGTTAAGGTGCGTCACATGCTTGAATTTCTTGATCGCGGACACAAGGTTAAAGTCAATGTTGTTTTCCGCGGACGGGAAATGCGCTTCAGGGAACATGGCGATACTATCCTGAAGAAAGTTACCGATCTGGTTGAGGAAAACGGTTTAATTGAACGGGAAGCGCGCGTTGAAGGCCGCAACATGGTAATGATACTTGCACCCCGCAAAACGACCAGTAATTAAAGAACACAGGAGTACGTGAAACAATGCCAAAAATCAAAACATGTCGCGGAGCTGCAAAGCGGTTCTCACTGACGAAAAGTGGAAAAGTTAAACGTAACAAGGCTTTTACAAGTCATATCTTGACGTCGAAGTCAACGAAACGCAAACGCAACCTTCGACAGTCAACCCTGATCAGCAAAGCTGAGCAGCGCAATGTGCGGCGCCTGATCCCGTATGCTTAAAATTGTTGCATCGATACAATCATAAGGAAGTCAAGAATAACTGTTTTATTGAAAGGTAGCACCAATGCCACGCGTTAAAAGAGGGTATACATTACGTCGCCGGAGAAAACGTCTTTTAAAATTAGCCAAGGGCTTTCGCGGCCCGCGGGGAAATCTGTATAGAATAGCCCGGGAAGCCGTTGATCGCGCACTGAATTATGCCTACCGCGACCGTCGAGCGCGCAAACGCGATTTTCGCCGTCTCTGGATTGCCCGCATCAATGCTGCTGCACGCATCAATGATATGAGCTACAGCCGCTTGATTTCAGGACTCGCAAAAGCCAATGTCGCTATAGACCGAAAAATACTTTCCGATATGGCCATCAGCGATCCGGGTTCATTCACACGTTTGGCTGCTATTGCCAGGGGAAACTGATTATTTTTCTGTGCGCTATCCTTCTATATACGCCGTAGACTATGCGAGCGGATGAGCAGAGCTGCAATGAACGACGAATGCGCAACAATCAGGGCCGATTTCGATGCTGCAATAACAAAAGCCGCTTCTGAAAACGATCTCTATCAGATCAAGAGCAAATACCTCGGACGCAACAGCCAGCTCATTGCAATTATAAAGGCACTGAAGGACCTACCGCCTGAAGAGCGTGCAGTAATCGGCAAAACAGCTAACGCCTTAAAGAACAGTTTGCAGCAGGCTGTTGATGACGCGCTAGAAACGATGCGGCAGGACCGCAAAACCCAAGTCAATCACCGCGCAGGCGCCTGACATAACACTACCTGGGCGCGTGACGGAGATTGGGACGCTACACCCTGTTTCGCTCGTTACCGAAAAGATTACAGCAATATTTACAGCATTAGGCTTCAGTGTTGTCGATGGTCCTGAAATTGAGCTTGATTTCTTTAACTTCGAGGCCCTCAATATCCCCAAAGATCATCCTGCACGCGACATGCATGATACGTTTTATGTGTCCGATGAACAACTTCTGCGAACACATACCTCGCCGGTACAGATTCGCACCATGCAAAAAATGCAGCCGCCGCTGAGAATTTTATGCCCCGGGAAAGTATACCGCTGCGATTCAGATATCTCCCATACACCCATGTTCCATCAAATTGAAGGACTCATGGTGGATGAAAATATCAATTTTGGAGACTTGAAAGGTATATTAACAATCCTCATCCACCGGTTGTTCGGCGATCAGAACAGCCATCCGTTTTCGACCGAGTTTTTTCCCTTTCACCGAGCCTAGCGCAGAAGTCGATATTCAGTGTGTTATGTGCAGAGGCAAAGGCTGCCGGGTCTGCTCAAAAACTGGCTGGTTAGAAATCCTCGGTTGCGGCCTCGTCAATCCGATCGTTTTTAAAAATGCGGGCTATGATCCCGATGCGGTCACAGGACTTGCTTTCGGTCTCGGTGTTGAACGGATTGCCATGCTGACCTATGGCATTAACGATATCCGTTTATTTTATGAAAACGATGTACGTTTTCTTGCCCAGTTTTAATGGTGTAATATGCTGCTGAGTTTGCGCTGGTTACAGGAATTTGTTGAAATCCCGCGTTTCAGTTCAAGAGTTTGCCCATACGCTGACCATGAGCGGCTTTGAAATTGAGAGCATCGAGGAAATTGGACCGCAATGGGACCATATCATTGTTGCAGAGGTGCTTGAAAGTTCACAGCATCCAGATGCCGATAAACTCACAATCAACACTGTGCATACCGGTGACCAAACCCTGCAGGTGGTATGCGGTGCCCCGAATGTTCGCCCCGGAAAAAAAGTCGCTCTGGCCCTGTCTGGCGCAACATTTTCCAGCGGTCTTATTATAAAACGATCAAAAATAAGGGGGCAGATTTCAGAGGGCATGCTATGCTCTGCGGCTGAACTTTCAATCGGGGCTGCAGACGGCGGTATTCTTGAGCTGGACGAAAGTCTGACAGTCGGAACGCCTCTGGCCGATGCGCTTGATCTGCGCGATACTATACTGGACGTGAGTATTACGCCGAATCGTTCTGATTGTCTGAGCGTGATTGGAATGGCGAGAGAAGTTTCTGCATTGTTTGATCAACCCCTTGGTATACCGACCTATTCGCTTCCGGTAACCGGGCCGTCTATTACAGACATGATTGCGATTGACATACAGGCGCCTGCAGCTTGTCCGCGTTATTGCGCCGGGTATGCTTATGATATAATCATTAAAGCTGCCCCGTTGTGGATGCGACAGCGTCTCGAGAATTGCGGCATTCGTTCAATAAATAATATTGTCGATATTACCAATTACGTTTTGCTGGAATGGGGTCAACCGTTGCATGCGTTTGACTATCGCGGACTACGCGGGTCTCAAATCGTTGTTCGTCAGGCTGACAACGACGAGACATTCACAACCCTCGACAATACGACACATACCCTGCCATCAGGAACGCTTATGATCTGCGATGCTGAACTGCCCCAGGCGCTGGCAGGCATCATGGGCGGCCTTGATTCGAGCATCACCGCAGCAAACAAATACGGTTTTACTGGAAAGCGCTTATTTTACCCCTGCATCTATTGCGACAACCGGAAGATCGCTTGGCATCAAAACCGAAGCTTCGCTGCGCTTTGAAAAAGGTGTTGACCCAAACGGTGTTATAACATCACTGAAACGGGCAGCAGCGTTGATTGTAGAGCTTAAGGCCGGTTCAGTTGCTGCCGGACTGATCGACAACTACCCTGCCCCGGTTCTCGTCCAGCCCCCAATTGACCTATATATCAGTACCGTTAATAAAACACTCGGATTAAACCTTGACGCGCAATCCATTACCCGACACCTCATACGCTTACATATGCACGTTACACCCTGCGGGACTGACAAACTTGCAGTAACCCCTCCCTCGCACCGCTATGATATCATTTCACAGATTGATATTATTGAAGAAATTGCCCGCATGAACGGCTATGACACTATCCCGGTGACCTACCCGTTGGTGAGTCTCGCTAGTGCCGTACCGAATGTTACACTCGATATTACAGTCAAAGCAAAAAAACTGCTGACATCCGCCGGCTTCAGTGAAGTCATCAATTTTAGTTTTCACGATCCGGAACTGCTTGCCGTTCTGCGCTTTACGGTTGGTGACGAACGCCGCGACCCAATCAAACTTCTTAATCCGCTTTCAGCTTCACAGTCAGCAATGCGAACCACAATCCTGGGCAGTCTGTTGCAAAACCTCCAGCACAATTTGCATGCAAACCGATGCCCCGCCCTTTCTGTCTTTGAAATAAGTAATGTATTTCTTAAAAATTCATCCGGCACGATCAATGAAAAACGAATGCTGGCCGGCCTTTCCTACGGAGTAAACCATACGAATTCCTGGGCCGTGCCCAACCGGGCGGCGGATATATTTGACATCAAGGGCTGTATTGAAATGCTGCTGACAGGCTTGAGTATTGATACCTTCAGATTTGAAATCGGTAGCCAGGAACCTTATTTAACAACCGGTACAGGCATGCAGATCTTTATTGGTGACACATACTGCGGTTCATGCGGCACAATACACCCGGATATTTCCGAGCGCTTTGATGCAGACAAACCCGTACACGTGTTTGAACTTGATTTTAATCTTATCTGCACCTATTATTCAGAGCAGAAAACCTATATGTCTTTTTCGCGCTTCCCGGCAGTTCAGCGCGACCTTGCGCTGGTTGATAGACCAGTCAGTTACAGCAGCTGAGGTCTCCTTAGCGATTGCTGCTCACAAAAACAAACTCCTCAAGGAGTGGCATGTGTTTGATTTCTACCAGGGGGGCAGCATTGCACCCGGGAAAAAAAGTATTGCATATCGATTGACATTCCAATCTGATGAGAGGACATTGACTGACAGTGAAGTCAATAAAATCCACGACAGGTTGCTTGACTCCCTGCGCGAGCAGATTGGGGCTGAGCTGAGATAATACATAGTAACCGTGGTGTTAAAGGAGCTTAACATGACCAAGGCAGATCTGATCGAAGCAATCTACGAAAAAGTGGGGCTTTCAAAAAAAGAATCAAGCCAAATCGTCGAACATATTTTTGATTTAATTCGTTCGCGACTGGAGAACGGTGGAAAAGTTAAGATTTCAGGATTTGGTAATTTCACGATCCGTGAAAAAAACGTCCGCCGTGGTCGTAACCCCCAAACCGGTGATGAAATCAAGATTGCCGCCAGAAACGTATTGACGTTCAAGGCAAGCCCGGTTCTTAAAAAGTCCCTTAACGCTTAACAGAGGACACATCGGCTCAAAATGTTGAACGATTTCGGAACCGTATCTGGCAACGAGCCGAATATGAAAGGTCACTACATATGAAGACCGACCCACTCCCCGATAAGTTGTACTTCAAAATTGGTGAGGTCAGCGCGTTGACTGGTGTAGAACCTTATATATTGAGGTATTGGGAATCAGAATTCAAACTGATAAAACCCTACCGGACTAAAACAAATCAACGCCTCTATCGCAAAAAAGATGTCGAAGCAATTATTAAAATAAAAAAAATGCTGTACGAACAAAAATTTACCATTGCAGGCGCTAAAAAGAGAATCAAGGAAACCCCTGAGCATACCCCGCAGGCCCAGATGTCGTTAGGATTTATCAACCCGGAATATGTTGACCTACTTAAATCAACCAGAAATGAATTGCAGGAAATTGTTTCTCTGCTGGGAAAACCATTATAAACCAATGATCCATCCCCCACATACCCACGGCAATCCCAACCGGGGAAAACCTTGAGGGAGATACAGAAGGAGCACACGATGAATCAACACGATATACGACTGTTCGACAAAGATGATCCACAGACAGCACCTGGAATTATAAAGGAAATAAAAAAGGCCACGGCTGATGCTGGGGACAAGTATGAAACGCTTTGTCGTTACCCATGAACCGATCAATTTAAAAGCAAAACTGGCTGTCAAGAAGCGTGCGCCGGCTCCGAAGCCCTATCTTCATGTTGATGAAGACGAAGAGATAATTGATGAGGATTACACGGATGACGATGATAACGGAATTGACCTGTAGCGTTTCAGTTGATCCCGAAAGCGTACTTTCATCCTTTACAGACGTAATCAAGATACAGGCTCGAGCTGAAGTGTCTTGAGGCTTACACAGGCATATCAACCTGACAGCTTTCCGCTGATCCCGTGTGCACCCTTGGACGTAGCGTTTCGCATCAGTACAACGGCCGGATAGTCGGGCTTCAGTCCGAGATTTATGAAATATAGCACCAGCGCACAATCCCGGACATGCATATCAAACGTCATCATACGAAGTCACTTTACAATAAAACTGTTTCGTTACTCACGCGCGAATCCTGTCGTATTGATATGTACCAATGACACGCAGATCGCTCCCGCTTATAGGCAAAAGCACCCAGGGGTACCATATGGAATTTTCAATTGAAATCATTAAAGAATCTGAATTTGTACCCCTTGCAGATAACGCCTCTCAAGGCCTGCTCAAATATGCAGCCCATTTCACAGAACGGACCAATGCCCGGCTCAGCAAAAAAAATCTTGTCGCCCTTGTAAAGGAATCCGTAGAACTGGAAGACTTTCTGGATGACCACGGCGCCCGCAGCAATAAAAACTGGTTATATTATGGTGAAATTGTCGCTTCGCTCAGGGGGTTTGCCGGCATTGCCTATATGATTAATCATATATTGAGCCGATTGAAATTTTATAATCTTGATGAACAGAACATCAGCGCTTTCATGGGCGATGCAGAGAAACGGCTTGATTTTCTTAACAAATCTATTCTTGCGCTGTTTGAAACACTCCTGGATGAAGCGAGTAATCTCAAACTCAGTATCCCCAAGCCTGACATGCATCACGAGGTCTTTGACGACCGCATAGTTGTAAAAGTGTTGCCTGGTAACAGGGATCAAGAAGATGTCAGCGATATTCATGAATACATTTTCCGGGTTTCCTCAAAACTCGTGGATGCTGTGAAGGCATCGCAAGCGATTTTCATAGAAAGAAAAATACCCAAAAAAAACCTGCATGGCGATATCATACCGGAACGCATTAATGAGGAGACCTTGCGGCATCTTGAAATGCATGTGCACAATGCCCAGTCAATGTATGACACCTATATACAAAAGACACCTCTGGAGTCCGAAACCCCACAACTTAAATCCCTGCGCGGCTATATTTCGGTTTCACTGCATCTGCTGAGTATTGCCAAGGAACTCACCCATTTTTATGAACGACATGAAAGCAGCATACGACGGGAAGTTACGCATAAAAAAATTGCGCTTCTGATAAAACATACCGATGTACTGGAAACAATTGTCAATTTTGCTCTCTACCACTACACTATTTTTATATCCAAAACCGAGCAGCTGGCACATCAAATTCTGGCACAATTCTCCGTAACCATTACAGCATCGGTTCCTGTACCTGCAGGGCTTGGTTTTCATTTAAGACCATCAACGCTTGTTGCCAAAATCGCCCTGCATTACGGCGGAACGGTTACCATGATCTTGAATAATAAGGAATTTGATGCCACCAGTGTCATCGATATAATGTGGGCGGGAGGTATTATCAAAAAAGAAGCTATCAGCGAGGTTGTATTTACCGGTGATAAAAATGCGATTAAAGACATCATCACATTAGCGAACGTTAATTACGGGGAAGATACACTCGGAAACAGTACTGACTTGCCGGACTCACTCAAGTACCTGCGCCAAAGCTGAATGAAGAGCCGCACCCAGGGGAATATTTTACAGGTGATTCAAACGTGCCGTTGCTCAGCCGTATGATGCACATACTATCTTCCCGGAGCTGACATGGGCATTGATTCACCACAGTTGCTCATAACATGTCAACCGTAAGTGAATAATAACTCCCATGGTTAACATAGCGGACTGTAGCGGACAACATGTTATTAGAAATAAGCCCGGTAGTTACAAGCTCCATCAACGATAGTGGATACCGCGCATTTTTACAATAAAAAGCCTCGAGCGCATACCTGATGCGCTGTTGCTCAATCATTAAAAAATAGCTGGCAATATGTGATTGCTTTTGGTTTTGTCTGGATATTACAGGCAGAATACTGGAAGGAAATCCGATTGGCAGATAAAGGGCCACGATAAGCAGTGTAGCCAGCAGCAATACATACAAGCCTGGACCAAAAAAAATATCCATAAAGCTGCGATACTGTTCCGGAGTGCTCTTCGGCCTGTTGGCGCTGAGCTTAATAATGCCGTCCTGTGCGAGTTCCGCCAGAATCTTACAGGCTGCATATCTTCCCATGAGGCTCCCGTCAACGATCTCCTGAACACTGCGCCTTCCATCGATCAACTGATAGACCGGCAGTTCATCAATTTCGATATCATTAGGGGTATGCCCTTCGGCTAGTTCAAATATTAATTCCAGTGAAGGAATTATTTTTTTTATCTCAGGCCATTCATCTATCATTCGGAGGACATCGAGCAGAATCGACTGTACGCCGGGTATGTTTTTGAGTACGCCTTCCTTTTTGAGCTTATCAGTTATAAATCTATAGTGTCCGTCACGCCACTGCAATATATCAAAGAATGTTTCAATAGTCTGTGTAAGGAGTGCCTGCTGCAAAACCTCCGGATGGAGGAGTCCGTCTCGTACAAGTATTTTACCCAGATAATCAAACGTGTCACCTTGATACGCATAGGGCCGCATTAACCTGCTCCCGGGTTACATAACCACCCCGAATGAGCATTTCACCCAAACGGTCACTGTGTTGACTTGAACGGGTCTCAATCACCAACCCGTTAAGAAAATAAATTTCTGCCGACTCGCTTGTTCGTTCAACAAGCAAAAGGCCGGATTTTTGCTGCTGGGCCAGCAGTTGCAGTATATCCGCAATTCCGAAATCTTTCAGTTTGCCTTCAAGTGACATCTATAATTAACCTGTTAGACGGTGAATTATTACGTCTGTATATAAACAGTGTTCAGGAATCAAGCCCGAGACTCATCAACACAACATTATCCTCAATCTCAATGCTTCTTACGGTACGGATGTGCGCACGCAACTCAAGCCATAGGATACCGGCAAGCATTACACATATGCTGGCGTAGACAATCCAGCTATACTCAAGATCACTCCAGGGACCCCTGAAAAAGAAACTAAAGATACCCTGGCAAAGTAACCAGAAGAATAAAAAAGAAAAAACAGCGCCCTGAATAATACGCCCCTTCAAGACATGGGCCATTCCAGGTAAGAATATACTAAACAAAGCAATCCAGCGCCGTAATGAGCGTACATAGGCATGAATTTGGATTTTCTTAGAATCTTTTTGTTTAAAACTCAATTGATCCTGTTTCTTTAGGAAATTCTGGCATTGCAAACACAGAATATCAGCAGCAATATTGCGCTGGCAGCGCTGACACATAATTTTTCCGCACAGGGTACATTTCGCAGCGATATGCAAAAAATTTTTATCGCCGAACAAAAGATTAAGAAGCAGCAGAGCAAGAATTGCCAATGTCCCAAAAGGCAGTCGCAGACCGGCAAAAAACATATCCCAGATGCTGTTCATAAGGTTTCTTTGCACCAAAAACTCGTTGAGCCCTTTAAGCCAGATATCCTTACGGGAAATAGTTTCATCAATGAGAAGCCGATTGTAATTCTCTGAATATATTTCAAGATAGGTTTCCACTCTTTCACTGTCAAGGCGTTTGGCATCCAGAAGAAAGCGTTCAGCTTCTTTAAACATGAATTTTTGCTGATAAGCGCGCGCAAGATTAAAGTACGCTGCTGCACTTCTATCCGGTGCTGCTGCTATGGATTCCGTGTATAGTTTAACCGCCTTTTCCCAGTCGCCCATGGCAAAATAAACATTGCCGGTATTAATGCAAACACGGTAATCGCGGGGTCTTTTTTTAAGTAATCGGTTATAGTAACTGAGTGCGGTCGTATAATTCTGTTCGCGCTTGTTGATCAGCCCTGAACTGAAAAGCAGCTCATAATCATCAGGTTTGCGTAGTAGATCCTGCTCAAAATTTTCGATATCAACTTTTGTATAATAACCGTAATTTGCCTGCCACAGCCGCGACACCATATCGGACTGCGGCATAAAAAGCACATATGAGCATGTGGCCGCAATCAAGGGTACAAAAAACACGAACATCACAATCAAAATACCTATAAACGCTCGTTCCTTCACATTATGGTAGCACCAGAAAAGCATGAGCCAATAGGGGAAGAGCCAGACAAGGGAAAATCCGAAAAACAGGGGTAAAACACACAACAGCACAAGCAGTGCCACTGCTGTGTGGGGCGACAACACAGCAGGCAGGACATGGCGTAAATCATGTAATAAGAGTCGACAATTACGCACAAGGCTGAGCAGTGCAATGCCGGCAAGGGTCAGCATCAGCGCTGCGCCAAAAGCCGCAAGCTGTGTAAAGGCATACAAAGACAGCTCGTTGAGCGTATAAAATCTTTGTACAAAAGCATGTGGCATAACCAATAAAAAGACGATGAATCATGAAACGATTGGACTGCCAGCGTACATAACTTTCATGTATGGTTGCCGCCGGGAAATCGGGAGAAAATCTTCGGGCATACTCAGCGCAGGTCAGTGCAGTGACGGGGTCACCGTCAGAAAGCAGTTGCCTGGATGTCGTGATAAGCAACAACGATAAAGGAATAAAATTTCTTACCCCGTTGTCAAGCTCGGCTTGATAGAGACTTTCCAGATACTCGGCTGCAGCCTGTGTCGCGATAGACCGATTAAGAGCGACATGGTCAATCTGGATTGCAGCGTACGCACTGCCCTGCAGTACGCTATGCACCATGAGGGCTAACAAAATGATGTAGCGTTTACATACTCTATTCATATCCTGGTGCCGATGCATGCGAGCGTTCAACTCAGAGCTCAGGTAATCGAGAAATCATCAAAGGAAACTGTAACCGTGACAGTGAACATCTGGCCTGTGCGTTTATTCTGAAACGTTAATGGTACATTTAAAGCCTTATTAGATATTTTTTGCGGAAGTCCGCATTCCGTTACCATACATACATTATCAGATGCCACTGTAGTCCTCTTCAGTTCGGAAACATCGGAGCGATCCAGAGGCATTGCAGATCTGCTGTCCTGCGGTATTTGCGGTTTTGGTTTTTCATCAAATGCAGATAGTGAATATCTGTCTGCATCCTGAACGGTTTTTGATCCAGAACGGTCAAAGGGAAATAAGTCTGGCGAGGGAACAGACGTTTTAAAAACGTCAAGTGACGGTATGGATTCATCCTCAGGCTCACTGGATTCATAGCCCGCAGGCGACAATTTACCGGATGACAATGAATCCATCACCGGCAAGTCATCAAGCGCACTGAAACCGGTGCCGGATTTGCGGGCATTGCTCTTCGTTTCAGCTGTCGCCCGGTCAAAACTGGAAAGCGAAGGCTCAGCGGTGAGTCCTGGTGTTTTAAGTGTCGTGTTGTAATCATCATCGGAAATAATCTTGATAACGGGACCGTCATCATCGTCAAAGTTCAGGGGCGGTGAAATCGGCCTGGTAGCTACGGGAGGTAACGGCTCTGATTTGATCGGCACAGTGGGAGGCAGCGGAGCAGCTTCATCCTGCTGTTGACGCCGACGTTTTTTAGCGCTTCCGGTACTATCCATCTGCTTGAAGACAAGTTTACAGCATGCCGTCAAAGTTTCAATAACTCCTGTACCATCAACAGCGCTTGAGGCAAAATAAGGAACATTGTTTGTATTGATTTTATTGTTCAATTCGGATACGGGTAATATATTCTCCATATCACGTTTGTTGTACTGCATGATAAACGGGATAGAGCTTAAATCCTTCTTATAGTAATTAAGGTTTTCATTGAGATCCTGCAAACTTTCAATATTTTCTTCCAGCTTGGATGCCTGCGAATCAGCCACAAAAACAACACCGTCAACACCGGTCAACACCGCCCTGCGCGTCAAGGCATAATAAACCTGTCCGGGAACCGTGTAGACATGAAAACGTGTTTTAAAACCCTTCACATCACCGAGTTCAATGGGCAGAAAGTCAAAAAATAATGTTCGATCGTCCTTGGTCGCCAGAGACATAATATCGCCGCGTTGCGTAGGAGAAAGCATTTTATGCACACATTGCACATTGGTGGTTTTTCCGCACAGTGCCGGTCCATAATACACGATTTTGATATCTATCTCTCGTTTAGCAGCATTGAATACGGCCATGATACTGTACCCCTTTGTGTGATTAGCGAGTTGACAACTGTTTCACTTCCATTGCAACCGAGCGATAATTCTGATCAATCGAATATATCTTTTTGAAAACCTTAAGCGCTTTTTTGTAATCACCGCTGTACTTGTAAATCAGTCCGGATTGATAAACCAGTTCGAGTTTTTCACGATCGCTGAGATCCTTAATGATCAGGGCTGTTTCCACAACCTGCTGTGCGCTGTCATAATGTTTGAGCTGCATATAACAGTCAATCAACCGCTTGCAAACCTCAAGTTTCTGGGGCAAACCGTCCGAAGCAATCAGGTATTCATGAATCGCCTGTTCTATCTGATTGCAGCGCTGGTAGGCCAGCCCGAGATTATAATGAAAAGCAGGCGTATCCTGATCGGGATGGGTTTCCATAATTGTTTTAAGCTGCTTGAAAACCTCATCAGGTCTCAGCCCTTCAGCATCTGAGGGTTGATCGCCATTTTCGCTAAAGGAAAATTCCATGTCATCATCATCGGACAGAGCCGATTGCAGGTCAAAAAATCCTTCGTTGCCGAGCTGAATATTCTTAACAATATTACTTGAGCCGAGCTCGGTGAGGTGCCACTTGTCCCGTGGGCCGGCTTTAAGGGTTTTTTCCTCATTAAGATCTTTTTTTGTTAAAAATTTTTCAACCTTATGTTTGAAAAATTCATTGTCCGGATCAATTTCCTTTATCTTTTTGAGAACCTGCGTAGCTTCATAGTCATGTCCGGTAGAATGATAGTACTCAGCAAGCCTTTCAAGTACCGAGACCCCGTCGCCGACAAAACCGTTGCGCAGATGCAAATTGGCAAGCTCGGTATAAATTTCAACCCGATCATGAGCAATCGTTAGCGCGTGCGTATAAATGGCAACGGCTATCTGCAGAAGGCGCTTTTCCTGATATGCACGTGCTGCCAGAATATATTCATCAATAGCCTCTTTTTTGCGATTGTGCTCAAGATACAGCTCGGCAATTTTGACATGCACCCGGATGTCTCCGGGATTATCCGCCACAGCGCGTTGATATTTATTGAGCGTCTCCCTGAATGTGTCTTCAGGGGACTGTTTTTTAAAAAATGATAGTTTCATGTATGGTCGTATTGAAATAAATTATTTCAGACATGTTATTTGTTTAATATATATTAAACCAGTATGTTTGGAAAGAATTTTTATAGTTATTCTATTGACCTGCCCATGGTTTTCCGATATGTTTAGCAACTGAAGCAACATACCGTGACCTACTAACATATCGTACATATAATACTTAATAATATCGGTTCTTTTCCATACTACATTAACATATGAAAACAAATACAAAAACCCTGCCTGTCCGTATCATTGTATGTGCATTACTGAGCCTCACTGCCGTAATAGGCTGCACAGGCAAACCTACTCCCTTGGTCGTGGTCTACATGCCCGAGCGCATCATACAGGACTTTAGTGACATGCGGGAGCATGAAATCGTGTCCTGGGCTTGGATCAGGAGGGGGTTTGCGCTGAGTAACTGCCGCAGTTTTGAGCTTGAACCGGTGATGGATTCCAGTCAGAAGCCTAACCCGGCTGTTGTGAGCCGGATCGAACAGGGATTAAAAGACATACTTAAAGACAGCATGAACGCAAAGGGGAATCTTGAGCTGATCGTACGGGCAAACGTGCTAGACGTGAAAGTTAAACCTGGGTGGATAAAAAGCTGGTTTACCGATTTTGACAACATGCCGTATATCGAAATTGAAATCCTTATAACCGACCGCGCAACCAGATTACCCATGGCGAAGATCATACACTTTCGCCGTAATGAAAAGTCGCTCAAAACTGCGGTCGCTGACCTCATGGGTGACCTTAAGCTATTCTTCACTACGGCCATATGACCGTGAAAATAAAAATTTGCGGGATTACCTGCAGAGAAGATGCACTAAAAGCGCGAGAATGCGGAGCAGATTACATTGGCATTATCGTAAATATTGAGGGTTCGCGCAGATCAGTATCACCACAACAGGCATTCGAAATAGGCTCCGGCATACCCTCAACAGTGCTGCTGATGGAAGGACAGTTAACGTCCATCGAAACAGCACTGCGTCACATTAAACCGCATGCCGTTCAGCTCATCGGCCAATTTCCTCCAGGCGATATTCGTAGGCTCAAGGGGGTGATGGACGTAAAAATCTGGAAAACCGTTCATGTTCCCTGCCGTGGAAATGATGCGTCACAAGAGCTTGAGCACCAGATTGCCGAACTGCAGCAGGCCGGCATTGATGCACTCGTGCTGGATACACTGGTTCCAGGCCATAAAGGCGGCACAGGACAAACCTGCGACTGGCACAGCGCCGCTACTATCGTCCAAACCGTTGAGCTTCCCGTGTTTCTTGCCGGCGGGCTCACCCCTGAAAACGTTAGACAGGCGCTATCAGTAGTCAATCCTTTTGGTATTGACGTAAGCAGCGGTGTTGAGAGCAGTCCCGGCTGTAAAGATCATGAAAAAATTTCACGATTTATACATCAGGTCACTATAGCGCAAAACTCCATACCCTCAACGACAGTTCCATCGTAACACTACCCTTAAGGAGTGCCATTAACGTGTTAGTATCATTGATAAAAAAAGTATTCGGCACAGATAACATGCGCACACTGAAGCGTCTGCAGCCGCTCGTCAATCAAATCAATGAGCTGGAACCAGTGTTTAAAGAAAAAACCGACGCTGAGCTCAAGGCAATGACCCCACTGTTCCGCGACCGGCTTGCACAGGGTGAAACGCTGGATGACCTGCTTCCGGAAGCATTCGCAGCTGTGCGCGAAGCATCACAGCGAACACTTGGCATGCGCCCGTTTGATGTGCAGCTCATCGGCGGCATAGCCCTGCACCAGGGAAAAATTGCCGAGATGGCAACCGGTGAAGGTAAAACCCTGGTTGCAACCATGCCTGCCTATTTAAATGCTTTGGGCGGCAAAGGCGTGCATATTATCACCGTCAATGATTATCTTGCCCGGAGAGACTGTGAATGGATGGGGCAAATCCATACATTCATGGGACTAACTGTCAGTGTCATTCATCACGGCGTCACCCAGGAAGAACGCATCAGTGCATACAGGGCTGATATCACCTACGGCACCAACACCGAATTCGGTTTTGATTTTTTGCGGGACAATATGGCGCTGCATGCCGATATGCAGGTTCAGCGTGGTTACAATTTCGCAATCATCGATGAAGTTGACAGCATTCTGGTTGATGAAGCCCGTACGCCGCTGATTATTTCCGGGCCAGTTGAACGCATCGGCAAACAGTATTTTCATGACCTGAAAACACCGGTCGAACGCCTGATGAACAGCCAGAACCAGCTCATCAGTAAACTTCTCAATGATGCCGAGGCACTTTTGCCTGATAACGAGCATGAGGCCTGTTTGCAGCTGCTTAAAGTCAAGCGCGGCTCACCCAAAAACAAACGGTTCATGAAGCTGGTAAAAGACGGCCCGCTTAAAAAAAATATTGATCAGATTGAACTTGATCACATACGCGACAAAAACATGCATGAAATTGATGCCGAGTTGTTTTTCAGCATAGATGAACGCGGAAACACAATTGATCTTTCAGACAAAGGCCGCCTGGCGCTGTCACCCCAAGACCCCGATTTTTTTGTGCTGCCGGACCTGAGCATGTCGGATGAATTGGCGCATATGGGTGAAGAAGAGCGCCTTGCCAGGCAGCATGAACTCGAAAAGGCTTTTTCAGAAAAAAGCGAAAAACTGCAAAATGTTTCCCAACTTTTGAAGGCCTACTCTCTTTTCGAAAAAGATGTCAATTACGTTGTCAATGAAGGCAAGGTTCAGATTGTTGATGAATTCACCGGCCGCATCCTCCCGGGCCGGCGCTATAGCGACGGCCTGCATCAGGCCATCGAAGCCAAGGAAGGTGTGCACATCGAAGCTGAGACCCAGACCCTGGCATCCATCACCATCCAGAACTATTTTAGAATGTATGCCAAGATATCAGGCATGACCGGTACTGCGGAAACCGAAGCCCCGGAATTCTTAAAAATCTATAAACTCAATGTCCTTGTCATTCCAACCAACAGGCCGGTGCGGCGTGTTGACTATACCGATGTAGTATATAAAACCAAAAAAGAAAAATACCGGGCGATTATTGATGAGATAATCAGAATGAATGAAATGGGGCGCCCTGTCCTGGTCGGCACTGTTTCTGTAGAAACATCTGAGCTGCTGAGCCGCATGATCCCAAAGAGGATCAAACATTCGGTTTTAAATGCCAAACGCCATCAGGAGGAAGCTTCTATCGTGGCGAATGCCGGCCAATCCGGCGCTGTGACCATCGCGACCAACATGGCCGGACGCGGCACCGATATCAAGCTTGGAGAAGGTGTCATACGCTGTAAGTGCTGCTGTTATTTGTGCGAAGACGAGAAAACAAAAAGCTGCAGCGAGTGCCCTGATCCGGTTAAACAAGGCAAAAAAATGAGCACCTGCAAAAAAGACATACCCTGCGGTTTGCACATTATCGGTACAGAGCGTCATGAATCACGCCGGATTGACCGCCAGTTGCGCGGCCGCTCAGCCCGTCAGGGCGATCCCGGATCATCGCGTTTTTTCCTGTCGCTGGAAGATGATTTGCTGCGTATTTTCGGCGCCGAACGCATTTCCGGCATTATGAACCGTTTCGGCATGGAGGAAGGCGAGCCGATTGAGCATAAACTGATTACGCGTGCAATTGAAAATGCACAACGTCGAGTTGAAAACCGGAACTTCGAGGTCAGAAAACATCTTCTGCAGTATGACGATGTTATGAATAAACAGCGCGAAATTATTTACGCGATGCGCAATCGCGCACTGCATGATGAAACACTTGAAGACTTAATTCAGGAACACATTCATGAAATAGCTCCGGAACTTTGTGACGAATATTTTGCCGAAGGCATCTCTCCCGAGGAAATCGACATCAAGGGATTCAAGGAGTCAGTGTTTAAGCATTTTGCAACGCCGTTGTGGAATTCTCCTGACGAGCTGATCAAGGCTAAACCAGAAGAGCTCGAGCAGATCGTTTTTGATGCGATCAACAAGGTATACCGGACCCGGGAACAGCAGTTTGGACCCGAAACCATGCGCCAGATCGAGAAATGGATTTTCCTGCGCGTTCAGGACGAACTGTGGAAGGACCATCTCCTCGATATGGACCATCTGCGTGAAGGCATCGGCCTGCGTGGTTATGCCCAGCAAGACCCCTTGCGTGAATACCAGCGCGAAGCCTATGACCTGTTCCTGAAACTTGACAGCCGCATGAAAATTGATTTCATTGAAAAACTGTTCACCGTACAGATTATGCCCCGCGAGGAAATGCGCAATCAGGAACAGCAAAAAAACATAGTCTTGAGCCGCGGCAAAGATCCTGAACAGCAGGAGAAAAAACCCCTGAAGCGACAGCAACCCAAAGTCGGCCGTAATGACCCCTGCCCCTGCGGCAGCGGAAAAAAACATAAAAAATGTTGTGGCCAATAAAACATTAATTTTAAAATATTAAGTAATTACAATATAATAGAATAGTAAACTTAACAATCTACTCAAATCAAAGACGTTACTCAATATGCAAAAATATACCATTCGTCAAGGCATCCCCGGCTTCAAGTTCTCGGCGGTTCTGGCAGGTATAAAAAAAAAGACAGGCCTTGATCTGGGGCTCATTGTAAGTGAACAGCCCTGCGCTGTTGCCGGTGTATTCACACGCAACAGCGTCAAAGCAGCGCCGGTGATGGACTGTGTAAAGAAAGTCAGGAGCGGTGTCGCTCAGGCTGTGCTTGTTAACAGCGGTAATGCCAATGCCTGTACCGGTAAACAGGGCCTGCAATCGGCTGCGCTCACCTGTTCGGCACTTGCAACGCAGCTCAGAATAAAAAAAGAACATGTCCTGCCCTGCTCCACCGGCGTCATCGGCGTACCTCTGCCGCATAATAAAATCATAGACGCACTTCCAAACCTTATTTCTACAGCATCCCTGTCGCGAACGACTCAATTTTCCGAATGTATACTCACCACTGACACGCACCCTAAAACAATTGCCCTGCGTGAAAAAATCAATGGCAAAGACGTGCATATCTGCGGTATTGCCAAGGGATCGGGTATGATTATGCCCGACATGGCAACCATGCTGGCCTTCATCATCACGGATGCCGACATAGATGCCTCACTGCTTCAAACGATGCTCCTCGAAGAAAATGAACTGTCATTCAACCGTATTTGCGTTGACGGTGACATGAGCACCAACGACAGCGTACTGATCATGGCAGGCGGAAAATCGGGCGTATCCATCACCCATAACACACCTCAGTGCTACATTGTTTCGTACCATGCTGAGAAAGGTTATGCAGGAACTTGCGCTCATGATCGTTAAAGACGGCGAAGGCGCCACCAAACTTTTGCGCATACGGGTTGCAGACGCACGCACGGAAGCAGATGCAAAAAAAGCCGCCATGCAGGTTGCGCGATCATGCCTTGTTAAAACAGCATTTTTTGGAGAAGACTTCAATTGGGGCCGAATTATTGCTGCAATCGGCCAGTCGGGAGCTGTTTGCAGGGCTGATACACATAGGCATGCATTTCAATACTATACTCGCGGTTCGTGATGGTCAGGCGGTGCCTGAGAATCGCAACCGTCTTGTAAAAACCATGAAAAAGAAAGAAATCACAATAGACATTAATCTTGGCAGCGGCAATAAAACCTGTGAAGTGCTCACCTGCGATTTAAGCTATGACTATGTAAAAATCAACGCTGATTACACGACCTGAACAAAACCGGCCAGCCCATTGTTCAAACAGCGATAAACCTGCGCGAGTTCAACCATCAGTACGCACCCATCAAAGCAGGCATTATGAACCAACAGGAATGGGAAGAACACTACCGCACGGCCTTACACTCTGAGCCGCAGCCACCCGATACCCTGCTGACAGATAACCGCACGCTGCTTACCGGCGGTACGGCCCTTGACATTGCAACAGGCAGCGGCCGCAATGCTTTCTTTCTGGCAGATTGCGGATACCGGGTCATCGCTGTTGATCGTTCCGCATCAGCTGCACTCCTTGTTAATAAATATGCGCGCTCACGCAGACTCAGCGTCGACGCTGTTGCTGCCGACATGCTGGATATAAATTTTGGAACCGAGCGCTTTGACCTGATAACAAATTTTTATTTCCTTGAGCGAGAACTGATCCCCCGAATCAAGCAAAGCCTGAAACCGGGCGGTCTTGTTTTTTTTGAAACCTTCACCAGCTACCAAATCCCGCGCGATGACCCCCGCTACCGCAAATTCCTGATTGATCCAAATGAACTCCTGATCATGTTCAGCGATTTTTTTATTATGTACTACTTTGAGCGAATAAAGGGCAGTAAGGCGGTTGCCAGCATGATTGCAAAAAAAGTTTAGCAGTCCATGTCCCCTCAAAATTTCATTCTGCAAATACATATGAGGCGAACCATACAAGGATTAATATATTGACACGCAAACACACTCTGCTTATAGTTGTCCCACAAAAACACAATGTGTTGCCAATGAGTTTGTGGCCAAAAGGAAATAAAACCTTACATTGCAAAGAGGCTGAATGAATAACTACTCTAAAATCAAGCCTAAAGCTCATGCGTTCAACCGATTAAAAATGTTCGTAATCGGCGCCTTGATCTGTGTCCTGCCGTGCGGGTGCGGTATTGTTAAAACGGCCGTTGTTGCAACCGTCGCAATTGTCGGACTTGCCGGATACGCAGTCTACAAGACAGGTGAGGCTGTTGTGGTCGGCGTGGGCAAGGCAGGCAGTGCCGTTGCAACAGGCGCTGGCGCTGCGGTCTCGATTGTATTTATTAACGGCGATTTCAAAACCCAGTATCCAGACAGAGTACAAACAGTATGGACAGCCGCCCGCGTGGCCTTTGAAAAAGCAATGTTTGTCAAAATTGATGGATCTTTCGATGCACTCTCAGGTGAGTTGACTGCAGAGACACGTGATGGAACAAAAATCACTCTCAAACTTACAAGCAGTGATCCGCAAACCACTAAAGCAAGCATTCGTGTTGGCGTAACAGGCGACATGGAAATGTCTGAAACCATCCATAACCTGATTCTTCAGGAACTCTCTGCACCGTCGGGGCCGCCTGCCCTGCCAAGAACTGCACAGGAGATTAAATCATGAAGCACGTCCTGACTTTTATGATTGTTACTATGTCGACTGTCTGCCTGTTGGGTTGCTCAACCAAACCGCAGACACTCAGTACTGAAACCCTGGCTGGACTCGCAAATCCCTCCGTTCATATCATGGTTCGCGAGGCACAAGAGCCACCGGTCACCGGTTCGTTCGGGTGGGGCTATTGCCTTCTTAAAATACAGCCGGATGCAGGAACATCTTTGAGCACGATCAACAAACGGTTGCATAGTGCAATGCACGACGAATTGAGCAGCAAAGGCCTGATTTTTACCGAATCTCAACCCGAACTGCTCGTAAGCTACACTGTGGCCGCAGGAAGCGATATCGATGCAGACGAGCTGAACCAGGCATACGGTGATATGCTTGACCCCTCTTTTCTCAAAATGGAAACGCAAATGCACTACAAACGTGGTGTTCTTGTGCTGGACGTGGTGGAACGCGTCTCAGGAACCCTGCTCTGGCGAGGTGCTATCATGGCAGAAATCGACATGAACTGGCCTGAGGAACGCAAGCAGGAGCGCTGCAATGCTGCAGTTAAAGCACTCCTGCGACACTACCCTCATCCGGGCACTGTTGTTCAATAAAACTTCAGGTTTCTAATATTGCCAAAACCATCCTGAAAGGCTTATACCCTACATGGCAGACAAAGATCTGATTGAAGAGTTTAGAAACGATGAATACATAAACGCTGACGATGTTGTTGCCCAGATAATGAACATCGTTAATCGCTACTATCAACAAGCAACCATTACAGACATACAAGGCACCTGCCCCTACGGGCACTGCAAAGGAGACACGATTCAAGCTTACCAGCATGAACAGCGACGGCCTGTGCGGCGCAGCTTATCAGGCCCTGCACAGCCAGATTGTGACGCTGCACCACGGCGGAACAATGCAGTGGGGGAACGATCCGGATACATACACGGGAGTTTGCCCGGAGGGTGTGGTTCACCTTGAGGCTAAACGTGTAGAAAAAATGGATCGTGAATTCTTCAAGACCCCTTCAAAGAACGTTGAGATGACCGGTAAAAATTATCCCGGTATTGACAAGTATAGAATATATCTTGAGGTCATCAGTATAGCCAATAACTGCGTATGGGGACACAAGGAGGGAGATATTCTTGAGCTCGATGCCTTTAATGTGGGCACCTGCTGCGGCTTTATGTACCGCGGAATTTATCACTATATCAATCTACTGCTTTCCGGCGGCGGCCTGGCATGGGAAGGCGACAAAAATATAGTGCATGGCTGTTGCCCCGATCCATTTAATCAGCTGACCTACCGACTCATCCGGGAGGAGAGATAACCGGCTGGCAGTTTTCAGAGACGTTCCTATCCGTAAGTACCATGCAGCTAATAAAAAAAGCACCGGAAATTTTTTTCCGGTGCTTTTTTGTGCTTGGCGCGCCATACATGATTCGAACATGTGACCCTCGGATTCGTAGTCCGATACTCTATCCAGCTGAGCTAATGGCGCGTCTAAAAAACTGCCTTATTCAATGTGTTAAATATATACCGCATGCATTAAAAGGTCAATTAAAAATTACCCCGAACCTTTAAGAATACGGCCCGTCTGGAAAAAATCATGACATCCAGTGCAATTTGTCATATACGTAGGGGTAAGCTTTAAACCGCAATGCAGCAGGATACAATGAACACAACAACCTATCCGCCACACGTTCGTTCCCTCTATGTGTTCCTCGTCGCTTCATTATTAATTCATGCGTTATTGCTGCTCATGCCGTTTGCTTCACCTGTAGTACCCAAAGTCAATCCCTCGCAATACAAGCCTATAGCGGTTGAACTACTGATGCCTGAGCTGAAAGCTAAGAACATCCGAGCGGAAAGTAAAGCCGGGATGCCCCCTGCCCCTTTAATCCATGCCCCGAAGAAGGCCCCTTCGCAAAAAATAGAAAAACGCCCAACTCCACCGAAAAAGTCTTCTCATGCGCAACCGCGCGAAGCAACAGTTTCTCTTGACCGCATGAGCGATTCCGACGTGCAGTACAGATCGTATCTGGGGCATGTGAGGTCTAAAATCGATGCTGTGTGGGAATATCCTCCGGCAGCCCGCGACAACGGTCTTAACGGCGTGGTGACCGTTCGATTTACGATAGCGCGCAACGGTCGCCTCGAGGCCCTGATCGTCAAAAACAAATCACCCTATCAGCTATTGGACGATGAAGCCCTGCGAACGATCAGGGCGGCTGCACCTTTTCTACCATTCCCGTCCGAGTTCAATATCGAAACACTGCATGTTTCGGCATCATTCGAATACGAGTTCAGCGGACGTTAAGGGCCTGTGTGCGCCGCTGTCCCGTCATCCACAGAAATACAGCCATATACATACAAACAACCACCGCAAAAAGGCTGCCGGGCACGCCAATTACATGCATGATAATGGCGGGTACAAAAGGTCCGGCAATACTGCCCAGGCCATAGCAGAAGGTAGTCAATGCATTGCCCCGTGCCAGTTCTCCGGGCTCGGTGAACTCCGCCAGCAGACCTACACCCAGCGGATAGAGAGCACCGACGGATGCACCCCCTGCAATCAGAACAGGCATCAGCCACATGCCGGACGGCATCAAAAGTATGGCAATAAAACTGATAATTCCCAGGCCATAGGTTATCATCAGCATGGTGCGCAATCCCAGGCGGTCTCCAAGTGTGCTGAGCGCGGGCGTTAAAGCCCCATGGCCCAGCATAAAACCAAATAACAACAGACCGACCTGCGTGGGATCAAAACCGCTGCGCAGGGCATATATTGGAATAAGCGTAATCAAAGCTCCTTCCATAAATCCGCACATGAGCATGGCAACAAGCGAGACCCGAAGCCGCTTGACAAATACTCGATCAAAACGAAGCGTCGGCGGGTGTTCCTGAACAAACGGGATTGTTTTAAAAGCGATCACTGCTACAACGGCACATAAACAATCCGGCAGCAGTAAAAGGAACCCACATGCCAAAGGTCAACATCCATACACCGGCCGGACCGGCCATAAGCGCTATTGAAAATGCAAGACCATACAGGCCAAGATTCCTCCCTCGATTTTTATCTGTGCTCAGACGATTGATCAGGGTTTCGCAGCAGGTGAAAATGGCGCCAAATCCAATGCCCATAAAAAAACGGATGATGAACCATAGCGGCAGAGAAACCGTAACACCAAGCGCAAGCATGCACACTCCTGTCATGCTCAACCCGGCAAACAAGCGTGAAGCGGACTCCGCGCAGTTCAATACTGCGGCCGACAAGCGGGGCACCCAAAGCAAGACCGACAAACATGATCGTTGCCATCAACCCGATAGACGGTGTGGCAACATGCTGCTGTTCAAGGACTACCGATGTTACCGGCAGCACAACGCCAAACCCGAAACCGGCTGCAAATATGGCAATCAGCGTTGTAATAAAAGACATGTATTCCCCCTATGGGATAGTCATTTCATGGTGTGAAATACATGAAGATATTCCGACTTGCAGCCTGTAATCATTCCGGCTCGTGAAAGGGCGACTCTTCTTCAGGAGGTTCAAAGTCGGACGGCTCTCCGGCAACACGATAACCCTCTTCAAGCCATTGCCCCAAATCAATCAATCTGCAACGCTCTGAGCAAAATGGCCGGTAGGGATTGTCCGGATGATAGCGGGTGATTTTTCGACAAACTGGACATGGAACAATTGTTTCTATGCGGCCGATGGCGGTTTTTTTTGTCATAATAAATGTCAGGTCACTAAAATTCTTACAAGGTCTCTTGCGAGCATGAGTTGTAAACAACCCAATATGTCCTTGTTGTTCCGCATACCTTCTGTTTCGTTCTAAAATTCTACTCTATCAGCAATTAAAAAACAACCAGCTTGCAAACACTGCAAACCTGATTCTAAAAAGCAATTGCAAGCGGATCCTTGAAACATATATTGACACAATGTGCCTTTTCAAATCATGCCATTTTCCCCTTTTTGTATAGTTTGTTATATAGTATAATTCAAAATTGAATTCCAAGAGCCCACATTACAATAATACTGTTGCCCTTATGAGCAATGCGAAAAAGCAGGCCCGGCTGACATGACCATGAGACAATGACACATAAAAATTATATCCCTACAATTGAACAGTTAATTGAAGCGGTTTTAAACAGTCGCTACAACTCTGCGACTGTTTCGCCTGTGCTGCAAGGCATGGCTGATGAAGTCAACAGTTTTAACTGTACTGAAAAACGAGTGGTATTGCTTGGCGGCGGCACAGGCCTTTCAACGGTTGTTGGTGGGAACTCGCAGCTTGCACAATGGCCCGACAACTCTAATACGGGTTTAAAACAGATATTTCCCCGGCTTGATGTCATTGTGTGCACAACCGATGACGGCCGCTCAACCGGTAAGCTGCTCAAGCAGCTGCCCATGATCGGCATCGGCGATATACGCAAACTGTGTTTATCAATGATCGTGCCCGCACGGCTTGAGGACACCTACCGCATCGACAGCACACGGCGACGTGAGCTCATATGCCTGATACATGCCGTGTTCAATCACCGCTTTGGTGACGACACACTCATAGCGCCCGAGATTGAAAACCCGCTTCTGGCTGCCCCACCTGAACTTCGCTGCGCATGTCCCGACGCGTTAAAAAAAGAACTGCTTGAACTTGGGGCCTTTTTGACCACTTCCAGCGCAATGCCTCGCATCGAGCCTGCCGGTCACTGCCTTGGCAACCTGCTGCTCACGGCCTCAATTTTCATGGCCGCCGATTCATGCTGTGACAAACCGCCATCCATTATGGCAATTCGCCGGGGAATAGATCGAATTTCGCGTTTAATAGGAGCGACCCCGGGCAGTCTGCATCCGGCAACCGCCGCACCGGGTCAGCTTGTTTTTCGTTATGCAAACGGCGTAGAAACAAACGGCCAGAGCAAAACATCAACCGCCCGGCGCGGGTTTCCAATCGAACGGGTGTATATTGAATTTTATAAAAAACCTTCAATCAACGCACATGCCATTCGCGCCTTACAGGCTGCGGATATTATCATACTGGCTCCCGGCAGTCTGTATACCAGCAGCATCCCGGTGCTGCTCGTGCCCGCCATTGCCGAAGCAATCAGGGCCAATAAAAATGCTCTAAAAATCCTTGCCGCGAACTTCTGGGTTGAGGAAGGTGAAACCGATATCACGCATACTGATAAACGCAGAGGCTTCCGTGTTTCAGAACTGCTGGATGCCTATGAACGCAATATTGCCGGAGGCCGCCACGACCTGTTCCATTGTGTTCTCAGCGCCAATCTTGATCATATTCCCGGCAGTATCCTGCGAAATTATGCATTTGAGGGTAAGAGGCCTCTGTATCTTGACCGCACGAAGGTTGAAAGCATGCATATCAAGCCGGTTGAATCCGGCATCTCTTCGGTTGAGAACCTGCAGTCAGCAGGCATTATTCATCATGATCCGCAAAAATTTGCCCTTGCTGTGCGCACTTTGCTTTTTGCTCACAGCAAAAAGCCTGTCAAATCCGCCACTACGTCCACCCATGTGCCGACATACGCTGCCCCGCTTCAAGGTCCTGTACTGCGCGGCAACCAGCTGCTCTGCGATTACTGGTCATCCATGAATGCTGCGCTTGAAACACGTGTATTTGAACCTGAAAGCCTGCGCAATACCTTAATGAATCTTGTCTGGAAAAATCGCGATATCCGCGTTGAGCATGTAACCCGGTTTAAGGCAGCACGCGTTATTGAAGACCGCGACTGGAACAGGAGCACTGCCTGGGATAATGTACTGGGATACTATGATCCTGAGGATAACTGCTGCAAATTTCACAGTCAGCTTCTCAATGATCCTGATCGTTTGAGCAGCAACATGCTGATAGTGCTGGGTGAGTCAATACTCGGGCGCTATATTCAGAAACGCGGATGGATACAACCCGACGACAAAGACGCCTGGGGTTCGCGTTGTTTTCAAATCAAACTGTTTGAACCTGAACAGCGAACATGCCTGCTCAGCCCGGAACATCTGCACGAGTACCTTGTGTTGGCTCGCCTGGTTGCACACCCGAGTGAGCGCGGCATATACAGGATTACACTTAACAATGATGACGGATTTATCCCGCCGGGGCTTCTGTTCGGTCTCATGTATGCCTGGTATCTTGATAACACATACGTTCCGGTCATGGAAAATGAAATGGCAATTCTGCATTTGCAGGAAAAAACATTGATCCCCCATCAGGTACAGGAATTTAAGCGAAAAAAAGCATTGGTTGATTTTTTTCGCAAACGGGTTTTCAGGAATGGTGTATAACGCTGGATAGACCGTTGGGAAACTATCGCTTTACCGACATACGTAAACGCTATTCAGGCACACAGAATATATGCCGCGTCATGGTTGAGGGGCCGTCAAAGGAAATAACCAGAAAAATACAGAATGCTCCATGCAGATATCCTTAAGACTGCGCTCAGCTGAAAACGGTTGTGACCACCTGCAACTGTACTACAGTGCAATCGCTATTTTTTACGCTCAACAGGCAACAATGAACGGGCTGCTGCAATAAAGTCAACAGCATGACCGGCTAGCAGCCTGCTCATGACATTGGCCGAAAACGGAATCGCAAAATTCTCAAAATAACGCTGCATCAGCTCCTTCGGCACGCTCGTCCGGGCATGATCGGACGAACCGGAAGCATCCGCAAAACATTCAAACTCCGGACTGTCACCGCCATCGCAATCAGCGTCCACACACTGAACAGCATCCAATGCAGGCATGGCCATATCCAGCTCTATGCCGTAGCCGGACAGCAGAATCCTGGCATATTTCAAAAGACCGCTTGTTTGATCGATATCAGCTACACGTTCACAGCAGGGTGCCAGTCCACCCAAATACAGCCTGCTGATGTTGCACAGCTTGCACAAAGGAATAAAGGCTGCTGCCCGGTAAAAGAAACAGGCAGCGCACTGAAGTTCAGAACGCGTCTGTTGCGCAGCCTGCATTCCGGCATACAGGCACAGGGCGCTGCGAAACAAGGGAGCGCCGAGCACAACCGGCGGCAACACATGCACATGCCAGGTTCGTTCCAGTGTTTTCTTAACTGCTGCCACTGTGCTGTCAAGATTGCTCCAGCGCACTCGCTCCACACCACAGTAGACCGCTGCGGGCAGCACCGCATCAGGCCGTTTTGACAGCATCATGCTATCAAGTGCCTGCGTATCTGCCATCATGGTAATATCACACACCGCAAGATCCGGGATGTTGGCCATGTCAGCCAACTGTTGAACGCTGAGAACACTTTCCGGAAAAACCGACATCATATCGGGTTTTTCCGCCAGTATGCGCACTATCTCTTTACGGTTAAAATAAGCCATTTCAGCTGTACGTATCCTCAGGAAACAAACTCACCTCATCGATATGCGTGACTCCGGTGAGCGCCATGATCAGGCGATCAATTCCAAGCGCATTACCTGCGCACACAGGCATACCTTTTTCAACAGCCTTTAAGAAAATTTCATCCCCGACATAGGGCTTGCGACCGAGAGCTTTTCGGTGTCGGGCAGCATGTTCAAAACGCTCTCGATGCACAACAGGATCAGTTAATTCACTATAAGCGTTACAGATTTCAAGGCCCTTTATGAAAAGCTCAAAACGTTCGCAAATACGATTATTTATGGGTGATATTTGAGACAGCGCAGAAAGTGCTTCAGGAAACTCGTATATGATAACAGCGGGGATTGTATGAAGATAGGGTTCGATCGTGTTGACCCAATCAAGAAAATAGCGGTCTTCATCCCATTGCTCAGACGGTCTCCATCCGGCTTTATCTTCATAGAGCCGGTCAACCGTTATCCGCGGCACAGGGAATTCAAGCCCTTCGGGTGATCGTGCGCAGGCATTTGTCACATGTTTAATTAAATTCTCGGTTTCCTGCATCATCTCAAGAAAGCCGATGCCGGTGTGATACCACTCCAGCATCAGAAACTCGCTTTTGTGATGAGCGCCCGCCTCCTCTGCCCTGAAGGCCGGCGTAATCTGATAAATCAGATTGGCCCCATGGCATACAAGGCGTTTCATGTGCAGCTCAGGAGATGTGGCAAGATACATGTCCGTGCCTGCAGCCAGTGCTTCTACATGCTGATCAAGCCCGGGGCAGCGCACCATAACCGGGGTAGTCACCTCCCGATAGCCCTGCATGCGAAAAAAAGCCCTGATCGCGGTGAGAATACGGTCTCGAACCTCAATCAGGGCAAGAATTCCATGAGAGCCGGACAGGGCATCTGCCTCATCCGACATCATTTTTTAACACGCTCCACATACTCACTTGTGCGGGTGTCGACCACGATCGACTCGCCGTTGCTGACAAACAGCGGTACATTTACACTGTAACCGGTTGAGAGCTTGGCAGGTTTAGTCGCACCGGACACTGTGTCACCTTTTACTGCCGGTTCCGTGTCAACAATCTCAAGTTGCACAAAATTCGGAAGAGTAATGGCAATCGGCATGCCGTTATAAAAATCCACCTCAACATTCATGTTTTCTGTCATGAAATTGAGGGCCTCACCAACCTGGCTGGCATTTAATTCAACCTGCTCATAGGTATTATTGTCCATGAATGCATACCCGCCACCCTGTTCGTACAGGAACACCATGTTGCACTCGTCGATCCGGGCCTGTTCACCGATTTTTTCTCCGGATTTATACGTTCTGTCCATGGTTGACCCGGTTATAAGATTTTTTAGCCGGGTACGAGTAAAGGCCTGCCCCTTGCCGGGTTTCACAAATTGACAGTCAACCACAATCCAGGGATTACCATCTATGATGATTTTGAGGTTTTTGCGCAGCGACGAGGTGTCAAGCATACATATCTCCTTGAGTTTCTATTAACTCGGTTTTTTAAGAATAAACATTATAACAAAACCATTCACACGGTACAATGGAAATCAGCTGCTGCCATTGTGATTTTCAACAGGAAGTGCCGGAATCTAACCCATGTCGTCCGGTGCTGAGAATAAAAAACAGCTTTTGCATCTGGCAACGCACATGTCACCACACAGAAGCAAGCACCTGAAGGCCTGATACAAACTGTGCAAGAAACAAAATCACAACCGCAAGATTACCGTAACGATGCAAGGCGTGCAACCATGTTTGCCGGTCTCTTCTCCCCAGCAGCAGAAAACCGGTACATGCAGCGATAATCAACACAATCATAAACACTGCGGCAACAATTCCGTGGAAAGAATTTGCAAGCACCATGCCCTGATTTGAAGCCATACGAGCGACCAAGACACCCATGATACTGCCGATAAACGTCAACGCATAGCACATAACACCTACGTTGATATGCACAGGAAGGAAAAAACATGTGCGGGTCCAACCGGTAACCAAATTGAAAATACCGAAAACCAGAGCCGCGGCCTGACCGAGCGGATGAATCAACAGTAGCTGTTTCAGCATGGCAGTTCCTCGTAATGCACAGCCGGCTTCAAGGCTGTTTGTTTACAAACACAGGTTTAATTTTCAAGGTTGTACCCTAACAGTCCGGTGATTGTCAAAACATAAATCCAAAAAAAATTCAGGTTATAACGGGCGCCTTTTGTCGGCAACAAAGACGAAATACAGGACTGCTCCGTTTCTCTTGTTTTGACTCCCCGCGCGAATAATGATATAGTGTTTTTGCGAAAATAAAACCGACGGTGACGGTCACATACCGAACCGACGGAAGCGCTGATCGCAATTGCCCTCGTAGCTCAACCGGATAGAGCGACGGCCTCCTAAGCCGTAGGTAGCACGTTCGAGTCGTGTCGGGGGCACTTACCCACATTACACAGAATACCCAACGATCCTGCCGCAGCATCAGCAATACGCTGACTGATTTCAGCATCGACAAAAAACAACCCGGTGGAAATCTATCATAGTCATTTCAAGATGCATGAAACATGCAATTCCTGACATGACACGTCTGTTTGCAATTTCACCCTGGTTTTCACAAACAGCTTCATTGAAGTTTAATAGCCGTATGTACATGCGACGAACTTTAGTGGGCAGGGCATGTCACTCGGATAGGTCATAAACAATGAATAAACATTCCCTGTATGCTCACAAAAACCTTGTTATGCACTATCAATTGTGCTATAAAGAAAAAAATATCCCACATATTGTGCTAAAGCCGTTTTTTTGCTTTACTTTTTAAACTGTTTTGATAGTATGCATGACAGTGGAACATGAAGCCATGCATGCATAAATGTAAAAAATAAGCAATATCAAACAGTTAAACATAAACACTAAACTCTTTGCTTGAGGTCATCCATGCAGGTAAAAGAACTTGAGATTGCTGGTTTTAAGTCGTTTGTCGATCCGGTTCGCCTTTCCTTTCAGCCCGGCATTACAGCTCTGGTTGGACCCAATGGTTGCGGCAAAAGCAATGTGATTGATGCCCTGCGCTGGATCATGGGTGAACACAATGCCCGCAATTTGCGCGGAACAAAAATGGAAGACCTGATATTTAACGGCAGTGATACACGCAAGGCAACCGGCATGGCTGAGGTGAGCCTGATACTGCAAAATATCAACGGTAACGGTAATGGGAACGGCAATGGCTCATCGCTTGGCTCAGCCTCTGAGATGCAAATTACGCGACGCCTGTATCGGTCAGGTGAGAGTGAATACTTCATCAATAAAATCCCCTGCCGTCTCAAAGATATTGTCGAGCTTTTTCTTGATTCCGGTATTGGCAGCAAGTCCTATTCAATCATGGAACAGGGCAAAGTTGACTTTATCCTGAGTCTCAAGCCCAATGACCGCCGCATTTTGATCGAGGAAGCCGCCGGAATCGCAAAATACCGCTCCCGCAAAAAAGAAGCGGTATCCAAGATGCAGTCTACTAAAACAAACCTTTCGAGGCTTAAGGATATTCTGCATGAGCTGCAGATTCAGATGAAAGGCCTTGACCTGCAGGTAAAGCGACTGAAACGCTACCGTGTTATTAAAGACGAAATGAAAACAATAGACCTTAACCTGTGTGCTCACCGGTTGTGCGCACTTATGCATGAACGTGCACAGCTTGAGGCCGAACTGCAGCAAAGCCGAGACCACGAGCTAAAGATTACTGCGGATAAAAATACGCTTGAAGCTGAAATTCAGCAGCAACGCCTGCTCTACATCGAACAGCAGAAATCGCTGAACCAGTTGCAGCAGGATTTCTATGAGTTGAAAAACACCATTCAACAGGCTGAAAGCACTGGAGAATATAACCAACGCGAGTTGATTGGAACCGTCGACCAGCTTGAAAAAAACAAATCCGCCCACGAAGAACTCACCTCCCACGTTGAAAAACTTCAACAGGAAATTGAATCCCGCACCGGTGATCTCAACGCTGTCAAACAGAGCATTGATACAATTGGAAACAGCTGCCGCGAATCATCCGATAACCTGACCAACTCGAAACACACACTGCGCGAGCTCCAGCTACGCCTTGAGCAGGAAAACGCAGCACTGGTAAAGTTGAACTATGATGTGACTGAAGTCAAAAACGCTTTGCTGCTTAACACGCGCCTGCGCGAAGAGGTTGAGATAAAACAGGAAAAGCTCCTCAGGGAAACGCAGGTTTGCGATGCACGTATGCATGAACTGGCACAGGCCAAAGACCTGCATACATGCGAACTCAATACACTTGTGCAGCAGCGGGAACATATTGAAAAAGAACTGGAACGCCTGCGCACAGAGATTGAACAGGCCACTGCAGATTTTCAAGCCCGCAATAATGCCGTACAGGATATCAAGGAAAAAATCAGCACCCTGCGCGCACGCTTAAATTCACTTCACGAACTGCAGGATGGCCTGGAAGGTTTCAATGACGGCGTTCGAACAATTATGGGCAAAGAGGACGGGGCCGCTGCACGTTTCAGCGGTATTCGCGGTTTGATAGCTGACACGATTGAAACCACAGCCCGCTACGAACTTGCTGTTGAAGCAGCACTTGATCGCCGTTTACAGGCCATCATTGTTGATGAACCCCGTAATGCCCTTCAGGCGATCGAACAACTTAAATCCTGCAAAAGCGGGCGGGTTTCCTTTATCCCTGTTGGCCTCGCACAGGCTGAACCAGTCCCGCAGGTGCCGGGAGCTGAACGCTTGCTGGATGTGCTCACCATCAAACCTGAATATAGTCAAATCGTCACTGCCATGCTCGGCAGCGTATATATCGCCGATGACCTTGCCTCTGCGCTGAAACTGCGTTCCACCCATACACAGGGTGTTACCTTTGTTACGCTGCAGGGAGAAATCATTGACAATCAATGCGTTATTACCGGTGGATCCGTAACCGACAATGGCACCGGAATACTTAAACGCAACCGTGAACTGCGCGAATTTGCGCTTGTTCTTGAAAAACTTGAAAGCACATACACACAGCTCGCCGCAGAGCGTGAACACTCCGAGCACAACCTGCACACGGTACGCGAATCCTTTGAGGGCCTCTCGCAGAGCAAGCAGGCACTTGACATTCAACTTGTACAGCAGCAATCCCTGCTTGACCAGTCAGACCGCGAGCTCCTGCAACAAAAGGAGAAGAGCAACCTGCTTGCGTTTGAAACGCAGCAGGCAGCTTCTCAGCTTGAGCAGCAGCATAATGAATACCAGCTGCAGATCGCACGCCAGCAGCAAATCCGCCTTGCAGTCGAGGATAAGCAGCGCGTGCTCGATGAGTTACTGCACAGCGAAAAGGGGCTGCGTTCCGGTGTTGAAGAAAAAGAGAACCGCAACACGGAGCTGCGCATTGACCTGGCATCGCTGCAGCAGAAACTTGAAAGCCTGCAGGGTAATCTCGAGTATCTTTCGGTGCAGCGCAGCTCATCATCGGAGAAACTCACAACCCTTGAAACCGAGCACCGCCAGTTGACTGAAAAAAAAGCTGCCCTGACAGAATCGATCGAGCAGGGCAAAACAAACCTTGCGCAACTGAGGGAAACAAGCCTGGAGCGTGAAGCCTGCATGCAAGCCAGGACCAGTGAAGTTCAGTCCCTTGGCGATGCCGTGACAACAGCTGAAGAAGCACTCAAAGCCGTTCGCAGCGAACGCGAACTCATTGAGCCGGCCATTCATGCACTGCAGCTTAAACTCTCAAACAGTACCATCCATGTTGATCATCTCACGCACGACGTGCAGGAGCGATACGGTTGCACTGTCCAGGAACTGCCCGAGCCGCCTGAAGCAGATGCTTATGATGCGCAACAATCCGCTGAACGCCTTGAAATACTTAAAAAAAGGCTGGAAAATATCGGTGACGTCAACCTCGGCGCCGCAACCGCCTTTGATGAACTCGATCAGCGCTTCCGGTTCCTGCAGGAACAGGAAACGGACCTGCTTAACGCAATCGAATCGCTTCAAAAGGTTATTGCAAAGATCAACCGCATTACAAAAGAAAAATTTCTGGAAACATTTACCACGATTAACGATCACTTCACACGTCTGTTTCCGCTGCTTTTCAACGGCGGCAAAGCCTATATGGAATTGAGCGACGAGACTGATCTGCTTGAAACCGGCATCAATATTTTTGCGCAGCCTCCCGGTAAAAAACTCCAGAGCCTTGACCTTCTCTCCGGCGGTGAGCGGGCGCTGACGGTTATAGCCTTAATGTTCTCAATTTTCCTGACAAAGCCGAGCCCGTTCTGCCTGATGGACGAAATTGATGCCCCGCTCGATGACACCAACATCGGACGCTTTATTGATCATATGCATACAATGGCCAAGCGCTCACAATTCATTATCGTAACCCACAACAAACTTTCCATGCAGGCCGCCGATTCTATGTACGGTGTAACCATGGAAGAACGCGGCGTTTCAAAAATCGTGTCCGTTAATATGAATTAATACTATGGCGCGGCATGTAAACCCTGCGCAGTAACCAGCACCGGCTTCCGCCCGATACTATCTATGACTGGAACAAGCAAGGAAAGCAGCGGTTTTTTTGCGCGGCTGAAACAGGGGCTGTCTAAGACCCACCTGGCCGTTACCCGCAAAATTGAAGAAGCGACCATGGGCCGGCGCGAGATCAGCGCAGATGTGCTTGATAAGCTCGAAGAGGCCCTGATCACTTCAGATCTGGGGATTGCCACAGCTGATCAGCTTATGAGCAAAATCCGCTGGCAGGTCAAGCGCAATGAACTCAGCGATGCCCATAAGATCAAAACAAGCCTGCGTGACGCGATTAAAGAAATCCTTGTAAAAACCGAACAGCCCCTTGAAATAAAGCCGGTTAAAAAACCATTCACTATCCTGACCATCGGCGTCAACGGCACCGGCAAGACAACGACCATTGCCAAGCTGGCCGCAATATTCAAACAGCAGGGGCACTCGGTAATGCTGGCTGCGGCTGACACCTTCCGCGCCGGCGCTATTGATCAGCTTGAAATCTGGGGCCAGAGAACGGGGTGCAGGGTGATCAAGCATGCCCCCGGTGCCGATCCGTCTGCCGTAGCATTCGATGCACTGCAATCGGCCCGCGCACGCTCAGTTGATATCCTGATTATCGACACAGCCGGACGCCTGCACACAAAAGCCCCGCTCATGGAAGAACTTAAAAAAATTGAGCGTATTATCGCCCGTGAGCATGAAGGCGCTCCGCATGAGACCCTGCTGGTACTTGATGCCACAACCGGACAGAATGCCATCTCTCAGGCCAGGCTTTTCAGCAGCACCCTGAAAGTGACCGGCATTGCTTTGACAAAGCTTGACGGAACGGCCAAGGGTGGAGTCATCGTCGGTATCTCCGACGCACTGCATATTCCGATCCGCTACATCGGCGTGGGCGAAAAGGTGGAGGACCTGCGGCCCTTTAACGCACAAGAATTCGTCGATGCCCTGTTTGATGACTGATAAACGCAACTGTTCAGCTGGTTTAAAAAAATAAATCCTCACAGCGGAATGACTACCGGCTCTCTCAAAAGGAGCCGAATGCAGGAACCGGCCTTTGCAGCAAGACCGGGATGGGTCGCCTCCAGCGAAACAATCTGGCGCAGGTTGTCGGCTGTCCTGAAAATCAGCATCGCAAGATCGCCTTCATCCGCTCCGGTCAACTGCAAAACGTCCTCCCATGATCGCTGCAGGCTCCACAGATACAAGGCAGCCGCAGGCCAGAACTGAAGATTCGGCACAGAGAAACCGTGTTGTTTCTTAAGTTCCACAAGTGCCGCAATCTCGTTTTTCATGAGCGAATAACTCTGCCTGAGTTCCTGCTGATCCCACTGAACCTTTTCGTCCTGTTCAATGTCGCGGTATTTATCATTTACAAATACGGCAATTATTGCGCACAGCAGCTCCGGTTCCAGCGTCTCAAGCATTCCCTTCCTGATCAGCTCGGCAATGATCAACGGCTGGTCAAGGCGCAATTTGGCTGCCCAGTAGCCGTCCTTCGTAAGTGATCCATCTGCGTTTGCAAAACCATTCATGATCAGGAAATCACAATGGCGCCTGAATTCAATCCAGAGAGCATCACGGGCCTCATTGAATGCCCGGGTGATCCAGGCCGCTTCATCAACAAGCCGATTAAAAAAATGCTTTTTCCCCAGTGCGCATATATCATAATTCGGGCACCGCGCACACGGGAGTTGATCCAGGGTCTGCTGCTGCCTGCCGATATCACGATCAATATCCTGCAGGGGAACAGCCGCATCAATCTCATTGTTATACAATCGCAGCTGACGGTCGAGTTTTTTGCGTTTTTTTTGCAAACGGGTCAGTTTTTGTTGAGATTCATAGCGCAGCGCCGAGCGCTCCTGTATCTGCTGTGCATCAGTACACAGCAGCCCGGTCATGTGCCGGCTGAACTTCTGCATGACACTGTCGTGGCGTTCTTCCATTCGCCGCAGGGGTGCAGTGTTTTGAAAGGCGGCAAGCGAGGCCTTAAGTAAAGCGTGTATGCCATCCGGCGTTTGACTGACCAGCAGGTTCAGACACATGGAAAAATTAATACTGATACGGCTTCTGATCGGCTCAGGGGCGGCATTTATCAACGTTTCAATCAGATGTGGGTTTTGAAACGGGCCATGCACCATAACGGCAAATCCGATATTATCTTTTCCGCTGCGCCCTGCCCTGCCGGTTGCCTGATGCAGATCGGTTGCCGAAAGATCGACGAATGCTGTTCCGTTAAAACGGTCGCTTTGCGCCAGCACAACCGTGCGGGCCGGAAAATTGACGCCGGCTGCCACGGTGGATGTTGAAAAAATAGCATCCAGACAGCCGTCATTCATCAGCTTTTCAATAACAATTTTCCAGTGCGGCAGCTGCCCGCCATGATGTGCGCCGACACCGTGATACTCGATGGTCTGCAGCTGCGGGTGCGCGGACAGAAAAGGATATTCGTTTGATAATGTCATCCAATACCGCTCTGTATACGGCGGGATTTTGCTCTGGACTGACAAAATGGCGTCTGCAGGCAAGCAGGGCATTATTGCACTCAATGCGTGATTTAAGGAAAAAAATTGCCGGCAGTAGATTAAACTCGTCAAGCTCGCGCAGAATACCTCATAGGGAAGCTGCGACTGCGACGGCGAAAACGTCCGGCTTGGGTCTGCTGCAAGACAAGCTCAATTTTGTGGGCGATATCCGTCAAGCCGCTGAGCGGAACCAGTTCGCCATCGGGCAGCAGGTACAGCGGATAGATCGGCACCGGCCGCCGATCGGAATGCACAACGGTGCAGTGATGCGTGCGAATCGACAATGAGCCATGCGGCAATCTCGCGCGTCATTTGGGACGGTGGCAGAGAGCATGAGCAGCCGTACCCGCGTGGGCAGGTAAATCATCACCTCTTCCCACACGACGCCGCGGTCGCGGTCGCCAAGATAATGGGCTTCGTCAAGCACGACCAGGTCGGACTTGAAGTCCTGACACGTGGCCATGGAATCATAGAGCTGATTTCTCAGAATCTCCGTGGTGCCGACGATAATGCTGGCATCCGTGTTTTCCTTGCGGTCGCCGGTCAGGACGCCCACATTATCCTGGCCGAACTCGGCGCAGAACTCATGGTATTTCGAGTTTGAAAGAGCCTTGAGCGGAGAGGCATACCAGGCGCGCTTGCCTTGCATGCAAGCACCCGCGCATGGCCTGACTGCGCAATCCAGGTTTTCCCGCTGCCCGTAGGCGCGCTGACCAGCACATCGGTCTCGCTGAATTTTCTCGCAGTGCTTCAAGCTGAAAATCATCGGGTATGAAAGCGACGTTGCAGCCGGGCTGCCGATACCGGCAAAAATTTTTTTCAGCTGCCGGTCGGCTTTTGGGCTCAAACGTTCCCGGCTATGCTGATGGGGCTCATGCTCGGCTGATTTTCTTTTCCTGCGATGTGATCAATTCACGGCGTATGAACATTGTCGTAACGAATTACTTCAATGTTATCGAAAGCACCGGATGCATACCATGTTGACGTTGGCGTACAGACTTATAGGCGCATATAATTCAGCCTTTAAGCCACAATACTCAATTTCATTTCATTGTGGCAACAATATTTTAAAATTTTACTTCACATTACCAAAAAAATGTTATTTATAAATACTTATTGTATGATAAACGTGTATCCGATATTCAGCACACTTATTTATCATACCTATAGAGGAATACCGAATCATGTACGAACATGAATTTGAAGCCACAAACAATTGATACACAGTCAAAAACAGGATGAATGGCGCGATAAACCATCAATCTGATTGCCAGTGAAAACATCCTGAGCCGTACGGGTGCGCAAACTTGCCGGCATCCGATTTTGCCCATCGCTATGCCGAAGGCCATCCCGGCGAGCGATATTATCGCGGCACAAATTACATAGATGAAATCGAAAGCAAGCTCAAATCAAAGCTAAAAATCCTGTTTCAATGCGACCACACCGAAGTTCGCCCGATCAGCGGCACCAATGCCAATGAGGCGGTTTTCAGCAAATTCGTCAACCACGCAAGATATTGTCATGGCGAATTCAACTCCCGGCGGCGGCCATATCAGCCATCACCGCATCGGCTCGCTGGGCAAATTCACCAAAAACATCATCGATTTCCCCATCACGCCCGACGGCTATCACATGGATGTGGAAAAAACCAAATACCTGATCAAAACAACAAAACCGAAGCTGATCGTGCTGGGCAAAAGCCTGTTTTTGTTTCCCGAGCCGATTAGAAGAGCTGCGTGATGTATGCGAGAAAACCAAAAGACATTCTCTATGATGCCGCCCATGTGCTCGGCCTTGTTGCCAGGAGACAATTCCAGGACCCGCTGCAGGAAGGCGCCTATCTGATTACCGGCAGCACGCACAAGACCTATTTCGGCTCACAGCGCGGCGTCATCCTCAGCAATATGGTGCCGAAGACATGGCGCAAGATAGATCGCGGCGCTTTCCCGGGCTCATCAAGCAATCATCACCTGGACACACTTGCCCAGCTGGCGCTTGCCACCAATGAAATGATGGAATTCGGCGAGCACTATGCTGAGCATGTTATCGCCAATGCAAAGGCGCTGGCCGCCGCACTTGACAAGCAGGGCTTTACTGTTGAAGGCAAGGAGTTCGGCTATACGGAGAGCCATCAGGTTGCAGTCAATGTCGGCAAATATCGGCGGCGGAGAAAAGGTCTCCAAGGAGCTTGAAATAAACGACATCATCCTCAACATGAACATGCTGCCGCATGAGCCGCTCAGCAATCATGACCATCCCGACGGCATCCGCATCGGCGTTCAGGAAATGACGCAGGTTCGGCATGGGTCCGGCGGAGATGGAACACATTGCCCGTCTCATGAAAGAATGTGTCATGGACAACAAGGAGGTAAAGGCTGAGGTTCATGCTTTCAGAGCCAAGTACGCTGAAGTTAAGTACAGCTTTGACGACCGCCAGTAGCGCACGCGCTAAACGACGATACAAATTCAATCGACTTGACCGCGGCGCACAGTGTTTGTGCGCCGCACTTTTTTTCACAGGCACCGCAGTTCAACCAAATCCCGTCAGCGCCGCCCGTCTGAACCGCTTATGATTATTGATTTTCACACACACATTTTCCCGGATGAACAGGCAGCTGCGGTTTTAAACAAAACTGCGCAGATGTTCAATGTTCCCACGTTCGGCGCAGCTACCGCAGACGACCTGTTGTGCAGAATGGATACCTGTGAAATCTCACGAGCCGTCATTCACATGGTTGCGCCCCATCCATCCCACGTTGCACCGACCAACACCTGGCTGATCAATCTCAAGCAAAACCGGTTCATAAAATTCGGCACACTTCATCCCGCCCAGACAAACGTCAATGATGAAATTTCCCGGCTGCGTGATCACGGCGTTCAAGGCATTAAATTCCAGCCTGACATACAGCAGTTCTTCCCGGATGACGCTGAGCTCATGTATCCCCTGTACGAGGCCATTTCCCTGGCCGGCATGAAGGTCATGTTTCACGTCGGCGGCGAGCCGCTCCCCGGCCCGAATGACCGCTCTAAACCGCACATGATTGCCTCAATCGCCAAAGACTTTCCCCATCTCAGCATTATCGCCGCCCATCTGGGCGGGCTGAACATGTGGGAGAATGTGCTCACGCACCTGGCCGGCCTGCCGAACGTCTACATGGAATCATCATTGAGTTATGAGTTTATCAAACCAGAGCTTGCACAAAAGATTATCCGCGCACACGGCCATGAAAAAATATTTTTCGGCAGCGATTATCCCTTTGGCGATATCGCCCGCTCGCTCAGCGCAGCCCGCATGGTCGGATTTCTCAGCCCTGATGAGCGCGACGATATTCTCGGCCGTAATGCTGACCGGTTTTTCGCTGCTGCCTGAATACATGGTTTATCCGGCATAATGCCATCAGTCATGCCATCAAAGACTGTGTGCTATTTTGTGATTGCTTATCATTTTCCGCTTTATTTTGGGCACGGTTACATGCTATTTTTTCCCAAGAACCATGCGCAATAATAGCAACCGCTACCGAGATCAATCGTGCCTGCAGGTAATCGCGATTTTTGAGTGAATCAAGAACAACATCCCCTAATCGCACCAAAGGAGACAGACCATGAAAACACGAATCGACACAGATACGCCTGCCTCTCACCAGCCTTATGCTAATGGCCGGTTTTTTATGCACCGTCACGGGCGCGAATGCAGAAAACCCGGCAGCTCCGTTCTTTCCCTCGCAGGTGCGCACAGCAACAGGGCAGCCGATCAAGCACACTGACTATGAATCCCCTGAAATCTGCGCAGGATGCCATACTGATTTACACAAACAGTGGAAAGGCTCCATGCACGGGGCAGCATTTATTGACCCGATCTTTCAAGCATTATGGAAGATGGGTGAAAAGGAAACAAAAGGGCTCACGAACAATCTGTGCGGCGGCTGTCACGGTGCGGTAGGCGTCATGTCAAATGAGCTGACATTTAAGGACGGCGAATTTCAAGCCCCGGATATTGCAAAGGAAGGCGTTCACTGCGACCTTTGCCATACCATTACTGCCAGTTCCTTTGCAGATACACCAAACTATGAACCCGGCAATGCTTCCTTTGTTTCTTCACCGGGAGCAGTAAAGCGCGGGCCGCATGCAGACAGTGAATCCCCTTACCATGAAACTGCTTTTTCCGAGTTGCATACCTCATCACTTTTTTGTGCGAACTGCCACCAGGTCTTTCATCCGATAAATAATTTCCACATTGAACGTACCTATGATGAATGGAAATATTCCGTGTACGCCCAAAACAATATTCAGTGCCAGGATTGCCACATGATGCCTGTCGACCAGGCCAGCGAAGCAGCCAGGACTCTCAAAAAACAGAAGAATCCCGGTAAATCGACCTCCATGGGACCAGACAGGGAAAATATCTTTACGCATGATTTTGTCGGCGCCAATTTTACTGTTCCGGAATTGCTCGGGAACAAAGAGCACGGTCAGATTGCCCGCAAACGGCTGCAAAGTGCAGCCGAATTAACAATCAAGGCGCCTGCACAGGTCAAAAAAGGTGAGCTTGCCAACATAGCCGTTACGGTGAAAAATGTCGGTGCCGGCCATAACCTGCCAACCAGCCTTTCAGAAGTGCGTCAAATGTGGCTTGACGTCCAGATTCTTGATTCAAAAGGCAAGGAAATTTTCAGGTCGGGGAACCTTGATAAAGAAGGAAACATCACGGGAGATCCCAGGATTTTCAATGCCCACGCTCTTGACAAGGACGGCAAGGATACCTATAAACCCTGGGAAATTGCCAAATTTCAATATAACAAGACTATACCGCCTAAGGGTTCTGCAACTGAAAAGTTTTATTTCCTCATCCCTGATGATGCCAAGGGCGATCTTACAATCAACACAGTACTGCGATACCGCTCCTATCCGCAGGATCTAGCGAACCTGCTGCTTGGCGAAAAGGCTTTTGAACTGCCGATTTGCGATATGGTAAAAAAAGAAACAAAAATCCTGCTCAAATAATTAACAGGTTCAAAGGAGTTGCAACATGGCTGTTGAGCTGAAAAAAGGAATTTACTGGGTTGGCGCGATTGACTGGAACTTGCGGGACTTTCACGGATACGTGACCGGCAGAGGTGCAACGTATAACAGCTACCTGATTATCGATGAAAAAATTACGCTGATTGACACGGTAAAAGCCCCTTTTTATGATGAAATGCTTTCGAGAATCAAACAGATAATTGATCCATCGAAAATCGACTACCTTGTTTCCAATCACCTTGAGCCCGACCACTCGGGATCAATACCGCTTTTTATGCGGGATTTTAAAAACGCAAAAATCTATACCGGCAAAATGGCTGAAAAGGGATTTAAAAAATATTATCCGGGCATCGAATTTGAAACAGTAAAAACCGGAGACAGCCTCAATCTTGGCAAACGAACCATTCAGTTCATTGAAACCCCCATGATCCATTGGCCTGACAGTATCTTCAGCTACATCCCTGAAGAAGAGCTCCTGTTTTCAATGGACGGCTTCGGCCAGCACATTGCGACATCCGGCAGGTTTGATGATGAAGTGGATATGCATGACGTCATGTTTGAAGCCGGCAAGTATTATGCAAACCTGCTCACCCACCTGTCTCCGCTTATCAGCAGCACGTTAAAAAAAGTTGCCGAAATGAACCTGCAGATCGACATGATAGCCCCGAGCCACGGCATCATCTGGAGAAAATACATCCCGGAGATTATGGAGGCCTATCAGCGCTGGAGCAGCGCACAGACAAGGAAAAAAATTGTGGTCGTGTATGACACCATGTGGAAGAGCACGGAAAAAATGGCCGGTGTTATCGCGGAAACGGTTTCCAGCCACGGTATTGAAGTTGCGCTGTTAAGCCTGCATGAAAACCACCGAAGCGATATCATGGCGGCATTGCTCGAAGCAGCAGGCCTGTTTCTCGGTTCTCCGACAATACACCGCAACCTGTTTCCGACCGTAGCCGATTTGCTCTGTTACATGCGCGGCCTGAAACCCGGCAAAAAGCTCGCAGCAGCATTCGGGTCCTACGGCTGGAGCGGCGAAGCCACCTGATTTAATCACTGAGGCCCTGAAGGAAATCGGCTTTGACGTTATCGGCCCCGGTCTCAAGGCTCAATTCTTCCCCGATGCATCTGAAGAAGCATCCGCCAAAGCGCTGGCAGAAGACATGGTACATCGTATACTTACTAAATGAACCACATGCTGGTCATCATGAACAACGGCAATCTGCATCAACGAACAAACAAAGAGAACATGAGAGGAGAAAAGCCATGAAAAAATGGAAATGCACTATTTGCGGTTATATTCATAAAGGCCCTAATCCGCCGGAAAAATGCCCCATCTGCGGAGCATCGAAGAACAGTTTTAAGGAAACAGATTAAATCGAATCCGCCCCTGCAGATATTACGGAGTTTTTATGGCAACCACCCGCCCCTCATTGAACGCCATGCAATGCAATAGCGCATATGCCTCATAACTGCCATAGGCAGGCATTGAACTGTGCACTGTGGACAGACAGCAAAAAAAAGACGGCTGAAACGAGCCGTCTTTTTTTTGCTGTTAAATTAATGTTACTCTACAGTAATAACTCCCTTTAAATTCCTTAATGGCACCACGCGGCTGATAGGTGGCACCTTCCGGGGCCTTCCGAAACACATAATTATATGTGCCCTTTTCAACAAAGCACAAGCTTGCAACCGAACCCTGGGGGATTAAATTTGAAATAAAAGACCCCTGCTCATCAATTATAAAATTAACAGGGCTTTTACAGGCCATGGTAACCTGCTTACCCTCAAACTGTAACTGTACCATAGCACGTGCGTCATTCATCCAGATTACTGTTGTCCCGGCTTTAACGCTCACTTCAGCGGGTGAAATCCCTGCGAGATAATTAAGGCGGATCAGTTGATGCGCCTTAATGTCAAACGTTTGCTGTATTTTCTCCTGAGATTCTTCGGCATAGACTGAGGCTGAAAGCACACTACACATAATAATGCCGACAACGATCATAAAGATATTTTTCTTCTGCATGTTCGCCCCCTTCGTAATGGGTCAATAATAGGTTGATACTACCATTTTTTCGCTATCTTTGAGCAAAGTATAGTAAAGCCCTTATGCATAGTCAAGCAATTATAATGTAAAAACTGCAGTGCTGTTACATCAAAAATACCGCGCCTGAATCGCCGGTTCAGGACATAGTACCAGATTTAGCCCGCGAAACTTCCAGTCTTGCCCGTCCAGCCCCAGCCAGCAGGATGTGGGCCGCTGCTGCCCGCCGGATAGAACTGCAGCATATCACGCTGGTTAACACACTGAGTACAATCTTCAATAATCGGTGTCAGGAACTGCCAGCTCAGGTATTCCGAATCCTCTCTCAGGAAAAGCATTTTGTCACCGTTCAGGCAGTCTACAAGAACCTTTTCATACGCATCCACAGTGCGCTCATCCCCGCTTTCGTAGGAAAACCGCATATTCATAGAACGCAGACTCATCGAAGTCCCGGGGGCTTTGGCCTGAAAAGAAAGTGTAATTGTCTCCGAGGGCTGGATGGCGAAGGTAAGCCTGTTCGGCGCATTTACACGCATACTATCCTTGAAGATGCTGTGCGGCACATCCTTGAAGTGTACGACAATGCTTGTTTCCTTGCGGTCAAGGCGCTTGCCGGAAACAAGGTAAAAAGGAACCGACTGCCAGCGCCAGTTATCGATAAACAATTTCAGCATTGCATAGGTCGGCGTAATTGAGTCAGGATCAACGCCTTTTTCTTCACGATAGCCACACACTGGCTGATTATGTATGCTGCCCCGGCTGTATTGCCCGATAACAAGCTCATGGGCGATAGTGCGGGGGTCAAAAGGCCGCAAGGACCGAAACAACTTTGTCTTTTCATTGCCCACCATTTCCGGTGTAAATTGTGCCGGTGCTTCCATGGCGATCAGGGCCAGCAACTGCATCATATGATTTTGAAACATATCCCGTATCACCCCGGCCTGCTCATAATAGCCTGCCCGGTTTTCAATGCCCAGCTCTTCTGTCGCGGTAATATCAACATGAGAAATATATTGCCGATTCCAAACCGGTTCAAAAAGGGGATTAGCAAAGCGAAATACAAGAATATTCTGGGTTGTCTCCTTTGCAAGGTAATGATCAATGCGATAAATCTGCTCTTCTGTAAAGGTCTGTTTAAGTGTGGTGTCAAGCTTCATGGCGGATGCAATATCACGACCGAAAGGTTTTTCAACCACAATCCTTGACCAGCATTCGTTCTGCGGGCAATCTGCCTTGAGCTGACCATGATGGATGAGCGAAATGATAGACTCATAGGATACGGGCGGCACGGCCATGTAAAACAGGCGGTTTCCAGCTGTTCCATGGGCAGCGTCAATCTGCTTAAGTTTTATGTCAAGCTTCAACCCGTCGGCGATATTTCCATAATCAAGCTGCTGATAATGTATATTTTTTGAAAACGTGCCCCAATCATCTTGTGTAAAACCCTCGACAATTTCGATATGGCTGTGCAAATGCTCACGATACGACTCATCCGTAAACGCGGTTCGTCCGCAGCCAACCAGTGCAAATCGCGAGGGTAGATAGTTGTGCGTATGGAGACGGTAAAGAGCCGGCACAAGTTTGCGGGCTGCCAGATCACCGGAGCCGCCGAATACAACCATTGCACAAGGAACTTGAGGCTGCACACAGGGCCCGGTGCTTTCAAGATTAAGCTTTTGTGTCAATGCTCTGTTTGTCATGTTTTATACGTCCACGTGATGCATACCGTGTATCATATATATTCAACATTGCACAGTCTGTTTCAAGGTCAAAATAAAAAAATTGCAAAAAAAACCAACGGGAGTCTTTGAACATAAAGACAAACCGTACAGAGATGATGTGTATAAGGATCGAGAATGGCGCTATTTTTAGCGGCATTCATTTTTTTTGTGGTCACAAAATATAAGTATTTTTAATCGATTATAGACTTGATGCAAGTCCACGCTGCAGCTGAATCTAAAAGCCCGATTCCATGAAGGGGCTGACAATAACCGTCTGCCGGGAGGAGGATGCTGGATCAGGCCGACATGTTACAAAAGAAAAGCCGTGTGAACATCCTGTCTTTGAAAGTATTGTGTAGTCTGCCCGGGAAAACACATCAAGTATTGCATGCCGGGTACGTATTGGCTTATTACTGCGGATACACTTTTGCCTGACGGGGCCTGATGTAGACATTTTCACCCACAATCAGGCGCTGGGTAGCATACTGCTCGCGGGTCAGTTCCGCCTCGACAATCTGCTGATCATCATCTTTCTGCAGCTCGATCCTGACAATCGGACCGATTGCATGAATACGCAGAATGCCGGCTGCAAGCAGATCGGGTCCATCGGCCTCACGCAGAATGTCGATATCGTGCGGCCGGGCATACACAACAGCTTCACCCTGGCTGCCTTTGCACTCAAGCACGGTATCGCCCAGACGCACGCGTCCGTCGCGAACGCGGGTGTGAAACAGGTTGACATTGCCCAGGAACTGGTACACGAACGAGTTGACCGGATGCTCGTACACATGATCCGGAGGCCCGGACTGCTCTACCCTGCCCTCGTTCATCACCACGATTTCATTGGCCACCTCGAGCGCCTCTTCAACATCGTGGGTAACAAACACGCTGGTTACATGAATTTCATCGTGCAGCCTGCGCAGCCAGCGCCGTAGTTCCTTGCGCACCTTGGCATCCAGCGCACCGAAAGGCTCATCCAGCAGCAGCACCTGGGGCTCCACAGCCAGAGCGCGTGCAAGCGCTACGCGCTGGCGCTGCCCGCCTGAAAGCTGGTTGGGAAGGCGCGAGGCAAAGGCATCCAGCTGCACGAGTTTTAGAAGATCCATGACCCGGTCCCGGATTTCAGAGTTTGAAGGCCGCTCGCTTCTTTTTTTACGCGCAGGCCGAAGGCTACGTTTTCAAACACGCTCATATGTCTGAACAGCGCGTAGTGCTGGAACACGAAGCCGACCCTGCGTTCGCGTACAGATGCATCAGTTGCATCCTCGCCGTCAAAATACACAGAGCCGCTGTCAGCCTGTTCCAGCCCGGCAATGATGCGCAGCAGGGTTGTCTTGCCCGAGCCGGACGGACCCAGAAGAGCGATCAGTTCTCCGCTTGGCACTATGACATTGACGTTTTTAAGCGCCTGAAAGGTGCCGAAATTTTTGCTTATGTTGCGCGCTTCAATGGCCATGCGTATGGGCTCCTATCGGGTGATCAAGATTCAGGGTTTTCAAACGCCAGCTGCCGGGCCGAGCGCCATTCAATCAGGCTTTTCAGCACCAGCGTTATCAGGGCCAGAAATGTAAGCAGCGAAGCGATGGCAAAGGCGGCTGCAAAATTATATTCATTGTACAGAATCTCAAGATGCAGGGGCATAGTGCAGGTCAGGCCGCGGATGTGGCCCGATACGACCGACACAGCGCCAAACTCACCCATGGCACGTGCATTGCAAAGAATAACGCCGTAGAGCAGCCCCCACTTGATATTGGGCAGGGTTACGCGACGGAATGTCTGCCACGCGCCGGCACCGAGCACGATGGCGGATTGCTCCTCCTCGCTGCCCTGAGCCTGCATGAGAGGAATCAACTCGCGCGCCACAAAGGGAAACGTGATGAATACGGTTGCGATAATGATACCGGGCTTGGCGAAAATGATTTGAATATTGTTATCAATGAGCCATTCACCGAAAAATCCCCAGGAACCGAAGAGGATAACGAATATCAAGCCGGCTATGACGGGCGACACCGCGAACGGCAGGTCAATCAGGGTTATCAGAATATTTTTTCCGCGAAACTCAAACTTGGTAATCGCCCAGGCCGCACACACGCCGAATACTGTGTTCAGCGGCACGGCAATCGCAGCCGTCAGCAGCGTCAACCGGATTGCGCTCAAGGCATCCGGGTCGGTGAACGCGCTCAGGTACACGCCGATGCCGCGGCTGAACGCGGTTAAAAATATCAACACAAGCGGCATGACCAGCACGAGCAGCAGAAACACAAGCGCTGTCGCGATCAGTATGCGGCGCACCAGGGGCGACTCGGTACCCGCAACCCGCACACTGCGTTGTGCGCCGTGCAAACGGGATTGTACTCCACCTGCCATGATCTGCCCTCCTACTGATAGCGCCTGCTCAAGAACTGGAGCACATTGATAATAAAAATCATGAAAAAAGAAACAACCAGCATCACGACACCGATCGCTGCCGCACCCAGGGAATCATACTGCTCAAGCTTGATGATGATCAAAAGCGGCGCGATCTCGGTTTTCATCGGCATGTTGCCGGCGATAAAATAGACTGATCCGAACTCACCGATACCCCGGGCAAAGGCCAGGGTAAAGCCCGATAGAATTGAAGGAAGTATTGCGGGCAGAATAACGCGCAACAGCACCTGCAGGCGCCCTGCGCCAAGGCTGGTGGCGGCCTCTTCCAGCTCAATGTCCATGTCTTCCAACGCAGGCTGCACAGTTCGAACCGTAAAGGGCAGCCCGATCAGGATCAGGGCGACAACAATGCCACTGGCCGTGTAGGCAACCGAAATGCCCATGGGAGCCAGCAGTTTGCCGATCCAGCCGGTAGAAGCATACAGCGTGGTCAGGGCAATGCCTGAAACTGCGGTCGGCAATGCGAACGGCAGATCCACCAGCGCATCAACGATGCGTTTACCCCAAAACTGATAGCGGACCAGGACCCAGGCCACGATAAACCCGAACACCGCATTGATCAAGCGGCAATAAAAGCGGTTCCGAAACTCAGCCGGTAGGCGGCAAGCACGCGCGGATCAAGCACGGCCTTGTGCAGAAAATCGGCCCAGGACATCCGGGCGCTCATGATAAAAAGGCCTGCAAGCGGTATGAGCACCATCAGGCTGAGATAGGTCAGGGTGCAGCCCATGGTCACACCAAAGCCGGGCAACACTCTTTTCAGCTTACGTCCCTTTGACATAGAAGAAACCTTTAATTTAAAGGTTTTTTGGTATATTAATTCAAAGCAGGGATCCAGCAGATATATGTTTAAAAGATCAACGGTTCCATGCAGAAACTGTCTGAGTAACCCTGTGCTGTACTAAACCATATCCGAAGAGTTCCTGTCAAGGCTCTGGTGCCGCGAGTGCAGGCGGATAGAGTCCGCTAAATTCTTTTTCACCTCTGTTAAAAAACTTTCCCGTATGTTTACCCAGGATTGAGGGTAAACATACGGGAAAGTTATCATGTGTGTTCCTGCCCGATTTTGACAAGCAGGTTTTTTGGGGTAAGCTCTGCGTTCCCGGGTCCCGTCATTATTTCGGAATGTAGATGCGGTCAAACTCGGCCCCGTCAGCAAAATGCATTCGGGTGGCCTCTGTCCAGCCGCCGAAAACATCGCCGATGGTAAAGAGCTCTATTTTAGGAAATTGATTGCTGTACTTTTCAGCTGCCTCTTTCGATGTCGGGCGATAATAGTTTTTGCCGGCAATATCCTGACCTACCGGTGAATACAGAAACTCAAGATACGCCTGAGCAAGAGCCCGGGTGCCTTTACGATCAACATTTTTATCAATGATGGCAACGGTCGGCTCGGCAAGGATGCTGATTTCAGGAATGACAACCTCTACGCCGGCTGTGTCGAGTTCATTGCGGCTCAGCAGGATTTCATTTTCCCAGTTGATCAAGACATCGCCGATGCGGCGCTGAACAAAAGTGTTGGTTGCGTCACGGGCGCCGCTGTCAAGCACCGGCACGTTTTTAAAAACCTTGGTTATGAACTCGCGCGCCTTGTTCTGGGCGGCAATCACCGACGGATCCTTCGGGTTTTTCAGCTTCGCAACAAAGTTTGTTCCAAGCTCGCGGCGCAAAACATAGCCCCATATGGCAAGATAATTCCAGCGAGCCACTCCGGATGTTTTCGGATTCGGGGTGATGACCTGCACGCCCTCACGGGTCAAATCATCCCATGATTTGATGTTCTTCGGGTTGCCCTTCCGCACAAGCAAAGCCAGGGTAGAGGTGTAGGGCGAGCTGTTGAGCGGCAGTCGCTTCTGCCAGTCAGTGGGCAGCAGACCCCGCTCGGCGATGGCGTCTATATCACCGGCCAAAGCCAGCGTGACGACATCAGCCTGCAGCCCGTCGATAACGGAGCGCGCCTGCTTGCCTGAACCGCCGTGCGACTGGCGCACAACGACCGTCTGCCCGGTTTTTTCTTTCCAGTATTTTACAAATTCATCATTAAATTCCCTATACAGCTCCCGGGTCGGGTCATAGGAAACATTGAGCAGTTCAATTGTTTCGGCAAACGCTATGCCGCCAAAGCCCGTGAGCATTCCGATTAGAATTAACCCGATAATTTTTTTTTTCATTTTGTGTCCTTCCTGTCTGTATTGATTGTGCTGACCGTTGATACTCAATCCCTTAAAGACGTGTAAGTGAAGAGCCGATTATCTGCTCTGGTTTTAAATACTATATTGCATTAACAGTGCCATATAGAATCAGTGCTCATAGACAGATTAATAATTAATTAAATAAAAAGTATTTTCAGTATATTAGCTATAAACAATCAATACTATGCACGAACATGGTGCCGGCATACTGAAATTATCCATCAAATAATATTGCAATATACATTAATATATGATAGCTATTCCGTTAAATATAACAGGAGCTACCATGGAAAAATTTCAACCAATTCTGCTGAAAATATGGCAGCAGGCCTGCAAACACATCCTGCTGGACGAAATGCTCACAACCGTTGCGCCGATACTGCAGGAGGAGTTCCCTCTCGGACAGATACTGATACGCCGCATTGACAGCGCAAACTCCTGCGTCGAGACAATGGCTCAGGGCTTTGTTGATGCTCACGCTATGCCATCATCCGGCAGGACGATGTGTGCGCCGTCTCAGCTTAAGGATTTGCTGGATTGGTGGCGCTCTGGAGAGTCCGAGCTGTTTACTGCCCCTGCTGCCCTGCCACGGGCCCTGCAGCCTGTTGCGGAGGCTCAAGCCGGACTTGATTGCATGCTGGCGCCAATAGGCGATCCTGAGGCCAGGCAGGCCGTGCTGGTAATGATTGCCGGGCCCGGAATAAAATTTCAACAACGCCATCTCATTCTGTGCAAGCTCCTGCGCGAACCCTTCACCGTAGCCATGGAAAATGACAGTCGCCTGCATGAACTCGAAGCCCTGCGCGAGGCTGCCGAGGCTGACAAGCGCTCGCTCATGGAGCGACTCAATCGGCGCGAACCGGGCGATACAATAATCGGGGCTGAATCCGGGCTGCGCCTGGTATTTGAGCGGGTGCACATGGTTGCGCCATTGGATGTTCCCGTGCTTATTCTGGGTGATACCGGATCCGGCAAGGAGATTATCGCGCGTGCGATCCATGTGCGCTCAAACCGCTCAAGGGGAGCTTTTATAAGGGTCAACTGCGGCGCAATACCTTCCGGCCTGATAGATTCCCAGCTGTTCGGCCATGAAAAAGGGGCCTTTACCGGTGCCACGGAAACAAGAAAAGGCTGGTTTGAGCGGGCCGACGGCGGCACGCTTTTTCTGGATGAAGTCGGCGAGCTTCCGCTGGAAGCACAGGTGCGGCTTTTGCGCATTCTGCAGGACGGATGGCTTGAGCGGGTCGGCGGCCAGAAGCCAATTCACGTGAATGTGCGCATCGTGGCTGCCACGCACCGCGAGCTGGCCCAGGATGTTACCAGAAAGGCCTTTCGTGAGGATTTATGGTACCGGCTGGCCGTGTTTCCCATCAGGCTGCCGTCATTGCGCGAACGACCCGAAGATATCCCCGCGCTTGCCCGCCATTTTGCGCAGCTTGCCGCACAGCAGTTCGGGCTCAAGCCGGTCATGCCCGGTGCTGAAGATATACGCCTGCTGTGTTCGTATCAATGGCCCGGCAATGTCCGCGAGCTGGCATCGGTCATCGACCGGGCTGCTATTCTAGGAGGCGGAACGTGCCTTAAAATCGCATCAGCTTTGGGCATTATGGATTCGCAGCACACCGGTACGGCAGCACGCGAAACAAACAGCACGCCTGCTCGAGGCAGTCAATTCACCGGGAGACAAAACAATTGATGATGTACAGCGCGAGCATATCACTGCCACACTCGCCGCGCTGCACGGCCGCATTGACGGCCCGCACGGCGCTGCCGTGCGCCTTGGCATTCACCCCAGCACCCTTCGGGCAAAAATGCGCAAGCTCAACATACACTGGCGCGAGTACCGCTTTCGCACTCGCTGAGACAGCCGGATTTTATTGGCTTTTGAACCATCCGACGGATCCGACTGATCAGTCCAATCCGATCGGATAGTTTTACACAATGCGACCATGCATGACGCTGCCTTCAATGCCATCGAGCCTTACTGGCTGCAGCATTCCCATAAGCGCATTCTCACCCGCAAACAGCACCGGAATATAATTGGCGGTAATGCCCCGCAGCAAACCTGTGGCGCGGTCGCGTCGGCCCTCAACCAGCACTTCCATGTCAGCACCGGTGAAACGTTCAAAGAAGGCCAGCTTCTTCCTGTCGGAAAGCTGTCGAAGGATGCGCATGCGCTCACGTATGACCGCTGCCGGCACCTGTGCCGACATCAGCGCAGCCCGGGTTCCCGGTCGGCGAGAGTAGGGAAATACATGCAGATAGCCGAAAGGTAGTGATTCAAGCAGCTTGAACGTGTTGTCAAAACACGCATCGGTTTCACCCGGCAGCCCAGCAATGACATCGATGCCGATATTGATACCGGGAATTTCGCGGGCCAGGCGTGCTACAAGATTTTTAAAAAATTCCGGTGAATAGGTGCGCCCCATGGCGAGCAGTATATCCGCATCGCCGCTCTGCAGGGGGATGTGCGCATGCGGACACAATTTTTTTGAACGCAGCACACAATCGATAATCTCATCGGTCCACTCGGTCGGCTCTAGAGAGCTCAGACGCACACGGACGTTGCGCAGGGCAAACATCCTCTTCACTGATCCTGAGCATATCACTCAAGCATCGCGCGGGCCTGAGGTCCATACCCCAGGCGCCAAGATGAATGCCGCTCAATACTATTTCAAGGTATCCGTTTGCGGCCAGCTCGCGCATGCGCTCTATGACCTCAGCTGGCGGCAGGCTGCGGCTCGGGCCTCGCACCGACGGAACGATACAGTAGGCGCAGTGGCTGTTGCAGCCGTCCTGTATTTTCAAAAAAGCACGGCTTCTGCCAGTAAATATTTCGGCTCCAGGCGTTGTGAACATGCTCTGACGGGCAATATCGCCAACCGAAAACGCAACCTCATTCCCTTTCAACATCGAGTCAATAAGGCACGGCAGATCATTTTTTTCCACATTACCGGCAACCTGTACACGAACAGAAATTGCTCGGAGCACACCCGCGTTTTGCTGGGCATAGCAGCCTGTTACAATTACCGTGGCTTTATCCGAAAGGCGCAACGCTCGCCTGATCAGCTGGCGTGATTGTGCTTCGGTTGAAGCTGTTACAACACACGTGTTTATAACGTAGCAGTCAGCCTCTTCAGTAAAGGGAACCAGACAATAGCCTTTTTCCTGCAGCTGATTCGCAATAGCAGCAGAATCGCACTGATTGACCTTGCATCCCAGTGTCGTTATCGCAATTGTTTTGAAGGTGTGAGACATGAGCTAAACTTTTACAGGCACTGAACAGTGAAACCGGACACCATGCTATTTCTTGAAAAGCTACCACACTATCGCATAATTGCAATCCATATTCACTTGAACATATCCATAAAACAAACATCGGCACTGCTGGACTCCCTCAACGATACCCGTGTTGTACCTACAACAACGCAGCTTTAGATTCGGTAATTACTTGCGCATGGGACTGCTGCTTGATATTGTAATCGTCTTCGTCGCCGTTCCGATGATCTATATTGTATGTCCGCTCTGACACATTGCAACAACTGCCGTAATGCTCAAACAGCCACATGCATCACAACTCACCAGGAAAACTTTCCCGGAATTGATCCTTAGACCGCACAACAGCTTAACTCCTTTACAGGACGAACAAGGATCAGCACTGCAAGGAAAACTTACGGGTAAAACCAGGGGAAACTACATGCTGTTATGGCCTGGGGAAGCGATTCGGCAGGCGGCTGAGAAACCTGACAGCATTGAGCACGTATAAGCGCAGGCGTGGTGTTTTTGAAGCGCCTAACAAAATGCGCTTAAACGCTACAACAAATCGAAAAAGGGCAAACAGGACACTCCAGTATATACCGATCAAACGTCCTGTAATGCGCGGGTGCAGTGCGTTCAAATCAAGGATGTGCCCGTTGTATTCAATTTTTATAACGCGACCGATTAACGAGTCCGCTGGAAAACTGCCGGGCAAAAAGGTATTATCGCCCTTTTCGCGAAGCCACAAGGAACCGTTATGATGGAAACGACCCACAATACGGTGGGCAACGAGAGTTTCCGCCCGCTCAAACAGCCCAATATCTCCAACAACAATCGCACGATCAGCGGCTGCAGGTATAAACGTAAGGGTACTGCCCTCCACAATCAACGGAAGCATGCTTATTCCCGAAGCCGTAATTGTGCGGGGTTTTGCTCCGGAGCGCCACAACTCAATACACTCTTTTATAAATGCCTTCTGGTTTTGCATAGCGGCTGGTAAGAACCGTCGTGGTTTAGGCTTGCGCTGCAAGGGCTCCTGCTCAGGTGCCTCAGACTCTGCGGATCAATCCTGGCTATGATTGAACCTGAAATCAGGCATGGTGCAGGGAACCCCACTGCAACAGCTGATCAGGGTTTATAAAACATTAAACGCTTACCCTTGGTATAATCAAGAATACTTCGATCCGTTTCATCATAGGCAACAACGCGCCAGTACAATACCCCGCTCATTCCACTTTTTCTAATCAGCTTGCGCCATTGTCCCTTAGTTGGAAGATAGGAGTCTTCCCGGATGAACCGCTTTTTCTTACGGGGCAGGGAAAAAGTAGCCCTCGGATCAAATGTCTCGGTTGTTGAAAATTCAATTTTAAACATCGTGTATGGTCCTGAGTTCCACCTGAAATCCCGAATAACGTCAATAGGAAGCTCCGCGCCATCAGATGGTTCCAGTGGAAGGAATTCTTCCGGAGGTTTGGCAGGCACCTTCAACTCAAGGGCAGGATCACCAAAAAAGTTGAATGTCTCAAGGATGTCCCTGGATGATGTCTGCTGATAAGCCTCAATTTTAGATTCTGTCAGCAGTGCCCCTCCAACGGTTATATTTGCATTGAAAAGGTTTTCATACATTGATTGCCCTAAGACACTATGATGCGAGGGCAAGCCGGAAGCGCTTGGCGCAACACAAAAAACTGCACCGAGTTGCTGCTGGCGCATGAATTCCTCTGCCATGCAATAATCATCCGTCACCTCGGAGAATGTGCCGCTCAGACAGTTAAGAATCATCAAAAAGGTGTACTTGTCCGTGTTGGTCAGCAACGAAACATCATCGCGAGTAATTCCGGTATTCTGATTCGGGGTCTGCAACCAAGTGCTTTTGGACCAGGTATCTGTAGAACCGTGACCGATGTAATTCGTGATAAGCGCTCCATTGCTTATCGCATCGATAAGATCTTCAGTGGCGGTTGCAATATCTGAACCGTACAGGCGCAGATACAGGCTCAGATCAGTATATGCTGCAGGCAGAATCCTGATCAGGGACTCTGCCAGATACTCAAAAATATTCTGGTCATCGCTGTCAGCAGCAAAAAGCACTCTGGACTGCCACTCATCAGGCAGGGTATTTTCATAGGTCTCGATTTTATCGATTATATTCTGCAAGTCCTGAATGGTTTTGACACACAAGCGGCCGATAACCATGTCGGGCAGAGGATCATCCCCGTCAACACACACAAACCAGTTGTCGGAAGCGGTAGCGCCGACACTCGATCCGAGGCTCCCGCGATAGCCAAGATAGGTCGGAACCAGATCAGCCTTGCCATCGGCCGCCCTGCCGAGATTATCACGGTAATCATAGGTGGCATCCCCTACAAGCACAACATAGGTCGGATGATCGGCAGCATGCCAGTTATTATAGGCATATCGCAGAAAATCCTTTACAGCTGTCACATCCTTGATGCCATACGAAAATTCATCATAAATGTCCTGTACGTCAACTATTTCAACACGCAGGCCTGCCTGCTCACGAATGGTTTTGAGCGCCTCAAGAGCTGACAAAAACTGCCCATGCGCAATAATGATATAATCAATGTCGGTGCGCGGGCTCATAAGGTTTGACGGACTGTCAGCGAACAGCGCTTTCGGCGCTAACGATGCTCCGGTGGTGACTGCATAAAATCGTGATGCGGACCCGACGCTGCTTTCGAAACGCACACGTGCCGTGCCGTCCGAGGTGCTGACATGTGTTCCGGTCAGCTGTAAAGGCGCTGCGGGACTGCTCACATCAAAGACCATGATATCGGTGTCGCCGAAGCCGCTGACCTCGAACGTTGTACCGCCGGATGTATCGGCACCGAAAGCAAGCCGGCTAGCATCGGCAACGTAGCGCCTGGCATACGTCAGTTCAGCCCGGTTCAGGTAATACTGATCCGGCGTGGACGGTTCATTTCCCGGGGCGCTCAGGGCTTCAACCGTCAGGGTGTTTACTCCCTCGTTGAACAACGCAGGCGAAATGCCGCTAAAAGTCCTGCGATCAATGGCAGCGCCTGTCCAGTCAAAATCAGCGATCTGGGTGCCGTTAAGAGAAACCTTTGTGCGATGATTGAACGCAGTTAAACCGCGAAGATACATTGCAATATCGAAAGAGCCTGCATCAATTGCAAAATCCTTAAGCGTAAACGTTATGGTATGTGTTTTTACACCAAACACATTCAGCAGCCGCCAGAACCAATCGTCTTCCCCGTCAACATAGTCGGGCAGGTTACGGCGCCAGGCCAAGTTCTGCTCAAAGTGCTCGACAGTATTGAAAGAGGCAGGCTGGGGAAATCCGCTCTCAGGTGTACTCACGGCAGTCTGCATTGTCAACCCGGCACTGGTTCCCTGATACAACCAGTATACGTTTGTGCTGCTGTATTGACTCTGAAAGTCTTCGGCATAGAAAAGAATATAATCGCCACTTTTAAACTGACCTGTCCCACTTCGATACACGGCAATTTCATGACCAAGGTTTTCAATTTTTAAATTACTGTTGGTCAATCCGGCTAGATCAACACCTAAGCCGGAAATATCCTCATAACGAACTCGATGAATTCCGGGGGAAGAGGTTACAATTTTAATCGCAAACGGGCTGTCTTGCAGTTCCCCTGAAATCTGTGCCTGTGCAAGGGCAGAAACCTGCGCCCGTCCAGCATCCACGAAGCCGGAATCAGGGTTAATAATTGAACGGGTTCGTATCGCATCAAACACACTTCCGGCCGGAGAGGATAAACGTTCGGGCGGGTTTGAGGGTCTGTCCGCTGTCTTTTCAAAACCATCAAAGGTAAGGGTTACGGTCATGCTGCGCACCACACGCACGATGCGCTGCACAGGGTTATACTGCACAGGTGTTATACGTACCTGGGCGAAATGCATGCCGCGCAGTTCGCCGGTATTGGCTACTTCAGCGAACTGGGCAGGAAAGTATTCATTGCTGCGATAGACATTGAGGTCCTTAACAAAGGAGAAACTATCGTCATCTCGCTTGATTGGGCCGTCGGAATTCAAAGTCGGTACCGGTGCAAGATCTATATTTTTAAAATCCTGACTGGAATGAACAGCAACATTGATATCCACGCTCGATCCCGGTGGAATGGCAACCATTACGCCTCGCTGCACAACTCCAGGCATGCCGGACTCGTTATACAGACTGAATCCTTCAATAGAACACGCGCTACCATGCGTATCTCCAGCCAGTACAAACACAGGCTCCGGTACATCAACCTTAAATGAAATCGAGCGTGCCGATTCCGCTACAACCTGCACATGTTCAGCAGCCATTAAAACAGCAGGAAATAGAAAAATGCTGTACAAAAGACTCAAAAGGCATATTTTTTTAGGCATGGTATTGGCTCCTGTATTCATTAAGGCCTGATCTCAGCTCAAAAAACTGACCTGCTACTAAAAACTCTCTTGTTAAACCATGATGCTAGGCATGCCCATACAACATATCGTATATATTCAAATAAGGCATCCCGGCTTTCAGCTAACACCTGAAACAGTGAGACTTGAAAAACAAAACACGTTAATTCTGCGAAGCATCATCAGTATATTCTTTTAAATTATCTATTAAATCAGCCATCTTTGCAAGTTGACCCGGCTGCAGGCTGTAACATGCTGCATCTTTGAGCAGGTTACCAAGCAGCATTACCAGCGAGGACGTCTTTCCTTCATGTGAAGCGAGAAGACGACCGGTAGGGGAACGATTCACAATATTTGACACCAGCGACGTAAGTGCTTCAAATGCTGGTATAGAACGCAAAACCGGTGTGCGGTCATAGGTGTCTATCTCTCCCTTATAAGGAAAAACGCTAAAGATATCATGCGAGTTTTCCTTCCAGATTTGGTTAAAACTACTCATAAATGCTGTGCTATCTGAGGCTGTTACTCTGTAGGCAACAAAGCTTCCTTTGATGAGCGGCTCGGAGATTGTAACACCGGGCAAGCGTCTGAGCGCATCAGGCACAGTAGTACTATCGCTGCTCATGTTTATATCAAGCGCCACTCCTCCGGGCGGGCATGTATGCGAATCTTTACTACCGCTAATTTCAATAAAAATAGCGGCCCGGCAAGGCTCAGCCGGCCTGCATGGAAAAATATCAGCACAATCAATAAAGTCCTTTCCATCGGAGGCTAAAAAAACTCTTTGTTGAGTGACCAGCCAGGCTGTAAAAAGGACTTGATCGCTTAAGCCCGACAAGGCGCTCAAACGGCTCTATCAAAAAATCAGATAGCCTGATCGGGCAAAATTCATCCGACATAAAACCATAGCCCCTTCTGAGCAACTCCAGCGTAAGCGTAGTCTTGCCGAACCCGGACTGGCCATACACAACAATCGCCCTGCCCTCATGGCTAACTACGCCGGCATGCAGGACAATATAATCATCCAACTGCTCAAGCAGATGGCGAAACACGATAAGTTCAGCGTGTTCTATATAGCGATCAGTATCCGGGAGCTCATACAAAAAATGTTCTACAATAAGACCGGGTGCTCGGGAATGGGCTAAACTTCGCACAATACAAAAGCTAATATCGCTCTCACCCGGATTCAAGTCTATAAAACGCACATAAACTTTTGCAAACCTTTCAATTATTTCGGAAGAATCTGCATACAGCCTGATATGTCTACCAAAAAATAAAAACGAGCATGTATACGAACATCCGTTCATGACTGACTGTACAAACTGTTTGCTCGCTCTTGATGTCATGGGCCTGTAAAAAAAAAGGGTTATACACTCAGCTGTATAACCCTGTAGATTTAAACCTTTTTCTTTATCTGGTGTATTAGCCCAGCTCTTCTTCCCATTCTGAAATATATGTTTGGGCTGGACCAATCATACCAGCTAATTCATCTTCACTGTAGGTTATTATTGTCGGTTTTTCGTACTTCATTTGTTCGGCCCTCAAAATTATTTTTAGTTCTATACTAATTTTGTACTTTACTTTTTTTCTTCTGATTAATTTATAATGCATTAAAGAACTATTGTCAAGTAGCCCGTATAAATAACCCTGATTCTAGGCAAACAAATATGTTTATGACTATGCTTCTTTGGTCAGCTCTCGTTCTGCATCACCTTTAACTATATTATCGACTTTTCAATAAATAACTTAAATCAGAATCAATCTATTGTTCAAAATTATATAATAGGTTTATATCAGGAGACCCTTTTGAATGAATCCATCAATTGTCGCCTGTATATCATCAATAAGATCAAGGCTTGGATCCGCATACTGAACAGTTAAATATTCACACATATCCACCAGTGAATTCTCACCATTGCACAGCTGCCAGATTGCATATGCGCTATGATTAAGGACATGTATTTTTTCATTGTCACTATCATAGAGCATTACCTCGTCGCCTATCACCTGCACGGTTATATCGCTTCGTGCCAATGGTCGTGTTTGTCTATCCATGCTCATTTCAACCCCCTTTTTGACAAAAAAAATTAGCACTCTCAAGCATTATATTTCTTTTACTTCAGGCTCCCCTTTACGTTATCAAGCAATAAAACACCCGCATTTGTTGCAATTAGTGCAATTATCTACTTGAATTTTATGCTTATAAAGGTATAATGAAAAAGTTTACTTGATGGCGGTGTAGCTCAGGTGGTTAGAGCATGCGGCTCATATCCGCAGTGTCCGGGGTTCAAGTCCCTGCACCGCCACTCTTCAACTTCCCCCCTCTCTCTTCCTTGCGTAACGCACATCCATACAGGCGGCTCGCCATTGTCCGTCATCTCTGTAAGAATAGCAGTAATCCTTGCACACAGCTACGCTAAGCTGAAACAAATAGTACTGTCTGTTCTCAACCGTTGCGTATGTTTTTTACCTTAAATGAAAAATATCCTGACATACTGTATTTTATAACATCCCATCCTGCGCGAAGGATATTAAGCATAATACCGGGCTTGCGCATAACCTTTACAATATAGCGGGCAAGCACAGCCGGGCGCAGATAAAATTTTCTAAACATGCGACGATGCCCTGCAATAAGCTCTTCACGGGTCATGCCATTAGGTATAAAAACCGGGTCCCAGAACCCAAGTTTGCGCCAGTCACAATCAAAATGCCCCCATTTATGCCAGGTATCAAAAAGCTCAGCTCCGGGCATGGGGGTGCAAAATGTTACATGAAATTCCATAAGTCCGCTGTCGCGCATAAAATCAATCGTTTTCTCAATGCTGGCAGACGTCTCGCCCGGGCAGCCGATCATAAAATATCCCCGTGTTGTAATGCCGGCCTGATTGGCCTGCCTGATCATCTGCACCACCCGCTCAATCTTAACCTGTTTTTTCATGTTATTCAGGATTTCCTGATCACCGCTTTCAATACCATAGGCAATCTCCCAGCACCCGGCCCTGTGTATCGTCTCATAAAAATCCTTCGGGGTGAGATCAGTCCGCGCAAGGCATGACCACGATATGCGGTAATCGCGACTGAGCATATCATCACAAATCTGCAAAACACGCCCACGATCAAGCAAAAAATTGTCATCATAAAACATGATGTCTTTGATGCCGTACTGCCTGACAAGATGATCAACCATACTCATGGTGTATTCAGGGCTGTTACTGCGATATTTCTCACCCATAAAGGGGCGCGCGCAGAATGTGCATTGCCCGTTACAGCCGCGGGATGTCATGATCGATGTCGAAGGCAGTTGATAATAGCTGTGTGGTGCGGGTTTGTAATACGTTGCTAAATCGGGAATCAGGTCCCAGGCCGGAAACGGCAAAGCATCCAGATCGGGGATTAAAGCTCGCGGCGGGGTCTTGACGATTTCACCTCTGTCACGGAAAACGATGCCGGAAATATCATGATACTGACTGCCGCTTTTATAGGCTTCGATAATCTCAATCAAAGTGTATTCGCCCTCGTTAAGAACACCCAGATCAAATTCAGGGAATTCACGCAACGTTTGCTCGGGCAAAGCGGAAACATGCGGCCCTCCAATCAAGATCGGGGCATGTACACCGCTGGCACGAATACCCTGTGCAAGTTCTGATGCACGAATGATTGAAACAGTGGTAGCGGAAATACCTATGAGGCCTGCCTTGATATTTTCAATTGTATGAACTGTTTTGCGCAGATCCATGTCCAATGCAGGCGCATCGAGAATACTAACGCTGTAGCCAGACTTCCTGACCATTGCAGCAAGGTAACAGAGGCCCAGGGGTGGAGTTTGGCTGCCAACAGATGCAAACGCACCATAGCGTTCCAATAGCGTTAATGGAGGATTAACGAGAAGTATATCAACGTCCATATCCGTGCTCTAATGAAATATTATTAAACGGTACAAGGGTTCCTGTGCAGGCATGAACCCATTGTGCTTCAGGTGTGTTAATGGCTAAATCTTTTTAAGTATAATTTCCACTGCTATCAAAAGCAAATCATTTATAAAAAAAAAGCAGCTGCGGACATACACAGCTGCTTTTTTGAAAATTTAAAAAGGTAATCGAACTCAGCTTATTGACGCTGCTACTATTTCAGCAATATCCTTAACCTGGACACGACCGGAAGCCTTTTCGTCCTTAACGCCGTCCTCATACATGGTCATGCAATAGGGGCATGCAACAGCGATTGTATCCGGAGCGGCCTTGAGGGCCTCCTGGGTGCGCTCAATATAAATGCGCTTGCCGTCCAGTTCCTCCATCCACATGCGGCCGCCGCCGGCGCCGCAGCAAAAGCTCTTCTCGCCGCAGCGCTCCATCTCTGCCGGTGCACGCCCATTGCTGCAGGCCTTAATAATTGCACGCGGCTGATCATAGATATCATTGTAGCGTCCCAGATAGCAGGAATCATGAATAACAACGCGTCCTGCACGTGTCGTGCTGTGGGATTGATCTTGCCGGTCGCAATCAGGTGTATTGATAAGCTCAGTGTGATGAATGACTTCAAAATCAGCCCCGAACTGTTTATAATCATTTTTCAGGGTTGTGAAGCAATGCGGACAGTAGGTAATGATTTTCTTGATACCATGTTTCTTTAACTGATCAATATTCGCCTGCGCCATTTTATCAAATACGAATTCATTGCCCAGACGCCGCACCGAATCACCGCAGCATTTTTCCTCATTGCCGAGAATACCCCAGGAAACACCTGCTGCATTGAGAATTTTGGTCAGGGCAACGGTTACCTGGCGTGCCCGGGAATCAAATGCACCGGCACAGCCGACATAGAACAGATATTCTGCCTGTACACCCTCGGTAAGCAGGGGCACATTCAGATCAGTGGCCCACTTGGCGCGGTCAGACGGCGCAATGCCCCACGGATTGGAGCGCTGCTCTGAGTTTTCAAAGAACGTAATCAGCTCTTCGGGGAACTCTGATTTTTCCATGACCAGATGCTGGCGCATCTGCACGATCTTAGGAGCATGCTCGATAAAAACCGGGCACACCTGCATACAGGCGCCGCAGGTTGTGCAGTCCCATATAGCCTTTGTTGCCACGCTCTGATCAGTGCCGTTAATCAGGGGCACCTTCATTGTGGCATCCCGTGGAGCCGGGGCCAGCATATCGGCAGGACGGTGTGCCAAAACGGACTTGCCGTTGGTAAAAAGATTCACCTTACCCTGATGGACGATTTTTTTAGGATTCAGCGTTTTCTCGGTATTGCTCGGCAGGGCACATTTCCTGGCAGCGGCCGCACTCGGTGCAGGCCATAAAATCCAGCAGATCCTTCCAGCGGAACTGCACAATTTTGGAAATACCGAACCTTATCCCTTTTTAAAGGTAAGCCGCGGCACCGTGGTAACCAGGCCCTTGCTGCGGAAAAAGCAGTTCGGCATCGATGTCAGAACGTGCAGGTGCTTGCTGTAGGGCAGGTAATTCAGGAAGAACAGCAGCACAAGCGCATGTACCCACCAGAAAACCCGTGCCCAGCGACTCCAGGGCTTCCTTGTCCATACCGCTGAAAAATGCTGCTACGGCAGATGTGACGGTGCTTTCCACCATGCAACTGCAGGATTGGTTAAAACTTCAACTGCGTGCTTCAGCATGCGTGCTGGCCGAAATAGGCAATCATCAATGTGCCGACCAAGCGACAGGATCAGATAGGCATCATATGTCTGATCGATATAAAAGGGCTGAACAAACAGCCGGCGGGCATACGCCAGCAACAACGCATCCCAGCACGACCAGCCACATAATGTCGGCAGGCGAACTTCAACAGCACGTAGAGTACGCCCATGAAATCCAAGGCTGAAATTCGGGAATACGCCTTTGAGCAAAAACTCGAAGTTCACCAGCACAAGGGCATGAAACCCCAGAAGAGCAGGAAATGGTTGAAACCGAATTTTTCGCTGACAACGCGCAGCTGGCCGAAACCATACGAGTCAGCATGCCGGTGAAGCGCGACGACAGATTGTCAAATCTGTTTTCAGCGCGGCCCAGGCAAATCATTGCCAGGAGCCGGAAAATGTTCTTAAGGAAAAAGCAAAAGCGCCCAACACACAGGATGGTAAAAATTATATTTTCTAAAGGGCTCAAGGGCAACTCCTTTCATGACTAAGAGGTTAATCGCACGTTATTCATTCGGTCTTCGCGCTTGGTCTGTTTGAATTTTTCAATCAGCGACAGGTATAATCTCCATCACATCGCCGACAATGCCAAGATGGGCCACATCAAAAATCGGGGCTGTCTTGTCCTTGTTGATGGCGATGATGAATTCGGAATCCTGCATGCCGACCAGATGCTGAATGGCGCCGGAGATGCCGCAGGCGATATAGAGCTTGGGATGCACGGTTTTGCCGGTCTGCCCGACCTGAGCGGTCATGCTTGATCCATCCTTCATCAACGGCGCAGCGCGAACCGGCAACAACACCGCCGATCATTTCAGCAAAGCTCCTCAAGCATTTTAAAGTTTTCCTGACTGAGCATGCCGCGGCCGCCGGACAACAAGAATTTTGGCGCCGGTGATATTGACCGAGCCTTCGTGAGAGGCTTTGATGATTTCAATCACCTTGGTCGGAATATCCTCTTCCTTCATGGTGAAGGGCTCTTCAATGAGCATGACCTTTGCGCCCGCCTTGATATTCGGGCTTGGGCATAACATGGGGCCGGACAGATGCCATCTGCGGCCGTCGTGTTTCGGTGAGAATGGTTGCCATGATATTGCCGCCGAATGCCGGGCGGGTCTGTTCAAGCAGGCGCATTTTTTTGTCGATAGTCAGGCTGCGTGCAGTCGGCCGTGAGACCGGTTTTGAGATCGGTCGCAACAGCGCCGGCAAGGTCGCGTCCGAGGCCCGTTGCGCCCATAAGCACAATTTCAGGCTTGTATTTATTGACAAGTATCAACGCAGCCCTTGAGATACGAGGTGGTGCGGTAATGCTTTAAGCACGGGCTGTCCATGAGATAGACTTTGTCCGCGCCCCAGCAGAAGGCCTCCTCGCAAGATGCTTGACATTGTCGCCGAGCACAAATGCTGCAAGCTCAACGCCCAGGTCATTGGCAAGCATGCGACCCTTGCCCAGAAGTTCCCAGGAAACTTCATGGGCATGCCCTTCAAACTGCTCCACAAATACCCAGACACCCTTCCAGGCGGCGATATTTGACTCGGGCGCTTTTGCCTCTTTTTTCTCGTCTTCATCGGCTGCGGCTGCTGCACCGCCCTGTGCTGCAAGCTCTTCAAGAATTTTCAGTTCCTCCGGGGTGAAAAACATTTCAATGGCGCTGCCGGGGCAGATCTTAACGCATTTCTGGCAGCCGATACACTTGTCAGCATTGATGATCGGCTCTTCCTTGGCATTCATTTCAATTGCATCGACAGGGCATGAGCCTGGCAGCGCGCGCCGCAGGCAATGCATTTGCCTTCGAGCAGGCGGGCTTTGCCGCGGGGTTTTTTTATTTTTTTCGGCTGTTGCTCCATGTATCCTCCCACAACTCATCAAATATAGTTATTTACGCATCGTGGATAAAGTCCCGATATCCTTCAGTCATTTGTGAACATGGCTCCAACCGCATTGTCACTTCTGATCCCCTCGCCCATGATGACTTCTCCCTTGTTCCGCTCAGGGGCAAAAATTCTGCGAACCTGCGTGGGTGATCCGGGAAGGCCAATGGTTTTCGGATCGAGCTTCAGCATGGCATTGGTCCATACCTGCATTGGCGCTTCTTCGGCATCAAGGCGGCCGGGAACGGTCGGGATAGCGGGGCGTGTTGATTTCACGCTCAACGGTGAGCAGACAGGGCATTTTTGTTTCAATGATTTCATGATAGGCTTCAAGCTTGCGGCGAACCTTCATGGTTTTCTTTTCCTGATTGACCGAAATCGACTTCATCAACAAGCGTGAGCTGCGGTAATGTCCATACGGCGGGCAATACCCGGGCCAACCTGCGCGGTATCGCCGTCAATGGTCTGCTTGCCGCACAGGACGATGTCAACAGGCCGTTTTTCGGCAATTTTTTTGATGGCAAGTCCCAGCACGGTTGAGGTTGCAAGCGTGTCGGCTCCGCCGAATACCCGGTCGCTCAGCAGGATCGCACTCATCGACTCCCTGATGAGATCGGCTTTGCGCAGAACGCTTTCAGCAGCTGGGCGGGCCCATCGAAACGGCAGTGATATGGGCGCCATACCTGTCCTTGAAGCGAATTGCTTCTTCCACTGCATTGGTATCGTAGGGATTGGTGATGAAGGGCACACCTTCGCGAACCAGCGTATTGGTTACCGGATCGATTTTTACCTGAGTCGTGTCAGGCACCATTTTTACACAGACGACAATATGCATAGAACTCTCCTTTAATTAGTTTAGTTTTTTAATTATTAATGTTTCTGCATCCTACTCGCAAAGATTATATAAATATCATATAGTGCATAGTCATGCAAGCCTAATCTAATTGAACGTAAGATTTTGCGGTATTGCCCATCCGGCAGGAAACGCCTGTAAAACAGAATGCGCCTGCAATCGGGAATACACAAACAAAAGAACACACATACGGCCCGCAAATAAAGCCAATGATCGATCACGCAAAAAGCGCTGCAATAGTTTCACAGTACGGTGCTTTAATAACGCCTTTTTCTGTGATCAGGCCGGTGATGAGATCGGCCGGTACAACATCAAAAGCCGGGTTCCATACACTGGTTCCATCAGGAGCGATCCGGCGACTGCCAATAGTTGTAACCTCTTCCGGCGCACGCTCCTCTATCGGGATGTCCCTGCCGGTTGCAACCGTCAAGTCAATAGTTGACAGGGGCGCGGCGATATAAAATGGAATTCCATGCGCATGGGCCAGCACAGCCAGCGAATACGTACCGATTTTATTGGCTGCGTCACCATTGGCTGCCACGCGATCAGCACCGGCTATAACAGCGTCGGCACCCTTACATTTCATATAATTTGCAGCCATGCTGTCGGTTATCAGCTCAAAGGGGATATGCATCGTGCACAAGCTCCCAGGCCGTAAGCCGCGCGCCCTGCAGCAGGGGTCGTGTTTCACATGCTGCTACAAAAACTTTTTTACCGTTTTCAATTGCACTGCGCACAACACCCAATGCTGTTCCATGCCCTCCGGTTGCAAGAGAACCGGTATTACAAACCGTCAGCACAACCGAGCTTTGAGGCAACAGGGCTTGACCATTCTGACCCATGCGACGATTGATCTCAATATCCTCGGCATGTATGCGCAAAGCTTCCTTTTTCAAAAGGTCCTGCACATCAGCAACCGTGCTTTCGTCTGCCCGGTTCAGAATACGTCCCATGCGTTCCAGAGCCCAGCGCAGATTTACCGCAGTCGGCCTGGTCGCAAGAAGATGCGCGCTTATCAACTCAGCCTGCGCAACAAACTCCTCCTTGGTGGCAACACGTATGTGAGCGGCAAGGAAGGCAAGTCCCATTGCTGCGGCAATACCGATGGCAGGAGCACCACGGATGGAAAGTCGTTTTATCGCGCCTGCAATGTCATCAAGGGTGCGGCATTCAAGATAGACTTCCTCTTCAGGCAGCCTGGTCTGGTCAAGAATCCGCACATAGTCATCGTTCCAGGTAATTGCTTCAATCATGGTACTCATCAACCGTTCTCCTCGGCAATGCATTAATCATCGCGGAATGCTTCCTGCGAACTGATATTGAAGAAGCATGCATGCAACAGCATGAGGGACTGCATCATGCTTATATAAAAAAATAAACATAAAACGAAATGTTACAATGAATTACCTAAAAAAATACTTTAAAAAAATCAGATACAAACATGGGCTTCCCGGCATCACCCTGCAGATGTATGATCCGGCTCCCCGGAGCGTACTGTGGGCAGGCGCTGCAACCTTCAAAAGGCCTGATCATCGCGTAAGCAACACGGTCAAAAGCTATATCATAAATGCGGGTGAATTACATCCGCAAAATCCGTTCACACAGCCGGCACCAGAAATTTATACTTACCAATGCTCTAAGGAATCATCTTCCGTGCTGTGCCTGCGGACGGTGGCATTACAAATTTCAATACCTGCGCTGGCAAGTATCTGTATTTTCTATTTGACCGTTTTATGATTAACGGGTAACTATTACCGCTCGCGCACACTGCGGGTTAAAGTCATGACCGGCCCGTAAGCTTATATCCGATATTTGATTATACCAGTCACACGGCATTAACACTGTAAACGGAGGCCATGTATGAGCGCGGAAACGCAAAAAAATTTCCGGAGTACACCATTAAGTTTTTTCGCAACCCGTACAGGCATCATCTTCACTGGTGCGCTGATTGGGCTAATCGCCTGCCTTCTGACGCTGCTGGGCAATCCGGTTAACATGGGCGTATGCGTAGCATGCTTTATCCGCGATATTGCCGGCGCGCTCGGTTTGCACCGCGCCGGAGTCGTGCAGTATTTGCGGCCTGAAATCCCGGCCTTTGTGCTTGGTTCATGTCTGGCCGCGCTCACGTTCGGTGAATTCAGGGCCCGCGGCGGATCATCACCCGTTATCCGCTTTGTGCTGGGTGCATTTGCAATGATCGGCGCTCTTGTTTTTCTCGGCTGCCCCTGGCGTGCGATTTTACGTCTTGCCGGAGGCGACCTCAACGCCATAGCGGGCCTGGCCGGCCTGGCTGTTGGTATCGCCATCGGAGTGTGGTTTCTAAAAAACGGATTCAGCCTCGGCCGTTCGCACACATTAAAAAAACCGGCGGGCTTTGCCGGCCCAATCATTATGCTGTGTCTGCTGATTGCGGCAATCGCCAAACCTGCATTTCTGTTATCCAGCACACAGGGTCCCGGAAGCATGCGCGCACCGCTGCTGATATCAATCTGTGCTGGACTGCTGATCGGCTGGATCGCACAGCGCAGCCGTTTTTGCACCATGGGAGCCTTCCGCGACCTGATTTTGATGCGTGACTGGCATTTAATGAGCGGCGTCATTGCCTTTTTCGTTGTCGTGCTTGTGTTCAATATAAGCCGAGGGCACTTTTACAGGAGGATTTGCAGCTCAAAGCATAGCTCACAGCCAGCACCTGTGGAACGTGCTCGGCATGGTGCTGGCGGGCCTTGCCTTCGCTCTTGGCGGCGGATGCCCCGGCCGCCAGGTATTCCTGAGCGGTGAAGGCGACAGCGATGCGTTCATCTTTTTCGCCGGCATGTTGACCGGGGCTGCGCTGGCACATAATTTCCTGCTGGCATCGGCCCCGGACACCCTGAAAGACGGAGCACTGACCGTCGGAGGCCCTGGTGTAAACGGAATGATTGCGGTCGGTGTCGGGCTGGTTGTGTGCCTTATCATCGGATTCAGCATGCGCGAGCGCTGGAAATAATACTTTCAAAATTACGAGGTCCCTGCTATGAAACACATTGATGCACGGGGGCTTTCCTGCCCCGAACCCGTCATTCAGGCCCGCCGTGCCGCAGCAGATATGCGCGCAGGCGATCAGGCTGAAATTCTCGTTGATGCCGGTGCCGCGCGCGATAACGTACTCAGGGCAGTTCTCAGCCTTGGCTGCAATGCCGATGCAGGTGAATGCGATAACGGTTTCCGGATACTGGTTACAAAAAAATAGCTCTGATGATCTATCTTGATAATGCCGCCACATCCTGGCCCAAGGCTCCGGGGGTTGCAGAAGCCATTACGCGGTTTCTGACCGATATCGGTGCCAACCCGGGACGCTCCGGCCACCGCCTCTCAATCGAGGCCGCACGCATGGTCGCGACCGTACGCGAGCAGGTTGCTGAACTGTTTGGCGCGCCTGACCCATTGCGGGTGGTTTTTGCACACAATATAACACATGCGATTAATGTAGCCCTGCTTGGACTGTTGCGACCCGGAGACCATGTTGTAACCACGTCGATCGAGCACAATTCAATGATCAGGCCCCTGACCGCCCTGACCGAAAAAGGAATTTCATTTACGGCGGTTGCATGCAAACCAGACGGCAGTCTTGACCCGGCAGACATTCAGGCGGCAATCAAGCCTGAAACGGTCATGATCGCTCTGACACATGCATCCAATGTGCTCGGAACCATTCTGCCAATCGCCTGTATCGGAAAAATCGCCCGCGAACGCGGCCTGCTGATGCTGCTCGATGCAGCCTCCACGGCCGGATGTGTGCCGATTGATATGCTTGCCGACAACATCGACCTGCTTGCCTTTACCGGTCACAAGGCACTGTTAGGTCCGACCGGCACCGGCGGGCTTATAATAGGTCCACGCGTTGATCCTTCCCGCATCAGGCCTGTTTTTCAGGGCGGAACAGGCAGCCGCTCCGCCACGGAAACACAGCCGCCATTTTTACCCGACCTCCTTGAATGCGGAACTCTCAATACTGACCGGCCTTGCAGGACTTGGTGCAGCACTTACATGGATCATGTGCAACGGGTATCGAGCATATTCAGCGTACCTGCCGTGCTCTTACACGCATGTTGATTGACCGGCTTGCGGCGACAGCGGCGTGACAGTGTACGGTCCGCTTGATGCAAACCTGCGAACTGCAACAATGTCTTTTGCTATTAACAGGGTATAAGCCCCTCACAGGCCGGACAGCTTCTGGATGAACGCTACGGCGTACTGTGCCGGGTCGGCCTGCATTGTGCTCCACGTGCGCACACAACCGCAGGTACATTTCCTCACGGCTCCATCCGTTTCTCTCCCGGAGTCTTCACCACTCCTGATGAAATCAATACAGCCGCCGATGCTGTTCGCTGTCTTGCAGAGGAGGCGGCATCGTGAATGATCAAACCGTGATCTTGTTTCCCACAAGCGCGCATGTCATGCGCGCTGAAAAACTGTTCAAAGATGCCGGCCTTTCCTGCAGGCTCATACCGGTACCGCGCCATCTGAGCTCTGACTGCGGCATCTGCCTTGTTGTGCTGCAGAACGAAGCCGGCAGCGCAAGCGCACTTCTTAATGCCAAACAGGTTGACTATGACACTGTAGTTTCCCTGAATTAGCATATGACGAACACAACCGCTGCGCTACCATCGATAAACACTCTAAAATTTTCAGCCGCATAGTCTGTGCTGTCACCACAGGTGCGTTACGGTTTACCTATACCGTCAAGCACCCGATGTAATCAAAAAATCACCCGTTTTACTCATTTAAAAAAAAGACTTGCATTTTGTATAACATGTGTTATATAAAAAGAAACCTAACTCCTTGAGGAGAGAATGACTATGGCAACGAAAGTGACGGCTAAACAAGAGCGTGTACTCAATTTTCTGGAAGGCTTTATCGAAGAGCACGGATTCCCTCCAACGACGCGTGAAATCGCCAGTCAACTTGAACTGGCCGGGCCCAACAGTGCAAAAAAATACCTGGATATTCTGGAACGCAAGGGCCATATTCGCAAAACCGCACGCTCATCCCGGGCTATTGAGCTGATAGGCCGGGAATGCCCGCCCCCATCCGGCCGATTGATACCGCTCATCGGATGCATTCAGGCAGGCAGTCCATTGCTGGCTGTTGAAAACATTGAGCGCCATATCAATATTGATCCATCAATTGCGCGAACGGACGGAATGTTTTTTTTACGGGTACAAGGCGACAGCATGATTGAGGCACAGATAAAACCCGGAGATCTTGCTCTTGTACGACCTCAAAAACAACTTGAACAGGGCGATGTCGCAGTAATCCGTGTCGGTGATGAAGCAACGCTCAAGTACTTTTTTAAGGAAGAAAACCGCATCCGTTTGCAGCCGGCTAACACTGCCTATGACCCTATCTATCTCTATGAGGATGATGACATGGAGGTCATTGGGAAAGTGGCTGGGATTTTGCGTGAATATCATTAATATGTTTTGAAAACTATTTCATCGAGTTGTATGTGTACGACTGCTCACAACTACCTTCCGCACATCTCGATTTTGGATGCCTGTTCCAAATACGTGATATAGACAAACAACTAAAAATGACTTGCTAAAAATGATTTTTTTGATATAGTGAATAAATTAACAAGCCAGCGTCCCCATCGTCTAGTTAGGTCTAGGACACCGGCCTTTCACGCCGGCAACAGGGGTTCAAATCCCCTTGGGGACGCCACTTTAAATAAAGGCTCTCTGCAATTTTGCAGAGAGCCTTTTGCATTGTAGATTTATTATTCCCCTCGCTATAGCAACAAAATTCTATAACCACGTTGTCATTTCGAGCGCAGCGAGAAATCTTTGTTTATGAATCAAGATCTCTCCCTCCGGTCGAGATGACAGGCGAATCAATAACGGCTATAAAATTTTTGAAATGCTCTAATCGGATTCAATCTACCTGCTGGATTCTCATGACAAGCCAGCCCTGCCCCCTGTTTTGCAACACAAAAAAAAAGGCAGGGCCATGTGCTGACCCTGCCTTCTGCATTACCCGTTTATGCTGCCCGTTATTTGCAATCGTACTTACTACGGCGTACAAACCACCTCACAGACTTTCTGCCCACACCCACCGCAGCCCGGCGCTGTGTCGCAAACATCGCCAATCCCGTCGCCATCTGCATCCTTTTGCTGAGTGTTGCATTTGGCTGGGCAGTTATCTACGCCATCAGCAATACCGTCATCGTCTGAATCGCACTGGCCCTGAACTTCACAAGCCGGCTGGCCGCACCCGCCGCAGCCCGGCGCTGTGTCGCAAACATCGCCTATTCCATCGCCATCTGCATCCTTTTGCTGGGGATTGCAGACATCCGGACAGTTATCCTCGCCGTCAGCAAAACCATCATGGTCTGTATCCCGGATATCTTCCGTGGCGCTCACGGCAAAGAAGAGCTCACCAAGATCCTGCGAAGGCAGGTTCTGTTGAGTAATCAATTTCCAGGCTGAGGCAGCCGTTTTCAAACAAATATGACGAGGCCGGGAGCCATTGCGTGTTGTCTGCAGACCAGTATGCTTCAGCGATGCTTATCCACATAGTTACACAGGTTAAACGTAATCGGTTCTTCATTCTCTAGCTGTTCCGTCCCAAGACATCATTGACAGAGTAGACATACGGATCATCAGAAACCGTTTCATCAATCGGTGATTGCCCAAAGGAAGAAAACACTACTTTTGCTTCCGCGTCAGCGCTTGCCGTTGCGTTTAAGGGGCCAAGCGCCTCAATCGGTACTGCAGTTGTGCCAAGGATCTCAACCCCAACACTGCCCAAGAACGGCTTAAACAGGCTGGTCTTAAAACAGCTGTTTCCGCTCAGAAGAGCACCCTGGCCGGCGTCAAAGGTTAAGCTCAGGCAGTCATCAAACAAAGTCTGCTGATCAGAACCCGGTCCGGTTTCATCGCCCCACCAGTTCATGCGGGCATCAACTAAAGAGCTGCCCATATTGTCAAGGCCGGTCATAGTGGAAGGAAGTGCGCCCTGTTTTGTGGTAAACAGGTTATTAAAGTGCAGGTGAGTTCCGGTGACGTTATAGTCAACTGCAACGGCCGTGTCATAGCCGCTGTCTCCGGAAATGGAGAAACCCATGACGGTCGCATTATCTTGGGTGATATAAACAGCCGCCTGCTTTGTAGAGCCATCACCGCTTACATAATCAACAGGAGCACCTTGTATTAACGGCATCTCATTGCTGCCGGTCTTGCTACCGATGATCGTTACGCCGGGTTTCCAGATCTCAAAGCCGCCGTAGTTGCCGGCACGCAACCGTAATGGTTCCGCCCCACCTTCACCGCTGCAATAGCATCGGCTATGTTTGTATACTGGCCATCAGCCTTGACTTCAACGGTATCTTCAACATTGAGCGGCACGACGAGCCAGTGCAAAGTGTGAGTTGAATAACCACCGGTATAAGTAAAAGTGATTTTACCATTAGCATCAGAAAGACAAACGCCACTGGTGCAACCGGTGATATTAGCTCCTAAAACGGAATCAACATAAACATTGTAGTTAGTGTTTGGCCTGAGATCTCCGATAGTATGAGCAGTATTGCCAATTGAAGAAGATGCCTTCCCTTCTATCCAAGCTTTAGCGTAAGTGCCTGTTGTTTGCCAATCGGTAATTTGAATGTCTAACCATTTGAGAGTATCAGAGCCAGTTATAGCTACTGACATATCAGCCGTATCCCCTCCTGTTGGAGCAGTTTTATTCCTGAATTTTTCATCGCCATACATTCTGATAGGAGCGGAAGTAGAAACTTCATTAGTGCCCATAGTGAGTGTTGGCTGGTATTCGTAAGCTCCAATGTCAGGAAGACCATAGATAGGGTTGCCAGCGTAGTCTTCAGATAATCCAACATCCACACCAGCATCAATGGCGGGGGAGAGATAGGTCAGAGTAAAATCATTGTTGTTAGGGTCAGTAAAAAGTGGATCGGCATTTTGAGAGTTAGGTTCATTACCATTTGTTGTGTGATAAGTTGCCCAACTTTTATTAGTTACATAATCCCAAGAAAAAATATTGTCATCTAGTGGATCATATACATTATAATCAAATTCGGATTTGGTTCCATTCTTGCTATCTACAATTTCCCTGGTTTTACCGAGACCAGAAATCATATTTTTAGTAGTCAGAGCGCCCGCCGTTTTAGTCACACTTATATAGGTATTTCCTCTGTCTGATGCAGTTGTCACTGTGCCACCCTTGAAAGACTCTCCGACCGAGTACCCATTGTCCCAGCTTACAGTGTTATAAAAAATATTAGTACCCGTTCCAACATCAGTGAAACCATTTGTAAAATTGTGATGAGCTATACAATAATAACACTTGATACCAGTTGCTGATCCATGGGGCATGAATCCACCACCATCCGATACATTGTTTATTGTTCCATTGTAGGCTCCTTCGCAATAATTATAGGTTACATTATTAGCTTGTTGAGTAGCCATAAAACCAATACCAGCGTTATTATTGGCAATACAGTTATTAACTATAATATTTGAAGCAGTATCTTTTTGAACAAATCCGTGCAAATTTTTCTTAGCGGTGCAATTATTATAAGTAACATTGTATGCATTGCCACCATCTAGAAAGCCACTTCCGCTAGAATAATTTGAGGTGCAGTCATTGTAAGTTATGCCATGCGCCCCTATGCCCGTTATAAACCCGTAGAGGGTAGTGTTGCTTAAGCTACTATCATTTATAGTTATAAATGAGCTAGTATCAATAGCTGCCCCTGCCCACTTGTGGCCGAAACTCTATTAAGGGTAAATTGATTGGAAGTTTTAATATAATATAGAAAATCACTGCCAGCATACGAAAAATCACTTATCGTTAAAGCAGAAGAGTTTGTTGCAAAAAATCCCGTCATCGTAGAACCGGCGGGGACGGTTACATTGCTAATTGTTCCAGTCGTAATAGAATCAAGGCTGATGCCCTTCGTGCTTGAAATATTGCTGATTGTAAGATTGGCTGTATTTTCAATCCGTATTCCTGTTCCTGTATTCATAGAGGAATTGCTTACTGTGATATTCCTGTTTGTTGCCCCACCAATTCTGATCGACGGATTCGCTGCCGCGTTATATGTTAATGTCACCGAATCAATCAATACATTAATGCTGCTAAACGATGAATATACATTATATCCGTAGCCACCCATATTTACTGAAAGCGCTTGTATGGTTATATTTGAACTACCGTAAATTTCCTACTCCATAAGCGGCAGCTGTTTCCAGTGTATACAAAAGAAAAACCGATCACCTTAATGTATGATTTTCCATTTATATATATAATTGGACCAGTACCAGTAGATAATGTAATTAGTGGTTTTTCATTGGGCACATTGGCATAAGTGATTTCAGCTCCAATGCCACTGCCACTGGAGGGTATAGGAAAAGAAGAAGTGTAATCTCCTCCCTGTGAACTAAACAAGAACACTGATCGCCAGCAGAAAAAGTACAACCGCCAACTTGCGCCATATTAAGCGCTGTGCCCACAGCATTTGGACTTGTAGCAGTCGCCTTATTAGCACAAGTTACTGTGCCATCAGCTCTAACATAGTATGTCGCCGCGCTGGCGGAATTAGCCACCAGGGAAAACGCCAAGGACACCAAAAAAACCAACAGGAAATTTTTTGCTAATTTCATAGATAATTTATTTTGCATATGTATGTCTTCAAAAGGTTTTAGACATTCACAGCATAGGACTAAGAGATGGTTTTGGCTCCGTTTATACATTGACTCAGTTGCACGTACTGCACGGTACGGGTTTACGGCATACCACGTGTCAGCATTGGTCAATGCTATCCGCTATAGACAGATAGAACAATGGCACCGAGGTCTATATTTCAGGCACGAAAGGGCCTATGGGCGGGAGAGGTAATGGTTTAGATGTGTATGTCTTCAAAATGTTTAGGACATGAGCACAGAAGACTAAAAGATGGTTTTGCCGCCCTTACACATCAACAGTTCTTTTGCAAAAAGGAAATATGCGCTAACGGTAGCACCCCCTGCTAATGGCAGTCAAAACAATACAGTTAGGTACACGATACAGATAGATTAAAATATGATATTGTCAGATACTGTCAAACACGATCATATAAAAAAAGGCAGGGCCAATCAATGACCCTGCCTTCTGTGTTACCCGCTTGTGGTGCCCGTTATTGCTACCGGTCAACCTTAAAATAGTACACGCTATGGCGTACAAACCACCTCGCAGACAACCTGCCCGCAGCCGCCGCAACCCGGTGCTGTGTCACACACATCGCCAATTCCGTCGCCATCTGCGTCCTTTTGCAGGGTGTTGCATTTGGCTGGGCAATTATCTACGCCATCAGCAATACCATCCTTATCTGAATCGCACTGACCCTGAACTTCACAAGCTGTCTGCCCGCAACCGCCGCAACCCGGTGCTGTATCGCAGACATCGCCGATTCCGTCGCCATCAGCGTCCTTTTGCTGGGGATTGCATATGACCGGGCAGTTATCCTCACTGTCAACAAAACCATCAAAGTCTGTATCAGTATCCTCAACCGGTACGCACGCACCTTCCACGCACTCATAGCCCGCTTCGCAGTCGCTGTCGTCTATGCACCAATCACCATTGGATCTGCACGGTCCGCCCCGCACAGCGCGGACGTAATAATTGTAGCCAACCGTCTTATCGGCATAGACGAAGTAGCCGTAGGTGACGTCCACGACCCACGCGCCGCCTGCCCAGCCTGCGCTCGTAGTAGAAGACCAGTACCGGGGCTCCTCCACCGTGTTTGGAAATGTCGTTGCAGGGTTCCCGAGGCTGTAGTTTATGATGCTTTGCAGTTCATTTCTGGTCGGCAAGCGCCAGTCTCCGTAGCCAAGATAGTTAATAGTGTTGAGTTCCTGCACATATGCAACGGCTTGATCCCAGGTTCGGGTTGCAGCGCTGCCGGTGCATTCAGTCCCGCTCCATGTCTGTTCGTAAGTACATTGTTGCCACACGAGTGCCGTATTCGTGTCGGTCACCGTACCGTCGCCGTTAATAACCAAATTGTCCAATGACCCATACGGTCCGCCCCGCACCGCTCGCACGTAACCGTAGTTCGGCTTATTGTCGTAGAGGACGTCTCCGTATATGAAGCCCACGTACCACGCGCTGCCCGTATAGTCCGCGAAAGTTGTAGACGACCAGTAAGACCCGTAATAGTCCTCCCCCGTGTCATTAAATATCGGGTCTATAAAACGATACAACCGACTGGCGTCAACAAGGCTGGAGAGTTCTTCAATGGTGGGTAAACGCCAGTCAGCATATCCATAGTTTTTTAGAGTGCCTGCGTTCATTCTCGCAACATAATTCAAAGCCCTCTGCCAGGTATCGGCGGCCCGGCGCTGTTTGTCTTCATCCACTCAAGCCCCGTCACATTATCCCTTACAATGCCGTTGCCAAGGTCGGTGTAGGATTTCGGGTTGCAGACCCGCTCATTGGGGTCCCCCGTGTCGAGCACATAGTTGGTCTGCGCCCATGCGTTTATACCAGTCACCAGCAAAAAACAAACCACCAGTCCGACAATAATTTTTCTAATCATGGCGCTCTCCGTCATTTATTGTTGTTCAGGGAAACTATGCGCCGAAAATAGCATTTCTATCAATGCCGGTCAAGCCGCTATAGAACTTCTTAGTATTCGGGATTTTCCGACATGATAAACATCGCGTAGCGCGGGGCGAGGCGGGTCGGATCTCGAAGATAACCAGTTCCTCTCCGCTCATATTCTCGCGCACCTTGCTCACACGCCGCGGTCGATATCCGGCCAGATAAGGCGATGCAGCTGCAATGCACAGCGAACATTCAGAGCCGTCAGCAAGAATCCATGAAGCAAGATCGGATACGGGCAAACGGGACACAACCGGAGAAAAGTGAACCGCCGCAAGAGTGACTCCGGCCAGACGCTTGAGAAAATCACGCGCAAATTCATAGTCGCTGCGATCTGATATCACAAACTTAAGCTCATCATGTTCGCTGAGCCCCGCAAGAACTCTCTCGTTAAAGCTGTGCCCTTCTCCGCTTGCCGGACATTTCACGTCAACTATTTTAATGCAGCGATTATCCAGTTCGTCGAGGGCAAGAGTACCGTTTGTTTCCAACAGCACGCTATAGCCGAGGTTTAAAAGCTCATGCACCAGGTGCGGGGTCTGCTCCTGCACAAGCGGCTCTCCACCGGTAATTTCGACAAGGCGGCAGGGATAGCGGCCAACGGATGCAATTATGTCTTCGACTGAATATTGTGTGCCGGGGGATTGAGCATAGACCGTGTCACAATAGGAACAGCGCAGGTTACAGCCTGCCAGCCGTATGAATATGCAGGGATACCCGGCGCGGGTTGACTCGCCCTGAATGCTGTAAAAGATCTCGCATATCTGCAGGCTCATTATTTCTTTCGCCTGCGGCGGCGGGCTGCAACCTCAGGCGCCTCGACAATGGTATGGCCCAGGACACGCAGGCCCATACGCAGCAGCTCAGCTGTGCTGCGCGCAAACACCGATGGTCCGCTGCCGACATCCTGCCAGCCTTTTTCATCGGGAGTAAGTTTTTCCCAATTTTTAAAAAGGCGACCCCATTCACTGTTCAGACATTCCATCATCTGCGCACGGCTGTTACGCGGATACCAGTACAAATCATGATAAATAACAGAGGCGATATAGGCCCAGGGCGCCATCCATGTTTTAAGTGACCACTCAACCACATTTTTCAGCCAGCCCCAGTAAATCAAATGCTGCATGCGGGCCGCAAAGGTAATATCCTTCATCGGTCCGTCAAAATGCCAATTCTCACGGGAAGCCTCTACGTCACCGACGATTTCAATCTCACGCGGATCGCCGCAACCCAGCCCCATTTCGTGCGCAATGCGGATATACTTGAGGTCAAGCGGATTCATACCCATAAGCTTGGCCGCCACTGCATCAATGGCAACCTGATCAGATGAGGCCAGCAAAACATTCTTAACATGCGGCCGCATGCAGCGCGGTCCAGGCCCATCACCGGCAAAAGTGCCGTCCATGACTGCAAAAACCCCGCGATGTATCTTCTTTTGAATCATCAAAAGGTCAACCAGCGTCTCGTGAATCACGGGATGCGTCCAGTGACGGTGCTCATTCAAAAGCCCTCCGAACGCATTCTTCATGGCACCGGTCGTAGTGGTAAAAACATGCGTCTTGATGGTCGGCAGATGGATGATATTTTCACCGATAAAGCGCTTCGGAATGGAAAAACCGTCCGGGTAAACATCATTGAGGCATATAAACTTATCGGCTAGATCGCCGACCGCGTCACGCACATGAATCCACTCTTCGCCTTCATACAGATGAACATTGCGCAGACCGTGGGCTTGTATCACATTGAGCTGTTTATTCTCACGCTCACCCAAATGGGCATCAATTACTACCGTGCGATTATGGCATCCATGTATCAAGTCCGGACTGTAGCCATCCTTTTTTAATGAGCGTATAACCCCTTCCAGCTGCCACGGCGTTGTGGAAGAACCCGGAAAGAAAAAATGCCAGGAGATGTTTATTTTAAGCGCTGTATCAGCTTCGCGGGCGATCACATCCTGATAACCCGCCAGGTTCATCACCCGGTGATAGTCCTCCAGCACGGTGGCCGGAGTGGTACGAACGATTGCAACCTTTGATTTTGCCATGTTTGTATATACCTTTCAGGTTTGTGTTGTTTTGGAACGAGTATATCCGTCCTTACTTCAAAAATAAATAAAAAATTCCTCTACCATTAAAACCGGGCATGCCCTGGACCGATTGTGGTGACCTTTTACATACAGAGATGGCAACCCGATACAAGCATCCATTCGCTAGATATGGATACAATCGCACAGGTAAGCAGAAGAACACTCAATGTGGAATCAATTCACAGTTACGCCTGCAATCATACAAAGGCTATTGCACGAACAGGTTTTTCATTGTATACATCTCAAACATACTAAAACTTACTAGCATTGTCGCAAAAATAACAAGGAGAGCACACTATGAAAAATATAATTACAGCGATGTTTCTTTTTATTCTCCTCGTACTGACAGGTATGCCAGTGCAACTGGCGGCCGCTAAAAATGAACAGGCCCCGACAAACCCGGTCATCATAATCTCCACTAATCTGGGGAACATAACTGTTGAGCTTGACCAGCAAAAGGCTCCAGTAACCGTTAAGAATTTTATGGACTACGTTGAGTCCGGCTTTTACACCAACACTGTGTTTCACCGGGTTATACCCGGTTTTATGATTCAGGGTGGAGGGTTTACGCAGAATATGCAGCAAAAGCCGACCGGGCCGGCAGTTAAAAATGAGGCCAAAAACGGGCTGAGCAACAAACGCGGAACCATTGCAATGGCACGCACATCCGTAGTAGACAGTGCAACCTCACAGTTTTTTATCAACCTTTCTGACAATGTTCTTCTTGATAACGGAGTTCGCGATTACGGCTATGCAGTATTCGGCAAAGTCATTGCCGGAATGGAAACCGTCGATGCGATAGCCAAGGTTAAAACCGCTAATACCTCCGGATATCAAAATGTGCCCGTGGAAGCAATCATCATAACGGGCATCAGCAAAAAATAGCGTTGATCAGCCATGGACTTCAACAAAGAGGATATAGAAGACTAAAAAAGAAACGCCCTTATTTTTTTATGTAAAGCGTAACCGAAAACATTTCGATACATTAAAAAGCATACAGCGCTACAACAGCGCTCAGTTCAATTAAAGCTAAAAAAATGTCTAACCGTTCCACGGACAAAGAGACCCAGGCAATTATCGAACAGGCTGCGCTGTTGGCGGAAAAGCTGAAAATAAAAAAAATTCTGGTTGTGTGCGAATCACTCAGTCTCTGGAAATCCCTCCTTCCGCATTATGCCAACCACCAGTTTATAATTGTCTTGTCAAACAAAAAACTTGCTGAAAGTATAACCGTAGAAACCTTCCTTGCCGACTTTAACGGCATAACCCGTCGCGACCGGCTCGACTATATTCTGAGATCCGCAGTAGAAGCGGAAAAGGTTAGAAAAGGAGAACGCATTCTCTGCCTGTGCAGTCTTTCAGGCCAGAAGCCGCTTGATACCATACGAGTTGTCCGCATTCAAGAATATTACGGCCCGATATCGCCGCATGATTTAAAGCGTATCGGTAAAAACATTCCGGTTGACCTTCTGTTCCTGGTCGTCAACCTTGCGATCGAAATTGGCCAGGAAGGCCGCGAAGGCCTGCCTGTAGGCACAATTTTTGTTGTGGGAGATACGGAAAAAGTTCTTGAGCTCTCAAAACCGATGATCTTCAACCCGTTCAAGGGCTACGGCCCTGAAGAAACAAATATCTTTGACGTGAAAGTCCAGGAAAGCGTCAAGGAGCTGACCCTGATTGACGGAGCATTCATCCTTCGTGAAGACGGTGTCGTCCTGTCAGCTGCTCGATTCCTGCATGCCGGGGCCGGCAAATCATCCCCGATGCGGGGACTGGGTGCACGACACGCCGCGGCTTCAGCTATTTCGCACCATACAAACAGCGTGGCAATAACAGTGTCGGAGTCCACCGGCACCGTGAGAATATTCAGCGGCGGCAAGTCAGTACGAACCATTCGTTCATTCAGGCCACCAACCCACATACATAAAAAGAACTAATCACCAACAAAGTGGCTGTACCATACTCAAGCTAAAACCCCTCACGCGACTGCGTGCCAACCGTAACCACCCTTCTCTGCCACCCTATGAAGACAATTATTATTCTCGGTGATGTTATCTTCTTGCCGGTTATACGATACTATATCGCTGACCAGCACAATGTTCTGATTATAACGTTACAAAAAGGCGCTCTGCAAACAATCGGCGACACTGAAACCCTCTATTGCAAAGATCTTACCACACAGGCGTTTTTCAAAAGCATCCCGCTTGATGCAGCATCCCGCGTCATAATCTGTTTTGCACACAACGATATGCTGATCGCCTGCCATTCAGCCCTGCGTGCAGTCAACAGTGACGTTCCCGTGATAATAATGGGCCTCAACCGCCAGGAATTAGAAGGTATTGCCGCACCACATAACACCGCGTTGTTCTCCGTTGAAAACCTTGTAGATACACAGCTCGAATCGCTCTGGTCGGCAATAGAGAACCGCAGCCGCCTTGATAAACTTCTCGCTATCAATGAAACCTGTGAAAATATCCTGATCTTAGTTCAACATGATCCTGACCCCGACGCGCTTGCAAGCGGACTGGCCCTGCGCGTGCTGCTGGGGCGCAACAAGCAGACAGCCCCGATTGCCACGTTCGGTTCAATCAATCGCTGTGAAAACCAGAATATGAGCCGGCTGCTTGATATCCCGGTCATACAGATCACCCGGAAGGATCTAAAAAAATATTCTAAAATTGCCATGGTTGACGTACAGCCGCCATACTTTAAAAATCAATCCATACAGGCCGATATTGTATTTGATCACCACCCGGTCATCGAAACATATAGCGCCGAATTTACCGATATTCGTGTCGCCTGCGGGTCGACCTCAACAATCCTTGGGAAATACCTCATTGACGCTAATTTTAAAATTACACAGCGTCTGGCAACTGCACTGACATACGGCATCAAATCAGACACCATGTCCCTTGAGCGCGATATCAGCTCAACCGATATCGAAGTATTCACATCGGTGTATCCCCTGGCAAATCTCAACATGCTCAGGCAAATTGAAAACGCCATGCTCGCCTACGATGAAATCGGTGCGTTTGTCAAAGCCCTTAAAAATATGACTGTGGTAGATAAAATGCTTTTTGTCTGGCTGGGAACTGTCGACAGCGAAGATATTATTCCACGGATTGCCGATTTCTGTCTCCAGATCGTCGGGGCTGATTGGGCCTTTGTTTCCGGCGTGTATGCTAAAACAGTCAGCTGCAGTGTCCGCAATGTCGGCTATGTCAAGCATGCCGGCGAAATGGTACAGAAAGTGTTCGGTGAACTTGGCAGCGCAGGCGGTCACCGCTCGATGGCAAAGGCCGTTATGCCGCTTGCGGCTATGAAGAAACACTTCGGCATCAGGCGCATGTCCGACCTTGGCAACAGTATCATGCAGTGCTTCATCGCATCAATCGAGAAGTAAGGCCTTTGGATTCGGTTGGTTTCTTATACACAGGCACGTATCGCAGGATTGCACGACAGGGTATGATTGCTACGGCGGCAGCGCAGCAGTTAATCAGGATATCGCTGATTTCAAAACTACGATACAGCACACCATACTGCACACATTCAATCAATAATCCGAACAACGAACAGAGGAGCGCGGCATACAGCGCAGGATTGCTTGTTTTGCCGGCAACATGCAGCCATATGCCTGTGAGTATGCACAGAATGCCATAGGCAATGATATGTGGGACCAACCCGGAATTCGCAGGAGTACTGGAATTAAAAGACAACGGGGGTAGTACTGACAAGATTAGTATAGCCAAAGCAGCCGCAACTGTTAAAGCGGCATGCAGCGTTGATAATTCACTCCAGTATCCCGATTTACTCATCTGTTTCAACCTCTATCCAGCGCATCAAGCGCTAAAAAACCGGCCCCAAGAACACCAGCATCATTGCCAAGCTGTGCCCGGATGAGCCTGATGCTGTCTCGGGACATAATGAATACCCGCTGATCGAGCTCTTCCAGTATCATAGGGCTGAACAGATCAAACGCCCGGCTTATACCTCCACCGATAATAAAGCAATGAATATCAAGCAGATTATTGACATTGGCTATGGCTATGGCAAGACCTCTCGCCATTGTTTTAAAAATTAAACAACAGGCGGCATCACCTGTAAGAGCATATTGATACACAATTTCCGGTGTTATCGCCGAAGGATTATCCGTATAGACACGCAGGGCAGAATCCTGATGATAAAAAGCGGCATTGCGGGCCATACGCACAATGGCTGTTCCCGAGCTATAGGCCTCAAGACAGCCGCGCCTTCCGCATCCGCAACGCTCCCCGTCAGGTTCAACCGTCACATGGCCGAACTCACCGGCCTTGCCCTGCTCACCGCGCCAAAGACTTTCATTCAAAATAAGGCCTGATCCAATACCGGTTCCAAGCGTTAAAAAGAGGAAATTAGCAAGTCCACGTCCCGCACCGGCCCGCAGTTCCCCTTGTGCGGCGGCATTGGCATCATTTTCAATAATCACACGACAACCAAGCCGCTGCGCCAGCATCTTCCGAAGCGGCAAACCTTGCAGCTGCGGCATATTCGGTGATTCAAGCACTATACTCCGTTCAACATCAAGCATGCCTGCAATTCCCAACCCCACGGCATCAAGTCTACAATTCTGTGTAAGTTTACATATGAGGTCGCACAGGCTGTCTACGAAGCGCTCATGCCCGGAATCATGGCAGGTGGCGATTACCTCCTTGCAGACAATATCACCACCCGCGTTAATCAACGCACCTTTGATGGCTGTTCCACCAATATCGAGGCCCACCACACAATGTTCCAAAACCCATCCGCTCCGTAATCTAGACACCCAGTGAATAATGCCGCACCTATTCAACTTTTTGCAGCAATGTTTTCTCCTGATCGCATTTCTGGTCTGAGGCGAAGCTGTGCAGCCAAACGCCGAAACCGTAAACATTTTTAACACAGGCAATAAAATGAAACAACACTTTTGGCAACCAATACATCGAAATGTGTTATTCAGACAGATGAATACAATATTTTTAAAAACCAGAAATACTATATCCCGTAACTATATAAAGAAAGATACTGACATAGCAGTCAAAAGTCGTTTGCAAAGATACAGGCACATGCTACAATTTAGATAATTTGCGCAGACAAAGAACGGGTTATACAAATACTAATATTATAGACAAGGAAACTATATGCGCATCCGGAGGAACATTCATAAACACTATACACGTATTGTGCTGGCTGCCCTGTTCTGGCAGCTACCTATGCTGGCCCATGCGCAGGTTGTAGACCAGACCCCGACAGAGAAACCCGCAGGCGTACCAAAAATTGTCTTTGAAAGCTTCGCGCAGGATTTCGGCACAGTCAAACCCAACACGCCCCTGACGCATAGTTTCGTTTTTACAAATCAGGGCAATGCCCCGCTGCTGATAGAAAAAGTCAAGGCCGGCTGAGGCTGCACAGCCGCGCTGGCATCCGCCAGTGAGATTCCCCCGGGCGGGGAAGGAAAAATCAAGGTAACGTTCAATCCGGGGAACCGGGCTGGCACTCAAAACAAGACCGTAAATGTTACGACCAATGATCCGGCTAATCAGAATCTGAGCCTGCATGTGAGCGCAACCGTGGAGGTAGGGCTGGCAATTAACCCGGAAACAATCGTTTTCCCCGACGTTACCGGCAAAGACGGCAGCAGGGAACCGTTATATGCCCGGCTTACAGGCAGCGAAAGCGCTTCCGTTAGCATTCTTTCAGCTGAGTCTGCAAATAAGCTGATCAACGTGGAGATAAACAAGAACGGTTTTAACGATGACCCCACCCGCCAGATCAGGTTCAGCGTGCAGCCGGGAATGCCCGTTGGCCGCTTCCGCGAACGGGTGGTTTTTAAGACCGACAATACAAGCGTGCCTGCCCTGAATGTCAATGTCATGGGCGAGGTTACCGGTACTATCATTGTTACCCCGCGTCAATTGCCGCTTGGTACGATTGCCCCCGGAAGCACGATCAGCAAAACCATCAGCCTGAAGTCGGCACATGACGAATACACCTTTAACGTTCTGGATGTCAGCAGTACCGTCAAGGAAATCGCTACGGAACTTATTACCGTTACTAAGGGCAAAGAATATATGATTAACGTCTCACTGCCCGATGGCATACCCCACCCGATTGTACGGGGAGAGATTGTCATAATAACCGATGACAAAGATCAGGAAAGCATTAGGGTTCAGATATATGGCCGCGCTGCACCTGTTCCACAGAACAACAGACCAGGGAAACCGAAACGAAAAAGAAATGCCGCCTATGTAGCTTGAGAAGATCTGTTAGTCCTTTGGACGGCCATCTTCAAAATCATGCAGCAGCCGCAATAGCAGCAACGGGTCATGCGCACTCTGAAAAATAAGCGCGATCCAATCAAGATGGAGTCGTACATAGTGCCCAAAAGCTTGTTTTCAATACGCGCTTGAAAAAAGTTCGTAGACAAGGCGCGCGAATCCGAAGGAATGAGATGTACGTGCCGTACGCCGCAATGACTGAGGATGAAGCGCAACACAGTATCCGGACTTTTTACGAGTGTGTCAATCAAGACCTTTAAACACAGACCTCATACGCACTCAATATGCAGGAACTTCAGCGAAAAAAAACGACTCTGGAACATATCATCCGGGAAATGGGGAGCGTACTTGTCGCCTTTTCAGGCGGTGTTGACAGCACCCTGCTTGCTGCGATTGCCTGCAGGATTCTGGGAGACCATGCTACTGCAGTAACCGCCATATCCGCAACCTATACTGAACGCGAACGCAGCGAGGCAGCACTCATCGCCCGCACAATCGGCATTAAGCATCATGAAGCCGAAACCCATGAAAGCGAAAATGAACTTTTTCAGTCCAACCCCCCCAATCGTTGCTATTACTGTAAACTTGAACTCTACAAAGTGCTGAACAATCTGAAATCAAAGCTTGGATCACAATGGATTATTGACGGCACAACCACTGACGATTTTTCAGATTATCGTCCCGGCATGATCGCTACCCGTGAGCAAGGGGTGCGCAGCCCCCTGGTTGAAGCCGACCTGTCCAAAGATGATGTGCGCGCGCTCTCCCGGGAGCTGCATCTGCCCACAGCTGACAAGGAAGCACAGCCCTGCCTTGCATCACGAATCCCGTATGGCACACCCGTCACAAAAGAGCGTCTTCAATCGGTCGAGCAGGCCGAGCGTATTCTGTGTGAAGCAGGGTTCACCCAGTGCCGTGTCCGGCATCACGGGGCAATAGCCCGCATTGAGGTTGCTCCAGAACAAATCGACCGATTTACCGATACAGAACTAAGAATGCGGATTATGGGGAAAATACAGGAACTCGGCTTTACCTGGGTGGCTGTTGATCTTGGCGGGTACCGCATGGGCAGCCTGAACGAAGCACTCACCACACCGCGCTGAATCATCTAGTTTTTCCACAAACTGCTTCCAAGCTCTTCAGCCGCGTTCAAAAAATTCTGGTTGCGTACATACGCTTCATCGGAAAGCTTTGGGTCAAGGCCAAGCCTGACATACTGTTGGCTCAACTGCTCGGCACTCATATGAATCTGCCCGGCCTGTGCCAGGCCTGTTGCCGCAACCACGCTCAATCTGTTATCCGCACCGAGTACCCCGGTGATATATTCAAACAGCTCCACTACCGGACGGGCATCCTCATCTGATGGCGCGCCCATGGTCAGCAGCAACACAAAGTGCTTCTTCCACTCATGCCAGGGCGTATGCACGAGGCCCTGTTCAGTTATGCGAACATGCATGAAAGAGCGAAACCGGTCAAGAATCATTTTCAGCGGGGCGGCAACATGATGAAAATAAATTGGACCGGCAAAGACAAGCACGTCGGCTGCCAGTATTTTCTCACTCAACACAGGCCAATCGTCGTTTGTAAGGGCACAGCGCTTAATAAGATTGCAACGCAGGCATCCCCGGCATGGTTTCAGTTTGCAGTCCTGTGCGTGAACCGTCTCCATGCTCACGCCTGAAGCCTGCAAGCCCCTCTCAAAAGACTGCAGGAGCGCTTTTGAATTCGCGTTGGGGCGAGGGCTCGATGAAAAGGCAAGTACGTGCATAGGTGTTAAACGGAGCCGGTACCGGCTGCAGTGACAAATGAAGTGTCTTTAAAATAATCACTGATAAACGTAATCCGCCCCATATCACAGTGCACAAGAGTAACACCGCTGTTGAGATATGGCTGAGAAGTTTGAAGGCGCGCGCTGTTAGTCCATACAATACAGGCTCTATCATGATCTGCGATCACATACTGCACCTGAAAAATAATATCGGGAAATTTACGAAGCAGCGCCTTGAGAAAGATTAAAACCCTTTTTTTACCGACAACCTGGTCAGTCCCCGGGAAATCAAACATTACATCTTCAGCTAAATACGGGTCAAGCAAGGCCATGTTTTTTGTGTTCATGGCTTCAAAAATCAAACCGGACACCGAGCTGGCAGGTTGCGCAGACTGTGCTGTCATATCGTGCTACTCACGGTCAGGGGTTAGCGAACGTTATGTTCGACTAGAGCTGCAGCATCCATCATTGCGTAACTATCAGGAATCAGACCGTGGCGGGGTCAGAGATTTAAGTACTGCACGGGCCCGGGCCTGAAACGATTCCGGTACTTCAATGACGGCAAAGCCCTTCTGGGCGACATAGATACCATCAAAAGACGTGTCCTGAAAGCTGCGCACAAGCACCGGTATGCCCTCTTTTTCCAGGGCATCCCTCATTACGTCGGCTTCAAACCTGTCTCCGGCAACAGCCGCCCGTACAAAAACCACGTCAGCCTCTTGCTTGCGTTCACTTTGCAGTGCACTCCACTGGCCCTCACTGATCAGTTCACAGTTGCAGTCCTCGCACCGTGTTACGCTGTCCAGAAACTCCGTTTCACATCCGGGACAATATTTCATAATGGTAGCCCTCCCCTTTGTTTATTATTCAAACCGTATGTGCAGCACCGTGTAGCTTCTCACACCGCCCGGGGTCTTTACTTCAATAAGGTCATCAACGCTCCTGCCGATAAGGGCTCTGGCAATCGGAGAACTCAGGGAGATTTTCCCCTTATCGACATCCGCCTCATCAAGGCCGACAATCTGATAGGTTACCTCACCGCCGCGATCCTCATCCTCCAGCACGACAGTCGCGCCGAATGCAATCTTATCAGAGGATATCATGGCCGGATCAATGACCTGAGCGCCTGCAAGTCTTTGTTCTATCTCCTTGATCCGTCCCTCAATAAAACTCTGTTTTTCTTTGGCGGCGTCATATTCAGCGTTTTCAGATAAATCACCATGCGCAGCTGCAGTGGCAATCTCCCTGATAATTTCCTGACGATCAACCGTCTTCATTTTGCGCAGTTGCTCCTTCAGGGTTTCATACCCGTTTTTGGTCATTACACTCGCTTGCATTCGTCCTGACACCCCATGTCAATACCATTAACGAAAAAGAAAGGATGACCGTTGCCGGTCATCCGGGCTCATTGATTTTTGACGGTTCACTTTAAAAATAAATACCGTGAACGTGCACTAATGTCAACACTATTGGGTAGAGATGTATACGAAACAGCATGATACCAGTGTATCGTTGACTGAACACCGGATAGTGCTTGACACTTATATTATTTAATCTAATAATTATTACTAATAAATAGTGCTATAAATCATTTCTCAAATGCAAAGAAAACCTACGGCAAAACCAACACGACAGGAGGAATGCATATGAGCAAAAAGAAAAAACTTACAAACAATGCAGGTGCACCGGTTGTTGATAATCAAAACATAATGACAGCAGGCCCACGCGGCCCTCAACTGCTGCAGGACGTATGGTTTCTGGAAAAACTTGCCCATTTTGACCGGGAAGTAATCCCTGAGCGCCGTATGCATGCCAAGGGATCCGGGGCATATGGCACGTTCACGGTCACCCGTGATATAACCAAGTACACCAAGGCAAAAATTTTCTCAGAAGTCGGCAAAAAAACTGATCTGTTTGTACGCTTTTCAACCGTTGCAGGCGAACGCGGTGCAGCCGATGCTGAACGCGATATACGCGGCTTTGCCGTCAAATTTTACACCGAGCAGGGCAACTGGGACCTGGTAGGCAATACATCTTATGGAACTGAACCGCAACCCGGAGAACTACTTTGCCGAAGTTGAGCAGGCGGCTTTTAATCCTGCCAATGTGGTACCGGGCATAGGCTTCTCACCCGACAAAATGCTGCAGGGACGGCTCTTCTCCTATGGCGATGCGCAGCGCTACCGTCTGGGTGTCAACCATCACCTGATACCGGTCAACCAGGCACGTTGCCCGTTTCACAGCTACCACCGCGATGGCGCAAATGCGCGTTGACGGCAATTACGGCTCAACACTCGGATATGAACCCAACAGCTTCAATGAGTGGCAGGAACAGCCTGAATTCAAGGAGCCGCCGCTTGAGCTGAACGGTGCAGCTGATCACTGGAACCACCGCACTGATGATGATTACTATACGCAGCCGGGCAAGCTCTTTCGACTGATGACAGCAAAGCAGAAAAAAATACTTTTTGAAAATACGGCCAGATCCCTCGGCTCAGCGCCGAAAAACATCCAGCTCCGCCATATCGGCAACTGCCTCAAGGCCGACCCGGCATATGGCAAAGGTGTGGCTGATGCGCTGGGCATACCCGTTAGCAAAGCAGGTGTCTGATAAACAAGAGCTCGCATACTGGAAGGGAACATCAGGCGTGTAGTCCGCTTGATGTTCCCCTTTTTTTCAATACACAGTACTATCTCCTGGAAAGCGAATAGAGCGCCACTATGACATCCCCGGCACTTCTCCCGAAACTTCTTCAGATCGAACCCACAAACGCCTGTAATTTTAACTGTGAAATGTGTTTGCACGGCTCATCAGAAAAAACACAGTCAACGTACCTGTCACTTGAAAAGTTTGAACAACTGGCTCGTGACGTGTTCCCTGCACTTGACAGCCTGATTCTGTTTGGCTGGGGGGAACCGCTCATGCACCCGGATTTTATAGCGATGCTCACGGTTGCACGAGCCAACCTCAAGGCTGATGCAAAAATTAAAGTAACATCTAATGGTTCACTGCTTACTACTCAGATTATCGATACTATTTTAAATAATAGATTAATAGACTTTCTGAATATTTCATGCGATAAGCCGCCTGGAGAAAACGACTCTTTTCCCGGTCATCACAATGAATCCGGCCGGGTACTGTACAATCTCGACTATGCACTTCGACATCCCCTGCGTTCACGCATAAAAATCGGCATAGATACTGTTGTTATGCGCTCAGACATTGAAGCCCTTCCAGCCCTTGTTGATCAATTCGGAAAACGCGGTGCGGATTCAGTTCTTGTCAGCCATGTTTTTCCCTATCACGCTCAGCTTGAATCTGAAATGCTCTATACTCTCATGTCAGCCGAGGCGTGGTCTGTGTTTGAAAAAATCGGCGACATTGACCCGCAGCACTGGTTCGGGCTTCCCAATAAGCAGGATGTATCCCCAAACCCGGCCTCCGGCATTACATCTCAACAGGCGCTCATACTTGAGCAGGCCCGCACAGCCGGCATTAAACTCAACTATGCTCTTTTTCAATCCGTTAAAAAGCGTGTCCCTGAATTTGAAACTACACGCAGAATTTTTGATCTGGCACGTCGCAATGCCGAGCGTTACGGCATGCACCTTGATCTGCCCCCGCTGTTCGGCTCTCTGCAGAAACGAGCCTGTCCCTATGTTCAGGCTGATGCTGCGGTTATACGCTCGGATGGCGCCGTAGTACCCTGCTTTAAAAACCTCTACCCGCACAGCGCCTACTTCAACAAACGCACCCGTGCATATACCCCGCATGTATTCGGCTCCATTGCCGATACGGCTTTTATAGATATCTGGAACTGCACAGCATATCGTCAGTTTAGGGCAGATATGCATGACATGAACGATCACATAGCCTGGTGCGGTGATTGTTCCTTTTCGCTGTACTACTGCTATTTTTCACACGATGCCAGACATGACTGCATGCTCAATGAACCATTCTGTTCTGACTGCCCGTTCAGCCTTGACCTGACACGCTGCGCTCTATAATATTTTTTTTTAACTATGTTCACGATTTCGCCTGTTGCAAAAAAACATATGACCATGTAACAATTTCGCCATGAAGCTCGAATTAACCGAATATAAACACATACTCGACAACCTTTGTGACGGCATCTATTTTCTGGATAGAAACCGGAAAATAACCTACTGGAACAAAGGTGCTGAAACAATAACCGGTTATTCTTCAGCAGAGGTGATCGGTCGCGGGTGCTCGGACAATATCCTGGTACACATTGACCAACAAGGCACTCAACTATGCCGTGAGCAATGTCCGGCAGCAAAAGCTCTGATTGACGGGCAAAGACATGAGGCGGAAGTCTTCCTGCGTCACAAACAAGGCTACCGCCTGCCGGTACGCACCTGCATTGACCCTATTGTCAACAGCGATGGAATAATTATCGGGGCGGTTGAACTGTTCACCGATATTTCCTCAAGCATGGCGCTGCGCGAGCAAGTCCATGAACTGGAAAAGATGGCGCTCTTCGACGGCATGACTGAGATCGGTAACCGGCGCTATGCCCAGATGAACCTGCATGCGCGCTTCAATGAAAGAAAACGGTACGGCTGGGATTTTGGCCTGATGTTCATTGATATTGACAGATTTAAACTGTTTAATGATTCGCACGGGCACGATGTGGGAGATCGTGTGCTGAAGATGGTTGCAAAGACCCTCAGCAGCAATATCAGGTCATTTGACGTTGCCTGCCGCTGGGGCGGAGATGAGTTTGTTGTCATGCTTGTGCACATTGACCCGGAGGGGCTTTTTTCTACCGCCGAAAAGCTGCGCACACTGGTAGGTCAATCCGCTTTTTTTGAAAATAACGAACAGATTCATGTGACGGTTTCAATCGGCGCCACCCTTGTTCAGGATAACGACACCACCGAAACGCTGATGCAACGCGCTGACAGCCTCATGTACCGCAGCAAAAAAGCTGGTTGCAACAAAGTCTCAATTGACTAAGACTCTGCCGAAGAGACTGCGATGCTCCGAAAAACAACCGACCTGCTTCACACACCTCACATAGAAAACCATCAAACAACCCGCACAAGCCAAACAAACGCACGACTTATTGAACAAAAAGATTCTTACTTGAATAAACAGCAAGCGCTCATGTGCACCTGTAGCCTTCACGCTTGTCAAGACGGGGTAATCTGTGTTAAAAATTGCACCGTGTAAAAAATTTCAACAATGACGCAATGCCGACTATCACACTCAATTCCGTGCAGTATGACTTCCTCTCGCAAGGAACACATCATGCAGACCAGCCTGCGCTGGTACTGCTGCATGGTTCCGGCGGAGACAGCTCGGTATGGGAATACCAGCTTGAGGCCCTTGCTGACAGGCGTCCGGTTATTGCAGTGGACCTTCCCGGCCACGGACAGTCACAGGGCAGCCTTGTCCACGATACGGAAGCATACGCCAACTGGCTCAAGCTGCTGATTGATGCCTTGAACCTGCAGGCATTCGTACTCGCCGGGCACTCTTTGGGTGGTATTATAGCGCAGCAATTTGCACGCACGTTTCCTGAAAGGCTCAAGGGACTTGTGCTGATCGGAACCGGAATGCGTTTTACAATCCCGCCGGGGTATCTCGATATGCTCCATCAGGACTTTGATGCAGCCTGCCTGATCTCAAGCAGGCAGGCATTTGCCGCGCACATGCCCTCCGACATGCTTGAGCGCGGCCTTGCAATGCTGCACCGTAACGGCCCTGAAGTCCTGTTACGTGACCTCTCGGTTTGCGCCGGTTTTGACAGCACAGCCTGGGCACATAGCCTTGCAATGCCGTGTCTTATCATATGCGGCAGACAGGATGTGATAACCCCTTGTGCACTCTCACATGAGCTTGCGAAAACCATTCCCGCCAGTACCCTGAAATTGATCGACGAATCCGGCCATATGGCTATGCAGGAACAGCCGGACATATTCAACAATGAGATTTCATCATTTATCGAAAAAACCTGCCGGTCCTACGATTAACCGACATAAGCGTACTCCAACTGCAATGGAAGGATTTCAATGCCCGGAATCAAAACACACTGCATTCAGGCCGTACTGACCAGCGCGGCCATCTACCCGTTTGCAGGTGGCGAAAACGCCGCTGTTTTCGGTCTCTCAATTGTATTGATTGACGTTGATCATGTGATTGAATATGTGCGTCAGACAGGGTCGCCAAAAATATGGGGGGTATTCCCATGCTGTAACATCATTGAGAACAACCTGCACCGCGGATTTTATGTATTGAACCTGTTCCACACGCTTGAGTTCATGCTTTGTATCGGTCTGCTGGGGATGCTCAACCCTGTTTTTTTCTATGCCTTGGCCGGCGCTCTCTGGCATTGTGCGCTGGATTTGTTCATGCTGGCACGGCGCAGGCTCATATTCATACGCGCCCTGTCAATTGCGGAATACTGTAATCAGGTCCCGCAATCCGGACAACATCCTGCGCATGCGCGATTTGCTGCGCATGGATGGCGTTATCATTCCCCAAGACTCCTGGAATTACCCGGCCTGGATTCAGCACTGGGCCCATTGCAGGCCTTTTTGCTGATGTGCCTGTGCGAAATTTCCCTCACCCCCTGCGCAGCATCTCCTGCGCCTGTACCATCGAAGCAACCACGCTGTTGCACGGTACCGAACAGTTATACTGCTGAGCCAAATTGACAATATAACCATTGAGCGCTTGTATTTCGGTTTTCTTACCACGCTGGATATCCTGAAGCATTGACGGCAAATGGTCATAGGTGCGGGGTATCAGCTCTTCAAACAGGATATGAATATAATCGTCGGGGCTGGCGTAGGGCAATGCAACACCGCACAGAGAAGCAACCTCAAAAATCTCCTCAACAATCCGCAGCATTACAGTGTGCATTCCGGTCTCAAGCAATGAACCGTAATGTGTATTGAGAATGGTTGCAAGGGCATTCAACGCGCAATTATAGAGCATTTTGCCCCACAGCAGCCTTTCAATCCCTTCAACAACACGACACCTGATACCTGCATGAGAAAACATCAGCGCAAGATGCTCAACAAGGGCCTTGTCCGCTGTTCCGCCTTCAGGCACACCAAGCGCAGTGCTGTCAGCCTCAACTGTTACGCGCACATGCCCGTTTTCAACAAACACTACCCCGAAAATAATCCGACCGCCGATAACGCGTGAAAAGCCTGCATGTCCGGCGATACATTCAATATTACCAAGGCCATTTTGCAATGATACAAAAGTCAATGTGCCCGGCAACAAATCCACACACCCGCGCATCAACTCATCCGTATCATACGACTTTACCGTAACCAGGGCCAGTTCGCAATCTGCGCGCACGTGTGCAGGCATTTCTGCAACCGATGTGAAGCAAGCCAGGCTTTTGATACAATGTTCGCCCCAGATGCCGTCAATCATCAGACCCCTGTCTGCAATGGCATTCATATGCTCCTGCCGACCGATAAGCGTTACCCGATGGCCGGCCAGGGCAAGCAGTCCGCCAATCACTGAACCGATTGCACCTGCTCCCAGAACAACAATATTCATATTTGTTTGCTCCTTTCCACTACCGCCTTACCTCAACATGATCAAGTCCTGTCTATGTTTTCACAGAAAGTATAAAGCATAAGCCTTCAAAGAACAATTGAGAATGACAGCTACGAGTGACGTGCCCATGAAACACAATCTAATACAATTCATGCGTAATGTATTGTGATAGACAGAATGTGCGGCCAACACAGGTATGCCGCTACAAACAAAAGAGAGCATGTACCCCACAGACAAACCTACAGCATGCCATACGGCATGTTGAGAACGGTATCAACCTTGATACGTTGCGCAGTCACACGATGAACAATCACTGTAAAGGAAACAATGACATCTGTTATGCGATGTGATATTGTGTTTACCAGACAAAAAACATACTTTTAAAAAAAAATTAAAAATTTTAAATATACAGCAAGCATATGAATCATAAAATTAATGAGCCTGCCTTGTATTCAGAGCTTCCCTTTGTCTCCAGGGCATCACGCTATCTCGGCAATGAAATCAACAGCATTCGAAAAAACCCGGATGAGGTTGACATTACCTTTGCATTCGCATTCCCTGATATCTACGAAGTGGGCATGTCGCATACCGGCATGCACATACTCTATGAGCACCTCAACAGTTTTGACTGGATCGCCTGTGAAAGGGTTTTCGCCCCGTGGGTAGACATGCTGGAACGCATGCAATCCAATAACCTGCGCCTGCAAACACTTGAAAATCAGCTGCCGGTCAGCAAGTGCGACATACTCGGATTTTCAATTGAATACGAGCTTGCCTGTTCGACGGTATTGCGTATGCTTGAACTTGCAGGCATCCCGCTCATGGCCGCTGAACGCGACAATGCTTGGCCGTTGATCATCGCCGGCGGCCCCTGCACCTATAACCCGGAGCCGCTGGCCGACTTTTTCGATGCCTTTGTAATCGGTGAAGGCGAAGATGTAACCATTGAGCTTTGTGACGCAGTGCGCAGCTGGAAATCGCTCAGTCCTGGCCGAGACAAACCCTCACTTCTTAACACCCTCAGCGAAATTCCCGGCATCTATGTTCCGCTTTTTTTCAGATCGACTGCCAGCGGAAACGGTAATCCGCAGACCGTCACGCCATGTAAACCCGGGTATGACACGGTCACAAAGCGCATTATGCGTGATTTTAACCATGCGCCGACCTGCACCTCACCTGTTGTGCCCTATTTACAGATTATTCATGACCGTGCGGCCGTAGAGATTACGCGCGGCTGCACCCGCGGCTGCCGATTTTGCATGGCCGGCATGGTCTACCGTCCAACGCGTGAAAAAAATGCCGAAACCATCTGTTCGCTTGCCCGCGAATGTCTGAATACAAGCGGCTATGAAGAACTGGGACTGCTGTCGCTCAGCTCGTCGGACCATAGCGCTATACAACACCTGCTGCCCGAGCTGATGCAGCATGCGCAGGCCGAAACCATAGCTGTATCATTGCCATCTCTTCGGGTCGACTCGCTTGATCCGGCCATGATGGAGGAAATAAAAAAGGTACGCAAAACCGGGTTTACAATAGCCCCGGAGGCAGGCACACAGCGTCTTCGCGACGTCATCAACAAGGGTATAACCCGCGATGAAATACTCACTACGGCAACACGTATATTTGAGGCCGGCTGGAACCTGGTAAAGCTGTACTTTATGATCGGACTGCCAACGGAAACCGATCAGGATCTGGACGGCATCGTTGATCTGGCACGCTCAATCGCTTCGCTTAATCACCGCAAGCAGGTAACTGTCAGTATTTCAACCTTTGTGCCCAAGCCACACACACCATTCCAGTGGGAAGCACAGGACAGTGCTGATGAAATTCTGCGCAAGCAGCGCTACCTGATGGAGCGTTTGCGGGCCAAAAACATAAAGTGCAAATGGCACAACCATCACCTCAGTCTGCTGGAGGGCGTCTTCGCGCGAGGGGACCGCCGCCTGGGACAACTGCTGATTGAGGCTCATAAGCTGGGGGCCGGATTTGAATCATGGTCCGAGCATTTCAAGCCCGAACTGTGGGAACAGGCTTTCAGCCTTTCCGGTATTGACCCTGAACAGTATCTCACAAACCGTCCACTTGAGGCCCCCCTGCCCTGGGACCATATCCGTTGCGGAGTCAATAAGAAATTCCTTGCGCTGGAGCGGGAACGGGCATTTGCAGCCCGCTCCACCAATGACTGCCGTACTGTATGCCAGGGATGCGGCGTATGCGATGCCCTTGATGCACGGCTTGAAATTGCCGGCACCGGCAACGCTTCAGCACATGCACATCCTCACAAGCCCAGTCTGGTTGTGCCCTGTGAAGATAGTGCTTTTCGCTATCGCATCAATTATGCCAAAACAGGACCGGCACGCTTCCTCAGCCACCTTGAGCTCACCCGTGTTTTTTCAAGAGCAATGCGGCGCGCACGACTACCGCTTAAATTTTCCATCGGATTTCACCCAATGCCGAAAATCACTTTCCATAGTGCGCTGCCGGTCGGGCTGGAAAGTGAAGAGGAATGGTGCGATGTGCAGTTGCGAAGTGACCTGTCGCCCTCGCATATACTTGAGCGCTGTGCCCCGCTGTTTCCCGCAGGCATCAGCATGCTGGGCGTTACGGCAATTCCATTACAAAACAAAACGGTGCCTGTTACACTGCGAAGCTATCGAATTGCGTTTCCTGAACACATGCCCGACTCTCCCGCGCTGGAACATGTCAAATCATTGCTGGAAAAGTTTCAAAATTGCACCTCGCTGCCGTTCGACTTGCAGCGGAAAAAAGGCATGAAAACCATTGACCTCAAACAGGTGATTCAGAGCCTCACAATCAGCACCGGCACCTCGCTCCTGCTAAGCCTGAATCCCGCTGAGAACAGCGTTCCGCGGGTTGATGAAATTATTGGGGAAATTTTTGAACTCTCCGGCGACATACGCACCGGGCTCAACATTACCAAACTGCGCACATAAAAACTTTCCGTGCTCACGGCACATGCAACCGCAAGCACGGACCTGGATGAACGACACACTATGCCCTCTGAACTCATCATCAATGTCACATCCAATGAAACACGTGTTGCCCTTATGGAAAACAGCGTGCTGAGCGAGCTGCACATCGAACGCGCCTCAGACAGGGGCATCGCCGGCAATATCTATAAGGGCCGTATCCAGCGCGTCCTGCCTGGCATGCAGGCAGCATTTGTCGATATCGGACTGGCACGCTCGGCTTTTCTCTATGTCGATGATGTGTACACAAGCAACAGAAACGATTCTCTGCGCAGCGTCTTCAAAGATGAACAGGATGAGCTCGAAATTGAAGACGAAGATAAAGACGAACCGCAACGACCGCACAGCATACCCATTGAGGAGCTGATCAGTGACGGGCGCGAAATACTTGTGCAGATCATGAAAGAACCCATCGGGACCAAGGGCGCACGTATTTCCTCCTACATATCCCTGCCCGGCCGTTATCTGGTGTATCTGCCGGGTATGGATAACATAGCCATATCACGTCGTATTACCGACCCGGCTGAACGTGAACGGCTTGAAGGCATTCTCAAGAGCATTCGACCGGGCACCAGCGGTTTTATTGTCAGAACTGCCAGTGAAGGCGCCCAGGAAGATGAACTGCGCATGGATATGGACTTTCTTTTAAAGCTATGGGACAGCATTCAGATGCGCAGCCCCGCTGCAAAAGCGCCAAGCATGCTGCATGAGGATCTGAGCGTATCCCTCAGGGCGATCCGTGATCTGTACAGCAACAGTATAAAAAAAGTTATTGTTGACTCACCGTATACATATCAAAACATCATCGATTTCATCGAGACTTTTACGCCGCAGCTCAAATTTTCAGTTGAACTCTATGATGATCCGATGCCTATTTTTGACGCCCTTGGGATTGAACTTGAAATCAGCCGGACGCTGAATCGCAATGTATGGCTTAAATCAGGCGGCTACATCGTTATTGAACAGACCGAGGCCCTCTTTGTCATTGATGTAAACACCGGGCGATATGTAGGTAAAGGCAATCAGGCTGACACTATCCTTAAAACAAATCTTGAGGCGGTCAAAGAGATCGCCTACCAGATTCGGCTCAGAAATCTCGGCGGCATCATTATTGTCGACTTTATCGATATGGAAAAAAAAGCCGATCGTCAGGCTGTACTCGACGCCCTGCAGGAAGCCCTCAAAAAAGATCGTTCAAAAACAAACGTCAGCGGCATCTCAGATCTCGGACTGGTGCAGATGACCCGCAAACGCATACGCGAAAACCTGCGGTCTCAGATGTGCGATCCGTGTCCGCACTGCGAGGGACGTGGATCTATCAAATCAACCCGTTCAATTGCCTACGACATTCTGCGCTCTGTTCGCAAGGAAGCCGGCACTCATATTGAAGAAAAAATCCTGGTTCTGGCGCATCCGGATGTTGTCACCTACCTGTACGATGAAGAACGCGACTACATCGATGAGCTTGAAAACCGCTTCCGCAAAAAAATTGTCATCCGGGCTGACAACCGAAATCACAATGAAAAATTTGATGTTTTCTCGCACTGAATAAAAGCAACGCTCATTCACATACAAGCCAGCACTAAGCATGCAGGCCCCCTATTACGCACAAGGGGTCTCTGCCAGAATGACGAAGACCCCTTGTGTACACTCATCGGTCAGGTGTGCTGTGCAATTCTGGCCCCGGATGTCGTCCAACCCCGCAAGCCCCTGCAGCGTGTTCCAACTCTGCGGAAAACTACAATCTTGATGAAGTCGTAAAAGGTCACAAAAAACCCGTTTACACGACGCGCTCGTAAAAAGTTCGCAGGCAAGCCGCGCAAAGCCGCAGGAATGGGCGTACTTCCTGTACGCCGCAATGATCCCGATGAATCGGGACGCAACACAGCATCCGGACTTTTTACAAGCGCGTCAATCTTACATCGCACACAAAGTGGAAACACAGCCGCGGCCTGCTTCTCTGGTCAATGAATGCGGCTGCGCAAGGTTTGCAAATGATTGATACGGACTCTGCATCCCGGCAACCCGCTCCGCCTGAATCTTAATGAGATCGCGACGATTCTGTATAACGGCCTCAATGTCCGCGATGTTTTTTTCAATCCGGCTGATAGCGGATTCATTACCCTTATCGCGTGAAACGCCGGAGCCCTGAAAGCGGGTTTGATTGCGGGCACTGCTGAGTGCTGACTCGGCGGTCTGGCGTTCTATTTCCAGATCCTCAATAGCATCTTTATATTCCTGAATCACGCTATGGCTGGTTTTAATAGCAAGCGTTAACTGTTTTATCTGACTGTCGATTTCACGCTTGGCATGTTCCCTGTCCTGCCGGATCGCATCCGACTCCGGCTCACGCTTCAGTCCGTTCGACTGTAGCTCAGGATCTTTTGCAACCAGCACAATTTGGCCAACCTGAGCATCAATATTTAACTCAAAGTTCCCCAGAAAATCCATCCCGAGCAGGCGCAGTTTCCCGATCGTTACGTCAAGATTCTCAACCAGGGCCTCTCCTACCCCAATGGAGGCAAGGTGCACAACCGGCATTTGAACAATACTGCCGTCGGCAATCAGGCCTCGCACGCTGTTTGCGGGTTCAATCGGAATATTGAGCATCCGGGCGTCACTCTCAGTGATCATAGAGGAGGTCGCACCTGTATCAAGTTGAAAGATAACCGGATAGTGGCGGTCAAGAACTGCGTGTACAAAAATCGTACCGCCCTTGGCATCAAAGTTGACAACAATGCGTTGCGCAGCGGGCAGAGCATGTTCCGGTATGTCTGCTTCAGGTCTGGTATTTTGGTCCGGGGGCTTATCCTGATACTGGTCGGGCGGTACATTGACCGGGTTGTCGGTATAGCGCACCTGGCCGTTTTCATCAATAGAGCGATAAAAACCGGACTGCGTATACGCAAAGACAGGCAGGGTTACGCTCAACAGGACGACGAGCAACACCCCATGCATACGCTGAGCACGTATAACGCGTAGATGCATAATCCGGCTCCACGACCAAAGCATTGTTAGTCGTTACGCCTCGTATCGTTTCTGCTGGTCGTATCCTGCTGTATGACCGGTTGGGAATGTGAGGCCTTCTGATCCTGATCATTTTTTTTCCTGCCAAGCTTTGCGACAACTATAATACCAAACCCTAAACACGCTCCAACACCAATCTTAACTAATAAGTCGGTCCAGTCCATATCTGCACTCCTGTATTCTCTGGTGTATGTTCATGGTAATCGGTAGCACTCATGTACGTGCCTGCGCCTGTAATGGAAAAACAACGGTCAGGGTCGTATTGCCGGGACTGCTTTCAACCTGAAAACGGGGTTTATATGGCTGCAGCAAGACAGCAACGTAGGCAAGTCCGCTCAAAGGCCTGCCACATGTTTGCTCCGGGTGTTCAAGCGTTTGTATCATGCTGAGCCGCATCTGTTCATCCATGCCACAGCCGTTATCGCTAATCGAAACGACAATACTGTTTTCTTCGGCCTGCGCTAAGACGGTAAGTATTTTGGTTTCATTATCACGCATAGCCGCCTGCGCATTATCAAGAATTTCCTTAAAACTGTTTGAAAAATGCACATGCGCACCCACAATGGTCGGCATTGAGGTGTCAATACGGAATATTTTTTCAATATTATGTTTAAACTCCATATCAGACAAAAAAAATTCCAAATCCTCGCGCAACACAACGGCTATATTAACAGGCTGCATAGTGTTTTGAATTGCTGTAGTACAGCGATGTACTGTATTTTTTACAAGTCCGCTGACCCTGTTACAATTGTCAATAATAAGGTTGATATCCCGGCGAGATTTTTCCAACTCCTGCAAAACATCCTGATCGTGCATGGACGCAAGGAGCCGATCAACACGCAGGCGCAAAATATCTGCACGCCCCAAAATCGATGAAAGCGGAGTGTTTATGTTATGCGCAGTGCCATTGAGAAGCGATCCGGTAAAAGCCAGACTGTTGATCTGATCATTATCATAATTTTTAAGCATTCCGTCTGCTCCCTGTAGCGTTTGTCCAATTCGGGGCCTTTACATCAAAGCTAACTCATTCTTCAACAAAAAATTCAGATTTACAACTAATTTTGCTCATCAGATTTCTTTTGAAAAAATATACCACGAACTTTCAAAATCCTACAGGCGTGTTTTTTATGCTCAGTAACCTGAGGCATATGAGACGATAACAGCAACGAGGACCGGATAAGTTGACAGAATCGTTATTTTTTGATATTTTTTATTGGTTTTTCGAACATTTAACCGGAGAGCACCAATGGAGTTACAACAAGCCATTAAGCAGCGCCGCAGCATCCGCCAGTATAAACCGGACATGCCCACGTACGAACTCATTCAGCAGGTACTTGAGGCCGCCCGCATGGCCCCGTCCTGGGCAAATACACAATGCTGGGAATTTATCGTGGTTGCCGATGCAGGCATAAAACAACTGCTGGCCGAGACCCTTCCTGAAAAAAACCCGGCCCGGAAGGCTATGACGCAGGCACCTCTTGTTATTGCGGCCTGCGCCCGCTCAGGTGTATCAGGATACTTTAAAGGACAGCCGGCAACTGACAAGGGAGACTGGCTGATGTTTGACACGGCCCTGGCACTGCAGAATCTCACTCTATGCGCCCACAGTCTCGGACTGGGAACCGTCCATACCGGTTTTTTTGACGCTGTCAAAGCCGGTGAAATCCTGCACATACCATCCGGCGTCACCCTGATAGAACTGCTGCCGCTGGGATATCCCGCTGATGCGGGCATTATTACTCCGCGCAAACCACTCTCGGATTTTGTTTTTTATGATTGTCACGGGAACACGGTTTGCAGCTTATAGCCGCACGAAAAAAACAAACGCTATCATCCCATGAGTACATGGGCAGGTACTCTCTCTATGTTTATAACATTCGAAGGCATTGAAGGCTGCGGCAAAACGACCCAGATCCGCCTGCTGACCGAAGAGCTGACCCGGCGCGGCCTTGACTGCATTGCAACGCGTGAACCCGGAGGAACAAAAATAGGCGAAGCCATTCGCGCCATATTTCTGCACTGCGCCCATGATACTATGCTTCCGATGACCGAACTGCTTTTGGTCACAGCTGCCCGGATCCAGCATGTTGAGGAAGTAATCAAACCCAATCTGCAGGCAGGCAAAATCATTCTATGTGACCGCTACGTTGATGCCACAGCTGCCTATCAGGGTTTTGCCGCCGGACTGGGCCTTGAAAACGTCATGCGCAGCCATACCCTTTTCGTACAAGCACTTATGCCTGATATCACGATTCTGCTTGATTGCCCGGTTGACCTTGGACTTACACGCTCGCGGGAACGCAACCACGCGGCGGGCGTGCATATCGACGAAGGCCGCTTTGAAGCGCTGGATCATAGTTTTCATGCGCGTGTACGCGAGGGCTATCTGAAACTGGCGAGCATGGAACCTGAACGTTTCGAAGTTGTAAACGCTGATGATACTCCCGATGAAATTCACAGCCGCATTACCCGTGCTGTGCTGCAACGCCTGAGCGGAGCCGGCTATGCCCTTTGAACATATCCTGGGCCAGAGCCGCCCGCTGAATATTGTGCGGCGCATGCTGAGTTCCGGTAAAATTCCGCATGCGTTTCTCTTTACCGGCATTCCCGGTGTAGGAAAATACACGACCGCCCTTGCACTTGCCAGGGCCTTGAACTGCACGCAAAGGACTGCTGATTTTTGCGGCACGTGTGTTTCCTGCAAAAAAATAGAGGCCAACAAGCATCCCGACATAACACTGATAGGGCCTGAAAAGAACGTTATTAAAATCGGTCAGATCAGGAACCTTCAACAGGATATTATTTTTGCGCCGATTGAAGCCATCTGGCGGGTGGTAATCATTGATCAGGCTGAAACCATGAACAAGGAAACAGCCAACTGCCTGCTCAAAACCCTGGAGGAACCACCATCTGCGACCGTTCTGATACTTGTTGCCAGCGCAACCAGCCGGCTTTTGCCCACTGTTCTTTCCCGCTGTCAAAAAATAGTTTTTGCCCCGCTTTCACGGCATATTGTTCAAACACTGCTGGAGAATGAAGGCATACCCCGTGAACAGGCCCTCGCTGTTGTGGCTCACGCGCACGGCAGCCTGCACCGGGCCCGCCAGTTGCTTGACAATTCGCTCATCGATGATTTCACCACTCTGACCTCAACAATGACTGCTCCCGGCACTATTGGAGCGTGTCTTGACCTGGCCGGCACGCTCAGCAAATCGCCTGAGCGCTTATCCGCCCTGCTTATCCTGCTGTTGGAATGGCTTCGGGATCTGCTGTTGTATCGACAGGGAGCGGACACACAGCAGTTTTTCAACGCTGATCAGCCTGAGAGCCTGATGCAGGCCGCACAGCAGATTGAACCATATCGCCTTGAAAAAAAAATTGCACAGGTACTGCACCTTATGAGTTCACAACATCACAACATCAACATGCAGCTTGGCCTTGAATCACTGCTGCTTTCATGAAACCTTGATCGCCCCTGAAAGGCCGATGCCAGGCAACAACGGAGACTGAACGTGTATGAGCAATATAATCGGTGTAAAAATAAGAAAACGCAACCGCGCCTCACAAGCAGATGCCGGCGAACTTCAGCTAGCGCTGGGCGACAAGGTACTGGTTGAGACCTCCGAAGGCATCAGCCTGGGAGAAGTAGTACCACGTCCCGGACATGCCGCCCAGTGCGCGTGCAAAAATACTGCGTATGAAAAAATCGTCGGCCGCGCTGAAGATACCGACATCAGACAGGAAGAGCTGAACATCCGCATGGAGCGTGATTACTTCCAGCTCTGCCAGAAAAAAATCGCCCGGCATGATCTGCCGATGAAGCTGGTCGATGTTGAAATTGTACCGGACGGCACCAAGGTCGTATTTTATTTCGTTGCCGAAAACAGGGTCGACTTCCGGCAACTGGTCAAGGAACTGGCCTCGGATCTACGCACGCGCATTGAAATGCGCCAGATCGGCGCGCGCAGCGAGGCCCAGCGCATCGGCGCTATCGGCTGCTGCGGACGGGAACTGTGCTGTTCGACCTTTCTTCAAAAATTCGCTCCTGTCACGGTCAAAATGACCAAGGAACAGGGTCTGCCCCTTGATCCTGAAAAAATATCCGGCGTGTGCGGCCGCCTGATGTGCTGCCTTGCGTATGAATATGATTGCTATGTTGATATGCGCAAAGGCCTGCCTAAAATCGGCAAACGCATACAAACTGATAAGGGCATTGGAAAGATCAGACAGATCAATGTGCTGTCGCGCACAATACTTCTGGAAATGGAAGACCGCAGCATGACAGAGCTCACATTAGAAGATTTCAAACCTGACATGCTTATCAAAAAATAATTACTGCCGCCATCTCATGGTTGACCCGGTTCGAACAGATGCCGAAAAAAATTTTTAATCTGCCCAATATCCTGACACTGTCGCGGATTACCGTATCTCCGGTAATTTTCCTCCTCCTGTTGTACCGCCCCGGACGCTTGATGAGCTTTATGTCTGCCCTGGTATTTGCACTGGCGGCAATGACCGATTTCCTGGATGGCTACCTCGCCCGGCGCCTGAATATGATTACGCGTCTGGGGAAGTTTCTTGACCCTCTGGCTGATAAAATTCTTGTTGGCGTAGCCCTGATCATGCTCATACCGCTTGAACGTGTCCAGCCCCTGATCGTGGCCCTCATCATCACGCGCGAGCTGCTGGTAACCGGGTTAAGGGTCTATGCAATCAACGAAAACATGATCATAGAATCCAGCCTCCTTGCAAAATACAAAACAACGTTCCAGATCATGGCAGTTATCGGGCTGCTGCTGCACTATACCTATGATCTGGGACTGGGCATGATGAGGTTTCCGGTTAATTTTCAGGCGGTGGGCACAATCCTGCTGTATGTCGCGCTTGTTATTACACTATGGACGGGAATCGACTATTTCTACCGCTTTATCAAGCACGTTTTAGGACAGTCTATTGACAACGGCAAACCCGTTGCGTAACCCCCCCCACCACCGCATGAAGACCAAAAAGGTTACTTGAACACTGCTCCGGTGCTCGCAGAGGTAACCATCAGGGAATAGCGATAAGCATATCCTGATTTGATTTTGGGCTCAGGCTTTACCCAGCTTTTTCTACGCTCTGCCAGTTCCGCATCCTCAACAGCCAGCCGAATTGAGCGGCCCGGGATGTCAATCTCAATCACATCGCCATCGTGCACCAACCCGATTATCCCGCCCTCAGCCGCCTCGGGGGACACATGGCCAATGGCCGCACCCTGCGTGCCGCCGCTGAAGCGCCCATCGGTAATCAGGGCTACCGATTTTCCAAGGCCCATGCCCACAATAGCCGAGGTTGGGGTCAGCATTTCACGCATGCCGGGCCCGCCCTTCGGCCCTTCGTAGCGAATCACCACAACATCACCTGACTTGATTGCACCGCTCATGATATCAGCGACCGCTTCTTCTTCAGAGTCAAATACCCGCGCCTTGACCTTGCTCACAAGCATTTCAGGCGCAACCGCCGACTGCTTGACCACACAGCCGTCCGGCGCTATATTCCCGCGCAAAATCGCAATGCCCCCTCGAGATGATAGGGGTTATCAAGGCTGCGGATCACCTCAGCATCCTGCACAACGGCTGCACGCAGACTTTCCGCAAGCGCACTGCCCGTGGCAGTCAAACAGCTCTGATCAATCAGACCGTCTTTTTTTGAAAGTTCCTTCATGACCGCCATGATGCCGCCAGCACTGTTAAGATCTTCAATATGATGGCTGCCGGCCGGGCTGAGCGAACAAAGATGCGGTGCCTTGCGGCTGATCTCGTTAAACAACTCAAGATCAACCGGAACCCGGGCTTCATAAGCAATAGCAGGCACATGCAGTACCGTATTGGTCGAACAGCCCAGGGCCATGTCCACGGCAATAGCGTTGCGAAAGGCTGACAGCGTCGCAATATCACGGGGCTTGATATCACGCTCAAGCAGTTCGACTATTTTCATACCGGTCTGTTTTGCCAGCCTCCTGCGCGCGCTGCAAACACTGCCGGAATTGTGCCATTACCGGGCAGGGCCAGGCCCAGGGCTTCAGTGAGGCAGTTCATGGAATTGGCCGTAAACATACCTGAACAGGAACCACAGCTCGGGCAGGCATTGTCTTCCAACTGTTTAAGACGGTCCGCATCAATGCGACCGGCCCTGAGCGCGCCTACTCCCTCAAACACGGATATAAGATCTATTTTCTTTCCGCCAAGCCTGCCGCTGATCATGGGACCGCCGCTTATAAAAATTGTCGGTATATTGATGCGCATGGCGGCCATGAGCATGCCCGGAACAATTTTATCACAATTCGGTATCATAACCAGAGCGTCAAAAGGATGTGCCATTGCCATGACCTCAACGGAATCCGCAATCAGCTCGCGGCTTGCCAGGGAATATTTCATGCCCTCATGATTCATGGCGATACCGTCACAGACACCGATGGTCGGAAATTCTATTGGCGTGGCTCCTGCCATTCTGATACCGTCCTTTACCGCCCGGGCGATTATATCCAGATCAATATGACCGGGAACGATTTCATTGGCTGAATTCACCACCCCGACAAGCGGACGGGAGATCTCTTCATCAGTGTAGCCCATGGCTTTGAACAATGAGCGGTGCGGTGCTTTTTCAATACCTTTTTTCATTTTATCGCTGCGCATGTAACCATTCCTCCCATGATGCAATGTTGTACCGTTGTCCTTCGGCAACAGATCTTTGTACCCATGCTAACAGCCGCTCAGTCGTGACGCGGCATTTTTTTGTTTACAGACTACAAATTCCGCTTAAAATAATCAAACTGTTTTTAACCGGGCGTTTCGGAGCACATATATGGATCAGCATGTTTTTAAGGTACTTGAATTCGACAGGCTTTGCGCCTTTCTTGAAAGTTTCGCCCAAACAGCAGGCGGGCGGCGCTTGTGCCTCAGCACACAACCGCACACTCACCCTGAAAATGTGCGAAGAGTGCAGCAGGAAACGACTGAAATGCGATCCGAGATCGAGGATTCCGGTCCACTTGCACTCGGCGGGGTGCATGACATCAGGTGTGATGTGCAGCGCACCCGCATACAGAATTTCCATCTTGACCAGCAACAGCTGCTGCGTATTGCCGAAACACTTGAAATCGCTGCAACCATGCAGGCATTCTTCTACCGGACTGCAGGAAAAAACACCGGCCCTGTTTCAGCATACTGAGCCGCTGATACCTTTATACGATCTCATCAAACGCATCAGAACATGCATCTCCGTGCGTGGTGATATTCTCGACAACGCAAGCGAGCATTTGGCCGACCTCCGCCGCCAGATGCGCTCATTGCGCGAAAACATCATCCGCAGTCTTGAAAAATACCTTAACGATGTTGATTTAAGCTTTGCCGTGCAGGATGACTTCATAACCCTGCGCAACAATCGCTATGTTATTCCGGTCAGAAGCGATCGCAAAGCATCGATCCCCGGTGTGGTGCATGACCAATCCCAGAGCAAGGCGACGTTTTTTGTCGAACCGCTTGAAATTCTTGAATTGAACAACTCCCTGCAGCTCTCACAGCGGGATGCCGCGCATGAAGAAATCCGCATTCTTACGGAGCTGACCTGCAGTGTACAGCAGCATGAATCTGCAATTGTAACCAATCTCACCATTCTTGAAGAGCTTGATGCAATCCATGCCCGGGCCGCTCTCAGCAGGGCGATGGCAGCCCAACCGTCAGTACTCAATGAAACCGCCGCCATCTCACTGAAAAACTGTCGCCACCCTATTCTCTCAGCGCGCTTTCTGCCCGCAGAGATTGATTGTGAATCCGAGCCTGGCATTGTAGAAACGCCCGGCGTCTGGGTGTTTGACAGGCCCGGTGTGGTTGACATTGAAATCATTAAAAAACCCGATATCAACACGCTCGTCATCACCGGTGCCAATGCCGGCGGCAAGACCGTTGCCCTCAAAACTCTTGGTCTGTTTGTACTCATGTATCAGTCCGGCATGCACCTGCCCGTTTCTGCAGACGGGCACATTCCAATCTACGAACACCTGTTTGCCGATATCGGCGATGAGCAAAATATAGCAGCCAGCCTGAGCACCTTCACGGCCCACATGGAGCGTATCAAAACCGTGATTAACGCTGCCACGCCCCGCTCGCTTGTGCTGCTGGATGAACTTGGCTCAGGAACCGACCCGTCTGAAGGCGGAGCCCTTGCTGTAGCCATTCTTGAACACCTGGGTGCGCTGGGATGTACAACCCTTGTAACCAGTCACCTGAATGTGCTCAAAACCTATGCGCACACCCATGATGGAGTCGAAAATGTTTCTGTTGAATTCGACCCGCACACGCACCGCCCCTTATACCGCCTTGTATATGGCCTGCCGGGTTTCAGCAATGCCCTGTCAATTGCGCGCAACATCGGCATACCGGAATCAATCCTGCAGACAGCCGGCAGCTATATAGGGCAGGCCGACCGCCAGGTTGCGGATCTTGTTCACGCACTGGAGGATTCACACCACCTGCTTCATGAAAAACGCATGCATTTACAGGCGCTGCACGAGCACAGTACAGCTGTCCGGGATGCCAGCCAACGGCTGCTTGAAACTCTGCAAAACCGCCGGGACCGTTTTTTAAAAAAATTCGAGGAAACGGCGCGTGCCCTGCTGCGTGAATCAGAAAACCGTTTGCGCTCAATCATTAAACAGACCCGCGAAAACCTCCGACAGCAACCTGGTACGCATCGAGATACTGATGCCCTGAAACAGTTACAGCTGGTTAAACAGGATTTGTATCGTTATTGTGCAGACAAAACACCCGTGCCAACACCTCTCACGCATGTTGAGCCCGGCCAAAAGGTTACCATCATCAGTTTAAAAAAAACCGGCACTGTTGCTTCTGTAGACGCTATCGCCCGCCGCGCGGAAATTGACATCGGATCAATGCGGGTCAAAACAGGCTTCAATGAGCTTACCCTGGCAGGACCCCGGACCGCAAAGCCTCACAAGCCGCCCCGTGCACCCGCAACCTTTGCTCAGCCGACAGAATCATCGTTTGAAAAACAACTCAATGTCATCGGGTTGCGCGTGGCCGAAGCTCTTCCCTTGATTGACAAATGCATTGATACCGCACTGCTGCAGGGCGCCGATATTGTGGAGATAATTCATGGCCGTGGAACCGGACGGCTCATGCGCGCGATTCATACTCACCTTCAGGACCATGCTCAGGTTGCACGCCTGATTCCTGATTCAGACCATCCGGGGAGCAGCAGCGTCACCCGCGTTGAACTGAAATAGCGCTCAACCTCCGTCCAACGTCATAAGGGCACTGTCGAAAAACACATGCTGCATTACCACACCCATGCGTCATAATAACCACTGATAAGCTTGTTTTTAGTTGTTTTTCTGCAAAATATCAGCTTGACAGCAGACTGGCCTAAAGCTATAGTTTCATGACGTATCAGCAGAACATTGTATGTACATTTTTTTACGAAAAGGAGCATGTATGAAAACAAGGTACCTCTATGCAGCTGCAACTCTGATTGCCCTAACAGCCGTAACGCTCTGGATACCGCCTGCAAGCGCCAAGGACTCAAAAACTGAAAAAAAAATTGTTGTGACCATTAACGGTACAAAGATTTACCAGGCTGAAATTGATGCTGAAATTCAGCAGAAACTTGCCGGGGCCGAGGGGAAAATGCCACCCGAGCAACTGGAGCAGATTAGAAAAACAATGCAGGAAAAAGCAGTCGATTATTATATAACCAAGACATTACTCAACCAGGAGTGCGCTAAAGATAAAATTACCGCAAGCCCGGAAGAGGTCGACAAGGCACTTGACGAAATGCGCAAAAGCCTGCCTGAAAACGTCACATTTGAAGATGCCCTGAAAGCCAGCGGCATTACTCTCGAATTTCTCAAAAGTGAAATCACCTTCAAACTGATGGTCAACAAACTGTTTGAAGCCAACGTAAAGGAAACTCCGCCTCCCACAGATGCCGAGGTCAAAGAATTCTACGAGAAGAACAAGAAGTCATTTGAAATTCCGGAATCCGTACAGGCCAGCCATATTCTCATCAAGAGCTCCAAAGATGAAGACGAAAAAGTGCGCGCTGAAAAACGCGCCCGTGCTGAAGAACTGCGCAAACAACTGGTTAAGGGTGCTGACTTTGCAAAAATTGCGACTGAAAACTCTGACTGCCCCAGCAAGAGCCAGGGCGGCAACCTGGGCTCCTTCGAACGCGGACGCATGGTAAAAGAATTTGATGATGCAGCTTTCAGCCAGAAAGTAATGGAAATCGGTCCGGTGGTTGAAACTAATTTCGGCTTTCACATCATTCAGGTGCAGGCCCACACACCTGCAAGCGAAAAATCTTTTGAAGAGGTCAAAGCGCAAATCAAAACACATCTGGAACAGCAAAGTAAGAATACAGCCATACGCGACTATATTGAAAAGCTGAAAAGCAAGGCAACCATCGTATACCCAAAGAAATAGCACAACAAGCGCATCGTGACATTATGCGGGATTTCAGGGCAATGTGCTCCGAAATCCCGCAACCATTTTAAGGCATATCTGATGAAACCATACCTCACCGAATACCGCGTAGTCTATTCAGACTGCGACCCGTTTAATGTTGTGTACTATGCCAACTACTTTACCCTTTTTGAGCGCGGCCGCACAGAGCTCTTCCGTGCAATGGGCATCCCCTACAGCGACATAGAAAAACTGGGTATCTTCGTGCCGGTCAGCGACACCCGCTGCAGGTATAAACGTTCAGCCCGCTACGACGACCTCCTGAGCATTGAATCCATGGTGCAGGAAATCAAACGCGCCAGCATCATTATCGCCTACCGCATATTAAGAAACAACCAAAGCGAACTGCTTGCTGAAGGCTATACCGTCCATGCCTTTGTGAATATCGAAGGAAAACCGCGACGCATTCCACAGGAAATAATCGACAGGATTGAGGCTTACAACAACGCCACATAATCTGCTGCATGGAAAACATAAAGAGCTGCGTGCAAAACAGCTCAATTTACTTGACAAAAGAAGCAGATACCATATATACTCTTTCACGTTACCCAAACCACTTGAACTATTGCGGGGTGGAGCAGCTTGGTAGCTCGTCGGGCTCATAACCCGAAGGTCCTTGGTTCAAATCCAAGCCCCGCTACCATACAAATAAGGGGTTAGCCGAACAGGCTAACCCCTTTGTCTTTTTCACTGATTTGCTTGTCTTCCCGCCCCGACCGGCACCCGCCCTTGACTTTTCCGACAGCCATTAACAGAACAGCCGGTGTCACATATCTATAAGAGCATTTTCCTATATAGTATGACCGCACATGCAGTGTCATCGCGACCATAGGGAGAGATCTTGCCGTTTTGTTTGTGCAAAAACAAAGATTTCTCACTCGTTCTGCTCGTTTCGAAATGACAACCCGACTAAGACATTTAGAAAAATGCTCTACATGCAATACACTTGATCAGGCTGGTTTTGTATCTCCCATCACCTTGCGCATAGTTTCCCCCATCTCCAGCCTGCTCAGGGGCTTTGTTATAAAGGCCTTAATGCCGGCAGCCAGCGCCGCCTCCTCCGTCACCAGGTCGCTGTAGCCCGTACAGAGAATAACAGGCATGCCGGGCCGCAGGGCCAGAACCCGACGGGCAAGCTCAAAACCGCTCAGTCCCGGCATGGACTGGTCGGTGAAAACCAGATCAAAAGCAAAAGGATCCCCGGCAAACTTTTCAAAGGCTTCAAGCGGACTTTGCATCGCCGTCACATGGTATCCCAACGATCGCAGGATATTGGCTCCTACATCCATCAGGGCGGGTTCATCATCAACAAGCAGCACAGACCCATGCCCGCGCGGAGGCTCTATCTCAAAAGCCGTGCTCACCGCAAGCGTATCCGCCAATATCGGCAACAGCACATGGAACACCGTTCCCTTGCCCGGCTCACTGTAAACCTTTATATCGCCCTTGAGGCTTTTAACAATACCGTGTACCACGGCAAGCCCCATCCCGGTTCCCTTACCTACGTCCTTGGTCGTAAAAAAAGGTTCAAAAATGCGCCTAATATTCTCCGGTTCTATCCCAATGCCCGTATCGCGAATGCTCAGCTGCAGATACGAGCCCGGCTGCAAATCATTGTAGGAAATCATATCAGCAGACTGCAGCACAACGGGTTTCAATGTAATTTTCATAACACCGCCTTCACGTTCCATGGCATGAGCGGCATTCGTGCACAGGTTAACGATGATCTGGTGTATCTGGGTGGCGTCTGCCAGCACAACATCGCCGGTATCCGTCATGTCGGTCTCTATCGCGACATTCGCGGCAATTGATGCGCGCATCAGCTTGAGTGCTTCCTTCAGAATCAAGTGCACCTGGAGAGGTTTGAACTCGCTTATAGTCTTGCGGCTGAACGCCAGTATCTGCTTTACAAGATTGCGGGCCCGGTCAGCAGCTTTCAGAACCTGTTCAAGATTATTTTTAATCCGGGGATCGCTAATAGACTCATGCTGCGAAAGCTCGGTATAACCGATAATAGCGCCCAGAATATTATTGAAATCATGGGCAATCCCACCTGCAAGGGTACCGATTGCTTCCATCTTTTGCGACTGGCGAAGCTGATCTTCAATAAGCCTGCGCTCGGTAATGTCCCTGGTTGAGGACACGCTGCCGGAAACAGATCCGTCCTGATTTCTCAGCAGCACATAATTTGACTCAGTCAAAATTGTGCGCCCGTCTTTGAGAAGGCGCTCGTTTACTACATTACGTACAAAGCCCTGCTCATAGAGTTGTTCAAGAACCTCCATTGTTTGTTGCAGCATCCGTTCATCCGGAGGCGTAAAAATAGCTCCGTGCTGCCCGATGATTTCCTCCGGACTGTATCCATACACGTCATGCACAGAGTCATTGGCCATAATAATGTAACCCTGATCATCGGCAACAACGATGGCATCAGGAGAGGCCATAAAAATCTTCTCGAGATAATCACGCGAGCGCTGCAGCTGATCCTCAAGCCGCTTGCGCTCCGTTATGTCCCGCGTTGAGGAAATACCCCCGGCAGGTGTACCATCCTGATTTCTAAGCAGTGCAACGCTGGTCTCAACCTGTATGCTGTGACCGTCTTTGTGCTTTCTGGTCGTTTCAAAACCGCGAACAATCCCCTGCTCAAATACCTTTTCAACAAGGGCAATGTTCTGACGCATGGATTTATCATCATTGGGCATCATGGAAGCATGCTGCCCAATGAGTTCCTCAGGACTGTAGCCGTAAACATCATACACCGAGTCATTTGCAGCAGTTATATACCCTAAGGCATCGGCAACGATAATCGCGTCAGGAGAGGTCTTAAACATGGTCGCCAGAGAATCCCGGGCCTGCCTGATTTCCTCCTCAACCCGCTTGCGATCAGTGATATCGCGCAGCATTACGACAACCCCGCCACCCTCAGATACATTATTGAGTCTGGTCTCCACAGGCAGAAGTGTGCCATCCTTACGATAATAAGAGGTTTCCATGGGAATATTGTAATCCCGGGTGTACCATTGCTGCTCCGCATCACTACCCACGGACACGTTTTCCATGGCAGTGCTAAAAGCCGTACCGTTCATGCCGATCAATTCGCCCGGTTCATAGCCGAGCATGCTGTACAATGCCCTGTTGGCAAACACGATATTGCCCATATCGTCCGTCACATACAAACCGTCTCCGGCAGCATCAAATACGTTCTGGAAAAAATCTCGCGAGCGCTGCAGCGCTTCGGCTGCGGCTTTCACGCTGGACTCAGACTGACGACGCTGGCTGATATCGCGAATAATCATTGAATAAAAGGACTTGCCGTTCAGCAACCAGGAATTCAGGGAAAACTCAACAGGAAACTGGGCACCGCCCTTGCGGACCATTTCTGATTCAACAGTTGCCGTAATCGAAATATGCGTGCCAGACTGCATGAGACTTGCGCGGCGGCTTAGTTCCTGTTCATGCATTTCGGGAGGCAGGAACATTATACTATTATGGCCCACTATTTCATCCTGGCCGTATCCGAACATTATTTCAGCGCCACGGTTGCAGTAGAGGTTAACACCGGCAGCATCGGTTATGATAATGGCATCAGGAGAATTTTCAGCAATTGCCCTGAAACGTTCTCGGCTTTCCTGTAAATCCCGGACTTTGTCGACAACCATCTGCTCGAGATTCTCGCGGTGCAATCGCAGCTCCTGCTCTGCCTCCTGCCGGGCAAGCAACTCGCCCCGCAGTCTGACCTGCAAATCACTGAGGCGCCCGACAACCAGCGCAATGAAAACAAAGCCTATGTGCCCTGCAATGCCGCCGCCGGAGATAAGCATTGAGTGAAACCAGTCAAAACCTGTAACTTTCATCATGAGGGCATTGACTGGAAAGCACATCATACCTGCAATCACGCCCGCGCGTGTGCCATACAGCCAGGAAATGGTGATGACCGGAATCACTGCCAGAATAGGCATGCCGGAAAATCTGAAGAAAGCGGGCAGGACGGAGAATAACACAAGGTACGCGAGTACCGACGCTGCAGCTATGCTGAAACGCATTTTTTCAAAAAACGTTTTTGTTTCGGCGGAAAAAATTTTCTGCGGAGCTTGCATGCGGCTCACCATATCATGTCAAGAGTCAAGGCGCTCTCATATCACACGTGTGCGCCTTGCCAAAAACTATATTCTTCGAAGACTTAGCGCGCTGTGTCACTGTATACCGCACCTGCTGATGGCAAAGTATAGACGGAGGTTTGCGTGAGTGTCAATACAAAACAGGTTCACGCTCGTGTCTGCAGGCGCGCTTAAAAACAACCGTCATGAAAAAAAATTTTTGGGTTATGTGTTTCTGCCGCGTGCCATAAAAGCACTCGTGCAAGCGTAAAAAAATTTACCGCACACACACGGAGATCCCGAGGTGGGTTGCGCTGCATCTCAGGACAATAGTCATTCTCATCAGCAACAAAGTAAAAAAAATCGCGCAAAATATATTTTTTTTCGGGTTTATAAAAAAAAAATTTAAAAATATTTTTAGCCCTTAATTTTAAAAAAAAACCGTTTTTAGCCTGTAAATAAAGGGTTCTATGTTATTTTGCACCTCATTGAGCTTTTTTTAATTTTTTTTGCATGCGTTTTTTTATTTGCTTTACCCTCATTTTGTTGTAATGTTGCGCAAAAAATAGCCGAAAAAGATAAAAGAAGTTAAAAGCATGGCAGGGATATAAAGACAGATTGATTCTCAGTTTTTTTACACCTCTGCTAGTGCAGAGGAAACCCGCAAGAAACCACAATTTGAAAGGGAAAAAACATGGCAACTGCAAAAAAAGCACCTGTGAAAAAAGCTGCTGTGAAAAAAGCTGTTGTGAAAAAGGCTGTTGCAAAAAAGGCTCCCGTGAAAAAAGCTGTTGCTAAAAAGGCTCCTGCGAAAAAGGCTGCTGTGAAAAAGGCCGCTCCGAAAAAGGCCGCTGTGAAAAAGGCCGCTCCGAAGAAAGCCGCCGCAAAGAAGTAATAAAGAAAACAGATTCCATAAAAAAACAGGGCCGCTTCATGGCCCTGTTTTTTTATGGTGGAAAATCTTCACTGTATCAAGAGCATCCATGTACAACACCCTGCTTAACCTCTGACGACAACGTTTAGACCTGAAAGTCCATGGTTTGACAATCAACGAACGGTTTGTTTCTTTGAAATAGGGCACAGTGAAGAGTTACATGCTCTAAAACATCATATATTGACGCCGAAAAGCCAGACCAATGGCTTGACGCTCGCCACAACAGGACTATATTTCTCTGCTAGAAAGGCTCCGGAAAAAGGAATAAATGCCGTTTTACCGGTTGATACATGTTATGTCTACCCTATACTTCCCAGCAACACCATGAGTATGTAACTGATTTTATACAGCCTCTTATTGTACGCAGATCTCGACTGAGGGGAGAAGATATTAAATGCAATGTGTGCGCTGTTGCCTGATGAAGTACTTAAAAAAAAGGGCTGTTGCCAGCCCTTTCATTATTCACCTTTGGCGCCTGTGCCCCTCAGGGCTCATAGGAGCAGTCTTCCCATGCTGATACAGGACCGCAGGGGCTGTGCTGCGTGGCAGTGCCGTACAGATCAACGTCTTCAAGCACATACCAGTAGCGCTTACCGGTTTGAACGTCGGTATCGATAAACTCATACGACGCCCCGAACGGCGATTCACCCAGAGCCGGAATCGGATCAGCATTTATTTTTACATACGGGCCCTTCTTCAATGCCTTCTTCGATTTCAACCATTTCCCCAATTTTTTCAAAAAATTCTTCTTATCCGTCCTGGCTGTATCAATTGATTCAGCCCGGTACAGGTTAAAGTAAGCGTTATCAATTTCAGTATCGGTATCCCAGCTGACAGCAACCCCGTCATCCTCCCAGGTTGCGTCAAAACTGCCAAGTTCTATCAGCGTTGCCGTCTCGCACACATACCCCAGGCACCCATAACCCGGCGGGCAGTCGGCGTCAACCCAGCATTCCGGCTGGTTCAATGGGCTGTGACCACAAAGTTGCGTATTTCCTGAGTGCTCGTTTATCCGCCGGTCGAGGCAGTAAACCCCATCATAACCTGGTCCGGGTATACCACAGGAGTTTGATATGTGATTAACTACTGTCATATATGCGCCGGTTGTCCTTTGCTCATCTGAATCGTAATCTTACTATCAGGGGCCATGGTCAGAATCACGTGATACACATCCTTAGTGCCAGGGCGGCTGTCCTTGGCATTCAGTCGTTGCAAAAGCCAGTCGGGTTATGCGCACCGGCCAGATAAGCATAACCCTGAGTAGCGATCAGCTCCCATCGACCCGCGCATAAGTACTAGAGTAGGGCCTGAATCCGGGACCACCTACACGGCCTTCTATGGGGTTTGAGAAGTTGCCGTAGGTATCAAAACCAAACGCGGTGTATCCGCCATTCATCCCGACAGAGCCGAATGCGGTATGCTGCGCATAGCCAAGCGAGCCGCCCCATCCGCCTGCTATCGGTGTAGCCTGGCCATCCCACAGCACCACTGTAAACCCATCAGCAACATGATTTTGTCAGTCGGTCCAGATAACAAAATCAAACGTCAGGGTAAAGCCATAGTTTGTCGTTATCGGGTTGTTATAATAAACAAATGAATCCTGATTGGTTTTATCGGATGTCAAACGCAGCCAGCCGTTGCCGGCTGTATCAATGCCGGGCGCCGTCAAACGCGGTCCGTCGCCTGCTGCATTTACAAACGTCCAATTGGGCGCCGTTGTCCCCTTAAAGGTTTCATTAATAAAATTTTGTGCCTGTACACCAGACACACAAACGAGCAGGATCAATGCTGTACCCATAACCATGAGTATCTTATTGATTCTTCGCATTACCAGTTCTCCTTTTATATTCTTCATATGTTACAGTCTGATTATTTACGCTATGACATATACATTATCGTCATACATTTGGTCTTTCTTGAACGGTTTCCTTATAATCTATCTTATTACCTATTGCAATTGTGCTGTTTTTTTATAATTTCAAACTATATCAGAAACTTACCACTTCTCTCAATAGTAATTATAACTAAAAGTATATTATTATTCAAGCGCCATCTGATTAATAATGAGCGGCATAAAAAAAGGCCGTTTCCGGCCTTGTAATGTATTCATCCCCAGTATGCCCAAAAGGGCTGCTTCAAGGCGTGTACGAGCAGTCTTCCCATGCTGATACCGGCCCGCAGGGGCTGTGCTGCGTGGCAGTGCCGTACAGATCAACGTCTTCAAGCACATACCAGTAGCGCTTGCCGGTTTGAACGTCGGTATCGATAAACTCATAGAACGCCCCGAACGGCGATTCACCCAGAGCCGGAATCGGATCAGCATTTATTTTTACATACGGGCCCTTCTTCAATGCCTTCTTCGATTGCAACCATTTCCCCAATTTTTTCAAAAAATTCTTATTATCCGTCCTGGCTGTATCAATTGATTCAGCCCGGTACAGGTTGTAGTAAGCGTTATCAATTTCAGTATCGGTGTCCCAGCTGACAACAACCCCGTCATCCTCCCAGGTTGCGTCAAAGCTGCCAAGCTCTATCAGCGTTGCTGTCTCGCACACATACCCCAAACATCCATAACCGGGCGGGCAGTCGGCGTCAACCCGGCATTCAGGCGTACCAATGGGGGTGACCTCAAAGTTTCGTAAGCTCCTGCGTGCTCGTGGATCCGCCGGTCGAAGCAGTAAACCCGATCATAACCTGGTTCGGGTATACAACATTAGTTGGATATGCAGAAACCACTGTTGAAAATGCTGCATCCCTCACTCTTTTCATCTGAATCGTAACCGTGCCATTAGCGTTCATGGTCAAGATTACCGAATAACGTTGTTTAGTATTTGTGGGGCGGGTCCCGGCATTCAAACTTGCAAAATCCCACAGGGGCTCCGCACCGGTAAGATATGGGTAGCCCTGGCTGCGATCTGCTCCCATCGCCCCTCGCAAAACTACTGAATACGGTACTGCTGCCCGGGCCACCTTCACGGTCTTCGGTGGGGTTTGAAAAATTACCATACGTATCAAAACCAAACGCTGTGAATCCGCCATTCATCCCGACAGAGCCGAATTCGCTATGCTGAGCATACCCAAGCGAGCCGCCCCATCCACCTGCCATCGGTGTAGCCCGGCCATCCCACAGCACCACCGCAATCCCGTCAGCAGCAGTGCCTGCGGCGGTCCAGATAACAAAATCAAACGTTATGGTAAGGCCGTATTTTAACGTTATGGGATACTTATAATAAACAAATGAATTCTGATTTTGTTTATCAGCTGTCAACCGCAGCCAGCCGCTACCGGCGGTGTCAATGCCGGGAGCCGTCAAAAGCGGGCCGTCGCCTGCAGCATTTACAAACGTCCAGTCAGGCGCCGTAGTATCCATAAAGGTTTCATTAATAAAACTTTGTGCCTGTACGCCAGACGCACAAACAAGCAGCATCACTGCTGTACTCATAACCGTGACTATCTTTTTAATTCTTCGCATTACCGCTTTTCCTTTTTTATTCTTCACATCTTATAATGCGCTTTTTGCGCCATGGCACTATATTATCGGCACACACTTGGTCTTTCATAAACGATTTTATGAATCATTGAAATTGTATAATTTTTAATAATTTCTGCATATATCAGAGACTCAAGTCTTCTCTCATTTTTAAATATAACTAAAACCATATAACCATTCAAGACCATCTGATTAATAATGAAGAACGCCTACTCATCGTCGGACACATCTACCATGTCATCCAAGGCAAGCAGTCCCTGTGCTTCGACTGCCGGCATCTGCTGTACATCGCGCAGTTTACGCTCAATGGCACGGGAGCGCTGACCGGCTGTGTCTATAACATTGCTTGCTTCCAGCAGCTTCTTCTGTGTTTTTTCAAGCACGTCACCGAATTTGCCGAACTCGGTCTTGACCGCTGCCAGGATTTTCCAGACCTCGCTGGAGCGTTTTTGAATTGCCAGGGTGCGGAAACCCATCTGAAGGCTGTTCAAAAAAGCTGACAGCGTGGTAGGACCGGTGATGGTCACATGATAGTCACGCTGCAGGGTTTCCATCAAGCCGGGTTCGCGCAGCACCTCGGCAAAAAGGCCTTCAATCGGCAGAAACATGATGCCGAAATCAGTCGTGTACGGCGGCTCGAGATATTTATCATGAATGTCTTTGGCACAGTTCATAATCCGGGTTGAAATCTGTTTGCGATATTTCTCAATCAGGGCAGTATCGCCTTTTTCATAGGCATCCTGCAGAGCCGTATAATCCTCTATGGGAAACTTTGCATCAATGGGCAGGAGTACACTGCCCTGCTCGTCATCCTTGCCGGGCAACACAATTGCAAACTCAACACTATTCCTGGAATCAGGCCGCGGCTTCACGTTTTTACGGTATTGGTCCGGAGTCAACAGCTGCTCCAGGATAAACTCAAGCTGATACTCGCCCATCACGCCGCGGGTCTTGACATTGGTCAGGGCCTTTTTCAAATCGCCGACCCCGGCAGCCAGGCTCTGCATCTCCCCGAGTCCCTTGTGCACCTGCTCAAGACGCTCGCTCACCAGCTTGAAGGAATCCCCCAGCCGCTTCTCCAGCGTGCTTTGCAGCTTCTCGTCAACGGTTTTGCGCATTTCCTCAAGCTTGGCAGTGTTGTCGTTGCGGATTTTCTCTAAGCTGTTGCGTACGTTTGTGTCCAGCATCGCCAGATTATCAAGGAGCTTCTTTTCCAAAGACTCGGAGCGCTTTTCAAGCTGCTGCATAAAAACCTGCATATTGTTCAAAAACGTCGCAAACTGATTGTTCTGCTGGGTAAGATTCTCATGCATGCGGGCAAGCAGTGTTTCGCTCAGATTTTTATACCCGGTGTTCAACTCTTCGCGCAGCTGCCGGGCCTGCTCACCGGACTCGGTACGCTGGGAGCGGAATTCCGCCTGGAACGTTTCCCTGAAGGATTGCATAGCCTGATCGACAGCCGTAGTGTCAGAGCGTCGGGACCCGAGAATAATCACTGTAACAAGCAGAGCCAGCACGATGGCCAGAATTGAAATCAGCAGAATTATTTCAACCACAGTCAACCCCCTAAATAATTGTTACAACAACAGTTCCTAAATGTTTATTCTATAACATCGAAGAAGCACATGTTTGTCAAGATGTTTCCGATCTGCAAACCCTGACCATTGGATCAAGTACCGGCTCCTATAAAAAAAGCCGCCCCTGAACACGGGGCGGCTTTGAAACGCTACAATACTAACACACGTTACTTTTTCTTCTTCTTGGGCATGTGAATCGCCTTGGCATCAACGTCAAGGGCTGCTTCCATGATTGATTCGGCAATCGTGGGATGCGCGTGAATCGTATGCGCGATTTCCTCAAACGTTGCTTCCATCTGAATGGCAAGGGCAATCTCATTGATCAGGTCGGTTGCATGCGGACCGAGAATAGCGGCACCGACAACTTCGCCGTATTTCTTCTCGGAGATGATCTTGACAAAGCCTTCGGTCTCATTGATCACAAGGGCCTTACCGCAGCCCACGAACGGGAAGCGGCCAATTTCAAGCTCACCGTATTTTGCCTTGGCTTCCGCCTCAGTCATACCGACGCTGGCGACCTCGGGCGAGGTGTACACGCCGCGCGGCACTGAGCGGTAATCCATGCGGTGCTGCTTGCCGACACAGTTCACGGCCGCGGTTTCACCCTCAGCCGTAGCAACATGAGCCAGCATGTAATTGCCGATCACGTCGCCGATTGCGTAGATGCCCTTGACGCTGGTCTCGAGGTACTCATTGACCTTGACAAAGTTTTTCTCCATGGCGATGCCGGCCTTGTCAAGCCCGAGCCCTTCGGTGTAGGGCGAGCGGCCAACGGCCACCAGCACAAGGTCAACCTCTTTCTGCTGATCACCAAAGCTGACAACCTTCTTCTTGCCCTTGGCCTCGACTTTACTGACCGAAGCGGAGGTATGAATTTCAATGCCGGCCTTCTGGCACATGGCGCTGAACATCTTGGCTGCTTCGGGGTCTTCAGTGGGCAGGATCTGCGGCAGCATTTCAACAACCGTAACCGCTACTTCCATCTGGTTCATGATCTGGGCGAATTCCATGCCGATAACGCCGCCGCCGATAATGAGCATGCTTTTGGGAAGTTTCTCAAGGTTCAAGGCTTCATCGGAGGTAATGCAGTTGGCAATGCCGTCAATCGGCACGCGTGAAGGAACAGAGCCGGTAGCGATGATGATCTTGTCGCACTTGATCTCTTCACCGGTTTCAGCAACCTTCACCAGGCCGGCGCTCACGATCTGACCGGTGCCCTTGATGATCTTCATGCCGTGGCTTTTCAAGATGCCGCCCAGGCCGCCGACCAGCTGCTTTACAACCGTATTCTTGCGGGCCATGACTGCCGGGAAGTCAATTTTGACATCGCCGATAGTGATACCAAAAGTTTTGGCTTCCTTGGCATGCTTGTACATGCCGGAGGACTGCAGCAGCGCCTTGGTGGGGATACAACCACGGTTCAGGCAGGTGCCGCCGAACTCATCCTTTTCAATGATCGTAACTTTTGCGCCCAGCTGTGCAACCCGGATAGCAGCCGGGTAACCGCCCGGACCACCACCAATAACCACCACGTGGGTATCACCAGCTGCGGCAGCAGGGGCTGCAGCAGCTGCGGGAGCACCGCCAGCTGCGGGGGCCGGGGCAGCTGCGGCAGCAGGAGCTGCAGCAGCTGCGGGAGCACCGCCGGCAGCAAGACTGTCAAGTTCGGCCTTGTCAGCTGCAATCTGCGCAATGAGCTCAGCAACCGGAACTTCCTCTTCGGCCTTCACGATAATGTGCAGCAGGCCTGTTGCCGGTGCCTCAACTTCATAGGTAATTTTTTCAGTCTCAACAACCAGCAGAATCGAGCCCTGCTTTACTTCACCGCCCTCGGCAGCTTTCCACTCTAAAATTTTACCGGTTTCCATTGTCAGCCCGAGTTTGGGCATGGTTACATTCGTTGCCATCTAATCTACTCCTTTATCACTATCGATTATTAATCATTAAATACTGCGGTGGTAATTCGATACCGAATTACCGAAGCGTTTTAGCCTGCCAATATCATCATCGGATCTTCCATGAACTGTTTCAGCGTCTGCATGAAACGACCTGCATCAGCACCGTCGATGGTACGATGATCATAGGTCAGCGCCAGATTCATCATCGGACGTATAACGATCTGCCCGTTTACAACAACAGGCTTGTCTTTAATCGTACCGACACCCAGGATAGCATTTTCAGGCTGGTTAATGATGGCCGTGAAAATATCCGTACCGAACATACCCATGGCCGATACTGTAAAGGTTCCGCCGGTCATCTGAGCCGGTCCCAGCTTACCGGTGCGGCCCATATCGATGAGCGCAACACGGTCCTTGGCAACTTGAATAATGGACTTATTATCGGTATCCTTGATCACCGGCACCACGAGGCCTGCTTTAACAGCCATGGCCATACCAATATTGATCTCGTCCTGAAAGAGAATACCCTCGCCTTCGACCCAGCGGGTATTAATAACCGGATGCTGCCGGATGGCTTCAGCAGTAATCTTCAGCATAAAGTCTGTGATGGTTACGCGAATACCATGTTTCTTTTCGGTAGACTTCAGTATCTTCTCACGGAAGTCCTGAATAGCCGTGGCATCAATCTCGTACACCATATATGCCATGGCGGCTTCATTGCAACTCTGCAGCATCTTGCGCGCGATAACCTTACGCATACCGGACAGCTTTTCCATACGATCTCCTTTAGCAACATCAGCAGGAGCAGCGGCTTTCTTATCAGAAGCAGCAGGTGCCTGCTTGGCTGCGGCGATGGCTTTCTCAACATCTTCCTTCATAATCTTGCCGTTAGCACCGGTGCCGGCAATGGAGGCCAGAGCAAGACCCGCTTCATCGGCCATTTTCTTCGCGACCGGGCTAATGCGCACCTTGTTAGATGCCAGGTAATTTTCAACATCCTCTTTGACGATACGTCCATCAGGGCCGGTACCGGCAATCATGCTGATGTCAATGTCAGCCTCTTCAGCCAGCTTCTTTGCAAGCGGCGAGGCCATAACGCGCTCACCCGGGGCACGCGCAGCCGCCGGTGCGGATGCAGGCGCTGCGGCCTGAGCCGGAGCAGTTGCAGCCGGTGCAGGTGCAGCCGCTGCGGGTGCGTGCGGCTGCAGGCGCGCCGCCTGCTGCCAGAGCGTCAAGCTCGGCCTTGTCAGCTGCGATCTGCGCGATCAGCTCGGCAACCGGCACCTCCTCCTCGGCCTTTACAATGATGTTCAGCAAACCGGAAGCGGGCGCTTCAACTTCATAGGTAATTTTTTCAGTTTCAACAACCAGCAGGATCTGGCCCTGCTTTACTTCACCGCCCTGAGCGACTTTCCATTCCACGATCTTACCGGTTTCCATGGTAAGTCCCAGCTTGGGCATGGTTACATTTGTAGCCATTATTGATTCTCCATTTCTAAAAAAATTACAGGTAACTGTTCCTCAACCTTGCACTCAACAGAGCACATATGCCTGCTGCCGGCGTACACCCGCAGCAGGCACACGGTATTATCCCATCAGACCTTTTACCTTGGCAACAAGCTTATCGGCATTGGGCAGATAGTGCTTTTCCAGCAGCGGCTGGAAGGCGATGTGCGTAAACGGAGCAGCGCAGCGCACAACCGGAGCATCGAGCCAGTCAAACAGTTTTTCCTGGACAGAGGCTGCAATCTCAGCGCCGATACCCATGATTTCCTTGGCCTCATGGATAATGACCAGCCGGTTGGTTTTCTTGACTGACTTGTAAATGTCTTCCATCGGCAGCGGGTTGACCGTGCACAGGTCAAGCAGCTCGGCATTGATGCCGTCGGCCTTCAGCTTGGCAACGGCCTTTTCAGCCTCAAGGAGCATGCGACCGACGCTGACGATCGTCACGTCGCTGCCCTCGTTTACCAGCTGAGCCTGGCCAATGGGTACCAGGTATTCATCAACCGGAATTTCCTGCTTGATCGTGTAGGATGACAGCGGCTCAATATACAGCACCGGGTTGTCATCGCGAATTGCCGACTTCATCAAGCCTTTTGCGGTATAGGAGTTGGAAGGCATAACAACCTTCATGCCGGGCATGCTTGCGAACCAGCCCTCAAGGGATGAGGAGTGATGCGGGCCGGCGCCGAAGCCGCCTGCAGTCATGGCACGCACGACAAAAGGCTGCTTGACCTGGCCGCCGAACATCCAGCGCATCTTCGATCCCTGATTGTAGAATTCTTCCACGGCCAGAGTAATAAAGTTCATGAACATAATTTCAGCAACCGGACGCAGACCCGAAGCGGCCGCTCCGCAGCACAAGCCCACAATCGCACCCTCGGAAATAGGTGTATCCACAGCGCGCTCCTTGCCAAACTCTGCCTGCAGGCCGCGTGTTACGCCAAACGGGCCGCCGGGGCCGCCGACATCCTCACCAACGATGAACACGTTAGGATCCCTGCGCATTTCTTCCGCAATCGCGTGATTAATCGCCCATTGCACATTGATTTTTTTCATTTCAGCCATCTATCGTTCCTCCAGTAAATAATGTATTCAAAGTCATATACGAACGTTCGGGAAACAACGCCGCCATTTTACGCAAGAATGTCCTTGTAGAGCTCCTCAACTTCGGGCATGGCGCTGGCGCGGGCAAACGCGACTGCGTCGACGACTTCCTTCTTGGCAGCGTCCTTGATGGCCTGCATTTCCTTATCAGTCAGCACGCCCTCTTTTTTCAGTTTCTTTTCATACAGCACAATCGGGTCCTTTTTCTTCCACTCCTCAAGCTCGCCTTCAGGACGATAGTTGCAGGGGTCTCCTTCAAAATGACCATGATGACGATAGGTCTTGCACTCAAGAAGATACGGGCCCTTACCGTCACGGGCATGCTTGGCTGCCTTGGCAAATTCCTCATATACTTTTTCAACATCATTGCCGTCAATGGTGACACCGGGAGCGCCGTAGCCCGCAGCGCGGTCGGCAACGTTTTCAATCGCGATGTGAATCGATTTGGGGGTCATCTGCGCATAGAGGTTGATGTTGCAAACAAACACCAGCGGCAGTTTCAGCGTTGCGGCCATATTGAACGATTCATGAAACGCACCGGTTCCGGTGGCGCCTTCACCAAAAAATACTACGGTAATGTTTTTGGTTTTATTATACTTCTGGGCAAACGCGGTACCGAGTGCGATGCGCATACCTTCACCCACGATACCGTTGGAACCCATGCAGCCGGTTTTAACATCGGCAAAATGCATGGAGCCGGCACGGCCCTTGCAACAGCCGTCGATGCGTCCGAACAACTCAGCCATCATGGGTTTAATCTGAGCGCCTTTGGCAATGATGCATCCGTGACCGCGGTGGGTCGTATAGATGGCGTCTTCATTGGACAGATGCGAGCACACGCCGGCGGGTACAGCATCCTCGCCCTGCGACAGATGCAGAAAGCCCGGCATTTCTCCGCTGGCAAAATTTGCCGTGGTTTCATCCTCAAAAATTCTCTGGCGAACCATGCGCGTGTACAGATCCATTTTTACATCTTTGCTGATTTTCATCGAGTATCCTCCACAAAGTAAACAGTACGGTAAATATTAAGAACACCTTCGGTGTAACATTGTCATAGTATGTAAAGACAGAGCCCCACTTGTTCCGGGGCTCCGGCTGTTATGCCTGCAATACTGTAGTATATCAAAACCTCACACCTTACTTGATTTTTACGGTGCCTTTAACGCAGGGTTTTCCATCCTGATCCTGAATGGTCATGTCACAGATAAGGCTGTCGTTAGTCTTTTCACTTACTACCAGTACGCTGGAAATGGTCATACCGGGCTTTACCGGCGCGCGGAACTGCAAATCAATGGTAGTGCCGGGGTTAGGCCACTTGGTGCCCTGTACCGTACAAATCGCCTGCATCACGGGTTCGACATTAATAGTGCCGTGCGCAATAGTTCCACCGAACAGGGGATGGTCCTTCATTCCCTCGACATCAACATGCAGCGTATTGTAGTCGCCGCAGATATCGGCATACTCATTGATCAGGGCCTGCGTGACCGCCAGGGTTTTCGAGGGCAGTGTATCGCCTGTATTAAAACGTGCTGTATCCATAGTGATACCTCCTGTTGCGCAAAAAGGTTATTTCATGGTCTTTGGAAGCATGAAGCTCATGACGATATCAGCAATTTTAACACCGTCCTGGTTTTCGGCTGACATGTTGACATACAGGAACTTGGTTACCTTAACCACACCATCTTTTTCCTTGGAAACTTCCTTTTTGTCGGCAATAGAAAGCCTGGTGGTAATGGTGTCACCGATTTTAGCCGGGCTGTGAAATGTAATTTTATCGCCGGCGCGAACAGCCTGATCAATAAAAACCTTGCGATCCCAGCAAATACGCAGGCCGTAAATGTAGATCATACCCACGGGTACGGTTTCAGAACCGGTGTTGGGATCACCCATCAACCGGGCAAACTTTTCAACTTCAGGCTTGGTTATCCTATACGTGCCGCCGCCGCAGTCCCATCCGGACTGCATTTCAGCAAACGTCAAATCCGGAAGCAGTGTGTCTGGACCGAAATTCGTAATGAGATCGGTGGTAAATTTTTGTTCCATGGTGATCGCCTCCCTTATGCGTGTGGGTTACATTCCGTGTGTCATTTCTCACCATCAGCCGCCGGAAAATAAAATGCTCCCCCGCCCCTGAGAGCGGGAGAGCAGCGAAGCTCCCTAGTAGGATTTCTTCTGTCCCAGCATGACCTGTCCGATGAAGCTCCTGGACATTTCATTGGTGATCGGCGCGAACACCAGCTGACGAATATCGCGATAGTAGCGCTGGATGTGATATTCCATGGTGAAACCGTAACCGGCCAGGATTCTCATAGCACGATCGGTACAACGGAAAGCCGCGTCTGAGGTATACATCTTGGCCATGCTGGCGATGACGCCAACAGACGGATCAGTAGGATTATTAGCCTGCATCCAGGCAGCCTTGTAGGTGATCAGGCGTGACAACTCGATCTCGGTAGCCATGTCGGCCAGCTGATGCTGAATTGCCTGAAACTGACCAATGGGTTTGCCGAATGCTTCGCGCTCCATTGCATACTGGTTGGCTTCCTCGAGACAGCCCTGCGCAAGTCCCACACAGATTGCGGCACAAACGATGCGCTCGTTATTCAAGGTTGAAACCAGGCTGTACCAGCCCTTGCCTCTTTCGCCAAGCAATGCTTCCTTGGGAATCTTCACATCTTCGTAGGCAACCTCAAAGGATGCCAGGATGTGACTACCCAGCTTTTTGATCTTGTTGTAGGTAAGACCCTTACAAAACTTCTGGCCTAACAGGGGGCCATCGATTTCCTGCTTGCCGGGGTTATCGCGGTCGATCAGGAACATGGACAGACCCTTGGCCGGTTTGCCCTCGACATCATCGGTGCGGGCGATAAAAACGATGGTGTTGGCAGCATGCAGACCCGTGGTAAAAATCTTGTTTCCGTTGGCAAGATAGGAACCATCCGGCTGTTGAACCGCACGGGATTTGAGAGCGCCGAGAATATCGGTACCACCGCCGGGCTCGGTCAGCGAAAGCGCAAAGTTCCAGTCACCGGCAATCAGCTTGGGCAGATATGTGTTTTTCTGCTCATCGGTTCCGTAGTGCAGAATGGACATACCGCCGAAGCATACGCCGGTCAGATACGCCAGACCCATAGCGGAAAAGCTGTTTGAAATCTCTTCGGTAATCAGGGTCTCGTCAACGATGTTACCGCCGGTTCCGCCGTACTCTTCGGGGAAACAGGCACCCAGAATACCTTCGTCACCAAGCTTTTTCCAGACATCAACCGGAAAATGGTTTTCCTCGTCCCATTCACCGATCTTTTCCTTGGGGCATTCCTTTTCCTTGAACTTCTTGAGCATATCGATCATCATCTTACGCTCTTCGCTCAGCCCAAACTCGGTCGGGATCAGATAATCTGCCTGTAAACTCATGCTGGTTCTCCTTTCTGCTGGTTAAAAAACATTTAAATTTTGTGCCAGCCCGTGGGCTTTATCTTTCACACCATAGCTTAATTGGTATAAAAGATGGCACAATACATGCCAAAACTGCGTCGCACTGAGCGACTAATTTAAAAAGCAATTTCAGGTACTTAAAATTTGAACAGTACAGGGCATTAGGACTTTGTCATTTTTGCTCTGACATTATGACAAAACCGGTTTTATCGCGCATGAGCTTCTGTCAAGGTGGCAATTGCGGTGTCGCACGCACTGCGCTGCATTGCAGGCCCTAGTCAAGCGTTTTTGATAGCACTCCACTTTTTTTTTGTCAAGGAATTAACCATCCAGGATGATGTTATTTTGTGACCTCTGCTATCCAGCGAAGATAATCCGGGGCTGCGGCCGCAATCGGAACAAAAACAATTTCAGGCACGCTGTAGCTGTGCAGGCGCTTTACTTCCTCGGCAAGTTCGTCGAAACAAGCGGCGGTTGTTTTGGCCGTAAAGAGAATTTCGGGCTCATCGCAGACACGGCCATCCCACCAGTACAGGGAGCGTATTTCAGAGATGATCTGTACGCAGGCAGCCAGGCGCTTTTCCACTAAAGCACGACCGATGCGTTCGGCTTCATCACGATTTGCTGCGGTCATGAACACAATGCCACTGTCCGACATATTGTTATCCTGACTGTTGAAGAAATCCCACCGGGTCCAGAGGGCTATTCACATGCTCTGCGGTGCTATTCTCTACTTTGACGTAACGAATACGGGAATTTTCTCGGTGCTTTCTATCCTGGCTGCCATGCTCATAGCTTCTTCACGTGTAGCGAAGCGGCCGACCCTCACGCGAAAGGTCATTGTACCGTCAGGCATCGCAATGTTCATTACGTAAGGCTGATAACCCCTGGCAGCCAGATTGTCAGAAAAAACCCGGGCACGCTCAGCTTCATGAAAAGAACCAAGCTGCACGGCAAAAACTCCCCCGGCGGGTAATGGCTGCACGGCAGGAACGCTGTTTGCAGGCGGAGATTCAGTCTTTGGCACTGCAGGGGGCAATTGTGGCACGCTCAGGTTTGGTTGAGGTTCAGGTCTTTTAACTTCCGGCATTGATTCAGGCTTGATCTCTACCGGCTGAGGTTCAGGCATACTCGCTGCAGGAGACGCTTCGGATCTGCCTGGAAGCTGACTGCGTTCAAGCGGATTTTTGTCCTGCCCGGCAACAACCGATTTTTTTTCAATCTGTTTATTTAAAAGCGATTCAAATAACGTTTGCTCCTCCTGAGGCTTTTGATCATCACGCTGCCCGGGCAGCAGCAATGATTGCTGGGTTTTTTTTGAAGTTGTTCGAATACTGCTGTAATCAATGAGCCAAACCATTGCGAACAGCACTGCCAGTGTCAGGGCAACACCGGCAACGATCCTGAATACCGTCATGGTTTTAAAAATAAAGTCATTATTGTGATAATCTCTGGCCGCCATACTGTCATACACACGTTACGTGGATTTAAAACGTCATGCGCCCATTGCTATCCGTCTTATCAGTTACTGCGCCGGATACCTCAGGCGTACTCTCCCGGGACAACACAACCACATGCGCTACATCTTCTCAGGCGCACGAACCCCGAGCAACGACAGCCCGTTGCGCAAAACAGTTTTGATGCAGGTGATCAAATGCAGCCGGGTACGGCTCAAACACTCGTCCTCGGTTATAACACGATGTTTGTTGTAGTAACCGTGAAACTGGCCCACGAGCTCCATAAGATAGGCAGAAACACGATGGGGTTCCTGCGCCCGGGCGCTGCCGCTCACAAGTGCGGGAAACTGGGAAAGCTGCTTGAGAAGATCAATCTCTTCAGGGGCCGTAAGCAGTCCGGCATCAATCTCGGCAAAAACCGGCAGGGTGAAACTTTTTTCCTGTGCAACCCTGAGAATGCTGCATATACGGGCATGTGCATACTGAACATAATACACAGGATTTTCATCACTTTGTTTTTTTGCCACGTCCAGGTCAAAATCAAGTTGCGCATCGGAGCGACGCGTCAGGAAACTGAAACGAACTGCATCCCTGCCGACTTCATCCATCACCTCACGCAGGGTTACAAACTCACCTGAGCGGGTGGACATGGCTACCGGCACTCCGGCTCGCAGCAAATTGACCATCTGAATCAAAATAACACTGAAGGCGTCATCGTCTACTCCCAGCGCACGCAGGAAGGACCGCATGCGCGGGATGTACCCATGATGGTCGGCCCCCCAGATATCAACCATACGGGTGAAACCGCGCTTCAGCTTATCGCGGTGATAGGCGATATCAGAAGCGAAATACGTGGTTTTGCCGTCCTCCTTGACAACCACGCGATCCTTTTCATCACCGAATCGTGAAGCGGCGAACCAGAGCGCACCGTCCTGTTCATAGGCCAGACCGTCGGAGCGAAACTGTTCCAGGGCTTTCTGCACCTCACCGCGCTCAAACAGTTCCCGTTCTGAAAACCAGCTGTCAAAATCAACGCCAAAATCACGCAGGTCGTCCTTAATACCCTGTAAAATGGTATCGGATGCAAACCGGGTAAAAAACGGCACGGCTGTATCTTCACTCTCCTTCACAAAGCGATCGCCCTGCTTGTCCATGACTGCACGGGCGACATCATAGATATATTCGCCCTTGTACAGGCCGTCGGGAAACTCACCCCCGCGGCCATGCAGCTCCAGGTAACGCAGGTAGGTCGCGCGGCCCAGATTATTCATCTGGTTGCCCACATCGTTTATATAGTATTCCCGCGTCACGTCATATCCGGCAAACGCCAGTACGCGTGCGACCGCATCACCCACGGCTGCGCCGCGGCCATGGCCGATATGCAAAGGACCGGTCGGATTTGCGCTTACAAACTCAACCATAACCTTGCTCCCCTGCCCGATATCAACGGACCCGTAGCACTCCCCCTGTTGTTCAATCCGCTCAAGCACATCATGCCAGGCGCTTGTATCAATAAAGCAGTTGATAAATCCGGGTCCGGCGATTTCAACCTTCAGGATGCATGCGTCTGCCTGGCTGAGTTTTCCGGCAAACATTTCAGCAATTTCACGCGGAGGACGTTTTTCCTCCTTGGCAAGCAGCATGGCAACATTGGTTGCAAGATCACCGTGCTGCCGTGAACGCGGGAGCTCAACAGTAAAGTGCGGCAGCACTTCACTGTGCAACAGGCCTTCAGCGCGGCACTGTTCAAAAGTTCGGGCGATAATTTCTCGCAACTGTTCTTTCATCAAAGTCCTCTCAATCAAACGATATAGACCCATAGGCGCTTTACAGGGTAACAATATTTATACTGTTAGGTATTTTTGTCAAGAAAATAGCAGGAAGGAGTCCGAAAAACGGCCTCAGTCAGATTACACGGACTACACCGCAAGCCAACGCACATTACGACAGGGGAGGCTTGAATTTTTCTGCCTTGCGATTCTAAACATGACTTGCTATAACGACTGACACAACACGTGGCAAAGCGCCTCAGACCTTACGAGCGCAGCACCAATGGCATTCACGCAACATGGATTAAGCGGATTTTGGACTGAAAGCATGACACTACTACAAAAGGCTGTCGACATGGTGTCCATCAGTTCCTGCACACCAATACGCGCACATGTTCATCACGCAGCCCGACTGCTGTGTATCTGCCTGGGCACGATTGTGCTGTGCCCGACTCCCGGACACCCATCACCCGACAGCAGTGCCCTGCCCTTGCGCATCTGCATTGCCATAGCACCGCTGGCCTTTATCGTTGAACACATCGGCGGCGAGTATGTCAGGGTTGATACGCTCCTGCCGCCCGGGCAGGATCCGCACATGTTTGAACCCGAACCGCGCCTGCTTCACAGACTCTCACAAGCGCACATGTACCTGCTGACCGGATTGCCGTTTGAACAAATCCTGGTAAAAAAATTATCCGTTCAGCAAAAAAACCTGCGTATCATCGACCTGACTACTGAAATAAGCTTTCTGGAAACAGGCAACTATAATGATGCCCAAGATTGTCCCGGCGACAATACCACCGATCATGCCCATACCGGACGAGACCCGCACTTCTGGCTCGGGACGCATCAATTGCGCCAGTTTATCAATGCTGCAGCGCATGTTATTATTGCTGCCGACCCGGAGCATGCCGCGACCTATCAACAAAATACGGCACGCCTGCTTGCCCGGCTTGAGGCCGTGCATGCACAGAACCTTACACTGCTGAGCCCGTACCGTAACCGACTCTTTTTCGTATACCACCCGGCATTCGGGTATTTCGCCCATACATATAGCCTGCAGCAGCAGGCGGTTGAAACCAACGGCCGGCAGCCAAACCCCCGCAGCATAGCGGCTCTCATCAAACAGGCCCGGGCTGCGGGTGTGCGCACCATCTTTGTACAGCCACAAACTGATACAAAAAGCGCACAGGCCATTGCTGCGGCACTCCATGGCAATGTTGTGCCGCTTGACCCGCTTGCGAAAGATGCACTACAAAATCTGGAGACCATGGCCAGGGCAATCGTACACTCTTTTGAAGATAGCCCTGCTCAACAATAGCACAATACGCTTATACGCCGCGCAGGCACTACGTTCTCATCAGCCCTGTCAGCGCACAACACATATGAATACAAACGCGGGAACTATGACAATAATCCACAATAAAAACCGGGCTCTGTTCTACACCGGTCATGTGAACAGTCTATGAATGCACAGCCTGTAATCAACTTCAATAATGTCTGCTTCGGATACGGACAGACTGCGGTTTTACACAACGTGAGCTTCAGCCTTTTTGAGCATCAGTCGGTCTGCATTGTCGGACCGAACGGCGGCGGCAAAACCACGCTCATCAAGCTCATTCTGGGTCTGAATCAGCCGCAGGCCGGCAGCATCAGTGTTCTGGGAGCCTTGCCGCGCACAAGCAGCCGCCGCATCGGCTACATGCCTCAAAGCACACATTTTGATCAAAGTTTTCCAATCCAGGTACTCAATATCGTCCTCATGGGCCGCCTGGGCAAACGACGCGGTCCATTTTTTAGCCGCGCCGACAAACAGGCTGCCATGCAGGCTCTTGAGGAAACAGGGCTGGCCGATCTTGCCGCACGCCCCTTTGCATCCCTCTCAGGCGGACAGCGCCAGCGTGTGTTGATCGCCCGCGCACTGGCCTGCGATCCCGAACTGCTGCTGCTTGATGAACCGACCGCGCATGTTGACCCCGCCATGGAAGAGCAGGTCAATGCAACCCTTGCACGACTGGCACAACGACTGACCGTTATCACCGCTACGCATGAGCTTGGTTTCGTTTCCCGCAGGGTGGATCGCGTGCTGTGCGTGAACCGCACAGTCAAGCTGCATCCAACCAGTGAGATAACCGGTGAAATCATTCAAGAGATATACGGCTCTGATCTTAAGATGGTGCGCCACGATCATCAGTGCTCGGAACAAGGACATAAGCATGCTTGAATTCCTCCAGGCCCTGCGCGATCCGGATATTGCTTTTTTACGCTACGCACTTTCAGCCGGACTTCTTGCCGGCATCGCCTTCGGTATCATCGGCTCATACGTGGTGGTAAAGCGCATCAGCTATCTTGCCGGTGCCATCGCACACTGCGTTTTGGGCGGCATCGGCGCGGCCCTGTATTTGCAACAGGTCCACGGTCTGGCCTGGGCCGACCCGATGCTCGGAGCGCTGTTCGCAGCCCTGTCTGCAGCCCTCATAATCGGCCTGGTAAGCATCTATGCACGAGAGCGCGAAGACACGGTTATAAGCGCGCTCTGGGTTCTGGGAATGGCAGTTGGGATCCTTCTGATTGCCAAAACGCCGGGCTATACTGATCCCATGAGCTACCTGTTCGGCAATATCCTGATGATTTCTTCGGCTGACGTGTGGATTATTCTGGCTCTTGATTGTATTATCGTTACCATCAGCATCCTGTTTTATAACCGGCTGCAGGCGGTTTGCTTTGATGAAGAATTCGCACGCCTGCGCGGCCTCAACTCCCGGCTGCTGTACTTGCTTTTACTCGGCCTGACCGCTCTGACAATCGTACTGCTGGTAAGAATTGTCGGCATTATTATGGTAGTTGCGCTGCTGAGCCTGCCTGCGGCAATAGCCGGGCAGTTCTGCGGACGATTGTGGCAGATGATGCTGGTTGCCGCAGTATTGAGCATGGGCTGTATCGCCGCAGGCCTGTGCCTGAGTTACAGCTTCGATTTGCCGAGCGGCGCTACCATAGTCCTACTGGCGGGAAGCGTATACCTTGCCTGTTTCGGATTAAAAGCACTCCGCCGCTAAAACCGCGGAAGCTCTTACCCTGCCCGAAACTGTAGTATAAAAAAACCCGATGAGCTGTGATGCTCATCGGGTTTTTTAGTTATTTTATCAGCTGGACACGTTGCTCAGCAATAATTCACGCGTCAACTGCTATACAAATTGCAAGAGAAAAGCTATTCAATCTTACGGCCATCAGCCCACAGCAATGCTTCAGCAGCCTGAATGTCTTTTTCCACTTCAACGCGCGCTTCGGGTTTATCATAGTTGCGGAATGATATATGTACTGTGCCCGGATCTTCAGGCATGGTTGACGGCACGATATGGATTACACTCTCCTTTTCACCGTTCTTTTTCACAGCATGGTAATATACGTTATAAAATGTCTTGACCTGTTCGCGCAGTTCATAACCATTGTCGCTGGCCCATTTCTGTAACATCGCAAGCGTGGGGTTTAGATCACCCTTAATCCGGGTACGCGTGTAATACAGCTTGTCAGTCGAGACGTTCTCGGCCCAAGGCTTACGTTTAAATTTTTTCATGCTTGGATCAGAAAGCTTAGCCGGCTGCAAAGACTCCCAGTATCCGCGAAACTGCTCAACATTCTCGCGGGGCGCAAGGCCCAGCACCTTTACGCGCACCTCATTGGCGAAATACTCAACACGCTCGACAACCAGCGACTCCCAGATATCGCGACCAATCCAGATTGCTCCTTCTTTTGCCAGTTTCTCAAGAAGCCAAATTTGCAATGCATCCTGTGTCTTCAGGGAAGCCATTACCTGACGGCCGCCAACACCGGCAATGCAGGTATATTTCAATTCGGGATATTTTGCATTGATAGGTATCATATAATTGCGGCCGGCAATCAGATGCGGCTCTTTACCCGGAACCTTCAACACCTGGGTTTCGTCGCTGTCACCACACACGAGCAAGAAACAGAGCTCTTTTGTAGCGAGTACGCTCCTGTTTGCCTCAATAAATTTATGCATGGTTTTCGTCGGGCCTTCATTACGTGTAGCACTTGTCAAAATGATGTAATCATAAGGAGCTATAGTAAGAACTTGAGGAATTGCTTTAACATCAAGCTGCTGCTCGGGTCCAATGATCGCTTTAACCCAGTAGGCGACCTCGACCGTTGAGCCATAGATTGAATCATAGACCAGCAAGCCTTTTTTGGGAGCCGCCTGTGCTCCAAGAGGAATGAGCAGTAAAGCAAGCAAAGCCATCATTACGGGTAGAATCCTTCGTTTCATCTGATACCTCCTTGTGAAATGTTATTAATGTATCTGTTTATGCTGTCATGTACATTACTGCCAGTACTGCTTTATATCCTTATCCTGCGTAGCGTGTTCTCACGGTACATGGTGCATATCACGCTCAAAGCAGCAATCTGCACGTCTGAATGATAGCCAACACCGAGAACCGGATGTCAGCGCCAGGCAAATCGCTGCCCTTTTCCTTCAGCCAACTGCCAAACGATATAGAAAGCACCGACCATGTAAAACAAGAGGGAGCATTATGCACGAGGGTGCTTTTTTGTTTGTTAACCCGCTGTTGCCAAACCGCATGGTAGTCATGGTTAATCCCATGTACCGCATCAGGCGGGCTTATGAGAACCCCTGTAATAATGGCCGCGAACAGACCCCAGAATCAATATCACTACTGCATCCGGCATTCTGCTTTGAACTTTCAACAAGCTCATTGCACTAGCCGTTCATACTGTATGGTTTCTTGTGCCACACTATACCATATTTAAAGTTTTTACGTATACACAAAATTCCGCCGATTCCGGACCGCGCAAGAGCTCTATGCACGTTCCGAAATCGATTCATTAAGGACTGCAATCACCGCAGGGCAACAGGTACGCTATACAGGCCCCCCGACCACTCAACAAGGTCTGCAAGCGAGCGGGCAGCAAGCAGTTCACCGGTTGCCCGCGCCGTATCGACAGCGATGTCAACGGGATAATTCACCAAACCTTCGACTCGCAGCCGCTTGACCTCTGATGCCGAAATTCTGGTGCTAAGAACAGACCCCTCGCCGGAAACTGCACAAATACAGGCGCGGCGCTCCTCCGGGCTGCGGCAACGCCACAGATGGGCTATGCCCGTTTCGCTCACGATATGGGTTACATCATCGCCGTATATCATTACGGGCGGCACAACCATTCCGGTCAAGTCCGCCATGCGCACAGCACTCAGTTGCTCAACAAACGTATGCCGCCCGGATCCTGTCACGGTCCGTGCTATCTGTACAACCGCCTTTCTGCCGGGACGTCCCTGCTGTTGATACAATGGCCCCTGGGCACAAGCACGCCAGGCCGGAGTGGCATGACGGCGGCCTCCGGGGTTTGAACCCATATTCGGCGCACCGCCGAATCCCACAAGCCGCTCCGGCGTAACGGTTGAACTGTTGCCGTCCTGATCAATTTCAAGCGTTGAGCCGATAAACAGGTCAACCGCATACTGTCCCGCCATTTGGGCGTAGGGCCGGTTTGAACGCAGCTCACCGTCAGGCCCAAGCGCAAAGATATCGCTGCGGGCGGCAACATATGCATCCATGCCGGACTCGCCGCCAAAACAGTATACTGATTTTACAAAACCGGATTCAATAGCCGGAATCAGGGTCGGATGCGGATTCAGAGCCCAATGCGTACAGTGTGTACCTCGCATGCCCAATTCAGCCCCATAGGTCGGCAGCAGGAGTTCAATGGCGGCAGTATCATAGCCAATCCCGTGATTGAGCGACGTTATGCCGAGCGGTAGATAAATACCCTTTAAGACCATCATAGCGATCAGGATGCTCTGCTCAGTAATCCTGGCCGGGTCGCGGGTAAACAGCGGCTCACACTGAAAAGGCGCATCGACTGCCACAACATAATCAACCCAGTCAGCGGGAATATCAACCCGCGGAAGCCTCTCAACAACCTGCTGCACCTGAACGATCACGATGCCCTGGCGGCATTTGGTCGCCTCTACAATAAGGGGCGTTTCCTCGGTATTGGCGCCGGTATAAAGATTACCGTCTGCATCTGCGCTTACTGCTGCAATCAAGGCCACCCGTGGTGAGAGGTCCATGAAATAGCGGCTGTACAACTCTGCATAGGTATGCAAAGAGCCAAGTTCGATGATGCCGTTCCTGATCAGGGCGGCCAGCCTTTCAGCCTGTGGCCCTGCATAACTCACATCAAGACGCCGGGCAATCCCGCGCTCAAACACCAGCAAATGCTCGGGCAGATGCAGACATGATTGCAGCATATGCAGGTCATGCACCCTGGCGGGATCAAGACACGCCAAAGTCCGGGCCAGCACCTGCGCCTGTTTCTGATTATTGCCTTCAATGCACACCCTGTCACCGGGTTCAAGCAGTTCGGTCAGCAGCGCACGAACGTCAGCATGCTTCACAAACTTACCCGCGGCAATTCCTGTACGCGCAAGTCTCGCATGCCGAGCACGTGTATTGTCGGCCAGACTGTCCCATGGCGGCTGTTGGTCAGGTTTTTTCATTCAGATACAACAAACTTTTCTATTTCCCCGGCACTTTCGCGGGCTTCTGGCGCGATGCGCACATGCCTTCAACGTTAGCTGATTTTTTTTCTGCTTTTTCAAGAATACGAGCTGCCTCATCAAGCGCTTCAGTCAAATGCCGGCGTTCCTGTTCGCTAAGACTCTGCAGAAGATCCTGCAGATGCTGAATATGAAAACGCTGAAACAACTCAATACGTGCGCGCCCTGTATCGGTAAGCCTGATGTCGCTCAGGCGGCGGTCCTGATGATTCGGGCTGCGCTGTACGTACCCGGTCGATTCAAGGCGTGAAATCAGGTTATTAACACTTTGGATCGACATGTCGGCCCTGCGGCTTATGTCGGAAACATGAATGATATCCCTATCATTAAAAAACGATAGAACCCGCATCTGCGTGATCGTCAGCACGGGCCGCGTTTTAACATTGGTGCCGAATTCAAGGCAACGCAGGATCTTCTGCAGGTTGCGTGCAAGTGCTTTTGGCGAATTATTCCGTTCCGGCATGGGGAGTTTCATCGTGTACTGTGCGAATCGTCAAAATATACTACACATACATTTAGTATATGAATATATACCAAAGACCGTTTTTGTCAAGTCGGGGGCATGAGCGATTTGTCTTATAATCTGTTTTTTGGTATACCGTGCAACACAGGACGTATAGCACTGTTGATACCCTGAATTACGTGCGGTTTCAAATCCAGGAAACGGGGAAGTTCATAATAGAGTACTCAATATTTATAGTCTAAAAATGAATCCAAAAAACCATATCCCCAACCGGCAGACCTGTCTTGACCTTATTGACGCAAGCGACATGCTGCCGCACATTAAAAAACACAGCCTGACCGTTTGCCGGGTTGCCGTAATAATTGCACAGGCACTCAATGAGCACGGTAAGCACTATGATTTGGCAGAAATTGAAGCGGCGGCCCTTTTGCATGACATTACCAAAACCCGCAGCCTGTCAACAGGTGAAAACCATTCTTTAACCGGTGCTGCAACCGTTTCTGCCTGGGGCTATCACAGCGTCTCCGATATAATCCGCCAGCATGTCACGCCTGACAGCGTTGAGCACACCCTCACTGCTGCCGAAATTGTCAGCTACGCTGATAAACGCGTGCTGCATGACCGTGTTGTGCCCCTGCATGAGCGCTTTGCTTACCTGAAGACCCGCTATGGAAGATCACAGCAGGACCTGCGACAGAATCGATGCCGCCCATCGATCGCACAAAACATATTGAACAACGCATTGCAGCCATGCTGCCCGAGGGGATCCCTGAGAATTTTCCGGAAGAACACAAAAGCCCATGAGGGTATGTCTCATATGCACCGGCATTAACCGTCTAATCGGCACCGACTGCCTTCACGCCCTGCACACCATACCCATTCCTGCTTGCTTTTGACTGCCCGGAACCCGGCTGAGCCGGCTTCCAATACACATACGTTGGAAATATTGCACGAAATTTTGCTGCACATTGAAAATTCGCTTTCACGTAATCATAGATCATCTGATGCTGCGGATCCTCAGTATAGAGCAGCGCCGGTTCATGCGCGGGTCGCAGCTCCGGCAGCCAGGCACTGATCAGGCACCACACTTCTCTACCTGAATCTATCTGCGTTTTAAAAGCGGCAAATGTTTCCGGTACAATAACAGGCACTTTCGCATAATAGCTAAAATGACTCCCGGCATGACCGATTGCAAAAACCAGCGGCTCGGAATCCGCTGCCCGGCCTTCAACAAACGCAACCGCCTCACGGTAATGCTGACGGTTCTCAAAGGAGATGTGCTGTATAGCAGGCCATTGTAAATACATAATAGCGCTGAGACTACAGCAACAAAAAACACTGACCGACCCGCAACGGACAATCGAAAAGCGCGGGCCAGCCATTCCATGCCGCAGGCAAGCGTTAACAGGGTAAATGGCAGGGTCGGCAAAAAATAGCGCTTAAAGATGAACATGGGATTAAGCTGCAGATACAGCAGCAAGGGGACATTGCAAATAAGAATCGTATACATGCACAGCACAACCGAGCGCCTGCGAAGATAAAGGAGCCCGCAAACAGACAGCACGCTATAGAGCAGCATGCCGGGCACGGTTGTAAAGCCGGGCAAAACAGTCTCATACATCTCAACCACAAATGGCAGACGGTCAACATTGAAAAACTGAACCTTGCCGGCATTTGCAATAAAAAATCTCAGCATGGGAGCATAGGCTGTCAGCGTTGCAAGCGCAGCGATTAAAAGCGCAAGCACAAGATGCTTCAACGCGCCGTCATACATGAAACGGGCCTGTCCCCTTCTCAGCTTCTGCTCGACCAAAAGCAGCACACAGCACACCACCTGCACAAAGGGGACCTGAGCCATATAGACATGGCAATACAACCCCAGAAATGTACACAGGACAAAAAACAGCCAGTTGCGTGCACTACCGTTTCTCAAAGCCTTGAAAAAAAACAGGGTTGCAAGCAGCGCAAAGAGCATCATGCCTGCATACCCGCGGGCTTCGGTTGAATGGTCAATATGAAAAGCCGATATCGCCAGGAAAAAAGTGCCCAGCAGGGCCGGCACAGTTCCGGTCAGCGGGCGGGCAAGGATGTACAAAACCGGCAGGGCCGCAACCCCCATACATACGGACGGCAGCCTGACACTCAGCTCCGATTCCCCCAGTAAAGCGATTGATATCCGGCATGCAATTGAATAGAAAGGATGGTTGTTAAAGTAAAAACCAAGTTGGCTGATCGTATACCACCAGGAATGAGCCTTGGCGTATTCCAATGTGCTCCAGATCTCATCCCACCACAGACCCTGTTGAATATTGAAGCATCGCAGAAAAAGACCGACGGCAATGATTACAGCCAGAAAAACATACCGTTCGGTTACGCCCGTTTTTGCTTCTTTTTTTTCAATCATCACAACCACATTCCGGATACGCGTGTAGGCTGAAAAGACAATGAAAAGCACTCTTAAGCATTCGTATCCTGCAGCACAAGGTTAGGAGCTTTGCGAATTCTTTTAAAAAAAACTTTCAATTTTTATGCAAAACCTATATTATTTTTAACTAAAAATCAATACGCAATGCAGGCTGGACTCTTCAAGAACAATCCGAGAGGCTCACCACACGATGGACAGAGAAATTTTCTTAACGATTGTCATTCCGGTATTCAATGAAGCCCGACGCATAACACCGTTTTTAATGGCCGTTGCAGAATATGTCAATCGATGCACATTCAGCTGTGAAGTCCTGCTGGTTGATGACGGCAGCACGGATCAAACCATATCGCTTGTCAATAACCTGCTTGAGCAGCATGTGCCCGGCATGTATCGCATCGAGCAGCTTGAACGCAATCAGGGTAAAGGCGGCGCCCTGCGAAAAGGAATGCTCTCTGCCCGGGGTCGCTACATTCTGTTTCTGGATGCCGACGGTTCAACGGCCATCTCTGAGCTTGATAATTTTGTACCTGCGTTCAGCGCTGATAACGATATATATATCGCTATTCGTACAAAAAAACATGCTGCCCCGCTCAAACGAAAATTATTTGGCTATGGGTACATTTTTCTGGCAAACTTCATCCTGGGTATGCGGGTATCCGATTTTACCTGCGGATTTAAATGCTACAGCCAGCGGGCCGCACGCACGGTATTCAGCCGGCAGCGTCTCAATAATTGGAGCTTTGATGCAGAGGATTTATTTATCGCCAAAAAATTCAGCTTCAGGACCAGGGAAATTCCCGTATACTGGAAACATGTCGGAGATTCAAATGTAAGAGTCTTTAAAAATGTAATCGTATGCGGAATCGACCTTCTGAGAATACGCATTAATGAACTGCTCGGCCTCTACCGCTGAAGCGCCCTCAGTAGAACCAACGGGTATCTGCCAGCCAGGACCTGCCCGCAACTGCCGCATGCATGACACCGAACACCCTACCGCATTATCCAGTCAACTCTGCCCCGCTCATACCGTCCTTACAAGCAACGTATTTTATATTGCTATCAGGCCTTATTTCCACTATACTTTTTTGATTTTAAACCCACTTTTTTTACAAATACTGTTTCAAGGGATGAGTAAAGCCATGATTAATGCACGCACACTATTTCTGGCGACTGCATTCTGCACGCTTTGCCTTTGTATAGCTGCGTCTCCCCGGGCCATGGAACCTGAGCCGCCCTTCAGTATCATGTCTGAAGCTGCTATGCTTATAAACGCATATTCCGGTCAGATCATTTGCGCTAAGAACCCTGATGAACTGATAGCTCCGGCAAGCCTGACAAAAATTATGACTCTGGTGGTTACCTATGATGAAATCAATAACGGCTCTGCATCGCTTGACGATCAGGTTTCCATCAGCGAAAAAGCCTGGCGCACCGAAGGATCAAAAATGTTTGTTTCCGTTAACAGCACGGTACCGCTGCGCCTGCTCCTTGAGGGAATTGCAATTGTAAGCGGAAATGATGCCTGCGTGGCGGTCGCAGAGCATATTGCCGGCAGCGAAGATGCCTTTGCCGAAAAGATGAACCGCAAAGCTGCTGAAATCGGCATGCTCAACACTGTTTTCAAGAACAATCATGGCCTGCCCACCGAACAGCATACCACCGCCCGCGACATGGCCCTGCTGGCACGCTACTATATCAACAGACACCCTGAAGCCCTCCGGATGCACAGTACAAAAGAAATGACCTATAATGCCATAACACAGCCTAACCGCAATGGACTGTTATGGCTTGACAGCGGTTTCGACGGGCTGAAAACAGGCTGGGTTGCCTCGGCAGGCTATCATATCGTTGCAACCGCTCATCGGGATCAGGACCGCTTTATAGCGATTGTTATGGGAGCACAAAGCGCAAAACAGCGTGAAACAATTGCACTGCAGCTGATTAACTACGGATTTAGAAACTTCACCACTGTTGAGGTTCTGGATCCAAAAAAAATACTTGAGCAGATAACTGTGTTGAAGGGCAAACAGGATCATGTAGCACTGGGAGCGGCACATTCGCTCAAGCTTACGCTTCCGCGTCATACACTCAACGACGTGGTCGTGCAAAAGGACTTTGTTGACAGCATAACTGCCCCGGTCTCCCAGGGGCAGGAACTGGGCACAGCCCGTGTCATAATGCAGGACAAGGAACTCGCATCAGTGCCCCTGGTCGCGCTGGAAACCATTGAGCGTGCGGGACCCATACAACTGATTGTGCAAACGGTCAGGCTCTCGTTCATACAGCCCCCTTACTGGGGTGCGCTGTTACTGGCCCTGCTACTGATTGCAGCTTTTATTGTAAAGGTTTCATCGCGGCCAAAAAAAAACACCTTGTGGGATGCGCGGGCATAAGCGCGGGAATGATTACTTATGAACGTTATTGCTATTATTCCAGCGCGTATGGGCTCTACCCGGTTTCCGGGCAAACCGCTGGCGTGTATCTGCGGCAAACCCATGATCCAGCATGTCTATGAAAAAGCCGTAGCCTGCAAACTGATCGAGCGCGTAGTGGTGGCGACCGATAACCCGGCTGTGCAGCAGGCGGTTCAGGCCTTCGGCGGTGAGGTGTTTATGACCTCACGGGACCATCAGACAGGAACCGACCGGGTAGCTGAAGTTGCACGCATACTCGATGCTGCAATAATCGTCAATATCCAGGGAGATGAGCCGCTGCTGCCGCCTGATGCCATTGAAATGGCCATCAGGCCGCTGATCGATGATGCAAGCCTTGTGATGTCAACTCTGAAAACCGCTCTCAAGCCCGAAGATGACCCACGTGACCCGAATATCGTGAAAGTGGCAACTGATGCACGCGGACATGCGCTGTATTTTTCACGCTCCCCTATCCCCTTCAGACGCAACGACACACCTGCCGCTCAGCTCTATCGTCATATCGGCCTGTATGTTTTCAGACGCAGTTTTTTATTTGAATTCACTACGCTTCCTCAAACACCGCTTGAACAGGCTGAAAGCCTTGAGCAGCTGCGGGCATTGGAACACGGTCATTCGATTTTCGTCGCTGAAACCCTGTATTACCCCCTCGGCGTTGATGTACCCTCTGACATCGACCGGGTAGAGGCAATCCTGCGAACTCAGGGTTGATTTTTTTGTGGAAATAATTAATTGAATAGACTATTGATAAAGTGTGCAGGCAGGGCTTGAAACATCTTCCGAACGCACAATAATGAAAAAGGTACAATGTCTCTGACACGTGAAATAAAAATCGGCCCGGTAACAATCGGAGGTAATGCGCTGGTATTGATTGCCGGCCCGTGCGTTATTGAGCCGGACCATCAACGAACCGTTGCGCTGGCTACCCGGTTGCGAGACATTGCTGCCGAGGCGGATATGCCGTTCGTCTTCAAGGCATCCTATGACAAGGCCAACCGAACCTCGATCAACGCATACCGGGGTCCGGGGCTTGATGCCGGCCTTGAACTGCTGCAGACAATCAGGCAAAGCCTGCACGTTCCGGTCATGTCCGACATACACGCGGTCAATGAGGTCTCCCCGGCAGCAGCGGTTTTGGACATACTGCAGATTCCGGCCTTTTTATGCCGACAAACTGATCTGGTGTGCGCAGCTGCAGCTACCGGCATGCCGCTCAACATAAAAAAAGGGCAATTCCTTGCGCCGGGCGACATGCGACATGTCATCGCCAAGGCACGCAGCACCGGCAATGATCAGGTCATGGTGACTGAGCGCGGCGTATCACTTGGATATAATAATCTTGTCGTTGACATGCGCAGCCTCGTGCAAATGCGCGATTTCGGCTGTCCGGTTATATTTGACGCGACCCACAGTGTTCAGTTGCCCGGCGGCGCTGATGCAGCTTCGGGAGGAGAGCGACGTTTCGTAGCCCCATTATGCCGTGCCGCAACCGCTGTCGGAATTGATGCCCTGTTTCTTGAAGTTTATGAGGACCCGGACAGTGCACCGTGTGACGGGCCGAACGCACTGCGAATAGATGACCTGCCTGAGCTCCTCGCACAGGTAAAACAGATAACGCTCATCACTAAAACTCGAAAACCGGATTAACCCGCTCAAAACAAATAGCGGGAGCCGCTCAAAAGAAACGACGCAAAAACGCGCCATAAGCCCAGCCGGCAAAGGAATGCTCTCACCATGCTACTTGAACGTGCACGACGCATATTTGAAATTGAAAGCGAAGCGATCCTGCAGTTGCGTGAGCGACTTAATGAAGACTTTGTCAGGGCCGTTAACCTGATTCTGGACTGCCGCGGAAAAGTGATTGTGACAGGCATCGGCAAATCCGGACTGGTCTCACAGAAAATGGCTTCCACGTTTGCCTGCTCGGGCACCCCGGCTTTTTTTCTGCACCCCGCCGAGGGCCTGCACGGTGATATCGGCATGATCGCCCGTGACGATGTAGTCATTGCAGTATCAAACAGCGGGGAAACCGAGGAAGTTTTAAAACTCCTGCCGATCATAAAACGCTTTGGCCTGAAACTGATATCCATGACCGGCAATTGCGAGTCAGAACTGGCTCGCAACGGCGATGTGGTGCTTGATATTGGCGTCAAACAGGAAGCCTGCTCACTCGGGCTGGTGCCTACTGCCAGCACTGCTGCAACCATGGCCATGGGCGATGCGCTTGCCATTACTGTGCTTGAACGCCGGGGTTTTTGTGAAGATGACTTTGCCCTGCTGCACCCGGGAGGGTCCTTGGGCAAAAAACTGCTTTTAAGGGTTGCGGATCTAATGCACAAGCACGACCAGGTGCCGATGGTTTCCGAAGACGACTCTATGAAACTGGTGCTGCTTGAGATGACATCAAAACGCCTCGGCGTAACGGGTGTTTGCAATAAGCAACGTGAACTGATCGGTATCGTGACGGACGGTGATTTGCGACGTGCCCTGGAAAAAGGATTTGATATACTCAAAACCACAGCGCGGGATGTGATGACACCTGCACCGAAAACCATCTCGCGTGAAGCATTGGCCGCGGAAGCACTGCGGCGCATGGAGCTTCACAGCATCACCAGCCTGTTTATCAGTGACAATGAATCTCCCTGCAGTGTTGACGGTATTATACACCTGCATGATATACTGCGGGCGGGGATTGTCTGACACGCAGCAACTGATACACACGCAGATCTGCGCACAGGGAACCGGACTGCAGGAAAATGCCAAAACATGAAGAAAGTTGCAAAGGTCAGAACCATTCTCCTGTTTATCTCGGTATGCCTTTTTATCATGGTTCTGGGAGTTGCCTTTCGAGAAAAGAAAAGGCCCATAGTCGTCAAGCAGGAAAATGATTCCGTGACGCAAACAGATGCAAACCTGGAACTGAGCAATGTGGCCTATAGCACACTGGGAGCGGATAATTTCAGGCTATGGGAACTAACCGCCCGCACAGCGCGCGTCTTTGATGAGGGCAAGAAAATTATTCTGGAAGATCTGCACATAACGTTCTACCAGCGCAACGGCACACCCTACCAGCTCAAAGCTGCCAAGGGAGAGCTTGACATGGAAACCCGGAATATAAGCATCAGCGGAAACGTCAGAGCCGTTATGCCTGACAATGCAACAATTGAAACACAATCGGCTTTTTATGACAATACCAGCCGTATCATTACGTCGCACGATCCGCTTACCATATCCCGTGGTTCCTTAATCATGCAGGGCGTCGGAATGACTGCAGATCTAAACACTGAAACAGTCTCGATTTTAAATAATGTGAAAGTGATTGGGAATCGATGAGAAACTATACTCTTGTTACATTCACCACCCGGCTGAAGCAGAAGATGTTCTTAAAAAGGCTCACGCCCGCAAAAAAGACCATACGGTACAGCGTATCCCAGCACGTCTTTCTTCGCAGCGCCCCACCCCCCCGGTCCCTTGCATATGCGATCATCATACTTACAGCCATGGTATGTGCAAACCCTCAAACCTGCCATGCACAAACCGACAAACAGCACTACGGTATGAGCGTTGCAATCCTGCCGTTTGAAGTTTTCAGCATTGAAAAAGAGCCTACCCTCGGTGCCGAGGTGGCAGATTTGATTGCAAAACAGCTTGCACTTAATCCGGCAATCATCATGGTGGAAACCCAGCAGGTCAAAACGGTTATACAGCCGGATGATTCTGTAGCTATGACTGAGGCCCGCCTGCGGCAGCTGGCAAAACTGCTCAATGCCAACTTCATCATTATGGGTACAGTCACAAAAATCAGGGCTGAACACAGTATTGACGTGGAAATGTTCAACACCGCCTCCAGCGGGCCCAACTATAAAACATACTCCGAGGGGCTGGACGTCAAGAGTCTCGTCGAAACAATCACAACAGCCCTTGATCAGGAAATCCTGAAAAAGGCTGAACGGATTCCGGCTACAGAGCGTCCAAAAGTCAGTGCCGGGCGTCAGCCGTCTCCCCAGACTCCAGCAGGCGGTTTTGATGTTGACCGTGAACTGCTTGCGGCTTTTGGCCCGATGAAGGAAGAATCCCCAAAAAGTACCGGAAATCCATCTGCAACGACTGTAAAAAAGATGCCCGCTGCACCGGCACTAAACGAGGAAATCATTACAGATAAACACGCAACAGCTGCACCTGCACCAAACGAGGAAATCATTACGGATGAACCTGAAACGGCTGCATTGACGGACTCCATATTATCAGCTGCAGCGACTGATGCTCAAATAGATGCTAAACATGATAAAAAGGGCGCCCGAGCAAAAAAAGGCTCAAAAAACAAAAATGATCCCGGTTTTTTTTCGCTCTCCAAAGCCATCAGCATTAATGCAGACAGCATGGAATATGACAACCGCTCCAACAAGGCCATTTTTAAAGGCAACGTTGTCGCCCGCCAGGATGATATCGTAATGTTTGCAAACGCAATGCATGTTTATTATTCAGAAGGCGGCGGATTGTCCATGGTGGATGCGCAGGGCAATGTCCGGGTTGTGCAGGGAGATCGCATTGCAACCGGCAGCAGCATTATTTTTAACAACGCGAACCAGACCATCGTTGCAACCGGAGATCCCCGGGTCTGGCAAGGAGATAATGTCGTGCACGGCAAGAAAATCACCGTGTATCTCAAAGAAGAACGCACCGTCGTTGAAGGTGAACCTGACAGCCGCGCCAGCGCCACCATTTATCCTGACAGCAACAAAAAGAAACCATGATTCTCACTGACACGAAACAACACTCGGACACGCGCATGAACTCTCTTGCAGCTCACGAACTCATTAAAGAATTTGGCGTTAAACGTGTTGTTGACCGAACGTCGCTCTATGTTCATGAAGGTGAAGTGGTAGGCCTGCTCGGACCCAACGGGGCCGGCAAGACAACCACCTTTTACATGCTTGTAGGTATTTACACTCCCGATTCAGGACAGGTGCGCTATAACGGTGAAGAAATCACGGATTTGCCGATGTATATGCGGGCCCGCCGGGGAATTACCTATCTCCCTCAGGAAACATCCATTTTCAGAAAACTCAGCGTTGAAGACAATATTATGGCAGTGCTTGAAACCATGCCGCTCAGCAACGCTGAGCGGCATGAGCGGCTTAACGCCCATCTGCAGGAGCTCAATATCACCCACATTGCAAAACGCAAGGCATTTCTGCTTTCAGGCGGTGAACGCCGCCGTGTTGAAATAACCCGCGCACTGGCAACATCCCCTAAATTCATACTCTTTGATGAGCCATTTACCGGTATTGATCCGATCGCAGTTCAGGACATCCAGAATATTATCCTGCGCTTAAAATCAAAAGGAATCGGCGTGCTGATTTCAGACCATAATGTTCGGGAAACGCTTGGCATCTGCGATCGCGCCTATATTGTTTCAGAAGGCCGCATTCTTGAAGAAGGCTGCCCTGAGACCATCGTAAACAGCGCCAAAGCCCGCAGTATTTATCTTGGTGAAAACTTCACTATGTAACCGATGCACATAACCATTGAAATCAACTTGCCAACGGTAAATGTTTTCAATACACTTTAGATAGAGAGCGACAACGCGCAAACATTACATTGATCAACTGTATGCGACGCATAAACGTCATGACCGGAATACCCGCCGAACAGCTGTTGCGGCTCAACGTCGAAAAACACCTCGACGCTGAACTCCGGCACTATTCTTGAACAGGCGAAACACTTTGATAACAGGCCATCATGGAACTCAAGCAGCAGCTGAAGTTATCACAACAGCTGATCATGACACCGCAGTTGCAACAGGCAATCAAATTGCTTCAGCTGTCACGCTTGGAGTTGGCTGATGTTATCCGGCAGGAAATAGACGAAAATCCGGTACTGGATGAAATGCTGGAAAGCGATACCAATAAGGAAGAGACTGCCGACAGCGCACCTGAGAGCCCTGATACCGTAGAGGCTGAACAACCAGATGTCGCTGATGATTTCAACTGGCAGGATTATGTTGAGCAAAACGCCCGCCCGGTTTCAAGCAGCTACACGGGCGGATCGGACGAGCGTGATGATTTCGAACCGGGCATTACCCGCCAGACCACATTTGAAGAACACTTGCTCTGGCAACTTCGCATGCACACCATGGATGAGGCCAGCCTGACTGTCGGCGAATACATTATCGGCAACCTTAACAACGATGGATACCTTTTAGTCAACCCGCATGAAATTGCCGCTGCCACGCACTATGATCTGGAAACGATTGAAACGGTACGGGAAAAAATAAAAAAATTTGACCCGGTCGGTGTCGCGTCGCTTACGCTTCAGGAATGCCTCATGGCTCAGATAGACGTCCTGCAGGGTGACAATCAACTGGTTAAGCGTATAGTGCGCGATTGCATGAAGGATCTGGAGCGCAAAAAATACCAAACCATAGCCAAGGATATGCGGGTAACCCTGAAAGAAGCCGTCGAGGCGTGCGATTTCATCGCCCATCTGGAGCCGCGCCCCGGGCGAGGATTCAATACAAATGCCACGCACTATATAACACCGGATATATACGTATATAAAGTTGACAATGAATTTGTTGTATCGCTCAATGAAGACGGTCAGCCGAAACTAATAATAAACAGTTTTTATAAAAAACTTCTCTCCGGCAAGGATGCATCGGCAGACAAAGCCCGAGATTATATTCAGGAAAAAATGCGCTCGGCAGTGTGGCTTATAAAAAGTGTTTACCACCGGCAAAGCACCATCGTCAATGTCATGAAAAGCATTATTAAATTTCAGTATGACTTTTTTGAATCCGGCGAAGGACATCTCAAACCGTTGGTGCTTCGCGATGTTGCCGAAGATATCGGCATGCATGAGTCCAATATCAGCCGGGTAACAACCAATAAATACGCCCACACACCGCATGGAATTTTCGAGCTGAAATATTTTTTCAACAGCGGCCTGGCCTCTGATGACGGAGAAGCAATTGCCTCAGAAAGCGTTAAAAATAAAATCAGGGACATCATACAGGCTGAAAATCAATATAAACCGCTGAGCGACCAGGACATAGCGAATACGCTGACCGCCGGGGGCATCCATATCGCCCGGCGTACTGTTACAAAATATCGTGAGATGCTGCAGGTGCTGTCGTCCTCTAAACGTAAAAAAAATATTTATAACCAAATGTGAAGGAGAGCGCATGGAAATCACCGTAACGTTCAGGCATCTTGAGCCGAATGAATCCTTGAAACAATACGTACATGAAAAGGTTTCCCGGATTGAAAAATATCTCAACAAGGTGACCGAAGTCTCGGTTATTCTCTCTCTTGAAAAGCGCAGCAACATTGCAGAGGTAATCGTCAATGTCAACCGGGCCCAGATAACCGCCAAGGAGACAAATGAAGACAACATGTACACAGCGATTGATCTGGTTATGGATAAAATTGAGCGGCAGACCAAAAAATACAAGGATAAGCTTACAAGCCATAAAGATCAGCACCGCCGTGCACGTCATAACATTTTCTCGCCTGAAGATTTTACCGGCATGAAGGAAAACAGCCTGATAAAATCAGAGTCAGTCACGATCAAAAGCATGAGCGCTGATGAAGCTGTGCTTAAGCTTGGAGCGAGCGAGGATGATTTTTACGTGTTTATAAATACGGAAACCGAAAAAGTCAATGTAATGTATCGTCGTCGCAGCGGCGATTTTGGACTGATTGAACCGGAAAACAGCTAAACCGACACATACAATAGGAACATGAACATGAACATAAGCGAACTGCTAAACGAGCGAATGATACTGCCGAATCTCGCGGGCACAACAAAACAGCACGTCATGGAAGAAGTTGTCGAACATCTGGCAACGGTTCAACAGGGGATCAATGCCGGAGAACTGCTCAAAGCACTGCTTGAGCGTGAAAAACTAGGCAGTACCGGTATTGGAAACGGCATTGCCATCCCGCACGGCAAACTGGCCGGGCTCTCCGATATTATTCTTGTTTTTGCCCGCAGCACGGGGGGAGTACCCTTTGAAGCCATTGACGGCAAGCCCATTCATCTTATTTTTCTGCTGGTTGCTCCGGCAAACTCTACCGGCGGACATTTGAAGGCACTTGCACGGCTCTCACGACTTTTAAAAAATGATGCGTTCAGGCGCACGCTGCTCACAGCACCTACTGCGCAGGATATCCTGAAAGCCATCATAGATGAAGACAACCGGATAGCAATCTGACAGCATTCGAGCCGTCTTCAGGCAATGGCGGCAAACCGCAGAAGAACTGCACGGGCATAATCGGCAGCACGGCACATGATTTTTGATGATTTCAAAACCGGGCTCTCATGAACGATATTAATATCATCATTATCAGCGGAATCTCCGGCTCCGGCAAAAGCACCGCGCTTAAAACGCTGGAGGACCTCGGTTTTTTCTGCGTTGACAACCTGCCGATCCTGCTGCTGCCGAAACTCGTTGAACTGTGCACAAGTTCAACGCATGCAATTGCACGCGTGGGTTTGGGGATGGATGTCCGCGAAAAAACATTCCTGGGAGAATACCGGACAACCATCCAAATACTGAAAAATGCCGGTTTCAGAATTGAACAGCTCTTTCTTGACTGTTCCGACGAAACCATAATCAAACGCTTCAGTGAAACTCGCCGCCAGCATCCTCTGGGTGAAGGCACATCCGTGCGCGAAGGCCTCAATCGTGAACGCGAGATGCTCGGTGAAATTAAATCCAGTGCCGATCGCGTGCTCGATACCTCCAATCTCAATGTTCATCAGCTGCGTAAAAGCCTAGAAGATATTTTCACGGGGCTTGCCACACATACAATGGCGATCAATTTCCTGTCTTTCGGCTATAAATACGGGGTCCCCTTAGATGTTGACCTTGTTATGGACGTTCGTTTTCTACCCAATCCCTATTTTGTAAGCACGCTGAAGGATTTAAACGGCGGAGATAAAAGCGTCGCCGCATACGTATTGCAATGGCCTGAAACTCAGGAGTTTATTCAACGGTTTACCGGCCTGCTTACTATGCTCATACCGCTGTATGAACGCGAAGGCAAAGCATACCTGACAGTGGCAATCGGCTGTACAGGCGGCAGACACCGCTCCGTTACGCTGGCCGAAAGCCTGAAACAGTTTTACAGCCTGAACAGAACCGATGTTGCAGTCATACACCGTGATATCGACCGTTAGCATGCCGGCTGGACAACTGCCGGTTAGACCGATGCGAATCACAGGGAGGCACTATGGTTGGAGTGGTACTGGTAGCGCATTGTAAACTGGCGCCTGAGCTTGTCACCGTACTCGAAAGTATCGTCGGAAAAATTGAACAGGTGCAGGCGATTGCTTTCGAGCCGGGCTTCAGCCCGGAAGCGGCTCACAAAAAAATTTCCACAGCTGTAAAAAAAGTAAACAGCGGCGACGGTGTCCTGATAATCACCGATATGTTTGGCGGTACGCCCTCAAACATCAGCCTGTCCTTTCTGGAAGAAAATGCTGTTGAGGTCCTGACCGGCATGAATCTGCCGATGCTGATCCGCGTCATTACTCTTCGCGAAAAAAAACTGTCACTGACTGAGCTCGCAGCAGATTTGCAGTCCTATGGCAAACGCAATATCTGTATAGCCAGCGAACTCCTGAAACGCCAGTCAGGAGTTGATGCACAGGCGCTATGAAAGCCCGGCAACCCTGCACGGTTATACCGTATGCAGCCGAACACCTTGAGGATGTCAGCCTGATCGACCGGCTCTGTTTCGTCGACCCCTGGTTCAAGCGATCGTTTATGGAAGAACTCAGCGCGGACTGTGCGCTGAACCTCGTCGCAGTCAGCTCTGACGATACCGTGCACACGCTGGGCTATTGTCTGGCCCGGGTTGTTATTGACGAATGTACTATTAACCGGTTGGCTGTGCACCCCGGCTATCAGCGCAACGGCATAGCAACGCGCCTGTTAAAAACATGCCTGCACCGTGCCGGACTTCAAGGCGCCACCTCGTGTTTTATTGACGTGCGAGCCGGCAACACTGCCGCTCGATGCCTGTATGAAGGGCATGGCTTTAAGCACATCGGCTTGCGAAGCGGCTATTATCAGATCGGTTCTGAAGATGCAATTCTGATGCGATGCGAAATCGACACTGCAAAACACATTGAGACTGTGCAACAGGTGTAACATGAACATACAAACACAACAAGGCCGGGGCTGTGTGACGCATACAACGCTATGTACCCCTGATACGGTACACATGGTGCTGGAGGCTCCCTGGCTGCAGTGGTCGCTCCCCGGGCAATTTATCATGCTGCGCATTCAGCCCGACACCGACCCGCTTCTTCGCAGGCCCATAAGTTTATGTGCCGTTACACCCAACGGCGTTGAACTCCTGTTCAAAATAAAGGGTGTTGGTACCGAACGCATGGCTGCATGGCCTGAGGGTCATACGGTTGACATTATCGGACCGCTCGGCAACGGATTTACGCCCCCCCCGCTCATATACCGGCCTGGCTTGTTGCCGGAGGAATCGGCATTGCACCGCTCATCTGCCATGCGCGCTGGCTATTGTCCAACCGCCCGGACTGTGACGTGCGCATGTATCTGGGAGCCGGAACTGCGGCTGATATCGATGCATTCGCCCCCTTTATCCCCGAAGGCTGTGAGCTGCGAATTGCCACAGAGGACGGGACCCGCGGGGAGCGCGGCATTGTTACCGATATTATTTCCACTGATTCCGATTCAAATCCGGACGCAACAATTTACGGCTGCGGCCCGATGCCCATGCTGAACGCCCTTGCAAAGCTGGCACGCCGCACAGGACAGGCCTGTCAGATATCCCTTGAGGCCCACATGGCCTGCGGTATCGGTGCCTGTCTGGGCTGTGCGGTACCGGCACATGGTCCTGACGGTCCCGAATATGTGAGGGTATGTGCGGATGGACCGGTGTTCGACGCATACCGAATGTGCCCTTCGGCTTAGCCGGTTTACAAAATAACAGACTCAACACATTCTGTAATTCAGAAGCATCTATCGTGAACCTGCGCTCCCCAAATCCGCTATCATGGCCTGCCCGACGGGTTTATAAACGGTTTATTACTAAATTGTTGACACCCCCTTTTTTTTCGCCTATCATTTTTACTTTGTACGCACATTAACTACAAAAACACTACCATAACATCAAATTCCGACGGGCGTACCGACACGATAGATTCAAGAACCATGCATGAGGAGGAAACCTCGTAAATGAAAACATACGATCACATTATCAGATTCACCCTGCTTATCATTGTTGTTATCCTCGGTTTTTTTATTGTCCGCACATACATGGTACCTGATTCATTTGGCGATCACGGTTCCTACACCTATGCCTATTACCGTGCCGAATCCGAGACCGAACAAGCCAATAAGCCTGCTGTATACCAGGGCACGGAACACTGCAGAGCCTGTCACGCCCCGCAGGCTGTTACACTCAACGATGGTGTACATGCCGCACTTGACTGCGAGAGCTGTCACGGCGGCTTTAAAGCCCATAACAATAATACCCGCGAACGCATGGCAATCAGCGATTCTGTAGATACGTGCATGCTCTGCCACCAGGGCCTCAATGCCCGGCCAACTGATTTTCCCCAGATCTCAAGCTTTGCAGCGCATGTCGCGGATCAGGGTGAAATACTGCTGCCCGACATGAAATGCGCGACCTGTCATGATCCACACGCGCCGATGTGACAGAGAATCTCGGACGATGAGACCAAACACAGCAACCGATAAAGGATTGAGCGTATGAAACATGATCGCAGAGAATTCCTCAAAAAGGCCGGCTGGACATTCATTGGCAGCGGTCTGTTTATCAACCTGTTCTCGCTGGATAAAGCGCTTGCCGGATCCGCCTGCACGGGAATTCGCAACCTGTACGCATTCATTGTGAACACTGAAACCTGCATCGGCTGCGGCAAATGCGTAGCCGCCTGCCGCGCTGAATACAATGTTCCACCTGATAACTACCGTACCTGGGTTGAACGCTACACCGAACTGCACGACGGCAGCGTTGAAGTTGACTCGCCCCACGGCGGCGAGCAAGGCTTCGAGCCGGTTGCATTTGAGCAGGAAGCGATTAAAAAATCATTCTTCGTGCCCAAACTCTGCAACCACTGCAAGAACCCGAACTGCGTGCAGGTCTGCCCGGTCGGCGCAACCTATGTGACTGCCGACGGATTTGTGCTGGTTGATGACAAACGCTGCGTGGCCTGCAGTTACTGTATGCAGGCCTGCCCCTACAGCGCCCGCTTCATGAACCCGGTAACCCATGTGGCCGACAAATGCACCTGGTGCTATCATCGCATCCATCAGGGGAAAACCACAGCCTGCGCGCAGGTCTGCCCGGTCAAGGCCCGCATCTTCGGTCGTGTTGATGATCCTGACGGCCCGGTCGCCAAACTGCTGCAAAGCAAACGCCTCCAGGTACTCAAACCTGAAACCGGCAATGAACCCATGGTCCTGTACGTCGGCCTTGACAAGGAGGTGCGCTAATGCATGAAATCATAACCACAGGATTCCTCTTCCCCAATGACCTGCATGCGCACTGGAGCTTGATGATTGTGCTGTATCCCTACATCACCGGTCTGGTTGCAGGTGCCTTTATTGTCTCTTCGCTTTACCATGTGTTCGGCGTAAAAGAATTAAAACCCGTGGCACGCTTTTCACTCGTCGCGGCGTTTGCGTTTTTGCTGTTCGCCTGCACGCCGCTGCTGTTCCATCTCGGACATCCGGAACGGGCGCTCAATATCATGTTCACGCCGAAATTCACGTCCGCCATGTCCGGCTTCGGCTATATCTACAACTTCTACCTGCTGATCGTGCTGCTTGAAATCTGGTTTGTCTACCGGCCTGAAATCATCCGGCGCGCCCGTGATACCAGTGGCCCGTTGAAGGCCCTGTACTGGTGTATGGCGCTCGGCAGCCTCAACGACAACGAAAACGCCCTCGCACTTGATCATAAAATAATAAACGTTCTGGCTGCGATCGGAATACCTTCAGCTTGCATACTGCACGGCTATGTCGGGTTCCTGTTCGGCTCGCTCAAATCCAACCCCTGGTGGTCATCCCCGCTCATGCCGGTTATTTTTCTGCTCTCGGCGATTGTGTCCGGCATTTCGATCCTGATCGTCAGCTACTGGATCGTCTGCAGATTCAGCAATCTGAAACTTGATACCGAGTGCATCAAAACCATGTTCAAATATCTCTGGGCCTTTTTTATCATTGATGTAACCATGGAAGGCCTTGAGCTGCTCACGCATGTTTACGAAGCCCATGAAGAGTGGCACATCGTATCACTCATGCTGTCGCAGCGCCTCGGTTTCAGCTTTTATGTGCTGCAAATGGGGATATGCTCCCTGATACCGCTTATCGTACTCGGTTTTGTTGTCCTGAAAAAAATGCAGGACTCAACCCGGATCAAGCTCGGCCTTACCTGTGCCGTCCTGATCCTGATACAGGTGCTGGCCATGCGCTGGAATGTAATTGTCGGCGGCCAGCTGTTCTCAAAAAGCCTGCGCGGCCTTACCAGTTATACGCCTACCATCCTTGGGCGGGAAGGCCTGCTTATAGCGCTCGTTCTGTTCGCAATGCCGTTTGTTGTGATGTATGTATTCAACCTGATCCTGCCGTTGTTCGACAAGGAGCCCGAGGCGGAACAACAGTAACGTTGTGCAGCGGGAGCACATGAATCTTCAGCGTTTTTACTAACACTACCAAGGAGATGGAGAAATAATGCTCACACTTGTCGATCCCTTACTTATCATTATTGCCATTACGATTTGCGTTGCGGGCATTGTGAAGCGCTCGCGCCTGTGGATGATGGGCCAGCCCGGGGATGAACTCGACAGCACCGGCGCACGTATCAGGACCCTGTTCTTTGACGGCATCCTGCACGGACGAATCCTGCGCGATGCGTTTCCGGGCGTTATGCACCTTCTTATCTTCCTGGCCTTCCTTGCCCCGGTGGCAGCGATTGTCCTGTCACAGTTCAGCGTTATTTTTCCACCAGCGCTCAGCAGTTTTATCTCTATTCTGCTTGACCTGATCGGATTTGCCGGCCTTATCGGCATCGGCCTGGCAGCATACCGCCGCTACATCCAGAAACCCGACCGGCTCAGCGACACAAAAGCAGAAGACGGCATTGCCCTGTTGTGGGTATTCGCCATTCTGCTTACGGGTTTCTGCATTGAAGGCCTGCGCCTTGCTATTACCGGACAGGGTGCCGGCAGCGCTCCGATTGGCGCGCTATTCTCATATATTTTTATGCCTCTTGGATCGCTCAAGCCCGGACTGCATGCCCTGCTCTGGAGGGTCCACATTCTGCTGCTGCTTGCGCTCCTGGCAGCCATTCCCTACACAAAATTTCTGCATCTGTTCACATCAGCTGCAAATATTTTCCTTAAAAGCTTCAAACACCCCGGAGCGTTCCCGCAGATCAATTTTGAAACCGCCGAAGTCTACGGTGTCAACAGTATTGAGCAGTACAAACGTAAACAGCTGTTTGATCTTGACGCCTGCATCCGCTGCGGCCGCTGTCAGGACAATTGCCCGGCCCACCTGAGCGAAAAACCGCTTTCTCCCAAGAAACTGATTCAGGACATGAAAACCCATATGGAGGAAAAGTGGGCCAACCCTGCATGTGAAAAAGCGCTCATAGGTGACATCATTGATCATGATGTTATCTGGGCCTGCACCATGTGCCTCAACTGCACCGAGCATTGCCCGGTGAACGATACCACGGTTGATAAAACCATTGAACTGCGCCGCTACCTGGTCATGACCGACCCGAACTTCCCGGCCGAAGCCCAGAGCGTATTCCGTAACATGGAAAACAACTCCAATCCCTGGGGCATTGGCGCACACACACGCGCTGACTGGGCTACCGGCCTGGATGTTAAAACCTGCGCTGAGGGTGAGCCCTTTGATGTGCTGTTCTACCCCGGCTGCGCCGGAGCATTTGATGACCGCTATAAAAAAATTGCAATCGCGCTTGTGAAAATAATGCAAAAGGCCGGCATTCGCTTTGCGATTCTGGGCACCGAGGAAAGCTGCTGCGGCGACTCGGCCCGCCGGCTCGGCAATGAATACCTGTATGACACCCTGGCACAGGCCAATATAGCGGCCATGCAGGGCTACAATGTCAAAAAAATCCTGACCATCTGCCCCCACTGTCTCAATTCGCTCAAAAACGACTATCCGGCTTACGGCACCGACTTTGAAGTAATGCACTCAAGCGAATTCCTGCTTGATCTGGTCCAGCAGGGCCGTATCAAACTCAAGAGCGGCGAGAAGATGACAGTATGCTACCATGACTCATGTTTCCTTGGGCGCTACAACAATATTTACGATCAACCGCGCCGGCTGTTGAGCTCAATCGGCGGTGTGCAGCTTGTTGAAATGGACCGCAGTCGCACTCGCAGTTTCTGCTGCGGAGCAGGAGGCGGCCGCATGTGGCTGGAGGAGGATCACGGCAAACGCATCAACGAAATGCGCACAGATCAGGCGCTTGAAAAAAATCCAAACGTTATAGCAACCGCATGCCCGTACTGCCTTACCATGCTCGATGACGGCATAAAGGTGCGCGAAAAATCAGAATCTGTTAAAAGCCTTGATATTGTTGAATTGATCCTAAACGCTATGGAGTAAGAGGTGCCATGAACACAAAAGCCATACTCATTGCCTTGATCTGCGTTGCGGCCCTTTTGTCGACCGTGATGACCACCAGCACATCCGCCCAGACGGTTGACGACTGCATGTGCCTGCCATCAGGACACGACCCTGACAAAGACATCTCCGGATGGAACGGTTAAAAGCCTGCATGTTGACCCGGCGGCATTTTTGAAATCGGTCCACGCAGAGGCCGGATTTTCCTGTGTAGACTGCCACGAGGACGCCCAGCCATCAGAGCACCCTGCCCAGGGCCTGGCTCAGGTAGACTGCCAGAGCTGCCACGACGATATAGCTGAGATGCAGGCTGAAAGCACCCATGGACGACTACTAAAAGAGGGGAAAGCTAAAGCCCCGAACTGCTATGACTGCCACAGCACTCATGCCGTTATGCGCTCTGACAACCCGCTGTCAACCGTGAACCCGGACAACCTGCAGAAAACCTGTGCCGCCTGCCATGCAAACGAAGCCGCGCCGGTTATCTGCGAAGCTGCCCTGGACTTTGCTGCCGGCGATGCTACCGCCCTGCAGCGTATCAGCCTGCCTTCAGCCCTTGCTATGCTCACCACCCGGCTCAAAGGGCACGGCAAAACCGATTTCGCCTGCAGCTACAGCACCAAAAACTGCGGCAACTGCCATACTGACGTTACACAGCATGGCGGCAGCACAAAACAGGCACCGGTCTGCTCGAAATGCCATGACATGAAACGCAGTTCGCTCCTGTTCGGCAAAATCCACAAGACAACAATTTTCACAGGCCCCATAGTGGTTATGCTGCTCATAATGTACGTACTGTGCATCGGAGGTCTCGTTCTATATTTCAAAAAAACAGGCACTACTCCCAAAAAAACGGCTGCCGAACCTCCCGCTGAGTAACACTGCTGTAACATAATGAAGGCTACAAAAGAAGCCCGGGATGGCATGAAATCCGTCCCGGGCTTCTTTTACATGTTACAAATGTATTGTACATCCTGTCAAAAAAATTCCATCAACATACGGAACCGCCTCAGTTTATCTGCATCCCTGCCCTTTTACCGTTTTGTTGCAGCCCTGCGCGCCTTCAGGATTGCAGCGGCATAGAGCAGATCCCCTGCAGTGGTAATCTTGATGTTTTCATAAGAACCGCCAACGATAGCAACCGGCAGGCCCATATGCCGCACCAGAGAGGCATCGTCGGTTGCCTGCGCCGAGGTGCTGCGGGCATGGGCATGCGCAGCTACAATGACATCAGGCCGGAAGGCCTGTGGTGTTTGAATTGCATAGAGCTCATCGCGCTCCAGTGGCTCCGGGCCGGTCAGGTCTGCAGCGCCAAGCCGCATAATCGTATCCTTAACCGGCACAGCAGCCGTTGCCGCACCGTGTTTGAACGCAGCAGAAACTGTAGCCTCGATGATTTTTGCTGTGACAAAGGGTCGGGCGCCGTCATGAATGAGAACCACATCACATGCGGCGGGAAGGACGGCCAAGGCGTTAAAGACCGAATCCTGACGGCGTTCACCGCCGGCGATGATACTGATTTCAGACCTCAGGCTGACTGCCGACAGCACCTGCTGACGGCACTGCGGCTCATCCCCCGGTGAAACAGCGATAATAAAGGAGCTGATGCTCTCAGCCTGATTGAGGGCGCTCAGGGTATGCCCAAGAATCGTTCGTCCCTCAAGCTCAATATAGGGCTTCTTACAGGCGTGCTGCATGCGCACACCACTTCCGGCAGCAGGGACTATAACAACCACATTCATACCGTATCCTTACAGACCTGATATCAGCACAAAAAAAAGAGCGGGCTGTTTACGGATAAACAGCCTGCCCGGGTCTTTTCAGGGGTTTTTAATAGTGTCTAATGAAAAATTGCTTCGATGTTACTTGCAATCCGTTCCTCAGGCAGGGCCTGGGCAACAGAAAGCTCTTTTACCAGCAAACCCTTGGCAATATCCATCATGCGTCGCTCACCAAAAGACAACTCCTTGCCCACCTTTAAAAGGAAAAGATCGCGCAATACGGTTGCGACCTCATAGGCTGAACCGGTTTTAAGCCGGTCCATATATTCGCGATAGCGCCGATTCCAGGTTTGTGAGTCCGATGGTTTGCATTTTTTATCCTTGAGTATTTTATAGACCTTGCTGGCGTCTTTGCTTGATATAATACCACGCAGGCCGACCTGATCTATATTGTCAGTCGGAATCATGATTGTCATTCCGTTTCCCAGAATGCGCATGATATAAAACTTCTGATCATTGCCGGAAATTTTCTTAAATTCGACAGCCTCAATAACGCCAACACCATGGGTTGGATATACGGCCATATCGCCGACCTTAAAATCCATACTGTCTCTTCCCCCTGTACTTGAGCAACCAACATTTTTCATAGGTTTCCTCCCCAAGGATTAACAGTTGCTGTGCATTCAATGAGTGCTAAATATATCAATTTTTTAACTAAATTACAAGCTAATATCAGACCTGCATGAAAAATACTTTTTGTGCGGACGTGTTATATCCATTCAGGTATAAAAAAACCCTGTAGGAAATGAAAGAACATACAGGGTCAAGAATGCATATACCTATTTAAAAATACTGAAAAATTTTCCCATACCTGAAGCATCAAATTTAGAAATTTCCTCCAACTCACCTGCATCAAGCCAGACACCGTCACAGGCGGTACACCGGTCGATTTTTATGGTGCGATAATCAATTTCAACAAGCTGCATACCGCATTTTGGACAACGCATGAAGTGCAGTTCCTTCAGACTCTCCTTTTCCTCCGCCTCAATCTTACGTACTCGTTTTTCCTCTACGTCTTTCATGCGCTCGAATTCCTGACGCGCAAAAAATTCCTCTTCAAGTTCGGTTGGCTTTACAGGCATACAGTCTCCTCCAACAGATTAAAACCACATGGTACCATCAACAGTCACCATACACGGCTCGACTTAATTTTATTGAGCCCCCAGGCTGTTACGCTGCTTACAGGACTCAACGCAAAGAGCCGCGAAAATACCTGCAAACCTGACAATCACAATCATCGTTTGCTGTAAATATTAAAGCCATAAAAGTACTTTTTTGTCAAGATCCTGCATCAACACTGCATGATTCTCATTGACACGTGAGCCTGCCTTTGCTACTTTCTTAACCCATGAAAACGCAACATACACGCATCAAAACAGTGCTCACACAAGGCCAGCCCGGCCAGGACGTTATTGTCAAAGGCTGGGTGCGCTCCCGGCGCGGAAATAAGCAGGTGCAGTTTATCGCCCTCAGTGACGGCTCATGCCAGCAAACAATTCAGGTTGTGGTAGACCTGCAACACATAGACGCTGATTCTTTGCGTGCGATAACGACAGGCGCCTGCATCCGTGCAACAGGGCAGCTGGTTGAATCGCCTGCCAGCGGGCAGAACGTTGAAATCCAGGCACGCGAACTGCAACTTTACGGAAGCGCCGATCCGGAGAGCTATCCGCTGCAAAAAAAAGGACATTCGCTCGAATTCCTGCGCGAAATTGCACATCTGCGCCCGCGCACCAACACTTTCGGCGCGGTGCTGCGCATTCGCAACACAATGGCCTTTGCCATTCACCGTTTTTTCCAACAACGCGGATTTGTATGCCTGCACACGCCGGTGATAACCGGATCTGACTGCGAAGGTGCAGGCGAAATGTTTCGTGTGACCACGCTTGATCTGAAGAATCCGCCCCTCAATGATCAGGGCGCGGTTGACTTCACACAGGACTTTTTCGGACGCGAAACCGCCCTGACTGTTTCCGGACAGCTTGAGGGTGAGTTGGGTGCCCTGGCGCTGGGAGAAATCTACACATTCGGTCCGACCTTTCGCGCCGAGAACTCAAATACTGCCCGGCATCTGGCTGAATTCTGGATGGTAGAGCCGGAAATGGCCTTTTATGAACTCAGCGACAATATGGACCTGGCTGAAGCATTTCTGAAATTCCTGGTACAGACAGCTCTTGATGAATGCTCAGATGACCTTGAGTTTTTAAGCACGCACTATGATGCCGACCTGCAGGAAAGACTGCGTTCAACCCTTGACTGTACTTTTGAACGCCTGACGTACACCGAGGCGATTACAATACTAGAAAAATCAGATAAAAAGTTTGAATTTCTAGTTAGTTGGGGAAAAGACCTTCAAGCAGAACATGAACGCTATCTTGTAGAGGAAGTATTCAAACGTCCGGTAATCCTGACGGACTATCCCGCTACGATCAAGCCGTTCTATATGAAGCTGAATGCTGACGGGCGCACTGTGCGTGCGATGGACGTGCTGTTTCCCAAAATCGGTGAAATCATAGGCGGTTCACAGCGGGAAGATGACCATACATGCCTTTTGCAGCGTATCCGTGATATGAACATCCCTGAGAAAGACGTCTGGTGGTACCTTGAAACCCGCCAGTTCGGCTCCGCCCCTCACAGCGGATTCGGCCTTGGTTTTGAACGATTAATGCTGTTTGTAACCGGCATGGCTAACATCCGTGATGTGATACCGTTCCCCCGCACACCCAAAAACGCCTCCTTTTAGTCTGCCCCCTGCTATGCCATGCCTGCGCCATAAGCGACAGGCATGGAGAAATCTAAACAAATAAACTCGCATAAAGCCATCAACACAAACGAAGCACGAACTGCATCACACCCCTCCCGGCAAGAAGTGCAACGACTGGCAATAAGCCCATCAAATATATAAACTTCATAAAAATAAATTTTTGAGATTGGCTGTATTATTTTATTGAACTTATGCTTTAAATCGGCTAATTAATAAATAAACAAACTTTAGCAAGGAGGTTTCGCATGAGTGTACGATGTCCCCGCTGCGATGGAGTTATCCCGGAAAAAATATTCAAAGAAATCCAGGTATGGGGCCCGGAAGCCATGAGGTGCAATTATTGCGACTGCCCGCTTAACAAATCCATCTTTGAAAAGCGGCGCTGGGATCAACTGTTCCCGGTACCTGAAAAAAAGCATGAAGATATGATAGGGAAAACAAAAGAAGTCGCGAGCCACTTGAAGCGCTCGGCGACGGAATTCAAAAAAGATTATTTTGGATAGCTCCCGATCCCTGTCTGGCGCGCATGCCGCACACTCGCCCCGGCCTGCCATCTGCCGGATGCGCGTGTGCGGATGCTCGTGCCCGGGCATTGCGACGCCCTGCCGTTTGCTTTACTGACCGCTCAAATAGTAGAGCGGGAATATATGCCCAACACACGCTCAGCAGGCTGCACGCAATCACCGAGCTAAAACAGCGAGCTCAGACTCAGGTGTGCCAGTTCCTCTCCCACGGCCTGTTCGATCATAAAACCGCCTGGATCTTTTTCGCGCAGATTGTAGCGTATTGCTTCTTTGCGCTCATTCAGACGCTTAAGATACTGCGGATCACCGGGCTGTTCCTGCTCCCATAAACGATGATAGACTTTCAGGTAGTCGAGCGAAAGCCCCATGAGCACGCTTTGCGTTTCAGCGGTACTGGGATGAAAGTCGGCAGTTATGTAATACGGCGAAGCCATTGCCAGAAACCAGTTAGGATCGCGCGATGAAAATTCCGGAAACCTCTTCCTGCCCTTGGCATGCAAATCTTCAAGCGGGTCAAGATACTTCTCCATGTAGGCAATATCGCAGATGCAGTCGGCTGTTGGATAAAAATCAGCAATGAAGTAGCTGCCTTTTTCACTTTCAGCCCAGAATGAGGAAAACACCGGCAATGCGTGCTCATCATCCGGCCAGATAATACACATGTAGGTCATGAGCTTATCGCGAAAAGACTGTACTGCAATCACGATTTTTTCAATCTTGGGTGCCTTATACATGTGCTTGTAACTCCACAGTATGGGCCCCCCGGTCAGATTCCACAGGGGCTTGACATCATGGCCCTTGTAGGTTTCCATTTTTTCACCACCGAACCGGTCAACAAGCTTCTGCATTTCCTCGCCATAGGGTGGAAAACTGTATTCTCCGGCCATTGGATGTTCCTCCTTGTGTATACTCGTTATTATATTTGTACGATAAATTGTTCCCGCCCTTTTTTGACCGCTGCCCGGGCGACAACTTCAAAAACACGATTTTTCATACCAGCATTTTCAAGGGCGTCAACGCACACGCGCGCGATCTGGGCACGCTTCACGAGGCCGGTAATTTTCCCACCCTCACCGAAAGCGATCTCATCGGAAATGTCCTTATCGGTATAACCCCCGGGCCGGATAATCGTATAATCAATACCGCAGGAACGGATAAAATCCTCTGAGCGTGTTTTGGCTTTCAGCACCGACAACATGGGCCATTTATACATGCACGACACAGCATCACGGCTGTTGCCGGCCCCGACAGAGGAAATCACGACGATCTGCCTGAGGTCCATTGCCCTGGCGGCGCGCGCAAGATTCTGGTTGCCCATATTATCGACCTTGTCGTTTTCTTTACCGCTGAACGGCTTTTTCGATCCCAGAGCGCTGATGAGGTACTGAACTCCTTCCATTGCCTTTGTAAGTGAAGGCACTGAACCGAGATCACCTTCAACAAACTCAACCCCGCTGAGTCCGGAGGTTTCGGGTGCATCAAATGTACGCACCATCAACGCCCTGACACTGTAGCCCCGTTTTAAAAGCTCTTTCACAACCAACCTGCCGGCCCTGCCTGTTGCCCCGGCGACTAAAGCTTTCTTTTCAATCATGAAATTCTCCTCTATGGAAAGATTGTGTTATTCAAACCCGCGCAGCAATTCCTTTCAAGCTTTCAAGCCGAACTCCTCGAATCTTCGAAAATCCCGGCACCATAATCACACGTCTTGCGTGGTGGTCAATCACGATAGCACATTCATACACTGCATTCAATCCCGCGCACCGCATGAAAAGCACTCCAGACCGCATCCATAATTGATCCGGATTCCACACAGTCCCCAACTGAAAACAGGTGCGATTGACCCTGCAGGGCCTGCGCAACCGCATTAACCGGGAACATCCGTCCCGCGAACACAAGGCTATCTGCCGGAATCGACAAGGTTTCAGACCCGCATTCAGTCATAACCAGGCCGTTTTCAAAAGAGACCGGAATCGCAGCCCGGTGAATAGTAATATTGGGGTGTTTAATCAGGCGCAGCAGCATATTACGGTTATGCATATCAACCATGCTGATGTCAAGCTCATCAGAGTCGTTGCGCGCGCATAAAACAACCTGTTTGCCCCTTTGGGCAAGATAGAGCGCGGTTTCGCAGCCGATAACCCCTGCGCCCATCATGAGCACTCTGTCAGCCTCGACATCACGGCCGCGCAGAATATCGATCACGCTGTACACCTTCGGGCCCGTCACCGGCGGATCTTCCATGGTAGCCCCGGTTGCAAGCACTACATAATCAGCCCCAAAGCTGCGCACAGCATCGGCAGAAACCGGCATACCATAGCGCAAATCGAGCGGAAGCTTTGCAAGCAGGCGGCGCAGGTAGGCAAGATAGGCGGCAACATCCCTTTTAAAAGGAGCTATTGAGGCAGGCACCAGATTACCGCCCGCGCTCGCCGCAGCCTCCCACAGGGTAACATCAAACCCGCGCTGTACACCGACACGCGCGGCCTCTATACCTGCAGGGCCCGCTCCGACCACCAGCAGCTTCTTTTTGCGAGCCAATGATTTCAGTCCCCAAACAGTTTCATGTCCTGTTAACGGATTCAAAGCACAGCTGGTCGGCTCCCCGGCTATCATTTGCCACAAGCAGCCTTCATGGCACCCGATACAGGGAATGATCTCATCACGACGGTCATCGGCAACCTTGTTGACCCATTCCGGATCTGACAAAAGCCCTCGGCCAATTGCGATAAAATCACTCTTCCCCTCCTCAAGCACAGCTTCAGCTGTTTCCGGATAATGCAGTTTACCGACACTGATAACCGGAATAGCGACCGCTTCTTTTGCCTGGCGGGCAAGATCAACCAGACAGCCTGATTCCTGGTACTGCGGAGGATGCGGCCACCAGCCGGTCTCATAACAACCGCCGTCAACATGCAAAGCATCCACACCCATTTTCTCAAGTTCAATTGCAATCCGGATACCCTCCTCAGCCTCACGGCCGCCCTCAAGAAAATGCTTCAAACCAAAACGATAGATAATCGGGAAATCAGGGCCGGCCTCACGACGTATTGCCTCAACTGCCTCGCGTGCGAAGCAGAGCCTGTTCTCAAAACTGCCTCCGTAGCGGTCTGTACGCCTGTTCCACAGCGCGCTCATAAACTGATCCATCAGGTAGCCCTCATGGCCATGCAGCTCAACACAGTCGGCTCCTTGCTCACGGCAATGCCTGGCAGCTGGCCCGAATGCCGCTGCCAGGGCAGCAGCCTCATCGGTTGTAAGCGCGCGGGAATTATATTCCGGATAATCAGGCACATAAAAATTGGGGTTCTCCGATGCCGATACAGGCTGTATGCTCTCATCAATAATCGCTGCAGGAACGACACGCCCAAACCCGGCTGTCAATTGCACGCTTAATTTGCAGCCGTACTCATGCAGGGCATCAGCCAGAGCTCGTATCCCCGACAGGTGATCATCATTAGAAAAGCTGAACAACTGACGTGCGACAGGTTCCAGTGCCTCAGAAACAAAGGTCATTTCCGTGGTAATCAGGCCTACACCGCCCCGGGCGCGGGCAACATAATAAGCCCTGAAGCGCTCACCCCATGCCCCGTCCGCCTCACACAGGCCACGCACTCCCATGGCTGCCATGACAACCCTGTTTTTCAGCTCCAGCGTACCGATTCTACCCGGTTCCAGCAATTTCATCGTATATCCCCCTGTCGATTCTAAATACGTATACGCATGCTTGTCGTATCTCCTTACCCTGAACTGTAACAGTATCTGAAAGTTAAATGCTTTTCAACCATGTATACAATGTGTAACAAAGTGTAACAGCGCTATTCAAGCCCTGAACAAAAGCAAGGTTGTTCCCGCAAAAAAGCTCCTTCAATATCGCTATCGAAATCGATATCGGGGTCGGCTTTTCAAACAACTCTTGATACCGATAGCTATCCGATAACGATTTGGAAGCTGCATCAAAGAACAGATGTTACTTAATATCGCAGCCTGACTCAACGGCGCTTGGCCCTGACTTCGTCTCATGAACCCGGACGTAATTTCAGTTATGCCCTGGCTGCGCGCTTCCTTAACAATACCGGCTATAACGGTTTTAAGAAAAATCTTAGGTACCTGCACAATCTTCATACATGCCTCATCCTGCCAGACGATATCCGGGTCATAGTGCGTACAGGCATACTGGACAGCTAAAAGCGTCGTTCCTTTGCTGGCCGGAATGGGAACGCGGTAGGGGCGTGAGTGGGACGCGAACCAGAACTGGTTGTTATCTCTGAATCCGTAGTCAACCGGCATTTTCGGAAATCCCCTGCCCTTTTCAAGGCAGGCTTTCCATTTTGGGTTGAGCAGAATGCGGTCAATGCGCAGCAAGAAGTGACATTCGATCGCGCCGTCCGTGTCGGTGAGCGGAAAGCTGTCGTCCCATGTGCACTCAAAAACCTGGAATGCCTCGCGCACCAGATCAGGACGTTGAGAATTCCCCTTTGAGTTCCAGATCAGACGGTGTCAGAGTGAATATGCTGTTTTTCATTTTTTCCTCGGTTGTCTCGCCGGGGTAGCCGAGCATCACACAATTTTTCAAGTATTTCTTTTTATCCGGGATAAAATTAATCGCGCACAGGCCTGTGCGCTGAATGTTATCGGCGGTATTGCTGTTGCTGCGGGCGATCAGCATCATGCCGTGCCGTTTGCTGCCGGTCACTACATGCGGGAAGCACAGCGAATACGGGCCGAGATTAATCTGTCCCGTTTCAGCAACTGTGCTGACCAGCACCACGGGCATGGGAAAAAACGCGGAAGCCTGATAGAAATTATCCAGTATTTTTACACTGTCAAACGGTATGTGCATGGCATTCTCCCTGTGCTGACTCATGATAAGCAATAAAAACCGTTGCGTTTATGCGGGCCTGAGCCCTGTATCGATACTGTGCCGCATGCCAACAGGCCTTGAATCAGTAACCGGCAATTTTCCCACCCACGGTTGCAACGGAAATTCTCAGCGAATTGCTGTCCGGATTATCAACCAACCGATCAACCACACCGGCAAATGCATGATCCGGCAATTTGCGCTGGCGGGCAATCTGCATAACTGCGCACATAATATCATCACGTGAAGTCATACGCTCGGCATGGCCCTCTACGATTACAGCACGGTAGCGAGAGTAACTCCAATCGCACTCACAAATTTTAAAGGCCACATTGGCATTGTCGCGTATGCAGCGCGCCATGCGCCCGCCCGGCATTGATCCGCAATAGATGTAATCGCCGTCAAAGCCGTATGAAAGTTCAACTGCGTAGGGCTTGTCCCCTTCAACACCGATCAGCGTACCCCACGTAAAATACTTTATGAAATCGATTATCTCTGTTTGAGTCATGTCTCGCATGGTAAAAGCCCTTTTATTTTCTTGGTTTAGCGTATATGATTACCGAAATTTAAAGAAGTGCATGCCCAACTGCAATTGTGTGCCATGATATATTGGTTTACATCAACCGGTCAAGCCGGTTTTTTAACACGCTGAGCGCAGAACCATGACACTGAATTCCGTAAAAGCCATACTGCTTACCGCCGGATACGGCACCAGGCTGCAGCCGCTGACCGACTTTCTTCCCAAGGCCCTGGTGCCCCTGGTCGGCAAACCGCTCGTGCGCCACAGCATCTCGAGACTGCTGCAAGCCGGCATCAACTCCATCGGATTGAACACGCATCATCATGCCGCACTCATGAATACGTTCGCTTCCACACAGAATGACTGCAGCCTGCATATCTCACATGAACCGGTCATTCTGGGCAGTGCCGGCGGCATAGGCGGCTTTCGGGACTTCCTTGAAAGTGAAGACTTCTTTATTGTCTGCAACGGAGACAGTATTTCTAATATCACCTGCGACCGGTTTCTGCCTGATTTTTTAGATCATAGTCCGTTGGTAATGCTTGTGCTGCATGACTGCCCGGCCTATAATAATGTATGCATCAACAGTGCCGGTGATATTATCGACCTGCGCGACACCCTGCGGCCTCATGATACGTTCCAAAGGCTCGCCTATACCGGCATTGCCTACATGAGCAGGGCTTTTCTCGATCTGATTCCCCGGGGTGCTTCAGAGCTGGTTCCCCTGCTGCTGAAATTGATTGCTGCGCGGCCGGGCAGCGTGCGAGCAGTGATTGCCCCTGATGCTGTTTGGCGTGACATCGGAACACCTGCATCCTACATGCAAGCGCACCGTGAAATACTGCTGCAGCGCCTGCCCTTGATACCCGAGCACGATATACCTGCCGGAGCCCTGTTTCTGGGTGAGGACAGCCTTATAGCGAAAGACTGTACGCATGGACGGTTTTGTTTCAATCGGCCATGGCTGCCGGATTGAGACGGGATGCACCCTGCGCGACTGTATTATATGGGATCAAACCACCATAGCAGCAGGATCAACCTTGAGCCGCGTTGTCTGCGGACCGGGATTTATAATCAATGTTTGACGATCGTGAACTGAGACAACAGATATGTGCCTTTGCAGCGGATAGCGGTTTCACGGGCGCCGCTCCTGATGATTTGCGCCTGCTGGCCCTTGGAGGCTCAGACAGGCGCTTTTACCGGGTGCCTGCCGGAGAAACGTCGTGTATCGCCATGATTTCACCGCCACCCGGAGATGAGCAGCAGGCCTGGCTTGACATTAACCGTTTTCTGCACTCCTGCTCCATTGCCGTGCCGGATGTCTTCGCGCAGGACGACGTGCATCATATGATGCTGGTTGAAGATGCAGGTGATGTGAGTCTATACCACGCCCTTAACGGTGAAAAAGACCGCCAGGCCGTACTTGAACTGTACAAACGCGCTCTCATGTTTCTGGCGGAAATGCAGGTGCGGGCAACTCCCGGAATGCAGTCCTGTGCCTGCCTGCGAACCAGGCGCTTTGACTATGCCGCCTTCCGGGCGGAAACCGATTATTTTATCCGCTCATTCCTGCGGGAATACTGCCGGATGGAAGCGCCTGCGGGTCTTGACGAGGAATTCCATCGCCTGGCACTGACGCTGTCAGCTGAGCCCTTGATGTTCATGCACCGCGATTTTCAATCGCAAAATATGCATCTCACAGGGAATCACATTAAAGTTATCGATTTTCAAACCGCGACAGCCGGTCCACCACAGTACGATCTGGTATCGTTTCTCAAGGATGCCTATTTTGTTCTGAGCGACACTGAACGCAGCCTGCTTTTACAACACTATTTTGATGCACGCGCCAGCCTTGGATCTGCTGTTGAAGACACATGTTCCTTCACACACACATTTCACCTGTGCGGTTTGCAGCGCAACATGCAGGCCCTGGCAGCATTTTCATTCCTTGGAACGCACAAAAAGAAGACCCACTTCTACGCGCATATCCCGGCTGCGCTTGGCTATCTTGAAGAGGCCCTCGAAATAATCGAGGATTATCCCTGTCTGCGGGCAACTATTGCAACGATCATGGTTCGACTGCCGGATTTATAAAAACCCGTCTACGCATACCATGATGCAGGGTGAACGATTATTCTATCGGCGCCTGAATACTATGTGCAATATCCCAGCGTTACTGCACAAGCTCACCGGCCTGCCATGATACCCGGTAAGGCAGCAGTAATAGTCTCCGCCACAATCGCATTTCCCGCCCTTGACAGATGCAAGGGATCCCGCAAAGTCCTGTCCTGCCAGACCGATACACCGGCCATAGCTTCGCGAACAACAGGAGTTCTGATATCAAGCACATGGACTGCGGCATTGAGGGCTGCCATCTCACGAAATATCGATCCTGCTTTCTCCCATGGTGCCGCAAGACAGGGATACTGAACTGTATTGACTGCCTGCTCAAGCAGTATAATCTCCGTTTTCGAATCTGCAGACGTAATAAGATCAATTAAACTCTGCAGGTTGCGCCGATACTCAGATTCCCAGATGTTATCTTCTGCCATCAAAGCCCGCGCGAACCCTTCCCAGTCAAAATCAGCAAAATAATCATACAAGCGTTTATACAACAACAATTCAGCCAGTTTACCGACCGCACTGTAGGCCATAAAGGTTTGTTTTAAGCGTGCAAGCCCCAAAATACCCTTGTGCAAATCGGCATCAGGCTGCTTTTTCTGATCCTTCCGATCGACCTGCACAAACCAGAACCCGGGCGCTTTAAAATTATTATTTATACTCAAAACTAATACGATGTCCGGCTTTAGCTCAAGCCCCTCATGTTTAGTAAAAGAGAGTATGTGGTTCAGGTCAAAGCCCGGCTGTCCTGCATTCACAACTTCATACCTGCCTGTACCATAGGCACTGTTTAACTGCTCCTGCAGCAATGCCGGATATGTGTCCCGATAATCAAGGTTATCACCATAGGTTGTGGAGGCGCCCAAACATACTATGCGTAACGTGCCATGTTTCTTGGCACCGATTTCAAAACCCCTGAGCCCCAGAGTGTTCACGGGGTTGCTGCTGCTGCGGGACGGCGTCCCCTTATAATAATCAACATACGGCGGTACAGCCTTTATAGTCTGAAACTTTGGCTGTGGGATAAAACCGTACAGCATATAACGCGAAGATTCATACATGATTGACAGAACAATGCGGCCTGAAAACTCAAACAAACACACCATAATTATACATACAACAACAATCAAACAGCTGTCTTTTAGAAAAGAATACGTACGACTGTGTCCAAGCATGTAAACCTGCCTTATTACAAAATACTTTACGTGTTCAATAAAGCACCTGCCGTTAACAATGCTTGCTGTATACGGATAAAAAAACAGCCGCACAATCAAACAATAGGAACAGCCTAAAATTATAGTCGCACATCAGATATCACCGGAACCCATATCAGATTGACTCATAACATTGTCAATCATGCATCCAGTCCCGCGGAAAGTCGGCAGGCAGCCGTATAAGCTCAAGCAAAGACGCAATCAATTCGTTGTTTTGTCCGGTGCGCCAGGGGGAAAAAAACTCCCATACAACCTGTTTGTCACGCGTCAGCCTCAAGAGCGCGTCCTCGCGTTGTTTCGGTAATCAATATGTTGCCATTGGGCAGGACTGCGCATGATGCGCAGTTTTCAGAATAAAGGGGCTGTTGCGTTCGACCCGGAATATTCCCAGAATACCTGCTGCGTAAACGGGTCAAACTCCAAAACACGGGAGCGCTGTCCCAGACCGAGGTTGTCGAAAATCAGCATATTCCCATTGGACATAACCGTAGGCTGATGCTGAAACCTCCACATACCCGACATAGACCAAACCATTTTTTCCGCTTCTATGTCGAGCACACCTATGGCGTTGTAATACAAAAACGAAACAAGAACATTTCCCCGTCTGAAAGCGGAAGAA